>CAIZFE010000053.1 GCA_903932145.1 uncultured Rhodopila sp. | reverse complement strand
CGGGCTGTGAAGAATGGAGAGGAGGCGCCTTGCTCCGAGACGGTCTTTTCACCAAGGGCCACACGGGCTCTCCGCTCCAGGACCGGCGTGCGGCCGGCACGCCGGTCCACCCGCTTTTTGGCACAAATCGAAGATACAAGGACCACGGAGAAGCCAACAGCCACCGGACATCGTTTCTCCGTGGTCCTCCGTGGTGATCTTTCACTGTATGACCATCTGGCAAGACGACTGCCCGATCACCGCCCCCCACAAAGCCACGCATCTCTATCGCCGAAACCGCAAATCCATCCCCCGCGCGATCCACCCCGCCTCCAGCGCGTCCAGGTCCGTCAACCCCGACGGGTTCGCTTTCGACGGCGCGATCCCCAGCCGAGGCACCCCTTCCACCTTCCAGACCGACAGCAACCGCCGCAGCTCCTGAAGCGGTTCCGGGTGATCATCGACCCGCAGGTTCAAGTCCGGAAAATCCTCGGTCGTCACCATCACCATCGCGGCTGACTGTTTGCCGCGCCGGTCGCCGCCGGCTGCCTCACCCGCTTCCATCGCGAGCATCAGCCGGTCGGGCATCGGCATCGTGCCGTTCAGCTTCCAGGACACCAGCGTGGATGAAACCGTCGCCTCCCCAACCAGCATGTTGCCAGCCACGCTGATGCCGCCAGAGGACACGCTGCCGCACCATTCGACGCAGTTCTGGCCGGTCCAGGCTGCCGAACGGCCATTGCGGTCAATGGCATGGACCTGGCGGATACCGCGTCCCTCATCGCCGGCCAGCGCGCCTTCGATCGCCGCGGCAGGGGACAAACCCCGCGCCATCGCGTCCAGAACAGCCGGGCCGAGGTAGCGGTTGGTCATGGACTGCGTCGAAACCGCGCCCACCCCGGCCCGCACAAATGGACAGAACGCGCCCACCGCGAACGCTCGGGTGGCGACCGCCACGGCGAATGCGCCGGAGTTCGGATCGTGCGCGACGATGGACCAGGTCATGTGGATGGCTCCTATGGTGGACGCAGAATACCAGACGGCACGGCCGGCACCAATTTTCTAACGCGGCACTGATCCGTTTAATGCGGGCGTCCGTAGAGTAAATGCATCGACCAAGGTGATGCTTCTTCAGGAGAAACGCCCATGTCAACGCGTGTTGTTACTTTTATGCTTGCCGGTCTCGCCGTCAGCGCACTTGCCGCGGTGCCGTCCATGGCACAAACCGCCCCCGATACTGTCATGGTCGGCGGCGCACCGATGTATCCGTCGAAGAACATCATCGAAAACGCCGTCAACTCCAAGGACCACACGACGCTGGTCGCGGCCGTCAAGGCCGCCGGCCTGGTGGACACGCTGGAGGGCAAGGGTCCCTTCACCGTCTTCGCCCCGACGAACGAGGCGTTCGCGAAGTTGCCGGCCGGCACGGTGGATACGCTGCTCAAGCCCGAAAACAAGCCCACATTGGTCAAAATCCTGACCTACCACGTCGTGTCCGGCGCCTATACCGCCGCCGACCTGATGAAACTGGTGAAAGCCGGTGGCGGCAAGGCGACCTTGAAGAGTGTCGAGGGCGAACCCCTGACATTGACTGAAAACGGCACCAAGCTGTTCATCAGCGGCGATAAGAGTGGTGTCGCCGAAGTGACGATCTCCAACGTCAAGCAATCCAACGGCGTCATCCACGTCATCAGTTCAGTTGTTCTGCCGACCTAAAACCATCGCTAAGGTCTGATCAAACGGCGGGAGTCACATTCCGCCGTTTCACTTGCCCAAGGTTTCACTTGAGTGTACCGCCGAGACTGGCGCCGACCTGGCCGTTCATGTGAACATGCAGCGTCCCCGGCTCCATCGGCGTCCCGGCCGGGCCATCTGACGTTTCGCACCCGGACAATGCGGCCAGCACCATAACGATCGCAACCAGCTTGATCATCGAACCTCGCATACTACCGCCCCCTTGTTCGGCCCAGTCGCCACCGGATTGCTCGGGCGGACAAACATGTCCTAACCTAAACGGGCAACAAGGGAGAGGAAAACCATGATCATCGAAATGCGGACCTACACACTACAGCCCGGCACGCTGGCCGAGGTGGAAAAGCGCTTCGGGGAGGCTCTGCCGATCCGCGAAAAGCACTCCAAGTTGGCCGCGTTCTGGCACACGGAAATCGGTCCGCTGAACCAGATTATCCACGTTTGGGCCTATGACAGCTTCGAACACCGCGCCGACGTTCGCGCCGCCGCGTCGAAAGAGCCCGGCTGGCCGCCGCCGATCCGCGAGTTCGTCACCGCCCAGCAGAGCGAGGTGTTCCTGCCCGCCCCGTTCTCCCCCGCGCTGGAACCACGCCAGATCGGGCCGTTGTTCGAGATCCGCCAGTACACGCTGACACCGGGCTCGATCCCCGGACTGATCGAACGCTGGACGGAGAAGGTCGAGGGCCGCCAGAAATTCTCGCCGCTGGTGGGCGGTTGGTATTCGGAGTTCGGCGCCCTGAACAAATGGGTCCACATCTGGGCCTACAAGGATGCCAACGAACGCTTCAGCGTGCGGGCAGCGGCGGCGGCCACGGGCCAGTGGCCGGCGCGCAACCCGCCGGGCGTCGTGGTGAAGCAAGAAAATGCGCTGGTGATGCCTGCGGCTTTCTCGCCCATCCGCTAATGACCAAGGCGGAGTTCCAATTCGACCGGATCGGGACTCCGCCCCGGGCAACCGGGTGAATCGGCGAAATGTCAGGACGCTCTGACCATCACCGATGCCGCATCCAGTCCCGAATACGCTCCGGCTGGCCAATGCGCACGCGCCAGCGCCCCCGGAATCAGAGGGTGCGACGCATGTCCGGGAGGATAAGAGTCAGGGAGGCGCGGTGGCCAGCCTCGGGCCAGGCGGGTCCAGAGTCGGCGGTTCGCCGATCATATACCCGAGCAACTGGCGGACTGCCTCCGGCGGCGGGAACTTCCACTCAAAGTCCCAGGTATCCGGCTTCTTGTCCCGCTCTTTCTGAAACGATGTCTCGCGATATTCCCGCATTTTAAACAGCGTCGTGAAGCTGCCGCCGTAGTTCTGTAGCGTATCGAATATCTGGTTCCAGAATGGGCCGGTACAGAAACTGGGAATGACCGCGAGGTCCATACAGATAGCGAGGATGGTACGGCCGAACGGACGCCGACGCACCTCGGCGTCGAGTTCCTCCGGCGTGGGGATGCGGAGATCATCCGGATCAAACGCGGGTCGCCCGGGCGTACCTGCACGTTCGTCACGGCCGGGCTCGGACGCCTTTTCGTCCTGGCCGGGAGCGGCCCGCTCACCCGGGACTTCGCCTGCCGCCTGTTCAGAAGGCGGCGGCCCCTCGGGCGGTTCCGCTGCCGGCTTGGCCTGCGTGCGCTCACGCGGGTCCTTGTAGTAAACGAATCCGATCTCGCGGCCTTTTTCGGCACGGGACAGCAGGTAACGCTCCAACGCCATGGCGCGTAAAATGCCGCGCTGGAAGCGGGCGAGGATCGTCGGCAGCGTGTAAGTGCCGCAAACGGCGGCCAGGGCGGCGAACTCGACGTTGGCGGCCCGCTGCGGCACCGTCTCGACGAGCCGGCGGCCGTGGCCGAGCAGAACACGGACGACATGGAGAAGGGCGGCGAGGCGTTCCGGCAGCGTGTGGCCGACCGGATCCTGGGTGGGATCGGACGTGGCAGGCCGGGTCATGGTTGGCGCCGTGTGCTCCATGCATTGTTGACTAACATAATAGTTATATAATGTCAACACTGGCGTGCATGTCCCTTAGGGACCACCCCGCATCGTCATGGAGCAAGAAGAAAGCTGCCAGTTCGCTCCTTCACCCGGTTATCCTACCCTCGGCAGCCTGATCTTGGTGCTTTGGTTCCGCTATTGTATCCTACCGGTTTGTCACCGACCTAATCGGAGGAATATGTCATGATGGGACTCAACGCGGCATTGATGGCGGCTGTCGCGCCGCACAACAGCGGAACGCGGGGCGCCAGCCAGGCCAAAATCATCGCCGCGGCGGGCGCGGTCCTGAACGACATCCTGACGGCATACGACATGACCAGCGACCTGCGGGTGGCGCATTTCCTCGCCCAGACCTGCCATGAGTCGGATGGATATGTAACAACCGTCGAATATGCGGATGGCACCGAGTATAATGACCGAACCGACCTGGGGAATACCGAACCCGGCGACGGGCCGCTGTATAAGGGGCGTGGCCTGATCCAACTGACCGGACGGACAAACTATCAGCAATATGGCGCGCTGTTGGGGTTGGACCTGATCGGCTCCCCGGACCTCGCGGCCGATCCGGCAACCTCTGTGACGTTAGCGTGCGCGTTCTGGAAACTGCACGGACTGAATGCGCTGGCCGATCAGGACGACATCACCACCATCACCCACCGAATCAATGGCGGACTGAACGGCCTGCAAAGCCGCGAATCGTTTCTGGTGTCCGCTAAAGCCGCCCTGGGCATGACCGCATCCGCACCGGCCGCTCGCCCGGCCGTGCAGCTCGGCGACACCGGCGACGCGGTGATGGCCTTGCAGCAAGGCCTCCTGAAGGCGGGATACGCGGTCGGCACCGACGGAGATTTTGGCCCCGGCACCGAAAGCGCGGTAAAGCAATGGCAGCATGCCCAAGGGCTGACTGCTGACGGGGTTGTCGGCGCGACGTCATGGGCCAAACTCGGAGACTGAGACATATGCGCACAGCCAGCCTGATCATCCTCTGCTGGCTGTCGTTCGCCGGTGTTGGCTTTGCCGCCTGCGACCAGCCGACGCCGATTCGATTACCCGCTGGCGCGGCTTCCGCCGATGTCGAGGGCGAGGTCGCGCGGGGCGATCGCGACTGTTTCAGCTTCGGAGAGCGGAAAGGGCTGACTTTGTCGATCACCCAACCCGGCAATTCGGACCCCAACATCGCGATTCAATTATATCGGCCGTCCTGGCATATCGAGCACGACGACGACGACGGCGTGGACGTGACCGGAACGCCGCTCAAGGGCGCCGAGGACGGTGCCGATGCTACACAATGGCGCGGCGAACTGCCGGCTTCCGGGGTTTATCTGATGATGGTCGGGGCTATTCGGGGCGGCGACGCCTATCGCTTGCATATCGACGTCCGCTGATATGTGCATCCGTACGCGTTTCCGGCAAACCTGAGGAACCCGCAAATGACCAACACCGTTGCCGTCACCTTTAACGTCCGGCCTCCGGAACGCGCCGCTCTGACCGATGCGATCGGCGGTATGGCCGCAATGGTGTATCTGACCGACCTCGACGATGCGGGCCGAACCGCAGCGTTGCGCGATGCGACCGCGATTCTGGCGCGCGACACCGGCCGGGACCTGCGTCCCGGCGAGGCCGACGCCATTCAATCCGCTCGGTTGATCCAGTTCATCACCGCGGGCATCGATTTCGTCCGGCTCGACGCCCTGCCCGCCGGCGTGCCGGTCGCCAGTAACGGCGGCGCGTACGCCGGCCCGATGGCGGAGCACGGCCTGGCGATGACACTCGCCGCCGCGAAACGGCTGCTGATCGAGCAGACGGCGCTGGCCAGGGGCGAATTCAACCAGTTCACCCGCAACCGGATGCTGTCGGGCAAGGTCTGCGGCATCCTGGGTTTCGGCGGCATCGGTGTCGCCACCGCTCGGCTGATGCGGGCGATGGGCATGCATATCCACGCGATCAACCGCGGCGGCCGATCGGACGAGCCGACCGACTGGATCGGAACGGTGGCCGATCTGGACTCGTTACTCGCGGCATCGGACGTGCTGATCGTCAGCACGCCGCTGACACCGGCGACCCGCGACTGGATTGGCGCGCGGGAACTGGGCTTGATGAAAACGGACGCCATCCTGGTGAATCTGGCGCGCGGCGAGATCATCCAGGAGGCCCCGCTGTTCGCGCATTTGCAGGCGAACCCGACATTCTTTGCCTGTATCGACGCGTGGTGGGTAGAGCCGGTCAGACATGGCGCGTTCCGGGTCGATCATCCGTTTCTGTCGCTACCCAACGTTATCGGCTCGCCGCACAATTCGGCGTCAGTTCCGGGTATGACAGAGGCTGCGTTGCGCCGCGCCGTGGCGAATATCCGGCGGGTTCTGACTGGCGAGGCGCCGCATTACGTGTTGGGGGCGACGGAGCGGATGGGTTAAACTCGGGACACCAGAGGCCGGTCTCGTCCGACCAGACGGCGTACCGCGTCAATTGTGATTGATCCGCGACCGCGGGCAGTTTGACACGACGGCGCGGACGGTTCGCTGTGTCTGGTCGCGCGTTCTGCACTGAGCCGGGCGGCGCCGATTTTCCGAGCGAATAAAGACCCTACGCGTCTCCGCGGAGCCGGTGAGAGCATGAATGCACCGGCACGAGCCGCGGAAAAGGGTCGGCCAATCGCCCGGTTTCCGATTTGGCGTTTCCCCTGCGGTTCGTCCATGGGTTCTGCATCGCGTATTTGCGGCGGGACAAGAGCCCCGGCCAGAGGAACGTTGCTATACGGCGGCGGCGGCGGCGCGGCAGTTAGACACGCTGCGCGGCGGCAGCAGTCAGCGGATTTCCTCGATCTCAAATAGCGGCCGATGCTTCACCTCCATGTAGATTTTGCCGATGTACTCACCGATCACCCCCATGGAAGCAAGCTGAAGACCACCGACGAACGCCACCGGAACGACGATCGATGCCCATCCGGGGACACCGCGTGAGGTTAGCAGGACTATATATAGAGCCCACATGCCGACCAAAAACGACACGGCCGACATGATGAGTCCGGCGTATGCGATCAACCGAAGGGGACGCATTGAGAACGATGTGATCCCGTTCAAAGCCAAAGCTACCATCTTGCCGAGAGGATACTTTGATTCCCCGGCCAGACGCGGGGAACGATCATAGTACACATTCGTGCTTTTGTAACCAAGAAGCGGCACAAGCGCGCGCAAAAAGACGTTTACCTCATGGTATTTTGCGAGAGCGGTCAGCGCCCGCCGGCTCATGAGCCGGAAATCGGCGTGATCGAGCACAACGTCCACACCAAGGCTGCGCAGTAACCTGTAATAGGCACCAGCGGTATGTCGTTTGAATGTCGAATCACTTTGACGCCCCTGCCGTACGCCATAAACAACGTCATGCCCGAGGCGAAATTCCTCGATCATAGCGGGAACCACCTCGACATCGTCCTGAAGATCGGCGTCGATCGAAATGAGCGCATCGCCGGGCGTGTGCCGCAAGCCGGCCAGGAGAGCCGACTGGTGTCCGCAGTTGCGCGAAAGCTTGATTCCGTGGTATCGGCAAGGCCGTCCGATCTGAAGGTCGCTGATCAAACTCCACGTGCGATCCCGCGAGCCATCGTCAACGAAATATATTCCGCTCTCGGCTGAGACAATGCCGCTCGCGACCATGCGGTCGATCAACGCGGATAGCCGCTGAGCGGTTTCAGGCAGAACTGCCTCTTCATTGTAACACGGCACGACAAAATTTACAAACATGCTATCGCACCTGGCGTGGCGGTGGAGGAAGAGGAACGGATCGAACCGCGATCATTTCAGACCGGTAGCGGCTCAAGCTAAAATTATCAACAATTTTTGCGCGTTGTGCTTGCATGAGATTACGAAATACGTCATTCGCACAACGTACCGTAATGATGCGAGACGAGCTTCAGGTTGCGCATATGGCGCGCTCCTAATCGGTATGTGAGGTCTTACAATTTTAACACGCGATCGGCGAGCGAGCATGGCAAAGGACGGCGACCAGCGCATCTCGAGGAGTATGATTATTTACACGACACGCTATGGTTCGACGCCTGTCGCACTCAGGCGTTTGGTCACGCCGGTCCGCCTGGCTGTGGCAATGCAGTTCATGCGTTTTGGCGCCGTTGGTGTGATGGGCCTGATTATAGACACCATGATCGTGTACGGTCTGAGACGTGAGATCGGGCTGTATGGTGCTGGTCTTTTGGCCTATCTCGTCGCGGCAAGTTGCAACTGGCTGCTGAACCGAGTTTGGACTTTCCGCGGAAATGGGTCCGGGCCGGCGCACCGGCAATGGGCGAAGTTCATGATCGCCAACCTGGCCGGCTTTGCGCTGAACCGAGGAGCTTACGTGACCCTGGTGACATTCTCGGCTGCCGCTGCGGCCCAGCCGATCATCGCCACTTCCGCCGGGTCGCTGGCCGGAATGGCCGTCAACTTCAACCTTTCCCGGCGATTGGTCTTTCGTTGATGATACTGGCCCGGTTCTTCAGTTCAAGGACAGAATGTCCATGCAACGCCTACTCGCGGATCGCTCGATGCCGGACCACATGAGTACTCGCCCAGTGATGGTGGATGTGGAAATCCTCGCGTACACCAACAGCCCCTTGATGATTGCATGAACAAGCCTGACAGCGGCCAGGATGTCCTGCGCGAGCGACTCGCGTCGCCTCCGAATCGAATATCCTTGGTGGAAATTCCGGTTGCGCGCGTGGCGCTGGAGGCCATTTTCGCCGCGCTTGCAGCGGCGATCCTGTACGTATCGCTATATGGCGACCTGCCCTATCACGATGTGGCCCGCTTCGCCAATCAGGTGAACAGCGGCAGGTTCGTTTGGGACATCGGGCATATTTTCCTTCAGCCGGCTACTCTGCTTTGGCATAAATATCTCGGCTTCGGCGAGGCGGCCGAGGCAAGTCAGAAACATATCAACACCTTCGCCACGGCATCAGGCATCGGACTCTTCTACGCCATGCTGCAATGGCTTGGCATTCCGCGCTGGCAAAGGGTGTTTGCTGCCGTTCTGGTCATGACCAGTTGCAGCCTGGTCATTCTTGCGCCGAGCGGCCATATGAAACTACTGGCGTTTCCGTTCGTGAACGCAGCGCTGTTCGTCTTGATCCGCTGGGAACGGGAGAAGAGCACGGACTCTTGCCGTGGTCTGATAATGGGCGCCGTGCTGCTGGCGGTTGCCGCCTCTTTCCTGGCAAGCGCGTTGGCGACAGCGCCTTTCGTGAGTCTGGCGGTGCTGGTCGCGCGGCTGCGCGGCCGAGCGGGATGGCCCAAAGCCGTCCTATCCGCCGGGCTGTTCGCTGTCGTATGCGGCGGGACATTTGTCCTGCTGGCATGCTTTGGCTACGCCGTATTTGCTGGAGCCATGCCGACCCTGCACGGCCTCACAGGGTCAGTGACCGGCAAGGCTGATTTGAAGCCGGCAGCCTACGGGCTGGCCGCCAATCTGGCGCGATTGGTGTTTGGTACGGTGAACAATTTGATCACGTCGCCCGACTTCGGATCGGTGTTGCGGGCGTGGTTGACCGGCCAAATTCCGTCGCTCGCGCCTTACAGCCGGATTCTGTTGGTTCAGGCCGTGCCCTGGATGGCAACTCTGGCGTTGGTGACAGCCATCTATCTCGGTACCATCCGCGGGTTGCTGCGCGGCTCAGTTTGCCTTTTGCCGGCGGCATTCCTGTGCGGTGCGCAGACCTGGACCATTTACTACGGGCTCAATGATCCGGAGCATTGGTTCCAGTTGACCGTTCCGACGGTCGTTCTGTTCATCCTCCTCCTTCCCACCAGGTTGACGGCGGTCGTTCTGCCGCCGTGGGCAACCTTAACCGCGCTTATCAATGTCGTCGTGTTCGCGATGCCCTATGCCGGATATCCGCTCAAGAGTTATGAGGCTGAATTACGGCGGACGTTCTCGGCCAATGACCTACTCGTCTCGTTCGTCGCCTACGCCGGCGGGCCGTCTCTTACGTTCTTTCAACTGCCCGGCGTGCCAGAGCTGATGCTGGACACCCAATTGCACGAATCGGTAACGCCGACGGCGTTCTACGCCGAGACCGGCCGAGATCTGGCCACCGTTTTCGCCCGTGGCGGCCGGGTGGTGGTGCTGGGTTCGGTGCTTGATCCGTACGACTGGAACGCGCCGTGGAGCGACTTGCCGGCACGGGGCGTGTCCAAGCAACAGTTGAGCGAGTTCTTTTACTCGCACTATCAGGTGAGGTCGCTGGGCCGGCTGGCAGAGATCCCGGCCTGGGAAATCCTGCCGCGAGATGGCAATTTGTCGCAATAGTCCCGGGCGCGCCCGCATGCCGATGCCCGGACAACTTGAAACGGTTTCGGCTGGCGAGGTCGGACGTGCAAACCGGGTGACGAACAACGGGTTTGTCCCGCGCGTCATTGCATGGGTCTGGTGCCGATATGCTTCCTGTCCAGGGCGCCTGTTCCCAACCTACCCACTCTCCACCAGCCGCACAAACGCCATCAACTGAGCCGCCTCCACGTCGGAAACCGCCACGTAGGTCAGCCCCCCCATCCGCCAGCGGATCACGTTGAACCCGTCCCGGCTGTCCCGCACCGGTGCCGCATCCGACCGGTCATCCGACACGAACGCGAACAGATTGATCACATGCTTGTCCCGCCGGTACACGATCGCCGCCGCCCGGTGGCCATCGACATAATCCAGCCGCCCGCCAACCAGCGGATACCCCTCGGGCGCCAAATCCTTCACCACCGGCGACAGGTCCAACCGAGCCGACAGCCAAGGCTTGACCGTGTGCTGATCGCTGGTCGGCACGTCCATCAGGTGCTCACCCATCATCGACCGCACATGATCGGCAATCACATCGGCGACCAACGGATCGGGCCGCGGCGTCAACCGTGTCACCGCCAGCGTCAGAACGACACCGGCCAACCCTCCGGCCATCGCTGAACCGGCCCAACCGAACCGCGCGAAGGACGGCCGGCGCACCACCGGCGGAGCCTCCCGAGGCAACGCCGATCCGATCCGCATCGCCAGCGACGGTGGAGCGCGGTGGATCGGCAGATTGGTGCGGATCGCGGTGCGCATCGCATGGATCGCCTCCAGTTCCGCAAGGCAGGACGTGCAACGAGCGATGTGCAGGCCGAGCAGAAAGCGCCGGATAGGGCCGGTCTGACGATCCGCGTAGGCGGGCAGCAAGGCTTTGGCGCGGTCGTGATTCATGGCGTCTTCTCGTTCGCAATCCACGCTTTTCGCAGCGCCAAACGCGCTCGGGATAACCGCGACATGACGGTGCCGGCGGGGATGCCGGTCACCTCGGCGATGTCTTTGTAAGACATGTCTTCGATCTCGCGCAGGATCAGCACCTCCCTGTATTCCGCCGGCAACCGGGCCATCAGGATGGCAAGCGTTTCACTATCGACGCGTTCCAGCAGCATGGCCTCGGCCCCGGGTGTGGGATCGATCCAGTCGGATTCGACCGGAGCGGGCTGGAACACCAGTCGGCCGGAGCGGTTGTCCTTGAGCCAGTCCAGGAAACTGTTGCGCACAATGGTCAGCAGCCAGACCCGAAAATTATCGCCACGGAACGCATCCAAATACCGGAACGCGCGCAGATAGGCGTCCTGCACGACGTCCTCGGCATCGGTCGTGTTGCCGGTCAGCCAGCGGGCGAGGTTGAACGCCGCACCCAGATGCGGCATCGCCAGCAGCTCAAATCGCCGGTTGCGGCTGTCTGTCGCCAATGTTTGCCTCGTCAAAGACCGGCCCGGACCGGATGACCCGCCCGTTCTAACCCGTATCTTACCCCGCCTGCCCCGGCTTTATTCCCGCCAGAAAATCTTTCTTTTGTCCGGAATATCCTTCGCTCCGCCTCAGTATAGCCGTCGAGACCAACACGGAGCGAACCCATGAGTATCGAACAAGATCGCCGCGGCTTTCTGAAGTGCATGACCTGGGCCGGCAGCGCCATGATCTGGACCGTCGCCGGCGGCATTCCCCGCTCGCACATCATCGGCCAGGCACAAGCAGCGGAAACAGGCTTCAGCTTCGCCCAGGTCAGCGACAGCCATCTGGGCTTCGACAAACCGGTCAACACCAACGTGACCGGCACGTTCCAGGAGGCGTTGGATCACGCGGTGTCGCAAAAACCGGCGTTCCTGATCCACACCGGCGACATCACCCACCTCTCCAAACCCGAGGAATTCGACACCGCCGCCCAGTTGCTCGGTGCCACCAAGCTGCAAACCTATACGGTTCCCGGCGAGCACGACATCCTGGAGGACGACCGCAAAAGCTATCTGAACCATTACGGCAAAGGAAAGCGCGGCGATGGCTGGTACAGCTTCAACGCGCAGGGGGTTCACTTCATCGGACTGGTCAACGTCGTCAACCTGAAAGGCAACGGTCTCGGCGATCTGGGCCACGAGCAGCTTGAATGGCTGGAAAAGGATGTGAAAAACCTGACGTCCAGCACCCCGATCGTGGTGTTCGCGCATGTCCCGCTTTGGGTGGTCTATCAGGATTGGGGCTGGGGCACGGTCGATGGCGGACAGGCGTTGTCGTATCTGAAGCGATTCGGGTCGGTGACAGTCCTGAACGGGCACATCCATCAGGTCATGCAGAAGGTCGAGGGCCACGTCGCCTTCCATACCGCCCGCTCCACCGCATTCCCGCAGGGCGTCCCGGGTGTCGCCAAGGGTCCCGGCCCAATGCCGGTTCCGGCCGGCGAGCTGAAGAATTACCTTGGCACCGCGAGGATCAGCCTGGTTTCGGCGAAATCGCCGCTCGCCATCGTCGATACGCCTCTGGCCGGTTGAGGGCCTTCGTCATGCAAAGACTTATTTGTGGCGGGTTGTTGCTGGTCTGCCTGATTGTTCCGGCCACGGCGCGATCAGAGGGCGGCGCCGCGGTCAAGATCGACAATTTCACCTTTTCCCCGGTGAAACTGTCGATCGCGAAAGGAACCGAGGTGACCTGGACCAACGACGACGATATCCCGCACACCATCGTCCTGACCGGCATCGGCGTACGATCCAAGGCGATCGACACCGACAAGACGTTCGCCTACCGCTTCGACAAAGCCGGGACATTCGCTTACATCTGCGGACTTCATCCGCAGATGCATGGACAGGTCGTGGTGAAGTAATACCAAACGATTTTGATACTGACACACGCGGATCGTCCTCATATCGTCGTGGTGCGCGAAGGCGCACCATCCACGTCTTTATTTCCAATAATCAAAGACGTGGATGCCGACCTGCGTCGGCATGACGGGATACTCTGCCGGCGAGTCGCCCTCATCAGCCGTTGGTATGTTTACCCCCAGACCACGGGCAGTTCGGTCAGGCCACGCAACGTGAAGCTGGAGCGCCATTTCAGGTGTTCCGGCTCCACCAGTCGCAGGTCGGGCAACCGGCGCAGCACGGTTTCGAATACCACCGCAGCCTCAATCCGAGCCAATTGGGCGCCGAGACAGAAATGAATGCCGCCGCCGAATGACAGCGGGCGGAGGTCCTTTCGAGAAATGTCGAATTGATCGGGGTTTTCGAACACCGCCGGGTCTCGGTTGACCGCGCCAATCAGCGCCACCACGATGCTGTGCGGGTCCACCGTGACACCGCTGAGTTCGACTGCCTCCGACGCCGTGCGGGCGACCGCCTGAACCGGCGATTCGAAGCGCAGGATTTCCTCGATCGCATTCGGGATCAGCGAGGGGTCTTCCCGCAACATCTGCCACTGGTCCGGATGGCGCAGTAGTGACAGGAACCCGTTGCCGATCAGGTTGACGGTCGTTTCATGCCCGGCGGCAAACAGCAGGTGCACATTGGCGCGCAGTTCGGCGGTGGTCAGGCGGTCGCCGGCTTCCTCGGCCTGCACCAGTTGGGTGATCAAATCGTCCGTCGGTTCGCGCCGCCGCTTTTCGAACAACGCTTCGAAATAGGCGCCCGATTGCAGTGTCCCCCGGTTCGCGTTGTCCAGTTCCATCCGGGTTGGCGGCGTCGGGTTCAGCAGCGCGCCGCCCGACGCAGAGCCGGTGACGAAACGCGCCTGATCTTCTTCCGGGATGCCAAGCATTTCGCAGATCACAAGCACGGGAAGCGGGTAGGCGAGGTCACGGATCACGTCCATGCGGCCATTGGCGATCACCTTGTCCAGCAGCCGGTCGGTCAGTTCCTGGACGCGTGTTCGCATCGCCTCCATCCGGCGGGCGGTAAAGGCCTTGGTGACAAGGCCGCGCAGGCGGGTGTGGTCGGGCGGATCACGCATCAGCATCATGTGCGACAACTCAGCGACCGCGGGTTCCTGCATCGCCCCGGCGCCGAAACGCTGCATCAGAGAGTCCGGATTTTCGAAGTCCTTGCCGAACCGGCGGTCACGCAACATCAACTGCGTGTCGTCGTATTTGGTGATGAACCAGCGCCCGCCCGGTGCTTTGAACACTGGAGAGAACGTCCGCAGCTTATGAAAAACGGGATACGGG
The DNA here is from genome assembly GCA_903932145.1 of uncultured Rhodopila sp. Lineage (GTDB taxonomy): Bacteria > Pseudomonadota > Alphaproteobacteria > Acetobacterales > Acetobacteraceae > Rhodopila. The sequence goes on along the minus strand of CAIZFE010000053.1, from coordinate 94,976 downwards.
TTCGCCAGAAAGGCCGGATCGCGGACGTCGAACAGCGGCGCGGAGGTTGCTGACATGGGATACTTCCTGTTGGTCGTACTGTCGTACGCCAGGATGGCCGATCCGGCAAACTGCCTCACCCTGGTTGATGGGGACATCCGTGCTGGGGTGGCGCGCCGCGCGAACTTTTTGCAACGCGCGGGGGTAGAAAGACACTTCGTTTCCTGGTCCTGGCCAAACCGGGTCCGAGCCGGCTTGGGCGGCAGGTGCGAGCGCAGGTAGCCCGCCCATGCCCTATAGAATCTCACATGTCGTTACTGGAAGGACGCTTCCTGTCTCAACCCGTATCGCCCAGCTTGTCCGGGCCACCTATGCCGCAACATGTGGTCCGGTCAGGCGGGACTATAACGGAAGGCTTGACCGGACCACCGATCCGCTGATGGTTGGCGTCGCGTTAGGCTGCGGAGATCCGTCTGCGGCGGCGTATAAAAGCCAAACCCGCTGTCCCGGCGGCCAGCAAGGTAAGGCTGGCAGGCTCCGGCAACTGGAGTTGCACGTCGGTCAGCAGCACCAACGGCGGCACGCCCGTAGTGCCGTTGGTGGCCAGGAATGTGAGCGTCTGCGTGCTCGCCGTCGCAACGAAGTACAATACGGTCTTCTGCCACGGCGCGAAGCTGTCCTGACCTCCAGAAACGGTCTCGAGGTATTGACCTGAATTATCACCCGTGACGACCCCCGCCGTAATCGTGTCAGTGCTGGTTGTCTGCGTCACACCGCCAAACGTGGCCGAAAGCGCCGCGGTGATATTCGAGTTAGGATTAGTATTAGCATCGTAGGGTGTGTTCCGCGTCGCCTGCTGAGCCATGGCCCAATAAAATGACAATTCGTAGAAACGGCCGGGGATCAATCCACTAACGATTTGTGACAGTGCCGCAGCGTAGGCCGGGTCGGCATCCAGCGCGATGAAGTTGCCGGTTCCATTCGGATCATTGGGAGCGCTGGTGAAACCATTCTGCACGTTGCCGCTGGTCTCATAGCCATTGTTACAATAACCAGGGCCGTAAAAGCATTGATACCCTGCGGCAGTGGGGACCAGCGCTCCGCTGTTGAAGGGGTCGCTCGGGGAAGCAAACCAGTAGTCAGGCGAAGAATTCGTTCCCGCGCTCGTCCAACCTGACAGGTCCGTACCACCGAAACTTTGCGAGGACACCGAGCCGTCGGTCCCGGCCGTGGAGTCCCCAAACGCGTCGATGAAACCGCCATTCACAATGAGATTCGGGCTTGAGTTTGTCTGCGCCTGAGCTGCTGAAACTGCCACCAGACTGCAAGCGGCAAAAGCCAATACCCTAACGAAACGTAACATGTGCCCTCCGATCACTCCATTCCAGTTCGTAACGGGAAGGCCGCCTCATGTCAAATACCTTTAATCATATTTTGTTATTTTCGCGAGACACCGGCGCCGCGATTCGGCTCATTTGTCGTCAAATTGCATTCATATGCGTCATTTACGAAACATTATCACACTGATTTCCCATAAAATTCTCTCGATTCACGCCGTTTTTTCCATAAGCGGACAGATTGGATTCGGACCTCCGTCGGCGCCGTAAAGCCGCGTCGCCGCGAGTCCGATTTTTCAATCCATAATGCGTCCAAGTGGGGTCCATTGGCGTTGAAGAAAACAATCCAAAATTTGTTAAAAACGGATACATAGTCACGATAATAAATTAAATTACAATGATTGCGATTCAAGCGAATCAGAGAGAATCATCCAATCAACTGATTACATATGGTTGTAATAATCACCACATCAGTTTGGTATGGTCATATATGCCGCAAATATAACAATTATAGGATGTAATATATAACATAATACAATCTTAAATATGCCTGTGGCCACGCGAATCCCGCGAACCGATACAGGCCATGACGCAGCCCGGATCACCGCCCCGGGTCTTTGAGGGCGCATGAACCGCCGCAACCCTGGCGAAGCTGCGCTGTCGTGATGGCCTCGAGCCCGCACGCGATCGATGGTCTCCCAAAACCGAAGGTCCGTTGGTAGTCCAGTTTGCCGGCGGTCCTGTTGGACACGGTGGCGCCGACAACACCATCGCCGCGATGTCCGAAACCAGCCGAGCGTCCAGCAACTCGGCTGGTACCGATCAAGTTCGCGTCCAAGGGCCAACGCATCGGTGCCGCGAAAGGCAAATTCATGGTGCCCGACGATATCAACGCACCTAAGCGGATCGTCGCAGCTTGCCTTACCCGGCCGGGGCGATGGCGGTCCCGTAGCGGCTGGTTACCCAAGACCCGGAGGTCGCGCCAACAGTGCCTCGATTACCCTGGCATGACCGCGCCTATTCCGGCGCGATATCGCGGAAATACGGCTCCACCGGCCCGACCGCCTTCATCGTCAGCGGCTTGCCCCGGCGGTCGGTGGTCTTGCCCACGGCGACCCGGACCCAGCCCTCACTGACGCAGTATTCCTCGACATTGGTTTTCTCGACGCCTTTGAACCGGATGCCGATTCCGCGACGCAGGACATCCTCGTCGTAGAATTGGCTGCTGGGATCGTTGGACAGGCGGTCGGGGGGAACATCAGACATCGGGAAGCCTCCAGGCAATCAGAAGGTGCCCGATACCGATCCCGGGCGAGGCTGTCCATGTCTTGCATTGGACCGGCCAATCCCGACATCTCCCCGATCCAGGAGGAACCGTCCCATGATCACCGTGCATCACCTGAACGACTCGCGTTCGCAGCGCATTCTGTGGCTGCTGGAAGAGCTTGGAGTCCCCTACGACATCAGGCAGTACCATCGCGACGCCCAAACCCGGCTGGCCCCGCCTGAACTGAAGGCGGTGCATCCGCTCGGTAAATCTCCGGTGATTACGGACGACGGGCGCGTCATCATCGAGTCCGGCGCAATCATTGACTATATTATACGCCACCATGGCGCGGGCCGGTTGCAGCCCGATCCGGCCAGTCCCGCCCACGACGAGTACGTGCAATGGCTGCACTTTGCGGAAGGTTCGGCCATGTTGCCGCTCCTGCTCAAACTGTATGTCTCACGATTGGGCGCGGCCGGGGCACCGCTCGGTCTGCGGATCGAAAGCGAGATCGACAACCATCTCAGCTATATCAACGCATCGCTGAACGGCCGCGACTATCTGTTGGGTGACGGCCTGACCGGCGCCGACATCCAACTGAGTTTCGTCGGCGAGATCGCCGGCGTGCTCGCCAACCGCGCCGCCTACCCCAACATCGATGCGTGGGTGCGGCACTTTCAGGCGCGTCCAGCCTACAAGGCGGCGTTGGAGCGTGGCGGGCCTTACAGCTTCGCCTGACGCGCCGGCAGATAGTGCTGGTACCAGGCTAGGGTCGAGGCGATGACCTGCCGGAAGGCCTCGCCGGCATAGACCTCGTAGTGGCCCCAGCCTTTCAGCACGATCAGCTTTTTCGGCTCCCCGGCTTTCGCATACAGGGACTCGCTTTCGTCCGGGGGCACCAGCCGGTCGTTGTCGCTGGTGATGAACAGCACCGGCCGGGGCGCGATCTTATCGACGATCCATTCCGGATGAAAACCAAGCGTGTCGTCGATGTATTCGAGGGGAATTTCGCCGACAGCACCGGGGTTGCCGCGCCGGGCGGCAGCGGCGAGTTCGGCGGATTGGCGGTCTGGCAGCAGGACGTCACCGCGGTCGGCGAACTCCGACTGTCCGGTCATGACACGGCGGATGCGATCGGCTTCCGACCGTGCGAGCAGGTCGGCGAACTCGTCGGGGCGGCGGACGCTGCGCATCCAGCGGTGGCCATGGCCGATGCCGACGACCGAGACGACCGCTTTTACGCGCGGATCGACGGCGGCGGTCCAGACGACAGTGGCACCGCCGTAGCTGGTGCCATAGATGCCCAGCCTGTCGGAATCAACCATGTCCTGTGCGCCCAGGAAGGTCAGGGCCGCTTGGGAGTCTATGACGCGGCCGTACGGAGAAAGCCTAGATTTCGAGCCGTCGCTGTCGCCCCAGCCTTTGTAATCGAACGTCAGCACGACGTAACCTGCGTCGGTCAACGCCTTGGCGGTGTCCGGCAGATACAGGTTCCGCACGCCGGTGTAGCCGTGGCACAGCACGATGCCGGCGCGTTGTTCGCCCGGTGTCAGGCCATCAGGCAGAAACAGATCCCCTGATAGCCGTGTCCCCTCGCTGTAGAAGCTGACTGTCCTGCTTGCCATTGGCGTTTCCCTTATTCCGGCCTCCGTCCTGAACCAGCGTGTACTGTTTTACCCGTGCAATCCAGATGGCGATCCAGATGGCGATCCGATCATTCCTCGTCAACATTCTTGTGTCATAATATTTCTGCCGGGACGGCCCTTGAGTCGTCGTTCGCGGCGTGCCACATTGCGGCTTCGAAAATACAACCTACGGAAATCAGTTCATGGCTAGCATCAAACGAATAGTAGCAGCCAACACACTCATTTTCTCACTGCTAGCTGGATGCGCCACAGTCACACCGGCACCGGTGGCGATCGATTCGGCCGTTCGTCCCGCCCAGCAACGTCAGGCCCAGACCACTCTGGCCGATCAGCCCTCCGCCAAGCGCCTGAAGCTGAAAATTGCCATCGGGCGTTTCAGTAACGAAACGCGATACGGCCGGACATTCGTGACAGACGAGGCCGGTGATCCGCTGGGTAAGCAGGCGTCCGACATGCTGTCCGCGCGACTGGTGGAATCAGGATCGTTCCTGGTTTTCGAACGTCCCGATTTGAACAAAATTCTTCACGAGCAGGCCATCAGCGGCCAGGCTAATCTGATCGGTGTCGATACACTCATTCTAGGGTCGGTGACCGAATTCGGACGCTCGACGACCGGCGAAGTTGGTTTTCTCAGCGCGACCAAACGGCAGACCGCTCGGGCCAAAGTAGAAATTCGGCTGGCTGACGCAAGGACAGGACAAGTGTTCTTCTCGGCATCGGGTGCGGGCGAGGCCCTCGCGGAAGCTGGAGAAGTCGCGGGTTTCGGCTCGCGCGCCGCGTACGACGGCAGTTTGAACGACAAGGCCATCGGCGCTGCCGTCAGCGATGTCATGAACGCTCTGGTGACCAAGCTGCGCGAACGGACGTGGCGGGCCGACATCCTGAAGGTCCAGGGTGCGGTCGCCATTACCAGCGGAGGCGCTCGGCAGGGCCTGAAGCCCGGCGACGAACTGGCAGTCATGCGCAGTGGCGGCAGTGTTCGCAGCCCACAATCGGGTTTCACCATCGATTTGCCGCCAACCAGGGTCGCAACGTTGCGGGTCCGGGAAATGTTCGGTGAGAGCGAAACCAATGAGGGTTCGATTGCCGATATAACCAGCGGTTCATTGACTGCCGGCAAGACCGACGGACTTTTCGTGACAGAAATGGCAGGAGCGCGCTGATGCGGTATTGGACGATTGCGGCCTGCCTGGAGCTTGCGTCCTGTGGTCAACCAATTGAGCAAACACGGGTTCTGGACGAGCGACCCGGCATCCTGGTGCAAGGCGCGCCAGCGGGCGCACTGCTGATCGTCGATGGGCTGGTTGCTGGGCCAGTTCAAACACAAGGCGGCACACCACAGGCAATCCGGATCGAACCTGGCACGCATCTTCTTTCCGTGATGGTCAATGGTCGTCCGATCCTGAACGATAAGGTCTTCGTCAGCGGGGCCGCCATTAGAACGCTCATCGTTCCGCCTGGAGGACCCCAGCCATGAGATGGTGTTATATCGCGGTCGCCACCGTGCTTCTGACCAGTTGCGCCCAGCCGCCACGCTATGAATGGGGTAGCTACGAAGATTCGCTGTATCAGTACTACAAGGATCCGTCGAAAGCAGGCGACTATCTGGAAGTCCTGGCCAAAGCCACGAAGGCCGGCGACGCGACCGGGCGAACCGCCCCCGGCGTACATGCTGAATACGGATACATGCTGCTGTCGGTCGGCAGACAGGCTGACGCAACCGCCGAGTTCGAGAGCGAAAAGCGGCTTTGGCCTGAGTCCGCGGTATTCATGGACCGGATGATCACGACGGAATCGGCCCATCGCCCGCCGAACACCGCCACTTCGGCAGTCCCTGGTTTGACAGGAAAGACCGGCTCATGACGCATCGCCTCTTCGCTCTCGGCCGTTGCCTGATTCCGTTAGCGGCTCTGGCGGTCGCCGGATGCATGAAGCCAGCCGACCCCAAGGACTATAGCACGTTTCGGAGGTCTGACCCGCATTCGATCCTGATCGTTCCGGCTATCAACCAAAGTGTCTACGTCAACGCACCGGATTACTACCTATCCACCATCACCCGGCCGCTGGCGGAACGGGGCTATTATGTCTTCCCCGTTCATACAGTGAAGCGGGCCTTGGAAGATGATGGATTGTCCGATGCGGATATGGTCCACCGCGGCGACCCTAAGCGCCTGGGTCAATTGTTCGGCGCCGATGCGATCCTGTATGTAACGGTCGAACGATGGGATTCACAGTATCTGGTAATCAACACAACGACCACGGTAAAACTCAACTACCGGCTGGTCGATGCTAAAACAGGTCAGGAATTGTGGAACAAAAACCTGAGCATGGCCTACTCGCCGCAAAGCTCGGGCGGAGGCGTCGCCGGGCTTATCGTCCAGGCGGTCGTGTCCGCGATGGAAAAAGCCGATCCCAACTATATGCCGCTGGCGCGGCAGTTGAATGCGCAGGCTGCGCTCACCCCACATCAAGGTCTGCCTGCAGGCCCGCATGATCCGTCGTATGGCAAGGACCGCGATAATTTCTGATTCCTCTGCGGAGTTTTTTTTCGTAGCCGCGCTAACAACAACCGCGAAATTGCCGCTGTGAGATAGCGGCAGTTTTGCGTCCCATGGCCTTTCTCCCCCGCCTGTGCTGATCTTGGCCACAGAATGAAGGGGAGAAAACGCACATGGCAACCTATGTCCTATTGCACGGCGCCTATCAGGGCGGCTGGATCTGGCAGCGCGTGGCGCCGCATTTGCGCGCCGCCGGCCACACCGTGTTCACGCCAACCCTGGATGGCTGCGCCGAACGGCGGCACGCGTTGCGTCCCGGCATCGACACCGAATCCCAGGCGGCGGAAGTGGCGGAGATGCTGTTCTTTGAAGACCTGCACGACATCGTGCTCGTCGGCACAAGCTGCGGCGGCATGGTTGCCGCCCGGGTCGCCGAAACCGCACGTGACCGCATCGGCCGGGTGGTCATGGCCGATGCCCTGGCTCTGTTCAACGGCGAGTCCGTTGCCGACCACGTCAAACGGCCGGGTGCCGCAACCGACGCAGTAGGCACCGGACCGACGCGCGAGGACGCCGCCAACCGGATGTTCATCTCGCTCGACGGCCCGACCAAGGAATGGGCGCTGGATCGCATCACGCCGCATCCCGTGGCGGCGATGGCGGCCCCGGTGAAGCTGGACAATTTCTGGCAGCAAAACTGGAACGCCTCGGTCATCTGGTGCCGCCAAAGCGTCAATCCGCCGGTTTCGCACCAAAAGCGCGCGGCCGAGACGCTGAAGGCACGCTGGTATGAACTGGACACAGGGCACTATCCCATGCTGACCGAACCACGGGCTCTGGCGGGACTGATGATGGCGGAATAAACTGCGGCTTTCAGGAGGCGTAACCATGACCGAGGCCTGTATCGTTGGCTGGGCCCACTCGCCGTTCGGCAAGCTGGATGACCCCGATATCGAATCCCTGATCGGCCGCGTCGCCGGCGCCGCCATCGCCGATGCCGGGATCGCCGCGCACGAGATCGATTCCACATTTCTGAGTTTGTTCAATAACGGATTTTCGTTGCAGGATTTCCCGGCCTCGCTGGTGTTGCAGCACGTCCCGGAACTGCGCTTCAAGCCGATCACCCGGTTTGAGAACGCCTGCGCCTCCGGTTCCGCCGCCGTCTATGGCGCGCGCGATTTCCTTTTGTCCGGACGCGGCCGTTTCGCCCTGGTGATCGGGGTTGAGAAGATGACCGCGACACCGGGCAAGGAAGTCGGCGAGATCCTGCTGAAAGCCAGCTACCAAAAGGAAGAAGCCAACATCCCCGCCGGTTTTGCCGGTGTGTTCGGACGTATCGCCGAGACCTACTTCCAACGCTACGGCGACCAATCGGACGCGCTGGCAGCCATCGCCGCGAAGAACCACAAAAACGGCGTGGACAACCCGTTCGCCCAAATGCGCAAGGACCTGGGCTACGATTTCTGCCGTAACGTCAGCGAAAAGAACCCGTACGTCGCGCCGCCGCTGAAGCGCACCGATTGCTCGCTGGTATCCGACGGCGCCGTTGCGCTGATCATGGCCGACGAGGAAACCGCCCGCGCCATGGGCAAGGCGGTTCGCTTCAAGGCCGCTGTCCAGGTCAACGATTTCCTGCCCATCAGCAAACGCGACATCACCCAGTTCGAGGGCGCTAAACACGCCTGGGCGCGCGCTCTGGACGCCGCGGATATCGGTCTGTCCGACCTGTCGTTCGTTGAATCGCACGACTGTTTCACCATCGCCGAACTGCTGGAATACGAGGCAATGGGCCTGACCGCCCCCGGGCAGGGCGCCAGGGCCGTGCTGGAAGGTTGGACCGCCAAGGGTGGCCGCTTGCCGGTCAATGCGTCTGGCGGCCTCAAGGCGAAAGGCCATCCCATCGGCGCCACCGGCGTTTCCATGCACGCGATCACCGCGATGCAGCTTGTCGGGGAGGCCCCCGGCGCGATGCAATTGCCGAAAGCCGATATCGGTGCGGTGTTCAACATGGGCGGCGCGGCCGTGGCGAACTACGTCTCGATCCTGGAGCCACTCCGCTGATCCCCACCGCCAACCTTGCCTCCATGCTGATCCAGACCGCTCGGCGGTTCCCGGATCGGCCGGCTATTATCTGGCGGGATACGGTCTGGACTTGGGAGTCGTTTCGCGACCGGGTCCAGGCCGCCGCCGCCGCGATGGCGGCCCGAGGCGTGCGGCACGGCGACCGGGTGCTGCTGCACGCGCGGAATTCGAATGCCGTCCTGGAAACGATGTTCGCTTCCTGGATGCTGGGGGCCGTGTGGGTACCGACCAATTTCCGGCTGACCCCGCCGGAGGTCGCGTATCTGGCGCAATCCTCCGGTGCGTCCGTGCATATTTTTGATACTGCCTTCCCCGATCATGCGGTTTTTGCCCGGGCGGAAAACCCTGCGTGCCGGCTGGAGATTTCCATCGGCGGCAGTGGTGCGGACGATTGGGAGGCATTTGCCTCGTTCGATGGCCGGGTTGCCCTGCCTGCTAACGTGGATCGGGACCACCCGGCGTGGTTCTTCTATACATCCGGCACGACGGGACGCCCGAAAGCCGGCGTGTTGACCCATGGCCAGATGGATTATGTCGTCTGCAACCATCTGTGCGACCTGATGCCGGCCACGACCGAACGGGACGTTTCGCTGGTGCTGGCGCCGCTGTCGCATGGCGCGGGTATTCACGCCCTGCCTCAGATCGCGCGCGGTGCCGCCTCGGTCTTGCTGGCCGGAGAGCGTCTGGATTGCGAGGAAGCCTGGCGGCTGGTCGAACAGCATCGCGTGACGAACATGTTCACGGTGCCGACCATCCTGACGATGCTGACCCGGCATGAAGCCGTGGACCGTTTCGATCACAGTTCTCTGCGGTATGTGATTTACGCGGGCGCGCCGATGTATCGGGCGGATCAGGCGCACGCGCTGCGAAAACTGGGACAGGTCCTGGTGCAGTATTTCGGCATGGGGGAAGTGACCGGCAATATCACCGTCCTGCCGCCCGCTCTGCATAGTGTCAACGACGACGAAATGCCGGTCGGAAGCTGCGGCTTTCCACGCACCGGCATGGATGTCGCGATCCTGGACGCCAATGGCGCTTCGGTGGACAGCGGCGAGATCTGCGTGCGTGGTCCCGGTGTTTTCGGCGGCTATCACAACAACCAAGAGGCGACCGACAAAGCAACGGAGCATGGCTGGTTCCATACTGGCGATTTGGGCCACATGGATGCGCGCGGCTTCGTTTATATTACCGGCCGAGCGTCTGATATGTACATATCGGGCGGGTCCAATGTGTATCCTCGGGAGATTGAGGAAGCATTGCTATTGCACCCCGCGGTCGCGGAGGCCTGTGTGGTGGGGATTCCGCACGAGAAATGGGGTGAGTCCGGTGTGGCCGTGTTGGTGCTGGAACCGGGCGCGCAAACCTCGTCGGCGGAATTGCTGGCGCACCTGGACGGTCGTCTGGCCAAATACAAATGGCCGCAGGAGTTCGCCTTTTGGGAAGAACTGCCGAAATCCGGCTATGGCAAGGTCACCAAGCGCGACGTGAAACATCTGTTGCAGAAGGATGTGTGATGACCGACTCACCGATCGATCCGTTGCGGATCACTGACTATCACATCCATGTCTATTACGATCCCGAAAGCCGGGAGCGCGCGGCCTTGTTGCGCCAATGGGTAGAGGAGCGCTTTACCGTCCGCATGGGCCGCTGGCACGATGTCCCGATTGGTCCGCACGTCGCCCCGATGTATCAAATCCAGTTTATGCCTGATCTTTTCCCGACTTTAGTGCCGTTCGTGATGATGAACCGGCTCGGTTTGACGGTGTTGCTGCATCCGGAGTCCGGCCGCCCGCGCGATGACCATACGATCAACGCGACCTGGATGGGCGCTGTTCTGCCGGTCAAGACCGAAGTGTTGCGCGAAACCGACGCCGGGTAATCAAGCCGGGCACCATCCGTAGCTGTCGAAGGCAATACCGCGTTCACGCGGGTCGTACTGCTGTTCGTCCGGGTCGCCGGATTCCAGCGTTTCGTCGATCTCCAGTTCCAGGCGAACGAAATCGCGGCTGGAACACGCCGGGACAACCAGCAGGTCGGCGTAGCCCTCTTTGACCGCGAAATGATGCGGAACCGGCTTGCCATCGACCCGGACCCGAAGCTGCTCTCTCTGGCGTGCGTCCACGTAGCCCCTGATCCACACCAGCAGCGACAGCGGCATAGTCCGGGGTGTTGGAATATACAGCACCGTCACCGGCTCCGGCCCAGTCCAGACGGCACAGGACGGCAACCCGCCGCCATCGCGCCCGTGAAATCCGGAGCCGACGATTGGTTGGCGAACCGAATAGGATGTGGTGCCCGAGCGATAGGTTCCGCGCAGTCCGTTCAGCAGACGCTCGGCGAAACGCGTTTCAAAGCTGGCGGTATCGTAGGTCTCCGCCATCGTTCTGTGGCGCTGGTCAAACAATTGACGGGCGCGATCGTAGATGATGCGATCGACCCGGGTCAGGCTTTGCAGCATGTCACGGGCGCACCGCAGATCGGCGGCGCGACCGGCCGGTTGGCGGGTGATGTTGATCGTCGGAATTCTGGCCGCGGGCGGCAACCCCACAAGCGCACAAAACGCGTTTCGACTGAGGTCCAGGGCCTCGGTCAACCCGACAAGATGATAGTCGTGCTCTAGGCTTTGCAGCGCTATGTCGCACAGACGTTCCGGGTCGGCGACATCCTCCACCAGGGCCCCCATCCGCCCCGCGGCCAACGATCGGGTCAGGTAATTGTCCAAGTACATACGCCCTGCCCCGTGCGCATGCTTTTCCAGAAACGCCAACGGCGGCAAATGCTGGCTGTCCTCCACATACTCCCGGAATTCAGGCGGATGGTTGATGGTGTCCGCCGGCGTCAGGCGCTGCCAGTCGGCGATTTGCGAGATCAGGCGCCGGACGGGATCGCGTAGAATCGTAAAGCAAAACGTATTCTCCGGCACATACTGGCGAAGCGCGCCATGACTGTGCACCACGTCGGTCCAGTGAAACCACGTCCGGTTGATGGACGTTTCACTGGACGTTTCGGGAAGGCCAATACGCGGAGGTTCCGAACCGGCCATGGACATGCCGAACCGAACCGACGGCTGCGTGCGTTCATCTTCGGTGAGCGTATCGAGCCACTGGTTGAGTGTCGAACCGCCGCATTTTTTGAGATGGTAGTAATAGATTCGCCTGTATTCAGCTGTGAGCATAAAACACCCCGCAGTCAATTCCCAATATTCGTCATGGCCCGGCTTGTCCGGGCCACCCGTGACTCGACGGTGCCGCAATAGGTGGCCCGGACAAGCCGGGCCATGACGGCAGGAGAACGATTACCTCAGCGCCGACGCAACACCGCGCAGATATCCAGACCGCTGTCGGAATCTTTCAGCACGGTAACCGTCTCGCACAGAGCATCGAGCAGCGCCCGTGCCGGGGCGGTGGACTGCCAGTTGATATCGTCGAACACGATGATACCGCCGGGCTGGACCTTGCGGGCATAAAGAAGAACATCCTCCGCCGCGTTGAGGATGGAATGCGAACCATCAATATGCAGAAAATCAATCCTGTCGAACAGCCCGGCTGCTCGATTTGACGGTGCTTCGATCACCCGCACATGCGGCGTCAGATTGGTCGCGGCAATAAACCGGAAAAATTCCTGCTTGATCCGGCTGAAATCGACCTTGGACCACCAGTCGTCATTGACCTCGTTGGTGGGATGTTCGATCGCCACAATCGGGTTCCAGGCTTCGATCCCGTAGATCGCGCCGGCGCCGATATGACGCAGCGCGGCGGCGCAAGGGATCAAGGAACGGCCGCCGAAGACGCCGATTTCGACGCAAATCTCCGGCCGGTGTTCCAGGATTGTGCTGGCCATGACCAGCGCTTTTTCACGCGAACACCAACCAGCCAGTTTCGCTTCACATTCCAAAATCAGCGCGAACACGTCTTCAGGGATACCGTCGGGTGCGGGCTCCGGTTGTTTCTGTGCCGCTGTTCTCAGCACCGAACCGATATTGGCCAGCGCATCCAGAATGACCTGTGGGTGGGCGGAGAAATGGCCGCCGCCCAGGATAACCACCGAATGGCAGCCGGCTTTCTCCGCCAGATACTCGACATGGGTCATAACAGATTCGACCGTTTCCATGCTGCCGGCGTCATTCAGTCCGGTCAGCACCTCGTCGAGCGATTTGAAGTAAACGAACAGGTCACTGCGTTGCGATGCCGCGACGCGAAAACCTGCCAGGGTTTCCCATGCGACGTTGAGTGCGCCATACAAAGCCTTGTCAGAGTTTGAAGTGATGTCGATGCTCATGGATTGTTTCCTTTCAGTCGATATGATCGCGAATACCGTGATACAAAAGTTGCAGCAGGCACCAGCCGACAAAACTCAACAGCGCGATTTCCAGAATGACCCGCCAACGGATCGGATACGTCGATTCCTGTGGCAGTCCCGGACGCACGAATGCGGCGAGATACACGCCCTGCTGACTGGCCGCGTTGCGGGCATCCTGCAATGCCATCAACGCCCGCTCATAGACTTTGGCGGCGATTTCCTCCCGCAGATGCAGCACGCCGTATTCCGACAATACAGACGCCAAAGACGCATCCGTGTTCCTGTTGGACTGCGCCAGGCCGGCATGGACGCCGCGCAACGCCGTTTCCATGGCAACGATACGATCGCTGAGTATCCGCATTTGCATCGAATCCGTGGCGGCACCCCGAGCCAATTGGGCGTTGTAGGTGGTTTGCGCCTCGATCAAGGTGTCGCGCACCTTGCCTTCGACCAGAGTGTCCGACGTTGCCTGCATCTCGGGAAACAGCACGGCGTGCTGGTTGCGGTAGGCCGCTATCGTCGCCTCGGCGGCTTGCAATGTCGCATTGCTCGCCGCGACTTCCTGCGTTGCATACGCCAAAACATCGTCATGCGATCGGTTTGATATAGCGTTGACCAGCTTTTCCGAAAGCCGCAGCGCGGTCGCCGCGACAAGCCGTGTGTCCGCCGGACTGAAGGCACGCACCTCGACGGACACAATCCCGGTGGTCATATCGAAGAAGGGATCGACCATTCTCCTCCAGTAACGCTGCCGCGCTTCCACCGAACCGCCCGGGCGAAGGCGCGCCAGCAGGTCGGTATCGTTGCGCGCATAAATCGCGTCGAGATCCACACCGGCCGCGACCATATCGTCGATCACCTGCCGGCTTTTCAGATACTGAATAACGATCTGAGAATCCGTGATGACAGCCAACGGCGAAACCGCGCTGGTCCCAAGCGAAGCCGTCATCGCGGCGGTCGCCGTCCCGTCCATCCGCAGCGGCGCCTCGTGCCGAACACTGAAGCGAAATTCGGTCACGTATTGATCGGCGGCAAAACAATACAGATAGACGGCGGCCGCCAATGCCGGCAGCAGGACGGTGGCCGCCAGCGAGGCCAGCCGCCAGCGCCGCCGGATCGCCCGGCGTTGCAGCGGTCCCGCATCGGCTCGCCGCTGCGAGATGTCGGGAAATCGGGCGACGGTTGTGCTCATGCGAACTCCATGGCTCTGGTGTGATCGGCGATGGCGGCTTCAAGGTCGTCGAACAACGTCAGTTCGGCATTCCGCAGCACCGCACCGGTGTCGCAGTAGGCCCGCATGGTTTCGTAATCATGCGTCACCATGATGACATCGGCCCTGGCCATGCGCTGGCGGAACGCGTCCAGGCATTTGACGCGAAAGCGGGCATCTCCAACCGACGTTACTTCATCAATAAGGTAGATATCGAACTCAATCGCCAAACAGGCACCGAACGCCAACCTCGCCCGCATCCCGCTGGAGTAACTGCCCACCGGCATGCGAAAATACAAGCCGAGTTCAGCAAAGTCCTCGACGTATGCAACAGCCTGACGTTCATCCACGCCATAAAGACGTGCCAGAAACAGAGTATTTTCCAGGCCGCTCAGTTTGGGATGCATCGTCCCGCCGAATCCCAGCGGGAAACTGACGGAGGTGGCGCCGCGACTGATGCCCCCGGCGTCGGGTTGTTCTGTGCCGGCGAGCAACCGAATCAGAGTGGATTTTCCGGATCCGTTGGCACCCAGGACTCCGAGGCAGCGTCCCTCCGGGAGCGCCATGCTGACATCGCGCAGCACCGTCCAGACGCCATCGATGGTGCGGTAGGCTTTATGGACGTGATCCAGGACGATCATGTGTACACCACCATCCGCACCCGCAATGCCCGCTCCAGACCAAACCCGAGTCCGATCGCGGCCACGGCCCAGGTCACCAAATACGAAGGGTTCAGCCAATGCGGTTCGTATTGAGGAAAGAAACCCGAACGAAAGAACTCGATCCCTTGCAGGATGGGATTCCAGGCCAGCGCCTCCCGTACCCAGTCCGGCATGGCGATGGGTGAGTAATAAATGCCGGATGCGACGTACAGCAGACGCAGGAAAGCGGCGTAAACGGTCTCGTAGGACGGAAACATCTCCACCACGACCAGATTGAATGCGCCAACCCCAACCGCCAACAACCACAACAGCAGAATCGCCTGCATCGCGGTCAACGGGTCGGCCGGCAATCCACGCTGCCCCAACAAGCCGGCGATGGCGAAGATAACAAAACCAACGCACAATTCGGTCGCGAACTGACGAACCGCATGCGCCGCCATGATGTCGGTTCGCTTCACCACGGGCAGTTGCAGCATCGCGTTGTTGGTTTCGGCCGCGCTCATCACATCATGCGACACATGGGAGAACATCAGGAACGGAACCAAACCGGTAATGTAAAACAAAAACAGGTTGTCGCCTACCGGCGGCGATCCGTGGTTCAACGCGAAGAAGATCGTTCCTAACGTCATCAGATGGGTGATCGGCTCCATGATCGCCCAGAAATATCCAAGCCGCGTGTGACCAAAACGGGTGCGGATATCGCGCAGCATGATCGCGTAAATCACCCGCCCGCGGGTGGCGATATCGGCGGCCAGACCGGACGCCGTGCGGACCGGGAGCGCGCGGCGCCGAACCAGTGACCAGACCGCGGAATCGGCGCCGGCCTCTGGCACCACTCCCAACCCCGTCACGTAGGCCAGATGCGCCCTGCACTCCGCATCATCAGGGGCCAGCGCGACCGCGTGTTCCGCGGCCAGGACCGCATTCTCCCGGCGACCCAGGGCAGAATGCAATCCGCTCAAAACCCGCCACACCGCCGCATTATCCGGCGCCCGCGCCGCTCTTACTTCTTGAATCGCTTCCGTGTGCAATGCCCGATGGCTGAGTAACAACGCCAGATTCAATCGATACTCAACACTTTCGGGCGCGGCGGCGACCGCTTCACGGGCCGCGTCGGTCGCGCGCCTTGTATCGCCCACCTGATGCAGTGAAGAGGCCAGCAGCCGCCAGCCAACCGCGGTCACTCCGGACGACGTTACGTGCACAGACAGATGATCGATCGCCTCCCTCCAGCGATGATCAGCGGCCAACAAGGCACCCAGATGCAGCCGGATTTCAGCATTCTCCGGTGCGATGGCCGCCGCCTGTCTCGCGAGTTCGATCGCCTCGCCCCGTTCCCCCGAGGCGGCCACAACCCCGCTGAGTGTCCGCAGCGCCGCAAAATCATCCGGTGCAAGCGCGACGGCTGCTCTGGCAAACGTCACCGACCGCAGAATATCGTCAGCGTGCAACAGCATCGTCGCCGCATGCAGCAGAACAGCGACATCGTGAGGATGGTCCGCGGCGGTCGCGACAGCATCGCGCGCCAGAGCGTGAAAATCGGTCAATAGTTTGCCCCCAGATTGCGCGGCACCGCCCCGACAGCACTCAACCCGGTCAAGACTTGAAATATTTTCGCAGCCTCGGCGATCGGTGCTTCACTGACATAGATCAGGTCATCCGGCAGCACCGGGAACATTTTAGAAACGAAGAAACCGTTCGGATCGCGCAAGTTCAGCCGATAGATCACGCCCTCCGTTTCGCGACCGGACACAAGCCGGCGGGTCAGATCGCCAGCCTGGTGCCGATAAACAAACACCGCCGCAGGGTCTGCATGCGAATCAGCCAGACCTTCGATCCTCGCCAGCGTGTGCGCCAGGCTGATGTCATCGGCGTCGTAGGGCTGCTCGCCCGGCCGGTTGACGGCGCCGAACGCATAGAAATAACTCAGGCGCGGCTGCACCAGGACACGGTCGCCGGGGGCCAGATCGGTTTCCATCGCCCGCGTCGTCACCAAACGCGACAGGGTGCGGGTCACCGTATGGTCGCCACGAACGATCCGAACCAGTGGCTGTTTATCCGGAGTATGCGCCCCGCCGGCCAGCGCCAGAATGTCCAGCAGCCCGCTTGATCCCGGCACCACCGGATAACGACCCGGCTTGGCTACCTCACCCTGGACGATCACGGCATTGGTCACGTCCTCGACCACCAGCACGGCAACCTGCGCGCCCGGCACCTGATGTGCCAATCTTGCAGCAATATCCTGTTCGGCTTGCCCCGGCGTCCGGCCCCCGGCACGCAAACGCCCCACATAGGGAACGCCGATCGTGCCATCGATCCCGACGCGCGTTGTCGTCTCGATCCCGGATTTATCGGCGGTCATCGAGGTCCCGTTGGGATTAGGCTCCCAGATCGCGATCTTCAGCAGGTCCCCTGCCCCGATCAAACCGAGCGGCCGGCCCGATGGCAAAGCGGCGACGGGTTCGGCGGCGCTGGCGGCAACAAAATCACTGACAATGCCAGCCGCATTCGGATCCAAATCGATCAGAGTGTAGGCCGGCGTCGTCCGTTCGATGTCGCTGGTGCGCGGCCCAGTACCGGGAATCGCCGAACATGCGGTCAATGCCAGAGCAGCGGACCATAACAGCGCCCGCATCATGTCACGGCTTCCACGCGTTTGCTGCTCCACCGGCTTAGGCGCGGCTGATTGGCTTTCAAATACAGCGCCGTATTGGTTTCTGTATTGTAACTCAGATGCCGCGTCCCGTTCGGGGCCGGCACGCCGGCGCTGATCAGGCCGGCCAACTCGGCATAGTTGCCGATGTCGAAGAAATCGATCTGGCCGGGATGGTACCGGGCGAACTGCAGAAATGCCAACGTGCGCGATGCCAACACCCGGCATCCCATGTTCAGTGCCATCGCGATCGGTCCGGAACTGGACTGTCCAACCTCCAGATAGGGCAGCACCACGACATCGCACAGCGCCATGGCGCGCATGAAGTTCTCATCATCGTGGACGCCCATGAAGTGGACGCGATGGTGCATATCCCGAGGATGGCGGGCGAACAGTTCTTTCGACGCGGCATCGAGATGAACGGAGGCATTCCCGGCGATCGTATCGAAGACAGTGCGGCCGATGTGGCTTTCATCAAACAAGGTCTGAATATACGGATCCAGGGCCTGCTCGCGTTTGATCGTCTGCGGATGGATGCCGCCGAAAATCAGCAGATGGTGGTCGTCCGGTAAATACTGCAGCGCGCGCAAGGCAGTCTCGAAACCCTTGTAGGGCGACAGAAAGCCAAATGACCCGATCAGCTTCGCGTCCGCCGGCAGCGCGTTCAGCACCGGAAAGTCGCCCCGGGTCGCCACGCTCCTGATCCGCTCCGCCTGATCGGCGGCCACGAAACTCAACGGATGATGGTCAACGTTCCGCATAGCATACACATCGTGCAGCAGCCGCGCGTCACGCCTGTTATGGACGATGACATGGACAGGTTTGATACGTTGACAACTCCGTAACAATCCATACGTGCGCGCGGCAAGCCCTTTGTTGCGGCGAAACACCAACGCAATCTCCAACGCTCGGCCAATGCGCCCCTTCATCAGACTTCGGCCAATGGCCGGCCAATCCAACCGATCATGGCCCAGGATCGTATGAAAGGTGACCGAGACCGCCGGCGCCGCCGTCACCAGACGCCGCAATCGCCTCATAATCTGTCCGGGTGTGCGGCCCAGCGTGCCATACTCAAGTTGAATATTGACGCTGTCGAAGTCCCGCAGCCGGCCGGCGATTTCTTTAATGTGGCGATCCGCCAGGCGCTGAACCCGAGCATGCGGGCTTCGCAGCCAGTATTGATCAAGGTCGAACACCGTAACGTCCGCGTGCGGGCGAAGCTGCTGCTCTAGCGCCCTCGTATAGCCCGCGATGCCGCACATCTCATCATACGTGCTGACGATCGCCAGCCGCAGCGGGCCGGATCCTGGCGGCGGGGTTCCATCGAACAAGCGAGACCTCCTGTCTCAAACGCGCGCATACAACGCGATGCGCAGTCCGGTTCTAGCCCGCGATTGGTTTACAAATGGTTAACGGCGGCCGGTCCAAGTGAAAAAAAATCATGCCGGAAGATGCAAATAAACCGGCGTTACAAACCTTTTGTTAACCTTATCGCCGTATGGTCCACGGGCCGGCCCGGGATTGTTCGCGGCCACCGGCGGTATTTGAGAAATGATGTGGACAATAACCCGCATGCAAGCTGCTTCCATCAATGCGATCGGCCCCGCTTCGGAAACGGCGTCAGCCCGCCTGCGGTCACTCAACCAGGTCGTGCGGCTATTCCCGCTTCGCCGCTTCCTGTTCTTGCAGGGGGTGCCGGGATTGTTTCTGCACAGCCTGGGCGTGGCGCTGGCCGAACGCGGTCACGCTGTATCGCGAGTGAATTTCAATGGCGGCGACCGGCTGGCGTGGCCATCGCTGCCCGCCATCGATTTTACCGGCCGCGCGACCGAATGGCCCACGTTCCTGCAACGCCTGATCCTCGACCTGGCCCCGACCGATTTTGTTCTGCACGGCGATTGCCGCCCGCTGCACAGAGCGGCGATCGAACTGGCCAACCGGCGCGGCATCACGGTGCATGTGTTCGAAGAAGGCTACCTCCGCCCGGACTGGATCACGTTGGAGGTCGGCGGCGTCAACGGGTACTCCAGCCTGCCGCGCGCCCCCGCCGCCTATCATGTGGCTTCCGGTTTGCTGCCGGCACAACCGGCCGCCAGGCATGTCCCGCCCTCGGCCCGCACCCGGGCGCGCGATTGCATACTATATGGACTCGGCTGCATCGCGTTGACGGCGCGGTATCCGAGGTATGCCACGCATCGCGGCTGGTCGTTGCCGCATGAGGCCACAGGCTGGATCAGGCGCGCGGTCCGCACGCCGTTAGCCCGCCGGCGAAGCGCACAGACACTCCGGACGGCGTTCGCGGCAGCCGGCGGGTTCTTCGTGATGCCCATCCAGATGGACAATGATTCGCAGATCCTCTGTCACTCCGATTTGGGCGGCATGATGCATGCGATCCACCTCGTGGTCGCCTCGTTCGCGCGGCACGCGGCCCGGGATGCGGTGCTGGTGGTGAAGGCGCATCCGCTGGACAACGGGGTGATCGACTGGCGCCGGGTTACGCGCGACGCCGCGGTGAATGCCGGGATCGCCGGGCGGGTGGTACTGGCCGAGGATTGCGATCTGCAGGTACTGCTGGATGCGGCGCTGGGACTGGTCACCGTCAACAGCACCAGCGCCACGTTCGCGTTAGCCTCCGGCGTGCCGGTCATGGCACTGGGCCGATCGGTTTATGATCTGCCGGGGCTGACCGATCAAGGGACGCTGGAGGCGTTCTGGCGCAACCCGATGCCTCCCGACCCCGATCTGTTCGACGCGTTTCGCCGCGTGTTGGCGCATGCCTGCCTGGTGCGGGGCGATTTTTTCACACCCGAGGGGGTCAGCCAGGCGGTCGCCGGTGCGGTGCCTCGGATAGTAGCGGCTCAGAGTGCGGCCACGCGCGTCCACGCTATCGTGGATGCGGCCGTGGCGGCCTCGGTCGCGTGACCGCCATCTGGCTGGATGTGGCCAGGCTGGTGGAACGCGCCTGCATCGGAGCGTTGACGGGGATCGACCGCGTCGAACTGGCCTATGCCGAGACTCTGCTGACGATGGCGCCGGATCGCTTGCGGTTTGTCATGCTGGGCCGGTGGTCCGGACGGCTTGCGATGCTGCCGGACAACCCGGTTCGGATGTTTTTGCGTGATCTTCGTCAGGCGTGGGCCGACGGCCGGCCGGCGGATTGTCGCGGGTCGGCGCTGCGTTTGATGGTTTGGGCTGCGTTTGCCCGCGATGCGCCTGTCGATCCGTCGGCTGTTTATCTGTTGGTTTCGCACCGGCATCTGCATCGGCCGACCGCTTTGGCGCGTGCGTTGCGACGCTCGCGGGCGGCTTTCGTGCCGATGGTTCATGACGTGATCCCGCTGGAATTCCCCGAATACGGACGGCCGGGGGAGGCTGACCGGCATCGGCGCCGTATCGCCACGGTGGCTGAGCTTGCCGACGCAGTGGTGGTGAATTCCGCCGCGACGGGGGCCGCGCTGGCAGGTTATCTGTCGGCGGATCAACCGGTGCATGTGGCGCCGCTGGGGGTTACAATGCCGGCGGAACGGGGCGCCTCCAATTGGCACCTGGATAAAACGTCTGATGGGGAGGATTTCCCCATTCGTCATGACCGGGCTTGGCCCGGTCACCCACGACTTTGGTTGGCGCGGCGCAGAAAGTCGTGGGTGGCGGGGCCAAGCCCCATAGGCATCAGCATCAACGAGTGGGTGAGAAGGTTTATGCCGCGAACGTGGCTTTCCACTCTCCGTCATGGCCGGGCTCGGCCCGGCCACCCCGGACTTTGCCGGGAGCGGCACAGGAAGTCGTGGGTGACCGGGCCAAGCCCGGTCATGACGAATGGGGAAGACCTTCCCACCAAAAGCCTAATCCTGATGCCTATGGGGCCAAGCCCGGCCATGACGGAGAGGGGAAACCGTCGTCCGGATGCCCATGGGGCCAAGCCCGGCCCCGACGAATGGGCAAATCCTCCCCACCAAACGCCTTGTCGTGAAGCCGATGGCGGCCACCCTAAGGCCTTCGAACGGCCCTATTTTGTGTGCCTCGGCACGATCGAACCGCGCAAAAATCACCTGCTGTTGTTGCAGCTCTGGCGAACGCTCGGGGCCTGTGCGCCGCGGCTGCTTATCGTGGGACGGCGCGGCTGGGAGAATGAGAACGTGCTCGACCTGCTTGACCGCTGTCCGGCGCTGGCCGAGCCTATACAGGAACTCGGAGCGATCTCCGACTTACACCTGACAGCGCTGCTACGGGGCGCGCGGGCGCTGCTGATGCCCAGTTTCGCCGAGGGTTTTGGATTACCCGTTGCCGAAGCCCTGGCACACGGCACGCCCGTGGTTTGCAGCGACCTTCCGGCCTTGCGAGAAGCCGGGGGCGTTGTGCCGGAGTATCTGGACCCGTTGGACGCCGTATCCTGGCGTCAGGCCGTGCTCGATTATACCGACACAAATTCGCCGCGCCGGAAGGCTCAATTGATTCGGATGCCGGCATGGCGTGGTTCGACCTGGGATGAACATGTTGGATCCGTGCTGCGCTTTCTGGGCGAGATCGGCGTCAATGTCCGGCGCGCGGCTGGCGAGGACGTTGGCGCACGGCCCCCAAATGGCGACCTGGCCGCCATTCAGTGTCATCGCGGTTGAATTCTCTGCCTGTCCTCCGAATCCTCCAGCAAGGTGGCGACCGGCGAAAAGGCATTTCAGTCCGTCTCTCCTCCATCATCGATAATCTTGTGCAGATAGGCCACATGATCCTTGAAGGCTCGGCGGCCGGCGGCCGTCACCTTTACCCTGGTTCGCGGCTTGCGGCCCTCAAACAGTTTCTCCACCGCGACGTACCCGTGTTTCTCCAGCGCATCGAGATGCGTGCCCAGGTTACCGTCCGTGGTATCGAGGATTGCCTTCAACCGGGTGAAATCCAGTGTTGCGTCCGGCCCCAGACGATTGAGCGAGGCCATGATCTTCAGACGGGTCGCCTGATGAATGATCGGATTGCCGTCGGTCATAGCGACGCACCAACACGGCGCAGCCAAAGGCCGCTGAAGATAAGCACGCCGCCGCTGACCATTGCCATATCCAGCGAAAACCATGGGCCAGCCCACCAGAAGACTGCGAGGGTAAGCACTGCGATTACTGCGCCACATAAAATAAAGAAGCGGCCAAACCAAAGGCCTGCAAGGACGTAGCCAAGCATGAAGACCAGCGGCACAAAGGCACCGATCTGACGAGCGGTGAGCGGCTGCATAATATTAGTGACGAGTATGGCGAACACAACGAGGACAAATTGCGCGGCCAACAGCTTGCGCGCCAAGATTTTTTGATCAGGCCTGACTCCTGTTTTGTTGCGAATGGAGATCCAGATGGTTGCCGCAAAGCCGATGCCATCCAGGACCAGCCAAATAATCCATGCATATTGAGGCTTTATGTCGTCCGCGACGTAGCCCGTCATCGTCACCACACCCCATAAGATCAAATACGAACTTGCGATGCCATAGACAATGGCTCGGGTTGTTTCCCGTTCGGCGTCACCGATGGCGGTCAGCGCGGCGGCAGCATCGGCTCGATCAACGATCATGCGAGTAACTCCTTTTATGGAGATTACTCTGTATCAGAGAGTTATCTGTCGTGTCAATAAGGCGTTCAGATCGAGCGGCGTGGGGAAGCCAATATCCCTACAGAAAGGTGAATTGCGGCGCTTCAATCGAAGCTAACGTCGCACGCGCAGTACCGCGTGCCTCCACGATGCTGCCCTGTCAGTCGAACCGTAGCCCGACGTAGTTTTCCGCCAGCGAGCGGGCCGAGGCTTCAGACGTGCGGACCAGATCGAGATCGGCGAAATGAATGCGTTGCTCGAAACCGGTTTCCAGTTCGTTCCGGTGCAACATCGTGGTCATGTACCAGGAGAACCGTTCCGCTTTCCACACTCGCCGCAGACAGGTGGCGCTGTATTCGTTCAGCAATTCGCCCCGATTGTGCTTGTATTGCGCGTCCAGCGCCCGGGACAGCACCAGCACGTCGGCGACCGCGAGGTTCAGCCCCTTGGCGCCCGTCGGCGGCACAATATGGGCCGCGTCACCGGCGATGAACAGGCGGCCGTACTGCATCGGCTCGCACACAAACGATCGCAGCGGGATAATGCCTTTTTGGAAAATCGGGCCTTCCGTCAATGACCAGCCGTCATCCGTGCCGAGACGGGCGTGCAACTGCTCCCAAATCCGCGCGTCGGACCAGTTGGCGATGTCGTCGGCGGGATCGCACTGAATATACATGCGCTGCACGTCGGGCGACCGCGTGCTGAGCAGCGCGAAACCGTCGCCCTGGTTGGTGTAAATCAGCTCGTGCCAGGACCGCGGCGCCTTGGTCAGAATACCGAGCCAACCGAACGGGTAGATTTTCTGATATTCGGTGCGCTGCGCGGCCGGGATCGCCTGCCGCGCGGGTCCATGGAAACCATCGGCGCCGATGACGTAATCGCACTGGATCGTTTCCAGGGCTCCGGTTCCATCGCGGCGGAAATCGATCGCCGGATGATCGGTGTCGAGATCGCGGATCGCGGTGCCGCCGACGCCGAAGATAATCTCACCGCCTTGGGACAACCGGCCGGCAATCAGGTCCTTCAGGACCTCGTGCTGCGGATACACGACGACGCGCTTGCCGTTGGTCAGGCCGGTGATATCGACGTGGTGGCGCTGGTTGTTCCATTGCAGCGTGATACCGTCGTGGAAATGGCCTTCGCGCAGCATGCGCTCACCCAGGCCGAGGTCTTTCATCAGTTCGACGACCCAGTGTTCCAGGACACCCGCACGAACGGTTTCCTCAACGGACTGGCGGCTGCGAGATTCGATGATGACGCAGCCGATGCCGAGGCGCTGCAGCAGATGCGCCAGGAACAACCCGGCAGGGCCGGCTCCGATGATTCCGACCTGCGTGCGCACGTGTAAGACCCTCTTCGCAACTGACGTTCCAGCCGGGAGTTTGGCTGATCTTTCCCCTATCCCGAACTGTGCGGTCTGGCAACGCGCGCCAGCCGTTACCGATGGACGAGGACCGGAATTTTGGAGTGCGTGAGGACTTTGACTGTCTCACTGCCCAGCACCAGTGCCGCGATGCCGTGGCGACCGTGCGAGGCCATGACGATCAGGTCACACCCCTTCGCCCCGGCGGTATCGATAATCGCCTGATACGGGTGTTCCTGTTCGGTCTGGATTGCTTCACACGCAACGCCCGCCGTCCGCGCGGCAACGGCGGCCGCATCAAGGATTTTCTTGCCCTGATCGCGCATGCGGGTCTCGTACTGATCCCGCGTATCCTCGATCATTTGCGCGTCGGCCGTCAGTACATGAAATGGCGGCGACACCGTCAGAACGGTGGTTTTGGCGCCGATCGCCCCGGCCAGGGCCATGCCGTGGCGGACAGCCTTGCCGGCGAGGTCCGATCCATCCGTCGGTATCAGGATATGGCTATACACTGTCCGTCTCCCTGAATAAGCAGCGAACTGACTCTTTGGCACAACCACCAAAACCGTTTGCCGGACCAACATCGCGAGGTTGGTCCGGCTATGCATTGCGCCAGATCAATTGACTTCCGGCTGTTCGCTTTTGACCTGCGGCTCGGTCTATTTCAGTGTTTGGCCGTTGCGCGGGCAACAGCGTCTTCCAGTTTCAGAATGCGGATGGCATTTTCGAAAAATAATTTCTCGATGACGCCCGCCCTGAAGCCTTCCATTTCCCATTCGTCGCAGCACTGGCCCGGGCTCCAGCCGGGATAGTCGGAGCCGAACAGCACCTTGTCTTGCAGGCGGCGCTGCATATCGTGCCTCAGCGGCGCCGGGATGTACTTCGGTCCCCAGCCGGAGATGTCGATCGATACGTTGGCTTTATGGATCGCGACGGCGATCAGTTCCTCGGTCCACGGCCAGCCGGGATGCGCGGCGACGATGTTCAGGCGCGGAAAATCGGCGGCGACGTCATCGATATTGGGGATCGGGCGGGCGTTGCCGAGTTTGAAACCGAGGCCTCCCGGTTCGCCCGCGCCGATGGCGGTGGTACCGCAATGAATCAGGACCGGAGCACCCAGCGACTGCAACAGGTCCCAGATCGGGTAAAATTGCTTGTCGTTGGGGGAAAATCCTTGCACGGGCGGTTGGTATTTGACCCCGAGCAGACCGAGGTTTTTGATGGCGTGCTCGATTTCCTCGAGGCCTTTGCGGCCACGCCAGGGATCGACCATCGCCCAGCCCGGCAGGAACACGTCAGGGTAGTCTTTCGTCAGCGCCGCGACGGCTTCATTGCTGTAAATGCCGCCGGCGGCGCCGTGTTCGGCGTCCCAGGCGATCGGGATGGCCAGGGCATCATCGCGGCGGAATTCCTCGGCGATCTGGGAGTCCGGGCGCGCTGAAAATTTGCCTTTGAACATGCGTTGGGCGGCGGGCATGAAGGGGCCGCTGGCCTCGACATACGCGGGGTTCATCGGATGGACGTGAACGTCGATGGCGCGCAAGGCGGTGTCTCCCGGGGGCTTTGTTGGAGAGCAAAGTGTCACCGGGCGCGACGCGAGGCAATGGGCGTTTGTCAGCCCCGATGGCATCGTTTAGCGTCGTGGAAACGCTTGGGAGGATGGCGATGGACCAGGTGGGACAGTGGACGCACGGGCTGACCCGGGTGCCGTTCCCGGTTTACCACGACCCGGCCGTTCTGGACCAGGAACAGCGTCTGGTGTTTGAAGGTCCGGTATGGAATTACCTGTGCCTGGAGACCGATATCCCGGGGCATGGCGATTGGCGGACCACATTTGTCGGGCGCATGCCGGTGGTGGTGGTGCGCACCGAAACGGGAGAGATCGCCGGTTTCGAAAATCGTTGCCTGCATCGCGGGGCGCTGATCTGTCTGGATAACGCGGGAAATTCCAAGGATTTTACCTGCGTCTATCACTCCTGGCGTTATGACCTGAGCGGCACGTTGAAATCGGTCGCGTTCGGCAAGGGAGTCAACGGACGCGGCGGGATGCCCGATTCTTTCCATATCGGCGACCATGCTACACGCACACTACGGATCGAGCGCTTTTGCGGGCTGGTGTTTGGCACGTTCTCCGATGCTGTTGTGGATATCGAAACCTTCATTGGCCCCGATGTCGCCGCCGCCTTGCGCCTGACCGCCAGCCGTCCGTTGAAAGTCATTGGCCGATTCACGGAAGTTTTGCCGAACAACTGGAAGCTGTACGCCGAGAACGTGCGCGACACCTATCACGCCAGTCTGCTGCACGTATTTTTTGCGACGTTCCGTATCAATCGGCTGAGCCAGGGTGGCGGGGTCAGCGTATCCGACAGCGGCGCCCGCCATGTATCCACCACGCTGGCGCCGACGCAGGACACCGACAGCGCCTATGCCGGCATGCGATCGGTCGATGACGGGTTGCATTTGTCGGACCCAAGCATGCTGGATGCCGAGGACGAGCATGGCGACCGGGTACGCCAGCAGATCCTGTCGGTATTCCCCAGCTTCGCCATGCAGCGCACGTACAATGTAATGGCAATCCGCCAGTTCGTGCCGCGCGGGGTCGATAAGACCGATCTGAACTGGATCTATCTTGGTTACGCGGACGATACGCCTACCCTGCGGCGGCGGCGGTTGAAGCAGCTTAATCTCGCCGGGCCGGCCGGGTTCGTCTCGATGGAGGATGGTTGCATCGGCAACTTTGTCGAGCGCGGCGCCGTGGCGGCTCCGCATGGGGTGTCGTTACTGGAAATGGGCGGCGCCGGGACGGAAAGCCAGGACACGCGGGCGACCGAGACCGCGATCCGAGGGTTTTGGAAGATGTGGCGCGGGATGATGGGGCAATGACCTTGGTTGCGCGGATTGCCGCGCTGAATGCCGAGTATGCCGCGGCGATCGACGATGACCGGCTGGAGGAGTGGCCGGCGTTCTTTGTTGAGGACTGCCTGTATAAAATCACCTCGGCCGATAATCTGCGGGATGGCAACGAAGCCGGGATTGTGTTTGCCGATAGCCGGGCGATGCTGGCGGATCGGGTGCTGGCGCTGCGGCGGGCGAATATTTATGAGCGGCAGACGTACCGGCACATCGTTTCGAGTCCTCGGGTGATTGACGCCGGTGGGATCATTTCGGAAACACCGTTTCTGGTGGTGCGGACGATGCGCGACGGGCGGATGGATTTGTTCGTTGCCGGGCGGTATCGGGACCGGTTGGTGGATGGCGAGAACGGGCTGCGTCTGGCCGAACGTCTGGTGATCTGCGATTCTTCGCATTTCGATACGCTGGTGGCGATACCGCTGTATGGTCCGGGTTTTCCGTCAGGTCATTCCCGGCAACGCGGCGGCCCAGCTTTGCTTCGCCGCAACAATGGTCGCCCGATCCGCGATCAGCACAAGCCGCGATCGTTTGTCGGCGCTCGGCCACGCGTCCAATTCGACCGGGGCGTTCAGGACGTGGTGCACGCCTTGAATGACGACAGGGCCGTCGGCACCGTCGATATGCAGCATCCCTTTGATCCTCAGCAGTTGGTCCGCATGACCGAGCCGTATCTTGCGCAGCCAAGTGTCGAACGCACGCCAGTTCAGAGGCCGATCGGCCATGAACGACACCGAGTCGTAACGTGTGAGATGATCCGGATCGATACTTTCGGCGAAGAAACTAGACCGATCGGGACCGGTGGCCGGCAGCGACGAATCAAAGAACCGCGGCGGGAACAGCGATGCCGCATCGATCGCGCCATGCGCGGCGATGCGAATAGGCGCGGCCGGGCTTTGGTCTCGCAGCGATGCCGTCAGCCGGTCGATCGTTTCTGCTGTGACGAGATCGGTTTTTGTCAGCACCAGACAATCCGCCAACCCGACTTGCTTTGCGAACTCCGCATGCCGTGCCGCCTGCCTATCCGCGAAGAACGCGTCCACCGTGGTCACAATCGCCTCCAGGCGCATCGTCCCGGACATCACGGGATTCCGCAGGATCGCCTGCGCGATCGGCGCCGGGTCGGACAGGCCGGACGGCTCTATGATCAGGCGTTCGAATCGTGGCACCTCGCCGTCTTCTCGGCGGCTGAACAGACGCATGACGGCGTCCTCCATGTCGCCGGCCAGGTTGCAGCAGAGGCAACCGTTCGCCATGACGACAGTCTTGTCGGCGCCATGGTCGATCAGGTCGCGGTCCAGGGGGATTTCGCCAAACTCATTGACCGCGACGGCGGTGCCGGCCATGCGCGGGTCTCTCAGCAGCGCATTGACCAGCGTGGTCTTGCCGCTACCGAGGAAACCGCTGAGCAGAGCTACGGGCAAGCGTGCTCGGTCGGAGTCCCCGGACAGGAACGAGAAGCGGTTCATGGTGTCCTTACGGTGATCATACCTTCTCCTGCAGGAACCGATCGACCAGCCGATCCGCCTCCGTCCGATCCGCCCGCATTTGTATGTTCTGCCGGTTGCGCGCGCCCGAGGTCAGGTAGAACCGTTCGTATTGTTCGTTGCGGCTGGCCAACGCACTGCCGGCGAAATCCCAACCCAAACGAAAGATGCGGGCACGGTCATAAGAACTGGTATCCCCTGCCCCGCGCAAGTATTTGTCGATCAACGGCCGCAGCGCCGGATCGTCGAACGCGCCCGACGCCGGCGTTGCCAGAACGTTATGTGATCCGATCAAACGGATGATTTCGTTGACGCGCGGGAACCAGTACGGCAACGACATCCGCAACGCGTCCATCGGCCGGCCATCCAGGAACCAGGCGCCATTGCCGTAATGATACGCGCCCTGCTCACCCGCCATCACCGCCGATCGCGCCAGTTCGGCAAAACCCCAAATCTCACCCAGCATTTGCAGCGTGACGGGATCGGACGCACCGATCGCCTCGGCCATCCGGCACGCCAGCCCCCAGGCGAATTCCAGCTTGGTCCAGGCACGCACCATCGTCTGCTGCATCGCGTTTGCGCGCCAGCTTGCCGACATGACGGAGTTGTAAACCGGCAGGTTACCGGCACAGAAAATACGGTTTCGAGGGACTTCGACGTTGTCAAAAATGACGAACGCATCCTGCTCGTCGAAGCGGCCGGACAGCGGGTGATCGAACCGGTTGTCGGGTAACGAGACACTGTCGCGGCAGATGAATTTCAGGCCGGGGGTGTCCATGCGGATGCAGAACGACAACGCGTGCCGCCTGCTCGCATCCGGCATCGGCTGGCTGGGATACACCGCGAGTTCGTCCGAGAACGGCGCCAGTGTCGCCAGCACCCGCGCACCCCGCACCAGCATCCCGTGTTCGGTTTTTTCCACTGTGTGCAACTGGGTTTCATCAAAACCCGAAGGCACATGCCCCTTCGATTTGTCCGACATCGCATGGATCAGCGTGTGGGTCAGGCTCAGGTCGCTCCGACGCAGTTCCTTCTGGAAGGCGACCAGATTTTCGGCGCCCTCTTCGTTGCCGTTGATCCCCCATTCGTCGCTGCGGCCGGCGAACCCCGCGTAGGTCACGTTCATGTAATCCGGCGTGCGGCCCATCAGGCCGACGGAGAACTCGGCGACCCGGCGCAAGGCTTTGTGGCGGCGCAGCAAGTCGTCCTTCGACCGCGGAATCATGTGGCTGACGGCGATCTGTTCCCCGGTTTCCGGGTCCGGCATCAGGCAGTCATCGGGAAACTCATAGTGCAGGTCATAGACCGAGGCGATGGCCTCGGCGCCGCCGCGCAGGGCGGGATGCTCCTGCGGATCGGTCACGCGCTGGCCACCGAGCCAGACTTCGCGGGAGTCGCGAAGGCTGTTCAGGAATTGGGCGCCGGTCCTTGCTGGCATGTTTGGGTTTCCTCTCGGTTCGGACAGTTATTGTGGGAACCGTCATAGCCGGGTTGCGAGCCATGTTCCATGGCACGGGTTCCGGTCGCCGCCGCCTTGCGTTTTGCCGCGAAACCGCACATGTCTGGAACAAATCGCGACATACGGTCGGCCGATAGCAGGGAGAAGACTCGATGGCTGTGGGCCAGACGGATCAAGGACGGATGCATATACGCGTCGCCGGACTGTGCTTCATGGTGCAGTTCCTGGAGGGCTACGACATCACCTCCATGAGCTACGCGATCCCGTCGCTGATCGACGCGTGGCATGTCAAACCCCAGCAATTCACCATGGCGCTGACCGCCGGCAGTTTCGGCCTGTTGTTCGGGGCATTGACCGCCGGACTGCTCGGTGACCGGTTCGGGCGCAAGCCGGTGTTGATTGGCTGCACGGCGGTGTTCGGGTTGTTTTCGTTACTGACCGCGTTCGCCACCGGCCTGGTGTCGCTGGCGGTGCTGCGTTTTTTCACCGGCCTGGGCCTGGGCGGCGGCATCCCCATCGCGATCGCGCTTGCAACCGATTACGCCCCGCTACGCAGTCCCAGGCGGCTGGTGATCCTGATGAGCGCCGGGATTTCCGTGGGCAACACAATGGGCGGATTCATCGCCTCCCAGATCGTCAAGCTGACGGGGTGGGAGGCGATTTTCGTCGTCGGCGGCTTGCTGCCTCTGCTGGTGATCCCGTTGCTGGTTAGGTTCATGCCGGAATCGCAGGCGTTGCATGCGGTCGATCCACAGGCTCGCAAGACCACACCGGCCGATCTGTTCCGTAACGGATTGGCATTGCGCACCACGATCCTCTGGATGGTCAATCTGTTCAATCTGGTCGGGAATTACTTTATTCTGTTCTGGCTGCCGGCTATCCTGCACGCCAAGGGCCTGACCCCGTCCGCGGCGATCCTGGCAACCACGATGTATGCGCTCGGTTCCATCATCTGTGCGCTGATCACCGCGCCGATCGTCGATCGTTTCGGCGTAGAGCGCATCATCGCCGGCATCCTGTGCCTGGGCGCGCTGTGCGTGCTGTCGGTCGGGCTGTTCGAACTGCCGTTCTGGCTGCTGTGCGTGGTGGTGTGCGGCGCCGGGATCGGGATCGGCGGGTGCCAGCATGGGATCAACTCGGTGTCGGGGGCGCTGTATCCGGCGTCGATCCGGGCGACCGGGGCGGGCTGGGCGCTGGGATTCGGGCGGATCGGGCAGATCGGCGGTCCGTTGATTGGCGGGACGCTGCTGGGGATGGGCTGGGCATCGCGGGACATCTTCCTGGCGGCGTCAGGCCCGGCGGCGTGCGTTGCGATCGGCGTGGCGACGCTGGGTTGGTTGCGGCACCGGCATGACACCCGGGTGGCGATGGCGGAGTAACACAAGCCTCGGGGCGCAACGGCGTTGCTGTGTCGATAGCCGCACTGTGCTATGAAGGCGTCGCCGCTCACGATCCTGGACCGGAACCGCCCATGCACGCAATTGTCAGCAGTCAGACCGAAAACCTGGCAG
Source organism: uncultured Rhodopila sp. (assembly GCA_903932145.1). Classification (GTDB taxonomy): domain Bacteria; phylum Pseudomonadota; class Alphaproteobacteria; order Acetobacterales; family Acetobacteraceae; genus Rhodopila. The sequence goes on along the minus strand of CAIZFE010000053.1, from coordinate 63,048 downwards.
ACCTTTGCCGGCGCTTCAACATCAAGCGCCTGGACGTCTTCGGATCGGCCACGCGTGAGCAGGATTTCGATCCAACTCGTAGCGATATCGACCTGCTGGTCGAGTTCGCACCGGAGGACGCGGCCAACATGACCACGTATCTCGACGTGAAGGAAGCGCTCGAAAAGCTTCTCGAACGGCCGGTCGACCTGATCGACAGAGGCGCCGTGGAGCAAAGCCGAAACTACCTGCGCCGCCACCGCATTCTTCAGGAAGCGGAGCCGATTTTTGTCGCGGGATGAACCACTGCTCCTGGATAGGCTGCTCGCCGCCACCGATGCGCTCGAGTTTGTCGCCGGCCTGAATCAGAAGCAGTTCAATGCAAGCAAGCTGCATCAGGGCGCGGTATCCGCAGCCTTGAAGTCATCGGCGAGGCTGCGTCGAAAGTGTCCCGTCCATTTTGGCACGCACACCCCGAGATCGATTGGCGTGAAATGATCGGAATGCGGCACCGGCTGATTCATAACCATGCCGCCGTGAAATTGGACGTCGTTTGGCGGACAGTGCAAGGAAAACGACCGGACTTGATTGTCAAATTGAAATCACTTGTGCCACCCGAAAACCAACTGGATACTGAAACCTGAGCAGTTTTCCATGCGATCGGTAATTGGCTCGCCGGTTTTAACATATGGGTGTCAACAGTTTCCGCGCTCGATCTCAGCAGACGTGGGCAACGACCCGTTCCCGGAATGCTTTGCTCTGACACCTGCCAACCCGGATACCGCACGAAGTAGCAACTCCCGCTGGATGGTCGCCGCGGCGGCACTTCATCGGCCGCGCACTGACGGCGATCAGACCCCGGACAGCAGCGGCGACGCCGCGAACCCCGCCGCGAGATAATCGATCATCGCCCGCACCTTCGCCGGAACCTGCCGCCGCGACGGATACACCGCATGGATCGGCAACGCACTGGGTTCGAACGAGTCCAAAACAATCCGCACCCGTCCCGTCACGATCTCGTCGGTGAACATCCATACCGGGATAACCGCTATCCCGGCACCGGCGATCACCGCCTCCCGTACCGCTTCGGAATTATCCGCCCTGAATCGCCCCCGCACATCGACGCTGACCGAACCGCCGGTCCCGCCAAAATGCCACCGGTTGCCGGTCGCCAGCCGCGTGTAAACGATGCAGTCGTGTCCGCTCAGATCGGCCGGCACCATCGGCACGCCCCGGCGCGCGAGATACTCCGCCGACGCAACCGTCACCCGCCTTGTCGTGCCGATCCGGCGGGCGATCAGCGACGGGTCCTCCAGCGTGCCGACACGGACGACCATATCCAGGCCGCCCCCCACCAGATCGACGAACGCGTCGGTCATCGACAGATCGATCTCCACATCCTGGTATTGCGCCAGAAACGCCGGCAGACGCGGCGCGACGTGCAGGCGCCCGAACGCGACCGGGGTCCCCAGACGCAACAGTCCGGACGGCTGGCCATGCCGCCGGCCGACGGATGCCTCGGCCTCGGCGATCGCCTCCAATGCCGCGGTCGCCCGGGCATAAAACGCACGTCCGTCCTCGGTCAGCGTGACCGCCCGGCTGGACCGGTTCAGCAGCCGGACGCCCAGGTGCGTCTCCAGCGCCGCGACGGTGCGGCTGACAGTGGGCTGAGTGGTCGCGGCCTGCCGGGCGACCGCACTGAAGCCGCCGGTTTCGGCGACGCGGACGAACAGCTTCATGCCGGCCAGAAAATCCATCTCGGCTCTCCCATCCATACGTCCAGCGTATAGGTCCTATCCAACCGCCGGGCGTTCCCTTTTGCAACCGCATGGATCAGGGTGACGATCCAGCAGGAGTGCCGCGTGCCGACCGATCCGTCCATGACCCTGCCGGCACCACCGGTTCGGGCGACATTCGACACCAACAGCGAGGCGTTCGGCCTGTTCTGTGGCTGTTTGCTGGCAATCAGCGCGGCGGTTTCTTTTGCGTGGTCGCGGGTGGGCATTCTGAACGGGATGTACGCGGCGGACCTCACTTTGCTGCGGTTTACCGTGGCCGGCGCGATCCTGCTGCCGGTTCTGATCCGCTACGGCGTGTTCTCTCTGGCCGGCATCGGCTGGCCGCGCGGCATGGCGCTACTGCTTCTGGGCGGTCCTCTGTTCATTCTGCCGCAAGCAGCCGGTTACGCGTTCGCGCCGTTGGCCCATGGCGGCGTGATCGCGCCGGCCACCGTCACCGTTGCCAGCACGATCATGGCGGGACTGTTTCTGCGGGAGCGGCTGGGTACCGCCCATCTGGTCGGCGCCGCACTGGTCATCTCCGGTATCGTGCTGATCAGTTGGCACGGCCTGACCGCGTCCCCCGGCAGCCAAACCTGGATCGGCGATCTTCTGTTTATCGGCTCCAGCCTGATGTGGGCCGGCTTCACCGTGCTGCTGCGGCTTTGGCGGCTGGAGGCGTTGCGCGCCATCGCCGTCGTCTCCGTGCTGTCCGCATTGATCATGATCCCTTACTACCTGCTGTTCGTAGGCTTACCGCATTGGCGTTCGTTGCCGGTCGAGACACTGGTCGTTCAAGGTTTGATCCAGGGCGGCTTGCAAGGCGCCGTTGGCATTGTCGGCTACAGTCACGCGATCCGTGTGCTGGGCGTCAGCCGCGCCGTGCTGTTCCCGGCCTCGGTACCGGCGATATCGATACTGATCGGCATTCCCATCCTGGGTGAAATCCCGACAACCGAGCAAATACTCGGGGTTGTGCTGGTAACGGTGGGCTTGCTGACAGCGATTGGTGTTGTCCAACGCTTTGCGTCAAGACAACCGGAGACGCCATGATCGATCGGGCGATCCGAACCAATACCGCGGGAGAGCCGACGATGGGCCGCCCCTCGGGTACAGGGGAACTCCACACCTCGGGGCAACCGTCCAACCGGAGAACAATCATGAATTTGGAAGCGACACTGGCGGCAACGCGGGAGGCGTCGGCAAAACGCATTCCACCCGCGCTGCAAACCATCATGCATGACGCGACAGTACGGCTACGCGGATCGGGCATTCTGGACCGGGTGATCAAGCCCGGCGCCAAGGTGTCCGACTTCGCTTTGAACGACCAGAACGGCCAGATGGTCGTGCTGTCTGCCCTATTGAGCGCCGGACCCGTTGTGGTAGGCATTTTTCGGGGCTTTTGGTGACCGTACTGCCGGCATGAGCTGGATGCTTTGCAAGCAGTACTGCCCCAAATCGAAGCCCTCGGAGCCAGCCTCGTCGTGCTGTGCCCGCAATTGCCTGAATTCACCAAACCGGGTGCGGGGGCACAGAAACTGAGCTTTCCAATCCTGACCGACCACGACAATCAGGTTGGTGACAGCCTGGGGCTGACGTTCCGCCTGCCGGACGACCTGATCGAGGTTTACAAGACAATCGGCGTCGATCTGCCTCGTTACAATGGCGACGAAAGCTGGCGATTATCGATACCCGCTCGGATCGTTATCGGCCGCGACGGTGTCGTTGCCATGGCGGAAGCCGATCCGGACTACACGCACCGGCCAGAGGTCGACGCGGCGCTTGACGTGCTACGCAATCTATAAAGGAAACACCATGATCCGCTTTTACTACCACCCGACGCCCAACCCGATGAAGATATCGCTGTTTCTGGAAGAGACAGGAACGCCCTATGAAATCGTTCCGGTGGACACGAGGCGCGGCGAACAGCATGCTGATGCGTTTCGCGCCATCAACCCGAATGGCAAACTGCCGGCGATCGTTGATACCGACACGGGCTCTCGCGTGTTCGATTCGACCGCGATCCTGATCTATCTCGGCGAGAAGACCGGCAAGCTGATGGGTTCGGCCGCGGATCGTGGCGAATTGCTGTCCTGGCTGATGTTCATCGGCACCGGCATCGGGCCGTATTCGGGCCAGGCCGTGCATTTCCAGCGCGCCGCGCCGGAGCAACTGCCGTACGCGATCAACCGTTATCGCCGCGAAACCGAGCGTCACTACGAAGTGCTGGACAAGCACCTTGAAGGACGGACGTTCATCGTCGGTGACAGCCTGACCATCGCCGACATCTCGGCCTGGGGCTGGATCGATCGGGCGACCACCGTCCTCGGCGGCACCGATCCGCTGGCGGCCTATCCGAACATCAAGCGCTGGTTCGATGCCATCAACGCCCGTCCTGCGGTTGCGCGCGCCCGGGCGGTTGGCACCGATCACACGTTCAAGACCGAAATGGACGAGGACGCCAAGCGGGCAATGTTCCCGTCCAACTACCCGACGGCCGCCTGAAAAACCTGGCACGATGCGTGAAGTATCCGCGCATCGTGCCACCGGTTGGCTCTCCGGCTCCGGCTGTCCTAAGCTGGTTCAAATCCTGAGGAGCCGCCCATATGCGTAACATGCCCCATCTCCTGTTGTGGACCGATTCCACCAGCGCCTACATCGACGCCATTGCCAAAGCCGGTCTGTCGGATCGCGTCGCCATCGACACGCTCAGCCGCAAGGACCTGCCCTCGGATACGCAGCGGGCGAACACCTCCGTGCTGCTGTCGCCGGGCGTTCCGGCCGGCGTGCTGCCGACCATGCCGAACCTGAAATGGGCGCAATCGATGACCGCCGGCGTGGAAGGCTGGATCGCCCTGCCCGACCTACCTCCCGGCCTGACGCTGACCTGCGCGCGCGGAACCCACAAGGAGTCGATGCCGGAGAACATCCTGGCCGCGCTGTTCCACATCACCAAACCCTACGCCGCGATTGTCGAGGACAACCGCGACAGCCTTTGGCGGCACCGCGTGGCCACGCCACTGAACGGCAAGACGCTGGGTATCCTCGGGCTTGGCGCCATCGGGCAGGAAGTCGCTCGGTTGGCGAGTGCGCTGGGCATGCGCGTGATCGGCACGAAGCGGCGTCCGGCCCCGATGCCGCATGTGGAGCAGGTTCTGCCGTCAGACCGGACCAACGAGATTCTGGCCGCATCCGACTTCGTCCTGTTGCTGCTGCCGGCCACACCGGAGACCGACAATTTTATCGATGCGGGCCGACTGGCGCAGATGAAGCCGGGCGCGTGGTTGCTGAATTTCGGGCGCGGCCATTTGATCAAGGACGCCGACCTGATCACGGCCGTGAAGAACAAGACCATTGCCGGCGCGATCCTGGATGTGTTCCGGCAAGAGCCGCTGCCAAAGGATCACCCGTTCTGGGCGGCCGACGGTATCCTGGTGCTGCCGCATATCGGCGGCCCGCACCCACATCGCGACAGCATCGTGGCGAAACTGTTTGTCGATAATTTGGGCCGTTTCCTCGACGGCCAGCCGCTGAAAGAAGTCGTGGACCGATCGGCCGGCTACTGATCGACCGGTTCGGCCGCTTCGCTTGCGACCCTCGCGACCTCGAAGGACGTACCCCATGACCACGGCTTCACCAGCCCGCGACTTTCTGTTGCCACGCCTGAGCGCGCTGGTAGATGCCGCCGTCGCGCAGGGCTTCGCCAGGGACGTCGCGGTTGCCGTGTTGATCGACCTCGTCACCTCACCGGGCTTTGACACCGCCGCACCTGACCCGACCGACGATTCAGCACCACACCCGATATGGAACCGCGACGCCGACAGCGTCGTGCTGGTGGATAACATGATCGCACAAGGTCCGACCGCACCGGATGCGCGGGACGAGGCTGATTTCGTCAAGCCGATCGGTTGGGCCACGCCATCCTGAGGCCGCGTGAGCGTCGGCAGGGTTCGGCCTCACGCCTCTACGTCAGCGTCCGGCCGGTCGCTGCCCCGCGATAACTCGGTGTGCCATTTGCCGGCCTGATCCTGATATTCGATCCATCGCGTATCGCCAGGAACGTGCTGTTCGGCGGCGACGCGCCTCGCCGCAGCCAAAGCGGCTGCCATGGTGGGAAACGGTTCCGAGAACACCCCATCAAGGCGATACGCCCAGCCTCCGTCGTGTGCGACAACCTTATAGTGAAGTTTGGACATGGAACTTGCTCTCCGCGATGCCCACCACACATGGGGCGTCACGGCGCGATCCGAAGATGTGGACCTTGGACGAATTGTTACTCTCGTCCGGGACCGACACCACTATCCCGGACGGTAAAGCCAAACCCGGCCGCACCCGATAGAGTCTCGGGATGCGGGCCGGCGTTCGACAAGCGCTTGCCGAGGCGCTGAGAGGTACGCCCGCCCCTATTCGGCTACGGTCGGATCGAGTTTGTAACCGCCCGGCGCCGTCATCAGCAGACGACAGTTACTCGGATCGACCTCAATCTTCTGGCGGAGCCGGTAAACATGGGTTTCCAGCGTGTGGGTCGTTACCCCGGCGTTGTAGCCCCAGACTTCGTCCAGCAGCACCTGGCGCGACACCACTTTATTTGCGTGGCGATACAGGAATTTGAGGATATCGACTTCCTTCGCGGTCAGCCGCAGCCGCTGTTTCCGGTCGCCGGCGCCGATCAGCAATTTCGCCGCGGGGCGGAAGGTGTAGGGCCCGATGGTAAACACCGCGTCTTCGCTGGTGTCGAACAACCGAAGCTGCGCGTGCAGGCGGGCGATCAGTTCGTTGGCGCGAAACGGTTTGGCGATGTAGTCGTTGGCGCCGGAATTCAGGCCGCTGATGACATCGCTTTCGCTGGTCGCCCCGGTCAGCATGATGATGGGCATCGAATGCCCCTGCTTGCGAATTTTGGCGCAGAAATCACGGCCATCACCGTCGGGCAGGCTGACATCCAGGATGATGGAGTCAAACCGAGCCTCGGGAGCTCCCAGAAAGCGGCTGGCCTCGTCCAGCGTGGCCGCCTCAACCGATTGGAAGAAACCGCCGGCGGCGACCTGGTCGGCCAACACCTGCCGAAGCGCGTCATCATCCTCGACGATCAAAATAGGTCTCGCAGACGACATGTTGTTATCCTTACGTTTTAAAGCCGTAGTCATCTCTCTATCGGATTAGGTCCTGGATCGCAAAAAACGTTTCTGTGAGAATTTTTGGATCAGAACCTAGAGTTGCATTTTCAACGCAAATCCAGATCAAAAATTGGACACACCACACTGGAAGCAGACAGACGTTCGACTAACAATTGAAATTCCCGTGATGAAAAAATAAAATCAACACCAGAATTTGAGCCACCCCAGAACCAATCTATCCGCCTGAATCTTGAGGACAGTCAATGGACCATAAATACGTCAGTGACGGTTACGACCCTGATCGGCAAGATGCGATCATGACTGTCAAACGCCAAAGCCCGCGCGGTTCAGCCATCCAGGCAAAAAACGGGCGTCTGGCAGATGGGAACACCCCACCAAGGATCGCGACGATATGATCTTGAAGCGAAGCCCCCCCCTGTCGGACTTACAACAAGTGAGACTCCAGCGGCCGGCATCACCCCAACTATCAGCGTGATCGGCCGGATAATCAAATACGCCGCGACACTGCGCGCCGGCGTCATGGCCGTCGACCCTGGATGCAGGCCCGGAACCACGCTCGGCTCCACGCCATCCCGGGCACACTTGTAATTCCCAACGATACGCTGCCTCAGACGTGGCCGCGCCATTGAGCGCCCCTGTTCGTGCCTGGAAAAGTTAAATCCGCGAATAGCCCGCCTCACTCCCCTGTTTCACTCTTGCAATCCAAATGGAGCGAGGGCACGTCGCTTTCCGCTTACGTCAACCAAAAACCCGATAGGTCAAGGACACTGTCCGAAATGACCATCGAACCGGAGGAAAGACTGGATGCCGACCACCCCAAACAGGACTTTGCGCAAGCTGCTGTGCACCACCGCCCTCGGCGCCCTGGCCGCCTACGGCTGCGGCTATACGACCAAAGCGCAGGCTTCCGGCTTCGCATTGCGTGAAGGCGACACCGACTGGATGGCGACCGGCTTCGCCGGCGACACCGCCAAGGCGTACGATGCCTCCACCGTCTGGTCGAACCCGGCCGGCATGGTCCGGCTGAACCAGAATGAGATCGACGGGTCGATCAATGGCATCTTCCCGAACAGCACCTTCTCCGGCGCCAATTTCGTCGGGCCGGCCACGACCACGCCAGGCACAACCGGCGGCAACCTGTTGGAATCGGCCGCGACAGCCGGCATCTACGGTGTCTGGAGCGTCTCGCCCGACTTCAAGCTGGGTTTCGGCACCGGCTCTCCGTTCGGCCAGCGGGTGACCAATCCGAGCAATTTTGTTGGCCGGTATCAGAGCCTGGTGTCGTCAATCACGGACGTGCAGTTCAATCTGTCCGCCGCCTACAAGATCAATGAGCAATGGTCGATCGGCGGCGGTCCGGTCATCGATGTGTTCACCGCGCGGTTGACGCAGGCGTTGAATACGCCGGCGGCGGCATTCGGAGATGCGGGCGCCGACCTGCATGCCAGCAGCGACACGGCGGCCGGTTTCAACCTCGGTGTGATGTTTCAGGCGAGTCCCGATCTGCGCTTTGGCCTGGATTACCGCAGCCGCATTCAGCACAACATCTCGGGCACGCAGTCGATCTCGATTCCGGCGGTTTACAGCCTGCTGCCGGGCGGCAGTGCGCTGGCAGGCGCCCTGAACGCACAGAACTCACCGGCCACGACCGGCATCACCCTGCCGGACAGTCTGACCGGGGGCGCTTACTGGCAGATGACGCCGCAACTCGCACTGTTGAGCGACATCAGTTGGACCGACTGGTCGCTGCTGAAGTCCATCAACGTCACACCCTCGGCGCCGTTCGCGGCGCCCTCGACCATTAACGAGAACTGGCGCAACACGGTCGCCGTGTCCGTGGGTGCCAACTACAATCTGACCAAAGAGTTGATGCTACAGGGTGGTATCGGTTTCGATCAAAGCCCCGTAACGGATTCCAACCGCACCTCTCGTATTCCCGACAGCAATCGCTATCTTGTCAGTGTCGGTGCGCAGTACGATATCTTGCCGAATCTGACGTTGCAGGCAGCCTATTCGCATATCTTCTTCGCATCGGCGGAACTGACGTCCCAGGCATCGACAACGTCTGGTGTTCTTGTCGGCAAATACACCAACGCCGCCGACACGGCCAGCCTGGGCGTGAAATACCGCTTCTGAGCCGCATACCTGCCACCGGCCGGATCGTTTCCGGCCGGTGAACCACCAGTCGCCGGAGAGGGGGATACGATGGACGCCGTTTCACACAAACCGCTGACAGCGGTCCCTCTTCCAACCCTGCTGGACCGATCGGCGGTGTCCTTCCCGGATCGCCCCGCTCTGTCTTTCCAGGGCCGCCGCTGGACTTACCGGGAGCTCGCATCCCTGGTCGATCGCGCGACAGCGGGGTTGCAGCGTCTGGGGCTGAAACCGGGTGACCAGCTTGGGCTGTGCCTGCCGAATACACCGCATTTTCCGATCTTCTACTACGCGGCGTTGAAGGCCGGACTTGTCGTGGTCAATTACAACCCGCTGTACGTGGTGCGGGAGATGCGTCAGCAAATCGAGGATTCCGGCACCATCGCGATGGTGGTGATCGACCTTGTCGCGATCTATGAGAAGGTCGCCGATATCGAATTGCTGAAGCACGTCATCGTTTGTCCGTTCGCGGGCGTTCTGCCGCCGGTCAAGCGCGTGGCATTCTCCCTGCTGAAACGCAAAATGGTGGCACACCCAACCTGGACGGCGCGGACCGTGCCGTATCGTCAGGTCGTCGCACCCGGCGCACCGCCGGTGCCGATTCGCATCGACCCGTCCGATGTCGCGGTGCTGCAATATACCGGCGGCACCACCGGCCGTCCGAAGGGTGCCATGCTGACGCATGCCAATCTGTCGATCAACGCGCAGCAGACCACGCATCACATGCCCAGCATGCGGGCCGGCGAAGAACGTTTGATGGCGGTGCTGCCGTTCTTCCATGTGTTCGCCATGACGTCGGTGCTGAACGGCGGCATCGGCATGGGCGGCGAGTTGATCCTGCACCCGCGGTTTGAGATCGGCGCCATGATGAAGTCGCTGGTGCACGACAAACCCACCATGATGCATGCCGTCCCAACGATCTACAACGCCATCGCCACGGCGGCGGAAAAGCACCGCATCGACATCTCCAGCCTGCGGGTCTGCGTCTCCGGCGGGGCCCCGCTGCCGGCCGAGGTCCGCGAACGCTTCCAAAACCTGACCGGCGCCAGGATTATCGAAGGGTACGGACTGACCGAGGCCTCCCCGGCCGTCACCTCCAATCCGCCGGATGGCGAGGTGCGGGCGGACTCCGTCGGCATTCCGATGCAGGACTCGAGCGTGGAAATCCGCGGCCTGGATGACGTCAGCCGCATCTTGGCGGCCGGTGAGCGCGGCGAAATCTGTGTGCGCGGGCCGCAGGTGATGAAGGGCTATCTGAACCGCGAGGCGGAAACCCGCGATGTCTTTATCGATGGCGCCTTGCGCACCGGCGATGTCGGCTACCTGGACACCGACGGCTATCTGTTCGTTACCGACCGGATCAAGGATCTCATCATTTGCAGCGGCTACAACGTGTATCCGCGGGTGATCGAGGACGCTCTGTACGAACATCCGGCGGTGGCGGAGGCAATCGTCATCGCCATTCCGGACGAATACCGCGGTCAGGTCCCGTTGGCCTTCGTCACTTTGCGCGCCGGCGAATTCCGCACCGGCGATGAACTGCGGGAATTCCTGCGCGACCGGATCTCGGTCATCGAAATGCCGGTGCGCGTCGAGATCAGAACCAGCCTGCCCAAGACCGTGATCGGCAAGCTGTCGCGGAAGGAACTGGTCGAGGAAGCGATCGGGTCCAATGCCGGGTGATATTAGGTCTCGCCAAACGCGTCTTGGCCCGACTTGTCCGCATAGGTACCAACTTATGGCGTCTGCAAGGGAGGATTTGCCCCTTCCTCATGACCGGGCTTGGCCCGGTCACCCACGACTTTGCTTGGCGCGGCAGAGGAAGTCGTGGGTGGCCGGGCCAAGCCCGGCCATGACAGAGAGCATAAGGCCTCGTCCGGGAAACAATGTTCTCTGCCGACCACTGATGTTGCTTCCCGGGCAAACAAGCCGGGCCATGACGACACTTGGCGGGATATCGATGAGGATTTTAGGTAAGATAGTTGACGTATAGGTAAACCAAGGATATTCAACCGCACATGACGCAGGCTCCTCTCTACACAGTCACGGAAATGGCGAAGGAGCTCGGGATGACCGCGCGCGCCATCCGTTTCTATGAGGATAAGGGTCTCATCACGCCGCAACGCGCAGGCACGACCCGGGTCTATTCCGCCCGCGACCGCGCCCGCATGATCCTGATTTTGCGCGGCAAGCGGCTGGGTTTCTCGCTGAGCACGATTAAGGAATACCTTGATCTTTACGATATCGACATAACCCGGCACGCGCAGTTGAAGCTGTTGCTGGGGTCGATTGCCAAGCGCCGGACGCAACTGGAGGCGCAGCGCCAGGCGATCGACGAAGCCTTGTCCGAATTGTCCGACATAGAAGCCCAAACCCAAGCGGCCTTGCAACGACCCGCCTCGCGCGCCAAACGTGCGACGAGCGGCTGAACCATAGGAGACGACCATGACCAATGCGGTAATCGCCGGGTATGCCCGCTCGCCTTTCCATTTCGCCGGCAAGGGTGGGCTGACCCGCATCCGGCCCGACGATATGGCCGCCCAGGTGGTGCGGGCGCTGATCGCCCGGACTGGTGTCAATCCCGAGGATATCGAGGACATTATCCTCGGTTGCGCCTTCCCCGAAGGTGAGCAAGGCCTGAACGTCGCCCGCCTGATCGGGCTGCTGGCCGATCTGCCGCTGTCCGTCGCCGGTGTCACGGTCAACCGCTTCTGCGGATCATCCATGCAGTCGATCCACATCGCCGCCGGCCAGATCGCACTCGGTGCCGGTGATGTTTTCATCTGTGCCGGGCTGGAAAGCATGAGCCGCGTGCCGATGATGGGCTACAATCCGTTGCTGAATCCGGCGCTGATGCAAGCGATGCCGGCGGCCTATATCGGCATGGGCGAAACCGCCGAAAACGTCGCCCGCAAGTGGCAGATATCTCGCAACGACCAGGACGCGTTTGCCGTTCGCAGCCATCAGCGCGCCGCGGCCGCTGTCGCTGCCGGTGGTTTCAATGATGAGATCGTGGCGATCACCGGCAAAGCCGGCAGCGTCGGTCAGGATGGTTGCATTCGTCCCGATACGACGGCGGCAACGCTGGCCGGGTTGAAGCCGGCGTTCGACAAGGACGGCACCGTAACGGCCGGAACATCCTCTCCGCTGACCGACGGCGCCGCCGCCGTGCTGGTGTGCAGCGAGACCTACGCCGAAAAGCATGGCCTGCAACCATTGGCTCGCATCAAGTCCATCGCCGTCGCCGGCTGCGCGCCGGAAATCATGGGCATCGGCCCGGTCGCCGCCACAAAGAAGGCTTTGGCCCGCGCCGGTCTGGACATCGGGGCGATGGATGTTGTCGAACTGAACGAGGCTTTTGCCAGCCAGGCGCTGGCCTGCGCCCGCGAGCTCGGCATCCGCGACGAGATTCTCAACATCGACGGCGGCGCCATCGCGCTGGGTCATCCGTTGGGCGCGACCGGCGCGCGGATCACAGGCAAGGCGGCATCGTTGCTGGCGCGCACCGGCGGTCGTTACGCCCTGGCGAGTCAATGCATCGGCGGTGGTCAAGGCATCGCCACCATCCTGGAACGCGTGTGATGGTGGCCACTATCCGCAAGGTCGGCGTGATCGGCGCCGGCACGATGGGGGCCGGCATCGCCGCCCAGGTCGCCAACGCCGGCGTGCCGGTGGTACTGCTCGATATCGTTCCGAACGGCGCCAACAACCGCAATGCGCTGGCGGAAGGCGCCGTCGCGCGGTTGCGCAAAGCCGAACCCGCCGCCTTCATGCATGATGGCGCCGCCAGGCTGGTCGAAACCGGCAACCTGGACGATGATCTGGGCAAACTGGCCGATTGTGACTGGATCGTTGAGGCGGTGCTGGAACGCACCGACATCAAGCAGGCGCTGTACCGCCGCCTGGAAGCGGTTCGCCGCCCCGGCAGCGCGATCAGTTCCAACACCTCCACCATCGGATTGAAGGTGCTGACCGAGGGCATGGGCGAGGCGTTTCGGCGTGATTTCCTGATCACTCATTTCTTCAATCCGCCGCGCTATATGCGGTTGCTGGAAATCGTTTCCGGGCCGGAGACAGCGGCGGAAACGGTCGCCGTGGTCGCCGGATTCGCGGATGTCGCGCTGGGCAAGAGCGTTGTCCGCTGCGAGGACAGCCCCGGATTTATCGCCAACCGGTTGGGAATCTACTGGCTGCAACTGGCGCTGATCGAGGCCATCGATCAGGGGCTGACGGTTGAGGAAGCCGACGCGATCGTTGGCCCTCCGATGGGTATTCCGAAAACCGGCGTGTTCGGGCTGATGGATCTGGTCGGAGTCGATCTTGGGCCTCAGGTTCACGCCTCGATGCGCGGGGTGCTGCCGAAGTCCGACGCGTTTCACGCCATAGACCAGGACGTGCCGCTGATCGGACGCATGATCGCGCAGGGGCTGACCGGACGGAAGGGTAAGGGCGGTTTCTATCGTCTCGATCGTTCTGGTGGCGGCCGTTCGATGCTGGCGATCGACCTGAAGACCGGGGACTACCGCCCCGAACGAAAGCCGGTGCTCCCCGAGATCACCGCCGCCGGGCGGGATTTGCGCGCCTTGCTGTCCGCCCCGACCAAGGCCGGGACTTACGCTTTCCGCGTGCTGGCGCAGACGATCGCCTATGCCGCGACCCTGATCCCCGAGGCGGCAGGCTCCATCGCCGATATCGATGAGGCAATGCGGCTGGGGTACGCGTGGCGCTGGGGGCCCTTCGAGCTGGCCGACAAACTGGGGTCCGCGTGGCTGGTTGAACGGCTGACGGCCGAGGGCATGACGGTCCCGCCGTTGCTGGCCGATGCGGCGGACAAGAGTTTCTACCGCCTGGAGGGTGCCAGGCGGCAGTACCTCGGCGCGGATGGTACGTATCGCGACCTGGTCCGAGCACCCGGGGTGGTGTTGCTGGAGGATGTCAAGCTGGCCTCGAAGCCGGTGCTGCGGAATGGCTCCGCCTCGCTGTGGGATATCGGCGATGGCGTCGTGTGTTTCGAGTTCACCTCCAAGTCGAATTCCCTGGATGATAAGACGATCGCGCTGCTGGGGCGGTCGATCGAACTGGTGAAGCAAAAATATAAGGCGCTTGTCATCTACAATGAGGGCAGCAACTTCTCGCTCGGTGCGAACCTGGGGCTGGCGCTGTTCGCCGCCAACATCGCGGCGTGGGGAGAGATCGACAAGGCCCTTGCAACGGGGCAACAGACCTACAAGGCACTGAAATACGCCCCCTTCCCCGTCGTGGCGGCGCCGGCCGGCATGGCGTTGGGCGGCGGCTGTGAGATCGTTCTGCATGCGGACGCGGTTCAGGCGCATGCCGAAACGTATATCGGGCTGGTCGAGTGCGGCGTTGGCCTGATCCCCGGCTGGGGCGGTTGCGGTGAAATGCTGACTCGTTGGAAGGCGGAACCGAAACTGCCACGCGGGCCGATGCCGGCCCCGGCCAAAGTGTTCGAAACGGTCAGCGTGGCGGATGTGTCGAAGTCGGCGCATCAGGCGATCGAAAAGAAGTTTTTGCGCCCGACCGACGGGATCAGCATGAATCGCGACCGGTTGCTGGCGGATGCGAAGAAGCGGGCACTGGCGATGGTGGACGGGTACGTGCCGCCGAAGCCTCCCGAATTCGTGTTGCCCGGGCCGGCTGGCCGGGTGGGACTGAACGCCGCGGCCGAGGGGTTCCATCGGCGCGGGATGGCTACGGACCACGATCTGGTGGTCGCCGACGCGCTGGCCGAGGTTCTGTGCGGTGGTGACACGGACATCATCGATACCGTCACCGAACAGCAGATGCTGGATCTGGAACGGGCCGCGTTCATGCGGCTGGTGCGGACGGCACCGACGCTGGCGAGGATTGAGTTCACGCTGGAAACCGGAAAGCCGTTGCGAAATTAAGACACGCCATAACTTGATTCCTACCGCCCGACATCGCTCCCGTTCCGTCATTGCCGCTACCGCCACGCCTGCTACTCATACGTCCGCTATCGTTATGATTTCTGACGTCATGAGTAAGGCCGCCATAACGCCCAACGTCATGGCCCGGCTTGTCCGGACCACCTATCGCGGCACCGTCAGGGCACGGGTGGCCCGGACAAGCCGGGCCATGACGATCGGGGTTAGGATGGTCGGGAACGGCGGAATCGAGGCGATCCGCCAACCAAACATTCCATAAGGTAACCACCCATGCAAACCTACAAAGCCCCCCTCCGCGACATGCGTTTCGTGTTGCACGAACTCCACGACAGCGCCGCTCTCACGCATCTGAAGGGCCTGGAGGACGTCTCCCCCGAACTGATGGACAGCATCCTGGAAGAGGCCGCCAAGCTGGCCGAGGAAGTCCTGCTGCCGACCAACGCCGTCGGTGACGAGATCGGCTGCGTCCTGGAAAACGGAGTCGTCCGCACCCCAAAAGGCTTCAAGGAGGCGTACGACACGTTTCGCACCGGCGGCTGGACCTCGCTGGCATCGGACCCCGCTTATGGCGGCCAGGGGCTGCCGGAGAGCCTGAACAAGCTGGTGGAGGAAATGATCTGTTCCGCCAATCTCGCGTTCAGCCTGTATCCCGGCCTGACGCACGGCGCCTATCAGGCGATCGCCAGCCACGCCTCCGACGAACTGAAGGACCGGTATCTGCCGAAGATGGTCGATGGCACCTGGTCCGGAACCATGTGCCTGACCGAGGCCCATTGCGGCACCGATCTGGGCATGCTGCGCACGCGCGCCGTCCCACAGACCGACGGCAGCTACCTTGTCAGCGGCTCCAAGATCTTCATCAGCGCCGGCGAGCATGACCTGACCGAGAACATTATCCACCTGGTCCTGGCACGGTTGCCCGACGCGCCGAAAGGCACGCGCGGCATCAGCCTGTTCTTGGTGCCGAAGTTCATTCCCTCGGCGGACGGCCGTCCCGGCCCGCGCAACGGCGTGGTCTGCACCGCGCTGGAGCACAAGATGGGGATCAAAGGCTCCGCCACCTGCCAGTTGCTGTTCGAGGATGCCACCGGCTGGTTGGTCGGCGAGCCCAACAAGGGCCTCGCCACCATGTTCACCATGATGAACAGCGAGCGTTTGTCGGTCGGCATCCAGGGGCTCGGCGCGGCGGAAACCAGCTATCAAAGCGCCGTCGCCTATGCCCGCGACCGCATCCAGGGCCGCAGCCTGAGCGGCGCCAAATCCGCCGACAAAGCCGCCGACCCGATCATCGTGCATCCCGACGTGCGGCGGATGCTGCTGACAATCCGAGCCTACACCGAGGGATGCCGGGCGCTGGGCGGTTGGGTGGCGCGGGAACTGGACGAGATGGAACGGTCGAACGATCCCGACGCCCGCAAGCGCGCCGAGGATTTTACCGCGCTGATGACCCCCGTGGTGAAGGCGTTGTTCACCGATCTGGGGTTCGAGGCGACCAACATCGGCATGCAGGTGTATGGCGGCCACGGCTACATCCGCGACCACGGCATGGAGCAACTCGTCCGCGACGCCCGTATTTCCATGATTTACGAGGGCACCAACGGCATCCAGGCGCTGGACCTTGTCGGCCGGAAATTGCCTCAGGGCGCCGGACGGATGCTGCGAACGTTCTTCCACCCGGTCAGTGAATTCATCGAAAAGAACAGCGCCCATCCCGTGCTCGGCGAGATGGTGAAAGGCTTCAGCAAGGCGTTCGGGGCGTTGCAGCTTGCGACCGGCCAGGTTGCGTCGGCGGGTATGGCCGATCCGGAGGAAGCCGGCGCGGCCGCGACTGAATATTTGCGTCTGTTCGGACTGGTGGCCCTGGGCTTCATGTGGGCACGCTCGGCGGTCATTGCGGTGGAGAAACTGGCCAAACCGGATGCCGACGCGCCGTTCTATAAAGCGAAACTGACGACCGCGCGGTTCTACATGGAACGCATTCTGCCCCAGGTCGGCGGGCTCCTGGTCGCGATCAAAGCCGGCAAGGGCGCGATGATGGAGATGGACGAGGCGGCGTTCTAAGCGACGGCCATCCCCGGCGGTGGGGATATACGTTGTCCCCGCCGCCGTTGCCCTGATCCGCCATCCGGCTACGATCGTCCCGCGACCGAAGGAATGCATGCCATGACCGACGAGCCAGACAAACCGAAGCCGGCGGCCGATATCAAGTCCGCTGAACAGGCGGCGCTGGAAACCGCCGACGTCAATGACGATATCCACCGCATGCTGTTCGATCACGAGATGGAACGTGGCGGCGGCGCTGTGAAGATCGCCCAACCCCGCCGTCGCAGACGGTTGCTCAAGGGATAACCCGCGCCATTAAAACCGCAGCGACAGCGACGCCGAAGCGAACTGATGCATGCCCCCGATCTGGCCGTGGAACTCCGGCGTCTGCGCCACGTAGGCCAGCGTCAGGCGGACGCCCCCGGCGATCACAACGAACCCGCCCTGAAGTTCCACCACGTCCCAAACCGGCGAAACATGCGGGCCGGAGCGGAACGGGGCTGACTGCAGCAGCAGGTCGTAGGCAACGGTCCGCACATCGGCTCCGGCAAAGACATACCAGGACGGAGCCGGACCCGGCGTGAAGGCGTCGCCTCCGTTCAGCCCCGGGCGGGGACGCGGAACACCGAAATCAGCGTCCAGCCCGCGGCCAATCCGCGCGGTCACACCGGCTTGAAGGTAGTCGTTGAGATCCCCGGCCCCGATCGCGGCCGACGGCAGCAGATCGGTTTCCATCCCGGCGATCGTCCCAAGACCGAAGCGCCAGATCCGTTCGAGTGTCAGTTCGGCCACGGCGGTGTTCGGGATCTGGTGGCTCCAACCCAGGACGTCCGGCTGCCCGATCAGGTGGTGGAAGCCGTTTTGGACGCCCTCGGCGCCTGCCGCCGGGCCGGCTATACCCAGGCTCAACGTCAGCATGGTCCGAGCGGTCGGAGTATCATGCAGCAGCGACAGATCCCCCAGCAGCATGCCAGCGTAGGGTTCGCCGCTAGGAGTAGGGTTGCTGACATGCGTATCGGTGGGCGTGTCGATACGCTGCGACAGCGCCGCGCCGATCCGGGTCTGGCCGTCGCCCCACAGACTCCGACTGAAGCCGGCCAGCGCATCCGGCACCATCGTCTCCGGTGACACCCACCCCAGACGCAAACCGTTGGTGTAGAAGTGATCGCGCGGCCTTTGCAGGGACACGCCGGCATTTTCGTCCTGCAACGTCCAAATGCTCGCGGTGTCCGGTTCGGCGCGGGCTTGGACCGGCGACATGAGCAACGCAAAGGCGAGAATTGCCCGGATGGTTGTCGTGGGTCTCGTGAAAACGGGTCCATTGTTATGTTTCGGTTCATCTGGTCCATGGCATAGACGGCTTGGACAAGCTGAACCGCGACAGAAACCGAATAGCGCTACGGCCGCGATCGGCCGGTTCGATTGCTTGCTCACGTGGCGTCTCCCATCCAGGACTATCGCGTTGGGGCTTACTCCGCGCGATAGTTGACAGGAGCACAAGCAAGTGTCGTATCAATATTTTGTCGTTACCATTTAATTTACATTTTTCTCTGATGTTTTTGTATTCGCTCAATGTGTGAAATTCCCAACACTTTATTTCCATACTATAGTATTCTGGACCGCGATCATTGGCGATAACCGAAAATGTGGTTCCACTCGTCCACCCACTTCGCTTGCAGACCAATGTAGTCCTCCATCTTCGCGTACCACGGCTTGACCGATTTGTAATCAAACCCCTCCGGGACCGGGCCATCCTTCAGCGCGGAGAACCCACCGGACTCATGGACGAACGACTCCTGACCCTCCCGCGACAACGACCAGTTCAGAAACAACCGAGCGGCGTTGGGGTGGGTGGCGGTTTTGGGGATGCCGGCACCGTAAGATGTCAGCGGCACGCCTTCGGGTGGGATTTCGCAGGCGATCGGGGCGCCTTCGCGCTGACGCGGAATGACGATGTTGGTCTGCGCCGCGCCCAGCCGGGTTTCGCCCCGGATAATCGAATCGGTGGCCGGGGCGCCGCTGGGATAGATCTGTGGCTCGTTCGCCGCCAGCCGGCTCCAGTAATCCGCTCCGAGGACCTGGCGCTGGAACAGAATGCGCGTCCATTGCGGACCGCCGGTGCCCCCGCCGACCTCGGCGATCTGCTTGCCCTTCCAGCGCGGGTCGAGCAGGTCATTCCAGGTTTTCGGCTGGTTTTCGGTCACCAGTTCGCTGTTGTAGGCAATGCACCAGCCGGTCGTGGTGCGAGGCCAGAGTTTCTGTTGGTCAGTTACGGCTGACGGGTCGAAATCGGCGGCGTTCGGCGGCCGATAGTCCTGATACAGATCCAGCATCGTCAGCAAATGCCCGCGATCCGAGTAGTCGATCACGTCAGCCGCGAGTTTGCCGGCCGCGGCTTCGGTGCGGATGCGGGTGATCAACTGGCCGCCCGGGGAGCGGGTCAGATGCACACTGATGAACGGAAATCGCCGATTGAACGCCGCGATCCAGGCCTGCTCGGTTTCATTGAAGTTGACGGAATAAAGGAAAATCGAACCTTCCGCCTTCGCGGCAGCAATCAGGTCCTCGGAACCATAGGGTGAATCCCTGGCCGAGGCGGGCGCGCATGTTATGACGGTCAGCAAGGCCGCGAGCAGAAGCCGCATCGTTTCTCATCCCTTGGTTCTTTTGATGGCACATCGCACGACCTGCCTAAGCCGTTTCATGGCCTGTGTCATGGGCCGGTGGCGGTTGCGCGCCGGGTTCGCCCCATTCATCGTTTCGATATAAATACCAACACGATAGGGAGGAACGGATATGGCGGACGGATTCACCATCGCGAATTTCCGGGATAATCCTAAATTGACGGTGCTGCTGGTGAACCCTGGGAACTCGTACCAATGGGTACAGATCAAGAGCACGGTTCGGTGGGATAAGGGCGGCGACTTCATTACGAAACAGGTGTATCGGATCTGGACAAAATATACCGGCCAGCCAGGACCTTACGGATTGCGTGACCCGAAGATTGATAAAAAGCGCGTGTTGTTTTTCTGCGGGATTGACCGAATCGCCACGTTCGGGGAGGCGTAGCCCGACCAGTCTATCTTGCATCAGAACAAGACCAACCCCTCGGACACTTGCCGGGGAAACCAGAAGGGGCCATCGTTCTCCGGCAATCTGGGCAGACCAGACAAGAATATCGCCAGATGTCTCGGGGGGAGAGGCGACATGGTCTATCATCACAGCCGGTTGATGCCGGCGGCGGCAGCGATTTGTTTGTTTTTGGCCGGCGGTGCGCCGGCACGGGCGGCGGATTCCGAAATCGATCAAGTGTTGAAAAGCCCGGTTGGCAAGGACTGGGTGACGAATGGCGGCAACCTGACCAATCAACGCTATTCCACCCTGAAGCAGATCAACACCGACAACGCCGGCCAGCTTAAAGGCGCCTGGATGACCCGGTTGAAGGGCTCCGGCGTCGGCGGAAAATACTCGGCCGAGGCCACACCGCTGGTCCGTGACGGCATTATGTATGTCGTTACCGGGAATGACGACGTCTTCGCGCTGAATGCGAAAACCGGCGAATTCCTGTGGGAACGGTGGTCGCATATCGATCAATCGATCAACACTGTGTGTTGCGGCTGGCTCAACCGTGGCCTCGCAATGGGCGAGGGCCTGGTCTTCCTCGGCCAACTCGATACCAATGTCGTGGCCCTTGATATCAAGACCGGCAAGGAGGTTTGGAAAACGCCGATCGAGGACTGGCACAACGGCTACGTCGTCACCAGCGCACCGCTTTACTACGACGGTATCGTCTATAGCGGCATCGCGGGCGGGGAGTTCGGAACCCGCGGGCGGTTGACCGCCATGGATGCCAAAACCGGCAAAATCCTGTGGCGGGCCTTCACGCTGCCCGGGCCGGGAGAGGTCGGCAGCGAGACTTGGCCGAAGGGCAGCACGCAGGCCATGCATGGGGGCGCGCCAATCTGGAACACCCCGACGATCGATCCGGACCTGGGGCTGCTCTACTTCGCGACAGGCAATTGCGGCCCGGATTATAACGGTGAACCCCGTGAGGGCGACAATCTGTTCTGTTCTTCCATCATGGCGGTCAACGCAAAGACTGGCGCCTATGCCTGGCACTTTCAAGAGGTACATCACGATATTTGGGATTATGACGCCGCCAGTCCGACCGTGCTGTTCGACACGGTCATCAACGGCCAGCCAAGAAAAGGCATCGCCGAGGCGGGACGCACCGGCTGGGTCTATATCCTGGACCGCACCAACGGAAAGCCGCTGATCGGTATCGAGGAAAAGCCCGTCCCGCAGGAACCGAGGCAGCACACGGCGGCGACGCAGCCCTATCCCATCGGCGACAACACCGTGCCGACCTGTGCTCCGCCGACACCGGGCTTCGACAAGCCCGGCTGCATCTTCCAGTCGTTCTGGGAGGATCCGGTCATCATCCAGCCCGGCGGACAGGGCGGCACCAACTGGTCGCCGATGCCGTATAGCCCGGACACCGGCTTCTTCTATGTCCCCGGCACCATCCGATCGAGCACATTCGCCCGCTATGGGGACACCTATAAGAACGGCTTGCGCTACACGGGCGGGACGCAATCGGCCCCCATCGGCTCGCAGTTTGGCGGCACGTTTACCGCCATTGACAGTCGGTCAAACAAGATCGCGTGGCAGAACCAGATGCCATATCGCATGGGTGGCGGCGGAGGCTCCAGCGTCACCGCCGGCGGCTTGCTGCTGCGCGGCGAACCCGACGGCAATTTCGTCGTGCTGAACGCACGCTCGGGAGAGGTCTTGTGGAAGTTCCAAACCGGGTTCGGCGCCGATGCTCCCCCATCCGTGTATGAGGTCGATGGTCAGGAGTACATCGCGATCGTGACTGGCGGCAATTCGATCCAGGGCAGTGCCACCGGCGACGCCGTCTGGGTATTCGGGATGAACGGAACCATGGCGCCGATGCCGCCACCAGTACCGCCGTCGAGGATCGCGGGGCCATTGGGGGCGATCGCCGACGGAACCAGCACGATCAAGATCGGCGACAATAACGTCGAATATGCCTACTGGCCGGCCCGCACGCGGGTCAAGGCAGGGACGCCGGTCACGTTCACCAATGTCGGCGACATCGTGCACACCGCGACCTCGACCATCGCGCCGGGGGCGGCCGACAAGAAATGGGATACCGGAGCACTGACGAAAGGCGAGTCGAAGACCATCACGTTCTCCGAGCTTGGCACCTATTACTATATCTGCACGCCGCATCCCTGGATGTACGGGCAGGTGATCGTCGAAGGGCCGTGAACCCCGCCATCCCGCCCGCCGCATCCGTGGCGGGCGGCCCTCCACCATACCCGTAACAATTTTGTCAGATAACGGCTTTGTTTCGAGTTCGCAGACCATTGCGCCATTAGGATAGGTGTTAAGTTGCCCCCTTGATCGGCGCTTTCGACCGGAACAAAGCCAGAGATGAAGCCTGACATTGGTATTGCCCCAAACATCGACACCGTCCGAGGTCTCGCCTGCCTGTTTGTGGTCGCCTTGCACGTGGTGGGTGTCTCCGACACGACCGGGCTGCGCCTGCCTGAAGGCTCCGCCTGGCATTATGCGAACACCAGTATTGAATTTCTCCGAATTCCCTTGTTTACCGCCCTGTCCGGCTATCTTTACGCTGGCCGCCGCGTCACGCGGATCGCATTTTCGCGTTTTTGGTTCGCAAAATTCCGCCGATTGGGCGTTCCGCTGCTGTTCGGAACACTCGTCTATTGGTCGCTGCGCCGTTATGCCGAAAACGACCCAACACCGTTCCTTGAAGCGTTGTTCTTTGAGTTCGGGCATCTCTGGTACCTGCAGGCGCTCTTGCTGCTCTTCGCCGCGATCTCGGTCGCCGACGCGTTCTTTCATCCGAATACTGCTGGAATCGTGCTGACTGGCCTGACCGCGATCATGATCTCGCAATCGGACTGGGTGGCGCCAACCTTTTTTGGCATCGCCGGGGCGTTATATCTCGCGCCTCATTTCCTGTTCGGGATCGTGTTGCGGGAGCATCCGCAATGGCTGAGCGATCCACGGGCCGGCTTCATGGCACTCGGCATCATCGTCATTGTGCTGACAAGCCAGCAGCTTGGTTTGTGGGGCCTGACCAGCGGAGTCACGGCCGTGCAGTTGCCCGCGGCGATCGCCGGCATGGCCGGGGTCGTCGTCCTGCTGCAACGCTTCCCGAAGAACGTGCTGCTCGGTAATATTGGACGTTATTCTTACACAATCTATCTCTGGCACATTGCTGCCGGAGCAGCCGTCAGGACTTTTCTGGTCAAAGCTGGCGTAACCAATACTCCGGCATTATTTCTCGTCTGCCTGTTGGTGGCGATCGCGGCCCCGATCGCGATGCATCACATCGCGCGCCGCGTCCCTCTGCTGAGCGTGGCAGTGACCGGCAATAATTGGATCGGCGTGCCCCGACGCCGTGTCCCCGCCGTGGCCTCGATGTCGGCCGTTTGAACCGGTCGGGTTCAATCGAAGCGCAGGATCGAACGTCCGACCCAACCCGGCAATTGATCCGGCCGAGCGGGGGAGAACAATTCGTAGTAGGTGGCGCCTTCCGGGCCGACGCCAACCGCGGCATGCCGCGATCCGGGCGGGAAAAACACCAACTCGCCGGGGTGGCAATCGAATTCCTTCTCGTCCACCAGCAGGGTAACGCGACCGGCGATCATCACCAACATTTGCTCGTTGTCGTGCCAGTGCGTCTTGCGATCGAACACGGCGTTGGGGGCGGTGGTTACCAACACGGCCGACATTTTGTCCCCGCACACGGCTTTGCGGGAGGAGCCGGCCCGCATACCGGCGGCGGTCGGTACAGTGTCCCAATCGATTTTCATTGTCTGACGAATCCTGTGTTAAACGGACGCCGCCAGCCTAACGATGTTTCGGCGACGGGAGAAGCCAAACACCCCCGGGTTAACCCGATGCGCGTATCTCGCCACCGGTTCGGTCAGCCGCCTTAGGGCCTGCCAGCATCGCGTGCATCATGCTGTCCAGAGCGGCGATCTGGATGTTGACCGCCGCATGGTCGTCCGGCGGCAAAGTGCGGAGGCTGGCCTTGAGGTCCGCGACCTCATTCACCATCGCCATTACCCGCATGCGCCGCTGCCCGGGGTCCGCCGTTGGGGCTGGGATCACGACGGAGGCAGCCTGTTCGGCCTGCGCCGGTTCTTCGTGTACGGCGGCCTCCACGGGCGATGGTTCGGCCGCCAATATTTCGGGTTCCGCCGGTTCGACGCTTGCAGCACGCCGCACCGCGGCGACCGGCTCCGATACGGCAACGGTCAGAAATGACATCGCTTCAACCTGCCCGCCTCCCCGCCGCACACGCCGGTTTTGCTCGACCGCCCGGTTCAGCCCGAGGCCGTTACACCGCAGCCGCAACACCATCGTCAGCGGCAGATCATCCATCAACGACCGGCTGAGCGAGTCCAATGCCGCCAGCCCATTCAGGACAATCTGCGCGACCGCGATCGAGTCCAGCTCAGTGCGAAGCCGATACTCTTCCAGCGTTTCCGCCGCCGCCATGCGGGCCAGTCCGACATCTCCGCCGGTTATGCCCAGGAAGAGCGGCGCCAACAGGCTGACGATCAGGCTCATCACGAAGCCCGCGGATGAGGGCTTTGCGGACGGTGGTTCGGCGAGGGAGCTGGACCGGGTCATGCGGCTCACTAAGAACATTATAAGAACTTACTACCTCCGGTTGCTATTTCGCGTCAAGCGGATTTTTCTGTGTCACGACCGAGAGGATGGCGGATCAACCGCCAGGGTCATCCAGTTGCAGCGCGATCCATTTCGGGCCGGGCGCGTCACGCACCTTCGGCAGGATCAGCATCAGCACGAAGTGGCGCTGGCGGCCGCGCACCGCATCGACGTCAGATCGCACCTCGTCCGGAGTATCCACCGGCGTATCCTGCACCCGCAGAATCACGTCGCCGCTCACCATGCCGCGATGAGCGGGATCGGAATCCGGAGCAACACTGTCCACCAGAACACCAGTCAGGCCGTTATCCATCCCGAGCTTCGCCTTGTCCTCGGCGCTGAGCATCGCCAATCCCAGACCAAGATCAGGCGGGATAACAATGTGCGGCCGTTGCACAAGCGTCGGCGCGTCGCGGGCGTCCCACTGATCCCGCGGCCAGGCTTCGACCGTGATGGGAACCGAGCGCTGGTGCCCGTCATGCCGCACCGTCAGGTTGATGGTATTGGCGACCGGCGTTTCCGCGATGCTCCGCAGCAGCGCCCGTTCGTCGCTCGGCGTCATACCATCGTATCGCAGGATCACGTCGCCGATCTCCAGCCCGGCCCGCCTGGCTGGTCCGTTCGGCATCACCCAGGACAGGATCGCGCCTTCCGGCCGAGCCATGCCCATGGCGTCGGCTATCTCTCGGGTCACGGCCTGTAGCTTGACGCCGATCCAACCGGGCCGCACCCAGCCATAGGTCCGCAGTTGATCAACCACGAATCGCGCACTGTCCGACGGAATAGCGAAGGCAATCCCCGCCGACCCGGCGGTGGGCGAGATGATCGTCGAGTTCACACCGATCACATTGCCTTGCATATCGAACAGCGGACCACCGGAGTTGCCATGATTGATCGCGGCGTCGGTTTGGATAAGGTCGTCATAAGGCGAATTCTGAATATCGCGGTTGAGCCCACTGACAATTCCGGCGGACACCGAGAGACCGACTCCGAATGGATTGCCGGCGGCAAAGACCTCGTCGCCAACCTGTAGCGCGTCGCTGTCACCCCAGTGCGCGGCTGGTAACGGGTGATCCGCCTCCACCTTGATGATCGCCAGATCGGCGAGCCGTGAGGCGCTCAGCATCTTTCCTGGCAAGCGGGAGCCGTCGGAGAACATGACAGTGATCTCGAACGCATACTCCAGGACATGGTAGTTGGTGACGATCACGCCGGACGGATCGATGACAAAGCCGGAACCGACATAGCCCTTGATGGTGCGGGCATCCGGGGCGGCGACCATCCCGGACGCCCCGGATGGAGGCTTTGGCTCATCCTTTCTGACGGAGATGTTGACTACCGTCGGAATCAATTTGCTCAGGAGCTCGGATCTGTCGGCACCGATCAAGTCGGCGCGGGCTGCGGTCCACAGCAGAAGCACCACCAAAGGCGCGGCAAAGCGAACCGCGCGCTTCATGCCAGACGCCTTTGATGCCGACGTGTCATCGTCGCGGTTCGGCTCGTCCGAAGCGGCGCGCGCAGTCGCCTAGTGCTTTTTCGTCGCGTCACCGTAAACGGAACTCGGTGTCTCACCGGCCTGGGTCTTCTGTTTTTGGGCATCGCCATAGACCGAACTCGGAGTCTCGCTGGCTTGTGTCTTCTGCTTTTGGGCGTCGCCATAGACCGAACTGGGGGTCACGCCCTGGGTGTTCTGTTTCTGCGGACCGCTGTCGGTCGTGCCCTGTTGCGTCTGCGCGAAGGCCGGGCTTGCCACCAACAGGCCAAGCCCCATCGCCATTGCAGAAATATAACGTATGTTCATTGCAATATCCTCAACTAAACCTGGACAGTTTACCTGGTGCGCCTTGCACCGGTTCATCGCCCAGTTGGGGTTGCTCGTCGCGCATTTCCAGTCCTGGCGACGACAGGCTGGCACTGCCGCGGTTTCAAGACCCAACGTCATGCCGATCTGTCGCCGGATTCAATCCGCATGATCCCGGGCTAACCGAGACTTGGTCGGCCGGATACGTGCCTGGAAGGCGCCGTTGGGGCCGCCCAGCAGTCTTCGCGGCAACCATTATTGGGTTCCTCGGGCAGCGCGTCGCCACGCTTATCCACACGCGGGTTTTATCCGGCATGCAGGAGCAAGAGTGCCCGTTCAGCTGGGATCGGTCGTCGGTGCGCCGACCTCCTCATAGAAAACCCGAGCTTCCGGTGAGGTGGCCGACCTTGCGGCCGATCGCCTCGCTCACCTTCCAGATGCGGGCGCGCCTTGCGCCAAAAAACGTATTACTTCATCGTTGCCATCATTATCATGTCAACGCCTATTCATTACGAATCGACGAAAAAGGGATAACGCATTCTTCATACCTGCTCGGGTTTACAGGCCAACAGGATTGAGAAACCTTGCTTTAATCGTCCCACGGGAAACCCTCCATAAATGGAGATGAAAAATGGCATTGCGACAAGCATTCTTATTTGCAGTGGGCGGGCTTGTCCTCTCGATGCCGGGTTTCGCCCAGACACCGGCCGGGGCCGTGCCGGTGGCCAATGTCACAGTACCCTGTGGTCACGCACTTGACCCGACCGGCCCAGACATTACTACCGCGAGTCAGAGTGCCGCTGATAGTATTACCGCGCTCAACGTGGGGCGGACGCGTGACGGTTTGCCAGCGTTGGCACTCCCGGCCAACTACGCGACCGCGCCGAATTCTCAAAAAATACTGATGCTGGTTAACCAAGAGCGTGCCGACCGCGGCCTGCCCCCGCTAAACACGGCTGCATCACTGCCCGATCTCCAGCTTGACCTGGCAGCGTACAATCACAGTACACTTCTGGCAACAATACCGGCGCTTTTCACCACGAATGGCGCGTTCTCGACCGATCTGCCTACGGCGGGCGTAGCGGCTGGCGACGTGACAGCGCATGAAAACAGTATTGAAGATGATTTATACGTCCGAATACTCTCCATCCCCGCGGTATTGACGGCGAATGGTCCGCCGATGTTCGGGGCTCCGCTTACGGTGCCGCAAAACATCGAATTTTGGTTTGGTGAGAACGTCAATGAAGCCCTGACCGTGGAAGCGGCCGTGTTCACATGGGTGTATGCCGATTCCGCCTCCGGCTTTGGTCATCGCTCCAACATCCTGGGGTGCAACTACACCAACGCGGGGGTGGGGATCGCAGCGGCGCAACTACAGCCCGATGGCACAACGCGCGGTCCTTTTGAAACGATCGATTTCATCGGCTCGAACGGGATGTATGTGCCAACATTCACCGACCCGACGCCAGCCGTTACTGCCTCTGCAACCCCGCCGCCGCCGGCGCTTTTGGCCAACCAAATTCTCCCCGATCAGAACGGACCGCTGAGTTCGAGTGCCGGACCGAACGTTGTCACCGTGAACAACACCCTGCTGACAGTGTCATTCACCAGCATTGTTGTGAATCCGCTCTTTGGTGCCACCAATGGCATCCGCTCCATGCAAATCGTCTCGCCGCCGACCTGGGGACAACCTGACGCCTTCGGGCAGATCGTTGGCACGCTGCCTCTGGATTCCGCAACAACCGCGTGTGCGCCGGTGCAGGTGCCACCGGCTGATACCAGCCCGCCCGTGACCTGGACGTGCACCATGGGCGTGCCAGCTTCGACCACGTTTCCGATTCAGTTGATCAGCGTGGATAGTTTCGATCATGTCGTCATCACGACGCTGGCGGCGCCTTCGCAGCCGTCGGTGCTGGCAGGTATCGCACCTGCCGCGCCATAGCGGCGCTAACTCAATTGTTGGACCGTCGCAGGTTGGAGTTTTTGGATCGGGCGCCGGTGGCTTGGATTTGGAACTCAGATAAGAACGTATCAAAACGGATAAGAACGGATGCTAAAACCGCACTGTCGGATGGGCGATGCGATTTACCCGGAGTTTCGGATTGCCGAAGTTCAAAAGCAGGCATAGCGGTCGCCCGGTCGCTCGCAGGTAGTTCAATCCTTGCGCGGTATGCCCAGGGTCGAGCGCTCTGACCGCCTTCAACTCGACGACCACTACGTTTTCAACGAGGATATCCGCAAAGTATGATCCTATTACGACCCATTATATGACATCGACGGCGCGCTGCTGGTAAACGTTCATCCTGGCCTTGCGCAATTCGTGGGCCAGCGCGTTTTCATAGACTTTCTCGACGAAACCGGCGCCGAGCCTGTTCAACACCGCGAACGATCGGCCGATGACCGCATTCGGTGATGCGGCTCAGGTGATGAGGTTCCTGATTCATCCGTTCTGATCCGTTCTTATCTGAGTTCATTTTCAAGCACGATTCGTGGTAAATGGCACTCTTCCTGGCCCGAAAAGTTCGGGTTCAGCGGTGTGGATGGTGCCGAGGGAACTCAGGGCGGCTTCGGGTTCGCGGGCCCTCGACATCGCAGTCGAGGGCCCGCGAACGCTCAAGCCCTCTAAGCCCTAACCCCCAACCCCTTCATAAAGTTATCCCGTATCCGCGCCGGGTCCCGCTCCGTCGTATCGACCGGCTTCGCGGTATCAATCCGGCAGCCGATCAGCCACGGCCCGTCTTCCTTCAACGACCGCGCAACCAGCTCCACGAAGGCATCCTCATCGGCCGCCCACGCGCTCTGCTCCAACCCCGACGCCCGAGCGATGCCGACGATATCAGCCCCTTCCCCGGTCGCCGTCTTCTGGCCGCCGGTGATCTGATACGCCCCGTTATCCATGATCACGACGCACAGGTTTGTCTGCTTCCGCGCCGCCACCGTGGACAGCGAGCCAAGCTGCATCAGCACCGACCCATCCCCCTCCAGCGCGAACACTTTTCGGCGCGGCTGAGCAATCGCCACCCCCATCGCGATCGGCACCGCCAACCCCATGGAACCGAGCATATAGAAGTTCTGCTGCCGCCGTCCGGAGGCGGACTCCGACGCCGCCCATAAATCGAAATTCGTGTATCCAATGCCGCCGATCACCGCCTCATCAGCGTGCAGCAGCCCGACCAACCGTTTCGTAATATCGTAACGGTTCATCACCTTGGCCTGATCCCGGTTCACCGGGTGGTTCGACAATACAGCCATGACCCAGCTCCCTTACTTTGAAAAGACTTTGCCGCCGGTCAGCAGCGGCGACAGGATGAAACACACCGGCGCCATCGTGGCGAACGCCTGCACAAGGCTGCGGTCCAGGATGAATTCCGCCTCATCCAACCGTGTCATCGTATGGGTCTCGATCGACAGCGCATCCAGCACCGGGCGCATCGTGCGCGCCACCAGCGACTGGCCAATGTTGAATTCGCCCAATGTGCCGCGTTCCGACACCATCATCACCGTCGGAATCGAAAACGGCACCGACAACGACGCCAGTACGTTCGGCAGCGTCGCGAAGCCGGAGGTCTGCATCAGCAGAATACTCCGCACACCGCCCATATAGGCGCCGGCGTTGATCCCCAGCGCCTCTTCTTCCCGCGTGCAGGCGAAGGCGGTGAAGAACGGATCGGCCTCGATCGCTGCCACCAGCGGCCGCAGCACATTGTCTGGAACATACGTCACCAGACTGACATTATGGCGCTTCAGCACCTCGACCACGATCTCGTACCAGGTTTCGGCCACGTCGCCCTCCTTCCCTCAAAACTCTTCATCATCGATTCGCACGCCTTGCACGATCTCGCAACCGTTCGTAGGAAGAAAGGCGGAGGGAACCGGATGCCTGATCGGACAAAGACATACGACGTGCTGGTGGCCGGCGGCGGCAACGCGGCCCTGTGCGCGGCGATCACCGCGCGCCAGGCGGGGGCCAGCGTGCTGCTGGTAGAATCAGCGCCCAAGGCGTTCCGCGGCGGCAACAGCCGCCACACGCGCAACCTGAGGGCGATGCACGACCAGCCCAATGCGGTGCTGACCGACGCCTACAAGGAAGACGAATACTGGGATGACCTGCTGCGCGTCACCGGCGGCCAGACCGACGAGGCTCTGGCCCGCATGACAATCCGAGCATCGTCGGGCGTGTTCGGCTGGATGAGGGACGCCGGGGTTCGCTTCCAGCCGTCCCTGACCGGCACGCTGAACCTGGGCCGGACCAACGCCTTCTTCCTGGGCGGCGGCAAGGCGTTGGTGAACGCGTATTACCTCACCGCCGAGAAGCTGGGTGTCGAGATCATGTACGACACCGAGGTCACCGACCTGAACATGGAAGACGGATCGGTCCGTTCGGTCGATATCCGCTACAAAGGCTTTCCCGAAACCGTCCACGCCCGCTGCGTCGTCGCGTCGTCGGGCGGGTTCCAGGCGAACCTGGACTGGATGCGCCAATACTGGGGCGACGCGGTGGACAATTTCGTCATCCGCGGCACGCCCTACAACAAAGGCCGCGTGCTCAAAAGCCTGCTGGACCAGGGCGTGGCCCCGATCGGCGACCCCACCCAATGCCACGCGGTCGCCCTGGATGCACGCGCTCCGAAATTCGACGGCGGCATCACGACCCGTTTGGACAGCGTGCCCTACAGCGTGGTGGTCAACAAGCACGGTGATCGCTTCTATGACGAAGGCGAGGACGTCTGGCCCAAGCGCTATGCCATCTGGGGGCGACTGATCGCTCAGCAGCCCGACCAGATCGCCTATTCAATCTGCGATTCCAAGGCGTTTCCGCTGTTCATGCCGTCGGTTTTCCCGGCCTACAAAGCGGACACGCTGGAGGAACTGGCGGTCAAGATGAAGCTGGACCCGGCAAAAATCCGCGAAACCATCGATGGCTTCAACAAAGCCGTCAAACCCGGCCAAGCCTTCGACAATCTGAAGCTGGACGGCAACGCCACCAGCGGCCTGACACCCGAGAAAACCAACTGGGCACGTGCGGTGGATAAAGGACCGTTCTACGGATATCCGCTGCGGCCCGGCATCACCTTCACCTATCTCGGCGTCCGGGTGAATGAAAAGGCTCAAGTGATGATGGACAACGGCCAGGTGTCAGGCAACCTGTTCGCATCAGGCGAAATCATGTCAGGCAACATCCTCGGCAAGGGCTATCTTGCCGGGTTCGGAATGACGATCGGGACGGTCTTCGGTCGTATCGCAGGCCAGGAGGCAGCCCGTCGTGCAAGAAACTGATGCCATCATCGCTGCTCGGCGGGAGATGGAAATCTGCAACGCCTGCCGCTACTGCGAGGGCTTTTGCGCCGTCTTCCCAGCGGTCGAGCTGCGCCGGGAATTCTCCGCCGGCGACCTGAGCTATCTGGCCAATCTGTGCCACGGCTGCAAAGGCTGCTACTACGCCTGCCAATACAGCCCGCCCCACGAATGGGGCATCAATGTCCCCGCCGCATTGGCGGAAGTGCGTGCCGAGAGCTATGCGGAATACGCGTGGCCAAAACAGATGGCGGGCGTGTTCGAACGCAACGGTACCGTCGTTTCTCTGGTCGCGGCACTGGGGATCGCGCTGGTGCTGCTGCTTTGCTCGCTGGGTTCGAACTTCTGGGTCGCGCAAGGCGACGCTGCGGAATCGTTCTACAACATCATTCCGCTATGGGCGATGCAGATCGTCGGGATTGCAACGTTCGGCTATTCGCTGTTTGCCCTGGGGATGGGCGCCCGCAACTTCTGGCGAGACGCCGGCCCGCAGGACAAAATCGGCCCCACAGCGGTCGCCATCGCCCTGTGGGACGTCCTGACGCTGAAGAACCTGGGCGGCGCCGGCAACGGCTGTAACGATAACTCCGAGGCATTCTCCATGCGCCGGAGATACCTGCATCACGCGATGTTCTACGGCTTCCTGCTGTGCTTCGCCGCGACAACCACCGGCTTTATTTACCACTCGTTCCTGGGCTGGCCCGCCCCGTACCCGTTCATCAGCGCCCCGGTCCTGCTGGGCACCGTCGGCGGCATCCTGATGGTGATCGGCACGATCGGCCTGCTGGCGATGAAGTTCGTGGACGACCCGATCCCCAACGTGCGCCGCCTGCTGGGTGGAGACGTGGCCCTGCTGATGCTGCTGGCGATGATCGCGATCACCGGACTGGTGCTGCTCGCAGCGAGGGCGACCGGCGCGATGGGCCTGGCCATGGCGATCCACCTCGGTTTCATCCTGGCATTCTTCCTGGTGCTGCCTTACTCGAAGATGGTGCATGGGGTTTATCGTTCGGCGGCGCTACTGCGCCGCGCGATCGAGCGGAACATGAAGCCGCTGGGCGGCGAATAAGGCCGGGCGGGGACTTTAGATGTGGGGAGGCAAGAAAACCGCCCCCAAATGGAGAGGCCCCGCCACTGCTAACGCGTATCGGCCGTCTCACCGCCGCAACGTCCTTATTGCTTCGGCGTTGTTCGAACCCCTTTGTTGCTCCCCCGTCATGGGGCCCGGCTTGTCCGGGCCACCTGTGCGCTGACGGTGCCGCGATAGTTGGCCCGGACAAGCCGGGCCATGAGGAGATTACAACGATACCACGCCGACCTGGCCGCTCTTACTGACCAAGCGTCCGGCGCAGCCCCTACAACTGCCGCTGCAGGGCCGCCACGTAACCGCGGTTATGCGTCGGCGCCAGATGCACCTCATTCATCACAACGTGCCTGGGCAAACACGCGATATACCGGATCAAATCGCCACAATCCGCTGGCTGCACCATCCGAGCGCGCACTTCCGGACCCACCGGATTCGGCCGCATATCCAGGATCGGTGTCGCGACCTCTCCCGGCAGAAACACCGTCGAGCGTATCCCGTTGATGCACTCCTGCATGTTCAACCCATGGCTCATCGCCACGATGCCATGTTTCGCGACAGTATAAATCGGCCCGCTGACGCCGCCGATAAACCGCCCCGCCATCGATGCGGTATGGATCAGCACTCCATCCTGTTGCTCCCGCATGAACGGCAGCGCCACGGTCACGCAATACAGCGCGGCGCTTAGATTCCCCTGCACCAGCGTATCAATGCTGGCCGGCGTCAGTTTGTCCCAGTGCCGATCAACGATGTTCACCCCGGCATTGTTCACCAGGATGTCCAGCCGATTGAACGTCGCACGAATATAGTCGCCGACCTTTTCGACCTGATCGGCCTTGGTCAGATCGGCCGGCTGCACATGCGCCACGCCGGTCTGGTTGATACGACGGGCGACATCCTCCAACGGACCCGGCCGTCGCCCGGTCAGGACCACCGTAGCCCCCGCCTCGACCAGCGCCAGCGCGGCGGCCTCGCCAATCCCTGTTCCCGCGCCGGTCACCCAGGCGATTTTCCCTGCCAAGCTCGTCATGTTTTTCCCATTCGAATACGCCTCGCCCGTTTCCCGGAGCTACGCCAACTCAGGCTGGCGCGAACAACCTGTCATCGCCCGCCTGAGTCTTTTCCGCCAACGGATCGATAATTCCCCGGAAGGCGGCATCCCTTTGCAACACGGGCATCACCTTTTCCGCGAACAAACGCATGTTCAGTTCGGCCAGGTGATGCGGCATGCTGCCGAAGGAAAACTCGGTCACCAGATGATCCATGCCCGTCAGGCGGCGCAGTTCAGCTATTTGCTGGATGCAGTCGTCCGGTGTCCCCACGATCTGAATACTCAGATAAAAATCCGTCGCCTTCGCCCGAAACGTGTCATCCTTCATCTTCGTGTAGGTTTTGGCGAGTTTACCATACGACTCGTACCCCTTCACCTCTCCGAGATGGCCGTCGGAAAAATGGTAGTGGTTATCAATGGAATCCCACTTCTCGCTTAAGTAGCGCCGCGCCCAGTCCACGGCTTCCTCGCGGGTCGGCGCACAGGCGACGTTCGTCAGGATAATCGGCGGACGCGGTGTGTGGCCGACGCTTTGCACCATTTCGCGATAGCGATGCACATCTTCGGCCGCTTTCGGCCATTCGTTCTGCATCACAATCAACATCCCGAAGCCCAGCTTCGCCATGACCTCGGCTGATTCAGGGCTGACGGAAGAGGCATAAAACCGGCGCTCCGGGTGAGAAATAGGCCGCGGCCGGATCGCCACGCGGGGAATCTTGTAAAATTCCCCGTCCCATTCAAAGGAGTCGTTGCTCAACGCCTTGATGATCAACTGCGCGGATTCGACGAATCGCGGCCGCGCTTCCTCCATCGGAATGCGAAACCCTTCGTATTCAATGCTGGCCGCCCCGCGTCCGAAGCCCATCAATGTGCGTCCGCCGCTGATCACGTCCAGCAGCGCGATCTGTTCCGCCACGCGGATCGGATCGTGCCAGGGCAGCACAATCACGCAGGTCCCCAGCGTGATCCGCTTCGTCCGCCCGGCGTAGTAACTCAACAATTGCAACGGCGACGGAGACATCGAGTAGCCGGTAAAGTGATGCTCCAACGCAAATAACGAATCAAAACCCAGCGGTTCGGCCAAATCACCGAGTGCCATGTGTTCGTTAAAGAGCGCAACATCCGGCCGCCCGGGCTGGGCGAGAATGCTCAGTGCTGTCCCGACTTGCATAATCCCCTCCCGCATTTACCGCAGTGGTGAACACGACGCTGGCATCACCAGTTTGTTTTCCTGCTTGATCATCGTGCCGGGCGCGGCACCGCCGGGCGGCCAGATGCCGCGTGCCACTGCGTCCGACCGGATGCGCTGTCGTTCGGCGGCGTCCTTGTAGGCCCAGATATGCACCCATTTGTTCAGGCCGCCGAATTCCGAATACCAGGCACCGACAAGCGGCGACAATTTCACCCGTTCCTCGATCTTGCTGCTCCAGCGTTCGATCATGCCGGGCACCGCGCCGGGCGC
Source organism: uncultured Rhodopila sp. (assembly GCA_903932145.1). Classification (GTDB taxonomy): domain Bacteria; phylum Pseudomonadota; class Alphaproteobacteria; order Acetobacterales; family Acetobacteraceae; genus Rhodopila. The sequence goes on along the minus strand of CAIZFE010000053.1, from coordinate 27,599 downwards.
CAAGGTGTAGGACCTGATCTCGAACAACGGCCCAACCGAACGCGGTTCCAGCGGCGGGGAGAACGGTGCCGGAATGAAGATCTCGCTTTGCATATTCACGATGAAGTCGCGAAGCGGCGGCGGCCAGACACCGGTTTTGACTGCTTCCGAGCGGATCGCCATGCGCTGCTCGAAGCTGTCATAGGTCCAGATGTGCGTAATTTCGTTCAGCGCGCCAACTTCCGTGTGCCAGAGCGCGGTCAATTTTGAGAGTTTTTCGCGCGCAGGTAGTCCCTCCGCGAAGCGCTTCTCCACTTCGGCAACCGACCCCGGCTTTAGCTGATACGTCCGAACTTCGATGATCATCTGTGCGTCTCCCATCCCTGAACCGGACGATAAAGGGATGGGAAGCACTTGTCACATCAGCCAGCCGGTTTGTCGGCGGTTTTCTCGATATTCTCCTTGCCGGCGCGGGTTCCGCCGAAGCGATCGGCGCCGTGTTCCTCCCGCGTGCCGGGCTTTTTTGTGGTTTCCTGTGTCCTGCTGCGTCTCGGTATGATCTACTGTTTGTTCCGTGTGGGGTTGCTTCATCTTTATTGCTCCTGTTGCCAGCAGCGATAACGAAGAAACCGCGTTCGGGTTTGTCAGTGATTGAACCACACGTTCGACATGCGCGGTATGCGGAACGGCACGAAACCCTCGACATTGGCTCTGACAGCCTGGACTTTTGTGAATGCACCGAATGGAATCGCGTAAACCCGATCAAGAACCAGTGACTGCATCTGAGCAAAGGCCTGTTGCCGTCCTTCAGCGGTCGGCAGCATGTTCATGTCGTCCCAGGCCGCCAGGACATCCGGATCGTCCTTACCGTCGACCGGCTTATACGTGGCGTTCGGCTGCACCAGGAACCGCATGGCGGCAAGACTTCCCAGCGCGGGTTGCGTCCCCCAGGCAGTAAAGAGAAGGTTCCAACCTTCCGTCGTATTCCTCGACATTTGAATCGACGTCGGCCAATCCACCACTTTCATCTGGGCATTGATCCCCACCGCCTGAAGCTGCTGCTGCACCACCAGCGCGGAGTTGTACATCGCCGGATAGTCCTTGTTGGTCAGCAGAACGACCGGTTCCCCTTGATACCCCGCGTCGGCGAGGTATTTCTTCGCCAGTTCCGGATTATGCAAGTTGTACGTTTCTTTGCCGGCGTCAGTGTAATCGGCTTGATCGGGATACTGGAAACCAACGTTCAACTGATAGTTGCCGTCTGAGACCGCCTGCATGATTTCATCCATGTCCAGCGCCGCCTGGATCGCCTTGCGCACCAACAGCTTGTCGGTTGGCGGGTTTGAAACGTTAGGATTAGCGATCTGTATCCACCAGTTCTTCAACGGCATCACGGAAATATTCTTATCGAGGTCTGCCGCGGCCACCGATTGCGCCGGCAGATCTTCGATCCCGTGAAGCGCTCCGCTGACCAGCCCGGCGACTCTGTCACCGGGCTCCGTAACAATTTGGAAAGTGACCGTGTCGAAGCATGCCTGCTTATAGCCGCCAAGACCAGTGCGATCCTGGAAACTTGTATTTGGCTTATACCCATCGAATCGTTTTAATTTCACCGATACGCCCGGCTCGGTTTCGGCAAACTGATACGGACCCGTGCCTATGGGTTCGGCGAGTTGCTGAGCCGGAACGTCACGCTGCTCCGCCGGCATGATGACGATCGGCACGCTAAATGACGACAGCCCCTCGATAAAGGTCGGCTGGATATGTTTCATGTGAATGGTAAATGTGGCCGCATCCGGGGCGTCCCAACGATCTACGTTACTGAGAATATTCCGCTGAATGCCCACCCGCGCATAGCGATCGAATGACGCGACGACATCGGCCGAGGTCAGCGCCTTGCCGTTATGAAAATGTACGCCCGGGCGCAGAGTGAAGGTATAGGTCAGGTGGTCGGGGGCTTCGTGCATCGCCGCCGCCAACTCCAGGATCGGATGGTTGTTCTCATCCCGGGTCATCAGCGATTCGTAAATGTTCATCGCGATGTTGCGGGTGGAAATTGTTGAAGACGCCATTTGATCGAGCGTGTTGATGTTGGCTTCCTGGCCGAACACGAAAGTGCCACCGACATGCGGACACTTGAATGGTTCCGCCCGCGCCGCCATCGAAAACAGGGCAGACGCGGCGGCCAAACCGATAACGACGAGGCGTCCGCGTTTCATCCGATAGTCTCCCCTGGGCCGAGACGCCACGTCTCACTACAGGCTGATGCTGCTTGAGGTTCAGCGTGACGACGCCCATTGGGACCGTCAAGCCCGGGCGCCGGACAGGCTCTGAGCCAAAACCTCGCGGCAAGCAAGGTTCGGCGCGATCAGCACAAGAGGCCGCTGCATGCCGTAGCCCCGGGTCCGACGCGGACCCCGGGCTACGGGTTACTCAAACACTTACGCAAAAGGCGCCGGTTTGGCCTCACGGAACGGCGTGTTGGTTTCAGCCAGTGCGCGCAGCAGGCGCGACGGAGCCCAGCGCTCGCCGTATTGCTGGTGCCAGGATGCGATCTGCGCATAGACGGTCTTCACGCCAATCCCATCCGCCCAGTACATCAGGCCACCGCGATAGCGTGGGAAACCGAACCCGTGCAGCCACATCACATCGACATCGCTCGCCCGATAAGCCTTGCCTTCCTCCAGGATCTTGCAGGCCTCATTCACCGAACTGAACAGCAGACGTTGCAGGATCTCGGTCGGCGTGAAGTCCTTTTGCGGGACGTTCATCTCCGCAGCTACCTGCCTGATGATCGCTGCGACCTCGGGGTCCGGATGCGGGGTGCGATCGCCTTTCTCATAGCGATACCACCCGGCGCTGGTCTTCTGGCCAAACCGGCCCATCTCCACCAGTTTGTCCGCGATCGGCAGTTTCCGATAGTTCGGATTGGCCAAAGCGCGCCGTTTGCGGCCCTCCGCCCCGATATCCAGGCCGGCCAGATCGCCGACCGCGAACGGTCCCATCGGATAGCCGAAATCGATCATCACCTGGTCCACCTGCTCCGGCAGGCAGCCTTCCTCCAGCAGAATGACCATTTCGGAATTGAACGGCGCGCGGGAACGGTTGGCGACGAAACCATCGGTGTTGCCCGCCATCGCGGAAATCTTGCCGATCCGGCGCCCCATCGCCATCGCGGTCATCAACGTCTCCGGTGAGGCTTTCGACGGACGCACGACTTCCAGCAGCTTCATGACGTTGGCGGGCGAGAAAAAATGCGTCCCCGCGACGTATTCCGGCCGCTTCGTCACCGATGCCAGTTCGTCCATGTCCAGCGCGGAGGTGTTGGAGAACAGGAACGCCCCCGGCTTCATCACTTCGTCAAGCTTTTCAAAAATCGGCTTCTTGACGTCCATCCGCTCGAACACCGCTTCGACGACCACGTCGCAATTCGCGATATCGTCGTAGCCGGCAACCAAGTGGATGCGCGCGAGGCGGCGGTTCATTTCATCCTCCGCCAGGCTGCCGCGTTTGACCGAGGTGGCGTAGTTATTGCGGATACGCTCCATGCCCCGATCCAGACCCTCTTGCGAGGCGTCCATGATCTTCACGTCGTAGCCGAAATCGGCGAACGACATGGCGATGCCGCCGCCCATGGTGCCGGCGCCGATGACGGCGGGCTTTTCGAAATCATAGGGCGCGACGTTTGTGGGCAGATCGGGCAGCTTCGCGACCTCGCGTTCGGCAAAGAACGCATACCGCAGCGCCTTGGCTTCGTCGGACGTTTCCAGTTCGGCGAATAACTCTGCTTCCCGCCGGATACCGTCGTCGAACGGCAGGGTGCAGGCCGCTTCAACGGCGGCAATGCAGTGATACGGCGCCTTCTGGTTGCGGGCTCGGCGGGCGATCGACTTTCGACATGCATCGAACACGCCTTGTTCGGCCGTGACCGTTTTGTCGCGCACGCGCGGCAGCGGGCGGATGTCAGCGATCTTGCGGGCATAGGCAACGGCGGACTCTCGCAGGTTCGTGCCGTCCGGCAGCACTTCGTCGATAATGCCCAGCTTGGCGGCTTCCGGCGCGGGGACGTGACGGCCGGAGGTGATCATCTCCAGCGCGGTTTGCGCGCCGACCAGGCGCGGCAGGCGCTGCGTGCCGCCGCCGCCCGGCAGGATGCCGATCAGGACCTCGGGCAGGCCGACTTTCGCCGACGGTACGGCGATCCGGTAATGGCACGCCATCGCGTTCTCCAGCCCGCCGCCGAGGGCGAACCCATGGATCGCGGCGACCACCGGCTTGGCGCTGGCATCGAGCACATCGTAGGTGCGCTGCCCGATCGGCGCGCGCTTGCGGCCGGTGCCGAAGCCACGAATGTCGGCACCCGCGATGAAGCTGCGGCCGTCACCGATCAGGACCATCGCTTTGATGGACGGGTCGGCGTTGGCTGTGTTCAGGGAGTCGATAATGCCCTCCGACACGCCTGGCCCGAGTGCATTCACCGGCGGGTAGTTGACGATGATGACGCCGATGTCGCCGTCTTTTTCCAGGCGGACGACGGGAGAGTCTGACATGATTGGGTTTCCTCTGGTTCGTTAGGACGCAGGATAGGCGGGGTTCCCGGCGCCGTCCATGTTGGGGCGGGAAGATGAATGATTTCGGCCTTTGTGCTACGGGATTCCGCCCGAGGACGGTAGGCCGGCATGTCAGTCACACCATCGCAAGCGTTCGATACTCACCGTGCCGCCATCCGCAGCGTTGTTGTCGCGCATCAGGCGCGGACTCCCCGCGTATTCGGATCAGTGGCCCGCGGCGACGAAACTGAACACCGCGACCTCGACCTTCTGGTCGATACGACCGGCGCCACAAGTCGGTTCGATATCGCGGCAATAGAACGGGAGCTGGAACCGTTGATTGGGTGTTCCGGTGCATGTGACGACCTCCGGAGCGCTTCGCGGCGCACTGCGGGAGCGTGTCTTCGCCGAAGCCGTATGAACGCTAAAGCCACCCAACCTGAATTGACGCACTGACCGACACGCGCAGGCAAAGACGGCAAGACGCCCCATCGGGATATCAGGTAAACTACGGGCATGCCCCGAGTCGGACTTCGCCTGACACCCAACGGCCATCTGGTCGCCGAAGCCTCCTACGACGCGCCGGACTTCGATGCCGCCGCGTGCGAGCGGCTGACCGAAGCGTTCGCGCGCGGCAACGGCCCCGGACTGGTGCAACTGGGCGCCGCCGAGGTCGGCCACGCGCTGCCGCCGGTGTTCGTCTGGTGGCGCGCCTTCGCCACGCGCTACGTTGGCGCGCTGTGCCTGAACGCGGCGGGACGCGGGGACGACGCCGAAATTCCGCCGATCCCGCCACCCGACGCCGGTGACCTCGCCTCCCTGGTGCTGACCGCCCCCATGATGGACGGCGCCGAATACCTGACCGACAACCTTTTGCTGGGATTGTGGGACGATATCGCGCTGGCCTTCGCGGAGGCTCTGGCTGCCTCCGGCCTGGGATTGCAGCGCTTCCTGAACGGGTTGAACCCCGCCTGGAACCTGGTGGGCCGGGTGCATTTCAACCTCGCCGAAAATCGCAAGGACGCGGACCAGCCGTTCGCCTTCTTGGCGACCTACACCACCCGCCTCTCCGCCCGGGCGCGGGCGCAGCATGTTCCGCTGGGTCAGGCGCTGCGCGAATACGCCGGGGCGGCGAACAAAGACAAACTGCTGTCGCTGCTGCTGCCGGTCCAGCGCGCCGCCGAACACTGCGCCTGGCTGCGCCCGATGATCGACGCCGGAGAAATTTTTCATCCGTTGCGCTGGGGTGCGCCGGAGGCATCGCGCTTCCTGCAAAGCCTGCCCGAACTGGAAAGCGCCGGCGTTGTCGTCCGCATGCCCGCGGCCTGGCGCGCCAACCGTCCCGCCCGCCCGCGCGTCTCCGCCACCGTGGGCAGCCGCAAGCCGTCCGAAGTCGGCCTGGGCGGCCTGATGGACTTCCAAATGAGCGTCATCCTGGACGGCGAGCCGCTGACGGAAGACGAAATCCACACCCTTCTGGCTGGCACCGAGGATCTGGTGCTGCTGCGCGGCCAATGGGTCGAGGTCGATCGTGCCCGCCTGGAAAAGACCATGCTGCGGTTCCGCGAAGCCGAGGCCCTCGCCGCCCGCGACGGCCTCAGCTTCGCGGAAGCCATGCGCATGCTGTCCGGAACCGGGGTCACCAGCGACGATCCCATCGCCGCCGACACTGACTGGTCGCGTGTGACCGCCGGGCCGTGGCTGGAACAAACGCTCAAGGAACTGCGGTCGCCGGATGCCAACGGCGCCGATCCGGGGCCGGCGCTGAAAGGAACGTTGCGGCCCTATCAACGCGCTGGCGCAAGCTGGTTGCAAATGCTGTCACGGCTCGGCCTGGGCGCCTGCCTCGCCGACGACATGGGGTTGGGCAAGACGATCCAGGTGTTGTCATTACTATTGGTGGAACAGAAAGCCGGCCAACCCAGCCTGCTGGTCGCGCCTGCGTCGTTACTTGGAAACTGGGCGGCGGAAATCGAGAAATTCGCCCCCGATCTGAAAGCCGCGATCCTGCACCCGTCGGCGATGCCGGCCGACCAGGTCAAGGCTTTCACACCGGAACGCGCGGCGGATTTCGATCTGATCATCACCAGCTACGGTTCGCTGCTGCGCCTGACCGCATTGACAGAAACGCAATGGCGGTTTGTGATTCTGGATGAAGCGCAGGCCATCAAAAACGCCGCCGCCCGCCAAACCAAAGCCGCCAAATCGTTACACGCGCACGCTCGGATTGCCTTGACCGGCACGCCGGTCGAGAACCACCTCGGCGACCTATGGTCGATCTTCGACTTCATCAATCCCGGCCTGCTGGGTAACGCGAAACAATTTTCCCGTTACGCCAAGGGGTTGGCCGAACGGACGCATAATCCGTACGGGCCGTTACGGGAACTGGTGCGGCCATACATTTTGCGGCGGATGAAAACCGACAAATCGGTGATCGCCGACTTGCCGGATAAGACGGAAGTGAAGGCGCTGTGCAGCCTCAGCCGCCGCCAAACCGCGCTGTACGGACAAACGGTGGAGGCCTTGGCGAAAGCTTTGGAGGACTCCGAAGGCATCCAGCGCAAGGGCATTGTGCTGACGACGCTGATGCGGTTGAAGCAGATTTGCAATCATCCCTCGCAATGGTTGAACGACAATGACTGGGCCGAGGAAGACAGCGGCAAATGGGGCCGCCTGCGCGAAATCGCCGAGGTTGTCGCCGCCAAGCAAGAAAAAATGCTGGTGTTCACTCAGTTCCGGGAAATGACCGGCCCGCTGGCCGCTTTCCTGGGGCAGATATTCGGCCGCCCCGGATTGGTGCTGCATGGCGATACCGCGGTGAAGAACCGCAAGACGCTGGTCAAGACGTTCCAAGAGGATGAGACGGTGCCGTTCTTCGTGCTGTCGCTGAAAGCGGGCGGCTCCGGCCTGACCCTGACGGCGGCGTCGCATGTGGTTCATTTCGACCGCTGGTGGAATCCGGCGGTGGAAAATCAGGCCACCGACCGCGCCTTCCGCATCGGCCAGAAGAAAAACGTGCTGGTTCACAAATTTATTTGCCGCGGCACGGTGGAAGCGAAGATCGACGGCTTGATCGACTCGAAGAAGACCCTGTCTGATGAATTGCTGTCCGGAGGGTCCGAGATCAACCTGACCGAGATGGGCAACGCGGACATTATGCGGCTGGTCGCCCTGGATTTGAACGCCGCGATGAAGGAGTAGAGGCATGTCGCACTATTATGGAGGTTGGGCGCCCTACGTGTCGGTTGCGGATCGCCGGGAGCAGGCCGCGCGGGAGATGGACAAACTGCGCAAGAAGGGCGCCACGATTACTCCGGTCACGCTGGCGACCAAGACGATCGCCGCCACCTTCTGGGGCAAGGCGTGGTGCGAGAATCTGGAAAGCTACCACGACTACGAAAACCGCCTGCCGCGAGGGCGCACCTATATCCGCAACGGATCGGTGGTCGATCTACAGATCGCGCCGCGAGAGGTCACCGCGATGGTCAGCGGATCGTCGATCTACCAGGTGAAAATCACTATCGGCGAGGTCGCCAAGGCCCACTGGAAGTCGATCTGCACGGACTGCTCCGGCGGCATCGATTCGCTGGTGGAACTGCTACAGGGCCGGTTTTCCAAGGGCGTGATGGAGCGTATTTGCCGTCAGGGTGCCGGGTTGTTTCCAAAACCGTCAGAAATCAAGTTCTCCTGTAGCTGCCCCGATTATGCATCGATGTGCAAGCATGTCGCCGCCGCGCTGTATGGCGTGGGGGCGCGATTGGATGCGAAGCCGGAATTGCTGTTCCGCCTGCGCGCGGTAAACGAGAATGAACTTGTCGCCGATATCGGCAAGGTGTTGCCGTTGACGAAGCAAGGACCGCTAAGCGGCAAGGTGCTGGAACTCGACGATATGGCAGCGTTGTTCGGGCTGGATATGGGTGACGCCGATGAGCCTGCCGCGGCCATTCCGTTGAAGCGAAAAACAGTAATCGCTCAAAAATCCTCGCCCTCCACGCTTGTCCCCCCAAAAAAGAGTGCGACGACGCCGACCGTCGTTGCAAAGTTAAAGAATACGCCGAAACCTGCTCCCGCCGCAAAGCAGAAGGCCGGCGCGGCACCAGGCAGTGTTGCTAAGGCCAACGAGGTGCCGAAGCTAAAAATCGTGGCTGCACCGAAGGCCGTCACGAAGCCGAAAGCGGTTCCCAAACTGAAAGCCTTGGTAGCACCGACGGTTGTTGCAACAGTAAAAGTGAAGCCGAAAGCCGCCGCTCCAGTGAAGCCATTACCAAAGCCGGCGACGGCACGCGAGATCGCCGCACAATCAAGCCGCGCGTGGGCGGCGCCCGGGGGTGCCGCACCATCGATGCTGGTTGCAAAAGCGAAGGCTGCCGCCAAGCCGATAGCCGTTGCTTCAAGAAAGCAAACGGCGGTGACGAGAGTGGCTAAAGCGAAAAGAACCTGAACCCCGCCGATGCCGGCCGTCCAGCCAACGTGACGAAAAAATCTAATGTCGACCAATATTTCTTGCGGTATGACGCGACATTACGATACCATCTTGTGATTTACTCATGCCTTATGGCGATATCTGATTTGCATTGCTCTATTCGACAATTTTATCTCCGGATTTTATCGAAGTTGAAGGACGCATTCTCGTGGAGGATAACACCGCGACATGGAAGGACGGTTTTCCCTCGCAAAAAAAGCTACCGCAATGAGCCTCGCGGCACTGGAAACGTCGTTTAATTTTATCGAAATCGGTTATCTTTTCCGAACCAACGATAGCATTACAGACGATGCCATTGAGGTGGAATGGGCACATATCATGCGAGACGCATGGAGCGACAAATTGAAACGAATCTATCCATCGTGGATTTTCTCGGTCCCTGCTCTGGAACCAAGCGTCAGCGGCAGCCCCTATAGTTTGGCATTTTTCGAAGTCAGGTAGCGCATGGACCGTGCCGTCAGCCCAAAGGCATCACGACCGGTCGATCGCCGGCATGATCTGATCCGCATGATCGAACGCCGCCTTGATCCGATCCAGACGTTCGCTGATGATATCCCGCTCTGTCGTGTGCGTCAGGACGTAGAATTCATCGTCCTGCATGGCCTGTAGGACGCGCCGGCCGACGACCTCAGGTGCCAACATCCCGGGCGCGAACGCCGATTTCAGGGCCTCCTGCTCCGGCCGGCGATAGGTGCCGCCGAAACGTTCCGGCCGTGTCGCGGCGGAATCAAAAATCGCGGTGTTGACGCCGCCCGGCATGACGATCGACACGCCGATACCGGAGCCTTTGAGTTCCTGCTCCAGCGCCTCGGACAGCGCCAGAACGGCGTATTTCGTCATCGCGTAGGCGCCCTGATGGCGGCCTTCGCGCACGAACAGGCTGGATACCGAACCGGTGTTGACGACGTGGCCGCCCTGCCCGTGGCTGCGAATCAGCGGCACGAAGGTGCGAATGCCGTTGATGACGCCTTTGATGTTGACGCCCATCACCCATTCCCATTCCTCTGGCGTGACTTGCTCCAGCGGTGTGGCGTGCATCGCGACCCCGGCGTTGTTCACCGCGATATGCAGCGCGCCGAACTCATCCAGAGCAGCCTGGCCGGCCGCCGCGACCGAGGCCGCGTCGGACACGTCAATCGTTACGCCGATCGCGCGGACACCGATCGATTCGATTGCCTTGCGGGCGACCTCCAGCGGTTCCGGGCGCAAATCGGCCAGAACGATGTTGGCACCCGCATGGGCGAGCGCCTTGGCGATGCCCAGTCCGATACCGGAAGCCGCGCCCGTTACGATCGCTGTCTTGCCTTTGAAGTCACGCATGTTGGTCACCCTGTCGTCCGGGCGGTCATAGCAGGTGACGGCCCCCTGTCCATGCCTGAACCGGCGTCTCGCGGGCCTGCCGCCCGGCGGGCAGCAGGCTTCGGCTTGTTTTATTCGGCAGCGATTTCCTTGAACGTCTCGATCGCGGTCAGCAACGCTTCCCGCACCAGCGGCGCCCCGACGTAACCGGCCAGATGCAGCAGCGCCTCGGACAATTCGTCCTCGGTCCAGCCTTGGTTGAGGGCAAAACGCAAATGCAGTTTCAGTTCCGGATCACGCCCGGTCGCCGCGTCGGACACCACGCAGATCATCGCGCGTGTTTTCAGGTCCAGGCCGGGCCGCGTCCACAGCGAGCCGAAGATCGCTTCCTGGGTGTAGGCGGCGAATTTCTCCATGATCGGGTGCTTGTAGAGCCCGTTATCGAGCTTGTCGGCATAGGCGTCGCCCATCAGCTTGCGGCGCATTGCCTTGCCCTTGGTGCGCAGTTCGTCGGCCATGTTTTTCATCCCTCCCGTTGGTCTGGAGAGTGTCCGACAAGCGGCGGCGTTTGACTAGACCGAGCGGAGGCCGCCTTGCTTTTCGATGAAGGCGGCAATCTCGGAAACGCCTTTGCCGGCGCGGATATTGGCGAACACGAACGGGCGCTCGCCGCGCATCTTCCTGGCATCGCGGTCCATGACCTCCAGGCTGGCACCGACGTAGGGGGCGAGATCGATCTTGTTGATCACGAGCATATCGCTGCGCATAATCCCCGGGCCGCCTTTGCGGGGGATTTTGTCGCCGGCCGAAACGTCGATGACGTAGATCGTCAGATCCGCCAGTTCCGGACTGAAAGTTGCCGCCAAATTATCGCCACCGGATTCGATCAGGATCAGGTCGAGATTGGGGAATTTCTTGCGCAGGTCCGCGACGCCGGCGAGGTTGATCGAGGCGTCCTCGCGGATCGCGGTGTGCGGACAGCCACCGGTTTCGATGCCCATGATGCGCTCGACCGGAAGCGATCCGGCGCGTGTCAGGAATTCCGCGTCTTCCTTGGTGTAGATGTCGTTGGTGATCGCGGCGATGTCGTAATGGTCGCGAAAATGCTTGCACAATGCGTCCATCAACGCGGTTTTGCCGGTGCCGACCGGGCCGCCGATACCGACGCGCAGGGGGCCGTGCGGAGATGTGTTCATGAGCGGAACAGCCTTGTGTATTGGGTTTCATGCCGCATCGCGGCGAGGTCGGATCGGAATGCGCAGCCGCCAACATCGTCGAGCGTCGCGGTTTTTGTTTCGGACGCGGTGGCCAGAATAGTCGTTTCGAGCGCCGCCAGAACCTTCAATCCGGCGGTTTGCCCCAGCGGCACGAGGCGGACGGCGGCGGAGATGAGGCTGGTGGTAAAGGCTTGCAGATAGGCAACGGCCGTATCGTCTTCCGAAATATTTTGCGACCCGGCCGCGGCGCCGACCGCAACGGCGTAGGGCGCGTCCTCGGGCAGATGGGTGGAGGTCCAGGGTGCCACCGCGAGTTGGAACGCTCGCCCCTGATTGAGCGCTTCGTCGCGGCGTTCCCTTGCAGGGGCGATGGCGGATGCCAGAGAAACGATATCGCGCAGCGCCTCTGGATCAGAAACGGCTCTATGGGCGTGTCGCAGCAGGATCGTGTCGGAGCGGCCCGAGCCGTTTGTCACGACATCTGTCAGCCATTCGCGCAGGCTGTCACCGTCTTTGATGTCGCCGGCTTCAACGGCCCATTCCAGGCCGTGCGAGTAGGCGAACCCGCCGGTGGGAAACGCGGGTGACAGCCATGCCATCAGGTGCAGCAACGCTGGCAGGGTCGTCATTATCTGGTCGCTGTCAGTGGTGATGGTCGTCATCATCGTCGTGTTGGTGAGAGTGGCCGCCGCCCGCGTAGGCGCCAGCCTCCGGATCGAACGCGGCCTGGATCAGGTCCACATGTCCGCCCAGGCCCTCGACCATTTCCCCGATCACATGGTCTGTTCGGATGCGAATACGGTCTTCCAGCAACTGTACCGGCAGATGACGGTTGCCGAGATGCCAGGCGATGCGGATCAGGTCACCGTCCTCATGGGCATGGATTTCCATCAGTTCCTCGGCCTGCGCGCAAACCCGGACCACGCCCTTTTGCGTCAGCAGACCGTCGCCGTCACGCAGCCGCACGGCCTGCGGCAGGTCGATCAGGATGTCCGATCCGAGCAGGGTGGTCAGAACGATACGGCGGCGGAAGCGCCGGTCATAATCGATCAGGACCCGATCTGTCTCCTGCTCGGCACTCCAGCTACCAGCCGGCAGGATTTTCGTTACGAGTGTCATCATACCGCTTTCAGAACAGGAAATACCGCTGCGCCATCGGCAGAATCGTCGCCGGTTCGCAGGTCAGCAGCACGCCGTCCGCTCGGACCTCGTAAGTTTCAGCATCGACCTCAATGACCGGGGTGGCATCGTTGTGAATCATCGATCTCTTGCCGATCTGGCCGCGCGTATTCGATACCGCCGCCAGCCTGCGTTGCAAACCGAGTGCCCGGCCAAGGTCGGCATCGATCGCGGCACCCGAAACGAAGGTGATGCAGCTTGCAGCCATGGCTCGGCCGATCGCGCCAAACATCGGGCGGTAATGAACCGGCTGCGGCGTCGGAATGGAGGCGTTGGGATCGCCCATCGGGGCGCAGGCGATCGATCCGCCTTTGATGACCAAATCGGGCTTCACGCCAAAAAACGCGGGCGACCACAGCACCAGATCGGCCAATTTTCCGACGGCGATCGAGCCGATTTCATTGGCAAAACCCTGAGCAATCGCGGGATTGATGGTGTATTTCGCGATGTAGCGCTTGACTCGAGCATTGTCGTTTCGATCGGTGTCGCCGGGCAAACAACCGCGCTGGGTCTTCATCTTGTGGGCGGTCTGCCAGGTCCGGATGATCACCTCTCCGACGCGCCCCATGGCCTGACTGTCGGACGACATCATCGAAAGCGCGCCCAGGTCGTGCAGGATGTCCTCGGCGGCGATGGTTTCCTTGCGGATGCGGCTTTCGGCGAACGCAACGTCCTCGGGGATGGAACTGTCCAAATGATGGCAGACCATCAACATGTCGAGATGTTCGTCCAGCGTATTGGCTGTGTACGGCCGCGTGGGATTGGTGGAGCTGGGCAGCACGTTTGGCAGACCGGCGACCCTGATAATATCAGGGGCGTGGCCGCCGCCGGCACCCTCGGTATGGAAGGCGTGGATGGTGCGGCCCTGAAAGGCGGCGATGGTGTCTTCGACGAAACCGGACTCGTTCAACGTATCCGTGTGGATCATCACCTGAACGTCGAAACGATCCGCGACGGAAAGGCAGTTGTCGATCGCGGCAGGCGTGGTGCCCCAATCCTCGTGCAGCTTCAGGCAAGACGCCCCGGCGCGCAGCATTTCTTCCAGTGCCTGCGGCTGAGAAGCATTGCCCTTCCCGGCGAAAGCGATGTTGACCGGCAGTCCCTCGGCCGCCTGTAACATGCGGGCGAGATGCCAGGGGCCGGGCGTGCAGGTCGTCGCGGCCGTGCCGGTCGCGGGTCCGGTGCCGCCACCGACCAGTGTGGTCATTCCGGCGGCGATGGCGTCGTCCACCTGTTGTGGACAGATGAAATGAATATGGCTGTCGATTCCACCGGCGGTCAGGATCTTGCCTTCTCCGGCAATGATCTCCGTGCCCGGGCCGATGATGATATCGACGCCGGGTTGAACGTCGGGATTACCAGCCTTGCCGATCCTGGCGATGCGGCCGTTGGTGATCGCGACGTCGGCTTTGACAATCCCCCAATGGTCGATGATCAGCGCATTGGTGATGACCGTATCGACCGCTCCCTGAGCCTGCGAATATTGGGACTGACCCATCCCGTCGCGGATGACTTTGCCACCGCCGAATTTTACTTCCTCACCGTAGATGGTGAAATCTTTCTCCACCTCAACGATCAGGTCGGTGTCGGCCAGCCGCACGCGGTCGCCGGTGGTTGGGCCAAACATGTCGGCATAGGCAGCACGGGTGATGCGGGCCATTAGTCGAGTGCTCCCATGACGTCGCCGCGAAACCCATAGACAGCGCGGATGCCGCGATACGGCACCAGCGTCACCTCTCGGGTTTGCCCCGGTTCGAAGCGCACAGCGGTGCCGGCGGCGATGTCCAGGCGCTGGCCCTTGGCGACGCCGCGGTCGAACGACAGCGCGGCGTTGGTTTCGGCGAAATGGTAGTGGCTGCCGACCTGGATCGGCCGGTCGCCGGTGTTGGCTACTGTTAGCACCGAACGCGGCAAGCCGACGTTCAGTTCGATCTCGCCTGGTTCGGGGAGGAGTTCACCGGGGATCATTTTTTATCTCCCTACCGGATCGGTTCATGCACGGTGACCAGCTTGGTTCCGTCCGGAAACGTCGCCTCTACCTGCACGTCGTGGATCATTTCGGAAATGCCCGGCATTACTTGGTCTCGGGTCAGGACTTTCGCGCCCGCCTCCATCAGGTCGGCGACGGTTCGGCCGTCCCTGGCCCCCTCGACGACGAAATCCGTGATCAGGGCGACGGCTTCCGGATGGTTCAGCTTCACGCCGCGTTCCAGCCGGCGTCGCGCCACGATCGCGGCCATTGAAATCAGCAGCTTGTCTTTCTCTCGCGGAGTCAAATTCATTCCGGTCGTCCCATTAACACAGCCATACGCGCGGCAATGGCCGAGCGTCGCGTAATATTGCCAATACAGCAACTACGGTGCCCCGCACCGATGCACTATCGGCGCCCAGGATACGCGCAATCAGCATTCCGTTCCAGACGCTCGCCCCGGCTTCGGCCGCACCGAACGCAGTTCGCACGGCCTCCAGTTTATCGCCGGCATCCGGGGCCGCGTATGCCAACGTCGCGACCACCCGAGCACCACCACCCACGGCGGGGCGCTGCAGAGCCGCATCGATCTCGCCATCCAACCGGATCGCGTCGTGCAGCAGCAATTCGCCACCGCGCCGCACGCGGATTAAATCGCGCAGCCAACCTTGCTGGACGCGCTCACCCATCGCGGTGCGGCCGAACACGACGGTCTCGACACCCAGGAAACGCGCGTCGGGGGCCAGATCGACGTCCAACCGTCGATCCAGGGCGCAACGATCGAACAGGATGGTTTCTTGCGGCAACCATTCCAGCGCGGCGCCGGCCGCCACCGTCAAACGGGTCCGCACCCGCGACGGCGCGTCAGATGTTCGCGCCCGATAGAATCGTTCCGCTGCCTGCGCGGCGATGGTGGCCTGACCGCCCTCGCCTACTCCGATCGATAGATCCAGCCGATCGCCACCGGCCACGCCGCCGCCGGTGTTCAACATGACGACATCCTTCCAGCCGGGAACGATGCATCTCGGAAATCTGGCCTTCAGGCACCCGACCTGACGCAGTTCATCCAGCACCGTCTCCGAACCGAACCGCTTGACCGTAACGCGCAATTCTCCAACCGCGCGTTGCAGCCGGGTTGGTTCAGACAGACAGGCGCCGTCGTACATCAGCTTCGTCGAGGTCCTCTCGCCGTCCGGACAGCACGATGTCGCCGCGATCCATCACCACCATGGTTTGGGCCAATTCGCGGGCGAAATCGAAATACTGTTCGACCAGCAGGATGGCCATATCGCCGCGCGACCGCAACAGGGCGATCACGCGCCCGATATCCTTGATGATGCTGGGTTGGATGCCCTCGGTCGGTTCATCCAGCACAATCAACCGGGGCTTCATGACCAGGGCACGCGCGATGGACAGTTGCTGCTGTTGGCCGCCGGACAAGTCGCCGCCGCGCCGCCCGAGCATCGTTTTCAGCACGGGGAAAAGGTCGAAGATTTCGTCCGGTACTTTGCGCTGGCCACGCGGCAAGACGGCAAAGCCGGTTTCCAGATTTTCTTTCACGGTCAGCAACGGAAAGATGTCGCGTCCCTGCGGCACCCAGGCGATTCCCCGCTTTGCCCGATCATACATCGGCAGCTTGGTGATATTCTCGCCCTCCCACCGGATCGAACCGGCCGAGATCGGATGCGCGCCCACGATGGCCCGCAACATGGACGTCTTGCCGACACCGTTGCGCCCAAGCAGGCAAGTGACCGCGCCGACGTTGACGGTAATGGAGACCTGCCGCAGCGCGATAGCGGCGCCGTAATGCAGATCGACTTTTTCGACTTCCAGCATCAGCGCCCCAAATACACTTCGATGACCTTTGGGTCATCGCTGACAAAGTCGATCGACCCCTCCGACAACACCGATCCTTCGTGCAGAACCGTAACCTTCACCCCCAGCGCACGGACAAAAGCCATGTCGTGCTCGACAACAACGACGCTGCGGGTCTTGTTAATTTCACGCAGCAATTCGGCTGTCTGTTCGGTTTCAGCATCGGTCATACCGGCCACCGGTTCATCGACCAGCAGCAATTGCGGCTCCTGAGCCAGCAGCATGCCGATCTCCAGCCACTGCTTCTGGCCGTGCGACAGGTCCGCCGAACGCCGGTAGCGCTGATCAGTCAGACGCGTCGTTTCCAGGATCGATTCGATGCGTCGCTTTTCCTCGGCGGTCTCGCGGGCAAACATGCTGAAGCGAGGGCTACGATCACCGGCCAATGCCAACAGAAGATTGTCCCAAACCGTGTGTGGCTCAAACACCGTCGGCTTCTGAAACTTGCGGCCAATGCCCAGGGAGGCGATCGCCGGCTCGTCCAGCTTGGTCAGGTCGGTGCCTGTGGAGAACACGACCTTGCCGGTATCCGGCCGGGTTTTGCCGGTGATGACGTCCATCATGGTGGTCTTGCCGGCGCCATTCGGGCCAATCACCGCCCGCATCTCGCCTTCGTTCAACACCAGCGACAAAGCGTTCAGCGCTCGGAATCCGTCGAACGTGACGGTGACGCCATCCAGGTAAAGCAGCGTGTCGGCGTCACTCATCCCGTCACCTCATGCGCTGCCGCGACCGTGGGAGGTTCCGGTTCCGGCTCCTTTGCCGTCCTCGCCCGGAACAGACCCATGACACCACGGGGCAGGAACAACGTTACGAATATGAACATGGCGCCCAGCGCATACAGCCAGACTTCCGGTAGCGCCCCGGTGAACCAGGTCTTGCCGAAGTTCACCAGGATCGCACCCAGGATCGCGCCAACCAGCGTGCCACGACCGCCGACGGCCACCCAGATCACCGCCTCGATCGAATTGCCCGGCGCGAATTCACTCGGATTGATGATGCCGACCTGAGGCACATACAGCGCGCCGCCAATGCCGGCCATCACCGCCGACAAGACCCACACGACGAGTTTGTAGGATTCCGGCCGATAGCCAAGAAACCGCGTGCGGCTTTCGGTATCCCGCACCGCGATCAGGATTTTACCGAAACGTGAGTCCACGACGAAGCGAGCCAACAAGAACTGCCCGCATAACAACAGCGCCGAAACGACCAACAGAGCAGACCGCGTCGAATCCGCCTGGACGTTGAACCCCAAAATGTCCTTGAAATCAGTCATCCCGTTGTTGCCGCCGAAGCCCATGTCGTTGCGGAAGAACGCCAACAACAGCGCATAGGTCAGCGCCTGCGTGATAATCGACAGGTAAACCCCGGTAACCCGCGACCGGAATGCCAGCCATCCGAACACGCCGGCCAGCACCGCCGGCACCAGGATCGCCATCAGCATGGCGAAGCCAAACCATTCGAAGCCGTACCAATACCAGGGCAGTTCTTTCCAGCCCAGGAACACCATGAAGTCCGGCAGATTTGGATTGCCATAGACGCCTCGGGTGCCGATCTGGCGCATCAGATACATGCCCATCGCATAGCCACCCAACGCGAAGAACGCGGCGTGACCCAGCGAGAGAATACCGGCAAACCCCCAGACCAGATCGACAGCGAGTGCCAGCATCGCGAAGCACAGATACTTGCCGGTGAGCGCCAACACATAGGTAGGAACGTGCAACGCCGAACCGACGGCCGTCACCTGGTTCAGCACGGCGAGCACCAGTGCCAAACCAAGGACGCCGGTGATCGTGAGAAAACTGGTGCGATCGAGTTTCATGTTTCCACCGCCCGTCCCTTAAGCGGGAACATGCCGCGCGGATTTCGCTGCACGAACAGGATCAGCAAGACCAGCACAACGATTTTGCCAAGCACCGCGCCGGCGATCGGCTCCAGGAACTTGTTGACGATACCCAGGGTCAGCGCTCCCAATGTCGTGCCCCACAGATTGCCGACGCCGCCGAACACGACGACCATGAAGCTGTCGATGATGTAGCCCTGCCCGAGATTGGGCGACACGTTGTCGATTTGCGACAGCGCCACACCGGCGATGCCGGCGACGCCCGAACCAAGTCCGAACGTCAGCGCATCGATCCAGGGCGTGCGGATACCCATCGCGGCGGCCATCCTGCGGTTCTGCGTCACCGCCCGCATCCGTAAGCCGAGCGGCGTGTAGCGCAGGGCGGCCATCAAAGCGGCGACCACCAGGAACGCGAAGACAATGATATACATGCGGTTCCAGGTCAGGTTCAGGCCGCCTAACTGGAAGGCTCCGCTCATCCAACCCGGGGTATCGACGTCACGGTTGTTGGCGCCGAACAACGACCGGACCACCTGCTGCAACACCAGCGAAAGGCCCCAGGTCGCGAGCAAGGTTTCCAGCGGCCTTCCGTACAGCCAGCGGATCAGGCTGCGCTCGACAGCGACGCCGATGCCGCCGGAGACCAGAAACGCCATCGGAATGGCGATCAGCAGGCTGATGTCATACAGAGACGGCAGATACGTGTGCATCAGTTGTTGCACGACGAAGGTCGTATAGGCACCGATCATGACCATCTCGCCGTGGGCCATGTTGATGACGCCCATGACACCGAAGGTAATCGCCAGACCGGCCGCCGCCAGAAGCAGGACCGACCCCAGGCTGACGCCGTAATAAACGCTTTGGGCGAGGCTCCAGATTTGCAGGACGCGGTCGATGGAAACGACTGCCGCGCCCGCGGCCTCGGCGACGGGTCCGGTTTCACCGGCCAGCGTCGAAAGCACACTGCGTGCGTCCTGGTCGCCGCGTGCCTTCAGGGTCGCGACCGCCGCCAGCTTATCGGATTGACCGGCATCGGGAGAATACAGCAGCGCCGCGGCCTTCGCTTGCTCCATCCGCCGCTTCACATCGGCATTGGTTTCCTTCGCCAGCGCCTTGTCCAAAGCCGGCAGCGCGGCCGGGTCATGTGACGTGAACACCGCCGAGGCCGCCTGTAGCCGTTTCGGCGCATCCGCTGCAAAGAGTTGCAGACTACCGAGCGCGGCATCGATCGCGCTGCGAACGGCGTTGTTGACACGGACCGACTTCACGTCGTCATCGGTAAGGTCGGGAAGCGGCGAGCCGGTGCGGGCGTCGACATAGGTGCCATCCGGCTGCTGAATGACCAGCGTATGGTCCTCATTCGCGAACAGCAGACTGTCGTTCAACGCCCCGATCACCACGGCGGCACGCGGATCGTCCGACACGGCGAGTTCCTCGATACCGCGGCGAACCGAATCGAAATTGGCGGCGGAAATAGACTGGGCAGAGGCGGCGATTTCTTCGTAGGCATCGTCCGCTTTGGCATGCGATGCCGGAAGCATCAGAGTCATCAACAACAACAGTGCGATCAGCCGATGCATCGCAAACCCTTCAAAAAAGAAATGGGGACGGCCGGGAGGAACGGCCGTCCCCTTTCCGGCAAGTTGGCTGTTACGCCTTCTTGCCCGCGGTGCACGTGCCGGTCTTCACGTTGAACGCACCGCATTTCAGTGGCGCCCGCCAGTCGCCGATCAGATCTTTTGTATCTTCGACGTAGGGGGACCATTCCTGTGCCACGACCAGTCCGGGCGTTTCGGAAACAGTATTAAACTGCCCGTTGGCCTGGATCTCACCGATCAGGACCGGCTTGGTGATGTGATGGTTTGGCATCATGGCCGAGTAACCGCCCGACAGGTTCGGCACCGACACGCCGATCAATGCATCGATCACGGCGTCGGGGTTGACCGTTCCGGCCTTCTCGACACCCTTCACCCACATATTGAAGCCGATGTAGTGGGCTTCCATGGGATCGTTGGTGGTACGCTTGGGGTTCTTGGTGAACGCCTTCCACGCTGCGATGAAGGCTTTGTTTTCCTTGGTATCGACGCTCTGGAAATAGTTCCAGGCGGCCAGATGTCCGAGCAGCGGCCTGGTGTCGAGGCCGGCGAGTTCTTCCTCGCCAACCGAGAAGGCAACGACCGGGATATCGGTCGCCTTGACGCCCTGGTTGCCGAGTTCCTTGTAGAACGGCACGTTCGCGTCGCCATTGATGGTCGAAACGACGGCGGTCTTCTTGCCGGCCGAACCGAATTTCTTGATGTCGGCGACGATATTCTGCCAATCGGAATGACCGAACGGTGTGTAATTGATCATGATGTCCGCAGCGGCGACGCCCTTGGACTTCAGGTAGGCTTCCAGGATCTGGTTCGTCGTGCGCGGATAGACATAGTCAGTCCCCGCCAACACCCAACGCTTCACCTTGCCTTGTTCCATCAGGTAATCCACGGCCGGGATCGCCTGCTGGTTTGGCGCCGCGCCGGTGTAGAACACGTTGCGGCTGCACTCCTGGCCTTCGTACTGCACAGGATAGAACAGGATGCTGTTCAGTTCCTCGAACACCGGCAGCACGGACTTGCGGGAAACGGATGTCCAGCAGCCGAAAGTCGCGGCGCATTTGTCGACCGAGATCAGCTGACGGGCCTTTTCGGCGAACAGCGGCCAGTTGGACGCCGGATCGACGATCACGGCTTCGAGCTTCTTGCCGAGCAGTCCGCCTTTTTTGTTCTGCTGCTCGATGAGCATCAGCATGACGTCTTTCAGCGTGGTTTCGCTGATCGCCATGGTGCCGGACAAGGAGTGCAGAATGCCGACCTTGATGGTGCCGCCGGTGGTCTGCGCCTCAGCCGGCGCGTTCGCGGCCTTGACGGCGCCGACGGCCGCGAGCGTCGCAGCAGCCACGCCGAGACGGCCTAGACCGCGGCGAGAAAGAATGGGTTCGTCCAATGACATCAGCGCCTGTTCCCGTGCTTGTTGCTTCGGTTTCCCCGGAGATCGGAGGCGATGTTTCACAATGCAACGAGCGTGCCATACGCATGGCCCCTATTCTCGTTCTGGCAAAACGGACGCCTTTACCGACGCCTTCCTGGCCCTCCCCCGATCTAGTCGGACGATCATCCGGGCCATCTGTGCATTGACGGTGCCGCAATAGGTGGCCCGGACACGCCGGGCCATGACGATGGAGACGAGAGTCGGTAACAACTCCCGCTGATTTGCGCAGGCAATTGCCCAAAAATTCGCCACTATTCGCAACCGTGCCTGCATTCTGTCATGCGGGATGACTCGCGGCTGTAGTTTTGGCGCGTTGGCGAAACCGGTTTAGGCTGCGGCCCGGAAACGTAAACTGGGGAAACCGATGGCTAAAATCATCATTGCCGACAATCCGCTAAACGAAATCGGCATCGCTCGCGAACTTCTGCCACCCAGCCTCGACGCAGTCGTCGCGCGGCACGGCACGCCGGAATTTCAGGCTGCCCTGGCCGATGCCGTCTGCCTTGTTGGTTTCGGCGATGGCACCATGGATGACGCCTTTTACAAGTCGGCTCCGAACCTGAAATTGGTCCAGCTTCTGTCCGCCGGCTACGACCGCTGCGATATCGAAGCCGCCCGCCGAGCCGGGGTACCGATCTGCAACAACGGTGGTGCCAATTCCACGGCGGTGTCGGAGCATGCGATCCTGCTGATGCTGGCGGTATGCCGGCGCATCGTCTGGCAGCATACCAACGTCGCGGCCGGCCGTTGGCGCGGCAACAATGTCGATGACATCAAGCTGTATGAACTCAAGGGCCGCACGTTGGGCATCGTCGGGTTAGGCACGATCGGCAAAAAGACCGCCCGCCTCGCGCAGGCGTTCGGCATGCATGTGCAGTATTACGACACCACGCGCCTGACCGAGGAACAGGCCGACGCCATGGGCGTCCGGTTCTCGCTGTTCGAGGAAGTGTTGCGGACATCCGACGTGGTGTCGCTGCATGTGCCGCTGAGCAAAGAGACGCGGCACATGATGGGTGCGGCGCAATTCAAAATGATGAAGCCGACCGCCTATCTGGTGAACACCTGCCGGGGGCCGGTCGTGGACGAACCCGCGATGATCGAGGCACTCCAAAACGGCACCATCGCCGGGGCCGGCCTGGATGTGTTCGATCAGGAGCCGCCACCGCCCAACAATCCTCTGTTCGCGCTGCAAAACGTGGTGCTGACCGCGCATTTCGCGGGTCCGACCTGGGACAATCAATACACCCGTTTTCGCAACGCGTTCGACAACTGCCAGCGCGTGATTCGTGGCGACAAACCGCTCTGGGTTATTCCTGAACTAAAGGACTGAGGTCACTGGCTGGCCGTGTCTCTGACATGGCCAGCCAAACCGTCAGGAAGCCGATCAGGCCGACGCCGGCCAGTACCAGAAACGCGGCCTGCATGCCGGCCGCGTCCGCGATGCCACCAGACATGGTCGTGCTGAGGGCGGCACCGAGATACATGGCCAGCCCCAACATGCCCATGCACAGGTTGAAGTGCGACGTCCCCAACGTCAGGTCGGCGGCCAGCAGGGGCAACAGCACGCCGAAGACGGCGGCACTCACGCCGCTGACCGCCTGGCCCATGACCAGCGGCCAGGAGCCCGGCAGGACCGCCAACAGCAAACCGCGCAACGGCAACGCCCCCCACCCGATCAGCAGCAGACGCTTGCGCCCGATTTTCTCGGCGGCGCGTCCAACCCAAGGGGACAGCAGGGCGACGATACACTGCGGCACCACGATACAGGCCGCAATGATCAGATTGGCGAAATGACCGGCGCGCATCGTCACCGCCGCCCCGGCCAGCGGCAGCATGGCGGCATTGGACAAATGGAACAGCATCACGCACACGCCGAACACCAGCAGACGGCGATCGGCCAAAAGCCGCTTCAAGCCCGGAACATCCATCACCCGGCTGGTTGTCTGCGACCGCGCATGATGCCCCGGCCCGATCGCCCATAAGGCGACCAACGCCGGCACGCATAAGGCGGCCGTCAGCAAAAAGACCAGTCGCGACGAGAAATAGGCTCCCGTCGCCCCCATCACCGCGGCGGCCAGCCCGTTGCCGATCGAGGCAAAGCGCGCGTTGCGCCCGAGCCGCTCGCCCAAGCCGGCGTGACCGGCCAGATG
This sequence comes from uncultured Rhodopila sp., assembly GCA_903932145.1. Lineage (GTDB taxonomy): Bacteria > Pseudomonadota > Alphaproteobacteria > Acetobacterales > Acetobacteraceae > Rhodopila. The sequence continues at coordinate 4,025 of CAIZFE010000053.1, read as the reverse complement.
CAGGCTGATCGCGGCGATGGCCGGTGTGATCACACAACTGGCAAAGCCGTGCAGGATCTGAGCGACCAGCACCGGCAGTTGTTCCGGCTGCACCGCCAGCAGCAGCGCGGCAATGATGACCCCAATCAGCGCGCCCGATGCCGCCATGCGCTTGTTGCGCATGGAATCGACCAGAATTCCCGCCGGCAACTGACTGAGCAGCGAGGTGACAGTGCCTAATGTCAGGGCAAAGCCAATCTCGACCTGCGTCCATTTATGGGTGGTCAGATAAACGGCAACGAACGGTCCAAACCCCGTCTGCACATCGGCAACGAAGAAATTGACCAGATCAAGGGCTCGGTTACTGCCGGGCCGAAGGAAAGCGAACCGTAGCATCACGCGGTCAAGGCGAAGATGGCGCGGGTTCGGCCGGCGTGACGACAGATGCCGCCTTGTTGGCATTGCGGAACTCTGGCGCGTCCTGAATCTGGTCCGGCGTCATGTCCAGCGCGATTTTGTGCGTGGCGTCTCCGGGATTGAAATGCAGCGCACCCCAATGCACCGCGACCTTGCGATTGCCCACTCCCATGAAGCCGCCAAAGTCGATGATGCCGGCCTGCGGCTGGCCATTCGCATCCACCAGAACATCGACCAAACGGCCAATGTCCTTGCCGGCCGGATCGACAACCCGCTGACCGAGGATCGCCTCGGCGGTCTCCGGTGCAACGGATTGGATCGCGCTCGGGGGCGGCGGCGGCGTTTCGATTTTCGCCCGCGGTTCCGGAACCGCGGGTGCGACCGGGGTTTCCGGTGTTGGCGCTACCGGTTGAACCGTGTCCGCTGCTGGCGTTTCATCGGCTTGCGCAACCGAACCGGCAAACAAAGCGACGACCATCCCAAAAACCAGAGCCGATCGTTGCATCCGAGCCCCCGTGCCAGAGGCCACAAGTCGGCACCGGGCACCCGGGGATCAAGCGATTGTTGGAAGCAACCCGATCACGTTGTCTTGGGTTCAGGTGAGGGCAGCCGGCGCGGTCCGGGTTGAATGGATGCCAGGACAATGCCGGCCGCGATCATCGCGATGCCGGCGGCGTGGTACATCTGAAAACTTTCATGCAGGAACAGCACGGCCAGGATACTGCCGAACAGCGGCATCAGATGAAGCGACTGACCGGCTGGTCCGGCGCCGATCAGCTCGACCCCGCGATTGAAGAACAGGTAGGCGATGAACGACGGGAGAATCGCCGTGTAGGCGATGGCGAGGTAAGAGGCCGCACCGCCGTTGATCCGAGCGCCGGTTGTGAACTCCCAGATCATGAAAGGAAGCATCATGAGGGAGCCGATGCCCATGGCGGCGACCAGGAAGCTGAGCGGGTGCACCGCCGGACGCTTGCGCAGGGCGACGCAATAAAAGGCGTAGATGGCAAGGGCGACCAGAACCCAGACGTCGCCGGGGTTCAATCTGAGGTTCACCAAAGCTTCGAGCGAACCCCGGGCGGCGATAGCGGCAACACCGGCCAGCGATACCAGCACGCCACAGGCTTGCCATGGCCCCGGCCGTTCCCGGAACAGCACATAGGCCCACACGATAATGATCACCGGCGTGACGGACTGGAGCAGCAGCACGTTCAGCGCCGTGGTGGTGTTCAGGCCGATATAGGACATGGTGTTGTACGATGCGATGCCGGTTGCCGACAGAACCAGCATGGTCTTCCAGTGTCGCATCATGACCGGAAAATCGGTTCGCAGCCGCGGCCATGCGAAGCCCACCGCGACGACGAACGCTCCCGTCCACCGCCAGTACGCCAGCGCTATCGGCGGAACGTGGCCGGTGAGGCCCCGGGCGAGGACGATGTTGCCCGCCCAAAACAGATTGGCCGCCACCAGAAGCGCCCACGGCGAATACCAGAATTTTCGAAGCATGCGAGCCGCACCATAGTGAGATCCTCCGGCTTGGAAAGCGGCCGATGCCGCAGAGGGCGGCGCTCCGCCCGATCGGCATCAGAAGAAGCCGCCGAGACCCGGACGCCGATGGATCAGCCCCGCTGGATCAGCTCGATCGACACATTCTGTGGCGCGGTCAGGAACGCGATCTGCACCCCCGGCCGATTCGTGGTGACGTCCATGGTGAAGGCCACACCCTTGGCCTTGAGTTCGGCCACGGCCGACCTGATGTCGCTGACGGTCAGACCGAAATGGTCCAGGCCGAAATAGGGCGAGGACGGCGCCTCGGCCGCCTTGCCGGGTTGGGCCTTGGCGATGAACACTTTTTGCCCGGCCAGATTGAGATCGATGCGTGTGGACCCGTCGGCCATCGGCGACCGGATGATCTCGGCGCCCAATTTGTCCTGATACCACTCAGCGGTCGCCTCGGGATCGGGTGAGCGCAGATGGATGTGTTCCCAATTGAATTTTGTCATGTTTCGTTTCCCCGTCGCGGTGTGAGTCGCCGGTATAATCCACCTTGCCGCGCACAGGGCAAGGGGCCCGACAGTCCGGTTGCCGAAGGAAGATCGGCCCTGTGCAACAGACGCTTGCATCGCGAACCTGGACCGGCTACTTGACCCCACCGACGCACAAAGCGCTTGCGCTTTTATGACTGGAGAGGTGCCAGAGCGGTCGATCGGGGCGGTCTCGAAAACCGTTGAGCCTTTGCGGGTTCCCAGGGTTCGAATCCCTGCCTCTCCGCCAGTCACACAATTATCGGCAATTTCAATAACTTAATCGACCTTCGGGCGAAGTTTCTGACCAACGATTTGACCAACGTTTGCCCAACGCCTAAGGTCCGGCGTGAAGCCGATTTCGGGTGTCTATGGTCAGGTCACATTATCCCTATCTCTTGCAGCAACGCCGCCGCTGGTTTGTTCGGATGGTGGTGCCTGCCGACGTGCGTGCCATTATCGGCCAATCGATTTTCAAGGTGCCGACCGGCCACACGGATGAGCATCGCGCTGCGACCGTGGCCGCGCCAATAATAGTCGAACTCCAGGACCGAATCAGAACGGCCCGCCAAACTGGCAAACGGCTGGAACTGGTCACGGCTGAAAGTCTTGCCGAACGGTACCGCTCCGAACGACTCACGGATCGAGAAACGTCAGAGATCACACGGATTACCGACGTAATTAATTTTGTCCTCACCGCACATGGCCACAGCTGGGCCGATCACGCCAAACAGGTCCGTAACGCTGGCTACGACGTTCATTCGGCACTTCGGCACCTACCAGGGGGCGAGACAGCAGCAGAGGCGGCGGACCTTATAACCGGCCATGCCACGCCATTGCTCACTTATATCGACCAATGGAAGCCCGACGCTGGCCTGAAGCCCCGCCCCCTCGATCAGGCGACATCTTCGATCAAGCAATTCGACAAAGCCGTCGGAAAGTCGATCGAGCAGATCGAGAGCAAGGACGTTCAGAAATGGATCGACGGATTAATCGCCGCCGATAGCGAGACAGGGCTGCACTCAAAAACAGTCAATCGCAAATTAGGCGAAATACGGAACTATTGGACGTGGATGCAATCCCACCAGATCGTGCCAGACGACCGAAATCCGTTCGCCGGTCGTCGGGTCGTAAATCCTACCAGTCGAAGAAAGGGCAAGGAGGCACTTCGCCAAAGGTTTGCTACCGAGGATGTGGTTCGCTGCTGGACGGCTGCGGAAGAAAGGGCAGACGCGCCACTGGCGGCTGCTATCAAGATCGCCGCATTTTCGGGCGCTCGAATCGAGGGCGTGTCGCAGCTTCAGGTGACGGACATCCGAGTTGATCCTACCTCGGGTATCCGGTTCATGAGAATGGACGATAAGACCGCTGCGGGCGATCGCTTCGTGCCGGTCCATTCGGAAATCGGCCACCTGCTCGACAATCTCATCAAGGACGCAAGCAACGACGGTTATCTGATCTACAGTAAGCGGTGCTCTGCCACCCTTGGGAACATGCCAGCGAGTCAGGGGGTTTGTTGGAGCGCCCAGGTCCACGGCATCAGTTCGTCGATACGTTTTTGAGGCCAGCCGTTGACGAGGCGTGTCAGCAAATCGGCAAAATAGG
>CAIZFE010000052.1 GCA_903932145.1 uncultured Rhodopila sp. | reverse complement strand
CATCGTGGTCGCAATCACGCCGAACCTGCCTTGGAGCGTGTTGACCCGCCCAACCCCGGTGCAGCGGCGGGCGTTCGAGCTGCTGGAGATCGCAGTGTAGCCAGTAACGCAGGGTATGGTCTTGGATTTATTGTTTCTTGTCAGTGATTTACGTTCTGCCGAAGACGGAACTTCGGACTAAAGACCGGGGCAAGGAACGTCATTTGTAGTTAACAAGCCGAAGCGAGGGAGGATGAAATGCCAATTCATCCTTACCGGGGGACTAATCGGGAAATGATCGTTTGTCCATATGAATCATTCGATGGCAGCAGCAAGAAACGGATATCCCCGAAGGGTTGAAGTATTCGCCAGGGATCTGTTGACGGTTGAATATGGCGAACTCCATCAGGGTCCTGCATGGCCCGGTTAAACGCCGATTATGCAAAAATTTGAAACGATCGCGCCGGCGGCCGAGCACTCTTCAGTGCATCCGATTCCATGTAAGCTGTGGCGAAGCAACCGCCGTCAGGGGAGTCGACGCATGGATTATCGCTCGTTGGGCCAAAGTGGACTGAAGGTCTCGCCGCTGTGTCTCGGCACCATGATGTTTGGTGGCGCCACCGATGACGCGACGGCCGGCCGGATCGTGTCTCGCGCCCGCGAGCAGGGTGTCAACTTCATCGACTCCGCCGACGGCTATAACGGCGGCAAGTCGGAGGAGGCCGTGGGGCGCGCGATCCGCGAGCATCGGTCGTGGTGGGTGTTGGCCACAAAATGCGCCAACCCGACGGGGCAGGGGCCGAATGCACGGGGACTGTCGCGCCGGCATCTCCAACACGCCGTGGAGGCCAGCCTGCGGCGGCTCGGTGTCGAGGAAATCGACATCCTGTATCTCCATAAAGAGGACCATTCGTCGCCGCTGGCCGAAACCGTCCACGCGCTGGCGGACCTGATCCGAACCGGCAAGATTCGCTATTTTGGAGTCTCCAACTACCGAAGCTGGCGGGTCGCGGAGATTTGCCGTCTGTGCGATGAGGCCGGGATCGACCGCCCGGTCGCCAGTCAGCCGCTGTACAATGCGCTGAACCGGGAGGTCGAAACCGAACATCTGCCGGCGTGTGGGTATTTCGGGCTGGGTGTGGTGCCGTACAGCCCGCTGGCGCGCGGGATTCTGACCGGGAAATACGTGCCCGACGTGCCGCCGCCGGCCGGAACCCGAGCAGGGCGGCAGGACAGGCGGATGCTGGAATCCGAATGGCGTCCGGAAAGCTTGCACATCGCCCGCGAGATTGCCGACCACGCTCGGTCCAACGGTGTGACCCCGGGCCAGTTCGCGATGGCCTGGGTGCTGAACAATCGCTTCATCACCGCCGCGATCGGCGGTCCCAGGACCGAGGAGCAGTGGGAGGATTACCTGGGCGCGCTGACCTGTAGGTTGGATGCGAAGGATGAGGCGTTGATCGACCGGCTGGTCTCACCCGGGCATCCGTCCACCCCGGGCTACAACGACCCGTCCTATCCGATCGAGGGAAGGGTGGCGCGCGGGTGATAAACGGGGCTTCGTACCGGCGATTTTTGTGATATAAGAGAGAAAGTGTCCTCGTAGCTCAGCCGGATAGAGCACCAGATTCCTAATCTGGGGGCCGTGCGTTCGAATCGCGCCGGGGACACCAAAACACTGAATGAAATCAACAGCGTTTCGTGAAGTTTGGCGGGCGTGTATCAGTCGATTCCGGGGCGTGTATCAATCGGCGTTTCCGGGGCGTTCACGCCAACGGGTTAACGTAACCCACTCCGCGGTATTCGGCAGGGCTCGAAGGTGTCCTCTTGCGGGCCTCGGCGTAGCCGAGTCTCACCATGTCGCGCATGACCTCACCCGGTACGTCGAAATACCCCGTGTTGTTCCAGTTTCCCCGGCCGTAATTGGTAAGCAGGCGGGTAGCCGCCTTATAGTGGTCGTCCGACAGGTTCGGGGGTAGCGTCATTTTTCACCTTTCGCTAGTTTCGCCATGCCCGCACGGGCAAGCGTTTTCTGATCAGCGTCGGCCCGGTACATGCGGGTCATTTTCGGGTCGGCGTGGTAAACCAGGGCGTCGATCTCGGAGTCCGTGGCGCCGCTCGTCGCGAGGTTCGCCGACATGGCTTTCCGCAGGCCGTGGAACCCGTGGCCTTCGGGCAAGCCCGCCAGCTTCACGGCGGCGGCGAACGCGTGCGTGAAGTGGTATTTCTTCCACGGGCGGCCGTCCTGGCGCGTCAACAGCGTAACCGCGTCCGTCGCGGGGGCCGCGTCGAGAACCCGCGTCAACTCCGGCGCCTCGGGTATCCACAGTTTTTTACCCGTCGAGCGTTTTGTCTTCGCCGGCATGAATTCGATTCCGCCCTCCGCCCTGGCGGCCTTCGTGATCGCCAGGCAATCCTGCTTGCGCTGGCCGGTGTAATACCCGAGGGCGGCGGCGCGGCGTATTGGCTCGCCGACCTTATCGCAGGCCATGAACGCGGCGAACTCGGCGGGCGTCCATGTCGCCAGGCCAGGACCGGTCTGTAGCTGGCCAGGACTCGCCGCCGGGTTATCGGCGCGCCAACCACGGTTGACGCCCCAAGCCAGAAGCAGGCGCAGGACGCCGACGATAGCGTTTGCGCGCCGGGGCGTGGCGACTCCATTTTTGGTCGCGTAGTCGTCGCGCAGTTTGAACACGAACGCTCGGGGCATGGTCGCCACGGCCAGGACGCCGAACCGATCGCGCAGGGGGTTCAGCGACTCGTCGTAGTTCGCCCGCGTTCCCGGCGCCCGCGAGAGGTATTCCGGGCTCGACCGATAGGCGACGATCAGCGCCGCGAGAGATCCAGGCGCGGGCGTGGCTGTGGCAGGCCAGGCCGGTTCCGCGCTGAACCGGTCGCGTGTCGCCTCGAACGCCGCCAGGAACCCGGAATCGCCGGGCGTCAGGGGTTTACCGGCGGCGTCGCGTATCCGCACCGTGACCCGCCCGCGCCGGAAGTAGGCAGCGGGCGCCCGGCGGCCGGGGTTAATCCACAGGTAGGGAATCGGGACGATCGCCACGGGGGTCATCCTTAAAGTGAAATGTGGCGCTGTCTTCGAAACATGACAGGCCCATTACAGAGTGTTCCGGCAGAATGCTACTCAACATGGTTCAAGTGAACTCCCTGCCTACTGCCGCACCATGGACCATTGTAATTTGCAGATCGGTCAACTCCGCAAGATGATGCTTTCCATATTTGAGACTGCCGTTGACGCGCACCCAATATGCGCCACGGGCCTCGGCGAGCGGGCGGATTTCGGCAATCATCTGGCGACGTGTCAAACTCCGCACGGATGTGGTATAGGCGTTCTGCGCTAATGTCATCGGGTTATCTCCGGTGGGGTTAGTGAGGGAGTCCGGTTAGTGTTCGAGCACTGACCGGACGCCGACCCATCCCACGCGCAGATGGGCCCGTCAACGCCCTTCGGGATTAATATCGGGCTCGTTTGTGTATCCCACAAAGCTACATGACAGAAACTATTTGATTATTAGTGGCGGGCTGTCGATAATTTATTTTTGTGCCCGATCGGAATCGCAATGGCGGCCGATTTACGAAGTCGCGTACGTCTGGTGCATCCATTGGCGTCCAGTGGATCGCATGCAGGAGACTTTCGCCATGGTACCGCTTTACGCTTCAGTCCGGGACTTTACAAAATTGGTCGGTCTCAGCCGCTCCACTGTTTATGAAATGCTCGCCCGCGACGAGTTTAGCGCGATCAAGGTTGGCACACGAACCTTGATCGATGTTCCGAAGGCCAATGCGTTCCTTGCGGCGCAGCCGAAAGCCGAATTCACTTCGAAGACCGCCTAAAAGAAAAACCGCCGGCCTTGAAGGCCAGCGGCGTATTCGTATCCGATTGGCCTCGACACCGAAAAGATACTAAATCCGGCGATGGTTTGCAAGGTATTCTTTAGGGATACCGCAAAATGACAGTTCTGAATTTTACCCCAGCTTCCCTGACCTTGATCCCATGGATGGAGTCGGCTGTTCGCTCGCCGAGTAGTCTTGGTTTTTTTACCCTTCTACGGGCGGTTCACGCAGGCCGGATCGCCCTTACGGCGGTTACCGGTCATCGGACCGTCTGGACGCCGCGCAGCATCAAATCAACCCTACCCACAGTGGTGTTGATCTCGAATGACGACGACGCGACCGAGTCATACGACCCCGATGAGTTTCGGTGTTCGATGTCCGCGATCGCTTGGGCACGGGCCGGCCTGGTTCATGCGGCAAAGGCCGAGGTCGAGCATTACGAGATCGCAATCGCGACGGCCGAGGTGTCGCGTCGTTTCATACTGGTCGAAACCGATAGCGCGCATGCGTTGGCCTGGCGCGCTGCACTCGACGTACGGCAAATACCCGCCTTCGTGGTCATCCCTCGGCCCGGGTGTGTGCATCCGATCACACCGAAGCGCAGGGCGCCCGTGCTATGAGATCATCGACCTTAGATTCAGCTTTGCATTTGGCTTCGCTTGGTATCCCCGTATTTCCTTTGCGCCTAAACAAGAGGCCCTGCCAAGAAGGCAGCTTCCGTGACGCCTCGACTGACCCGGCCGTGATTCGTAGAATGTTTGCCAACCCTTCGGCCCTGCTTGTGGGGATTCCGACCGGCGCGGCATCGGGTATGGATGTTTTGGACATAGATCCTCGATCCGGCGGCGACGAGTGGTTAAGGGAAAACTTGGCGCGATTACCCCCTACGCAACGAATTCACACGCGATCGGGCGGCGTTCATTTCCGACTCAAACACACGCCTGGCATGGGCAACTCGGCGTCGCGTATCGCGCCCGGCGTGGACGTTCGCGGCGACGGCGGGTACGCGGTGGCATGGGATCAACACGGACTCCGCTCAGAAGGCGACGTTTGGGCCGCGTGGCCGGATTGGCTGCTGATCGAGGCGTTACGCAGGACGAACCCCAACACGCCGGTACCGAACGCCGCCGACCTGGCCCCTCCCGATGCCGCTACGCTGCTCGACCTGCTGGCGTCCATGCCCAACCCCGCCGAGACGACACGCGATGACTACACCGCGGTAAACCTGGCGGTGCAGGGCTGCGTTCGATCGCTCGAGGCGCTGAACCTGCTGGACGACCCGGCGCCGGTTTACGACGCGGCGGCCGAGTGGTCGGCGCGGTGGGATTCGGCAGACGCCACGGATTACGCAGGCGAACGTGCACGGTGGGACGACGACTGGTCGCACCGCGACCGTGACATTTCGGGGTGGCGGCATCTGCTCGGACTCGCGGGTAAACTCGGCGCCGACGTGACCCGATTCGCATTGGCGGCGGCGTCTGCCGAATTCGGCGCGTTACCGCCGGAGCCTGATAACCCGTTGACAACGTTAACGGCGCCGATGCGGACTGCGCGCGAGCCCTCTGTTTCCGAGGCGACCGAAGTTGACGTGGCACGGGGCTTCGCGAAGGACAACCCGGACGTAATGAGATATGACCACTCGGATAAGGGGTGGTGCCTTTGGGATCGTGCAGCCGGCGTCTGGCGTCGGGACGAAACAGGTAAGGCGTTTGCGGCGATTGCCGAGTATGTCCGTCAGGCACGCGCTTTGTTGGGAGGGCTCGATAAAGCGATGGCCACGCGCTCGTTTATTTCGTCGGTTGAGCAGCTTGCGAGGATCGACCCGCGACTCGCTTGTTCCTCGGCTATTTGGGACACCGATCCGTGGTTGCTTGGCGTTCCGGGCGGCGTGGTGGATCTTCGCACCGGCCGGCTTCTCCCTGCCGACCCAAGGCGCATGATCGCCAAGCAGACGGCAGTCGCGCCCTCAGAACCGGGCACGGCCGCGCCGTTATGGCTAGCGTTCCTGGCCTCGGCAACGAACGGTGACACGTCATTGATGGCCTGGATTCAGCGATTTTTAGGCTACTGTCTAACAGGCGATATATCCGAGGAAATGTTGGCATTCGCCTTCGGAGAGGGCGGCACCGGAAAAGGAACGCTATTCGGTGCGTTCATGAATATCCTCATGGACTACGGCATACAGGCCCCGGCCGAAATGTTTTCGGCGAAGGCGTCGGATAAGGCCGAATACTATCGGGCGGCCCTGGCCGGGGCTCGTCTCGCGATGGCTTCCGAGACGGAACGCGGGTCGGCGTGGGCAGAATCAGCCCTAAAGGAATTGACCGGCAACGAAGGGGCAGTGTCGGCGCGCAAGCCGCGAGGCGAGCCCTTCAATTACAAGCCTCAATATAAGATCCTCATTACGGGGAATCACGCGCCAAATATACGCGGACAGTCATCAGGTATGGAACGCCGACTCCGTGTCGTTCCGTTCCGTCACAAACCGCCGCGCCGCGACGAGACTTTGAAGGCTCGGCTCGTTGCCGAATATCCGGCGATTCTGCGATGGGTTATCGACGGGTGTCTGGCTTGGCAGCGCGACGGACTCGGTACGTGCGATGCCGTGACGAAGGCGTCGGCGGCGTATTTCGAAGAACAGGACTCGCTTGGCGCATGGGCGGCCGAACGTCTCGAGGTTGGCGAAGGTTATCGGGAAAAGCGCGCCGATCTGTTTAACGATTTCGCTCGATGGATCCGGGCGAACGGCGAACCCGCGCCTACATCCCGGGACTTTTACGAGTCGTTGCGTCGGGCGTTTCCTTCCGTCAAAGACACGGCGATAAGGGGCGTTTGGCATATGCGCGGCGTGGGTTTCACATCGGCGGACTCAGCGATGCCCTCGGCGGAAGCCTCGGATATTGTCGCCTTGCTACACTGACAAGTAGGCTCCGCCGCGGACTCGGCTCGTGCTTTTGCACGAACCGACGCGGGGCATGATGGCGATGGGTAGAGTTGCCCCAAGGACCGGCGAGGGTGTCGTCCTTGGGGCGGTAGGTTCGACCCCCGCCGCGCGCTACATTCCGCGATCCCTAAAACACATTGGCTGTGGTGAACCGGGGTGAATCGGTGGTGAATCGTGACCGGGGCGTAATCCACCACGCTTTGCGGCAAAATTTTTATATAACTTGTTGTTCTAATTGATATGTAAATATCAATACGCAACGAGTGGTGAAAGTGGTGAACCATAACGATCATCGTCCACTCCACGCGCCCGCCTGCGCCTGCGCCGCGCGGTGGCGTCACTGGAAAACGCTTCACCACGCTTCACCACTTCACCACTTCACCTTTGGACGAGCCCCTCGGGTAATCGGCCGACGGTTCAAATGGGCAATCGCCGTCGCGCGGCAAATCGGCAATGGCGCGGCAAATTCAGCAAAGCGACCCGCGCGCCGAACGTACCCGAGGCCGCCACGACACCGCACGCGTCAGGGCGGCCTCTGGACCCGGCGCACCATTGGAGCCTCGGCCGATGACCGGCACCGTGGGCGGGGCTGGGGCGGGCGGCACGGCCATGTCTGTCGGGGGCCAGGGGGTGTCCAACTCGACGACGATGAGCGCGCTTTCCGTTGCATGGCTCCCTTACCACAAACCTAATCAAAAATAGCAATGTACGGCCCATCGATTGGCATGTTACAATTCCGGTATAACCCTATCCGGAGATCGACAGTGAAGCAGCGCGGCAGGAAATCAATCACATCCCTGCAGGTGGCGCCCCCAGCGATGCTGAAGCGGGCGGTCGAGCCTGATTCAATCCTGACGCCGGAACAGCGCGAGATTTGGGACAGCGTTATTGAAAGCAAGCCGGCGGATTGGTTTACGAGCGACACGATTCCGTTGCTCGAGGGTATGTGCCGGGCTGTCGCTATGGGGCGGTGGTTAGCTGCGCGCATCACTGAGGCGCAGGCTGTCGATCCGGTCGATCTCGTCAAACTCAACGCGATGCTGAAGATGCAGGACAGAGAACAGCGTGGCGCGTCCTCGCTGGCAACCAAGCTGCGGTTGACGATCCAGTCCCGCTGGCAACCGTCCACAGCCTCGATCAAGCACGAAGGGTTCAACGCGGCGGCCTCGGTAGACCCCAAGACCGGGAAACGCAAGCTAAAGCCTTGGGAGACGGCTTAGGCTCAACCTGAGAGGCCAAGGGGCAACCGCCGCCGTTCTTGCCGACACGCTCGCGAGTAAGACGCGGGGTATGCGGGCGGCGCGGCCCGAATCTGACTGGCTAGACGGGCATGGCAGAGACAAAATCGGCACTCACATAACAAGGGCTTTGGTGCCGTGCCGCTAGACGGAACAGCCGGGTGGCGCGGCACCGACGGCCGCCTTTGGTCGAAGCAGGACGACATTGACCTCCTGGCCGCGAGGGCAAAGGCAGTCCCTTGGCGAGATATTGCGGTCCAGTTGGGCCGGCCGAGTGGCCCCACGTGTCGAGCACGGTTTTACACGATCACGCATCGAGCATATCTTACCGCCGAGAAGATCGCCCGCATAGAAGCACGAACCGGCCAGGCAAAGGATCGAACCTGCCTTATGTGCGGAAACACGTTCCCTTCTGAATCGGCGGCCAACCGCCGATGCGGCCCGTGTTACGCCGCCGAAGCCGAGGTTGATTCGACAAGCTGGCTAAAGCCCGTGGTTGTTCCGTTCCGCCTCCGCCTGCCTGACATGCGTGGCGAGCGCGACGCAACGCCCCTAACAGTATTCCAAAAATATACTTAGTCCTGGCCGGGTCAAATCGGATAGGCAAAATCCGAATGTAAATGGCGGGGGTTTATCTGCGTGCATTACATTTCGGGCTAACGATTTTTAGTATTTTCATCTACCGGGCATCGAGCATTGACGAGGCCGGGGAGGGGTTTGGTCAGTGGTTGACGCGATACTGAGCGCGACATTCGAAGACAATATGTCCGCTGGCGCGAACGCAGCCACGGCTGCGTTGAACAAGGCCGCCGACGCGGCCGATAATCTGACAACGGCCGTAACGAAAGCCGGGCCTTCCGCCGATACGCTGGTGCGCAGGTTCGACCCGGCGACCGTCGCGGCGAACAAACTGGCGGCGGCACAAGCGACTCTGACATCGGCGACCGCGACGATGGACGCGGCCGTAGCGAACGGGTCCAAGACTTTAGACCAACGCAACGCCGTGGTTGACGCGGCCGCAGCGCGGGTTATGGCCCTGACAGCGGCGACGAACGCGGCCGGGCCTGCCAACGATTCCATGTCCGCCTCGAACGATCGGGCGGCGGCAGCGTCGGGCAGGGCGTCGGGCGCGCACGCGAGCATAACCCGTGAACTTATCGTCATGGGTCACGAAGCCCTGACCGGAAATTACACCCGGCTACCCGGGTCAATGATGGTCCTGGCGGAGCGGTCGGCGACCGCTCAAAGCGCAATCGCGTCTCTCGGCGCGGGCCTGCTGACCGGCACCGGCGCGATGATTGGACTCGGCGTCGCCGCTGTGGCGGTTGGCGGTTACATGGTGTACGGGGCCATGCAGGCGAACACCGCGTTTCAAACGTTGAACAAAAGCCTCGCGTTGACCACGGCAAACTACGCCAACGTCGCGCTTGCGGCACGGTCGGCCGTGGATATCACCGGGGGCGTAGCGGGCGCGACAAAAGCGGACACGCTGCTGGCGGCCGGGTCGATAGCGGGCGTTGCGAATTTCGGCGGCGCATCCGATGCGGCGCAAATGCAAGAACTGATACAGCTTTCCGGGCGCCTCGCGACGGCGATGGGAACAGACTTGGCGGCCGGCGCTAAGGTTGTCGCCGACGCGCTGAAAGACCCGGCGGCCGAGGCGAAGATCCTGGCGGATCAGGGTTTCCGATACCTCGACGACACGACGGTATCCCTGATATCCCACCTTGAAAAATCAGGTGACACAGCGGCGGCGCAAGCCCTGCTACTCGACCGCCTGCGCATGTCCGTAAATCCGCTCGTTGACGCGTATAAAAGCCTCGCCGAACAAATCGCGGCGGCGCACGTAGCGGATCAAGCGCGGTGGTCAAGCGGCGTGCCTTCAGGCGTGGCGGCGCTCACGCCCGACGCGACGGGAAGGCAACCGCTACTCGGACCGGTCCAGGCGGACGGGCAACAGGCGGTCGGCGTTATGCAGATCAACCCGGCGACGGCGGCCGGGCTTGGGTATAGCAATGTCAGCACTCAGGACGCCAACATAGCGGCGGGGATGACTTACATAGCGCAGCTTGCGGCGGGCGGGGCGTCGAATTCGCAAATCGCGGGTTCGTATACTATGGGGCCGACCGGCTACGCTAAAAACCCGGCCGCGGCGGATAGTTATAACGCCAAAGTATCCTCGGCGAACGCGTCGAGCCTCCCGGCGGACGTGGCGAGTCAGATCGAATATTGGGGGCAAATTCTCGGACTGACGCCAGATCAGATAGCACTCGGGCAACGTATGGCCGTGGTGGAATCGGGAGGGCAGCAATATGGCGCGCCGATCACGGCCGCTCAACGCGACGCGAGCCTTAACGGGCTGTACGGCCCGGCCGCGCCGACGCCCGCCGAACTTCAGGCTTCAGGTGTTTCGCAGGCGAATGTCAACAACACGTTGCGCGCGACGGCGGGCATTACACCAGCCGGTTCGGTTCAGAACGCGCAGGCGGGGCAGGATTTGCAGGACACGCTAGACCGCCTGACAAAAATGCAAGCCCTTGTCGGCGAAGGGACGCCCGAATACCAGAAGTTTCAAGACCGTATCGACGCCACCACAGCGTCACTCGAGAAGTGGCAGAACCCGATGGGCGAAACGATCGCCAAGCTAAACGCCGAGGCTACGGCGCTTGTCGCGGGCGTGGGTGCATCGGATCAGGGTCGAGTCGCCGGGCTACAGGCTGCGGCGGCGTCACAGGCTGCGGCCCTGGCGGCGGGAAAATACGCGGGAAGCCTCGACGATCTGACGGCCTCGCTCCTTAATAAAAACGCCGCGCAAGAGGCGGACAAGGGCGCGAAGATCGTTTCCGACCTCCACGACCAAGCCGTTGCGGCGGCGGCCGTGGCGCAAGCCGCAACGCAGAGTCCGGCCGATCAATACTACGCCAGCCTCGACGCTAAGGTCGTGAAGCTAACCGAGTCCCTGCGCGCGTCGGCGGATGCCACCACGGACCCGCGAATCAAGGCGGCGTTGACGGATGAAATCACACAAATCGGGCTGTTGACCTACGCGACCGCAGACCTCGCGGAGCAAACGAAAGCGTCACAGGCGGAATCGGTGCAGCGGGAACAACTCGCGTATTTGCAGGAAGAACTTTCGACTTTGGGCGAATCGGCCGACATACGGGCGCGCGACCTCGCCATTATGAAAGAGAAACAGGTTCTTTTGAGCCTCTACCCCGGACTGGTCGGCGCGGAAAAGGACAAACTGGTCGCAAACGCGGCGGCTATCGCCGACGCGACGAGCAAACTACAGGAACAGCAGACCGCCATATCCGCAGTGTCCGGGATGCTGACTCAGGCGTTCGATCAGGTCGGCCAGGCGATCACCAATTCGTTTGTGTCTGGCACCGGCGCGGCCGTGAATTGGGGGAACGTGACCCGGGCGGTTATCGCGTCCGTCCTTCAGGAAGTGTTGAAACTCGCCGTCATCAACCCGATTCTGAATTCTGCCCTCGGCACAAGTTCCGCGACTCTCGGATCGGTCGGGTCGGCGCTGTCGTCGAGCGGTGGGTCTAGCGGTTCTAGCGGGTCGGCGCTGTCGAGCGGGACGAGCCTGATTTCCGGGGTAAGTGGCGCTTACAGCCTTTCCGGGGCTTTCGGGGCGGGGGGAGTGCTTACCGCTGGCGGCGGCATCGTCGGTATTGACGGCACCGTGACAGGGCTAGGCGGTTTGTTTGGTGCGGGTGCCACGGTGGCGCCGGGAATGGCCGGGCCGACGATAGCGGCCGGGGCTCTAAGCGGGGGTCTCGCGGCGGGCGCGGCGGGCGTGGGTATTGGCCTCGTCGGCGGGGATCTGCTCGGCGGCGCGATCCAGCGGGGGAATAACACGACGGGGCCCGCGCCGCTGATCGGCGCGGGCGTGGGCGCCCTTGGGGGCGCGGCGCTGGGGTTCATGGTCGGCGGCCCTGTCGGCGCGCTGATCGGCGGCGTTGCGGGCGGATTGCTCGGCGGCGCGGGCGGCGGGTTTATCGGTCCTCACAAGGCCAGCGTTTACGGAGGCGCGGGGATCGACGTTACCGGCGACGGGCTGCTTTCGCTCGGCGCCACGCCGTCTCAGGGCGAAGACAATACCCCGAATATCACGCAAGCGAATTCCGACATTTCGTCGGTCAACGCCTTCCTGTCGGCGAACGGGCTGAAGGTCACGAACGCGGCCGGCGCGCTGTCGAACCCGAACACCCCGGGCAACGCGAACCCGGGCGGGACTCAGTGGATCGGCACGGCCACGTCGCCGAACGACCCGAACTTTTACGCGAGCATAAACAGCGCGAACGCGACCACGGGCAAAACCGAATTCCAGAATTTCGGGTTCTCGTCGAGCGACCAATACGTAAACCAAATGCTGCAGGGCGCCAATTTCGCGAACCTTACCGACCTGGAAACGGCCGTGACTCAGGTGCAGACGTTCGTCAATACGACGGCCCCCGCGTTGGTTGCTATGGGCCAATCGCCGACGCTGAACGGCACGTTCACGACGAGCATGGACAACCTGAACACGTCGTTTACGAACGCGATCGCAAACGCGAAACTCGTGGGCATGTCCACCGACGCGCTGTCTTCGGCCTGGACATCGGCCGTAAAGATGGCGAACGACGCGCTTGCGACGGCGACGGCCGCCACCGACAACGGTTACACGGCGCGATATGATGCAGCGGCGGCGACGATATCCGGCAACCCGGCGGACGCGCTGAAAACGTCCCTGTTCAACGCCGATACGGCCGGCGCCGCGGAACAAGCGGCGCTGTCCCTGTCCCTCAAAGCCACGTTCGGCGACGCCTACGTGACGACTGCGGGCTACGCCGACCAGATGGCAAAGCTGGAAACCACGCTCGGCGAGGAACGACTCGCGATCCAGCAGGCCTACAACGACAAGCTGACCGCGACGGCCACGTCCTCGGTGACCTCGCTCGAGTCCTACGTGCTGAAGCTGCAAACCGGGGCGGCGTCGCCGCTGTCGTCGGCGTCTCAATACGGCCTCGCGTCGTCCCAATTCAACGCGGTGTCGGGCGCAGCGGCGGCCGGCGACTGGAATTCTATTTCCAATATCCAGACCTACGCCGACTCCCTGCTGTCCACGTCACAAGCGTATAACGGCACAGGGTCGGCGTACACGGCCGATTTCAACCGGGTGTTGGACGTTCTCACGAACTTGGCCGGCGCGACGCCCGACACGCTCACGGCGTCGATCGCGGCGGCTCAAACGCAGACTCAAACCGACGCGCTCGTTGCGGCCATGGCGGAAGTCAAAGGGTCTGTTGACGCCCTGCGCCAACAGGTCAACGCGCCCGCCAGGATCGCTCCCTAAAGGAAAGAGAAAATGCCCGACGACATTATAGACTTTGCGACCGCTCGCGCGGCGAAGGCACGCAAGACAACGCCGAACCAGCCCACCCCAGAAACAGACCCCGTGGATAGGATCGCGGCATCCGTCGAAAAGCTGGCGGCACTAACCGGGAAGGTGGCAATCAATCTTGGCGCGCTCGAGGCAGCGGTCGCGCGAAATACGGCCGACATTGCCCTATTAAAAGAGGGGTTCGCGACGCTTACGCGAATGATGCGCTCGAGCGGAGGCCACGACCATGCTGCCAACTGATATATTAACCATCCTATCAGACGCGACGACTACCGCCCGGATTCTCGACGCCATCGCGGATCGCAATGGCGATGCACGATTTCGTCGAGCGGCCGGTTTGCTGCGCGGCCGGCCCGGGGGGCGTCCGCCGCGGGCCGACGACCACTTACTTGCGCGCATGGCGGGGCTGTTGGCGGACGGTTCAGCCGGGTCACCTGAACAGGCCGCAAGATTCCTGGCCCGCACGCTACCGGGCGAACAATCCACCAGCGCGGCTTCTGGCCGACTGGCCCGAAAGTTCAGAAAACGGGCCGCTGTTAAAAGTATTAATGGTAGCGAAATGTCAATGGGCGACAATACAGGCGAGAGGGTAAATTGGGTTCATAATCGGAGTAATCGAAGTGGACAAGACGAAAGCCCTAATGTCGCCGAACGACACAGAAACGGCGGCCACGACGTTGCGAGCTATCCACCCGGTTTGGGGCGTTCTGTCTGACCAAATAAAAAACCTTTGTCGGCGGGAAGACGGCATTTTGGCCGAGATGAGGGCCATTCAGAAAAAACAGGCGCGAAGTAACGCTGTCAATTTCCAGGCGCCGGCCCACGACACGATCGTCCCGGCCAAACCCAAACCCTCTTTGAGCGCAAGGGCTTTGGCCTTGTTGGGCGACTATGCGCCTGCCCCGGAACAGCCGATCGACCAGACTCCGCGTATTGTCCAAGTCCGGCCCGGCGACGAGGAACTATCCGCGTTGGGAAAGGACCTCGCTGCAATCCAGGAAGCAAAAGCCGTGCTGCACCCGTTACTGTCCGCGGCACACGCCGAGGGCAGTTTGAAGCTTTGCGCCTTTTTGCTGCCGGAATACCGCGCAGTTACGGGAAATCTGTGCGACGCGCTTATCGCGCTCGGCGGGGCTTATCTTGCCCACAAGGCGTTTACCCAAACTTTGGTGGACCAGGGCGCCGATTGGTATCATTTCCGACCGATCGATATCAACACGCTCGCCGCCATGATCGGCGACCCGGCTGACCGTCAATCCCGGTTGCGTATATTACTGGCGTCCGCCTCGGAAGGTGGCCATTTCGACCCGCAATCGGTACCGAAAGAGTGGACGCTACCGCCTGACGGCAAGCCGAACGTCGACACGGCCCCCGCCGGCCGCCGGGTCGCTGGTAACGTCCGCGGCGCGTCAACGCCGACGGCTGATACCACGCCACCCGCGATCGAGACGAAGCAGCCGGGCGGGATGCTCGGCACGATATCCAACGCCATGAGGTCCCTGACGGGCGGAGGGTAACCCTTTTCAGAGGGCGCCAGGATTGCACACGTCCTGGCGCCGCTTCCCATCGAATTTATAAAACAAAGGAACACACTACCGATGAATCTCAGGGAAATACGCCGCACGCGCCCTTCGGCACCAATCAAGGAATGCGTATAATGGGCGTTGGATCAAGCGGAACCGATTCCGCTACGCGGTTCACGTCAGGCAGTCTGTCCGCTGTTGGCGCAGCCCCGGGCATGTATTGTCACCGCGATTTCAACGTATCTGTGTCGGGAACGTTCGTCGGCACGGTCGTTTTCGAGCGCAGTTTCGACGGCGGAACAACGTATATTCCGGTCGCGTTCAGCGACGGCACGACAGTTTCGTTTAGCGGCCCTATGTCCTCAACGTGGTCCGAGCCCGAGTCGGGCGTTATGTATCGGGTTCGCTTTTCGGCTTACACGTCCGGGTCGGTTTCGTGGCGGCTTTCGCAGTGAAGCGTTTCGCCACGTTCGCGCTCACCCATACCCCGCTAATCACAGGAACAGGTTACCGATGAGCAAAGATATGCGCAACGCCCGCGCAAAGCTGGTGGACCAGGCCCGTGCACTCATAAACAACCGGAAGGCAACACCCGAAGCGTTGGCCCGTGCGGACGTGATGCTGACCGAGGCGGAAGGCATGAAGGCTAAAATCGATCGATCGGAACGAACCGAATCCCTGTTCGCAACGCTCGCGCCAAGCTGATCGAGGACGCCCGCGCGCTCGTCAACAAGGCCGGCGCGACCGCCGAGGACAACGCGAACGCCGACCGTATGCTCGACGAGTCTGACGCCCTGCAAACGGGCATCCTCCGCGCTGAACGCAGCGAGTCCCTGTTCGCCGCCCTCGGTTCGCAGATCCAGCGGGATACCGTGGACGCCCCCGTGTTCGTGTCGAATGCGCAGCGCGACGCCATCATTTTCGCGAAATTGGTCCGCGCTAACGGCAACGCCGCGTTGACCGACTCCGACAAGGAATACGTGGGCTCCGTTATCGCCCGGGATCGCCGCATTCTGTCCGCGATGGCCTCGGGTTCCATCGGCCGCCTGCCTCCGGAAGATCAGGCGCACTACGCATCCAATTTCGGCGTGTCCATTCAGAACGCCGGGTCCACGTCCTCGAGCGCGGGCGGCGGTTACACCGTGGCGCCGCTGTTCGAAGCCCAATTGCTGATTGCGCTGACGGCGTTTGGCGGCGTCCGCGCTGCGGCCCGCAACATCCAAACCACTACGGGCGCGAGTCTGCCCTGGCCGACCATGGACGACACAGCGCAGGTCGCCACGATCCTCGGGACCGAAAACACGACTGTCGGCGCCGGCACAGACTTGTCTTTCGGGCAAACCGCCCTCGGTGCTTACACCTACATTTCGGGCGCCCTGCCGATCTCGCTTCAACTGCTTCAGGATTCCGTTTTTGACTTCGAGTCCCTGGTCGAAGGCGCACTCGTCAACCGCTTCGGCCGAGGCCAGAACGCCCATTTCACCAACGGCACCGGGGCGGGCCAGCCGACCGGCGTCGTGACCTCGGCCGCTTCGGGTAAGGTCGGCGCTGTTGGCCAAACGACCTCCGTCATTTACGCCGACTTCTTGGACCTTGAGCATTCCGTCGATCCGGCATACCGTAAGGGGGCGCAGTGGATGCTCCATGATTCCACGGTGAAGACCCTGGCAAAGCTGGTAGACGGCGTTGGCCGCCCGCTGTGGACGGCGGGCCTGACGGAAGGCGCTCCCGACACGTTCGACGGATACGAATATGTCATTAATCAGGACATGCCTATCATGGCGGCCGGCGCGAAGTCCGTCCTGTTCGGACATTTCTCTAACTACATCGTTCGCGATACCCTCGGATTGCAAATGGTGGTCCTGCGCGAGCGCTACGCCGATCAATTACAAGTGGCGTGGAACGCCTTCATGCGATCGGACGGCCGTTTGGTTTCCGGCGGATACCCTATCCGGTATTATCAGAACAGTTTTACCTGAAAGGGCTGGCTGGACGGGTAATTCCGTCCAGCGTTTTAGTTCCGAACGCTTGAGGGCATGCCCGATGTTGTCGGCGCGTTAGCAGGCGCCGCTTTCATCAGCACGAACCCGGACGCCGCCAGGGGACGGGCGAGTCGGTCGGCCGTGATTTGCGCCATCAACGTATTGGCGTGATTGACACGCTTTCGACCTGCGTAACGCAGGTCGAATGACAGGGCCTCGGCGATTTCGTCCGGACCCGCGCTGGCGAAGGGGCGGCGTCTCGGGCATAGCCGAGCGCGCCAGACCTGCGCCAGCGCGGGTCCGTGGTGCAATATCCGCGCAAATCCGCGGTAGGCCGTCGCCCTCGATATCGACGATAAGGCCTACCGTGAATGATATGGGTTATGGCGGGGCACCGAACGCATCTAGCCATTCGTTTCCAGTCGATAGCGGGCCTCTACCGGCGGCGCGGTCGAGGTAAGAGTCCAAGTCTTCCCTAAGGTAAACGATACGCCCGGGTGTGAGCCGAATTGGCTTGAGTCCTCCCTTCCTGACGATCGCGCGTAGGGTCGAAACTGACACCCCGACGTAATCGGCTGCGGTTGCCGCACGCATCCCCCGCGGCCAATCTCGCGCTTGGACGCCATCTACTTTCGCAAACCCCTTCCCGCTATGTGGCATAATTTTTACCTCTGCTATGGTCGGGATATCGGGCGATGCATAGGGAGTAAATCGCAACGGACGTATATCATGGGGCCACTAAACACGCAGTTTTCTGGGGATTTCTGGAGAAAAAAGGAACGAAATATGCGATACACGCCTTTGATTTTGTTCATTTTTCGTCAGATTCCTAATCTGGGGGCCGTGCGTTCGAATCGCGCCGGGGACACCAATGATTGCAATGCGCTAGGGAGTTGGCCCGTAAGAGGGGCAAAAGTGTCGCCGCGTCCCGTTCAGGCGGGCTGGAAACGCCCTCTAACGTAATGGTCCGGTGGCTGAACAACTCTGTGTCCCGCCACCCTGAGTCTGCTGCCCATATAATCCCAGACCGCGATGCCAAGCTTGTCACAAGTTTTGGCAAGGCTCAGGAAAGCATCGCGGCAGTCGCGGCCAACGTCGCTGCGTGTGCCGGCGTTGACCTTGCGCCGTGTCACGTAGCACCGGATGTCATTCTCCGAACCGTTGGTGGGGAGCGGGATTTCCGGTCGGTCCAGGACCATCAGCAACTCGGCCTTGTTGTCATGCAGCCGTGCCAGCAAGCGATCCAGCGTGACGAAGCCGGTACGGCGGAGGAAAATCCGGTCGAACCGCGCACGCAATGCAACCGACCGACGTTGGCTCGGCTTGAGGCGATACGTCTTCAGACTGGCGTAGAAGTCCCAGATCAGGCCGCGAACCCGCTTTGGCGCGGCACGATGCTTGTCGGTAAACGTGTCGAGCTTATGCACCAGCCGTTCCGTATGCACCCAGCACAGCGCATGTCGGCCAACATTGAACTGCCCGGCGTCATCGCTCAGAACCACCGCATCGCAGAAGAACTTGTGCGATTGAACGCTGCCCCTCCGTTTCGCCAGCCTGGCTGGCGCCCACGAAACGCTGGGCCCCATACAGCCCCCTCAGTGGCGACCCGCACGGGCTCGCGTGTGACTCAGTTCGGTGAAGCCAAGCCGGTCAAGATGCGCCTGCCATGCGGCCTGATCGGGGAAGCACGTCTGCGTCTGGGCCGTCAGGCGGGCGATCAGCGTCGCGGACCGTGAGTGCTTGCGCAAATAGTCGTAGGCTGCGTCGTTGAGCACGAAATCGGTATGACCGCTGCGCAGCAATTCGAGAAAGTTCAACCGGCTCTTCGATGAGCGGGTGGCGAACCAGGTGAACCAGTCATTGCCGATCTGAGTACAAAGCCGTTCCTGGCCTTATGTCGCGCACCGGTGTCGTCCACCGAGACATTAAGGCGACGTCTGTAGCCCGGCGCGCAAAACGTCGCGTGCTTCGGCAACGAATTCATCCCGTTTGTCCGTCAGCAGGGGCTGTAGCTGGCGTTTCGAGATCGACACGCCCACCGAGCACAGCAGCGCCGCCAGCCGGGGAAGTGTCGATTGGCTCTGGTGATATTGCATCAGCACGAAGCGGCGGAGTTCGGGGCCGAAATGGCCATCGATGCCCTCCGGCAATGGTGCCGGGGTCGTGCGACCATCCGGTGTGATCCAGCGCTCAAGCAGGTAACAGGTCGCGCTCGCCGCAATCACCAGATCCTGCACCAGAAACGGCTCGTGGCCTTTGAAGCGCGATCCTGGCGGGACTGTGGCCTGGATCACCTGATCTTCGATGCTGACCCGGGGCGCTACTTTGCCGCGAAACCGCTGCTTGTCCTTTTTGCGGGGCTTCGGTGGCTCTGTCGCCTTCTCCATGCCGCTCGGTTTGAGGCTGGGGCGCCTCTTCAGACCTTTCAGCCGAGCGTTCTCCTCGCGCAATTCGGTAACGGCTTGCTTGAGGGTAGCAAATTCACCGAACAGTTCCACCAGCAGCGCTTCAAGCTCTGGGCGGCTTAGGGCAGACAGGGTGGGAGGCGGCGGCACATGATGCAAAGAATCTATTGCTCCAAATCGGCGTAAGAAGAAAATCAGGTGCTGCCCACACTTTTGCCCCGCTTACCCGGCACCATTCTATCCCATTCAAATATTTGTCTTATTGAATCCGGCTTGCTTTCTTCTGTAAATGCAACGAAATCCGTGGACCAAGTGGGAGGGTTGGCAATTTTATTCGTCCAACCGGCCGGCGGTGGCCACGACCGGTCGCAAGCCCGGCAGTCGGCCCATGCGGATGAGTTTGACAATCACCGCAAAGCATTGACTTCGTGGGTCCTCGGATTGACGGCTGTGCCGCGGTCGTAAGCGGAGAATCTGCTTACGGAGACTGAACCCGCTTCCGTAGCGCCTGGAATTTACGTCGTTATGGCACTGCGGTGCCGCTGCCATTCCAGTTCGAACTGCAAGGTTTCCGGCGGCTCGATCGGCACTTCCAGCCCGAGCGCCAGCGCCGCTACCGCGATCGAATACGCTGTCAGCAGCGCGGCATCGACGATCTGGTGCGGCGCGAAATGATCGCGCATGGCCTCGGCCATGCGCGGTGGGATGCGGCGGCCGGAGGAAATCTCAAACGCATAGTCGCACAACGCCCGTTCGGGTGGCGCCAGATCGCGCGGAACCCGGCCCTCGCGTATCAGAATAAGCTGTTCCTCGGTCACACCGGCGGCCATCGCCAGCGGCGCATGATGCGCCCACCCGTAATGCACGTCCCGCGTGGCCACCAGGCTGGTGAGTTCCCGCTGCAACAGTGTCAGGTGGGTTCCGTATTGCGTATAGGTGTTCAGCGCCGCGAAGGCGGCCAGCCCCGGGGGTGCCAAAGCCAGCGTGTACATCAGGTTCGATACATACCCATGGCTGTCGGCGATTGTCTGGAGCGTCGCGTCAAGCTCCGCTTCGTCCCGAACGGAGAGGGTAGGCAGGTCGTTGATGGCGCAATGCTCCTGATTCCATCACAATCAAAGCACGCCGGCCCCGACCGGTCCAGATAGTTCAGTTCATCTGCCCCGGCAGCCAAAGTGCCAGTTGCGGAAACACCGTCAGCAGGAACAGCAGTACGAACATGATGATGTGAAACGGGATCGTCCCCATCACGACGTCGCCCAACTCGCCGTCCCAGATGCTTTGGATGACGAACAGGTTGATCCCGATCGGCGGCGAGATTTGCCCGAGCTCCACATACATCACCAGGATGACGCCGAACCAGATCGGGTCGATGCCATAGCTGCCCAGGATCGGATACAGCAGCGGGACCGTGATGACGATCATGCCGATGCTTTCCACCAGGCACCCGAGCACGGTGTAGAGTACGAACAAGGCGCCGAAGAACTCGAAATGCGACAGATGCAGGCCGATCAGCCAGGACGTGACGCTCTCACCCACCCCGGCGACGCCGATCGCGAAGGCATAGACATAGGCGGCGTAGATGATGAACAGCAGGTTGCCGCAAATCTGCACCGTGCGGTGCAGCGCCGACATAAAGTGCTCGCGGGTCAGTTCGCCCCAGATCAGGCACAGGATCAGCGCGAACAGGCAGCCGCCGGAGGCTGCCTCGGTCGGCGTCGCCCAGCCGGCATAGATGCTGCCCATGATGGCGCCGATCAGCAGCGCGAACGGCACCACGTCGGCGAGGGCGGACAGCCATGTCTGGTCTCGCCCGGCGGTGGTTTCCTTCGGAACCGCACCGCCCCAGAACGAACGGACCGCGATGTAGGCCATGAACATCAGCGTCAGCATGATCCCCGGGATCACTCCGGCCATGAACAGCTTGGCCACGGATGTCTCGGTGAACGATCCGTAGATGATCATCGCGATGGACGGCGGCAGCAAAATCCCCAGTGTGCCGCCCGCCGCCAGCGATCCCGCCGACAAACGGCGGTCGTAATTACGCTGGATCAATTGCGGCAGTGCCACGCCGCCGATCGACGCCGCCGTGGCGACGGACGACCCGCTGATCGAGGCGAACAGCGCGCAGCCCACGATATTGGTCTGCAACAACCCGCCCGGCAGCCGCGAGACGACTTTCGCCAGCCCTCGATAAATGCGGAACGACAGCCCGCTGCGCTGCATCAGTTCCGCCATCAAGATAAACAGCGGGATGGCCGTCAGGGTGAAGCTGTTCATGCTGCCCCAGGTGACCAGCCCGATCCCCTTCAGCGCGGTCACGCCGTTCTGCATCAGCAGGTAGATCACGCCCGGAACGGCGATGGCGAACGGGACCGCCATCCCGGCGGCGAGCAGGAGTAAAAAGATCCCGAAAGATCCCATCAGTTGCAGAGCCAGTTGCATTGTCTCAGACCCGGCCTGACCGGAACCGGCGCCAATTACCGTATGCGGAGCGCAGCAGCGACACCGTCGCGGCCAGCATGCCGATCGGCATCAACGCCTGCGGAATCCAGAGTGGCGTACCGAGCAGGGTGGGGGCTGCGTCCTCGGTCCGGAACGAGGTTGCGACAAACCGGGTCAATTGCCACAGCAGGACAAAGCAAAACAGCAACGACAGCACGTCGAACAGCAAATGCGACAACGCCTGCATGCGCGGCGACAGCCGAGCCTGGATGAACTGCACGTGGTGGTATGACCGATAGACCTGACACACCGGCAACGACAGGAACGTGATTCCGACGATGATATAGCCGCCGACTTCCTCGGACATTTCAAACGAGAAGCCGAACAGGTTACGGGTGACGACTTCCAGGATGACGATCGCACCCATCGCGAGGATGCCGATCTCGCACAGCCACATGCAGGATTTTTCCAGCATTGTAGGGGCAGGGTGAAACCGTTCTTCCCCTGCCTCCGCCGCGAATGCCGCTTCGCTCATCGTCCGACGGCTGCCCTGATTTTCGCTAAAGCGGCGGCCGCGTCCGGGCCGTGGGTTTTCGCCCAGTCATCCCAGTATGGCCGCATCTTCTCGGTCGCCTCGGCGATTTCGGCGGGGGTCGCGGTGGTCAGGATCATGCCCTCGCGGCCGAACTGGGCGGTGACTTCATCCTCCTGCCGGTTCATTTCCTTGGTCGCCCAATCGGACCATGTCGCGCCGGTGTCGCGCACGATCTGCTGTGTCGCGGGGGACAGCGCGGCCATGGCTTCCTTGTTCACGACAAAGGTGGAGTTCACGTACGACGTCGGGAAGGCGAACCGGTATTTCAGCAGATCGTGCCACGCAAGCCCGCCGCCGGAACTGGCCGTCAGGCCACCATCGACCACGCCGCGATCTAAAGCCGCCGCCACGTCGGGGGAACCCATGGTCAACGCGACGCCACCATAGCGGCGGATGAATTCGCCCTGCTCGACGCTGGTGACACGCAGTTTCAGGCCCTTGATGTCAGCCAGGCTGGTGATTTTCTTGCGGCCCCAGATCACCTGGAACGGATACGAATACTGTCCCAGGACATCCATGCCGCGCTTGCCATAGGCGGCGTTGAGATAGGGCAGGACGATGGCCATCGCCTTATCCAGATCGGCCGGCGTTTGCAGCAGCATGGGCAGGCGCAGCACGCCGGTAATGGGGATGGTCCCGGTGGCGAAGCCGTCGTCACCGAACTGGACCACGTTGTCGGCGACCGCGGCGGTGATGCTGTCGGCCTTGATCGGCAGGCTGCCGCCCAGATGCAGGTTGATCAGCAGGTCGCCGTTGGTCTTCTGCCTGACCTCCTCGATCATGCGGACCACCGCATCGACCGACGGCTGCTTGGCCAGCGGATTATAGACGTAACAGTCCCACGTGGTCGCGGCGTGCGCGGCGGTGGCGCTCAGCAGCAGACAGGCGGCCAGCAGGCTTCGGACAGTCTTTCCTGACACCAGATTTTCCCCATTCTCCGGCGGCATTGTTCCGCCTTTCGAGATCAGTGTTACCCGGACGCCGCGACTTGGCAAACGCGGCGGAGCGACCGGTGCGGCAAAATTAATCGCGCCCGTTAACCGGCCGTTAACATTTTCCGGTCATGCTCTTGTTCGCCGGCCGTCGCCGCCACGACAATCGTTACGGCGCATCCGGTTCCCATCGGCCAGCGCCTCTGGCGGCATCAACGCCGTCAGAGGCCCGGGGTCCAAGGAGCCACCAACCCGATGCGTCCCTTGTCCATGATCGTCTGTAGCCTGGCTCTGAGTGGCTGCGTCGCGGCGCCGCTCGCCCAAATGGCTGTCTCGCAAATGCCGGCACCGAAGCCGGCCTGTTCCGGCTGCGCGACGGACACCACGCTCGTCAGCATTTCGCAGGGCGTCAGTGACTCGTTTCACAGATTGACCGGGCCGCAGACGCCGCCGGCGGTGGCTGTCATGTCGCCGAAATAGCAGAATACGGCCCCGCCAGCACCTTGCGCATGAAGATCGTGCCGGCGATCGGCGTGTCATAGTAGGGCGGCGTGGTCTCAAACCCCAGGCTGCGATACAGCGCCTGCGCCGCCAGCATGTCCGGCAGCGTATCCAGCCGCATGCTGCGATAGCCCGCTCGTGTGGCTATGTTGATGGCTGCGACGGCCAATGCCCGTCCGACGCCCTTGCCGCGGGCGGCAGGGCGCGTGTGCAGGCGCTTCATCTCGCAGGTCCCGGCCTCTGCTAACGGGCGGATGGCAACGCACCCCAATGCGTCGCCGTCCAACGCATAGGCCAGCAGCAGCGCTCCGGCCGGTGGCGCATAAGCGCCCGGCAGTCCGGCCAGTTCCGCCTCGAACCCCTGGTACGACAGGTCGATACCCAAAGACCCGGCGTATTCGCGGAACAACCCGGCGACGATGCCGAGGTCAGTGGCCGGACGCACCTCGAAATCGCCGCCCATGGCCGATCACCGCTTGGTAAAATCGATCAACGCGGCGAACCCGGTTTCGGTGCCGACGGCCAGTTGAGTGCCATCGGCGCTCCAGGTCAGCGTGGTGATCGTTCCGTGATCCGGAGGCACCACCGGCAAAATGCGCGACGAGGTGATATCCGCCACCACCACCAGCCCGTCGGTGAAGCCCCCGGCCACGATGTCTTCCCGCGGATTACAGGCCACCTGCGTGCAGATGATGCCGTCTCCGCCCGCCAGTTCCATCGGCGCCTTGCCCATCGGTCCGCCGCCATGGAACGGCCACAGCACCATCGCGTCCGCGCCGCTGCTGGCCATCCATTTGCCGCCGCGGGAGAACGACAGGCTTTCGGTCTTGGCCGGATAACCGCTCATGCGCATATGCGCGCCGTCCGGCAGCTTCCAGCCGTGCAGGGAGTTCTCCTGCATCGCGGTGACCACGGCCTCGCCTTCAGGATGGATGATAATGCCAGTGTGGCTGCCCTTCCACTCCAGCTTCCGGGGCGTATCCGTCTTCGCCGCCACGAACCACAGCGAGGCACCATTGTAATGCGAGGCGCCGATCCGCTTGCCCTTGCCGTCGAATACCAGGCCGGTGACGGAGGACGGATGCGCCAGCTCTTTCAACAGCGCGCCCGACTGATCGAACAGCCGCACGATCTTGCCGGCGCTGGCCGCGATCAGCCCCTTGCCTTTGTCCAACGCATAGGTGGCAACATGCTCCACCCATTTCGAGCCAAAGCTGGCGACGTCAGAAACCGCCCCGTCGGCGGCGATGCGGCGCAGCTTACCGTCGTCGCCTCCCGAGATGAACCCGTCCCCGGTCGGATCAGCCGCGAAATCGAGAATTGCACCGTCGTGCACAGTGGCCGCAATCCAGTCGCCGGACCCATCGATCGTAGCCATACGCACCGTCCCGTCGCCGAGCGCGAAGCCAACCCGCCGGCCGTCGCGGGAGAACCGGGCGGCAACAACAAACGCCTCCAACTCCCGGGACGTGCCCCGTGACTGCAACAAAAACTCCGCTCGGTTCGTCTGGCTCATGCTTTTATACTCATTCATTCGGCGCAGTGCCGGTCCCACCGGTCGGCAGGGGCGATGATCAATCCGATCCGCTCACCGGATAGGCGGCATAATGCCCGAATTTTGGTGGCGACGGGCAATCCAACCGGATGTCGGATCGCCCTGTAGAAGCACCTGCCTACGGCTCGTGTCCACCCCCCGGATTTTCGGTTGGGGCCGATAAGACCCGTTCGCCCGCGAGACCACTCTGATGGCTTTGCTTCATTGCGATGGATTCGCCTGTAGCAGCAGGTTTTCGATCCGCCGGTATAGCCGGTCGACTGACCGATTGGCGCGGGCCTGTTCGAGATCGAACAATTTCGTAAAGAGTCGCTGATGGGTAATTGGATCGTACCGGTCAGGCATTCTTTGTCCGAACCAGCCCTTCGCATCCCTGATTGAGTCGGGGGCGGAAGGTGGCACAAGGCCCGTCGGCAAACCGTGGTGCCCTGCCAACGATCGGGCGGCGGTGACAAACCATGTCTCGTATTCGCGCCAGGCCAACGCGATCAGGAAGGGCACGTCGCCGCGAACCCCTCGTGCCCGTCGTAGCAAATCCGGCCCCAACTGGATCGGACAATTCCGGTCGTCATCGCAATCCAGCATGATCATCACCGTGCCGTTGCGGTGGCGCGCTTTTTCGGCCGCGAGTGTTACATACCGCGTGAAATAATCCATGTCGTTCAGGAACGAGCCAGACTTTATCCGGATCGGTGGATTGACTGAAAGACCCGGGCCGAGGCCGGCGGCGAGAGCGATACGGTGTAGCAAGGCGGGTACGGCTGTCTCCTCACCGTGCCCCTCGACGATGGGAACCAGGAACAGCATGCCAATTACAACTCGGTCGTTAGCATGTCGGGCTGTGGCTGCGGCTTGCCATCGTAGATATCCGATGTGAGTTGATTCAGCCGCAGCAACTCTCCAGGGGTAAACATTTTGTCGCGCAGAATTTTTGTCTCTGCCGTTCCGATCGGGTTGATGCGTGTCACCCCATTGCGATTGTCCACAGCCAATAGAGATTCGGGCGGAATGTCGTCATTATCGAGCAAATCCGGGCTGTGGCTGGTAACCAATATCTGACAGGAACGGGAGGCTTGCCGTAAGGCCGACAAAAGCACGCGGGCCGCGGCCGGATGCAATGCCATTTCGGGCTCTTCAAGACCGATCAGCGGCGGGACGGGCCGACCCTGTCCCGGCGAGGTCTGAAATACCGCCAATAAAACCGCGAACGCCCGCAAAGTGCCATCCGACATCGACCCGGCCAGGAAACGCCACGGGTGGTCCTGGCCCTCTACGGCCTGGCGGAATTCGATCGTCTCCCGCGATCCCAGAAGCTTCGCCTCGGCATCGGATATACCCGGTACGATCAGTTGTAGATTGTCACGGATATCGCTGCGTATGGCAGGGGACAATCGTTGCAGAACGCTGGCGGCATTGCTGCCGTCGCGTCGAAGCACGTCGCCCGGGTCCGGCAACTGCATCGCCGCGATCACTCTTGGATCAAGATTATAAACCTCCATCCGCGCCAAGGCATCAAAAATTGGACGGAACTCCGGTAACCCCGAAACCGCGACCAGATACAACCGATCAGGCAAAGTTGCCGGACGCACAGGAAACGACGCATCGACGACAGTGCCGGATTGCACAAGGAAAAAATTGTCGGTTTTCAGCTCGGAATCTGAATGAATCCGGCACTCCTCATTTTGGACCTCGTAGGCACCCTGTGGTTTAGCGGCAATCCTGAAGTCGTAGTAGCCGTGTTGGCCTGACGGCAAACCGAACTCGAAGCGCAAGGAAAAATTATTGGGATGACCGCCGGAGCGCCGCCGGACTTCTTTGATAGTGCCGCGTTGTCGCAGGGCGTAGTCCAGGGAGTTACGCAGAGCGTCACCGACGAACCTGAAGGCGTCGAGGAAATTGCTCTTGCCTGCACCGTTTGCACCAACCAGAAACATCAGCCGATCGAGCTTCACGTCACACAATGCGATACTTTTGTAGTTCTTAATGACGACACGCCGAATGAAGGGACGGTTCATCGGGTGTTCCATGAAACCTGTTCCTCAACCACGCCGGTCACGTTTCAATTTAAAATCGACTTCAGGATATCCAATTGCACCCGCACCCCATCCGCAATCGCTCCCTCTGGCACCAGATGCAGGAATTTCTGGTAGCAATCGCGCGCCGCGGCGACCTGCTCCAGCTTCTGATTCATGATGCCGGCCTGCCGCCAAAGCTCCGCCTGATCGGGCGCGATCAGCAGCATGTCCTCGTTGCAGCGCAGCCCGCCCCGCAGATCCCCGGCATCCAGCCGTCGGGTCACGATGTTGTTCTGCAACCGCAGCAACACCCGCCGCGTGCTCATCGGTTGCAGAATGCCGGGCCGTAATTCGGAGTTCTCGCCCTCGACCCGTTTCAGCAGGTCACGTAACGACCGAGCGGACATGATCTGGCCGCCGTTGAAGACATCGACGACGACCTGAGTCTTCCGGCCCTCCAGCGCCACCAGAAAATGCGCCGGAAAATCCACCCCATGACTGCCCCAGCCCGCTGCCCGCGCGGCATGCAGCCAGATGACACCCAGAGCCACCGGTAACCCGCGCCGCCGTTCGGTCACCCGGATCAGGTTGGCGTTGGCCGGGTCGTCGTAGGTTTCCAGATCACCGGTGTAACCAAATTCGTCCGCCAGGACCTCAGACAATGCGATCGCGCGGGCAGGCAGGTCTTCGCGGTCCATGGCGACGGCGCGCTTCACCGTCGCCTGGGCCAGATCGGACAGATGCCGGGCAGCCGCCTGCCAATCCGCGTCGGGCGCATCCACGCGGGCGAGTTGCAGGGCGGCGTTGCCGATGTCGATCTCGGCATCCGTCAGTTGACCGATCGCCTTCAACGCCTCCCGCGGGTCGCTCATCGCCCTTATAGTGCTCCTATTCGGCCGCCGCTTGCGGCAGATAGATTTCCTTGCCGGCTTCCGCGAACTCGGTGCTTTTCGCTTCCATGCCGGCGATCCGTTCCGCTTCCACGCGAATATCCTGCGTGATCTTCATCGAACAGAACTTCGGCCCGCACATGGAACAGAAATGCGCCACCTTATGCGCCTCTTTCGGCAACGTCTCATCATGGAACGACCGCGCCGTGTCCGGATCAAGCGAAAGGTTGAACTGATCCTCCCACCGGAACTCAAACCGGGCTCGGCTGACCGCATCGTCGCGCAATTGCGCCGCCGGGTGGCCCTTGGCCAGATCGGCCGCGTGAGCCGCGATGCGATACGTAATGACGCCGGTCTTGACGTCGTCGCGGTTCGGCAGCCCGAGGTGCTCTTTCGGCGTCACGTAGCACAGCATCGCCGTGCCGTACCAACCGATCATCGCCGCACCGATGGCGCTGGTGATATGGTCGTATCCGGGCGCGATATCGGTGGTCAAAGGCCCAAGCGTGTAGAACGGAGCCTCGCCGCATTCTTCCAACTGCTTGGTCATGTTGACCTTGATCTTGTGCATCGGCACATGGCCGGGACCCTCGATCATGACCTGGCAGCCCTTTTCCCAGGCCACCTTGGTCAGTTCGCCCAGCGTCTCCAGTTCGCCGAACTGCGCGGCGTCGTTGGCGTCGGCGTTCGAGCCGGGGCGCAATCCGTCACCCAGCGAGAACGACACGTCGTATTTGCGCATGATGTCGCAGATTTCGTCAAAGCGTTCGTACAGGAACGATTCCTTGTGCCGCGACAGGCACCACTTCGCCATGATCGAGCCACCGCGCGACACGATCCCGGTCACCCGTTTCGCCGTCAGCGGCACGTATTGCAGACGCACGCCGGCGTGGATGGTGAAGTAATCGACGCCCTGTTCGGCCTGCTCGATCAGGGTGTCCTTGAACACTTCCCAATCCAGCTTGGTCGGGTCGCCATCGACCTTCTCCAGCGCCTGATAGATCGGCACGGTCCCGATCGGCACGGCCGAGTTCCGCATGATCCAGCTACGGATGTTGTGGATGTTGCGGCCGGTGGACAGGTCCATCACCGTGTCGCCGCCCCAACGGGTCGCCCACACCAGTTTCTCCACTTCTTCCGCGACGCCCGACGTCACCGCCGAGTTGCCGATATTGGCGTTGATCTTCACCAGGAAGTTGCGGCCGATGATGACCGGCTCCAATTCCGGATGGTTGATGTTCGCCGGAATGATCGCCCGGCCGCGGGCGATCTCGCTGCGGACGAATTCGGGAGTGATGAATGCCGGGATCTCCGCGCCGAAGCTTTCGCCATCGGCGACGCGCTGTTCGGCGCCGGGAATCATCGACGTGCGGCCCATGTTTTCGCGATGGGCGACGTAGATCATTTCCTCGGTGATGATGCCGGCGCGGGCGAATTCATACTGCGTGACCATCTGGCCGGGCTTGGCGCCGTAGATCGGCAGCTCGGCCGGGCACAGCGGCACCAGCTTGTCGGCAGCGATGTTGCCGTTGTCTTCCGGCTTCACGGCGCGCGGCACGATGCGGTCGAAGCCGCGCCTGGCGATCCATTCGTGCCTGATCGGCGGCAGCCCGGCTTCCAGGTCGATCGTCACCGACGAATCGGTGTAAACGCCCGAACAATCGTAGGCCCAATAGGGCTCTTCCTTGGCGCTGGGGTCGAGCGCGATTTCGCGGAACGGAACGCGGATGTCCGGCCGGCCCTCGGGGCTGGTGTAGATCTTGCGGGACCCGGCGATCGGGCCGGTGGTCACCGTACTCGGGCGGGTGGTGGACTTCGACTGGACCGTCATGGACCTCTCCTGCGTCATGCCTGCGGCACGACTTTTTCATCGGTTGCGAGGGCCAGGCCGACGGTGGAATCAGGTCTTTTGGCACGGACCCGTCCCTCCGCCGGCATGACCCGGATCAGGTTCAAGGGTCATCGCACCACCGGGTTTGCCGGTTTGCCGCGATATCTCAGCCCCGCTGGTAGGGCACCCCTGGGTAAACCCGGACAATGCGGAAGGTTGGGGCAGGTGTCAAATGGGAGATTGGAGCGGGTGGAGGGAATCGAACCCTCGTAGCCAGCTTGGAAGGCTGGGACTCTACCATTGAGCTACACCCGCAACGCGCCGGACCCTAATGGCACAGGCGAGGATGTGCAATCGTTCAAACGCTCGCTACTGCAAGAATCCCCAACGCTCCACCGCCGGTTCCGCCGCCGCCCATTTCCAGGCTTTCGTCTGCTTGCAGATGCTGGTGGTGAACCAGGCGCGTTGCAGCCCGGGGCCGTCGCCCTCATCGACCGAGAAAGCGATTTCCTTGCAACTCGCCAATGGCGAGTCGACGGCCCGGAGCACCTCAAGCCGGCCGTGTTCGTTACCGATCGGGACGAAGTGTTCGATCTTCCAGTCAGCTTTGCCGCCAACCGGAAGCACCCCGGCGGTTGCGGCGATGGCATCCTGTTCCGCCTGATGCCAGTTTCGGGTGGTCGTTCGGAACGCATAGTTCGCCCCGGCATCCGTCGCCACGCCGACCGCGAATCCAACCGCCGGGCTGCCGGTGGCTGCCCCCGCCGCTCCACCCGTGACTACGGCGGCGATTTCGGGGGCGGCCTTGCAGCCGGCCAACAAAACGACAGCCGCAATCGGAAAAATCCTCACTGGAGCGAACCCCAGCGCTCCGTCGCCGGTTCGGCGGAGGCCCATTTCCAGGCCGCGCCATCCTTGCACACGGTGGCGGTGTAGAACGCCCGATTGGGAATTTTTTTCTCGATGGTATCGACGGAGAACACGATCTCCTTGCAGGTGAAATCCGCCGCACCGAGCAGGCGGGAAACGACGAGATCGCCGTGCTCGTCGTCCTCGATCGGGATGCGGTGGGACACGCTCCAGTGTCCGACCACGCCGGGCGCCAGGGGGCCGGCCGCCTGCGCGATTTGATCCTGTTCGGCTCGGTGGACGTCGCGTTCAACGCTTGCCAAACCGGCATTGGCTCCGGCCGCGATGCCGAGGCCGATACCCGCCGCGGCGGCCGCGCTTTTGGTGACGGCCCCCGCGGCTCCGGCACCGGCGATGCCGGCGACGTCAGCCGTCGTGGCCGTCAGCACCGATCCGCAGCCTGACAGGCCGGCTGCCAAAGCCAACAGTGGAAGAATCCGTGTCTGCATCGCGGCAGACCGTATCGACGGCCGCCGCGACCGGTCGAATCACGGGGCCGTGATGGTCACTTCATCCCGGTGATGGAGGTGACCATTGCCCGAGGATCGCGTTTCGGCCAGCGTCCCGAATCGACCTGGACGATGAAATCGCCGACCAGCCGGTTGAACTGATCGGGGTCCTCCAGATTGATTGTGTGGCCGCAGTTCGGCATCACCGACAACGCGGCCCCGGGGATCGTCTGCTTCAACAACAGGGCGGGTTGCAGGCAGGGCCAGTCCTCGTCACCCGTCAGGACCAGCACCGGCACGGTCAGTGCCGCCATCTGGTCCACCAGATCGTATAGCGACGGACGCTCCCCCTGAACGCCCAACTGGGTATTCCGTGCGCCCACGGCGGAATGTTCGGCGAGTTGGCGTTTGAATTCGTCGAAGCCGCGCGGATCTTTGTTCTCAAACTGCACGCGGGTCGGGCCGTAGGCGTATTTCGCGGCGAACGTCTCGATCCCGTGTTCGTCGAGGAACGCGGCGACGGCGGCGACTTCCGAGCGGAATTTGTCGCGCTGGCCTTTTTCCGCGCCATAGCCGCACCCGGCCACGACCAGCGACAACGCCCGGCCGGGATGGCGGAAGCCGAAATGCAAGGTGGCGAACCCGCCCATCGACAGGCCGACCACATGCGCCTTGTCGATGCCCAAATGATCGAGCACCGAAGCGATGTCGTCCGCCGCCCGTGCCTGCGAGTATTGCGCCACGTCGTCCGGCACATCCGAGGGCGGATAGCCGCGCGCGGCGTATGTAATCGCGCGGTAACGCTGGCCGAAATGGCGCATCTGCGTTTCCCAGGCGCGGTGATCGCCGGCGAATTCATGCACGAAAATCACCGGCGTGCCGGAGCCGGTTTCCTCATAGTGCAGGCGGACGCCGTCATCGGTCATGGCGAAGGGCATGGTGTGTCTCCCGGGTGGATGAGGGTGATGCTAGCGGATTGGGGGCGCCTGACCAGAGTTGCCGTGGGGTTTCCGGGATGTCGCTCCGGAAGCCTTGCAAAACATGCAGAAAAAGTACAGATACCGGTACCTAATCCAAGGGCATCCCAAATGGGCCACGTCTCCTACACCGACCTCCGCCAAAACCTGGCACGTTACATGGACCAGGCCGTGGATGACCGAACCCCAATCGTGGTGACCCGTCAGGGCGGCAAGGGTAACGTTGTCATTCTGTCGGAGGAGGAGTTCGCAGGCTGGCAGGAAACAGTTTATCTGCTCAGCAACCCGGCCAACGCCCGGCGCCTGTTGAACTCCATGCGTGAAGCCGATGCCGGCCTGACAACGGAACACGAATTGATTGAGCCTCATCTGTCCGCGAAATCGTGAGGGTTCATTTCACCGGCGAGGGATGGAGCGACTATCAGTATTGGCTCGAAAACGACCCTGCGATCCTGATCCGAATCAACGCTTTGATCAAGGATGTTCGCCGGAGTCCTTTCCAGGGACTCGGTAAGCCCGAGGGCCTGAAAGGGGATATGGCCGGCTGGTGGTCCCGGCGCATTACCAGCGAGCATCGGCTGGTTTACCGTGTTGCAGGTAACGCCAGCACGGATCAGAGGATCGAAATTGCCATGTGCCGTAACCACTACCAGTAACGGATATCGAATAGTTTTGGCGCCGAACTCTATTGCTGAAACAGCCGGCCGAACCCGTTAACCTGTGTTTTCACCCCCAAAACCCGCAAAGCATGCCAGGCCAGCACCTGATTGCTGGTGATCACCGGCATCCGCAGTGATGCCTCCAGATCAGCGATCAGGCCCGCCGACCGGATGGCGGTGCAACTGATGAAACAGGCATCGGCAACGACGCCCGCCGCTACGTCGTGCACCTGAGCGGCGATGGCCTCTGGCGTAATGCGCGCCATCTCGGCGTTGGTGTCCACGCCCAGGCAGCTTCCGGCGACGACGGTCAGACCGTTCGCGGTAAGATAGGCGATCTCCCGCTGATGCACCGGCCGGATATACGGTGTGACAAGCAGCACCCGCCGGGTCCCAAGCATCCGGAACGCCGCCAGGATCGCGTCCGCCGTCGCGATGGCGGGGCGGCCGGTCGCGGCGGTGATGCGGGCGGTGATCTCACCGGCCAAATGCGGCGCAAAGGTTGAAACGGCCGTGCAATGGAATGCAATCACATCGGGTTCGGCGTGTCCCAGTAACGACGCGGCATTGTCCAGATCGGTCAGCATCGCCATCAGTTCGGCTTCCGAACTGCCGCGTAGGGCCAACCGCGTCGCCAACATCGTGACGTCATCGGGCAACATCGCCCGCAGTTCGGTTTCCGCCACGCTGTTACCGGACGGCACCAGCAAGCCCAGCCGCCTGGTGCCGTAAGTGATCATGCGGTGAACGCCGCGCTGATCGCGCCGAGTGCATTCAACGCCGGCGGGAATCCGGTCAACGGCGCGGTCTGGATAATCGCCTCCAGCACCTGGGCCTTGGTCAGGCCGATGTTCAGCGCGGATTGTCCGAACTTCGCGACCTGGTCGGGCAGGCGCAGGGCGGTGAAGCAGGCGACGGCGACCAGGGCGCGCTGGCGGATTTCCAGCCCGGGACGCGACCAGATCTCGCCATATCCGTACCGGATCGCCGCCGGATACAGCAGCCCGGTCACCGGATTGTCCGGCGATGCATACCCCTGCGTGGCTCGGCTGCCGTGCAGCGAGGCCATCAGCGCCGCACCACGCCGGTCTAGTTCCTCCAGCGACGCGTCTTCCGGCGGATCGGCGGGGAACTGAATGCCACGGGCGGCGAACATTTCCCCCGCCAGTTCCAGTGTTTCCTCAGCGGCGGAAAAGCCGGCATACAGCCCGGCCTGCACCAGGATTTCGCGGATCGCCTCGGCGGTGAGGCCGTGATCCAGGCCGGCGCCGATGTGCCGCCGCAGCGCCTTCAACCGTGGTCCCACGCCCAAGGCCGCGATAGAGCAGATCAGCCGGTCCTGAACGGACAATTCGGGGCGGGTCCAGATCCCGCCATACGCCGCCTCGGTCAGCAGGTTCGCCAGCCCGGCCTGTTGGGCGGCGGACCCGAACACCGTCCGCAGTGTGGCTTCGCCCCGATGGCGTAGATCGTGTCGTGTCATTTGGCTTCCTCAATCGGCATGCGCCACTGTTTGCCAGAACCCGCCCGCGAGTCCACCCGACCGCTACACTACTGTGTTTCCCGGCTTGGTTCGGATCACACCTTCTGGAACCGTCGCTGGCCGGCGACCGCGGCCGCCGGCACACGCGAAAGATCCACCGCCAACATGAACGGTCCCGGTCGCCGAACCAAACCGGGTTGCCCTTGACAGTCCAATACCCCGGCGTCATTTCCCAGTGCGATATACCGCGCAAGTCTGGACCTCCAGGCGAGCCAGGGGCCGCTGAACGGTCGTTTTCCGCCGCCGACAGGGATCAAAAAAATGGTAAATAAGCGTATGTTTCTGGCGTTCCTTGCCGGGGTTTCCCTCTCCGCCAGCGTATTCGCCCAAAGCCCCGGGACGCCGGCGCGGCTGCGCGGCACGATCGACGCAGTCTCGGCTGATAGCATCGGGCTGACCTTGCGCAGTGGCGCCAAGGCAAGTGCCAAATTGCCGGCCGGGGTCCGCATCACCTGGCTAAAAGTGGCCCAGCCTGGCGACATCGCGGTTGGCAGCTACATCGGCACCGCGGCTGTGACGCAGCCCGATGGCACATTGAAGGCGCTTGAAATCCAGGTGTTCCCGCCCAGCATGCGTGGCGTCGGCGAAGGCACCCGCGACTGGGATCTGGGCGCCGGCAGCAGCATGACCAACGGCACCGTGGGTAATCTGGTCAATGCCAACGGCCGCACCGTTACCATCACCTACAAGGGCGGCGAAAAGCAGGTCGTGGTGCCGGATAACGTGCCCTTCGTCACCTACGAGCCAACCGATCGTACGGCGCTGACCGTCGGTGCGAACGTGATCATCAACGGCACGCGCGCTGAGGACGGCACGGTGACTGCCTCCAGCGTCGGCGTCGGCAAGGACGGTTTGGTTCCGCCGATGTGACCGGACGTCACCGATCCGGAGTTGCCGCCGCTGGATCGTGCCTGAAGTTACGCCACATGGGCCGGGGGTTGGCAGCCCGGCCGTCCGGCGCGGATCGGTTCGGTAGTTCTCGGCAACTTCGTTCGTTTCGGAACGGGTCAACCGTTGCTACAGAGGGGCGCGTCATGCGTTTGCTTATCGTTCTGGCGATGTTACTTCCGTACGTGGCGCGAGCGGAGCAGCGGATCGATCTGCCGACGCGTCCGGGGGTGACCCAGCCGGTCTATGCGACGTTCGCCGCGAAGCCGGCCGCCAGTATCCTGCTGTTTCCCGGTGGAGACGGAATCGTTGCGCAAGTATCGCGGAATTTTCTGATCCGCATCGCGCCGGATCTCGTGCGGCAAGGCTTCACTGTCCTGGTGATCGATACTCCGTCCGATCATCCCGCCGGCATGTCGATCGCATTTCGGGCCAGCGCGGAGCACGCCCTGGACATCGGTGCGGTAGTCGACCTGGCGAAATCGCGTTCGGATGCTCCGGTCTGGCTGATTGGCACCAGCCGGGGCTCCGTTTCGGCGGGTAATGCAGCTTCCGTGCTGGGTAAGCGCATTCACGGTGTCATTCTGACGTCCTCGGTTTGGGGGCAGGGGATGGCGGGGGTCGCGTTAGAGAAGATCGCTGTTCCGGTGCTGGTCGTGCATAACCGCGACGACGGCTGTCACGTCAGCCCGTTCGCCGGTGTCGATGACGCGATGGGCCGGTTGACCGGTGCGCCGGTCCGGCAATTGCTGGCTGTGTCGGGCGGACTATCGAAAGGCGATGCCTGCGGGGCCATGTCGCAGCATGGCTATCTGGGGATTGAGCAGCAGGTGGTACCGCCGATGGTCGATTGGATCAGAGCGCATTAGACGGGTTTGGCTGTTCGGCTGGTTCCGCGCGGTTCGTCCCGAACGATCCTTTCACGTATATCGGTGGTTTCTATTGTCACAAATGCAACTATGAATTGCATAAATCATTGCGCCGCAGTAGGGTGAATAGTACACCCTGGAGGACGTCAAATGTTCAGCGCAACGACCACCCAAACGAGTGACCAAAATGTCTCCTCCACCACAATCCTTGCACCCGGCAAGATTGTTACCGGCGTTCGCGGCATGGACGACTCCAATGTCGTTTTGACCGGCAGTGGTTCGGTCAACGGCATCACGACTGCTTTCCTCTATGTTGGCCCGCCATCACCCACGAACGACGCGGGTATGTACGCGCTGCCGCCCGTGTTCGACGGCCAGACGGTCACGGCATCGACCTATTACGGGCCGGATACGTTTAAGTTCAATCCGGGGCTGGGCGCTGGTAATGTCCGCGCGGTCGGGAGCTACCAGTATGCCGATAGTGGGGCTCGTAACCACGGCATGATGTATGAAGGACCACCGGCCGGCGGTGGGGTCTGGACGCAGATCGATGTGCCCCCTGGCGCGGTAGGCGGTCAATCGGTCGCAAACACCATCGCGCATAGCACGATGGGCGACCTTGTCGTGGGCAACTACGATCTGCATGGCGATCCGCTGTCCGCGAATGCCTTCATCTACAATGTTACCAAGGGGACATGGACCCTTTTTGATTTTGGCGATGACGTTTCCCTGATCACCGCATACGGCATCTGGCAAAATGAAATTGGCGGCGCCGCCTACACGATCGTTGGCGGAGCCAAAGACGGTGCCGGCCTCAACAAGGGCTTCCTGGTCAGATACGATTCCGAAACGGGGTCGTTCAGCCAACTGACCTGGTACACCTACAATAACGATCCGGCCGTGGTAACCCATTTCGAGGGAATTACCGCAGTGCCCGGGGGCTTTCATCTGGCCGGCGGTTCGGGTGCGGCGTCGGCGACGTTTATCTTCATTCCCGTCAAGCCGGATGGGTCATTTGGTGAGGCAGCCTGGACACCTTTTGCTTTTCCAGGAGCCGAACTGACAACCGGCAACACTATCTACCGGAACCTGATGATGGGCCTCTATGTCCTGCCCGATAAGGCGGGCACGGGCACCTACCTTGCGACTTTTGGCTAAATGAATGGGGGGGGGATCGCTTCCCGCGGCATGGCTGCGGAAAGCGATTTCCCTGCTTTTGAGACAATGACTGTGGCTTTGATCGGCTTGTCCGGGGAACCCGTGGCGGCAGACGCGGACACAGGCCGGCCGCACAAATCACCCGCTTTCGCATGAACGGTCTGACGACGGATTCGCCAATGGTTGGGCGTCGCCTTAGTCTGAACGCCAAATCAACCGGAGGATCACACGGATGCGGTTCGGTCTGTTTGGCAGCGCCGCGGCGCGGCGGGGAAGCGGCGAGTTCGACAGCGCCGAAGGGTTTCGCGATTTTATCAACTACAATGTGGAAGCCGAGGCACTCGGGTTTCACGGCACCTTCGTGGTGGAGCACCATTTCACCGGCTTCGGCCAGGTCTCGGCCACCCTGAACCTGCTCACCTGGCTCGGTGCCCGCACAACCACACTGCGGTTGGGCACGGCGGTCATGGTGCTGCCCTGGCATAATCCTATTCTGCTGGCTGAACAGGCCGCCACGCTGGATCTGCTGTCGGGCGGGCGCCTGGATTTCGGAATCGGCACCGGTTACCGATACAACGAATTTGTCGGTT
The DNA here is from genome assembly GCA_903932145.1 of uncultured Rhodopila sp. Classification (GTDB taxonomy): domain Bacteria; phylum Pseudomonadota; class Alphaproteobacteria; order Acetobacterales; family Acetobacteraceae; genus Rhodopila. The sequence goes on along the minus strand of CAIZFE010000052.1, from coordinate 1,635 downwards.
TCGACGTCGGCATGACCGAAGCCCGCGAGAAATTTGAGGAATCCATCGACCTGATCCTGAAGGCATGGACGTCGGAAGAACGTTTCTCGCACAAGGGAAAATACTGGACGTTCAACGACATCATCGTCGAGCCGCCGCCGTCCCGCAAACCGCACCCGGTGGTGTGGATGGGTGCCGGCAGCGACCGCTCCATCCGCGAGGTCGCCCGCCGCGGCTTCAACCTGTTGCTCGGGCAATACGCATCGCCGGCCGACGTGGCGCATAATATCTCGGTTTTTCGCGAAGCAGTGGAGGGCAGGGGAGAAACCTGGGACAGCATGCGGGTCGGCGTGACGCGCGCGTTTTTCGTCTCGGAAAGCGAACAGGAACGCGAAGAAGCCCTGGAACGCCGTCTCGCCAACCGTTTGCGGCAACTGAAACTGGCGACCGCCCCCGATGGCACGATGCTCGGTGGACCAGACCGTGCCGAGGGTGATCCGAACGAGATCAACCTCAACAGCGCCATCTACGGCACACCAGATCAAATCGCCGGGCGTTTGCATGACCTGGAAAACGCCGGTGTTGGTTACGTGCTGATCAACGGCGGCGGATCGGGTGGCGGCGAACGCGGCCTGAGAAGTCTGCGCCGGTTTGCGAAAGAGATCATGCCGGAATTTGGCTAGACGCGCGCCGGGTCCGATTTTCACCTCCCTTTCTGCTGTTCGCTGCCAGCGGGACCTCAACACCCCGCGTTTCGGCCCCGGTTCGTCTCATAGGATTGATACCAGGTTCGGATCCCGGGCCGATTGCACTCTCCCTCAACCTGGAGGAACCTGACGTCGCGCGGGTCCCTCTGGCGCTCGCGCCCTGAAAAAACAAGGCGCGGAAAGCATGCGCCATTGGGGGGAGACGCACGCATGAGCGCGACACTCGTCGTAACACCAGCGGCGGAAATCACCGCTCGGCTGGACCGATTGCCGATGACGCAGCATCTGTGGGCTCTGGTGCTCCTGATATCCCTGGGGGGATGGTTCGATACCTACGCCATATTCCTCACAGGCACGATTGCGCCCGGGCTGTTCGCCGAAAAGATCTTCACGCCCACCACGGTGGCGTTCTTCGGCTTCACTGGTTTGGCGTCGTTTATCGCCGCACTGTTTACTGGCCTGTTTATCGGAACGATGTTCCTGACCCGCTTCGCGGACCGGTTCGGACGGCGCACTGTCTTCACCTACTCGCTGTTTTTCTACGCTGTCTGCGCCTGTATCATGGCGTTTCAGACCAGCGCGGACACCGTGAATTTCTGGCGCATGATGTCGGGCCTCGGCATCGGCGTGGAACTGGTGACGGTGGACACCTACATCTCCGAACTTGTGCCGAAGCGCATGCGCGGACGGGCGTTCGCGATCCAGCAGGCGATCGGGTTCGCGGCGGTGCCGACGGTCACGTTCCTGGCGTGGTGGCTGGGGTTCCTTGACGCAAAGGTACGTAAAGCGACATCGAGTTTGTAAAAATTACAATGATATCAGAACGTTAGACCTGTCCTAAGGGTCCCGTTTTTGGGGCTGATTGAGGGTTGAATTTTGTGAGACGGGCGTCCGACCGAATTGGGCAGCCTCGGCTCGTGCGGTGCCACTGAACATGGAAGCTTTGAAT
>CAIZFE010000051.1 GCA_903932145.1 uncultured Rhodopila sp. | reverse complement strand
TACATGGCCGGATAGGAAGCGATTCGACCGGTTGGTACAAGTAACATGGCCGTGATTACATGGCTACGTTTTCGTGAGGTTCGGGAACGGTTTTCCTGATCCTTCAATGGCTTGAAAGTAAAGGAAGGAGGGAAACTCGGGCTAGCGCCGACCGTTCCGCCTCAATTTGGGTCATCTTTTCGTTGGACGAAACTGCATTAGCCTCAGCGGATTTTTCGGCCTGGGACGTAGCAGACTGACAACACAACATGATGGCAAGCGCTGCAGAAAAAACCATGGCTGGTGACCGTCCATAACTAGCGGACGATACGTGTTCGTGCATATTACCTTGTGGCACTGGAGTCCCTTTCTATATCACGTGCCACGCAACGGATTGCGGTGGGATAATCATATTATTGGCTCCTGTCGGGTAGAGACCAAGTTGGTTCACAAACGGTAATGAGTCTCCTGGAGCAAATATATTCCAATGTCCGGGTGTCGATAAGTTTGGTTTCGTACCGGTAAGTTCAGCCGCTGGCGAGTTGGAATTCAAGGACGGGTTTGTATCAGGGGCAATTTGTATAGGTGCCATCAGAGTACGTCCACAAGAATGTTGACGGTGCAGCAACTGTAGTATCTAAGATGATCGCAAGTTTCTGAGCAATATTTTGATCCCCATTTTCTGTTAGGACGCCAGTATTGCAGGAAAATAATTGGATTAGCTGCCCCGGCTGCCAGCCGTTGCTCCGAATTAGTGCGGCGAGTTGGTCGGCGTTGATTACGGTTCCATTCGGGCCGATTATCGCTGGAGGACTCCCGTCTCCAGCGACTCCAAAATACCCTGGGGCAGCAGTTAAAAGGTCGGCTCCAGGGTGAAAAAAGGCTGGCAATGTCAAATCATTGATTGGAAGCGCCATCGGTACCGGTCCAACGCCATCGCTGAACCACAAGGCGCCGGGCGCCCCGAGTGTGCCGCTGTTTATAGGTGCGGTGCCGGCGCCTTCTGTGTCGAGATACAGCGCTGCCGGGCTCAGCCCGACGGAATTGCCTCCTGAATTCAGCGCGACGGCGACGGTGCCAACTGCGTCCACGGTCTCCCAAGCGCCGTTATCCAGATAGGTAAGACTGTTCTGGTAACTGGCATTCGCCAGAGCCTCGGCCGGCAGATACAGGTTCAGGCTATCCACCAATCCCTGTGCCAGATTGCCGCTGGCGAAGTCGCCCCCCATGTTGGTGGCGACGCTGGCCGCCCCCAACGCGGTCGAAATCGTGCTCAGTATTTGCTGCGCCTGGCCAGGGCCGGCATATATCCCGATCCCTGAGGCCGCCGCCGCTGCCGCCTCCAGCGCGCCGGCCAGAATGCCAATCCCGTTGCCGGTCTCGGCCGACTTCACAACGCCATACACACCGCCGACGGCTTCCGCCGCCACGTTGATTTCCTGTGCGACCGTCTGCGCAACCGTGGGAGCCGGCACGGGCGTGGTTCCCAACGGCGCGGTCCCGCCCGTCCCCCCGAGGATGCCGGCACTCACCGCCTCGGCCAGGCTGAGAACCCCGGCCAAATCCTGGCCGTTGGCAAAAGCCTGCCCCGCCTGGGCCGTATCGATCGCCGCCGCTGCCAGATAAAGGTAATATTGGCCGGTCACCACCGCGGCGATCGACACAAGGGTGGAGACCGCTTCCTCGATGTAACCGGTAATCCCGCCATTCAGGCTGTGCACCGTGCAGCCGCCGTTAGTATAAACCGTGATCTGGGTCGGGACCCCGTCGCTGGAGATCGTCACCTCGGCATTCTGCCGGCTGGCCGGAGCCTCCCCTGCGATTTGCAGCGCGAGGTTTGCCGCGGTGTTGTCTATGGTGGCTTTCTGGTCGTACGGATCCAGCACTGCGTTGGTGTAGCCGGTGTAGATGCCGAGGTTTGCCACGGCGGCCGCGCCTTGGGCCAACTCACTCGCCGCCTGCTCGGTCCATTTGACCGCGTTGTTCAGCAACGGCTGATCGACCGTGTTCAGCCACTGCGTATCCAGTGTGTAATTGTCGGTCACAAACGACGTCGCCTGCATCTGCTGCACCGAGACCGCATACAGGAAATCCGCCACCCCCTGCGTCGAGGCGAACTGTACCACCGTCCCGTCCGCCAGTTGCAGTCCCAGGTTCACGCCGTTCGCCTGCGTCTCCAGCACCGGCAACTCGGCGAGCAAATTGGTGGTGCTGGTATCCGCCAGCTCGGTTTGCGCGCCGGTGGCCGGATCGATCGAGACCAGCTCGATCGCCGAGCCGTAGCTGGTGGACATGGCGTCCGCGAACGCGGTGAATTTCGTCGCGGTCGGAGCGGCGACCCCCTCGGCGGCGTAGGTGCTGGCCATGTCGGCCTGCAACTCGGCTGAGTTTGCGACCGCGGACATGACGGTGGTCAGGTTACCGCCGCTCGCCAGCACGATCTGCGCCGAAACCAGATCGGCCGGAGCGGCGTCGCGGTCCAGCACTGCGTTATAGATCGCGTCGATGTCGCTAACGGTTTGGGCGGTCAGCGCCGGGTAGCTTTGGGTTGTGCCGGCGATGGTGGTGTCGGAGTCGCCCGAACCCTGGATGGTCAGGCTGCCGACGCTGGTGGCATTGGTGTCGATTCGCCCGTTCGAGATCTGGGCGGTGTCGTTGGTCCCGGTGAACCCAACCGTGTTGCCCGAGAAGCCGCTGTTGACGGTATCGCTGTCGCCCTCGACCGTGACACTGGTGCTGCCGTTATCGAGATAGGCCGGGGCGCCGGTCATCAGGGCGATGTTGCTGGTGCCATTGAAGCGAATGATCGAGTCCGGGGTGTGTGTTCTGGCGCCATCCGTATCACGGTTCCAGGCGGTTGTCATATCGTAACCACGGGGGGCACGACGCATTCCGCACCGGAACTGTCCGCTGCTTTCCTGGCACGTATCGTCCGGCGGCCAACAGGGACAACGACTATCTGATTGACCGGGAGGCTCAGCGCGCCGGGATTAATTATAGCGGCGTGTCGGGGATCGCGATGCAGGATGCCTCGTTACAGGAGAGTATGGGTCCGATCGTTGACCGGTCGAGGGAGAACCTGGTTTCGACGGATAATGGGATCGTCATGGCGCGCGGGCGGTTGCTGCGGGCGGCGCGGGCGCTGGCGGACAGGGGAGTTTTGCCGCCGGGGGCCGATCCGGAGCACCAACGGGTGCGGTCGGCGGCGCTGGTACTGGCTCCGGATCAGGCCTACAAGGATGCGGCGGCGGAGGCGCTGAAGGCGCGGCCGGGCGTGCCGCAGGCTACGGTTTGAGGAGCGCGGAGAGAGCCCGATTTGGCACACTTGGCTAGGACCGCAGAGCTTGGGCAGGTCCAGCGCCATGTTCCGGCTCGTCGGGGCAATCTGCAATGCCTGGCTGGCCCGAGAAATCGAGACTTCTACCCATCAGCGTTCCAAGTTTGGAAACTTACCTGGCTCCCGCGGCTCATAGACCCGGATAAATTGGATATCATTGCCTTCATATTCGACGAGCGTGCCAGAAAGCGTCCTGGTGCTAATGGTGACTTGTACAGTATTTTTTTTGACCCAGATTACCACAGGCTTATTTTCGGGATAGTGATCGTTCTCTATTTCGTTGATCCCCCACCAACCCGCGTTGCCTGGTCGTCGGCCTTGGATATCCAACCTGAGGAAATAGGTGATATCCTTCCCGTCGTTACAATTTCGCAGTAAAGTGGTCGCGATATCGGCGCCGTCGTCACTGGGATAGCGCCCTACCGGCGTTAACTGACAGCCGGGTAGATTTGGCCAATCCGGCCCACGCATAAAACTGTTCAAACCAACCCCCCACCCAATGGAAAAAACCGCCGCCAGTGCCATCGAAGCCGGGATGAACCTCACAATCCGTCCTCCCCTGCCGAACCTGTCATAATCATCTTTACCCGCCCCTTCTCTGACGCTAGTGATGGCCGATCAACCCTGCGTTGTATAGAGTGTACCCCTGTGTTATGTCTGAAACATTTGTGTTGAGCGTATGCGTATAGATAGTACTGAAACCACCTGGATCTGCTTTCATATTCGAATTCAGCGCAGCGTAGGTGTCCGAGATTGTCAGCAGTTCGGTTAATGGCATGCCTATGGACGCGCCATAGACCCCTATCTCCATGTTTGAATAGTCTGTAAATTTGGCATTAAAAGACGAATTACCGGCAAACTGAAAATCCCAGGCGCCATGCTGCCTGAACAACGAGAGAAGCGATTGAGCATACAGCAAATCGCCTGGCTCTGTTCCTCCGCCCCCGGCGGCCAGTTGTCCAACGGCCGCCACCGCGCCCGGGTCCGCACCCGTAGGCGTCATCATCTGGTTGCCCGCAGGATCCAAAATGGGTTTCCCGGTGTTATCCATGGCAGCAACAGGTGCCGCATTCAGGCTGCTGGCAGTCGTTGACGTGGGCACCGTGAGGTCCAACGCAGAACCGGCTGATTGACCTATGAACTTGATGAGGGTGGTTCCAATGGTTGTCGCCGTCGCCTGGATCGTGTCCAAGATACTCGATCCGGTGCCGGATGCCGTTCCGCCGGACGGATTGGCGGCATCAACCGGCGCAGCCGTCACGATGAGTGTGCCGCTTCCGCCCGGTACTGCTGGGTTGCCCGCGGCAATCGTCACTTGCTCTGGCGCCCCGTTTATCAGGAAGGTCCCAGACACCCCGTTCGACGGCATCGCCGACGCCGGCAGTGCGCTGACGACGTCGTTGAAGTTCGGCACAAGACTCGTGCCGGCGGCGTTGAGAGCGGCTCCGAATGCGGCGACATTGACCGCGATCCCGACTGTCGGCCAGTTCGCTGGCGTGACGTCGGCCGGGGGCGCCGGCAACTCCTCGGTGAGCACAAGCGTGATCGCACTGGTGAGAGCCGTCTGGGCACTCTGATTGGCGTAGTACTGCGTATAGGCCTGGTTGGCGCCCTGGTATTCCGCCTCCAGCCCGGCACTCGCATCGCTGAGGTTTGTCTGAGCGGTTGCATTCGCCGCCGCCTCTGCCGGTAGATACAGGTTCAGGCTATCCACCAACCCCTGAGCCAGATTACCGCTGGCGAAATCGCCCCCCATGTTGGTGACGACACTGGCCGCCCCTAACGCGGTCGAAATCAAATTCAGTGTCTGCTGCGCCTGGCCGGGGCCGGCCTCTATCCCGATCCCTGCCGCCGCCGCCGCTGCCGCCTCCAGCGCGCCGGCCAGAATGCCAATCGCGTTGCCGGTCTCGGTCGACTTCACAACGCCATACACGCCGCCGACGGCTTCCGCCGCCACGTTGATTTCCTGTGCGACCGTCTGCGCAACCGTGGGAGCCGGCACGGGCGTGGTTCCCAACGGCGCGGTCCCGCCCGTCCCCCCGAGGATACCGGCGCTGACCGCCTCGGCCAGGCTGAGAATCCCCGCCAGGTCCTGGCCATTGGCAAAAGCCTGCCCCGCCTGAGCCGCGTCGATCGCCGCCGCCGCATAATATAGGTACCATTGCCCGGTCACCACCGCGGCGATCGACACAAGGGTGGAGACCGCTTCCTCGATGTAACCGGTAATCCCGCCATTCAGGCTGTGGATCGTGCAGGTGCCGTTGGTATAGACGGTGACCTGGGTCGGGGTCCCGTTGCTGCTGATCGTCACCTCATCGTTCTGCCGGCTGGCGGGAGCCTCGCCGGCGATTTGCAGCGCGAGGCTCGCCGCGATGTTGGATTCCGTTGCTTGGGCAGTCTTGCCGGCGGCGGTTTGGTTCACCGCCTGTTCGTTCCACTGGATCGCGCTGTTCAGCAGCGGCTGATCGACCGTGTTCAGCCACTGCGTATCCAGGTTGTAATTGTCGGTGACGAACTGCGTCGCCTGCATCTGCTGCACGGAGGTCGCATACAGGAAGTCGGCCAGCCGCGCGGTGGAGGAGAACTGTACCTGCGTTCCATCCGCCAGTTGCAGCCCCAGGTTCACCCCGTTCGCCTGAGCCTCCAGCACCGGCAGCTCGGCCAGCAGGTTGGTGGTGCTGGTGTCGGCAAGTTCGGTTTGCGCGCCGGTGGCCGGATCGACCGAGAACAGTTCGATCGGCGCGCCGTAACTGGTGGACATGGCGTCGGCGAAGGCGTTGAATTCCGTCTGCGTCGGCGCACTGTCGCCGCTCAGTGCTTCGAAAGATGAGGTGAAAGTTGGCTGTCCCGTTGTGCCAAAGGCACGGCTTAAACTCATCTATCACAGGTTATCTTTTCAAATATCGCCAGCTTTCGATCGGCGCGGTAAACATGCTGGCAGGTCTGAATGTCCGGCGGGATCTTCTGTGTCAATTGGACGGAGGTGTAGCTATACTGACATAGTACGAAGCGTGTGGACGTGCCGCCATCGAAAGACCACGTCCGGAGGAGGTCGCCGTTCGGGAGGCGCTCTTCATGGTCAGCGCGTATGTCTTGGTAATGCTCGTCACCGACTCCGAGGCCTGCTAGTTTGAGTGGGAAGGGATACGTGACAACCGTCCACTCAGACGGCAATCCAGGCAAGTGTCCGCTGAGGGTCGGAAGTGTCGCGGGACAGGATGCCTCGAAGTCAGCCGCGTAAGAACGACCCGATCTCAAAACGAGGTAGGCGCCTATCGCACATAACGCAATGCGATAAGACCATGCCCCACCCAAACGAGCCCTCGACGGTCGTATTTGGCACACAATCGGTTCAGCCTTCAGCACTTTCGAACTCCAGCTATGGATGAATGCACGGGTAAAACCGGACACAACGCGTGGTCATCACCGATTACTCCGTAAAGGGCAGCCGGGCTGGCGGCCAAGATTGCTTTCCACAACGCGGAACGATCCCTTCCTATCTGCTGCATGTTATTTCTTCGAGTTTGGCCAGCTTCGGATCGGCGCGCCAGAGGGACTGACAACTCTTAATGTCCGGCGGGATCTTCTGTACCAATAGCACTTTGGTGTAGAAATACAGGCAATGCACGTATGGTACGAACGTGACGCGGTCGAAGGACCACGTCTTGAGAATGTCGCCGTTCGGAAGCCGCTCTTCATGGTTAGCGCGATCATCGTCGCCACGCACGTCACCGATCAGGGGGCCCGCTAGATCGAGTGGGAGGACACTCGTGACAACATCCCACTCAGCCGGCAATCCAGGCAAGTGTCCGCTAAGGGGCGGAAGTGTCGCGGGACACGATACCTCGAAGTCAGCCGCGTATGAACCGCCCGATCCCAAAACGAAGCAGATGCTTAACACCCATAACGCAACGCAGCGAGGCCGTCCGTCGGGACGAGCCCCTGACACTCGCGTTTGTCGCGCAGACGGTCCAACGTTCAGCATTTTCCAACTCCACGAGGTACTAATGCACGAGCACAGCATGATAACTGTCTAAATTTTTTTCAAAACTTGAATTCCCAGACGTATAGTCTGTCTTGAGAACGCTTTGGCTACTTTGATATTGTTCGGCGACCCACATCCCTCCGTTGCCATCCGGGCCCAAGACGATTGCGGTATGCGAGGATCCCGGCGTGTTGGTATAGACACCACCGGCACCGAATATTGCAATGATCGTACCCGCCGGGGTTGCTTGCGTGACGGCGTCTCCCATGTGCCAACCCGAGGTGCCTCCAACGGGGGTACCTGCGGCGAGACTTACCTCTTCGGGCAATGCAACGCACTGTGTGTCGCCATTGTGGACGAACAATGGAGCGCCCACGTATTGATCTGGGTTCTGGACCACGACTGAATGAAGGGGCGTCCCATTTCCCGCAGCCTCAGCGGAACTGACCCCGAAGAGCTGGTTCATAAACCATATCGTATTGTCAGCAATACCCCACAAGGCCGCCGAAATCGTGCTCGGCGTGCTGTTGTTGCCATTGACCGGCTGAACATTCACACCGATGTTGCTACCCGTGCCGCCCCCAACCGCCGGGTCGGCAGCGAACGTGAATTGCCACGTCGTCGAGTCGAATGTCGTGATCGTCGTATAACCACCCGGCGGCACTGCTGCTGCGGGCAACTGGCTAATGGCGTTGTTGAAGGTCGGCACTCCATTCGCGGTGATTGCTCCGAGATCGGCTGCGAATGCGGCGGTGTTGATCTTGAAGTTGTATTGCGGCGCCGCGGTCCCCGTCGAACCACTGCCGATGGTTGGAGCCGGTATCGCTGCCGCCAGCCCCTCGGCTATATTGTCAGCACTGGTTGGGGCGTTCTGATTGGCATAGTACTGCTGATAGGCGTTGTTGACGGCTTGGCTTGCCGCCCCCAGCCCGGCACTCGCATCGGTCTGGTTGGTCTGAGTACTGATATACGCCTGTGCCACCGCTGGCAGAAACAGGTTCAGACTATCCAAAAGTCCCTGCGTCACATTCCCGCTCGTAAACGCACCCGCCATGCTGGCGGCGACCCCCGCCGTCCCGATGTCCTTGGCGAGCGTGGCCATCGCCTGTTGGTAGGCGGTATCGCCTGATGACGCCCCGATCCCGCTTGCCGCGCCGGCGGCAACCTCCAGCACCCCGGCGAGAACCCCGAAGGCGTTGCCGTTCTGCGCCGAGGTGACCGCACCGTAGGCGCCACCCACAACCTGCGTGGCCGCGTTCACCATCTGAGAAGCCGTTTGCAGGTTTGACGCCAGCTCGATCTGATCCGCCAACGCGTTGGCTTCCGCGTCGCCGACAACCCCACCTTCGGCGGCAAGCGCCGCCGAGTCGCCGATTGCCCCGGCTGCCGCGCCAAGCCCGGCACCCACCGCCTGCGCCAAGCTCAGCAGCCCCTGGATATCCTGCCCGTTGGCGAACGCCTGCCCCGCCTGCGCCGCGTCGATCGCCACCGCCACCGGCGCCAATGCCGGAAAGAACACCGCCGCCACGTTCACAACCGTCGAGACAACCTGCTCGACAATGGTCCACGGGCTGCTGGCGATGTCGTGGATACGTCCGCCCGAGCCATTGGCATAGACAGTGATCTGGGTCTGGCAGTGCTCGATGGTATTGTTGATCGTCACCGACATGTCCTGCCGGCTGCCCGGGGGTTCCGCGGCGATTTTCAGCGCCAGCGCGGCCAGGACGTTATCCTCCTGCGCCCGGGTCCCGCTGGCCGTACCGGCGGGGGTTTCGGCCGCGGAGCGTTCGCTCCAGAACAGGGCTTCGCTCAACAGCGGCTGATCGACCGTGTTCAGCCACTGCATGTCGAGGTTGTAGTTGTCGGTGACAAACGACGTCGCCTGCATCTGCTGGACGGCCAGGGAGTACAGAAAGGTGACCGTCTGAGCGGTGGAGGCGAACCGGACCTGCGTGCCGTCCGCCAGTTGCAGCCCCGGGGTGGCGCCGTTCGCCAGCGTCTGAAGTACCGGCAGCTCGGCCAGCAGGTTGGTCATGCTGGTGTCTGCCAGCTCGGTCTGCGCGCCGGTGTACGGATCGATCGAGACCAGTTCGATCGGGGCGCCATCGCTGGTGGACATCGCGTCGGCGAAGGCGTTGAACTGCGTCTGGGTCGGTGCACAGCCGCCGCTTGCTGCTTCAAAATTGGACTGCGGTTGCGCGTTCATCAGCGTCTGTATCGGCCCGGAGGCCGTCGCCGCGGCATAAGTGCTGGCCATGTCGGCCTGCGACTCGGCCGAGTTGGCGACGGCGGACATGACGGTGGCCAGGTTGCCGCCGTCCGCCAGCACGATCTGCGCCGAAACCAGATCGGCCGGCGCCGCGTCGCGGTCCAACACCGCGTTATCGATCGCGTCGATGTCGCTGATGGTTTGGGCTGTCAGCGCCGGGCTGCTCTGGGTTGTGCCGCTGATGTTCGTTGTGGTGTCGTCCTCGCCCGGGTCCGTAATGGACAGGCTGCCGGCGCTGGTGTCGTTGGTATAGATTTGCCCGTTTGAGACGTTTGCAATGTCGTTGGATCCGGTGAATCCGGCGACATTGCCCGCGGCGCTGCTGTTGACGGTATCGCTGTTGCCGTTGACGAGGACACTCGTCCCGGCGGCGGTTTCGTTGACCGTGTCGTAGGAGCCGTTAACGGTCTCGCCGGTCCCGGAGACATTGGCCGTATCGCCGGCAACCGCATTGACCGTGTCGTAGCCTCCTGTGATCGTTGCGGTGTCGCCGCTGCGTGCCATGCTCGCGCTATCACCCGAACCTGCGAGGTCAAGGGCGGCGTTGGTCGCCGAGGCGAAGGCGTTGGCGGTGCTGTAGGCGCCGGTCACGGTCACCGTGTCGTTGGCGCCCGCGGCGTTGCCGAAATTGCCGCTGCCGGCGACGTTGGCGACATCGCCCGCGGCCATCAGGTTCAGGCTGGTTCCGGTCGTGCTGGCGAACGCGTTGGCGGTGCTGTAGGCGCCGGTCACGGTCACCGTTTCGTTGGCGCCCGCGGCGTTGCCGAAATTGCCGCTGCCGGCGACGTTGGCGACATCGCCTGTCGCCATCAGGTTCAGACTGGTTCCGGTCGTGCTGGCGAACGCGTTGGCGGTGCTGTAGGCGCCGGTCACGGTCACCGTGTCGTTGGCGCCCGCGGCGTTACCGAAATTGCCGCTGCCGGCGACGTTGGCGACATCGCCTGTCGCCATCAGGTTCAGGCTGGTTCCGGTCGTGCTGGCGAAGGCGTTGGCGGTGCTGTAGGCGCCGGTCACTGTCACCGTGTCGTTGGTGCCCAGCGCATTGCCGAAGTCGCCACTTCCCGAGATGGTGGCATACTCGCCGGACCCGGTGAGATTGACGCTGGTGCCGGTCGCACTGGCGGCCACTGTCGCGGCGTCTCCGGCGCCGGTCAGCGTCGTGGTGCTGTTGGTGCCAACCCAGGCGGTCACGCTGCTGCCGTTCACAGTCAGGGACGAGCTGTCATACTCATAGACCGTGCCGCCCGGGGCATCGGTGAAATTCACGCTGTCCCAGTTCGGCTGGCTGGCATTCTGGCCGTTCCCACCGATCACGACATAGCTGCCGGTGCCGTTCACGTTGAACGTGTCGCCGCTGCCATACATCCCCGTGCCGTCCAGGTTGCCCACGTTGGCGGTGATGTTGTTGCCGCCGATAGTCACATGCGAATTGTCATACTCATAGACCGAGCCGCCGTTTGCGAGAGTGACCGAGTCCGAGTTCGCCTGGGTGGCGTTCTGCCCATTGCCGCCGATGGTGACCGAGCTGCCCGCACCGGCGGTGACTGTATCGCCACTGCCGGTAACCGTGACTGTCACGCCGGTTCCGGCAATGATCGTATCGTTTGAACCGGTGATAATATAGGCGCCGCCGGCCACCAGATTAAGGGTAGTCGAATTTTTATTGATACTGGTTGGGTTGGACATGGCCGGCGGCTATCCTTGGCGGAAGTTAAGTACGAAGGGAACGTTGCCGCCACAGATCGGTCGAGTACGTGTGGAGAGTGTTGCCGTGATGAACCTGTTTCGAGAACGTGCGGTTGTCAACCGTCAATTTTTTCCCGTATCGAAACGCTCGTTCGGCGACCCCGCCCGCTCAGTACGATCCCGGGGCCCCCCAACCCAGCCCCCGGTTGCCGAACCGGCGATAACCCCGCATTCTCCCGGCCGCCCTCGGCCGCGACGGCCAGCGCACCAACGCCCGGGAAGACACCATGAGATCCAGCCAACACCGCATCCTGACCAGCCACGCCGGCAGCCTGCCGCGCCCGGACGCCCTGATCGAGGCCAACCGCCTGCGCGGGGCCGGCGGCGGCATCGACGAAATCCAGTTCCAGACTGAACTGTCCGCCGCCGTCTCCAACGTCGTGGCCCACCAGAAAGCGCTCGGGATCGACCTGCCCGGTGACGGCGAGTTCGGCAAATCGATGGGAAGCCGCATCAACTACGGCGCGTGGTGGAGCTATTCGTTCCAGCGCCTGGGCGGTCTCGAACTGTCCGGCCCCGGTTTGTACGACAGCCCCCCGGTGCGCTCGCGTCCGGACGAGGTCGTGCTGACCAGCTTCGGTGACCGCCGCGACCGCAACAGATTCGCCGCCGCGTACAACGATCCGGACTCCGGCATCACCACCGGTCCCAGGGCCGCCCACACGCCGGTTTGCGTCGGCCCGCTGACCTACACCGGCCACGCCGCCATCCAGGCCGATATCGCGAACTTCAAGGCAGCACTGGCGGCGTCGGGGATCGAGGAAGGTTTCATGACGTCCGTCGCGCCGGGCAGCGCATCCCGCATCGGCAATACTTACTACAAGACTGACGAGGACTTTCTGTTTGCCTGCGCCGATGCGATGCGCGAGGAATACAAGGCGATCATCGACGCCGGCCTGATCCTGCAATTGGACGATCCGTCGATCGCCGAGAACTGGGACATGATCAACCCGGAGCCAACCGTCGAGGCCTATCGAAAATTCTCCATGCGCCGGGTGGACGCGCTGAACCACGCCATCAAAGGCCTGCCGCAGGATCGCATCCGGTTCCATCTGTGTTGGGGAAGCTGGCACGGCCCGCACACCACCGACATCCCGATGCGGGATATCGTCGATGTGATGCTGGCGATCAATTGCCAGGCCTACTCATTTGAGGCAGGCAACGTCCGCCACGAGCACGAGTGGAACGTCTGGAAGGACGTCAAACTCCCCGACGGCAAGCTGATCCTACCCGGTGTCGTCAGCCATGCCACCAATGTCGTGGAGCATCCGGAACTGGTGGCGGAACGGATTCTGCGCTTCGCCAATCTGGTGGGCCGCGAGAACGTTATTGCCGCGACCGATTGCGGCCTGGGTGGCCGGGTGCACCCCGATGTTGCCTGGGCGAAGCTGGACGCGCTGGCGCAAGGGGCGGCGATTGCCAGCCGGCAGTTGTGGGGGCGGACCTCATAGACAGACGCAGCAACGGGGCTTGCGGGCGGCTGCGAAACTGGCAACACTCCCTCCCAAAGAATGCCGAAACCGGCGCGCATTTCAGGGAGACCATGGATGGACACCGCGATCGAGAAATCGGCCATGCGCAAAGTGTATCTGCGTCTGCTGCCGCTGACGATGTTGATGTATTTCCTGTGCTACATTGACCGCATCAATGTCAGCTTCGCCGTGCTGACGATGAACAAGGACATCGGGCTGACCGCCGCCTCGTACGGCTTCAGCTCGACCGCCTTCTATATCGGCTACGTACTGTTCGAGGTCCCCAGCAACCTGATCATGGACAAGGTCGGCGCCCGCCTGTGGCTGGCTCGGATCATGGTGACCTGGGGCATCGCGTCCGCCGCCACCGCCGCCGTTATCGGGCCGAACAGCTTCCTGCTGGTGCGTTTTCTGCTGGGTGCCGGGGAGGCCGGCTTGTTCCCCGGCATGATCCTGCTGTTCACCTACTGGTTCCCCGACGCGCACCGCGGCCGCATCATCGGCTTCTTCACCCTGGCGCTGCCGGTGTCGGTCGCGCTGGGTGCGCCGATCTCCACCGCTATTCTGGGCATGGACGGCGTGCTGGGCGTCAAAGGCTGGCAGTGGATCTACCTGCTGGAGGCCGTCCCGACCATCGCCGTCGGAATCTTCGTGCTGTTCGCGATGACCGACCGCCCCGCCAGCGCGAAATGGCTGAGCGAGCCGGAACGCGCCTGGCTGTCCAACACGCTGCAATCCGAACGCCGAGCGGTGGAAGCGGGCGGGACGTTCAGTATTATGCGGGGGATTTTGAATCCGAAGATCGTGCTGCTGTCGCTGAATTACCTCGGGATTGTCACCGCCAGCCTTGGCCTGCTGCTGTTCGTTCCGCAGATCATCAAGTCGCTCGGTGCCTCCACTATGAACATCGGCTATGCAACGAGCCTCGCCTACGTCTGTGGCGCGATATCGATGATTGTGTGCGGCTGGCTGTCGGATCATCTGGGGGACCGCCGCTGGCTGTTGTTCATAACCTGCTCGTTGGCGACGGTAGGGCTGGTGATCGCCGGGGCAACGATGGGGACGTGGTGGTCGCTGGCGGGCATATGCCTGGCGACGATCGGGTTTTACGGCACCAAAGGGCCGTTCTGGGCGATGCCGACGATGATCCTGACCGGCGCGTCGGCGGCGGGCGGCATCGCGTTCATCAACGCGTTCGGCAATATCGGCGGCGCTGTCGGGCCGGCGGTGGTGGGCTTCCTGAAGGACGCGACCGGCAGTTACGCGGGCGGTCTGTACGGCATGGCGGTGTTCACCGCCGTCAGTGCGCTGATCGCCGCGATGGGGCTGCACATCCCTCGCCGTGTCGGCGGTCGGGTGGCGGCCGTGGCGGAGTAGAACGCCTTGATTGGTCGGGTGCCCTTGGCCTGAC
The DNA here is from genome assembly GCA_903932145.1 of uncultured Rhodopila sp. Classification (GTDB taxonomy): domain Bacteria; phylum Pseudomonadota; class Alphaproteobacteria; order Acetobacterales; family Acetobacteraceae; genus Rhodopila. The sequence goes on along the minus strand of CAIZFE010000051.1, from coordinate 135,088 downwards.
CGACCTCATACGTAATGAATGAGACGCTGACCGGGCAACAGATCGTAAGCCGAACGCCAGCCCGGCAGATGCGCGATACGACCGAGCCAGGCATGGATGGAAGGGTGGCTGACGCACAGGTCGTATCCGGTTTCGTCGTTTGGATACGACAAGTAGGCCATAAGCGAAAAATCAGCCACTGTCGGCCTGTCACCGGCGGCGAAAGCGCTGCCTTGCAAGTGTTGATCGAGAATCGTCAGGAAGTCGTCAAGGCGCCTGCGGAAATGCGCGAGAACATGCGGATCAGGCGTCGGCGTGAAAGTCCGATAATAGCGATAGGTGGCCATATATCCGCTGAGTTTGTGGTTGTCCCAAAACAGCCAGCGCAAAACCTCGAATTTCTCCGGGGCGGTCTCGCCACCGAACATTCCGTATCGATCGGCGAGTTGCAAAAGGATCGGGGCGGTCTGAGTCAGGCGGATCCCGTCTTTTTCCAGGACGGGAGTTTCGCCCATCGGATTAACCGTCGCGCGCCATGCCGGGGTTCGCGTCACTCCGCCGGCAAAATCGGTCCAAACCGGTTCGAATGTCTGGCCGCACAATGTGAGCATCAGGGCAAGCTTGTAGCTGTTGCCGGATTCCGGAAAATAATGCAGCCGGTAGTTCGCCATTGTCGCCGCACCCAACCCTATCGTCGCCGGACAGTGCGCGCGCGCAGGGCCGGCTGCAAGCGGCACATCGGCCCGACGACCGCGTGTCTGGCTGACCGCGACAAGGCAGGTATGCTATCGTGTCGAACCGACCAAGGAGACCACCATGGCACCGCATGACCTGATCGCCGGCCTGAAGGCCTACGAACCTGAGCTGATCGCGATCCGCCAGGACATTCACCGCCATCCCGAGGTCGGGTTCGAGGAACACCGCACCGCCGCCCTGGTCGCCGAACGGCTGCGCGCCTGGGGCCTGGATGTCACCGAGGGCGTCGCCAAAACCGGTGTCGTCGCGACACTGAAAGGACGCCGGCCGGGACAACGCGGGATCGGTCTACGGGCCGATCTGGACGCATTGCATATCCAGGAAGTGCCGAACCGGGAGCATGGCTCAACCGTTGCCGGGAAAATGCACGCCTGCGGGCATGACGGCCACACCGCCATGCTGCTGGGCGCCGCCCGCTATCTTGCCGAACACCCGGACGAGTTCGGCGGCACCGTCACGTTCATCTTCCAGCCGGCCGAGGAAGGTCTGGGTGGCGGACGCGAGATGGTGGCGGAGGGCCTGTTCGATCGTTTCCCTGTCGATGCGGTGTACGGCATGCACAACATGCCCGGCATCCCGGTGGGTGAATTCCGCACCCGCACCGGTCCGTTCATGGCCGCCAGCGATACGTGGTCCGTGGCGTTTACCGGCACCGGCGGGCATGGTGGAGCGGGCGCGCATTTCGCGACCGATGCCACGTTGCCGCTGGCGCATTTTATTCTCGCGCTGCAAACGATTGTCAGCCGTAACGTCGCCGCGACCGAGACGGCTGTGGTCAGCGTCGGGTCTGTGGCCGGCGGCAATCCCGGTTCGCCCAACATCATTCCGGCACGCGTGACGATCACCGGCACCGCCCGGTCCTACAAGCCGAGGATCCGCGACCTGATCGAGACCCGTCTGAACGCAATCGCCCATGCGCAGGCCGCCGTGTTCGGGTGTTCGGCCGAGGTGACCTACACCCGGCGGTATCCGCCGTTGGTGACTCACGCCGAACAGACCGCGGTTTCGGTGGCGGCCGCCTCGGCGCTGGTCGGGGTCAGCAATGTCCAGACGAATTCCGTTCCCTATACCGGATCGGAGGATTTTTCGTTCCTGCTGGAGGCTCGGCCGGGCGGGTTCATCATGATCGGCAACGGTTCGGCACCGGATGGCAAGGTGCATAACGTCCATACGCCGGAGTACGATTTCAATGATGCGATCCTGACGCTGGGCGCGGCGTATTGGGTCCAGTTGGTTCGGGCGGAGTTGGGGGGTGCGTGAGGCTGGGTCCTCGTTTCGACAACGGCGTATCCCTCATCAATCCGTCATGGCCCGGCTTGTCCGGGCCAACTATTGCGGCAGAAGTGGGGCATCACAAGGAACGGACAATATGTGCCGTTAAGTAATGAAACTATTGATGGGCCTCGCCTGAAGGCTCGAAATCAGGACGGTGGCCCGTCGATCAGCCACGTTCCCACGAACAGCGCCTCCAGATCCACGCGGAACCCGATGCTTTCCAACACCAGTTCACCGCTTTCCACGGCCAACGGCACGAAGGGCCAGGTGCCGTCCGGCTTGCGCCGCAGTAACTGGGCGCCGATGACATCGCTGCGGATAACAAGAATTTCCTGAACACTCGGGATCGTGGTGTATGCCCACACGTTCATCCAGGTTTGCGCCGGGTTGCCCGGAGACAGGATTTCGACCAGCAGCACCGGGTTGGGAATGGTAGGTTCGCCCGGAATCAGCGGAGAGCACGAGACCCCTATATCCGGGATACGGTAATTTCTGTCTGCCCGCACGCCCAACATGACACCTGGCGTGCCATAAGCCCGGCAACGCCCTCCTTGTTCGGCAAGATGATTGCCAAGGACACGGCCGAGTTCGTTTTGGATTGCCGCATGGACCGGGCTGGCAGGCGCCATAGCGCGGGGTTCGCCGTCCACGAGCTGCCAGCGGACGTCATCCGGGGCGTCCCACGCGAGGAACTCGGCCAGCGATATTGGTGCGGGAATTTCCAGCGCGGCGGGCATGATGGCATGGTAGCATGGAGGTGGAGCAGACGCGAGCAAGTGTTAAGCGACGGTCAGGCAGCCAATAGCCCTGCCACCCGTCGTCTGTTAGGCTTCTTTGGAATCGCCGAGTTTACTATGGTTTATAAAATTTAGACGATTAAGCCCGGCCACCAACGAAAGCCGGGCGGCGCCGCCCCTGTGGGTCGCACAACGAAAAGCGCTCATCCGACACGGTGCAGGCGGCGGTGAGGTCAACGAAGCGCAGCAGACCCAATCACCCACCCCACCACCGTCTCCACGATCATCGCCTTATGCCGCTCCCGCACCTCCGGCGCCGACAGATCGCAGCCGAAGATCGCCCCGAACGTGTGCCGGTTGGACACCCTGTAGAAGCACAGCCCGCTGATCATCAGATGCACATCCACCGCGCTGCACGCCCGGACAAACACCCCCTCCGCCCGCCCGCGCGCCAAAATCGAGTCTAGCGCCGCGATCACATTCGCATTAACGCTCTGGATCGTCGGCAACCGGTTCAAATACTGTGCCTGATGGACGTTCTCGATCGCGATCAACCGCACGAAATCCGGGTGCGAGTCCTCATAATCGAAGGTGAATTCGATCAGCCGCCGCAGTGCGGTCAGCGGGTCCAGATCCTCCAGCGCCAGCGTGGCTTCAGACGTTCGAATATCGGCGTAAGCCTGCTCCAGCACCGCCGAATACAGACCCTCCTTGCTGCCGAAGTAATAATACAGCATCCGTTTCGTTGTCCGCGTCCGCTCGGCGATCGCATCGACGCGGGCGCCGCTCAACCCGTGCTCGACGAACTCCTGCCGAGCGACGGAAAGGATGTCGGCGCGGGTGCGTTCGGCATCCGGTTTGCGGGCGGTTTCCTTGGCGACGGACACAAGCGGCGTTTCCCCTGACAGTGAGACAAGCCTAGCACATGTGCGAACCGGTTAGTGAAGGGGGGCGCCAGTGAACGTGATCCCGGGCTGGCCGAACCCCGGCACAAGGATCATTCTGCGACCAACCGCATCACGCTTCAACAATCGGACTACCTGCCTTGACCCGAGACCGCCTCAGCGCCGCCACCTACCTGACAGCCTGGGCTGCCACCCTCCTGGACCAATTCGGCCACCTTCCAATCGCGGGAGACCTGGCCGGCATCGCCATCCTGGCCTTCCTCATCCTCGAATTCCCCCGCCAGCGCCGCTACGCCCAAATCCTGTTCCTGGCCCTTACCGGCATCGGCCTCATCGGCGTCGCCATCTCCGCCGATCCCGTCGCCCTGTTCCTCGCCTCCTGGCGCCGGGGCGCGTCCTACGGCGCCTTTTTCCTGGCCCTCTCCACCCTGCGGGACGCCGCCGAGACCAGCAAACTCGTCCGACGCTGCGGCCAGCATCTCGTCGCGCAACCGCCCGGCCGCCGCTACGCCGCGCTGACCGGAGGTGGCCACCTGTTCGGTATCATCCTCTCCTACGGCGCCATCGAATTGCTCGGCGCCATGGTGATGCGCGCCAACACCCTGCAAGCCGCCGGCAATGAGGCCACGCGCGCCCTCCGCACCCGCCGCATGCTGATGGCGATCTACCGGGGCTTCGCCGTGATGAACTGCTGGAGTCCGCTGAACCTGATGACAGCGGTTGTCTCCACCGCCGTTCCCGCCGCGCCAATGGGGATGCTGCTGCCAATCGCGTTCGTCGTCTCCGTCGGCATGGCGGCCATCGGCTGGCTGGAGGACCGCCTGTCCGCCGCCCGCCAGGCGACGTCTGGAGGCACCAGACCGCAAACCACCGAGTCCTGGTCGATCCACCTGCGCATCCTGGCTCTGGTCGGCCTGGTTATGCTGCTCGCCGAACTCGGCAGCGTTGTCCTTCATGTCACCCTGGTCGCCGCCGTCACCCTGATCGTGCCGCTGGTCGGCCTGGGATGGGCGATCATCCAATCCTGGAATTTCATCGCCACCGCCAACCCCATTTCCCGCGCCGCTGCCATTCTGCAACGCCGAGCGACCCGCTTCTTCCACCGCATCCCGAATTTCCGGTCGGAGGCCACCGTCCTCGCCGGCTCCGGCTTTATGGGAGTCGCGGTCGGCGGCGCCCTGCCAGCCGCCGGTCTCGCCCCTTACATCGCCCATCTGCCAGCCATCGCCGTCCCATTGCTGGTCCCTGTCATTCTGATCGCCACCGGTCAGATCGGCCTCAACCCGGTCGCCGTCATTGCCCTGCTCGGGGCCGCGATGCCCGACCCGGCCGCGTTCGGGATCTCCCCCGCAGTTCTGGCCTTCGCCTGCATGCTCGGCTGGGGCCTTGGCGTGAGCATGACCCCGATGTCCGCCTCCGCCATCACCACCGCCCGCTGGGCCGGCGTCTCGCCATGGACGGTCGCGACGACCTGGAATGTCGCGTTCACCTTGTCGGCCTTGGTGTTGGCCTGGCTGGCGATCGGGGTGTTGTTCGTCCTTCTCTAGCCATGCGGCCGCATTGACCACAGCCCGAACTGTGCGATGGTTTTGGAAAGTAAAACCGGAGGACACATCAATGGCTGAAAACAGCACTGACCTCGACTTCCTCGCCGGCGTCAAAATCGTCGACTTCACCCAGTTCGAAGCCGGCCCCTCCTGCACGGAAGCTCTCGCCTGGCTCGGTGCCGAAGTGGTGAAAATCGAGAATCCCAAAGTCGGCGATCCCGGCCGCCGCCTGCGCCCCGGCCAGCCGGATGACGATCCGTATTACTTTCACATGTTCAACGCGAACAAGAAGTCGATCACGGTCAACCTGAAATCGCCGCGCGGGCTGGAATTGGTCAAAGACCTGCTGCGCAAGGCGGATGTCTGCGTGGAAAACATGGCCCCCGGCACGATCGAGCGCCTGGGACTGGGCTACGACGACGTCAAAGCACTCAATCCCGGCATCATCTATTGCCAGATCAAAGGCTTCGGCACCGGCAGCCCGTACGAGAAAAACCTCGCCTTCGACATGATCGCGCAGGCGACCGGGGGCACCATCAGCGTGACCGGGGAACGCGGCCGCCAGCCGGTGAAGCCCGGTATTTCATTGGGCGATACCGGCACCGGCATGACAATGGCCGTCACCATCCTGGGTGCATTACGAAAGCGCGACAAAACCGGCGAGGGCTGCCGGCTTCAGGTCGCCATGCAGGACGCCATGCTGCACTACATGCGCACCAACTTCTCGACCCAGGCGAAATTCGGCAAGGCGGTGGAGCGTGACGGCACCCGCTCCGGCGGCGGCACCAATGGCCCCTCCGGCCTGTATCCCTGCGCTCCGGGAGGCCTGAACGATTACGTGTGGATCATGACCAGCCGGGGCAATCCGGAACACTGGTCGCGGCTGTGTAAGGTCATGGGGCGCGAGGACCTGATCGACGACCCGCGCTTCGCCACGCCGACGCTGCGGGTGAAGAACGACGCCGAACTGGACCCGATCATCCGAGCTTGGACACAGACTCGCACCAAGTATGAAGCGATGGAGTTGGTCGGCGGGGCAGGAATCCCGGCCGGTCCGGTTCTGGACACCATGGAACTCCAGAACGATCCCAGCCTGGAGGCGCGCGGCGCCATGCAGACGATGCAGCACCCGACGCATGGCGGCTTCAAGATGCCAGCCTGGCCGGTGCGGGTGAACGGTAAGCCGCCCGGGGTGAAGGCGTCTCCGATCCTCGGCCAGCACACCGCGGACGTATTGACCGAATGGCTGGGAATGTCCCCCGCGGAGGTGGAGGGGCTTAAGGGCGACGGGGTGCTGTAGGCCTAAGTTCCCTGTTAAGGGAATCGCAAATTACGGAAATGTCTATATAATTCATCTATACGGGCCCGCACTACCGGCTACATTTGACCCCCTGCAGATTGAATGCCTTCCTCTGGATCGGGGTAAGTTCGGTCAGCACGGTGATCGGGAAGAGCGGGGTGATCGCGGTGACTATGGATTTGCGGGCCACGGTTGCCAGGTCGGTCAGCAGCGTGCGGAAGCTATGCACCGGCAGTCCGTCCCCAGTCACCCCTGTGGTCTGCTTGGTGACAGCGGTTTGTGAACGCTGCGCCTTGGCGACCACGCTCTTGCGCCGGGGCTTCGGCGGCTTCCTTGTCAGGCTCGTCGAACAGCATCGGCGCCAGACCCTGCGCATGTGCCATTCGACGTAATAGGCCAGCATGCAGAGAAAGACATGCGCATGCACCCGTTCGGCCAGCCAGTGATGCACCCGCCTCAGGCGCCATTATTCCTAAAATTCAATGCTCTAAAAGTAATGGAAAGAGGGAAACTAAGATTAGTGTGTGCGCGCCCGGGAGTTCTGTCCGGTCAGCCAGCGTTGCGCGACGACCCGCGCGTGCCACCGGAAACCATCTTGGACAACATGGATGCCGGCGAGACCGCCGACCAGGTCATCGAAAATCTTGGACTCCGCACGCCGTTAGCGGATGTGCTGGCCGTTTACGCACATGCACAGAGGCAGCGTGTCGAACATCCTGTTTGACGTAAACGTTCCTCGACCGGCTGCTTCGGCCGCGGCGGCACTGACCTCTGTCCGTAGCGGAGGTCAGTGCCGCGATGCCCGTCTCACGGCGCGTTGGCCGTAACCTTCAGGCCGAGCATCGCCGCCACCCTGGCGGGTGATCCCGCCGCGCCCGCGAGCAGCATCACCGGGACCGGTGCCGGCGGTGCCAGTTCCACCGTCAGCGTATGCGGCTCGGTGATGAACGTCCCGATCGCCAGTTGAGCCGCACTCAACTCCGGACCGGCATCAGGTTGCTGCATCAGTGCGGTTATTTGCTGCCGAAAGGCTTCCACATCGATACCCGCCATCGCGGCGCCGAGCCGCAACAGCCGATCGGCGAGGGACGCATCCTCAAGGCGCAACCGGGCATGGGCGAGCCGCGCCTGCGCCAGCGACAACACGTTTGTATTGGCGCCCAGGTTGGTCAGATCGGCCGACAGCGACAGCGTGCCAAGTTCGTCAACCTTAAGATTGGTATCATGTATGCGCGCGCGTTTGCCGGCGACATCCCAGTCGTAGGCCAGAGCGAAGCTGATCGTGGCGTGTTCCAGGCCCAGCTTGCTGAAGCCGTCCTGGCTTCTGGCGTCCGGCAATTGCGATGCCTCGATGCGGAAATCCCGGAAGGCGATCGCGGCGGAAACCGGCACGCCTTGGGCAAACGCCATCGGGCCGATCGACATGCCACCGGCGTGCATGGCTGGTTTGCCCGGGGCCTGCGCTGTGATGCCGTCGTAGTCCACCCGGCCGATTTTGATGCCGTCCAGCATCGACACGGACAGCGTTTCGCCATTGATAAGGCGGGTCGCCGGATCACGGATGTCGAATGCGCCCATGACCATACGATCGAGCGTGAAGGCACCGAACTGGCTGCTTTTTGTCGTCAAACCTTCGATGGTGGCGCCCCGCATGATACCGCGGTCGAAACCGGTTCCAGCCATTTTGCGAACCTCATAGGTCAGGTCCACATCAGGTGTATTCACCGACAGGCTGAGGCCTTCGGCGTCGTAGTTGTCATAGCCGATTCCCAACATCCCCGCCGCCTCCAACCGCAGCAAGGGTTGTAGATCCGCGAGTGTTGGCGGTTGTGATTTCGGGATTGCCGCTGCCTGGAACGCGGCGAATGTCGGCATTCCCTCATGCAGCAGCGCCCGGGGATACAGGCGCGCTTTATCGACGGTGAACGATGCCTGCGTCATATCCATCGTGGCGGCGTGAATGGATACGCCTGTGATTACGATGGTATCGGCGATCGGTAGCGCCGTATCATCGCCCCAACTGCTCGGGTTGGCCTGCGCGTTCGCCCAGGTTTGCGAAAAGCTCAGATTGGGATTCGATACTTCCATGGAATCGATGACGGCATCGACGGGCTGAGGCGCCGCGTCAGCGCGCGCCGCATGGAGTCTTATCCCGGTGACGGTGGCCAGATGCGACAGGACCGAATAATGCGCGGTGGCATAGGTCACGGTCACACCTGGAGGCAGCCTGGCGATCGACTGATCGAGGGCGGCGCGAAACTGCTGCTCGGGATAGATTTCCAGCCCGTAATAGCCTCCGCCAGCGGCAAGGCCCAGCCCGCCGAGGACCGCGGCCAGGATCGGTGTACGCATCGCAAATTCCCTTATCGTGACGAGCCGGCCGGAACCCGGACCGCGGAAGTATCGGTGTCAGGGTCGCATCGTTCTTGGGTCGTCGCAAGCGCAATTGCGGGAAGTTCCCGGGTTGCGAGGATGTGCGGCAATACTTCATCGCCGGGACGGCGTTTGCCGCTGTCCCGGCAATATTTGTTGTATCAGGCCCCGATAAACTTCGGCGCCCGCTTTTCCATGAACGCCGTGCGGCCTTCCTTGAAGTCGGCGCTATCGAAACAGGTTTCGATGGCGCGCTGGATGGCGCGGTTGTCGCGGTCGTGCTCGTCCTTCAGCATCTCGTTGATCGTCAACTTCGATGCCGCAACGGACAGCGGAGCGTTGTCTGCGATGCTGCGGGCGATATCCAGCACCACATCATTCAGACCTTCTTCCGTCGTCATCCGGTTGATCAACCCGATCCGCTCTGCTTCCGCCGCATCGATACGCTTGGCGGTGTAAAGGATCATCCGCGCATGCGCCGGCCCGACGAGATCGATCAACCGCCTCACCGCGTCCGGTGCGTAAGCGATCGACAACCGGGCCGCCGGAATGCCGAACTGGCTGTCCGACGCAGCGATCCGAATGTCGGTCGCCATCGCGATCGCCAGCCCGCCGCCCATGCAGAAGCCGCGAATCCGAGCGATCACCGGCTTCTTGAAGTTGATCAGCTTGTTGCGGCCGATCGCGTTCGCCGCGTCGTATGCCGCCTGAGCATCGGCGCTGTTGCGGTTCTTCTCGAACTGGCTGATATCCGCGCCAGAAACGAACGCCTTGTTGCCGGCACCGGTCAGGATGACAACGCTGACGCTGCTGTCCTCGGAAAATTCGTCGAGGATATTGCCAAGCCCGGTCCACATCTCCATCGAAATGGCGTTGCGTTTTTCCGGCTGGTTGAAGGTGACCAGGCCGACCCCGTCATCCTTCGCCGCCAACATTTTTCCGCTCGCAAAGGCCCGTGTCTCAGCGTGATCCGGCAACATTCAGATAACTCCCTTTTGGCGCATGTCATCGAGTTCGGCATCGGAGTATCCGACACTTTTCAAAATTTCGTCGCTGTGTTCCCCGGGGTCCGGCGTGTGCAGCCGGATCGCCTTGGAAAATCCGGAGATGTTCATTGCCGAAGCAACGACCTCCGCCTCACCCACATACGGGCTTGTCATGGGCGTCGCCATCCCCAGATGTTTCACCTGCGGATCCGCAAAAACCTGGTCGATCGAATAGATCGGGCCGCAGGGAATGCCGTTGGCCTCGAACAGCTCAATCCAGTGATTGGCCGGCATGGTCTTGGTGATTTCGCCGATCGCCGCGTTGATCGCCTTGCGGTCCTTGCTGCGGCCGACTTGGGTCTTCCAGTCGTCCCGCTCCAGCCAATCCTTGCGGTCGATCGCCTCGCAGAACCGCGAAAACACGCGCGACGAACTTGCGGCGATGTTGATGTGGCCGTCGCTGGTCGGGAACACGCCGGTCGGGATGCCCGTCGGGTGATCGTTGCCGGCCTGACCCGCGACTTCCTGCTCCATCAGCCAGCGGCTGGCCTGGAAATCGAGCATGAAGATCTGCGCTTCCAGCAGCGACGTGGTGACCCAGCGGCCGACCCCGGTGCGCTCGCGGTCGAACAGCGCCATCATGCAGCCGAGGGCCAGCAGGTTGCCGGCGGTCAGGTCGTCGATCGGGATGCCGACCCGCATCGGGCCACGGCCGGGTTCGCCGGTGATCGACATCAGGCCGCCCATGCCCTGCGCGATCTGATCGACGCCGGCGCGGGGGCCGTACGGCCCGTCCTGGCCAAAGCCCGAGATGCTGCCATAGACGATGCGCGGGTTGATCGCCTTCACGTCCTCATAGGACACCTTGAGGCGGTGCTTCACGTTCGCCCGCATGTTCTCCAAAACCACGTCAGCTTTAAGTGCCAGGCGCATGAACGCCTCGTGCCCTTCCTTGGTCTTCAGGTTCAGGGTCACGGCGCGTTTGTTGCGGTGCAGATTCTGGAAATCGAAGCCGTGGCGGCGGCCGGCGACATCCTCACCATCGTTGGCGGGTGGCTCGATCCGGATCACATTGGCGCCCCAGTCGGCGAAATGGCGCACCGCCGTGGGTCCCGCGCGGGCGAGGGTCAGGTCCAGCACCGTGATGCCGTTCAATGGCAAACGGGTCTGGCTGGCGGCGAACATTGCCTTGTCGGCGGGGCTTTCAGGCATTCGTTGGTTCCTTCCGGGGCGTTCTGGGGTGATCATCGGCCGGTCTGACGGTTTGCTCAAGAGCGGAAAGCAGGAGATGGGCGATGGGGACGCGGTATAACGCATTGGCAGGCCACAGCGTGGAGCGCCTGGCCGCCCTGAGCGACGGCCTGTTCGCCGTGGCGATGACGCTGCTGGTGCTGGATTTGAAGGTGCCGGCGGGGCACGCCATCGAAACCGATCAGGCGCTGCTGGAGGCGTTGCGCGAACTCGCCCCAAGGCTGGTGGTGTATCTGATGAGCTTCCTGACGCTAGGAATTTTCTGGGTCGGCCAGCAGATGCAGTTGAGCCACTTCGCCCGCAGCGACAGGAACCCGGCATTATGGAGCAATTGCCACATGGGGAACTGCTCAGGGCCATATTTTCAATGGCAGCCAATGGCTTACCAATTTCATATCACCTCCGGGAGAACCTGATTAATGGCAAACAACATTGTGTAATGTTCCTCCGTGGAAGCGTTTGGCGCATGACAAACGAGAGAATTTGCACATAGTGAGAGAGTATTGGCCGCTGCAAACCAGGGGATTCGCTATTGGGAAAGCTAGACAATTATTCATGGCGGCCCCTGCTCTGGGCAACACTGCTCGCCATCACCCTCGTAGGCTGGATGGGGGCATTGAATTTCATGCCGATTCGGCCGCCGCTAGCCGGCGGCTTTGGAGTTCGATTGACACTGGACCTATGGTTTCCGTTCGTCGCGCTCGCGGTGCTTGGCTTCGGTGCCGTTCTCGCGATTGGTGCATGTGTGGCGCTCATCAGGCGACGATTTCGACGGGCACTCTCTTTGGCCTGGGCAGCGGCGACGATCCCGCTGCTAGTGGGCTCACACCACTACGTCGGTATCTTCAGCCCGTATTACTGGTACGTAATGGAGAACCACGCGCGCTTCGAGGCGGAAGCAAGGTCCTTGTCAACGGCAAAGACGCCGGTTTTTGCAATCCTCGAAACGCGAGACGTATCCATCGGTCTGGTGACCACGCCACCAAGCTACGTGTCAGTTGTTTATGACGAAAGCGATGAAATCGGCCTTGACCCCGAAAGTCGGTCACCAGAATGGAAGGTTCGCAATGATGAAATCGTAGGACGCCACGTCGGCGGTTACGTCGCTTCATGGAGATGGACGCAACATTTGCGTGGCCACTTTTTTCTCCTCGGAGCGGGGTAATGCATCTGAAAAATAGACAACTGCCAAATCTCCCGCTCCCTTGGTGGCAATTGCTCCAAATGCCGCAGGAACCTGACCTGGATTCACCTGGTGTTTCTGTTCACGATTTCCCTGATGCCGTTCTCCACGTCGCTGATGGCGGAGTTTATCACGCTGCGGACGGCGTTGTTGCTGTACTGGATGAACATTTTCGCCTTCGGGGCGATCCTGTTCGCAAGTTGGCGCTACGCGATGCGCGCCGGTCTGATGGAGCCGGACGTTTCCGCGGTCATCGATCGCTCGGTGTTAAATCGTATCGTGATCGCTCAGGCCCTATACGCGTTTGGTGCGGCGCTTGCTTCGTCAGCACGTATTGGAGCATCGGGTTTATTATCCTGGTACAGATGAGCTATGTATTGGGTCCGCGGAGAGGGATCTTGTCGCGGATTTAATTATGGCAAACCGCCAGTCGAATTGCATCGGCCGAAGTTTGGTAGGCAGGAAGCCAGAGAGTGGTGAATTTCGACGGCCAAACCTAACGCTCATGATCAGTATTAGTCGATGCATCCGCCACGTTCGAGCATGTCTCACAGGGCGTCGGCAAGCTCGATAACGGCCGAGCAGAGGGTCGCGCGCCGGTCTAAGGGGGGCTCGTAACGGTGCCGTGAATCCCCGGCTTTACCGTTGACGAAAAATTACCTCAAGTTCATCGTCCGCCCGCAAAATAAAAGGGAGGAGGAAAACTATGAAAACAACTCTGACAGCCCTTGCGCTAGCATTAGCGCTCACCGGTCCCGCCATTGCGGCTGACGATGCCATGTCCGTCGTCAACCAAATCAATCAGAAGTGGGTTGCGGCATCCGATAAAGGTGACGCCGCCGCTTGGGCCGCACTCTTTGTCAAGGGCGGCAGCGTGCTTCCGCATGGGGTCAGCGAACCGATCATCGGCGAAGCCAACATTCGCAAGCTGTTTGACCGAATGGTGGCGGGACCGAAGCCTGAGAATTTCAAGACTACGGTCTCTGAAGCCACAATGTTGGACCCAAAGATCATACTCGCTAGCGGCACTTACGCCCTTGATTTCCCTGGTCAGAATGGAGGCGCGAGCACCCACGTTACCGGCACGTACCTTGCGGTCGATGTTCTAGACGGATCAACTTGGAAGATCCGGTCCAATACCTGGAACCAGATGCCACCGCCGAATGTTAAGCCACAGCCTAACAAATAGCCGGAGACAGACAGGGGGAGGGACGCCCGCCCCTGTCCTTATTTCCTCAGTTGGCAATGATTTTTCGAAGTGTTGGCCGGTGATGCCCAAGGATATTGCACAGCACGTATTGAACCCCCGCCGCTTCCAAATCCTGTAATTTTGCAGCGACTAGCGCCTCCGTGCCGAACAACGCCGCGTCAGTTCGAGCCTCCGGCCGATCGGCCCAGGCGAGGATATGGGACCCCGTTTCCGCCCCCGGAGTGCGCGCAGCGTCGATCATCCGTTGGTGACCCACGGCGCGGCGGCAGAAGGCGTTCTCGATCTCGCCAGCAGTTTCGCCGATATAGACATCTCGGGCGACGGCGATCATCGACGGATCGAACCGATCCCCGGCGGCATCTCGATAAATGCCGATCCGGCGGGCGATCGTTTCAACCGGCGTGAACTGGTCCAGTAACAACCGCAGCCCCCGTTCCGCCGCCGCTCGGATGGATGCATCGCGCCCCGCACTGACCCACAGCGAAGGATGCGGCGTTTGCAAGGGCGGAGGCTCCAGCACCACATCATCGAAATTCCAAAACTGCCCGTGGTGCGAAAAGCGATCTCGAGATGTCCATGCGCGCGTCATGACATCCAGGGATTCGGCAAACCGAGCCTCGGCTTCACCGGCATCCATTGCGAAGCCGTGAAATTCGTTGTGGCGGTAGCCTCGGCCGATCCCCAGGTCCAGCCGGCCGCCCGACAATACGTCCACCGTCGCCGCCTGTTCGGCGAGCAGCATCGGATTGTGCCAGGCCAGCACCATGACGGCGGTGCCCAGCCGCAAGGTGGTCGTCCGGGCGGCCAGCCACGACAGCATATGAAGGGGAGCGGACACCTGACCCCAACCGGTGAAGTGGTGTTCGGTCAGGAAGCAGCCGTGATACCCCAGCGCCTCGGCTTCCAGCAGGAAGTCGAGGTAGTCGTGATAGCCCCGCGCCGGATCGGCGGGATCGGACTGTGCGCCGCCGAACAACCGAGGCGCATCGGGCGGCTATCGCGGCCGGTCGCGCAGTCCGCGCAACGCCAGGTAATACCCCAGCACGCCGAAGCCCGTGACCATTCCCAGACTGACCGTTGCAGTATCCGACACCGGTCCGCGCCGCACAGGGTTGGAGATATGCACCTCGATAACCGGGAACGTGATCTGGCTGATGGCCGCCGTGAACGCCGGATACCCGCGCGAGAAACCGGCCGGATTGATCAGCGCGCCATCGAAACCCTGCTCATTCGCGGTATACAACCGGTTGATGGCCTCGCCTTCGATGTTCGAGTGGAAGATCTCCACCTCGATATCCAGTTCGGCGGCATACTGAACGATATGCTCGTTATACTGGTCCAGCGTCATCTTGCCGAAAATCTCGGTTTGCGTTTTGCCGCGCATATTCATGCCGGCCCCCTGGACAACGAGGATTTTCATGACGACGCTTCTCCCTGACGAAACACTGCGCGGACGGTAGGCGACCGGCCAAAAGCTGACAAGCGCCGCTAAGGGGGAAAACGAATGACCGACAACGACCTGATCGAGGCCTTCTGGAATGCACGCCAAAAGGGCGTCTATTTTCCACCCGAGTACTACGGCAAGCTGACGATCGATCAGGCCTATGCCGTCCAACTCGGTCTGATCGAACGCCGCCGCGCCGCCGGAGAACGCCAGATCGGCTGGAAGGTCGGCCTCACCGCCCCGGCGATCCAGCAGCAATTCGGCTTCCACGAACCCGTCTTCGGCTGCGTGCTGGACAGTCAACCGTCCGGCCATGTTTTCGCGGCGGGGGACCTGATCGCTCCGGGTTTCGAGAACGAACTGTGCATGCGACTGCGTGCCGATCTGTCCGGACCGGTCAGTCTGGACGAAGCCCGCGCCGCGATCGACGTGGTGTATCCGGCGCTGGAAATCATCGAGACACGCGGGCCGTTCACCGAACAGATCGCCCTCGCGCTGGCGGACAATGCGCAGCAAAAGACGGTGATCCTGGGCGCGCCGGTGGCATTGCCCGCCGACCTTGCGACGATCGAGGCGCGTGTTTCCGTCAACGGCCGGCAGGTCGGCACCGGCACGGGCGATGCGGTTCTCGGCAATCCACTGCATTCTATTGTCTGGTTGGCCGGTAAACTGAGCGCCTTTGGACGTGGACTAAAGGCCGGGGAGATCGTGATGACCGGGTCGTTTACCCGGCAATTCCCCATCAACCCGGGCGACCGGATCGAAACCGTGTTTACCGGTATCGGCGCGGTCGGAACCGGCATGTCCGCATAGCCTCTCGAGTAAGCGGCTGACCCGTCTTAGGGTCAGCCAACTTCTTACTTTCGAACGACGGTTAGCTTGACTTCGACATCAATCTTCACCACTATCCTCAGCAAGAGCGTGAGACGTTTGCGCATCTCAATCTCCTCGTAAGCGCCGGCCGGGCCTATTCCCGGCCGGCTTCTTCGTTTTAGGGTGAATACCTAAACAACCGGTTAACGCCGGGTCGACCTGCGCAAAAATAATGGCCACGCAAAAATAATGCGTCGGGCTTACGGGTCTTGCCCTCCGCCCCAACCCTCCTTACTGGGCATCGCACGCAACTCTCAGGACCTGCACACGATGCCCATGATCCGCGCGCTCCAACTTCTCGCCGACCGCCAGGTCGCGTTGATGGAGCGTGACGCCCCCACCGCCCCTGGCCCCGACGAAGCCCAGATCCGCGTTCGCGCGGTGGGCCTGAACCACATCGACGTCTGGGGATTCCGCGGCATGGCGTTCGCCAAGCGCCTCTACCCGCTGACCGTCGGCGCCGAAGCGTCGTGCGAGGTTGTCTCGGTCGGTGCCAACGTCACCAACGTCAAGCCAGGCGATCGCGTCGTTCCTTATTCCGCCCTGACCTGCGGCACCTGCGCCGCCTGCCTGCGCGGCCGGGACAACCTGTGTGAGAACGTCGCCGGCGTCCGCGGCTTCCATGTCGATGGCTTCGCCCAGGACCTGACCAACCATCCCGCCCGGTTGCTGGTGAAAATCCCCGACGGCGTCACCATGCAGGACGCCGCCTGCGTTTCCGTCGCGTACGGCACGGTCGAACACATGCTGTTCGACAACGCCCATCTGGAACCCGGCGAAACCGTCCTGGTTCATGCCGGCGGCTCCGGCATCGGCAGCATCGCCATCCGCATCGCCAAATCCATAGGCTGCACCGTGATCACCACCGTCGGGTCCGCCGACAAAATGGAAAAAGCCAAGGCGCTCGGTGCCGACCATGTCATCAACTACCGGGAAGACCGGTTTGAGGGCGTGGTTCGCAAACTGACGAAGAAGAAGGGCGTCGATGTCGTGTTCGAACACACCGGCGCTGACACCTGGAACGGCTCGTTGCTGTCCATGAAGCGCGGCGGCCGGTTGGTCACCTGTGGCGCGACGTCGGGACCCAGCGCCAGCATCAACCTGATGCAGTTGTTTCAGCAGCAGTATCGCATCACCGGCTCGTTCGGTTCACCGATGTCCGCGATCGCCCGCGCGCTGGATCGGATCGCCGCCGGCGTCCGACCCGTGATCGACACCGTCTACGGCCTGCAGGATTTCCGCGCCGGGGTGGACCGCCTGGAAACCAGGGATGTGTTCGGCAAGATCATCGTCGAACTCTGACCCCCATGCGCCGCCAACTGAACGTCTACGGGGAACGCATCCTCGGCCGTCTGGTCAAATGGTCGATCAGGCTGCTGCGGCGAGCGAACCCGGACAAGGCGTCTGACTTCGTCGGCGGCGTGGCCCGCCGGATCGGCCCGTGGTTGCCGACACACCGTATTGGCCAGGACAATCTGCGCGCCGCGTTCCCCGACAAGGACGCGGCCTGGATCGAGGCCACGTTAGCCGACGCCTGGGAAAACCTGGGCCGCGTCGCGGGCGAATACGTGCATATGGCTCGGATCTGGGACTTCGACGAAGCCCATCCCAATGCTGGCCGGATTCAAACCGACAGCATACCTTTGTTCGACAGGCTGCGAACCGACGGCAAACCCGCTTTGTGCTTTTCCGCCCATCTGGCGAACTGGGAACTGCCCGCCATCGCTGCTTCGGCGCACGGCCTTCCCTCCGCCGTTGTCTATCGCATGCCGAACAACAAAGCCGTGGCGAAAGAGATCATTCGCATTCGGGCCCCGCTGATGGGGCGGATGATCCGAACCCGAGCCCAGGCGGCCCTGGAAATGGCGGCTTCGCTGTCGGCGGGTGAGCATTTGGGTATGGTCGTGGACCAGCATTTCTCCCGCGGAGTCGATGTCACGTTCTTCGGCCGCCGCTGTAAAGCCAATCCCTCGGTGGCGCGGCTGGCGCGGCGTTTCGACTGTCCGGTCGTCGGGGTTCGGGTCATTCGCTTGCCGGAGCATCGGTTTCGTATTGAGGGTTTCGGACCCTACGAACTGCCCCGGGATGCCGACGGACAGGTCGATGTTCCCGCGACAACCCAGATGATCACCACCGTGATCGAGGGATGGGTACGAGAGAACCCGGGCCAATATCTGTGGTTCCATCGCCGCTGGCGTTGACGGCGGCGATGGCCGCCTGTGCACTATTTAGGCGGCTACCTTAACGGAGATCAATGCGGCACCGGACAGGGGTAGCGACAAAACCGCCTGAGCGGGATAACGATATCACCGTCTTGAGGAGGTCGTTTGATGCGTTCACTGATTCTCACCGCGATTCGACTTTCGGTTTTCGCCGCGGTCATTTCGGCCCAACCGGTTGCGAAGGCTGCGGATTTGGATTCCCACCCGCTGCCGCCACTGCCCTCGCCCGCAGTGCCAGAAGGCGCTCGGCCCTCGGATTACCTGCGGGCCGCGCAAACCGCCTTGGCCGCGGGGCGTGTTGGAGAGGCGCAAGAGGCATTGGAGATGGCACAGACGCGGATGCTTGATCGCTCCGTGCCGCTGGGTCAGACGAATAATCCAAGCGACAATCCGTTGATTGGGCAAATCACGGCGGCCCGACAGGCGCTGGCGGCGCGGGACCGAGCGACCGGAACGAAACTGATTCAGGCTGCAATTGAATCGGCTACTGCCCAAGGGCTTTAGCGCAAAGCTTGTAATGCGGTCTAATACCAGCGGCGATTGAGGCTTACGCTCCGCCTTCATCCGACATGGCCCGATCCGACATGGTCCGATCCGTCATGGCCCGGCTTTTCCGGGCCACCAATCGCAGTACTGTCGAGTCACGGGTGGCCCGGACAAGCCGAGCCATTATGGAAGTGGAATAGCCCCTCCCGCGTTGTCTGAGACGGTTTCAGTTCACCAGCGGTATATCGCCGCTGGTGAACTGATATGAGACGAGACTACCGGCGCCACCAGCCTCGCTTTTTTTCCGCTGGCGGCTCGGCGTCAGCGCCGATCAAGACCGGCTTGACGACGGGTTCGGACGTCGGAGCGTTCGAAACGGTGACCGAGGCGGTCGTCTCGTTGGCCGGCTCCGATGCTTCAGTCGTCACCGTCTCTGTCGTGGCGATCAAAATCTCACCCGCGGGCTCCGGGGCCGACGAGTTAACGATTTCGATGTCCGGTTGGGCGATAACGGCCGGTTCTGGTTCAACGGTCGTGATTGCCGGCGCTGCGTCCTCGATAGAAGGCGCGGCGACTGCTTCAGGTTCTGGTGCGGGGACTGGCTCGCGTTCGGCCGCCGGTTCCGCACTGTCAGCTTCCGCTTCCGCGTGAACAGTTCCCGTGCTGACAGTTTCTGTATTGCCAGGTTCTGCTTCCGCTTCCGCACTGACAGCTTCCGAGCTGACAGCTTCGGGTCTGACGGCGTCTTCGCTCACAGAACCCGGGCGGACCGCTTCCGCGGTGACGGGTTCCGCTTCCGGAGTGCTGACAGCTACCGGCGCCGACCGGGCCATAGGCATGGCTTCAGCCGCGCGTTCCGCCTGATCCATCACGTCGAAAATGTCGAACGCGCGGCCACCGAACGGGTCGGCCGGGGTCGGGCCGGCATAGATCGGCACCAACTCGGGCTGATCCGCACCCGGCACGGCGAACGGTGACAATTCACCCTCGTTTTCCCGACGGCGGCGGCGTCCACCGCGGCGACCGCGGCGGCGATTCCGGGGATCGTCATCGGATGCTCCGGGCGCTTCGCCGTTTTCGGACGCCTCGTCGCCAGCGGTTTCGCCGGTGGTTTCGCCTGCGTTCTCAGAGATCTCAACTGCAACAATCTCGCCGGCCTCGACCACAACGGTCTCGTCGCCCTCGGCCGACTCGCCCGTTGTCTCACCGGTCGTGCCCGCCTGCGGTTCATCCCGGCGGCCGCCACGACGGCGGCGGCGACGGCGTTTGCGCTGCCGTTCGGCTTCGTCACCACCGCCGGCGGCGGCGTCCGCGGCACGGTCTTCGGCGGTATCTTCGTCGCCTTCGCCACCAACCGTCTCAACATCTTCGTCATCGGAACGGGCGGCAGCGGGGCGGGGGGAGGCCACTTCAGCCTCCTCCTCCTCTTCGTCCTCATCGTCCATCGGCGGCGGCGGCATGAACGATCGTTCGGCCGTTACCACGACGGGCATTTCATCGGGCGAGCGGGTCCGCACCTTTTCGATGCGGAACTGCGGCGCGATCTGGGCGTCGTCGGCGGCGATGATGACCTTCATCGCGTAACGGGCTTCGATCTCCTGCAGCCGTTCCCGCTTGTGGTTCAGCAGGTATAGCGCGACCGCGGTGTTGGCATAGACGATGATCTCGGCCGAACGGCGCTTGCCGCCCTCGTCCTCGATCCCGCGCAGCACATGGATCGCCGCGTTTTCCGTGCTGCGAACATGGCCGGTGCCGCCGCAATGCGGGCAGGCGATGAAACTGGTTTCCGCCAGCGACGGACGCAGACGTTGCCGGCTCATTTCCAGCAGGCCGAAATGGCTGATATGGCCGACCTGGATACGGGCGCGGTCGTTCTTCAGCGCGTCCTTGATGCGCCGCTCGACCATCGCGTTGTGACGCTTGGACTCCATGTCGATGAAGTCGATGACGATCAGACCGGCGAGATCACGCAGCCGCAACTGGCGGGCGACCTCATCGGCCGCCTCCAGGTTCGTCCGCAGCGCGGTCTCTTCAATATTGCGTTCCCGCGTGGAACGCCCGGAGTTGACGTCGATCGCGACCAGCGCCTCGGCCTGGTTGATCACCAGATAGCCGCCGGACCGCAACTGCACGGTCGGCAGCAGCATGGCGTCGAGCTGTGCCTCCACCTGGTTGCGGGCGAACAGCGGCTGACCGCCATCGCGCCAGAGCTGCACCTTCTTGGCGTGAGACGGCATCAGCATGCGCATGAAATCGTGCGCCGCGCGCCAGCCTTCCTCGCCGTCCACCAGGATTTCGTCGATGTCGCGCGAATATACGTCGCGGATCGAGCGCTTGATCAGGCTGGCCTCTTCGTAGATCAACGCGGGCGCCACCGACTTCATGGTGTGCTCGCGGATGTCGTCCCACAGCCGCAGCAGATATTCGCAGTCGCGCTTGATCTCCGGCTTCGGCCGGTTGGCCCCGGCGGTGCGGACGATCATGCCCATGCCGCGCGGGATATCGAGCTCGGACATCACCTCTTTCAGGCGGCGGCGATCGGTCGCGGATGTGATCTTTCGCGAAATGCCGCCGCCCCTGGGGGAGTTGGGCATCAGAACGCCGAAGCGTCCGGCCAGCGACAGATAGGTCGTCAGCGCAGCGCCCTTGGTGCCGCGTTCTTCTTTAACCACCTGGATCAGCAGGATCTGCCGGCGGCGGATGACTTCCTGGATCTTGTAGTTGCGCATGAAGCGCGGCGTGCGGCGTTCGCGCTGCTCGTCGCTGCTTTCCTGATCGCCACCACCGACGGTCTCCGGGGGAGGCAGCGTTTCGATATGGTCTTCGTTGCGGTCGTACGTCTCGGACTCGTCGAAATCGGCTTCGGCGACGATCCGTTCGCTTTGAATCGCCAGCGGTTGCGCGGCGGCGGCCGCGATCAGGGCCGGCATGTCGGGCTTCGCCCAGGCCTCGGCGTCGTCAGAAACGGCAACCGGAGCCACGGCTTCGACGGAGGTAACGGGTTCGGATGCAATCAGCGGCGGGTTGGAGGCGTACGCCCAAGCCTCGGCGGCAGGCTCGGCAATCACCGGTTCCGCGACTGCTTCAACGATAAAGGGTGCAGGTTGTGGTTGATCGGATGCCTGGCTCAGCGCCAGTTCCAGATCTTCTTCTTCGTCTTCCCGGCGGGCTTCCTCAGCCTGCATCTCGATCAGCCGCTGCCGGTCGGCGACGGGAATCTGATAATAGTCGGGATGGATTTCGCTGAACGCCAGGAACCCATGGCGATTGCCGCCATATTCGACGAACGCGGCCTGAAGGCTTGGTTCGACCCTGACTACCTTAGCGAGGTAGATATTGCCTTTGAGTTGTCGCTTCGTCGAAGTCTCGACGTCGAAATCTTCAAGTCTGGTACCGTCCAGCACCACAACGCGGGTTTCTTCCGCGTGTGTGGCATCGATCAGCATGCGCTTCGTCATTGAGTCCTGAACTCCGGTGGGCCGCCGTAATGCCGATGCCGGACCTTCTTCGGGTCTCAGTCATCAGCCGGCTTGCAAGGCTTGCGGGAAGGGGCCCGCCCGAAGGTTCAGGAAAACGATGGAGATCGGGACACGCGACAGCGATGCCACCCAAAGAGCGGGGTGAAAGTCCAAAATCGGACGGGCATGGCGCGGCGTGGTTCATCAGTCCCTGGCGTTCGGATGGCGCGTTCCTTGTCGAAACGCTGCCCCGTGTGAAAGTCGTCACTCGTGCTGACCACTCGGCGGACGAATCCCGCGGCAATCAGACCCCGGCGCGCCACATATCCAACATGGCGGGCGCGACGCGGACGGCGATGCGGTCACGGCGAGGCGGATCCTTCCCAAAACTCGCCAGCCAGGCTCCGACCAGGCCGATCAAGGGATCACGCGCCGCCGGAGAAGACCAAGGGGATCGCGGAGGCCCGCCATCCCCGGATACATCGCCGGAGTGGTCCGACCATGACGCAAACCGCGCCCGACCGCAAGCAGATCGTATCAGCGCGCCATGAACCCGCCCGAATCAACATACAAGGTGTCAATCCGTATCCAATCTGTTAAGAGGAATCATGGATGTGTCTCCGCCCGTCATGCGTCGCTTGCTGCTGCGCCGGTTCGTGTCGGCGGCGCCGGTGTTCGGCACGTTTCTGTTGCCCGCGTCCCTGATGGCAGCGACGGGGCACGGCGCCAGGGCGGCCAAACCAGTCCCGAAACGGCCCGACTCCGGCGGCGGTGCCAGACCGCCAGTACCGCTGGTGATGCTGGACCCTGGCCATGGCGGCAAGGACCCGGGCGCGATCGGTATTTCCGGCACCTACGAAAAACATATTTCCCTGGCGACCGCGCTGGAACTGAAACGCCAACTGCTGGCCACCGGACGGTATCGCGTCGAACTGACCCGCACCCGCGACGTCTTCATTCCGTTGGAGGAGCGTGTAGCCCGCGCCCAACATCACGGTGCGGCGCTATTCGTCTCCATGCACGCGGATGCACTGTCGGATCATTCAGTGCGGGGCGCCTCGGTCTATACCTTGGCGCCGACGGCCTCCGACGCGCAAACGGCTGCCCTGGCTCGCACGGAAAACAGCGCTGACCGCTTTGGCGGGCATGCGATCCCGTCAACCTCGCCAGAAGTCGCGCACATTCTTGCCAGCCTTGTGCGGCAAGAAACCCGGGCGGGGTCGGTGCGGATCGCCCGCGACCTGGTAGGCAGCCTGGATCAGGGCTTGCCGATGCTGCAAAACCCCGCCAGGCATGCCGGTTTCGTCGTGCTGAAAGCGGCCGATATTCCCAGTGTCCTGGTCGAGATGGGTTTCATGTCGAACGCCAGGGACGAGGCCGCATTGCGCAAAATTGATCATCGTCGGTTGGTCGCGCAGGCGATGCAGCGGGCGGTGGACGCCTTTTTCACCGGTGCAGCTCAAATGGCGGATCTGAATCGGCCCGGGTCAGCAGACGAAGCGGGCTGAGTAGGGGCATCCCCGTTGCGAGGGCGGTGGTGAATTAAACCCGGATTGTAGCAATCTCGTTGCTGGCGATTTTAGGCAAAAGCGCCCATATCGCCGCCATGACAGGCCCCCTCACCGCTGGCGATCCGCTGGCGCCCTCCGATCGCGTCCGGCGCGGCAAGCCCGCGGCGCCCGAACCAACGCAAGGTGCCAAACCACCGAAACGGCGCGCCAACGTCGTCGTGCGTGCGATTCGCGGTCTGTTCGGTGCGGTTTTGGGCATCTTGCTGCTGGGTGGGGTTGCCGGAGCGGTGGGCGGCTACATGGCTTACGAGCACTTCAGTGCCGACCTGCCCGATGTTGACGGTTTGCGAAACTATCAGCCGCCGGTCATGAGCCGGATTTATGCCGGCGATTCGCGGCTGCTGGCGGAACTCGCGTCCGAACGGCGGATTTTCGTGCCGGTCGGCGCGATCCCGGATATCGTCAAGCGGTCCTTCATCTCGGCCGAGGACCAGAATTTCTACACCCATCGCGGGATCGATCCGCTGGCCATCGCCCGAGCGGCATTGTTCAATCTCGCCCATGCGGGGCAGGGACGCCGTCCGATCGGTGCGTCCACGATCACCCAGCAGGTCGCCAAGAACATGCTGCTCGACAACCAGATGTCGTTCTCGCGCAAGGCGCGGGAAGCCATCCTGGCGCTGCGAATCGAGGAAAGCCTCAGCAAGGACCGCATTCTGGAGTTGTACCTGAACGAGATCTATCTCGGTCTTGGCTCCTATGGTATGGCGGCGGCGGCGCAGACCTATTTCAACAAGCCGCTGGATAAACTGTCGGTCGCCGAGGCCGCGTTCCTCGCGGCCTTGCCCAAGGCGCCGAACAATTACAATCCGTTCAAATATCCCGACGTTGCGCGCTCCCGCCGCGATTACGTTCTGGATCGGCTGGTCGAAGACCACGCGATCACGCAAGCCCAGGGCACCGAGGCAAAAGCCGCGCCGGTTATCCCCTCTGAATTCCGGCGTCCGCCGCCGATCCCGGGTGCGGATTGGTTCACCGAGGAAGTGCGTCGCCAGCTTATTGCCCGGTTTGGCCAGGATACCACGACTCAGGGGGGCCTGATGGTTCGCACTAGCCTGGACCCGGCCCTGCAAATCGCCGCCGAGACGTCGCTGCGTGACGGTCTGATGGCCTATGACCGCAAGATGGGCGGCTGGCGCGGGGCGTTGGCTCATGTCGCCATCCCTCCGGCGGATTTTGAGACGAAATGGCCCACCGCACTGAACGAGCAGACGCGTCCATCCGGCATGCTGCCGTCCTGGAAACTGGCCATTGTGGCGAGCGTTTCGGACTCCGAGGCGAAAGTCGAATGGCTGAACGCGGCAGCCGAACGCCGGGCCGCTGTCCTGGCCCTGCCGGACACAAACTGGGCTCGGACGCTGCGCGACGGCAAGTTGGGGCCGGTCCCCAAACGTATGAGCGATATCGTTCAGGTGGGCGACGTGGTGATGATCGACCCGCCATCGGTGCAACCCGCGCCGCCTTCGGGTCCGGTGATGCCGGTGAAGGGCAAGGCGCCCCCACCGCCGCCCATGCCACCGCCGGCAAACCGAGCAACACTGCGGCAGATTCCCCTGGTGCAGGGCGCGCTGGTGTCGCTCAATCCGCAATCCGGCCGCGTGCTGGCGATGGTTGGCGGCTGGAGCTACGAGCAAAGCCAGTTCAATCGTGTGACCCAGGCGAATCGCCAACCCGGGTCCAGCTTCAAGCCGATGGTCTATTTGACGGCGTTGGAGCAGGGCATCTCACCGAGCCAGAAATTCCTGGACGCACCGATCGTGGTGGATACGCCGGAAGGCCGCTGGCGGCCGGGCAACTACGAGGGCACCTTCAGCGGGCCGACGTCCCTGCGGGTGGCGTTGGAGGAGTCGATGAACCTCGTCACCCTGCGGGTGGCGCAGCAGACCGGCATGCAGGCGATCGCGGATAATGCCATTGCCTTTCACATGGTGGATTCGATGCCACGGGTGTTGCCGGCGGCATTGGGGGCGGTCGAAACCACCGTGCTGCGCGAAGCCGGGGCGTATGCGTCCATCGCGGCCGGGGGCAGGGAGGTTACGCCGACCTTCATCGACAGCGTGCAGGATCCGGATGGCCATGTCGTGATGCGGACCTCGGGCATGGATTGTTCGGAGTGTTCCGATCCGTCCAAGCCCCCGGCCGTCGCCGACGGGCGCGCGCAAATCGCCGATCCGGACAGTGTGTTTCAGTTGATCACCATGATGCAGGGTGTCGTGCAACGCGGCACCGGCACCCTGGCGGGGAAGGGCCTGAACCGGCCGATCGCTGGCAAGACCGGCACCAGCCAGGAGTTCGCGGATGCCTGGTTCTCGGGATTTACACCCGACCTGGTGACGGTGGTGTGGGTTGGCTTCGACAATCCCGCATCGTTGGGGAACAACCAGACCGGTGGTGCTGTGGCCGCCCCGATCTGGCACGATTACATGGCCATCGCCCTGGCCGGGCATCCCGTCCTGTCCTTCCCGGTGCCGCCGGGCGTGACGATGGCGCCGTGGGACACCGGAACCGGCACGGTGACCGACGCGTTCAAGGACGGCCAGATCCCGGGTGCCTCCGGCCCGATCGGCGGCGCTTTTTCCGGTGCCGCGACGGCCGACGGATCGCCCGCACCGCCCACCATCGTGCATGGCGGGGTTGATAACAGCATGGGCGGGCTGTATTGATCCCGGCCTTCCAGAGAGCATAGTCCACCCATGTCCGCCGAATCCGACGCCCTTAACGAACAGATCAAGCAGTCCGTCGCGCTGCTGAGGAGGCATCTTTGACTGGGATGTCGCCGAAGGCCGCCTCGCCGACCTGAACAACCGCGCCGAGGACCCGGCGCTGTGGAACGACGCTGCCGCCGCGCAAAAGCTCATGCGCGAACGCAATCAGATCGCCTCGGCGATGGAAGGCGTGCTGGCGCTGGAGACCGAGGTCTCTGACGCGCTGGAACTGATCGAAATGGCGGAAGCCGACGGCGACACCGCGATGGTCGCCGAGGCGATGAAGTCGTTGCGCGGGGCCGCTGATGAGGCCAAGCGGCGGGAGATCGAAAGCCTGCTGTCCGGTGAGGCCGACGCCAACGATTGCTTTATTGAATTGAATGCCGGCGCGGGCGGCACCGAGGCTCAGGACTGGGCGATGATGCTGATGCGCATGTATATGCGCTGGGCGGAGAAGCACGGCTACAAAGTGCAATTGCTGGAAGAGAGTGAAGGCGAGCAGGCCGGCATCAAATCGGCGACCCTGCAAGTAACCGGACCCAACGCATACGGATGGCTGAAGACCGAGGGCGGGGTTCATCGTCTGGTGCGTATCAGTCCGTTCGATGCCAATGCGCGGCGGCAGACCAGCTTCGCCAGCGTGTGGGTCTATCCTGTCGTGGATGACTCGATCGAGATCGACATCAATCCGTCCGACCTGAAAGTGGATACCTACCGGGCATCCGGTGCGGGCGGGCAGCATGTTAACAAGACCGACAGCGCGATCCGGATCACGCATCTGCCCACCGGCATTATCGTTGCCTGTCAGACGGATCGCTCGCAGCACCGTAACCGAGCCAACGCGATGGAAATGCTGCGGGCGCGGATGTACGAGGCGGAGTTGCGCAAGCGGGAAGCGGTGACGGCGGCTCAGGAAGACGCCAAGACCGATATCGGCTGGGGGCATCAGATCCGGAACTATGTGTTGGCGCCGTATCAGTTGGTGAAAGACCTGCGGACCAGCGTCGAGTCCGGTAATCCGAACGCGGTGCTGGACGGGGACCTGGACGATTTCATGGCGGCTGCGCTGGCGCAGCGGTCAGGCGCGACGCGGTCGGAGGCGAGCGCCAACGCGCGGTAGTAAGACGTGATTGACCGGCGAAGAGCCCGGCGTACCGGGTTCGCCGGCGCTATTCCTTGCCGGTTCCAGCGATCTGTTCCCTTGCAAATTCCGTGCGGCACGCCGCATCAAGCGGCGCCAGGTGATCTTGTACGATCTCCCACAGGAGGGGCGGAGAAACCTGCCGGTATTCGTGCCGTAACACGTTCCCGACGCTGGCAATCTTGCGCCAGGGAATGGCCGGATACCGGGCTTTCATCGGTTCAGATAAACGCAGGCTGGCCTCAGATATGATCTCGATCCCACGCTAAACGATCCATTGTTGTTCCCAATCCCGCTTGAACACCTCAAGCGGCGTCGTGCCTGCTTTTTCACGGATGTGTTCGATCGCCTCGATGATATCCGCCAAATAAGGGAGGACAGACGAGGGCGGCATCAGAACACGCGAAGCGCCGTTGCCTCGATGCCAGGACGCAGGATCTTATGGATGCTGTCGCGCGTCATCACATCGGCCGGCCGGCCGAGAATCAGCGCGGTGCGCTCCTGCACCTCCATAAGGTCGAAAAGTCCGAATTTTCCTTCCTGGTAGTCAAAGAACAGGTCAACATCGGAATCGTCCCGCGCTTGGCCGCGTGCGGTCGAGCCGAACAGGTACAGGCTCTGAACACCCAGTTGCATGAGCTGGGTTTGATGAGCCTTCAATGTGGCGATAGCGTGATCGCGTTCCTTACGGGCCATTGTAGCAGAGGCGCCGCGACGATGCAGCACGCAATCCGAACGCGTTGCTGGATGCCGGCCTGGATGCATTTATGGCGCGGCGTTCAACGATCCGATCCGGCTCGGGCGAAGGCAAGTGCCAACGCTCAATAGAAGTGAGATGCCGGGCGCGGTCGGGTTCGGACCCAGTCTATGCCAAGGCCCTGCGAAGTTCGGGCGCGGGAACCGGACGGCCCATTTCCACCGCCGCCTCGATCCAACTCTCGATTGCCCCGGCTACGTTATGGGCTGCCTGCTCATAGGTGTCGCCGTCCGAGATACAGCCTGGCAGGTCAGGGACAAACGCCAGAAACCCCTCGCCATCCACGTTTCGGAGGCCGACAGCTTACGCCATTCACGCGACAGACGCGCCCTATATATCTCTGATAGTCCAGTCCCCTGCCGCGTTCCGCCGCATGTGTTCGAGGGTATCAGCCAAGAGAATCTCCTCCTGGCTTTGAGTATGGTACCAAAAAAAGTTAACAAAACGTCAATGTTCTGCTGTAAATATGCGCCTGGTGCAAAAATATAGTCCCAATGTGCTTGGATGGCGCTTAGGGAAAAGCGTCTCGCTCCGACGGCACAGAGGGGGGACGCGTTCCATGTTCCCATTGTTGCGCAGTCTCATAGGCGACGCGGCAGGCTCCGTTTAAATGGCTTCTTCATCGCCGCGTTCCTGCAACGTGCGTCGTTCCAGCCGGGCAGCAACCAGCTTTATCGAGATGAAATTTCTCGCGCGGCGCCGCAACGCGGTTCAGCCGCACCCAATGCCATGCGGTCCTACCGCCGCGAATCCAACCTCGGCTCCGACCGTTCCGGGCGCACGATCACCGGTTCCTGGCGCCGGATCGGGCGCATATGCGGCGGCGGGGCCGGCCGTTCATACGGCTCGTTGTCGTCATACAGGTCCTGCGCGGCGGGCGGGATCGGCGGCCGATCACTGACGGACGGGTCGCGGCGCTTGGTCTGCTGCGCGAGGGGGGCATAGACGTCCTCAAAGTCCATCTCGCGCGGCCCGACCGGCAATCGCAGCGCGAGGTGGCGGATTTCTTGCTGGATCTCGTCAAGCCTGGCTTCCATTACCTCCAGGCGAGATTTGACCCCCAGGACGCTGAACGGCATGAACAGGAACGCGAGCCCATACAGCAGCGCGGGGACGAGGAGCACCATGGGCACCCACCAGGGCACCCAATCGGGGAAGGCAAACGGCATGTTCATGCCCGGCTTCTAGCACCAAAAAGTCGCGGCGTGGATGGGATTTTCGGTTGCATGTACGGGTTTCACCGGGATGTTGCAGTTGCGTGCTCGTGCGCCGTATTTTGTGGCCGTCCGGCGCGGACCTGTGTTCGGTCGTTGCGAGGATGGCTCCCCAGGGCTTCGGACGCTTCGATTTCGGACTTTCTATGGCGTGTTGAATTTCTCGCGAAATCTGGTATGCCACGGAGTGAAGGCACCGTGTCCCGTCTCGGACTGGCGGCATTGGTTCGATCTTACCCGTCAGGACAGGGTTGGTTGGGCCAACCCCCCGGTCTGGCTCGGATTCGGTAGAAAAATAAAACAGGAGGTTACCCAAGCATGAATCCAGATCTGGAAATCGCCCGCGCCGCCAAAATGCGTCCCATTCAGGAGATCGCCGACAAGCTCGGAATCCCGTCCAGCGCGGTGGAGCCGTACGGCCACTACAAGGCGAAGATCGGTCTGGATTTCCTCACCAGCGTCGAATCGCGTACGGATGGCGCGCTGGTGCTGGTCACCGGCATCAACCCGACCCCGGCCGGCGAAGGCAAAACCACCACGACGGTTGGTCTCGGCGACGCGCTGAACCGCATCGGCAAGCGCGCCACGATCTGCCTGCGAGAGCCCAGCCTGGGACCCAGTTTCGGGATGAAGGGTGGCGCGGCCGGCGGCGGTTATGCGCAGGTGGTGCCGATGGATCAGATCAACCTGCATTTCACCGGCGATTTCCACGCCATCACCTCGGCCAACAACCTGCTCGCCGCGATGATCGACAATTCGATCTATTGGGGTAACCCGCTGGGCATCGATTCCCGCCGTATCTCCTGGCGCCGCTGCCTGGACATGAACGACCGCGCGCTGCGCAGCATCGCCGGCAGCCTGGGCGGCGTGGCCAACGGCTTCCCGCGTGAGGACGGCTTCGACATCACCGTCGCGTCCGAAGTCATGGCGGTGTTCTGCCTGTCGCAGAACCTGCCGGAGCTTCAGGCTCGCCTGGGCAAGATGATCATCGGCCAGACCCGCGAGGGCAAGAACATTACCGCCGCCGACCTGAAGGCCGATGGCGCGATGTCGGTGCTGCTGAAGGACGCCGTCTCGCCGAATTTGGTGCAGACACTCGAAGGCTCCCCGGCGCTGGTGCATGGTGGCCCGTTCGCCAACATCGCACATGGTTGCAACTCGGTCATGGCGACGCGGCTCGGGCTGAAACTGTCCGATGTGGTGGTGACGGAAGCCGGCTTTGGCGCCGATCTGGGCGGCGAAAAATTCCTCGACATCAAGTGCCGGTCGGCCGGTTTGAAGCCGTCCTGCGCGGTGGTCGTCGCGACCGTGCGCGCCCTGAAGATGCATGGCGGCATCGCCAAGAATGCGTTGGGGCCGGAGAACGTCGAGGCCGTGAAACGCGGCATCGCGAACCTGCAACGCCATGTCGAGAATTTGCAGAAATTCGGCCTGCCGGTGGTTGTCGCGGTGAACCATTTCACCACAGACACCGTGGCCGAGTTCGAAGCGATCCGCGACGCCATGAAGGCGATCGGCACCGAAGCCATTTCCTGCACCCATTGGGCGCATGGCGGGGCAGGGGCCGAGGCATTGGCGCACGCCGTCATGGCGCAGATCGACGCCGGCAAGGCCGATTACAAGCCGCTGTATCCGCTGGAAATGAAGCTGGCCGACAAGGTCCGCACCATCGCCAAGGAAATCTACCGAGCGGCCGACATTGCGGTGCCGGATGCGGTGGCGAAGAAGCTGAAGGCGTTCGAGGATGCGGGCTTCGGCGACGTGCCGGTGTGTATTGCCAAGACGCAGTACAGCTTCACCTCCGATGCCACGGTGATGGGCGCGCCGACCGGCCATATTCTGCCGATCCGGGAAGTGCGTTTGTCCGCCGGCGCCGGCTTTGTCGTCGCCATCTGCGGCGACATCATGACCATGCCCGGCCTGCCGCGCGTGCCGTCCGCCGAGTCCATCTATCTGGGCGAGGGCGGCCAGATCGAAGGTCTGTTCTAGCCGTTTCGACGCTTTGAAGACCCGCCTCGGGGATGCCGATGCCTTGCACCAGCAGGGCCGGCTCGCCGAGGCGGATGCGGCCTGCGATCCTTGCGCCGGACCGGGGCGTTTTCGCGGAGTCATGCCAACCCTACGATGACATTGACACTGTCGCACGCGGATCCCCCCGCGTCGTCATGGTGCGCGAAGGCGCACCATCCATGTCTTTGCTTACACTCATAAAAGACGTGGATGCCGACCATCGCCGGCCTCCGAAAAACCGTTCGTGGTCGTCATCCGCTTGCCGTCCAGTGGTTACTTGGCTGTTTCGACAACCCGTGGTATGTGTCAGTCTGTCTCTTCCGCCAACCTGCAATGGCCGACCGGGGCAGCCTGATGCGACCCGTGCAGCCGCGCCGGATGGAGACGAACAGTGGGAAAGCAATTCGAAGGCCTCGGCCGCAAGCACGCCGCGTTCATCAACGATCAGCACATCTTCTTTACCGCCTCGGCCGCCGCGACCGGCCGAGCCAACGTGTCGCCGCGGAGCACGGATGCGTTCCGCATCCTGAACCCGACGACCGTCGCCTATCTCGACGAAACCGGCAGCGGCAATGAAACGGCGGCCCACCTGCGCCTGACCGGCCGGCTGACGCTGATGTTTTGTAGCTTCGGGGCGGACCCGATGATCCTGCGGTTGTACGGCAAGGGGCGATCGCTGTGGAAGGATTCCCCCGAATACAGGTCAGTTCTGAACAGCGCCTACGACAACAAACCGCCGCCGGGCGCCCGCCAGATCGTCTGTATCGCCCTGGATAGCCTCCAGGTCAGTTGCGGCAACGGCGTGCCGATGTTTGAATTCACCCGGGTCCGCACGACCCTGCGCGAGCGTGCCGCAGCCAAGGGCGAGGCGTGGCTCGCCACCTACCGGAGTAACAACAATGCTGTCAGTATCGATGGCTTCGAGACCGGCCTCCCGGCGGTCGAGCACACCAAGGTAGCCTGACGCCGATGTTGTCCACCCTGCTGACCGTCCTCGTCTGCCTGATCGGCTATCTGCTCGGTTCCATCCCGTTCGGCTTGCTGCTGACCCGGGTTGCCGGTTTGGGCGATATTCGGGGCATCGGATCGGGGAATATCGGCGCGACCAACGTGTTGCGCACCGGCCGCAAGGGCCTTGCCGCGGCCACTTTACTGTTGGACGCGCTGAAGGGCGCCATTGCCGTGCTGTTGGTGCGGATGCTGGTTGATGATGAGGACATCGCGCTGCTGGCCGGCTTGGCCGCCGTTCTCGGCCACCTGTTCCCGGTATGGCTGAACTTCAAAGGCGGCAAGGGTGTCGCTACCGGCCTGGGCGTGCTGATCGCCGCGTCCTGGCCGGTCGGTCTGGCAGCTTGCGCGATGTGGCTGATCGTTGCCGCGACGGCGCGGTTGTCGTCGCTCGCGGCACTGGCGGCGTTCGCCGCGGCGCCGGTCGCCGCGCTGGTTCTGCAGGATCATGGCGTCTTCAAGCTGGCGTTTACCGTTGCCGTGCTGGTGTTCGTCCGCCACCAGGCCAATATCCGCCGCCTGCTCAACGGCACCGAACCGCGGATTGGCCGGGGCAAGACGGAACGCGCCTGATCCGATCAGGCGGCAGTCCGATTGGAGCCGTAACCGCGATGATGGGAGGAACCCTTGGCTAAATTTTACGAACGTATCGAACCGGCCCAGGCTGCGTTCATCCGTCAGCAGCACATCTTCTTTACGGGATCGGCCGCCGCCTCCGGCCGCGTCAACATCTCGCCACGCGGCATCGACGCGTTTCGTATCCTCGATCCCAACACCGTCGCCTATCTGGACGAAACCGGCAGCGGCAACGAAACGGCCGCCCATCTGCTCGCGTCCGGCCGGCTGACCATCATGATGTGCGGTTTCGAGCACGCGCCGACGATCCTGCGCCTCTATGGCCAGGGCAGATCCCTGCCGCGCGGCACGCCGGACTACCAGTCGCTGTTGGCGACCGCCTACGGCAACCAGGAACCACCCGGGGCCCGCCAGATTATTTGCCTCCACGTTGACTCGGTTCAGACCAGTTGCGGTTACGGCGTCCCGCTGTTTGACTACAGGGAAGACCGCCCGACCCTGCGCCGCTGGGCGGACAATAAAGGCGAGGCGGGTGTCGCTGCTTATCGAAGCGAGAAAAACGTTCGCAGCATCGACGGCTTCGAAACCGGCGTCGCGGCCTCGACACCTCCGTCCGCCTGAACGGGTAACAACGCCTTGCTGCCCCGATAGGCGTTCGCTTCGGCCTCGCGGTGCTGTGGCATGCTTTTGGCCGGCAGCCGTTTCTGATCAGGCCGAACTGTACCTGCCTGTTTCAGCCAGGGGGCGGGTCGCAAGACGCGCGACATTAATTTTGAAAAAATACGTCGCCGTTAAGCACTCCTTTACCATTGCCGTGCTGATGTTCGTCCGCCACCAGGGTACCGTCTGCTCATCCGAACCGCGCACCGGTCGGGGCAGACGCGGCGCACCTGATCCGGCCCACCGGTATTTCCGCCGGCGGCACGTTAAGGATGCCGTGATGTCAGCCTGGACTGACCAAATTGATTGCCTCCGCCTGATCCGGTCGGAGGGTGTGGGTCCCGTTACCTTTCGCCGCCTGATCGACCGGTATCACACGGCCGCCGCCGCGCTCGACGCACTGCCCCGGTTGGCGCGGGCCGGCGGCAAGGCGACACCGCCGGACATGATGTCTGTGGCAGACGCTGAACAAGAACTGGAACGCACCCGCGCCGCGGGCGGCCGCATGATCTTCCTGGACGATCCCGAGTATCCGCCGCTGCTCGGTATGCTGGACGATGCGCCGCCCTGCCTGATCATGCGCGGCGACGCCAGTCTCGCCTTCCGGCGCTGCGTCGCGGCGGTGGGGGGGCGCAATGCCTCGGCCAACGGACAGCGCATGGCGGAGACATTGGCGGCCGAGTTGGCGGCAACGGTTGTGGTGGTGTCGGGTCTGGCGCGCGGCATCGATACCGCCGCGCATACCGGGGCGATGCGCACCGGACGCACGATCGCGGTGATCGCCGGTGGGATCGACCAACCTTACCCGCCGGAAAACGCGGATTTGCACGCCCGCATCGCCGCCACCGATCTTCTGATCACGGAATCCCCGGTCGGCACCGTGCCGCAGGCCCGCCACTTCCCCCGCCGCAATAGAATCATCGCCGGGCTGTCGTTGGGCGTGGTCGTCGTGGAGGCCGCACCCAAATCCGGCAGCCTGATCACCGCCCGCATCGCCCAGGAAGCCGGGCGGGAGGTGTTCGCCGTGCCCGGCTCGCCGCTCGATCCGCGGGCCAGAGGCGGCAACGACCTGATCCGGCAAGGGGCGATGCTGGTGGAAAACGCGGCGGACATTCTGGACAACCTGCCCATGCAACCGACCCTGATGCGTTCAGGCAAATCCGGTTTCGGGGAACCTCAATTCGACTTTCCCGAACCGCCTGATGCGGTTGAAAACCCGCCGGAAGCGCGATCGGCGGTACTCTCTTTATTGTCACCGGAACCGACAATGGTTGACGATCTGGTTCGGCGCTGCCAACTGTCCTCGTCCGCCGTCATGGCGGTTCTTCTGGAATTGGAACTGGCGGGGCGTGTAGAGACGTTCCCTGGCAACCGCGTGGCACTCTTGCCGGACACTATTGAGTAGGATACCGCACCGCTCCATGTCAGATGTCGTCGTCGTTGAATCCCCCGCCAAGGCCAAAACCATCAACCGCTACCTGGGTGGCGGCTACACGGTTCTGGCCAGTTTCGGTCATGTGCGCGATCTGCCGCCAAAAGATGGCAGCGTTCGCCCGGACCAGGACTTTGCCATGGACTGGGAGGCCGATGCCCGCGGCGACAAGCAGGTCGGCGCCATCGCCAAGGCGCTCAAGGGCGCCAAGACGCTGTATCTTGCAACCGATCCGGATCGCGAAGGCGAGGCGATTTCGTGGCATGTGCAGGCCATGCTGGAGGAAAAGCACGCCCTGAAGGGCGTGAAGGTCCACCGCATCACCTTTAACGAGATCACTCGCAACGCGATCCAGTATGCGATCGCGCATCCTCGCGAACTCGACCAGCCGCTGATCGAGGCCTACATGGCCCGCCGAGCGCTGGACTATCTGGTGGGGTTCACGCTGTCGCCGGTGTTGTGGCGCAAGTTGCCGGGCAGCCGCAGCGCGGGCCGCGTGCAGTCGGTGGCTTTGCGGCTGATCTGCGACCGCGAAGCCGAGATCGAAGTATTTCGGGCGCGTGAATATTGGACCATTGAAGCTCTGTTCCTGACACCGGGCGGCGCCCCGTTTACGGCCCGTCTGACACATCTGAACGGCAAGCGGCTCGATCAATTCGACCTGAACAATGAGGTTCTGGCGCTGGCTGCCAAGGCTGCGGTCGAGGCTGGTCAGTTCTCTGTCGGGTCGGTCGAGCGCCGCCGCGTCAAGCGCAATCCGCCAGCGCCGTTCACCACCTCGACGTTGCAGCAGGAGGCCTCACGGAAACTGGGATTCGGCGCGCAGCAGACGATGCGCACGGCGCAGGGGCTGTACGAAGGTGTCGATATTGACGGTGAGACCACCGGTCTGATCACCTATATGCGAACCGATGGCGTGCAGATGGCGCAGGAGGCCATCGCCAGCATTCGCGAGCATGTCGGCGAGGCGTTTGGGCGCGATTATCTGCCGTTCGCGCCCCGCGAATATACCAGCAAGGCGAAGAATGCGCAGGAAGCGCATGAGGCGATCCGCCCGACCGACGTGAACCGCACGCCTGACAGCGTCGCCGCCGGCCTCAGTCACGATCAGCGGCGTTTGTATGAACTGATCTGGAAGCGGGCTGTTGCGTCGCAGATGCAGTCGGCTGAACTGGATCAGGTCGCCGTCGATGTCGTGGACAATAAGGGTGTCAAGCTGCGGGCTACGGGTTCCATCGTCGCGTTCGACGGCTTCCTGAAGCTTTATAAGGAAGATACCGACGACAAGGCGGAGGGCGCGCCTGACGAAGACGACAACCGCATGCTGCCGCCGATGAGCGAGCGCGATCCGTTGAAGCGCCAGAAGACCGACGCCAGCCAGCATTTCACCCAGCCGCCGCCGCGCTATTCGGAAGCGAGCCTGGTCAAGAAGATGGAAGAACTCGGCATCGGCCGCCCCTCCACCTACGCGTCGATCCTGTCCGTGTTGCAAGATCGCAATTATGTGAAGTTGGATAAACGGCGGTTCATTCCGGAAGATCGAGGCCGGTTGGTCACCGCTTTCCTGGTCAGCTTCTTCGAGCATTATGTCGATAGCGGCTTCACCGCCGGGCTGGAGGAAAAGCTCGACGAGGTGTCCGCCGGCGGGCTTGAGTGGCGGAAGGTGATGCATGACTTCTGGAACGATTTTTCCAAGGCGGTCGAGCAAACCCGTGAGCTGAAGATCAGCGACGTCATCGACGCGCTGGACAAAGACCTTGGCCCGCATTTCTTCCCGTCGCGGGAAGATGGCTCCGATCCGCGGTCTTGCGTCGCGTGCGGCACCGGGCGGCTGGGGCTGAAGCTGGGGCGGTATGGCAGCTTCATCGGCTGCTCGAACTATCCAACCTGCCAGTTCACACGGCGTCTGGCGATCGATGCCGGCGAAGAAGGCGGCGCGACGCTGAAGGAAGGCCTGCGCTCGCTCGGTCATCACCCGGATACTGGCGAGGAGATCACGGTGCGCCGTGGCCCGTATGGCCTGTATGCGCAGCAGGGCGAGAACTCCGAGGACAAGAAGGTGCGGCCGAAGCGTACGTCGCTGGCGCGCGGCATGGACGGCGATGCGCTGACGCTGGAGCAGGCGCTCGGTTTGCTGGCGCTGCCGCGTTTCATCGGACTGCACCCGGAGACGAAGGAAAAGATCGAGGCCGGGATCGGGCGGTTTGGGCCTTACGTGAAGATGGGCGCGGTGTTCGGGTCGCTGGACAAGGACGATGACGTGCTGGCGCTGGGGTTAAACCGAGCGGTGGACTTGCTGGCGAAGAAGCTGGCGAGCGTGCGGACGATCGGGCCGCATCCGGCTGATAAGGAACTGGTCAGCGTCAAGAAGGGCCGGTTCGGTCCGTATGTTCAGCACGGCAAGATCGTCGCCAACTTGCCGCGCGGGGTGCTGATGGAGGACATCTCGCTGGCCGACGCGGTGACGCTGCTGGTTGAGAAAGGCAAGGCGCTGAAGCCGAAGGGCGCGGCGGGACGCAAGGGTAAGGCTCCGGCCAAGGCTGCTGCCTCGGCAGGCGATGCGCCGGCCAAGGCCGCGCCACGCAAGGCCCCGGCCAAGGCGGCTGCGCCGAAGAAAGCCGCGGCGAAAAAGGCTCCGGCCAAGAAGGCTGTGGCAAAGTCAGCATCCAAGGCGCCGCGAAAAGCCGCGGAGTAGGGCTGGCGGCTGAACGGTTTGACGCGTCGGCCCCATGTTGTTCGGGGCGGTGTGTCAGGTCCCCTGTAATGTTCTCCGTCATGGCCGGGCTTGGCCCGGCCATGACGCTTGAGTCAGTCCTCCCCATCGAAACCTTGTCCTGATGCCGATGGGGACAGGCCCGGCCATGACGGATAGGCACATCCTCCCCCCGCTCCTCATTCAGAACGGCTGATCGCCACAGATCGTGATGCGATGCATGATGCGGGTTTCCGCCGGGTAGTCGTTCACCGCGAAATGTTGCGTGCAGCGATTATCCCAGAACGTCAGCGTGCCGGTCTGCCAGCGCACCCGGCATGTATATTCCGGCCGGATTGACTGCTTCATGAAGAAGTCCATCAGCGGTTGACTCTCGTCGTCGGTCATTCCATCGAACCGCTGGACGTGCCCGCCGATATAAATGCCCTTGCGGCCGGTTTCCGGATGCGTGCGCACCAGCGGATGCACGCTGGTGGTCTGGACGTCGCCGGGGTCTTTGACCTTCATCTCGCTCATCTGGCGGGCGTAGCGAGCCGCTCGGGAGAGTCCGTCGGCCTGTTTGAAGTTGTCGCCGACGCAGACC
This sequence comes from uncultured Rhodopila sp., assembly GCA_903932145.1. Taxonomy (GTDB): domain Bacteria; phylum Pseudomonadota; class Alphaproteobacteria; order Acetobacterales; family Acetobacteraceae; genus Rhodopila. Next base: position 96,733 of record CAIZFE010000051.1, on the reverse strand, counting down.
GTCCGAAGTTGGCCGGCCAGATCCTTCATCTTGTCCGACAGGCCCTCGTAAACCAGGTATTGGTTGGTAAACAACGTATCGCCGCCAGCCGACGGGACCTCCAGCGCATACAGCATCGTTCCCATGGCCGGGCTGGGCGCGAACATTTGGTCGGTATGCCAGGACCCGCCGAAATTCTTCTTGTCGGAGGGCCGTTTGATGATCGCCAGGATTTCCGGGTAGTCGTCCATTCCCTGCATGAACGGATGCAGATGAATGTCGCCCCAGCGCCGTGCAAACGCGAGCTGCTGGGCCGGCGTGATATCCTGGTCGCGGATCGCGATCACCAGATTATCCAGCAGCGCGGCTCGGATTTCCCCCAGAACCTCATCCGACACGTCCTGTGACAGATCGACGCCGCGAACCTCGGCACCGAGCGAGCCGGCGATCTTCTGGACGTCGAGGTGGCGGTATTGGGTATTGCGTGGTGCGTTCATTGGCTGGAGTCCTTCTTCCCTTTGAAGGGATGATGACTCCGCTTGCCGGCTGAAGGCAAGCCGAAGGGTGGGCCGAAGCCCACCCGTTTAGCCTGGCAAGACAGGCAGATGCCCGCCGTGTCGGTTTAGTACATGTGCATTCCGCCGTTGATCGACATCGTCGATCCAGTAACGAAATCAGCATCGTCGGCAGTCAGGAACGCAACGCCGCGTGCGATATCCTCGGCATGGCCCAGACGACCGACCGGAATCTTGGCGACGATCTTGCGCAAGACTTCGCCCGGCACCGCGCGGACCATTTCTGTATCGACATAGCCGGGCGCGATCGCGTTGACGGTAATGCCGTAACGGGCACCTTCCTGCGCGAGCGCCTTGGTGAACCCGTGGATGCCGGATTTGGCGGCGGCATAGTTGACCTGACCGTACTGGCCGGCCTGGCCGTTGACGCTGCCGACATTGACCACGCGGCCGAACTTGTGCTCTTTCATGCCGTCGAACGTCAGCTTGCACAGGTTGTAGCAAGAGCCGAGGTTCGTATCGATCACCGCATCCCACATGTCCCGGCGCATACGTGCCAGGGTGCCGTCACGGGTGATGCCCGCGTTGTTGACCAGGATTTCGATCGGGCCGAATTCGGCAACGACCTTGGCAATCCCGGCTTCGCATTCTTCGAAGTTCGCGACGTTGAATTTCACGACATCAATGCCGTGTTCCGCCTTGAAGGCGGCGGCCGCTTCGTCATTCGATGCATAGTTGGCGATGACCTTGCGACCCTGCGCCTTCAGCGCCAGGCTGATAGCCGCGCCAATACCCCGAGTGCCGCCAGTAACCAGTGCGACGCGTGTCATCGGTCCCTCCCATTTGTTGCTCAGACCATGGGTAGGTGTAGCACTTCCGCGAAGCCTGGAAAGTGCCTAACGGACTGAAATCAGAGGTTTACTTCGCATTTACAACGGATTTACCCCCGGTTTCGGCATACTCATCGGTAACCTTGTCGTGCAGCGCGTAAGCTGGAACCAACGGGCGGACGTTGCCGAGGTGATAGCATCCGACAGGCTTCGAACTGTCGGCGGCAGAGTTTCGACCGCTCTACGAAAGGCTGGCCCGCGAAGTTATCCTTTTGGGTCAGCCGGTCAGTGTCGGATCGGTCGGGGGCCTTCGGATCGCGGTTGGCGCCCGCGATCTGCTGCCAGACGCTCCCGAGGGCGGCGGTCTGACGAGGCTTTTCCTGGCGCTCAGGTCAATGACCAGAGATGGCCGGGTCTAACAAACTATCATCGTCCGGTGCGAACCGCGGGCCGCACCGGACGCACCGCGCGTCCGGTCGTTCACGCAGGATCTAGCGCTCCAGGCAAAGGGCAACGCCCATGCCGCCGCCGATGCACAGGGTGGCGAGGCCCTTCTTGGCATCGCGCTTCTGCATCTCGTGCACCAGGGTCACCAGGATGCGCGCGCCCGAGGCGCCGATCGGATGACCGATGGCGATCGCGCCGCCATTAACGTTCACCTTACCGGTGTCCCAGCCGATGTCCTTGTTGACGGCCAGCGCCTGGGCGGCGAACGCCTCATTCGCTTCGACCAGATCCAGGTCGTCATGCTTCCAGCCCACGCGCTCCAGCACCTTGCGGGTGGCCGGAATCGGGCCGGTGCCCATCACGGCCGGATCGACACCGGCGGTGGCGAAGCCGGCGATGCGGGCCAGCGGAGTCAGTCCACGCCGAGCGGCTTCCTTGGCGGTCATCATGATCAGCGCGGCGGCGCCGTCGTTGATGCCCGATGCGTTGCCGGCGGTGACTGTGCCGTCCTTGCTGAACGCCGGGCGCAGCTTCGCCATGGCTTCCGGGGTCGAATCATGCCGGATGTATTCGTCGTCCGACACCACGATATCGCCCTTGCGGGTCTTCACCGTGACCGGCGCGATCTCGTCCTTGAAGCGGCCGGATTTCTGCGCGGCGGAGGCCTTTTGCTGCGAGGCCGCCGCGAAGGCGTCCTGCTGCTCGCGGCTGATCTGGTACTTGGTGGCGACGTTTTCCGCCGTGGTGCCCATGTGGTAGCCGTGGAACGCATCCCACAGGCCGTCCTTCAGCATGGTGTCGACGAATTCCAGGCTGCCCATCTTGGTGCCGTTGCGCAGGTGCGCGGCGTGGGCGGACAGGCTCATGCTTTCCATGCCGCCGGCGGCGACGATGGCGCTCTCACCGGTGCGGATCTGCTGCGCGGCCAGGGCGACGGCGCGCAGGCCTGACCCACACACCTGATTGATGCCGAATGCCGTGGCGGAGTCAGGAATGCCGGAGATGCGCGCGGCCTGGCGCGTCGGATTCTGCCCTTCGCCGGCCCCGAGGACCTGACCGAAGATAACCTCATCCACATCGGATGCTTCGATGCCGGCGCGCGCGAAGGCGGCCTGCAGGGCGATGGCGCCGAGATGATGGGCGTGAACGGTGCTCAGGGCGCCGTTGAAACTGCCGACTGCCGTCCTGGCAGCCGAGACGATGACGATGTCGTCCATAGTCTGCTCTCCTTACGCGGTGTGTCTCGCAACAGGCGATGTATTATCGTTGTTCGCGTACATGCGTAAGTCAGGGCTAAACGGCAACTCCGCGAGAAAAGCAAGGGGGTATGTCAAACCCCCAATTGGGTCGCCATGTCCTGAATATCGGTGGCCACGATGTCCCAGTCCTGGTCCGCCTCATAGTCGCGCTTCTGGTGCGGACCATACTCACCCGGGCGCGGGAAGAACGCCGTCATCAGGCCGCAGCGCCGCGCGGCGCCAAGGTCTCCGTTGTGGGCGGCGGCCATCATCACCTGATCAGGACGCAGGTTCAGCATCTTCGCGACGCCGAGGTAGGTTTCCGGGTCCGGCTTGAAATGCCCGAACAGGTCGGAGCCGAAAATCATGTCCCAGGGGATACCGGCGAACTTGGCCATGTTCAGCAGCAGCGAGACGTTGCCGTTCGACAGCGGCCCGATGATGAAGCGCGATTTCAGGCGGGTCAGGCCGAGAACCGAGTCCGGCCAGGCGTGCAGCCGGTGCCAGCCCAGGTTGATGTGAACCAGATCGTCCTCATTCAGCCCCTTGATGCCGAACTCCGCCACCAGTTGGTCCAGCGAGGTGCGGTGCAGGTCGTCCAGCCGCGTCCATGGCAGTTCGCCCTTGCGGACCCGGTCCATGGAGGGGTGGTATGCCGCCCGCCATGCATCCACCAATGCGGTCCAGTCGGCACTGACCCCCTTTGTGGTGCCGTAGGCAGTCAGGTCGGCGATCAGGCTGGAGCGCCAATCGACGACGGAGCCAAACGTGTCAAATACAATCGCCACGGGTTGCTTGCCGGCCATGAGGAACCTCCCTGATTACGCGGCAAGGAATCCCGAACGAGGGGGCCAGGTCAAGCGGTGGTGCGTCCGCCCTCAATCCGTCATGGCCCGGCGTGTCCGCATAGGTGTCAACTTAAGCGATGGACGGAGAGGATTTGCTCATTCGTCATGGCCGGGCTTGGCCCCATAGGCATCAGGATAACCGAAAGGGGGAGAAAATAATGCTTCCTCCGACGCGGATCGGTACGATTCATAGCGGAGATGCCCATCCAAGCATCTTCCCTTTGGGACGCCTGGTCCGAGATATCGACCCGGCTTCCCTCCGATCTCGATCTGGACGAACTCGCCCGGACCACCAGGGCGATCAAACGGAGCCGCGGCGACGGCATAACCGACGGCGTGACCCTGTTGCGACTGAGTTTGGCGCGTGGCCCTGGCGGCAAGAGTTTGCAAGACGCCGCGGCCCGGGCGCGTCTGAACGGGCAGGCCGGCGGGGCGGCCAAGGCTGTGGTCCGGGCGCTGCCTGCGTATTGCCGATGGCAGCAGCTTGAGCCAACCCGGCAGCAAAGGGACGGACTGGCGCCTGCACGGGGTCTACGATCTGGAACATGGCGGGTTCAGCCGCCTGGAGGTGACGGATCGGCGGGGCGCGGAATCGCTGTTGCGCTGCGATCCGATCGAGGGCCCGGTGCTGATCGCCGATCGCCGATCGCGGCTACGCCAAGGCCAAGGAATTGCAGGCCTGTCTCGATGCGTCCGGTCTCGGGTCGCGCGACTTCATCGTCCGGGTTGGCTGGAAGGCACTGGCGCTGCGGACTATGGACAACACTCCGTTCAGTCTGATCGACCAGATGCAGACGATGCCTCCCGGCTCGGGTCCGCAAGAGTGGGTGGTACAGGCCGTGGTTGGCGGTCGCAAGCAGTCCAGGCTGCTGCCGGTGCGGTTGATTGGCGTGCCGCTGCCACCGGACAAGGTCGAAGCGACGCGCCTGAAGCTGACCCGCAAGGCCAGCAAACATCAGGACACACTCGATCCACGCAGCCTGGTCGCGGCCGGATTTATGGTTCTGGTGACCTCGCTGCCGGCGGATATACCGGCCGGCGAGATCTGTGCCGCCTACCGTTTGCGCTGGCAGATCGAACTGGCGTTCAAACGGCTGAAATCGCTGATCCATATCGACCGATTACCCACCCGCACCACGGCAGGCAGCCTGAGTTGGCTGTATGCTCACCTGATCATGCTTCTGCTGACCGAGGCCATTTGCCAGGAATTCCTGGAATCTTCCCCCTGAGGACCTTGCTTCCAACCGACGATGCTCGCTGTGGCGAGCCTCCAAACTGGCGATCGATGCGGTTGTGCATGCCTTGGCCGGACTCCCGCTGGGCGCCATCGTTCTGGCCGATCTCAGGACCCACCAACTTCTCGCAGACTCCAAGCGAAGGCGAAAAAAGCAGAGGCTTTCTCCATGCCAGACCTTATCCGGATGCCTATGGGGCCAAGCCCGGCCATGACGAATGGGTAAATTTCCCCATATATCGCTTAAGTTATCGCATATGGGGCTTGCCTGACCATCTTTCGTGCCACTGGGCTTGGCACCAGCAGGCGCGGACCATTACGAAATGAATAGTCGAGTAGTTTGTGTCGCCAGATGAAGATGACAACGCCCCTGATTTCCGTCCAACCGAAAGATGGTCTAGCCTTCAATTGTCTTTCCAACCCGGCCCCGCATGTCAAGACTGTGTGCCGCGACCGCGACTGCCTTCAAGGAACATGACCCGACCAGAGCAGGAGGAAACAATGGACGCCATGGACGAAGATCCCGGCTTACCCGCGGATATAGACGCGCAACCCGTAGTCCAGGCCGCCCTCGCCCTACGGCCGATCCTGCGAGACTATCAACGCGACATCGAACAGGACCAACGCCTGCCGCCCGCCCTCGTCGATAAAATGCGCGCCGCCGGCTTCTATCGCATGGTCATCCCCCGCGCGCTGGGCGGACTACAGGTCGATCCACTGACCTACCTCCGCGTCGTCGAACTGCTGGCCGAGGGCGTCGGTTCCGTCGGCTGGAACATCGCCAACAACAGCATCGGCCAACTCGTTACGCTCGGTTTACCCGACGCGGGCGTGCAAGAGGTCCACGGCAACGCACCGTCCATCATGGCCGGCACCGCCGTGCAGGGCGGCGGCCAGGCCGTGCCGGTCGAGGGCGGCTATCGTATCAGCGGCCACTGGACCTTCGGCAGCGGCTGCCAGGAGAGCGCCTGGATGCTGGGCAGCTTCCAGATCCTCGATAACGGCGAGCCCCGCCGTCGTCCGGATGGTGGCCCGGCGTTCTGGCGCGGCGTTTTCCCGCGGGCGGAAGCGGATATCGTGCCGGGAAGCTGGGACGTGGCCGGACTGCGCGGAACCGGCAGCTTCGACTGGGTGGTGAAGGACGCGTTCCTGCCGGAGCGGCGGACAATGGTTCACGCCGGCGTCCCGCTCGACAACCAGTGGTCGCGCTGGCCGGGGATCACCTACGCCTTACCAAGCCAGGCGTGGGTCGGACCCCACCACAGCGCGGTGATCACCGGGATCGCGCGGGCCGGGATCGACGCGCTAATGGCACTGGCCGTCGAGAAAACGCCGCGTGGCCGCACCGGCATGCTGTGCGAGAACCCTCAGGTGCAGGACGCGGTCGGGCGGGCGGATGCGGTGCTGAATGCAGGACGGAATTATCGTGGCGCGATGATTACTGAGCTGTGGAACACGATCGCCTCCGGCGAGGAAACCACGCTGGAGCAACGGGCGCGGTGCCGCCTGGCCTCCACCTACGCGGCCGATAGCGCGCGGCAGGCGATGGATTTGGTCTATCGGCACGGTGGCAGCACATCGTTCAAGCGCGAGAGCCGGCTGGCGGAGTGCTGGCGCGATCTGCATGTGGTTGGGCAGACGGTGACGGTGGCGCCGGAGTGGTATCCGATTGGCGGCCGGGCGCTGCTGGGGATGGATCCGGGGTCGCGGCTGCGTTAGCCGTGCGGGCCGGTCCGGTTAGCGAGCAGAAAGAGAACGACGCACAGTAATATAAAGGACGTTACTTTCCAAAATAACAGCGGATAGCGTGCAATCAGTGGTGGTAACGCGACATTCAGAAAATCGGCGTTGGGATGCCGGAGATCGAAAATAAACTCCGACATCTCGTCATAGCGCTTCCGTGGGTCGGGATACACCGCTCGTGCGATCGCTCCGTCCATCCACGCCGGAACGTCCCCGTTCTCGCCAGTGGCGGGGTGGTATCGCAATTTTCGTTGTTGCGCCTGAGTACGCGCTCTCGCCATCGCGGCGCCATAGGGCAGTTTGCCCGTTAGCATCTGATAGGTGATCACGCCGAGGGAAAACAGATCGGATCGCGGCGCTCCTCCCAAACCAATAAAGTATTCCGGCGCGGTGTACTGTGCGGTTCCCAAAATCTGATTGGGGTCCACGGACGGCATCGCCTCAAGCACCCCGATCACATTGGTTGAGCCGAAATCGATGATTTTCACAGTCCCGGTTTTGTCGATCATAACATTGTCGGGCCGCAGATCCTGATGTAGCATCTCCATCTTGTGGAACGCGCGCAGTCCTCTGGCGATTTGCTCGACGATCCCCCTGACGGTTTCCAAATCGGGCTTGGGATTATCGATCATCCATTGGGTCAGGGTTTGTCCGTCCACAAACTCGGTGACCACATACAGGTAATTGCGCTTGCGGGATGGAGCTGACGATTTCAGGACATACGGGCTGTTGATGCGCCGGGCTACCCATTCCTCCATCATGAATCGCCTCAAATAGTCAGGGTCGCCCCGCAGGTCGATCGACGGAATCTTGATGATGACGATGGCGTCTGTCTCGATATCGACGGCGAGATAAATGTGGCTGCGGCTGCTGGCATGGACCTGCCGAATGATTCGATAGCCGTCGAAAACCATTCTGGCCTCAAGCAGGGGCGGCAGCGGCAGTTCAGTGGCCGACCCGAGGAGTTCGCTTGCCTCAGCGTCCGCCAGATCGTCGATCCTGACAATCTGCACGGTTAAATTGTCCGGACTGCCTCGGTGATAGGCTTCGTCCACAATCCGCTTCGCGGCAGAGTCCCAATCGCCCCCGATGGCGTCCACGATGAAGCGATCACCGACATAGTCATAAACCCCGTCGGTCGCGAGAACGAAAACATCCCCTTTCTCAAGCGGAACCATCCGGTAATCGATTTCCGTATGCGTATCCATCCCCAGCGCCCGGCTCAGATAGGACTGCTCTGACGATACGACAACGCGGTGATCGTTTGTAAGCTGTTCCAGCGCGGCCCCGGCCACGCGGTAGATTCGGGAATCGCCGATATGAAAAATATGCGCGGTCGTGGACTTCAGCACCATCACGCTGAACGTGCAGACATACCCCTTGTCTTTGTCATGGGTATGCCGGCTTCGACGGGTTTGCGCATGCAGCCAGGAATTGGTGGCCGCGATGACACGCTGCGCCGAGGTCTTCACCGACCACGAGTCCGACGTGCAGTAGTAATCGGTCAGAAAACCCTTGACCGCCGACTCGCTCGCGATCTGACTGACATTGCTGCTGCTGATACCATCCGCTAGCGCAATCGCAATTCCCTTCGAACTGAGCAATGGCTGTTCCGGAATCAGGGCGCCATGAAAATCCTGGTTCGTCTCCTTCCGGCCTTTGTCAGAGTGCTGTCCGACCGAGATCTTGAGTTCACGCGACATCTGTAACGCCAAAGCACGGGGGCCTCACCCTTGCGGGTGAGGCCCCATGAAGTCAACCGATTCTAGTCGAACGCCCGCTTCGGAGCGGTCTTGATGTGGGTGGCATATAAAGTCAGTCCGGTGAATGCGATGCCACCAGCCAGATTGCCGAGAACAGTCGGGATTTCGTTCCAAATCATGTAGTCCATGATCGAGAACTTGCCCCCCATCAGCAATGCCGAGGGGAACAGAAACATGTTCACGACGGAATGTTCGAACGTCATGCCGAAAAATAGCATGATCGGCATCCACATGGCGATGACCTTGCCGCTGACGGTGGTGGAAATCATCGCCCCGACCACGCCGGTCGAGACCATCCAATTACACAGCATGCCGCGGATAAACAATGTCAACATCCCCATCGCTCCGAATTTCGCGTAGCCGAGGGTCCGGGCTTCGCCGATGCCGGCGATCACGGCGCCGACCTTGTCGGGTGCCGTCGAGAAACCAAAAGTGTAGATGATCGACATCATGACCGCCACGGTCAGCGCGCCCAGAAAATTCCCGACGAAAACCAATCCCCAGTTCCGCAATACGCCCCCGATCGTGACGCCAGGACGTTTGTCGAGCCAGGCGAGCGGGCTCAGAACGAAGACGCCGGTCAGCAAATCGAAACCCAGCAGGTACAGCATGCAAAAGCCGACCGGGAAGAGAATGGCGCCAATGATCGGGTATCCGGTTTGAACCGTGACCATCACCGCGAATGCCGCCGCCAACGCCAGGATGGCACCGGCCATGTAGGCCCTGATAACCGTATCCCGGGTGGACATGAAGATTTTCGATTCGCCGGCATCGACCATCTTGGTGACGAATTCGGAAGGCGCGAGATATGCCATTATGACTCCATTTGATTACGAAAGGGGATAGATGCCCGGCTGCGGCGGCATGGGACCGTATCGATTCTTCGTTGCCGGCAACGACGGGGAAACGACATGAGCGCACCATGAGCCAGGGACTGCGAACCGGCATTGGTCCGCAAGACAGGTTGTCATCGTACGGCCCCACGCCATTGCAAGGTCCGCTGACGTGGGTCCTGGTGCCACCACCGGAAGACGCGCTTGGTCACGGTCTGGTGAGCAAGCCTCATGCCATCGCGAAATGACCGGTTTCAGACCAGCCGCGTGAGACCTCGCCGGCAAAACGTGTTTATTTGGCACAAATTTTGAGCGAATGGCTTAGATATTAGCCTCTCCCGATTGTCCGGTTGCTTGGGAGAGGTGCCGTGCCATCCGCCCTCGGCTCTCGCGGCGAGGCACCTGACATTCAGTCCTATCCCCGCTAGCATCCCGGACGAAGCATCCTAGCCAGTCCGGCGACACCAAAAAACAACAGGGGAGACCACCCAATGCAGATCGTCGATGCCCAAATTCACACCTGGGGAACCGGCCTGCCGAGCAACCTGTCGCATCGGCAGGTCACGCACTTCACCCCGGAGGAGGCCATCGCCCTGATGGACGCGGGCGGTGTCGATGCCGCCGTCATTCATCCGCCGGGCTGGGATCCGCATTCCACCGAAATGGCCTTCAAGGCGGTTCACGATTACCCCGGCCGGTTCGCGATCATGGGGTCGCTGCCGCTTGATCGGGACGACTCCCGCGCCCGCATCGCCACATGGCGTCAACAACCCGGCATGCTCGGTTTGCGCTACACGGTCCTGCACGACCCCGCGCGGCAGTGGCTGGCGGACGGCACGATCGACTGGCTGTGGGCGGAGGCTGAAAAAGCCGGCGTCCCGATCGCCGTGCTGGCAACGGATTCACTGACAGAGCTGGCCCGGATAGCCGAACGCCACCCCGGCCTGCGCCTGACCATCGATCACCTCGGCGGCCGAGGTGGGATGACCACGCTAAAAGACGCCGAAGCCATGACCCACATCCCCCAGCTTCTGGCGCTGGCGAAATTCCCCAATGTGGCGGTGAAGGCAACCGGTGCGCCGGGTTACTCCAGCGGGGCCTACCCGTTCGTGTCGATGCATACGTATCTACGTCAGATCTACGACGCATTCGGTCCGCAGCGCATGTTCTGGGGCACCGATATCACCAAGATGCCCTGCTCCTGGCGCCAATGCGCGACAATGTTCACCGAGGAACTGCCGTGGTTGAACGAGCAGGGCAAACGGCTGATCATGGGCGATGCGCTGTGTGCGTGGTGGGGCTGGAATCGGGAAGTCTAAGCAGGAAAGGAAACGTTCCAATGAGCAAGAACACCAAGGGCAAGAAAGTCGCTGTCGTGATCGGCGCAACCTCTAAATGGCAGTCGGATGGCCGTAACACCAAACTGCTGCATGGCAAGGACGTGGACGAGAACATCGTGCCCGTGGGCGCGCGCTGGGGAGTCGGCGGCGCCATCGCTCAGAAATTCGCCAAAGAGGGTTTCTTTGTCGTTCTGACAACCCGCACAGCATCCAACGCCGCCCCGCTGGCCGCCGCGATCGAGCAGCAGGGCGGCGACTGTTCCGTTGTCGAATTGGACCTGTCCTCGCAAGACTCCATTGCAGCGGCGTTCGCCACGATCCGCAACGACGCTGGCGATCCCGACGTGCTGGTTTACAACGCCGGCTACCTGGAAGGTCGCGACCTGCCGCCGGAAATGGAACTGCTGGAATATATCCCGGTCGAGATGTTTGATACCGCCCAGCACATCGCCAGCCGGGGACCGTTTCTGGTCGCCAAGGAAGTCCTGCCGGCGATGCGGCAGCGGGGCGAGGGGTCATTCTTCTTTTCAAACAACTCCAGCTCGCTGCGCGGTCGGAAGCGAATGACCGGTCAATCGCTGTATTATCCCCGGGTCATGATGCGCACCCTGGCCCAGGTGCTGACCGAGGAATACTCGGAATTCGGTGTGCATGTGGCCAACATCGTGATCGACGGCACCATCGATTCACCCGGCACCCGCGCGTTGCCGAGGGTGCGGAACCAACCCGATCTGGTGATCAATCCGGTCAAGATCGCTGAGGCGTTCTACTATCTGCACACCCAGGATAAGTCGTGCTGGACCCACGAGCTGCAACTGACGCCCTATGCGGCCAAACCGAGTTACTGAAGGGTTTGTGCTGTTATTGTGACGTCATGGCACGGCTTGTCCGCAGATGCATACGCTGAAGGTGCGTGCGGGGAGGATTCCGCCATTCGCTATAGCCGGGATTGGCCCCATGAGCATAAGGATAAGGCGATTGGAGGGCAGGTTTTGTCCAGTCGTCATGGCCGGGCTTGGCCCGGCCACCCGGGACTTCCTGTGCGCCGCCAACTATGACGCATAAGGAACGGGAATTTTCGCAGTCTTAATGCAACGCGTAGAACCCCTTCGCCCCACCCGCCATGACTTGCTGGACGGTAGCGTCCGACAGGCCGCGCAGCTTCTGCCGCACCATCTCCGGCGCACCGGGGAAAAATCCGTCCGGATGCGGATAATCCGTCGCCCAAAGAATCTTGTGCGGCCCGATATAATCGGCCAACACAGACAGGCTACCTTCAACAGGCTCAAACGAAATCCAGCAATTACGCTGGAAAATCTCGCTCGGGCGCGTGGTCAGGCCTGAATCATTGAACCCCTTATCGTCGAAGTGCCGATCCATCCGTTCCAGCCACGGCACGATCCAGCCGCCACCCGATTCCAGAAAAGCAACCCGCAGCTTCTTATGCCGGTCGCACACGCCGCCCCAGATCATCCCGAGGCAGGCCATCATCATTTCCATTGTATGGGTCACGATATGCCGCGCGCCACGCGTCTCGAACCGATCCAGACCCACCTGCGGCATGCCGCTGGAGCCGCCCTCATGAAAACCCACCGCCATGTCCAAGGCTTCGACCGCGCTCCAGAACGGTTCGTAATCCGGGTGGTGGATCATCTTGTTGTTGTACGGATTGGGCCGCACGAAGATGCCGGTCATCCCAAGCTTCTCTCGGGCGAATTTCATTTCGCTAATCGCAGCCTCGATCGATTGTAGCGGAATCATCGCAATGCCGAACAGCCGATCCGGGTAGGGCTTGCAGTAATCAGCCAGCCAGCGATTATAGGCCCGGCAAATAGCCGCCGATATTTTCGGGTCCTCAACAGCACCGGCAAACAAGCCAATCGAGGGATACAGATAAGCCGCGTCAATCCCATCCAAATCCATATCCGGAATACGGGCATGCGGATCGAAACCACCCTTTCGACCGTCTTTATATTCCATGGCATCATCGACCACGACGCCATCGCGCGCGCCGACACCGCCGATCGCTCCCAGCCCCTTTTCGCTGCCCAGAATCTTTTCGCTGCCCAGAATCTTTTCGCCAATCAGCAGCTTCTCCTTGCCGTTCTTATCCCGAACCAGACGGGGCGCATGATCCCGGTAAGCGGGTTCAATGTATTCCGCCCACAGTTCCAGTGGTTCCAGAATATGGCCATCTGAATCAATACAGTTATAGGTTCGAGTCACGTTTCCTGTCCCTTCCATAATGCTTTGATGGAAGCACGCGCGCGGGCCCGATCAATTTTCGTTTGGCGACACTTCCATGAGCCTATGACTTATTGCTTGTAGTCTTCCATCAGGCTGGCATGCTCTTTCCTGGGCAGCAAGACCGTTCGAGTGGCAGGTTGCGCCATTGTGCGCGGAATACCGTCGAATTTTCCATTCCTCAATTTATCGTCAAGCGCGACGTCCGCAGCCTCGGGATTCGCGATTCACCAGGAATAAGGTATCGTTTGCCGCATCGCTTTGGGGGAAACACAATGGACAACCAAAATTTCGATTACATCGTGGTCGGTGCCGGTTCGGCGGGCTCGGTCCTCGCCAACCGGCTGAGCGCCAACCCGAAATACCGGGTCCTGGTGCTGGAAGCCGGCCGCGAAAGCCATCCCTGGTCGCGCGTTCCGGTCGGTTTCGCCAAACTCATCGAAAACCCCGCCGCCAACTGGTTGTATTCGTCGGAACCCGAACCCGCGACCGGCAACCGCCGCATTCCCATCCCGCGCGGCAAGCTGCTCGGCGGATCGTCCTCCATCAACGGCATGGTGTTCGTGCGCGGGCAATCGCAGGACTACGACACCTGGGCGCAACTCGGCAATCGCGGCTGGAGTTATCGCGAGGTTCTGCCGATTTTTCGCGACATGGAAAGCTACCAGGGCGAAGGCGATGACGAATACCGCGGCCGCAACGGTCCCCTGAAGGTCACCGAAAATCTCGAAACCGGACCGATCTACGACGCCCTGATCAAGGCGGCCGGAGAAGTCGGTATCAAATACACCAAAGACTACAACGGCGCCTCGCAAGATGGTATCGGCATGACCCAGGCGACCATCCGCAAGGGCCGCCGCATGAGCACAGCCTTCTGCTACCTGGACCCGGCGCGCGGCCGCCCCAACCTGACCATCCAGGCCAACGCCCTGACCGAGTGTCTGCTGCTGGACGGCAAGCGTTGCGTTGGTGTGCGATATACCCTGAACGGCAAGCAACACGAAGCCCGCGCCAGCCGGGAGGTCATTGTCAGCGGCGGCTCCATCAACTCCCCGCAGCTTTTGGAATTGTCGGGGATCGGTCAGCCAGACCTGTTGCAAGGCCTGGGGATCGAAGTCCGCCACGCATTGAAGGGCGTCGGCGAAAACCTGCGCGATCATTACTCGCCGCGCATGAAATGGACCGTGCCGCGCGCACTTGGTCTGACCTACAACGACAAGGGGCGCGGTCTCGGCCTCGTCTGGCAGGCCTTGAAATATGCTTTGACCGACAAGGGCCTGCTCGGTCTGCCAGCGTCGCCCATCCGAGCCTATGTTCGCACCCGGGCTGGATTGGATGCGCCGGATGCAGCGATCTCATGGATTCCGTTTCTGGCCGGAGCGAATTTCAAACTGGCGAAAGACTCCGGTGTCACCGCGATCACCAACATTCTGCGGTCGGAGAGCACCGGCAGTATTCACATAGCGTCCAAAGCGCCGAACCGGCCGCCGGCTGTTCGTTTCAACTTCCTCAGTGCGCAACTGGACCGCGACGTGACCCTGGAAGCGATGCGCATCACCCGCCGCATCATGACGGCGCCGTCCATGCAAGGGATCGCCACCGATGAGATCGCGCCCGGCTTGAATATCCAGTCCGACGACGAACTGCTCGACTGGGTCAAGCGGAATGCGGAAACCACCTACCATCCGGTCGGCACCTGCAAGATGGGGTCCGATCCGATGGCGGTGGTGGACGACCAACTGCGGGTGCATGGCATGGAGGGGCTGCGCATCGCCGACGCCTCCATTATGCCGACGCTGACATCGGGCAACACCAATGCGCCGTCGATCATGATTGGCGAGAAAGCAGCCCGCATGGTGCTGGCGGCGGCGGCATGACCGGCAGAGCGCATCTGATCACGGGTGGTTTCCCGGCAGGATCGGCCGCCGGGCACGACCACGATTATGCCCGTTTGAAACTACTGGAACTGCTGGCCGAACAGCACGCTCCGGCATCGGTCGCCAACGATTACGCGGATATCGAGAAATGGCTGTCCATCAGCCAGTTATTGATCACCTACGTTGCCGGTCCATACCCCGATGCCGGGCAATGCCGCGTTATCGAAAGTTGGATGCAGGCTGGCGGACATTGGCTGGCCCTGCACGGAACCAGCGGCGGGCGCGCCGAACGGGTGGAGGGTTTTTCCCAGCGCCGCACAGTCAAAACGGAACACCACGCGCTGCTGGGCAGCTATTTCCTGACGCATCCGCCGCTTTGCAAATTTCGTGTTGATGTCAGCGACCATCCTCTGACACAGGGGATCGCCGCGTCTTTCGAAGTCGAGGACGAGCCGTATTTTATCGAACTGCAAGACCCCGGATCGACACAGATATTACTGACAGCGGACTACGGTCCGGACGCGGTGTCACCCACCATCGGAACCCTCTATCCCACCGACACCTCGCTGCAACCCGACGGCCGCACCCGCGTGCTCGGTTATATGCGTAAAATTGGCAAGGGCGGGGTGATTTATTTCGCTCTCGGTCACTGCCACAGCCCGGATTCTCGCCCTGCCCGGGCCGCCGATACGACGGTGTTTAGAGGCCCATGGGAAACGAAACCATTCACCGCATTGTTGCGCAACGCAATTTGTAGCGGCGTCACTGCGGGGCACTCCCCGCAGTGACAGACACGTTAGGCGGCGGGGTCTAGCACAACGACCGGGATTTCCCGCTCGCCGGCCTTGATCTTGTAGTCAGCATACGGGGGGAAGAAAGCAACCGCTTCGTCCCACAGCTTAGCCCGTTCCTCGCCTGTCGTGGTCCGAGCGACGGCGTGCATTTTTTTCGTTCCGACCTGGATTTCCACGTTCGGATTGACCAGGATATTGCGATACCAACCCGGATGTTCCGGCGCGCCGCCCTTGGATGCGATCACGAAATAGCTGTTCCCGGTATCCCCGTAGAACAACGGAAAGATATATTTCTCTCCCGACTTCCGTCCGGTCGTCGTCAACAGCAACGACGCAACGGCCATTTCCGCCAGACCCGGACGGATGATGGTGTACATGTGGCCTTCGGTGCCGCCGCTGGCGAGGTAGTTTTCCGTGTGGTCCTTCATCCATTGCGGAAGATTGGGTGCAAGTTTGGCTTCGGTCATCGGTTTCCTCACAGGGTTTCAAACGTCCAATGTAGCCCGGGAGCGAACAAAGACCAACGTCCCGTCACGGCGGCGCGTCACGCCACATTTTCGGCCGCACACGCACCGGGTCCAGCAGCGACCAGTCGCCCTGTTCCAGCGTGCGTCCCTTCGGGAATGGCGGCCCCGGTTCCAACCCCAACGAGCGCACGACGCGTTCGTCGCGGTAGTAGCACTGCACAACGACCCGCATCAGCGTCACCGGCGCGGTGCCCCCCTGTTCCTCTAACGCTTGCATCGCCGCCTCGCGTCGCACGTCATCCAGATCGGCAAATGAACCACCGGCCAGAGCGGCCAGCGCGGCTCGCACCGCGTCGAAATCGCGGTCCAGAGATGCCAGGATATCAGCGAAGATGGCCGGGTCGTCAGCGCCCGGAACGCCATATTCGGCGCTGGCCGGAACCATCATGCCCGCGACGCAGCGCAAATCGCGAATTTCGGCTGGTAAAAGCATGACGGCCTCAATCGAACAGAGTGGCAAGGCGTTGTTTCATGCTGTCAGCGATGTAAAGCGCCAGAGCCTGAATAGTGGAGGTCGGATTCACCCCGCCGGAGGTGACCCAAATACTGCCATCGACAATGAACAAATTCTTCACGTCATGGCAACGGCCCCGGGCGTTGACCACGGACCGTTCTGGATCATTCCCCATGCGGGCCGTGCCCAGCAAATGTCCCGGACTGTTGAGCACCGTCCGAGACGCATACAGATTTGTTGCCCCCGCGGCGGTGAGGATTTCCTCCGCCCGCGCGATCCCGTGTTCCATCATGCGGCGGCAATTTTCGCTAATTTGATAGTCTATTTTCGCCGCAGGAATCCCATTACTGTCCTTCAGCACAGGATCCAGCGTCACCCGGTTGTGCTCCTCCGGCAGATCCTCACAGGCAATGCCGATTTGCAGCCGCTTATAGAGCAGTTCGCGATAAATCCGGTGATGATCCTGACCTCGGGGCAGTCGTCCGGCCGCGGCGCTGGTGATGGCCTCATTCACCGGACCGGTGCCGCGCGTGAACTGCAAAGTGTAGCCGCGCACGAAATCGCGGGCCGGATCGGTCTCGTAGAATTCCTTGCTCCACAGCGACAGCATCGGCGCCCGATCGCCGTCCACCCGTTCATCGACGTAACCAAAAACCTGCGGCCATGGGTGCAGCATCAGGTTCTTGCCGACCAGGCCACTGGAGTTGGCCAACCCGTTGGGAAACCGGGACGATGCCGAGTTCAGCAACAAACGCGGCGTGCCGATGCCGTTGCAGGCCATGATGACGACCTCGGCTGGCTGAAAATGTTCGATCCCGTCGGCGTCGTAATAGATTGCGCCGGAGGCCATGCCGTGTTCGTTGGTGGTGATCTCCCGCACCCGGCACCTGGGGCGCAGTTCGACGCCGGCCCGAATGGCATGCGGCCAATAGGTAATGTCGGTGCTTGCCTTGGCACCCTGGGCGCAACCGGGTGTGCAATGACCCAGATTGATGCAGGGCGCGCGGCCGTCATATTCCGTCGTTGCGATCGTCGATTCAGAAGGCCACCAGTGCCAGCCCAGTTTGTTCATCGCCTTGGCGTAACGGGTGCCGGTTTTGCCAAGGGGCAGGGGCGGCATCGGTGGCTGCCGGGGCGGGTAGGCGGGGTCGCCCGCCAGCCCGGACACGCCCATCATGCGGTCGTTCTCGGCAAAGAATGGCTCTAACGTGGTGTAATCAATCGGCCAGTCGTCGGCGACGCCATCCAGGGATCGCACCCGAAAATCTGACGGGTGCATGCGTGGAAAATGTGCCGTGTACATGATCGTGCCGCCACCGACGGCATTGAAATTGGCCACTTTCATCGGCGAGTTGTCGTCGTTGACAGGATAGTCCCACGGCCCCTTGCGCCGGTTCGGGCTAAGGTCGAAATCGGTGTAACGCCTGGCCTCCCAGTCGCGTCCGTTGCTGGGGAAGTCGGATTGCTTCATCCAGTCGCCCTGTTCCAGACACAGAATGCGCATCTTCGTGTCAGCCAGGCTCCAGGCCGCCGCGGCGCCGGACGCGCCGGAGCCGATGATTAACACATCCACCATTTCGTTCATGCGACGCCCCCAAGCCCTAATGCACGGAACCATGTCGAGCGGCGGCGGGGCTTGTCAACAAACCGGGGACGCAGGAGCATTATCCAACTGGGGAGGGACAGATGCAATACGACCTGTTGGTAACCGGTGGCGAGGTGATCGATCCCGGTGCCGGACTACGCGGACTCATGGATGTCGGCATCGCCGGCGGCAAAATCGTTGCCGTCGCGCCATCGCTGCCGGCCAGCGAGGCAAGGCGAGAGATCAGCGCCAAAGGCCGGCTGGTGATGCCGGGCCTGGTCGATATGCACGCCCATGTCTTCGTTAACGGGCACGACATGGGCTGCCAAACCGATCACTTCTGCCAGGCAAGCGGCGTCACGACGCTGTGCGACGCTGGCAGTGCCGGTTCCTCCAATTTCGCTGGGCTGCGCCATGTGCTGGACCAAGAGGTGCGCACGCGGGTCCGTGCCTTCGTCAATTTGTCCGCCATTGGTATCACCGGCACCTCGCGCGGCGGCGAATTGTCACATTTCCCTTACGCCGATCCCGAGGGATGTGCCCGGACAATTGCGGAAAACCCCGATTTGGCGATCGGCGTGAAATTGCGCTTCGGTCCGGGCCTGGTGTGGGAATACTCGGCCGAACCGGTGAAGCTGGCGCGCAGGACCGCCGACATGGCCGGTGGCGTGCCGATGATGATGCACATCACCGACTCGCCCGTTCCGCTGCCGGATCTGCTGGAGCATATGAAGCCCGGCGATATCGTTACGCACTGCTATCACGGCCGCGCCCACGGCATCATGGGGCAGGAAAAGGAGTTTCTGCTGAAGGAGGTTGTCGAGGCGCAGCGCCACGGCATCATCTTTGACTGCGCCCACGGCCGGAATCATTTTAATTTCCGGATGATCGAACGGGCGCTGGACCAGGGGTTTCTGCCCGACACGATCTCCACCGATCTGACGATGACGACCGCGACAAAGGGACCGGTGTGGGATCTGCCGACCACCATGTCGAAACTGCTCCATTTTGGCATGCCGCTGGACGAAGTCGTGCGCCGCGCCACGGCGGCACCGGCCAAGATCATGGGGTACGAGGGCACCGTCGGAACCCTCCGCCCCGGTGCCAACGCCGATATTTCGATATTCGAACTTCGCGACGGCAGCTTCGACATGCGCGACAGCGATGGCGACACCATCACCGCCAAACGCCGCCTGCTGGCGCAGACCACAATAAAGGACGGACGCATCTGGTATGTGCGGCCGGCCGGCGTTTGACCGAACCGGCAAGTCGTCCCAAGCTACAGCATCAAGAAAAAGGATCAGTCCATGTCAGCCGTAACCAACCTTCGCGAACCCAAACCCAACTACTCCCCCGAGGAATGGGAGGCTCGGTTGGACCTCGCCGCCGCCTATCGGTTGGCCGCACGTTTCGGTTGGCACGACATGCTGGGCAACCATTTCTCGCTGCGCGTACCCGGAACGACAGACCAGTATCTGCTCAATCCACTCGGTTTCTTCTTTGAGGAAATTACCGCGTCTTCGTTGGTGAAGATGGACACCAAGGGCAATATCCTCAGCGATGCTCCTCATGGCATCAACAAGGCCGGCGAAGTCATTCATGGCGGTATCCTGGCGGCAAGGCCGGATATTGCTTCCGTGATGCATCTTCATTCCGGTCCCGGAGCCGGCGTTTCCGCCCAAAAGGGTGGACTGCTGCCGATCTCGCAGAACGCATTGATCCTGATGGATCGCGTCCGCTACCACGACTACGAAGGCCCCGCGAGCGATGCTGACGACGAACGCCGCCGCCTGTCCCGCGACCTTGCGGACGGCAGCATCCTGTTCCTGCGCAACCACGGCACCCTGACCGCCGGCCGCACCATGGGCGAGGCGTTCGTGTTGCTCGGGCGAATCGAACGCGCCTGCGAAATCCAGTTGGCGGCTCAGGCGGGCGGTGAGATTCATTACCCGTCCCAAGATGCGATCGATCGCACGGTTGCCATCGGGTCCAAGATGTATGGCGATAACAGCCGTTCCCCGGGCGCGAAAATGGAATGGGCTGCGTTCCGCCGCAAGATCGACCGTGAAGATCCGGGATACGCCGCATAAAGGAAATGCCAGCATGAAAATCGGTGTGTTTTCTACGTTCATGTCACCCCTGGCGACACCAAAAATGATCCGCGAATTCGGCCAGCGCGCGGAATCCATCGGCCTGGACTCAATCTGGATGGGAGAGCACGTCGCGCTGTTCGACAAAAACACGTTCGGCTACCCCAGTTCGAAGGACGGGCGCATTCCGGTCCCGGACGGCGGCGGCATGCTGGACGTGACCGCCACATTCGGCTTCCTGGCGGCGGTCACAACAACATTGCGTTTCGGCACCGGGGTTGCGTTGGTGCCGCAGCGCAACCCGATCTACACCGCGAAAGAGATGTGCACGCTCGACTGGCTGACCGAAGGGCGCATCGACTTCGGCATCGGTGTTGGCTGGAACAAAGAGGAAGTTGAGGCCTGCGGCTACACCTGGGAAGATCGCGGCGCCCGCTGCGACGAATTCCTGGACGTCATGCGGCGTCTTTGGACCGAACCGGTGGTTGACTACGCGGGCAAGTGGGTGAAGTTCGAAACACTGCGAATGGACCCCAAGCCGATCCAGAAGCCGCATGTGCCCATTATCGTCGGTGGCTATGTCGATGCCGCGTTCCGCCGGGCCGTTCGTTTTGGTGCCGGGTGGTATGGTTTCAATCGCGACCCCGCCGGAACGAAGGTGATGCTGGAACGCCTGGATGCGGCGTTCGCGAAAGCCGGACGCACGCGCGGCAAGGGTTTTCAAATTATCATCACGCCACCGATCTCGATGTCCGTCGATGCGATGCAGGAATACGCGGAATTGGGCGTGGACCGCCTGGTCGTCAATCTCGGCAGCCAACGTCCGGAACGGGTGGCGGACCGCATGGCGGACATCGGCAGGTTGGTGAAAATGACATAGGGGGGCACCGCGATGAGCCGGTTCGACAGCTACGCCACGAAATACTCCTGTATCCACATGCGGCGGGAGCGTGGCATTCTGGAGATGCGGTTTCACACCGATAACGGCTCCTTGCGTTGGGGCCTCGGGCCGCACGGCGAACTCCCCGACGCCTTCGCCGATGTCGCCCGCGACCGCGACAATCGCGTGGTGATCCTGACCGGGACGGGTGACGAATGGTCCGGTGTCAGAGCAACGCCGGGGCAGGGGTCGATCAATCCAGGGCTGACAGCGAACGCGTTCGACCGGGTGCACTGGGAAGGCCGCGCGTTGCTGATGAACCTGCTGAGCATCGAGGTACCGGTGATCTCGGCGATCAATGGGCCGGCGTGGCGGCATGGCGAAATCCCGTTGCTGTCGGATATTGTGCTGGCATCCGATACGGCGGCGTTCCAGGACTCCGCGCATTTCCCGAACGGGCTGGTACCCGGTGACGGTATGCACATCGTCATGCCGATCTTGCTGGGTTTGAACCGCGGGCGTTACTTCTTGCTGACGGGCCAGACGTTATCCGCTCAGGAAGCCAAGGACCTCGGCCTGGTGGCGGAGGTTTTGCCACAGGATCAGGTTTTGGCGCGGGCCTGGGAACATGCCGAAATTCTGACGCAACGGCCCACTCTGCTGTTGCGCTATACGCGGCTGATGTTCACGGAATACCTGAAGAAGCGGATGCAGGATTTGCTTGGTTACGGCCTCGCGATGGAAGGTCTTGCGCTCATGGAACAAACTGCAGACCATGCTTGAATTCGGATGGTTTCTGCCGACATCAGGCGATACGACCTGTTACGGCGACCGAACAGCGTTCATCCAGCCCTCGGCGGAGTTATTCGACCGCGTTGTGCTGGCGGCCGAGGCTGCCGGATTTGACTACTTCCTTGTCCCGGTCGCCACGACATGCTGGGAAGCCTGGATCAGCAGCGCCATGGCCGTGGCGAAAACGAAACGGATCAAAGCCCTGGTCGCCGCTCGACCCGGTTATGTCAGCCCGGTGCAACTGGCCAAAATGGCGGCGACATTCGATCAGCTTTCCGGCGGCCGTCTGTCGATCAACCTGATCGCCGGGCAAAGTGAGGCCGAAACCCAATCCGAAGGCATCCTGCTGGCCAAGGAAGACCGTTACGCCATGATGGACGAAGACGTCTCCATCATGAAAGCGCTCTGGACAACGCGCGGTCCGGTGGATTTTCAGGGGCGCTTCCACACTCTGAAAGGCGCCCGCATCTCCCCTCAACCGTTGCAACAGCCGCATCCGCGTTTCTATTTGGGCGGCGGCTCACCTGAGGCGTGGGAGCTTTCGGCCAAACATGCTGATATCCACTTGTTCTGGGGCGATACACCAGAACGCATCGCGGAAAATATGACCACAATTCGCGGCATGGCGGCCCGTCACAACAGGACGGTCGGCTTCGGCATGCGGCTACAAATCCTATGCCGCGAAACCGAAACAGAAGCCTGGGACGCGGCGCATGAACTGGTGCGGGATGTGACCGAAGCGCAGACTCGTTTCATCCGTACCCATTATGCCAATTCCGCCGCCAACCAGCGCGTGCAGCAACTGGCGCAGGAGCATGGCGACCTGATCGGCCCGCATCTGTGGACCGGCGTGACCCGGGTGCGCCCCGGGGCCGGGATCGTGGTTGTGGGCAATCCGACCCAATGCGCCGACACGTTGCAGCAATTCATCGATCTCGGGTGCTCGTCATTCTGCCTGTCCGGCTACCTGCACGACGAAGAAGCCACACGCTTCGCCCGGTGGGTGCGCCCGCTGATCGCGGAACGCAACGCATGACTATCCCCACGGGATTTCCGCAACTGCATTCCGAGCAGCCACGCGGCCAAATGCCAGACATTCCCCCAGATTGCCGGTGCCCTGATACAAATAGCTGTAGATCGAACCCAGTTCGCCAGAACTATACAATCTGGGGATTGGCATTCCATTCGGCCGCACGATCTGCGCCTTTTCGTTGCGCCTCGGTCCACCCTGCGTGTTCAGCATCGACGGTGACAACTCCACCGCATAAAATGGTCCGTTAACAATCGGCGTCATCATCAACGTCCGGCCAAAATCAACGTCACACCGCGTTTCGCACTGACGATTCCAGCGCCCGACGCTGTCCTCCAACACGGCCGGATCAAGCCCAACAATCCCAGCGAGCGCCGCGACACTGTCACCGCGCTTAATCCAACCCTTCGCCAGTTCGACGCTGTTATCTTTACTCCAATCGTAACGCTCAACAATCTGCGTCCACCCATGGCTCGGATGACCGTCATAGAGCGGGCCAGCGGAAAAATGCGTATGATCGAAGATCAAAAACATCGGGCACGGGGTGACCATCGGCAACCAGCGTCCGTTCACCGGCACCTTCCCATGCCGGGTTCTGAACTTCTCATCAGCGAAACGCCGCGCATCCGGACCCACCACGATCATCCCACCCGGCGGCTCTTTGCTGTAATGCAACGCCTGCATCGAAAACGATGTCCGGACCTCGGGAACCTTCAGCGCCATCGAAGGGCCGGCGTAGTTGTTCATGTGCCAAAGATCGGCACCCACGGACATCGCCATCGTGATTCCGTCGCCCTCATTATACGGAGAGCCGGATGTGTAACAATAGGGCACCCCCGGAAGGTAATCGCGGATCATCTGCTGATTGTTTTCGAAGCCGCCACAGGTCAGTACAACGGCTTTACTGGCCTTGACGTTGATCGCCCCGCTACGCACCCCCAATATGTCCTTGGTGATGTCATCCTGGATCAGTTCCTGGCCGGGCGTTTCATACAGCACCTGGATCGGACGTTCCTTCACCAGCCGTTCGAACAGTTGCCATGTGTAGGAATACCCATAGGTCGGGCCATCATGGAACTTATGCACGCAGTCGGCACCGGGCAGATCCGGGAATTCGATCCCAACGGGGGGATGCTGATGCTCCTGCGGATCGCCGCCGAGGCTTTCCAGCCACGCGTTATTCTTGCCCATCTCCTCCGCCCACACCCGCACCATCGCCTGCGGCACCGTGTAAGGGCCGCACAGCGCGTTCAGGTAGGCGATGGCGCTCTCGACCGAGGAGGTGTTCAGGTAACCCTGCCCAGCGACCCGCGTGTTGCCGCCCTCCTGGCCTTCCGGCGCCTTTTCCAGAATCACGACCTTGGCCCCGAGTTCGTGGGCGGTCACGGCCGTGGCCATGCCGGCCGCGCCAAATCCGACGACGACCACGTCTGCTTCTACGTCCCAATGATGCGGCACCAGCGGTTGCTCCCTGACCTCTCGGGCTCAGACCGTGTGTGATCGGCGCCTCTTCGGCGAGGATACTAACCGAAACCGCACCGGAGGAAACCCTCGACGAGGCGGATACTTCTGCCAATGGCACGCCAAAATACCGGCACCTACTTCGGCGGCGGCGGCAGTGGCTCCGGGTTCGGCGACAATGTGTGTAAATAGTCTATCACATTGGCGCGTTCCTGATCGTTCGCGATTCCGGCGAACGTCATGCGGGTCCCGGGCGCATATTCACTTGGTTTGTGTAACCACTCATTCAACTCATCGAAAGTCCATGGGCCGGATTTACTCTTCAGCGCGTTGGAATAGTTGAATCCCTGCATGTGCGCATGCGGGCCGCCGACCACGTTGTAAAGGTTCGGTCCAAGCCCCGCCTTGCCGCCGTTGGTGAAGGTATGACACGCGCCACAGACCTTGGTCGCGTAACTCTCGCCCGCTGCTAGGTCGGCTTTGGCCAACAAGTTCGCTACGGGAGGCAACGGCGCCGGCGCGGGTGGTCCTGACTTGGCGGGTTCGGGAACGTCGATCTTAATGGCGGCCTTCTTAGGCACATGCTCCCGGACAAAGATGGTGCCCACGGTGCCGGTGACAAAATATGCGATGCCAGCCACCAAAATGGCGGCAACAGTCTTGTTGATTTCCATGGAGTCCATTGCGGACCTGCTCCCGAATCTGGTTCGCGCCATCGGCGGCAGGGCAAACGCGCCTTGCCAATGGCCAACAACGGTTTCGGATCATGGAGGTGGCATGCACCCTCGTTCACGTTCAGCGAAGCGGCGGACGGGATCGCTATTCCTCGCCCGATCCCACGACCATCTTGCGGATACGATGGATGCCGTACCACGCCGCCAGGGCGACCACCGGAATGCTGATCCCGGTCGCCAGATCGGGATCGATCCGCATGCCGGCGGTCCTGAACGCCTCGGCCGCATGACCAACCAGGGCCGAAACGTAATAAGTCACCGCGGCGACCGACAAACCCTCCACGGTCGATTGCAGCCGTAATTGCAACCGCGCTCGGCTGTTCATCGATTCCAGCAACGCCTGGTTCTGACGCTCTCGGGTCAGGTCAACCCGCGTGGACAGAAGTCGTGTCGCCCGTGATACCCGCAGCGATAACGATTCCTGCCGAGTGGCGACGGAGCGGCAGGTACTCATGGCGGGGGCCAGGCGGCGTTCGGTAAATTCTCGAAACGTCTGGAGTCCCTGGATTCGCTCCTCCCGCAATTCGTCGATCCGGCGCTTCACCAGATCGTAATAGGCATCCGCCGCACCAAAGCGATACCGCGTTTCCGATTGCTGGTGTTCCAACTGAGCCTCCAGTTGCGTCAGGCGGTCCAGCAAGGCCGGTTCATCTGTTTCGCCGGCGGACACCAGGGCGGCGGTGACCGCCGACAATTCCCGCTCTGACCTGGCCAGCAGCGGCCCGGCGGCGCGGGCGATCGGCAGCGCCAGCAAAGCCATGATCCGATAGGTGTCGATCTCCAGCAGGCGCTGGACGACGCGTCCGGCCTGCCAGGGGGAGGTGGCGTGGTCCAGCAGCAGATGCCGGCTGAAACCGTCGGGATGAATGCGGAAATCGGTCAGCGCCGTTGCCGCGCCACCGGATATCAAAGCCCCGGCCGGCATGTTGCCGCCGAACCACCGATCCCCGATTGCGCGCGGATCGGACAGGGCGGGGTCGGCTTTGATCAGTGCGGCATGGGCGGCGACAATTACCTGCCCCGGTAGCGCCGGCAGCCAATCTTCCGGCAGCACACTGATCGCCGGGCGTTCGAAAGGATCGCCGGTGGTGCCCTCGACGATGAACATGAACCGCATGAACTCGGTATGCCGTTCCCATTTCAGGCGAAACGGACCCAACTCCGCGCTGAAATGCAACACACTCTGATCGGGAGGCTCCACGTCGTATCGCCGGCACAGGTCGCACACCGCGCGCCACCCCGCCTCCCGTTCGGCCGCGTCGCACAGCAACGCCAGGTAGGACAGGCGCGATGGCGTGACCAACGGTTCTGGCGGGCGGGCGTGAACTTCATCGTTCAGTTCCATCCGCTGCGGGTGATCGGGCGGAAGCTTCATGCGGCACCATTCGTTGCGGCGGCGAGGTCAACCCGCCGCGCGTCGCCGCCAAGATGGCCGAAACCACCCTGCGAAGCCAGTTCCAGTGTTGCGCAAAGCCCGATCATCCCCCAGCCTCACCATCGCCTGAAGGAGCGCTGTCATTGAAAGTCGGGATTGTTTCGGATTTGCACTGCAACCTGCAGGGCCTGGATCTGGCGTTAGAGGCCATGGGAGACGTCGATGAACTGCTGTGTCTCGGCGACAGCATCTTCGAATACCAGTTCTCCAATGGCGTCGTGGCCCGGTTGAAAGAACGCCGGGCCCATATCATTCAGGGCAACCACGAGGAGGTTTTCCTGTCCGCGGCCGGCGTGCGGGCGCGGGAACGTCCTGGGATCGATCCGGATTTGCTGGCCTTCCTCGCGGAACAGCCGCACCGGCGGTATCTTGAACTGGCGGGCAAGCGCCTGCTGCTGATCCACTCGACGCCGTGGGAGCCTCGGGGCGACTACGTGCATCCGCACAGCACCAAGCTGAACCGGTTCGCCGAGGCGGATGCGGATATCGTGCTGTATGGGCACACGCATTGTCAGGTGGTGAAGCGCATCGGCAGCGTGCTGGTGATCAATCCCGGTTCAGCCGGGGATGCTCGGGATAGCCGGAACGACCGTCAGCTCAGTTGTGCGGTGCTGGACATGGTTTCGGACGAGGTGCGGGTGATCGATTATCCCGACCCCCGGTACGCGGCACCGTAAGCAAAACGGCGTTTTGGCCGCCCTCGGAAAGCGAGTGTCCGCTGATGAATCACCGATAACGACAGCCGCCAGAGTTGCACGCCCATTTTCGATGGCGTTAACTCAGAATCATCCATCCGCGCCACCGGCGCGACCAAGCCGGGCGCAAGCGCCCCGGCAAAAAATACGGCAGGAAATGAGAGACCAATGGCAAGCGTGACGACCGAAATCCCGGACACCAAACCCGAACTCGATGCTCTCATTATCGGAGCGGGCTTCTCCGGCCTCTATCAGCTTTTCTGCCTCCGCGAGCGGCTGGGTCTTTCGGTGCAGGTGCTGGAGGCCGGCGACGGGGTTGGCGGCACCTGGTACTGGAACCGCTATCCCGGCGCCCGATGCGATTCCCAAAGCCATGCCTATTGCTACTCCTTTTCCAAAGAGCTGACGCAAGAGTGGGAATGGTCGGAGCGCTATCCCGAGCAGCCGGAGATCATGCGCTACCTTAATTTCGTCGCGGATCGGTTGGACCTGAAGCGGAACATCCGCTTCAACACCCGCGTTGTCGCAGCGAACTACGACGAAGCGGCAAATCGATGGATTGTGCGCACCGAGGCCGGAGAGCAGCTCACCGCGAAGTTCCTGATCACCGCTGTCGGCTGCCTGTCCACCGCGAATGTCCCGAAAATTCCCGGCCTCGAGAGCTTTGCGGGACAATGGTACCACACCGGGCAATGGCCGCATGAAGGGGTGGATTTCACCGGCAAACGGGTCGGGATGATCGGCACCGGCTCGACCGGCATCCAGGCGGCGCCGGTGATCGCCCAAACCGCCGCCCATCTCGACGTTTTTCAGCGCACCGCCAATTACAGCGTGCCGGCGCGCAACGCCCCGCTCACCCCGGAGTTCAAGCGTTACATCAAGGAAAACGCCACCGAGTTCCGGGCCGTCATGCACGCCACCCGCAATGGCATGCCGTTCACGATCTCAGAGCGTCTGGCCCTCGAAACGCCGCCGGATGAACGTGAAAATCTATACGAAGCGGCCTGGCAGAAGGGGGGCCTGGAGTTTCGGGCCACGTTCGAAGACCTGATGGTGGATAAAGCCGCGAACGATACCGCGGCCGATTTTATCCGCCGCAAAATCCGCGCAATCGTCAAGGACCCGGTGACGGCGGAGAAACTGTCCGACATCGACCATCCGTATGCGACCAAGCGGCCTCCTATCGACACCAATTACTTCGAGACCTTCAATCGTGACAATGTCACGCTGGTGGACGTGAAAGCGGCTCCGATCGAGTGTATCACTCCCGGGGGCGTGCGCACCAGTGGTGGCGATTATCCATTGGACATCATCGTTTTTGCCACCGGCTTCGATGCCATGACCGGTCCGATGCTGCGGATGAACATCACCGGCCGCGATGGGATAACGGTGGCGGAGGCATGGGAAGCGGGGCCGCGCACCTACCTTGGGCTACAGATCGCTGGCTTTCCGAATTTGTTCACCATGACGGGTCCCGGCAGCCCCTCCGTGCTGTGCAATATGCCGGTGCCGATCGAACAGCACGCCGAATGGATCACCGATTGCATCGCCCATATGCGCGCGCATGGCCTGGAACGGGTTGAGGCGACGGAGGCGGCGGTCACCAACTGGGTCGAACAGGTGAACACCGCGGCCGATGCCACGCTGTTGCCGCTGGCGAAGAGTTCCTGGTACCTGGGTGCCAACGTGCCCGGCAAGCCGCGCGTGTTCATGCCGTATGCCGGCGGGATGGCGCGCTATCGGGAGATTTGCGCCGATGTCGCGGCAAATAACTACCAGGGGTTCGTGCTCAGCGCGTGACGCGTCCGGCCTCAATCCGTCATGCCCGTCCGTCATTGCTCGGCTTGTCGTTCTGATAAGCCGAGCCAATGACGGCCGTGGAATGACAGTAGGTCAGTGCCAACGGCGGCCAGTATCAGTCCTCGGTTGATGGGCCGTCATACCAGTCAGCGTTGAGACTGACACACGCCGGTCGTTCCCGGATCGTCATGGTGCGCGAAGGCCACCATCCATGCCTTTGTTGCGGCGAACAAAGGACGTGGATACCGACCTTCGTCGGCATGACGGTCATGGGCGGCCGGAGAGTCGATGCTGGTATCAGACTGAATCCGGAACAAGACCAGCCCTGCGCCGCCCGAAGACGCTACTCTTGATCGAAAGCCTCAAAACTCTTCCCTGCGCCCTCTGCGCCACGCTCCGCGACCTCTGCGTGAAGTCGGTAGAGCAATCAGCCGCCGGTGGTGCCGTTATTCAACGATAGCCCACCGTCACAATCCAAGAGCCGCTTTACGATGGCACGCAGCATCACCCATTCTCAACCGACGCATAGACTCATTCCGCGGCCAACCCCTGTGCCTCCTCCGCCAACAGCCGATCTACCGTCCGCCGCATGTGCAATCTGGCCGCATCGGTCGTGATATCGACCAGCGCGGCCTCTCCCAGTTCGGACAACCGCTCTTGTTGCTTTTCGACAACCGCACGGTCCTCGTTGAACGCGCCGGCAATTTCGTTGAACAGGCCCTCGGTCGCGGCCGGATCGCCGGGCCGGAACCCGTTGGCGGTTGACCAGAAGTAGAAGCAGGTCGTTTCGGTTTCTGGCGTCAATCCGTGGAACAGACGGAACTGGAGCTTGCTGTTCTCGATGTCGCCGTCCTTGTATGCGCCGGCTTCATCGGCGCCGCTGAACTGTAGGATCGATCCGGGGGCGATGAACTCGAAGATCTGTACGCGATCGATCCGGCCCTCGAACCCGACCGCCCGGACATAGGTCGGCGGCGGAACGGAATTCCGCATCCACCGCGTAAACTTCAAACCCAGAGGCGTGCGGACGGTGTCCATCTTCGCCTCAACATGCGTCATCGGGTTGCCACCGATGGTGGAGACATGGACGTAGCCCAGATGCGTCAGGTCCATCAGGTTATCGACCATCAGCATGGCCGAGCTCTTGATCGGATACATCGTGTGCTTATGCGGCCAACGCTCGGTATCGTTGTGCCATGGATAAGAAACGATCGTCGCGGGATCGGCCTTCGCCGGATCGCCCATCCAGATCCACAGGAACGCATCCTGCTCGACCAACGGAAACGACCGAACCCGAGCCCGTTCGGGAATGCGGTCCTGGCCCGGAATGTGGACACATTGGCCGGAGCGATCGAACGTCAGGCCATGATATCCGCAGGCGAGGCCTTTGTCCGTCACCTGACCCAGGTGCAACGGCGCACCGCGATGGCAGCACATATCCAACAAGGCGGCCGCATGGCCCTCGGCATCGCGGAACAACACCACAGGTTCATTCAGGATACGCCGGGCGACGGGTGTGCCGGCAATTTCGTCGGCCCAGGCGGCGACATACCAGGCGTCGCGGATAAACATCTTTGCGTGCTCCCGTTGTGTGCGGCTTGTGACGGCGCCGATGATCGCACCATGATCCGACCATAGCAGGCGCCCGTGTCAAGTCCCGGCGCCCCCACCGTGATCCTCCCTGGAGGCAAGCCATGGCCTATACGTTTCGCCTGACCGACGACATTCCCGCATCGCCCGAGGCGATTTACGCCGCCTGGCTGGACAGCCGCGGCCATACAGACATGACCGGCGGCAAAGCCGAGGTTTCTCCGACCGAAGGCGGCGCCTTTACGGCCTGGGACGGCTATATTGTAGGCAGGACAGTGGAGCTCGTCCCGGACGAACGTATTGTCCAGTCATGGCGGACAACACGTTTCCGGGACGATCAACCGGATTCAAGGATTACTGTGGCGCTATCACCGATTGCCGGTGGAACCCGCCTGACGCTGACACACGAGAACGTTCCGGAAGACCACACCGGCTATGAGCAAGGCGGCTGGCAAGAACACTATTTTGAACCGATGAAGAAGTACTTCGCGGCCAGAGACAGAAACTAAACAATCACCCCTGTCAGGTCCCGTACCGTCCGCGTCCAAACCGCTTCCATGTCCGGCGTCCAGTCCGCTCCCAGAATATCACGGAACGTTGTCACCACCGTTGCATAGAACGTATCGAATACTGCCGGTTCGACTCCGAGGCCCTGGTGGTTGACCCGCTCGATCTGGATCAGGTTGGCGCCGTAGGCTTTGTCGGACAGGAAATCCAGCAGGCTTTCGATGGTTACCTGGAACATCTGGCCGCGTACCAGTCCTCCGGGATCTCGTATGAACAGCGGTTCGGTGTCCGGCGCGTCGGCGAACAACCGCTTAAAAACCAGTGGCATGGGATCGCCGACCCGTTCGGCGACGCGCTCCAGGGTTTCCGTAATGATGGCGGTGTCGGTGTTCATCGGGCCTGCTCACGTTAGCGAGCAACCACGCTAGACCGCCGACAGCGGCGGCGCCACATCCTCCAGGGATCGTCGTTCGGCATTCGCCGCCAAATACCCGGCGACGATGGCGGCGACAATCATCAGAACGCCCCCAAGCAGGTAGCCATAGAAGATCGAGACCCGCGAGCCGGTGTCGATCAGCACGCCAAACAACGCCGGCCCGGCAACGCCGCCAACACCGGTGCCGAACGCGTAGAACAACGCGATGGCGATGGCGCGCACCTCCAGCGGAAAGCTCTCCCCGACGGTCAGATAGGCGGAACTGGCGGCGGCCGAGGCGACGAAGAAAATCACCGTCCAGGCCGTCGTTTGTTGGACCGCGTCCAGCCATCCCAGAGTGAACAACCAGCCGGTCAACACCATCAGGACTCCGGATAATCCGTACGTCGCGGTGATCATGATCCGTCGGCCAATCGTGTCGAACAGGTGCCCGAGCACCAGCGGCCCCAGGAAGTTGCCGATCGCGAACGGCAGCAGAAACAGACCGACATTTCCGGAACCGACGCCATAAAATCGGGTCAGGATCAAAGCGTACGTGAAGAACACAGCGTTGTAGCAAAACGCCTGCGCCGCCATCAGCGTGACGCCCAGCCAGGTTTGCCTTCTGTATGTTGTAACCAGTGCTTTCGCCCCGGCCCGGAACCAGGAATGCACATCGGTGCGCAGCGTCAGGAATCCCGGCGGCACGGGGGGCAGTGGCGTGCCGGTTTCATGCTCTATGCGTGCTTCTATGCCGGCGACAACGCGTTCGGCTTCCTCGGGATAGCCGTGCGTCATCAGCCATCTTGGGCTTTCCGGCAGGAACTGGCGAAGAAACAGCACGATCAACCCCAGCACGCCGCCGATGATGAAGGCCGCTCGCCAGCCGATCTCGGCGGGCACCAACGCCGGGTCCAGCACGACGTATGATCCCAATGCACCGATGGCGGCCCCCAGCCAGAAGCTGCCGTTGATGACCAGGTCGGTGAAACCGCGGCGGCGGGCTGGAATCAACTCTTGAATGGTGGCGTTGACCGCGGCGTACTCGCCACCGATCCCCGCGCCGGTCAGTAATCGGAACACTGCAAACGACCAAAAATTCCAGGACAGGCCGCAGGCGATGGTGGCGCATACATAAACCAGCACGGTCACGGTAAACAGTTTCTTGCGTCCGAACCGGTCGGTCAGCCAACCGAAGAACAGCGCGCCACCGACCGCGCCGATCAGATAGGCGCTCGCCGCGAAGCCGATCTGACTGCCGGTCAAATGCAGCATCGGGCTTTCCGACAGCGCGCCGGACAGCGATCCGACGATGGTGACCTCCAACCCGTCGAGGATCCAGGCGATCCCAAGCGCGAAGATCACCAGCCAGTGAAAGCGTGCCCATGGCAGCCGGTCCAGCCGATGCGGCACGTTGGTTCGGTAGGTTTTTGGCGTCTCCGGCATTGCCCGCATTGCCTTTCTGTTGCCTACTCACGGGCATCACAGCCCGGAGAAACCGACAGATGGGTGCTTTCGAGACCTCGATTGAAGCAACGATCTCGCGATGGTTTGGAATAGACCCTCCGAATGATCCAGGCAGACGGTTAGCGGCGGAACTGGCCGGCACGATCGAGGCGTTCGAGGCGTTGCGTGGCACGCTGGTGTTTGAAGACGAGCCATCCAGCTTCGAAGCGGCCTTGCAGGCGACAAAGGAAGCTGTCTGATGGCCGGGCTCGCCGATTTATCGTTGGTTCAGGCCGCCGATGCGGTCGCCTCTGGCGAAGCCACGTCGCTGGACCTGCTGCATGCGTGCTGGGCCAATCTGGACGCCGTCAATCCACAGGTGAACGCGGTGATCTGGCAGGAACGCGAGGCCGCCGAAATCGCCGCCCGCGCCGCCGACGCCGCCGTCCGCGACAAACAGCCGCTCGGTTTACTGCACGGCGTGCCGACGGCGCACAAGGACATGTACTATCAGGCCGGCAAGCTCAGCACCTGCGGTTCGGCATTACGAAAAGACTACCGGCCAACCGTAACCGCCACGGTGATCGAGCGTCTGTCCGCCGCCGGAGCCTTCACCTTCGCCGGCCTGAACATGGCCGAGTTCGCCCAGAACCCCACCGGCCACAACAAGACTTTTGGTAACTGCCACAATCCGTGGAACCTGCCGTATATCACCGGCGGTTCCTCGTCCGGGTCCGGGGCCTCGGTCGCCGCCCGCTTCAACTATATGGCATTGGGGTCCGATACCGGCGGCTCGATCCGCCTGCCGGCCTCGGCGTGCGGCGTGACAGGGCTTAAGCCGACCCAGACCCGCGTGTCCCGGTTTGGCGTGATGCCGCTGTCATTCTCCCACGACAACGTCGGCCCGCTGGCCCGCACCGCCCGCGACTGCGCCCGCGTCCTGACCGTCATCGCCGGCCACGATTCCCGCGATCCAACCAGTTCCAGGGAGCCGGTGCCATCATACGAAGCGGCGATGAACGATGACCTGCGCGGTCTGCGAATCGGCGTGCCGACGAACGTCTTCCTCGACGGTGCGGACGAACCCGTCATCGCCGCCATCGAAGCGGCACTCCAGGTCCTTGTCGCCCGAGGCGCCACCGTCAACCGCTTCGACCTGCCGCTGATGGATGCGGTCGCGGCGTACGGCGGCATCGTCTCCCGAGCCGAGGCGGCGCCGATCCATGCCGAGTGGATGCGGTCGGACCCGCAGGCCTATGGCGCGCATATCAGTGGGCGGATGTATCCCGGCTATGCCATTCCGGCGGCTTATTACATCGAGGCCCTCAGCCGTCGCGGCCCAGTGCTGAAGGCGTTCGCGGCCGAGGTGTTCTCCAAGGTCGATGTCCTGGTGACGCCCACCATTCGCACCTGCCTGCCGACGCTGGACGCAACCGACATCGACCACGGACCACCCGGCACGGAGCATCGCTTCATGGCGGTGTCGGCCAACACACGGCCGTTCAACTATCTCGGGCTTCCGGCGATCAGCGTGCCATGCGGGTTCGATTCGAACGGTTGCCCGATTGGCTTGCAGATCGCTGGCCGGCCGTTTGGTGAAGGCCGCATCTTGCAGGTCGCCGGGGCCTACCAGACCGATACGGATTGGCATAAAGCTCGGCCGCCGATCCTGGAGACCGCTGCATGAGCAAACCCAAAGTCGCGTTCATTGGAACCGGTGGGACGATCGCATCGATGGGCCGTGGGCCGCTCGATCTGCAGGATTACGGCGCCACCGGCAATGTGATGCACGCCGACGAAATCCTGGCGCGCTGGCCGGAAACCGCGCTGGTGGCCGATGTGATGGCGGTGCGTTACCGCAATATCGCCAGTCCGTCGATCGGTTACCCCGATTGGAAAGCACTCGCCGCTCTGTGCCGCCGTCTGGCGCGGGAACACCCCGACCTGGCGGGTATCGTCATCGGCCACGGCACCGCGACGCTGGAGGAAACCGCGTATTTCCTCAATCTGACGGTCAAGGTCGCGATCCCGGTCGTGCTTGTCGGCGCCCAACGTCCGTCCAGCGCGTTGTCCAGTGACGCCGGCTTGAATCTGGTGAACGCACTCCGTGTCGCTGCCAGCCCGGATGCCCGCGACATGGGCGTTTTGGTCGTCATGAACGACGAGATTCATGCGGCGCGGGAGGTGACGAAGACCTCCACGCTGCGGTTGCAGACGTTTCGGACCCCGGATTTTGGCGTGCTCGGGCACGCGGACGGCGACGAGGTGGCGTTCTATCGCCGCCCGATCCGCCGCCATGCCCCCGATACCGAGTTCGACATTTCCGAGATGGACGAACTGCCGCGCGTCGATATCTCGTATTCCTATGCTGGCGGGGACGGCGTCGCGGTGCGGGCGTTTATCGCGGCGGGGGCGCGCGGGATCGTCGCCGCAGGGTTCGCTCCCGGGTTCTGCCCTCCCGGCGAAATCGAGGCCCTGACCGAGGCGGCCCGTCAGGGCATTGTGGTTGTGCAATCGACGCGAGCGGGTTCGGGGCGAACGTTTCGGGGGACGAAGCTGGAGAAGTCGGGGTTCCTGATTGCCGACAATCTCAATCCGCAAAAGGCCCGCATCCTGTTGACACTGGCGCTGACGCGCACGGACGATCCGGAAACCATCATGCACATGTTCCGGACCTACTGATGACGCCCGACGCTGAAGCGATCCGGGTTTTTGAACACGCGGGATGGGAGCGGGCGGCGAACACGTACGAACGTACATTCGCCACCGCGACGCGGCCGTTCATTCCCGGGGTGCTGGACGCGGGGAATGTCGGTGCCGGTACCTCGGTGCTGGATGTGGCGTGCGGTCCCGGCTTTGTTGCCGCGGCGGCGGCGGATCGTGGCGCCGTGGCGCGAGGGCTGGACTTTTCCGCCGCCATGCTGGGCGTCGCGCGTGCCCTGCATCCAGGTATTGTGTTCGAGCAGGGTGACGCCGAGGCGTTGCCCTACCCGGATGGTAGTTTCACGTCGGTGGTGTCCAATTTCGGCATTCACCATGTGCCACGGCCGATCCTCGCCCTGAGGCAGGCGCATCGGGTTTTGTGTCCAGGCGGGACATTGGCTTTCACCATATGGGCCGCGCCGGCCGAGAACGTGGCGTGGAAACTTGTGTTCGACGCGATCCGGCGATGCGGGGATATGGCAGCATCGCAAGCGCCCGCGCCGGGTGGAGGCTTCGGCACCCCGGACGACTGTGCGGCCGCGCTGGAGCAAGCAGGTTTCTCCGGTATCGGAACGCACAAACTGGCCGGCGTTTGGCG
Source organism: uncultured Rhodopila sp. (assembly GCA_903932145.1). Lineage (GTDB taxonomy): Bacteria > Pseudomonadota > Alphaproteobacteria > Acetobacterales > Acetobacteraceae > Rhodopila. Next base: position 60,306 of record CAIZFE010000051.1, on the reverse strand, counting down.
TCAACCGGATGGCCCGGCGTTGTTGGCCGCGCTGCGATCCGGCACTGCGCGGATGGCCGCGCTCATCGAGGCTCAGGCCGTGGACGCAATGCCCGCGATCATCGCCGATATCGACGGGGCGGCCGAGGCTTACCGGGACGAGGACGGTCTGGCGATCCCGCTCGCCGCGTTCGTTGCGTTTGGTCGCAAAGAGTAAGACGCGCGCCAATGGATTTGTATCATATCTGGTGCGACCTGAAGCCCGGCACCGGGGATCTGCAATTTGCCGACAAGGTGGCCGCCTATATGAGCCACCTCAAGCACCAAGGCCTGATCGAGGACTGGCGGTTGACACGCCGCAAGCTCGGTTTGGGTCCGCCCGGTCTCGGCGAGTTCCACATCGTCATAGAAACCAAGGACATGGCGCAGCTCGACCGAGCGTTTCACCATGTGGCTTCGCGACGGGAGCCGGCGGAGTCCGTCCATCACGGCGTTAACAGCCTGGTTCATAATGCGATTTTCGGGCTGTACCGGGATTTTCCCGACGCGGATCGCCACCATGGTGAGGAGATGTTCTGACACGGGATGGCGAAGTTTCGAAAATGAGTTGACATTGGTCGCGTTTTGTGATTTTATTCACATTGTATTTTTGGCCGCTTCAATAGAGTATGTTCGATTTGACTATATTTTAATTTCGTCGTGGCCCGGACTAGCCGGGCCAGGAGGATGAGGGGCGAGGTTCGGGCTCGACGGCCATTGGTATTGAGCGGTGGGCAGAGACTCTCCGGACGCTGCTTTTTCCTCTCCGTCATGACCGGGCTTGGCCCGGTCACCCACGACTTGCTGCCCTGCCCAAGCAAAGTCCCGGGTGGCCGGACCAAATCTGGTGATGATAAATAAGAAATTTATCTCCATCCGCTGCCTAATTTGATGCCCATACGGACAACCCGAACCAGGACGAGCCGTAACGGTTGCATTCCAGCACTTCATTTGAAGGCCCCCTCTGTGTCCGCCTCATCAAACATCTACGAAACACTGTTTCAGCAGCCCTCACCCGATCCAGCCGTCGCCGCCGCTGTCACGCTGCTGACCACAATACCGCCGCCCGCGTCCGGGGATCGCCTCGATCAGGCAATGCGCGCGGTGGCCCCGCATCTCGCCGCCGAGGAACGTGCCGCCTGGGTCGCTTCCCTGGCAGAACCGTTGCGCAAGGCCGGTATCACCGGACCACGCTGCGTTGCGGCCTTCCTGGGGCAGTGCGCGTTCGAAAGCGGCGGCTTCCGCGAACTGGAGGAAGACCTCAGCTACAGCGCGGCACGACTGTGTCAGGTTTGGCCCGGCCGGTTCCCCAGCACCGAAGCAGCGGAACCGTGCGCATTGAAGCCCGAAGCGCTCGCCAACCGGGTCTATGCCGATCGCATGGGCAACGGTAACGAGGCCTCCGGCGACGGCTGGCGGTTTCGCGGTCGTGGACTGATCCAGATCACCGGCCGATCCGCCTACGAACATTTTTCGACCTCCATGGCCATGACTTTGGATCAGGCAGTGCAGCACGCCGCCACCCGCGACGGAGCCGCCGATAGCGCGGCCTGGTTCTGGACCGCCAACCAATTGAACACTCTGGCCAATTCCTGGTCGCTCGATCTCATTACCCGCAAAATCAACGGCGGCACGAACGGCGCGGCGGAGCGAAACCGCCTGTGCGAGGCCGCGCTGCATGCATTAGGAGCTTAGTATGTTTGCACTCTTGATCCCCATGGTGCTGAGTTTGGCACCGCAACTCGCCGGCATGATCTTCGGATCGAAAGGCGCCGATGCCACCGCGAAAGTGGCTGGCGTCGTCCAGACCGTTGTCGGGGCGGTCGCCGACCTCAGTGCACCCGGTGGTGCCGCCGCGGCGGTCGCCCATATCCAGACTAATCCGCAGGTTGCTAACGATCTCGCTGCAAAACTCACCGATCTGCATTTGCAAATGCAGAAAGAGCAGGATGCCGAGGCCGATGAGCTTCGCAAAGATGCGTTGGACGAACTGAAAGCCCGTTTGGGCGATACCGGATCGGCGCGTGACATGGCGACCGAACTGGCGAAAGCCCATAGTGGGCTGGCCTATGGCAGCGTGGTCGTTTCTGTCGTGATCATCGCGGCGTTTGGTTGGACGACGTATTCCGTGCTGACCAGCCATCTGAGTGCGACCGACGGCCAGTTCGGCTCTATCCTGGTTGGGACACTCGCCGCGATGGCGACACAGGTCGCCAACTACTGGTTGGGTTCCAGTATTGGCAGCAATACCAAGAATGCAATTCTCGCCAACGCACAGAACAATCTGGCGACCAGCATTCCCGGACACTTGTTGACAGGTTCAAAACCGGGGTGACGTGTCGCCGCACCCGTTTCGCATGCGTCCCGTCCACCAGCGGTGGACGGGAATGTCGGATAATACCAACCGGTTTACAGTCGAAATATTGCCCATCGTGTCATGGCCCGGACAAGCCTGGCCATAACGCTGTGGAACGGCCGTCAGTCAATGTCATCGCCGATTGGCATAACACGATAGGAACCAATTTTATCATTTTGTGACAAAGTTTGAGCAATTTTCTCAGATTGATTGATAATTGGAATTGCCTTGTCGTTTTGGCATGGAAAGCGCATGACTTCAAAATCATGGGGCATCCCCGGGCGAATAAGAGCGGTTCAGGGCACGAAGGTTTCGCAGCGGCGGATCCAAAGGCCGGGACTCACCCGGCGTTCGTACCCTCGCCAAGGTCAGGCAACTGGAAAGCCGTATTCGCACGACGACCAGTAGGGAGCCGTTTGGCTGCTCTCTTCGGGAATTTCGGATCGGGCGCTCCAGTGTTTCGCCGATCGGGCGTGTCACTCACCGGCAGTCTGGTCGCCCTCGTCGCGGTTGTTGCGTTGCCGCTCATGCTGCTGGGCGCGGGAGCGCTCTGGTGGCAATACCAGAGCCAGCGGTCGGCCGCCGAAACGCAATTGGTCGAACATGCGCGGACCGTCGCATTACTGGTGGATCGTGAGTTTGAACGCACCCGGGCCGTCGCCCAGACCCTGGCGGCAGCAGCCCCCGCGGCCGGCAGTGACCTGAACGCATTTGAAGCGCAGCTACGCGCGGCACGCGACCGTCTTTCAGTGGACTTGCCGCCGGGAGCACCCCGTCCGGTATTGAGCTTCATAGGCGCTGATGGTGCCTGGTTGCTGCACACCGCATGGGCACCGGGCGAACGGCGAACCGGACTGCATGCGACGTCTTTCGGCCTGGCAGCGATCGCGGAGGGGGTGCCGAAAATCTCTGATCTTTTTTATCGCTCCCACCTCCGGTGCGCTGACCGTGGGTCTCGCGGTGCCCGTTTTTGCGCCAACGCCGCCAGCCGGTGGGTGGGCCGCCGTGGTCGGGGGTATCGGTATTTCGATCCCGCGGGAACGCCTGATCGCGATCGTCAACCAAGCGGGATTCCCGGTGGGAGGATCGGCATCGGTGTTGGATCGGAAAGGCATCACCGTGGCGCGCTCGCTGCACGACGCCCAAACCGTCGGTCAATCTCCCGTGACATCCGCCTTGAACGCGGTTCTGGCCTCGCAGTCCGGTCTCGCACCGCCCGGCACTGTTACACTGGAGAAAGTCCCGGCGATCACTGCCTTCGCCAGGGCTCCGGAAACGGGTTACATCCTGAAGATCGACGTGCCCGAGCAGGTGTTCCTTGCGCCTCTCCGAGACTCGATCCTGCGGTCGGCCCTGATCGGTCTGTCAGTACTCCTCTGTGGCCTCATGTTGGCGATCAGGGGCGCCCATAGAATCGTCAGGGCCTTCGACAGCGCGCTGGGCACCGCCGCGCGGATTGGGGGAACCAGCGCGACACCAATGACATCAAGCGGTTTGAGGGAGGCGGATGCGTTCGCGGCGTTGCTGGTTAAGACATTTGCCGAACGCGAGGAGGCCACCCGCAATGCCCGTGCCCTGATCGACAACAGCCCGATCGGCATCATCATTTTCGACATCGACGGGCAGGTGCATGAGGCCAACGACGCATTTTTGGCCATTATCGGCCGCACCCGCGCGGACCTGTCGGGTGACGGGTTCAAATGGACCGACATGACGCCGGACCAATGGGTCGAGGCTGACCAAACGGCATGTGCCGAGGCATTGCGAACCGGCCAGTGCACGCCATACGAAAAGCAATACCTGCGAGCGGACGGCACCCTTGTGCCAGTTTTGGTGTCTTTCAGTCTGACGAGTAAGGCCAGCGGCCAGGCGGCAGGATTTATCCTGGATTTGACTGAGCAGCTTGCCGCCGAGGCAACACATCATGAAACCGAGGAGCGGTTGAGTTTCTCCCTGCGTGCCGGCCGCCTGGGGGCGTGGGAACTCAACCTCGCCACGAAGGAGGTACGGTGCTCGGAAATAACCAAAGCACTGTTGGGGCTGGGTCACACCGAGACGATCACATATGAGCATATCCGTTCGATGATTCATCCGGACGATCGTGAGCGCGTGAGATTGACCATCGCGGGTGCAAATCAAACCAGCGGGGATGTCCGCGCCGAGTATCGGGTTATCTGGCCGGATGGCAGCGTCCATTGGATCGAATCGCGGGGACGCGCCCTCAACGAAGCCGGAAAGCCCAACCAATTGGCCGGCGTTTTGGCCGACATCACCGAACGCAAGCAGGCGGAGGCAGCCCTTCGAGACAGCGAATTGCGACTTCGCGCGATCACCGACGCGTTGCCGCAGATGGTGTGGGCAGCGCGGCCGGATGGATTTCGCGACTATTTTAATCAGCGTTGGTATGACCTGACCGGCACCACGCGGCAGCAAATCGAGGGCGACGGCTGGATAAAGGTTTTGCACCCCGATGATCAGTCCCGGGCGCAGGCCGCCTGGCAACATTCTTTGGCGACCGGGGATTCCTTCGAAAGCGAATATCGGCTCCGCATGGCCAACGGAAGCTATCGATGCATGCTTGGTCGCGCGGTTGCCGTGCGTGACGAGCAAACTGGAGAGATACTGCGTTGGTTTGGCACCTGCACTGATATCGAGGACACGGTCGCGGCCCGTGAAACCCTGGCGCGGTCGCGTGACGAACTCGAACGCCTGATCGCGGAGCGGACCAAGGACCTGCAAGCCACCCAGACAAGTCTGGCACGGGCGCAGCGGATGGAGGCACTGGGGCAACTTGCGGGCGGCATCGCCCACGATTTCAACAACGTTTTGCAGGCAGTAGAAGCCGGGTGCGCGCTGTTGGAGAAGCGCCCGAATGACGCTGACGGGGTGCGCTATCTGGCTGGCATGATGCTTGAAGCCGCGGAGCGTGGAGCCTCTGTCACACGACGCCTGCTTGGCTTCTCGCGTCGCGGCGACCTGCGGGCGGAGCCGGTGGAGCCGGCCGCACTTCTCGCCGATATCCGCGAGATCCTGTTGCACACGCTTGGCGATGGTGTGAAGGTCGTTGTGGACCCGGCGCCGGACCTGCCGCGCGTGCTGGTCGACAAAGGACAATTGGAAACGGTCCTGGTCAATCTCGCGACGAACGGCCGCGACGCGATGTCAGGCATTGGGACGCTGATCCTGGCGGCGACACCAGATATCGTCCGGCCCGACCAGGTCGCTGAGCATCAAGGGCGCCTTTCGGCTGGCTTGTATGTCCGCCTTTCGGTGTCGGATACCGGGACGGGAATGAACGCTGAGACTCTTGCTCATGCGTCGGAACCTTTCTTCACCACGAAGCCAACCGGCAAGGGCACCGGCCTCGGACTTGCGATGGCGCGCGGTTTCGCGGAACAGAGCGGCGGCGGATTCTATATCGCCAGCACGTTGGGGCAAGGCACAACGGTTACACTTTGGTTCCCGATCACCCGGTCTGTGCCGCCCGGCGATGCGATGCCGGTCGATGTCGCGTTGGCCGCCGCAAGGCCGACCGGCTGGCGCCTGTTACTGGTGGATGATGATCGCATTGTGCGGGAGCTGACCTCTGACCTGATGGAATTAGAGGGCTTCACTGTGCTGGCGGTCGAGTCCGCCGCAGCCGCCCTGGCTGTGCTCGATCGCAACGAGGGTGTGGATGTTCTTGTGTCTGATCTGTCGATGCCGGACATGGACGGGGTTTCGCTGATCCAGGAGGCGCAGCGGCGCCGGCCGGGTTTACCGGCGATTCTGCTGACCGGCTTTTCGACCAGCGCCGCGGACATTGCCGTCGATACGGCGGGTGGCGGCACTTTTTCTTTGTTGCGTAAGCCGATTCAAGCGCATGTTCTGGCCGCCCGTGTGGCGGAACTGCTGGACGCGGATGGAGATTCAGAACCGGTGTAGCTGTGTCCTGTTCTGACGTTATTACACCGGCGGGGAGGCCCGGCAAGCGATGTCGCTAACTGGCCTGTCCGCTGGCCTCTGTCGGGTTTCTGTTGGCGCGCCAAACTGGTGCATTGGGTGACCCGGAACCGAGGCCCGTCCCGGCAAGCCAGCGGCGATTCAGAGAAACCTCATGGTCGTGTTCACCGGCGTGCTCCGATCTGGTCGATCTTGATGCCGATCTGGTCGATCTTACTGCTCAGCTTTCCAAGCTCCAGCCAGATCGTTCCCTGTGATGCCAGCAGCAGCATTCCGATCGCGATCATCGCCTGAACCATCGTTGTCAAGCGCGTCAGGCGGTTTTCATAACCGGCGACTTCTTCCGATGCCGCCTTGGCGTTGGCCTCGCTGACGCCAGCCTCAACCAATGCGTCACGCAAAGCCCCTAATTGCAATGCCATCGCTTGCCTCTGTTGTTGATGGAAACCGGGTAGAAATCTCAGTCGGCGGACTGACCTTTGGATCAGGGGCCGGACACCGAACGTAGCCCTGGCAGATTGTGTAGGCCTCTTTTTCCATCCAGCCGCACTCGCTGTGCCAGTTGGATACGCGACCAACCAATGCATGTCCGCCGCGCCATATGGTTTGGACCGTTCGCCCCTATCTTAGCGAATCGCCCGGCACCCCGTCCTACCACGCCGCGTCCAGGAGAGCCCGCACCGCCGGTGGTCCGTCGATCTTCCTCGGATTGGTGTGGACCCAGCGATCATGCATCGACCCGACCGCGATTTCGTTGAGTTGTTCCGGTTTGACCCCGACATCGCGCAAGGTTCCCGGCAGACCCAGGCTGGCAATCAGTGCCGCCACGGCATCGCCCGCGGACAAACCGGAACGGCCGAGTGCCTCACTGACCCATTTCTGACGTTCGGCGTTGACGGGTTCGTTGAACCGCAGGACATGTGGCAGCATCACGCAGGACGTATAGCCATGCGGCACATGGGCGGTGCCACCGAGCACATGGCCGATTCCGTGGCTGGCGCCTTTGGCGACGCCGTTCTGCGATCCCATGATCGACATCCAGGCGCCCAACTGGCAGTTCAACCGAGCCTCCATATCGCCGGGATTGGCTTTCACCGCAGGGAGGCCGGAGGAGAGCAATCGTAACGCCTGCAACGACATCCCGTCCGAGAACGGTGTCGGGTTGATGGAACAGATATCTTCCACCGCATGATCCACCGCGCGGATGCCGGTGGACAGGAACAGCCATTCCGGCGTGTGGATCGTGACCGCCGGATCAAGGATCACCGCCTGCGGCATCATTAGCGGATGCGCGTAGCTTTCTTTCACGTTGCGCACGGTGTCGGTGCAGCCGGCCATCGCGGTGAACTCGCCGGCGGACAGGGTGGTGGGCACATCGACCGAACGTAGCGCTGGCGGCTTCAGCGGCGGGCGTTCGGATTTGCCGTCGGCGGTGATGACCGCCCTGAACCGGTCAAGCTGTTCCGGTGCCGTGACATCGTTGCCCAGACAGATCCCGACCATCTTCGCGGCATCGGTCACCGATCCGCCGCCGACGGTCAGGATCAGGTCGGCCTTCACGGCGCGCGCCTCATTCGCCGCCGCCACGACGTCGATGCGCGGGGTGTGGGAGCCGATTTTCGCACACAGGCCCGCCATGCGGTTGCCCAGCACTTGGCGGACGGTGTCGATCACATCGGTTTCGCGGTTCAAGGTGCCACTGGCCATGACGTAAATAGCGCGCGCGTCGAGGCGCTTGACTTCATCAGCCAGCGCTTCGGCCAGCGGGATGCCGTAGATCACCCGCTCCATTGGCGGATAGCGGTGGACTCCCTGGATCATTTTGATGCCTCCCTCGAGTGTTCGAAAGATTTATAGCAGCATGTTGGATTTTCTTGCCAAATCGGGCGAATCGGGAGCAAGCTTCCGTGGTCAACAACAGAAAGGAGGTGATCCTGTGTCTCATTGTTCGGTGGCAACCTTTGCCATGACCTGGATCGCCGGCGCGAGAACGTCGGCTTAATCAGACTCCGGTCCGGCAACGGACGACCACAACAATGCAAGGGCCTCGGACTTATGTCCGGGGCCTTTGGATTTTCTGCCCGAGATATTGTCCGGCTGCCCGAAATCATTTCGGGTCCCCCCGACCCGTCATGGCCCGGCTTGTCCGGGCCACCTATGACCTGGCGGTGCCGCGACAGGTGGCCCGGCCAAGCCGGGCCATGACGGGAGCGATTAGCGTTGGCTTCCGCGCTACCGATCGGTCAGGCGCAATTCAATCCGCCGGTCCTTCGCGTAGGCGTCCGGCGTCTCGCCCGGACCAAACGGCTGGTATTCGCCAAAGGCGGTCGCGGCGAGATGTTCGGCCGGCACACCATCGGCAATCAGCAACCGGACCACCGTGATCGCTCGCTCCGCCGACAATTCCCAGTTGGACGGAAACTGTCCGCCCTTCACCGGTTGTGGATCGGTGTGGCCGTCCACCCGCAGAATCCAGTGCAGATCGGGCGGGATCTCTGACGCAATGTCCTTGATCGTGATCGCCAGCGTGGTCATCTGCGCGACCCCGGCGGCGGTCAGATCAGCACTGCCAACCGGAAACAGCACCTCGCTCTGGAACACGAACCGATCACCGACCACGGTGATGCCGGATCGGTTGGACAGTAACGTGCGCAGCTTGCCGAAGAACTCACTGCGATAGTGCTGCAATTCCTCCACCTTCGCCGCCAGCGCGACGTTCAGCCGCTGGCCGAGGTTGGCGATCTGCGCGTCCTTCGCCTGGTTCTGCTGCTGGGTCAGCTCCAGGCTGGACGAGATCGCCGTGAGCTGCGTTTTCAACTGGTCGATCTGCTGATTCAACAGCGCGATCTGGGCCCGCGCGCTGTCCCCCAGTTTCTTCTCATCCGCCAACTGAATCTGCACCGCCTCCCGCCGCTGCTGCTCGGTCATCGCCCGTGCGGCGGCATCCTGTGCCTGCTTCTCCAACTCGTCGCGCAAGGCCGTCAAGGCGCGCGCCTGGTTGGCCAGTGTCGCCAGATCGGAGATTTTCGCCTGCAAGGTGTCCTTGCCGATCGCGATCGTCCGGTCCAGTTCGGCGATCTGCTTCTGCATCTCCGCCAACTGCGCGCGGGCGGCGTCGGCCTGCCCGGTGGTATCGGCCAACTGAGTGTTCAACCGTGCATTCGCCGACGAGGCGGCTTCGAACGCCTTGGTCACATCGGCAAGCTGTGACGACAGCCTGTCCCGTTCCGCCGAGCGCTCGGACAGTTCCTTACCGAGTTGCGACACCGATGTCTGAAGGTCGGCCGACTTGCCGCGCTCCAGCGATAACGCGTCGGCCAGGGCGGAGAGGTCCTGTTGCGCCTTGTCCAGTTCATGACTGCGGCCCGACAGCGCCACGGTCAGAAACGCCTGCGCCAGCACGAACACCAACAGCACGAAAATGATGACCATCAGCAGTGTCGACAGCGCGTCCACATAGCCGGGCCACGCATCCAGACCGTTGCCGCCGTTCCTGCGAGTCCGAGCTGCCATGATCGATTACCGGGGAGGTTCGGCCAGGGCGGCGACCGTGCGGGTCAACAGGCGCAAATCATTGCGCAAATCGGTGGTCGCTCGGGTGCGACCCTGCTCGTTTTCCGCGACCAGCCGTTGGAGGTAAATTTCAATGTTGCGCAGGTGGTCGCGGCTGGCTTCGTCGCCGCCCTGCACATCGGCCAGCCGTTGCAGCGCCGGCCCCAGTGCGGTCTGGGTCTCCGCGATCCGCAACATCAGTTGCTGGCTCGACCGCATGGTGTCACTCAGAGCGGCGAGCCGGTCGTTCAGGGTCATCGCGGTCTGGTTGGCGCGGATGCGGTTGTCCTCATCCCGCGTCAAAATCTGTTGCAGGTTTTCCATGTTCTCGGCGGTCTGTTCCAGCAGCGCCTGGACATAGACCGGGACCGAACCGTCGCCCTCGGCCAGCGCACCGGATGCCAGACGGGTGAGGCCGGCAAGCCATTCTTCCAGTTCGTTAAAAAACCGGTTCTGCGCCTGGCCGGCGGTCAGATCAAGGAAGCCCAGCACGAGCGCTCCCGCCAGACCGTACATGCTGGCCGAGAAAGCGGTGCCCATGCCGTGCAGCGGTTTCGCCAGCCCGGACTTCAACTGGTCGAACATCAGGTTCATGTCGCCATTGCCCAGCGACATGCTGCCAATGACATCCGATACCGACGTGACCGTTTGCAGCAGGCCCCAGAACGTGCCGAGCAGGCCGAGGAAGATCAGCAGGCTGGTCATGTAGCGGGAGAGTTCCCGGCTTTCGTCCAGACGCGAGGAAATCCCATCCAGCAGACTGCGCATGCCGGTCGCGGACAGGGTGAAATGCCGCCCGCCGTCTCCGCCCTTGCCTTCGCGCATCGCCAGCATGCTGGCCATCGGCGCCAGCAGACGCGGGGAGGGCAGGGCCGCCAACCGGCTGCGGGAGGTCTGGTAGGTTTCCAGCCATACCACTTCCGGGCGCAATCGGACGACCTGATTGAGGTTCCAGCCAATGCCCAGCAGCAGGATCAGCAGGATCAGGCTGTTCAGCACGGGATTGTTGAAGAACGCGGTGATCAGGACGGGTGACAGCAGTGCGGCGGCCACCCCGACCGCCACCAGGAAGGCCAGCATGCGGATGAGGTAGCCGGATGGGCGGGTCATTGCGATGGGGCCGTGTTGGGGGTTGCACCGGTCACGTTAACATCGACGCGATCGGGTGGCCCGTCGCCGAACTGTTCGCCCAGTGCGCGGGCGGCGATGCGGGCGGATGGGATGCCGTCGGCGAGCAGGGCGCTTCGCACCGCCATCGCCCGCGACAACGAAATCCGGCGGGCAGTGGATGGGTCATCCGGTTTGCCCGGTGCGTAAGCCAGCACGGTGTAGGTCGTCGTGTCGGTCGGCGGCGTCGTCTGAATCAATTTTTTGATCGACTCGCTGCTGTCCGGGCTGAGGTCGGAGGCGCCGGGCGCGAAGGTCAGGCGCAGGCCGGCGGTGGTCGCCGCGGCCGTGGTCTTGGCGGTGTCCGACACGGGGGGCGGCGGTGGCGGAGGCATGCCGGACGACGGCAGAGCGGGCGCGATTGGCTCGACGGTGGCGGTTTCGGGGACGGCCTCGGGCATGGCGGGCTGGGGCGCGGCCGGGGTTTGCGTGGTTGGTAACGGCGTGACGCGGGTCACGACGGTTTGGGTTCTGGGGGCGGATGGCTGTGCGGGGTGGGTCGTCCCGGCATGCTCCGGCAGCGCCTGTAATGCGTGGAGATCAACCGTAACCTGCGCGAACGCGGCAGGTGATACGGTCAGGACGGCGGCACTGAGGATCGGCAATATGCGCATGTTGCGATTGGTAGCGGAACCTGCCGTTCTGTTCAATGAACCATGCCGTGCGAAGGCGCCTGCAATCCGGCGGACATTGACAAGTTTGCGGCTCCGAGGGGCTAATCGTTCAAGCAAGACGCAGGGAGCGTCCCAATGAACCATCTCAGTATCCGATCGGCTGGCCTCGATCCGGTCGCCCGCGCTCGCGACCTCGGGCCGGCAATCATCGCCGCCGCCGATGAGATCGAACGCACACAGGCGATCCCCGAACCGCTGCTGACGCAGATCCACGACTCACGGCTGGCTCGTATGCTGCTACCGCGTTCGGTGGGAGGCGATCAGATCGATCCCTGGACGTATCTCCACGCGATCGAGGCAATCAGCCGCCACGACGGGTCCGTGGGCTGGAACCTTTTTGTCGCCAACAGCGCCGCCCTGATCGCTCCGTTCATTCCGCTGGAAACCGCGACGGACATCTTCGCCGATCCGCGCGCCTGGATCTCCTGGGGGCCGCCCAACCAATACAAGGCACTGGCCGTTCCCGGCGGCTACCAGGTCAGTGGCGAGTGGCACTTCGCCAGCGGCAGCCGGCAGGCCAACTGGCTCGGTGCGCACTGTCAGGTGATCGAATCCGATGGCTCGCTGCGGCTGAACCGCTTCGGGCGCACCACCATCCGTACCCTGCTGTTTCGCAAGGAACATACGCAGCCAATCCAGGATTGGAACACAATCGGCATGCGCGGCACCGCGTCCGAGGGGTATCGCGTCACCGATCTGTTCGTTCCCGAAGCTTATAGCGGAACGCGCGAGGACCCGGCGCTGCGCCGCGATGCCGGGCCGCTGTATGCGTTCACGATGGCGGGTCTGTATGCCGTCGGCGTGGTTGGGGTCGCATTGGGCATCGCGCGCGCCATGCTGGACGAGTTCATCGTGCTGGCCGCCGAGAAAACCCCGCGCGGTCTGCAACGTCTTGCCGACAGTCCCGTCGTGCAGGCCGATGTCGCCCGGCGCGAAGCCTCGCTCGGCTCTGCCCGAGCGTGGCTGGTCGAGATATTGAAAGACGTCTGGGCCGGGGCGGACGACATCGCCCCGATCGATCTGCAAGCCCGGGTCCGCGTGCGTCTTGGGTGCGCCCACGCGATCGGGGCGGCGATCGAGGTCGCGGACTATGTCTTCAAGGCCGCCGGCACCTCCGCCATCTTCCGCGGCACCCCGTTCGAACGCCGGTTTCGCGATATCCACACCCTGTCGCAGCAAATTCAGTCCCGCGATTCGCATTTCGAGGCAGTGGGGAAGGCCATGTTCAACGGCGACCCGGATGGGCTATTCCTGTAGCGTTCGATTTTTGGGGAAAGACTGCATGACACAACTGACATTGGCCAAGGCGCAGATCGCGATCACCGCGGCGCTGGAATTCTCGCGCGGCAAGAGCCTGTCGCCGATGGCTGTCGCCGTGCTGGATGCGCGCGGCGTGCTGAAGGCGTATGCGGCCGAGGAAGGTACCGCTCTGCGCCGCGCCGATATCGCGATCGGTAAGGCCTATGGCGCGCTGTCGATGGGCGTGGGATCGCGCACGATCGGCGTGCGGGCCACCGAACGGCCGCATTTCATCGCGGCGGTCAACAATGCGATTGGCGGATCGATGATCCCGGTGGCCGGCGGCGTATTGATCCGGGGCGACGACAAAAGCATCATCGGCGCGATCGGTGTGACCGGCGATTCGTCGGACAACGATGAGCTCGCAGCTCTGGCCGGGCTGGCGGCCGCGGGCCTGACCGCCGACCCGACCTGATTGGGGCGGGTTTCTCAACTTTTTGTTAAACTATCGCAGTCTATGATCCGCGCGTCCCGGGACGCGCGGATTGTGGATGCCATGGCGGTCTGAGGGTGTTGCCCGGTTATTGTCCGGGCGGGCATCACCGTCGAGAACATCATAGTATGCGCGTCGGCGTATCAAAGTATTCTTGACGCGGAAAATGCTGCCATGGCTGATTTTTATGTTGAATCGTCCACAACCGGTGCTTATTTTCTTCCCATGGAAGAGCGTGTGGCCCGGCTTGAAGGAGAAATGCGGGACGTAAAGTCGCTGCTGTTCCGGCTCGAGCCTATGATTATCCGTATCGATGCGACGTTGACATCGACGTTGCCGCAATTGGCGACGAGGGCGGAAATGGCCAGCATGCGCGCGGATATTACCAAGGAGATCGCGGACACACGCACTGATCTCGCCAAGGAGATCGCGGACACGCGCTCCGATCTCGCCAAGGATATCGCGGACACGCGCGCCGATCTCGCCAAGGACATCGCGGACACGCGTGCCGATCTTACCAAGGACATCGCGGACACGCGGGCCGACCTGGGCAAGGACATTTCTGATTTGCGCGTTGAAATGCATCAGAAGTTGATGGATCTGCCAACCAAGACCTACATGTGGGGCATTCTGGCGGTGCTGATTACGGCTTATGGCTCCGGTCTGGCGACTCTGGCGGTATTGAAGTAGAGGCTGATCCGTCCGAACCTTCGCAGGCTTGTGTCAATCGTCGCAGCGTCTTTTCGGCGTGGCAGGAATTTTTCGGCGTTAATGAAGTATTAATTTTTGCCGCTCATACTGCCCGCATGCAGCAGCACATCTTTACCTTCATGGGCCGCCGGATCGAACTGTGGTCGCACCCGGACCCCGATCACCTGGCAGCGATTATCCGCACCAATCGCACATTTTATGAATTGGATGTGCTGATGAAATGCCGGGAGATCTATTGGCCCGGCACCGCGATCATCGATGTCGGTGCCATATCGGCAACCACGCAATCTTCTTCGGCGCCGTCCTGAATGCCCGGTCTATGCGTTTGAGCAATTTGAACCGAACCACCGCCTGTTGCAGATGAACATTTCCGCAAACGGCCTGGACCGGCAGGTGCTGACGAGCTGTTGCGCCATCGGCGACAGCGACGGCGTCGCCGCGGTACGACCCGGGCCTCCCGGCAATCTCGGTATCACCGCCGTGACCTTCGGCGCCGGTTCGGTGCCGGTGCGAAGTCTCGACAGCCTCGCCATCGCCGGCCCGATCGGGTTGCTGAAAATCGACGTGGAAGGCGCCGAGACCGCGGTGCTGCGCGGGGCGCAAGCCACGATCGAACAATGGTTGCCCGATATCGTCGTCGAAGCCGGCGATACGCCTGCGTTCCGGGCGGTCGCCGGGTTATTGCTCAATTGCGGCTATGTGCCGCACGGTCGCTATGCGGCGACGGCGACCTACCTGTTTCGCGCGGCGGACCAGGAACGCCGGATGCGGGGCATCCTCGCGGCGCCTTAGCCTGTGCAGGCCGCGCCGGCTTGTCTTGTCGGACGGGCGCAAACGCGCGACACTTCATACCGGAACGGCGGTGTTCCTTGGGGCATGAAACGCGAGCCATGAGGTTGGACCGGCGTCAAGTCCTCGGCGGCGCGGCGGCCGTCGTGGCCAGATCCGGGCTTTCCGCCGCCCCTGCGTGGGGCGGACGGCGGATTTTCGACAGTCATTGTCATATCATCGACCATCGCTTTCCGATCGTGGCGAACCAGGGCTACTCGCCGCCGGACTTTCCGCTCGACGCCTATCTCGCGCAGGCACGGCCGCTCGGTGTCGTGGCTGGAGCCGTTGTGTCGGGTTCGTTCCAGGCGAACGACCAGACCTGGCTGATCGACGTGTTGCCGAAACTGGGCGCCGGTTGGGTGGGCGTGACGCAACTTCCGAACGACTGCCCCGACGCCGAGATCGTCAGGCTCGATGCGCTTGGCGTGCGCGGCGTGCGCTTCAATCTTTTTCGGGGCCAGATCGATAGCGTCGATGACCTCGTGACGATGGCGAAGCGTGTGCATGCCGTCGCGGGCTGGCATTCCGAACTTTATGTCGATGCTGCTGCGTTGCGGCCGCATATAGGCGCGCTGTCGAAACTGCCGCAAATCTCGATCGATCATCTCGGCATGACCGAGGCCGGCGTGCCGGTTCTGCTCGAACTCGTCGCTGCCGGTTGCAAGGTGAAGGCGACGGGGTTCGGACGAGTGAAGCTTGATGTGCCAGCGGCGTTGGAAGCCATCGCGAGGTCCAACCCGCGTGCGCTGGTTTTCGGCACCGACATCCCATCGACGCGGGCACAGCGGCCGTTCCAACCGTCCGACATTGATCTGGTGGAGACAGTCCTTGGATCGGAATTGGCCGGAAAGGCGTTCTGGGACAACCCGGTCGGCCTTTACAGGGTCAAGGCGGGATGAAGGGATAAAGCCTGCGTCGTACCACAAGGCGAGCCGTTACCGAATAACGAAGACTGTCTTGTTTCATCGTTTGTCGGGGCCTTCGATCGACGGTCAGGCGGACGTTACATCACTATGCCAGCCATGTCACAGTCGGTCTTAGTCGCGTGCGGGAATTACAAGACCAAAACAGCTCGCACGCCGGCCTCGACCGCCCGCAAATCCTCTCGCGACAACGCTCTGCCGCCACGCGTCAGGCGCGATTTATCCACAGCCCGAATCTGGTCGCATACGGCCACCGAACCCTCACCTGCAGAGGAAACCGCGACGACCACGGGAGGTCGCGGCGCCGGACCGGTGGACAGCGGGACCACTACGACCGTGCGTCGCACCCGGTTCAACCCATCGGCTGTGAGTACAACCGCTGGCCGCGTTTTCTGGATTTCGGCGCCTCGGGCCGGATCAAGCTCAACCCACCAGATCGATCCTCGACGGACTTCCACCGGGGCATGCGCCATTCACGGGTGCCGGCCAACGGGAGGTGTCTCGTTCCAACCATCGTCGAGGGTCGCCGCTTCCCACTCGGCCATTTCCGCACCAAGCACCGTATCCTGCTCGACCGCGAGCGCCGCCAGATAAAGCGGGTCGTTGTCGCTATCAGCCGAAGGCAGCGCCTGTTCCAACAACTGCCGCACGAACGCACTGCGTTCACGGGCTGGCACGATCTGCTTGAATCGCCGAACTAAATCATCCGGTAGGCGCAGGAGGAGTTGTTGCGTCGGCATGGTCGCACTTCCGCAGGTGGGACGCTTGATATCCATATCAATAGCATACGTCCCACGCCGCATCAAGCAAAACCCGAGCCGTGCTACGCCTTGAACGCGGCAATCGCCTTTTCGTCGAACTTCAACCCGAGGCCCGGCGTGTTTGGCAGCACCAATTGCCCATTCTCGATCGCCGGCGTTTCTTCGTACAGCGCCAGCATCCACGGCATGTATTCGACGGTCAGCCCATTCGGGCACGCGGCGACCATATGCACCAGGATTTCCGGCATGACATGGCTGACGACCGGCAGGTTGAACGCCTCGGCCATGCCCGCGACCTTCATCCATTGCGACACACCACCGACGCGGCAGATGTCGATCATGACGATATCGACCGACCGAGCCTCAATCATGTGGCGGAACGGGACGATGCCCCACACATATTCGCCACCGGCAACCGGGGTTTTCAGCGCCGCGGTGACGCGGGCGAGACCGGCATAATCGTCTGCCGCAGTAACGTCCTCGAGCCAGAACAGACCGACATCCTCACACCGGCTACCGATGTCGATGGCCTGTTCCGGGCGCCAGCGTTGGTTGATGTCGCACATCAGTTTGATGTCCGGCCCGATCGCTTCCCTCACCACGCGCACCCGGCGGACTTCCTCGGCCGGCGTCGGGTTGCCGGGCAGCGCCATCTGGGTCTTCATTTCGGTGAAGCCCTTCTGAACCAGGATCTGTGCCGCCCGTTGCGCCTGGTTATCGGTCAGGCCGCGCCGCAATGAACCCGAGGCATAGGTCGCCACCCGATCGCGGTGACCGCCCAGCAGCTTCCACAGCGGCTGATCCAGCGCCTTGCCCTTGATGTCCCACAAGGCGATGTCGATGGCCGACAGCGCCAACGTGAAGATGCCGCCGGGACCGCAGGAATCCCCGGTGCCGGCACGCAGTTTAGCAATGATCCTCTCAATCCGCAGCGGGTCCTCGCCGATGGTGAGTGCCGCGAGTTCCTCCACCGCGACGCGCAGGCTGCCGGTCATTTTGCCGCCGTAGAAGGTCAGGCCGATGCCCTCGATCCCGCTGTCGGTGCGCAGGCGCAGGATGACGACGGGGCGAGTGCGGCCGGCCTCTTCCGGCATGTTGGCCAGGGGATCGTCCTCTGGAACGCGGAGCGTGGTGGCGTCGAAACTGGTGATTTTCATGGTGTTTCCCCCAAATTAGCGTGCGGGAAAGACTGTAGCGGGAGGCGAAAGCCGGTGCAATTTGTCTTGCTCCCGCTGTGGGAGCGATCTACATTCTTAGGATGCGGATCATCTCGGTCGCGACCTTGAAGGCGTTTTGGGAGGTCCCGGAGCATCGTGATGCCGAGCAGCCGCTGCGAACCTGGGTCCGTGTCGTGCGGGCCGCCTCGTGGTCCAATCCGGTGGCGATCAAGGCGATGTTCAACAGTGCGGATATCCTGGGCGACGGGCGGGTTGTGTTCGATATCGGCGGCAACAAATATCGCCTGGTAACCTGGACAAATTTTCATTACGGAGTGGTCTATGTGCGCTTTATCGGCACCCATCGCCAATATGACGGCATCGATGCCAGGACGATCTGAGCGCGATGGAGTCATGGTGCGGCCGTTACGCACCGTCGAGGATCATCATGCCGCGCTGGCGGAAATAGGGTCATTGATGGCAGCCGAGGCTGATACGCCCGAAGGTGATCGGCTGGACGTGCTGGTCAGTCTGGTGGAGGCCTGGGAATCCAGGCATGTGCCAGTCGAAGCGCCTGATCCCATCGCCGCTATCATTTTTATGATGGAACAGAAATGCCTGACCCGCCGCGATTTGGAGCCAGCTATTGGAAGCCGGGCTCGGGTGGCGGAGATACTGAACCGGCGACGTGCCTTGACATTACCCATGATCCGATCGCTCGGCCCATTGCTGAGTTTGCCGGCGGAGGTGTTGGTGTCGGAATACGATTTGAGGCGGGTTGCATAGGCAGCCCTATGGTCTAGGGATTGATGACTGTCTCCGTACGACTGATCACAAATGCCTCGTGCCGCTCAAGGAAATCGGCCGTCACTTCGGCAAACGCTTCCGGCCGTTCGGTGCTGATCACGTGACCCGCGTCGTAAACGAACACCAGGTGACAGTTCGGCAGCAGTTCCTTGTAGAAACGGCCCATTTCCGGCGGGATCACATGATCCAGCGTGCCAAACAGCACCAGCGTCGGGGTTTCCAGATCGCGCATCCGAACCTCCAGCGCCGTATCCCGTTCGGGACCGCGTAAACGCCCCACCATCGCCAGCACGTCTGGCTCAGGCACCGGAGGCGGGTCGTGCCGTTCGGGATGCGCGAACAATCGCCGAGCCATGTCTTCCGGCGACCCTGACGGTGGTGGGGACCCGACCGGACGGATCGCCGACGGTGCCTCCAACACCAGAGCGAGCACACGTTCGGGGTGCTGCACTGCCAGCCAAAGGGCGACCTTGCCGCCGAATGAGCTGCCGAGCAGGTTGAACCGGTCGATCCCCAGATTAGCCACCGCCTCCGCCATGACAGTGGCAAGGTCCGGCATCGTTTCGAATCGTATGGTCTCCGCCGATGATCCGAAACCGGCCATCTCGAACGCGATGACCCGGTGGTGCCGGCTCAGCAGGTCATGCGCCGGGGTCAGCCACAGGCCGCCGGCTCCGTGCAGGTGAATCAGCGTAGGCCCGGTCCCTGCCTCCATGTAACGAATACGGCAACCGCTTGCATTGACGAATCCTTCGCGGAAGGCCGCGCCGGCAGTTTGGTCCTGTGCCACGATCCGCCTCCTGGTCAAATGTCGCGAATATGCGGCAGGACTTTGCGCCCGAACAGCTCAAGCCCGCTCATTGTCGTATCGAGACTACCTGTGCCGGGGTCCGACAGCGACAGGTCAAGCACACCGACACCCATCTCCTCCCGAGCGCGGCGGATCTGTTCGATCACGCGGTCGGGACCGCCGCAGAAGCTGATCGGCAGCACCCCGCCGACATTGGCGCGCTGCCTTTGTCCCGCGATGTTGCGAGACGTGTCGGCCTCGACCAGCGCATCGCGCAACCCGGGGCGCACCGGGAACGGCGCCTGCTTGTCGCGGCGGTTCAGGGCGTCCTCGGCCGCCGCGTCGGTTTCGCCCAGGATCATGTTCGCTCGGTAGATGATGTCATCCGGCCCTGGCGCCCAGCCATACCGCGCGCATTGCTGCCGGTAATAGGCGGACGCCCGACCCATCGCATCGAACGGCCCGTAGGACAGGCCCAGTCCCAGGTGGTGTCGCGCCGCGAACGCCCCGCCCTCGGCGCTTGTGCCCAGCACGTAAGTCGGCGGCAGCGGTTGCCTTGGGCGCGGCCAGATCGAGACTGTCCGGTATTGAAAATGCCGCCCCTGCCAGCCGAACGGCTGCGGCTCGGTCCATGCTTTGAGGATCAGCTCCATGCCTTCGTCAGTGCGTGGGCGCGCTTCTTTCGGATTCAGGTCGTAGCTGAGGTATTCGTTGGTCGTGCCGCGCAGCATCCCGAAGATGATGCGCCCTGGCGCCAGCGCATCAAGCATCGCCATCTCCTCGGCCACGCGGATCGAATTGCTGATCGGCACGATCGGGGCGAGTAGGGCGATTTTGATAGTGTCAACGCGGGCAGCGAGCCAGGCGGCGGAGACAACCGGCGACGGCGTCAGAATACGCGGGGAGTAATGGTGCTCAGACAGGCTGACCCAATCAAATCCCAGTTTTTCGACGAACCTCACCCGCTCAGCCATGCCGCGCAGGGCCGCGGTGCCGGTTTCAGGGTCATACGCAGACGATGGCACCGGCCATTCGCGCGGCAGGTCGGGTGGAGCATTGTAGCGGCCGGTTTCGAAGTAAGAGACCTTCATGGGATCTTCCTCCTGCCAGGGCGTGCCGCGCCTGCGCGCTCTGGCGCGACTGTAGTGCCGTAGTCCAAAAGATGTCGATTCCGCCGGTTTGCCAGGGCGATCAGGTAAGCGCATCCCTGCGGACCGGCGCTGGCCGGTGAGCAATTTGCAACGGCGCGGACCGGTCAGGCTCTGGCTCAATGACCCTGATCAGACCACGCACAAGGCTTCGCGTGCCTCCACCGAACTGCGATACACAACCACCTTGGCATCACCGCGCAACACCTCCCACGCCGTTTTCTCGCCCTCACGCCAGAAACGGATGTCCAGATGCCTGTGTCCGAGCCGCAAATCCAGCAAAGTAATATCCGGCAGCCACGCCGGCAGATCAGGATCGACATAAAGCCGGTCGTTTGGCGCGTCCGACTGAATACCCAGCATCGCCTGCAGCAACGCGAAGCACGACCCGGCGGCCCACGCCTGCGGCACGTTCGCGCCAAGATACTGCACCGGAAAATTGCCGCCGTTACGTTGCACGCCGGCATAGAGTTCCGGTAACTGGTTCAGCAGGAAATGGCTCGCCGCGTCACTGATATCGCGCGCAATCTGGCCTGCCTCCGCGCTAAATCCGTAGCGTTTGAAACCCAGCGCGATCAGGCTGTTGTCGTGCGGCCAAACGGACCCGTTCTGATAGGAGTACGGGTTGTAGGCGGGATGTTTGCTGGACAAAGTGCGAATGCCCCAGCCCGAGTTCATGTCCGGCGCCATCAACCGAGCCACCACGCGGGCCGCGCGATCCGCCGGCACGATGCCCGACCACAGCAAATGGCCGGGATTGGATGCAACGGTCATCACCTTCCGTTTCTCGCCGTCCAGCATATAGGCATAGAAACCGCTGTTTTCATCCCAGAAGGCTTCGTTGAATTTCTTGAACAAAGCTGCGGCCTTCGTCCGCAATGCCTTCGCGCGATCCGGTTGGCCCAGGGCATCAAAAACCTCGGCCATGCGAACCCAGGCGTCATAGACATAGCCTTGCAGTTCGCACAGCGCCTTGGGGCCGCGCACCGGCGAGCCATCGGAATACGTCATCGAATCGCCGGCGTCTTTCCAGGCCATGTTCTCGTATCCAACCGGCGAGCGTGTTTGATACTCCTGGAACAGATCGCCGTCGCGGTCGCCATCGTTGTCAATCCAGTCCAGCGCCGCCTCGGCATTCGGCAGGTATTTCTCCAGCAAAGTCTTATCGCCGGTCGCACGCCACGCCGCATGCAGCGTAATCAAATACAACGGCGTGGCATCGGCTGTGCCGTAATACGGCGTGTGCGGAATCAACTTAAAATGCGCCAGTTCGCCATAACGAAGCTCGTGCATGATCTTGCCCGGTTCGGCATCGCGGAAATCGTCGCGCTGCTTGCATTGCCAGCGTCCGAGCACCTCCAGCGAGCCGCGGGCGAATTCGGGATAGACCAGAATGTTCTGTAATGAAACGATCAGGCTGTCGCGGCCGAACGGCGCCATGAACCAGGGCAGGCCGGCGGCGGGCAGGAATTCCATATGGCCGGTGCCTTCGATCGGCAGCCTCAAGGAGGCCATATCGTCGATGGCCTGGTGGTAAAACCGGTAGAATTCCTCGTTGCTGGTGCGCACTTTCAGCACGGTCTGGCGCCAGTCCCGGTGCGCCTGCGCCTGTGCCGACGTATCCGCATATTCGGCGCAAGATGCTCCCGCCCGATAATGTTTATCGCCGTCGGTGAATTCATACAGCAGGCAGCAATGCCATGTCCCGCCCGGCGGCAGCTTCACCTCGAAGCTCAGCCGGCCATTGGCGAACACGGCGGGCGAATCGCTGCGTCCGGCGGTCACTCCGACCGCACGGGTAAAGTCGGCGTTGGTGTATGTTGTTCGCAATGTCTGCCGGGCCTCCGACCAGTCGGAGGTGATGTGACCGCGGCGGATGTCGCGCTTCGATTTGACGTCGAACACGTCCGCGAAGTCGGATCGTAGAGCGATCTCCAGATTGAACCGTACCGGCTTTTGGCTGTGGTTGGTTAAGTCGAGGTCCTCGTGCAGTCCGTGGGTCAGGACGCGAGCGATCCCGAATGCCAGGGTTTGCGCGGCGATCGGCCCGTCCTGGGTCAGGAAGGCCCGGTTGGTCAGGAAAATGCGGGCGGCGTCAAAATTCATCGCGCCGCCGTTGAGCAGGTCCCACTCTGTGCCATTGGCGTAAACCGCCCACGCGCTGATCAACCGCGTATCAAAGAAATACAGCCCCTTGTCGCTCGGCCAATTGATCTGGCCATCGGACTCGGTCACCAGAACCGTCATGGCCTGATGAATGGCGATCTGCGGCGGGCCGACCTGAACTTTGAACGGCATGGGCGGAATTCTCCATGTTGTGAAGCGCGGCAGGTGCCTTATAGCGTGGCACCGCTATGGGAGTCGCATGACAGGATGGCAAGCTTGGACGCGCCGGACACGCTGTGGACGTTGGATCACATCAGGCAGCATATCGAGGAAGGGTTACCTCTAGTACCCCTCTTTAACATTGATGTGATCGAGGCGAGCCCGGAACGCGGGGCCGTTCGGCTGCGGGAAGGGGAGCATGTGACGCGTCCGGGCGGCAGTGTCGCCGGCCCGATCCAGTTCGCCCTGGCCGATGTCGCGACCTATGCGTTGATCCTCGCCGCCCGGCGGGATGAGGCCGCGGTTACGGTCGATATGACGATCAACTTCCTCCGCCCGGCCATGACTCTGCCGCTGATCGCGGTTGCCACCATTTTGCGCGGTGGCCGGCGTCTGTTTACCGCTGAGGTTCGGATTACCGAAGAAGCCACCGGACGCCTTATCTCCCAGGCAACGACGACCTACGCACTCTCCCAGCCTGTGTGACAGCACCATCCCGTGCGCGATGGGCTGGCACTGGAAATCGCCGAGGAAAACGTATATTGCTTCATCGTACGGTTACGGTCGTAGCCCGGACCATGGTCACCAGCGGACCAGGAGCGAAGCGATGAATGATTTCAATGCGTTGATACCGGCGGGTAAAAGTGGCGGCAATGGTGTCATGAGGCGGGTCGTTCTTAGCGTGGTGGCGATCCTTGTTTATGGTTGGGTTAACTTCCTGCTCAATCCGGTGGCCACGATCATGGCCGGGTCGGCGGCCGGGCAGCAATTCGCGAACAGCGATTCCGGGTTCGTTGCAGCCTATTGGGGCATGAACATTTTTGGCCATCTCGGCATTCCTGCATTGGCTTTGCTTGGCGTTCTGGTGTGGATCTGGTGGGACGTTTTGAAACGCCTGCTGGCATCGCTGGGCGCGACAGCGATCGTGCTGACCGGTCTGCTGCCGCAACCGGCCGCCGCTTACTACGACAAGACCGACTTTACCGAGGCCTACACCATCCTGCCGAACGAATCCGGCTTCTGGATCCCGGACGTGGGTGCCAACAAGGACAGCCAGGCGCAGTTCGAGTCCGAGGCCTATTTGAACTCCAATCGGGTCGCCTTGAAACGCTTCATCGTCACGCATGCCAAGCTGCAAGGGTCGGGGTCGTTCTATGATTTTTACGTGCCGGCCGGCCGGCTGATCATTGTCGATCGGACGCCGTTCAGCCGGGAGTGGGTTGACGCCGCCGATCGCGGAACCTCGCGCCGCCGGGAGGGCTTTCCGTGCCAAAGCCGCGAAGGCATCAATATCGCCGTTGGTGTTTCGATCGGCGCGTCGGTAACCGAGGCAAACGCCGCGAAATATCTGTATCGGTTCGGCGTCGTGCCGCCGGTCGGCGACAGGACCGATCCGCGGATCATCTTCAACTCGGTTTACTACAGCCGTAAACTTGCCGAGGTGATGGACGATGTGGGCCGCAAGAAGGTTCAAACTCTCGTCTGTGACGAGATCACCGCGCGCAGCTTCGACAAGGCCAACGAAGAAGCCGTGCAAGTGATGACGGCGGTAAAGCAGAAGGCGGCTGCCTATTTCGCCGAAGTCGGCATAACACTCGACTTCATAGGCTACGCTGACACCTTCACCTTCGACCATGAGGTCCAGGAAGCCGTCAATCGCCGTTACGTCGCCAGTCAGGATCAGGCGATTGCCGCGCTGCTGGCCCCCTACACCGCGACGATCGAGGCACTTGCGGCGGCGGATGCGCTGCGCGCATTTGGACAAAAGACCGATGGCCGCCTACCGACCACGATTGTTGGGTTGCCGCCGGAATTGGGACCGCTGATGTCCACGTTGCTGAAGTCGGCTCCACCCGCGCCTCCGGCTCATTAGCCCAGACCCGTCTCAGGTTGGATCAGCCTGAGTCGGGTTCGCTTGCAACCGGTTCGTCGTGCTCTCAAGATGGGTCTAACGCCAAGACCATAATGAGGAACCGTCGCCATGACCGATCTGCCCAGGAACGTCGAGATCCACGAGGAAGGCCCGCGCGAGGGTTTTCAGATCGAACCCGGCCCGATCCCGACCACGGACAAAATCCGCCTGATCGAGGCGCTTTCGGAAACCGGTCTGCACCACATCCAGGCCTGCTCGTTCGTCAACACGCGCCTGGTTCCCGGCTGGGCGGACGCCGAGGCGGTGGTGGCGGGTTTTAAGGCCAAACCGGGCGTCGAATACACGGGGCTGTTCTTCAACGGCAACGGCCTCGACCGGGCGTTGGCGTTCAAGGACAAGCTGACGATCCACGGCTCGATTTCGCTGACGGCGTCTGAAGGGTTCACGCGGAAGAACCTGAACCGCAGCCCGTCGGAAAACATCGAGGCGATGACGAAACACAGTGCCGTGCAGCAGGCCAAGGGCATTCCCGTCACCCGGGTCGGCGTCATGGCCGCGTTCGGCTGCAACTATCAGGGCGATATCCCGCCGGCTCAGGTGATCCAGACGCTGGAAGACGGTCTCGCCATCGCTGCCGAAACGGGTGCGACGATCTCCTTGTTCTCCCTGGCCGACACGATGGGCTGGGCGACGCCGGCTCGGATCGAACGAGTCATCGGGGCGGTGCGGAACCGCTGGCCGGACATGGCCCTGTCGCTGCATTTGCACGACACGCGCGGCATGGCGGTGGCGAACGCCCATGCCGGCCTGAAAATGGGCGTGACCCGGTACGACTCCACCGTTGGCGGCCTGGGCGGCTGTCCGTTCGCGGGGCAGCCGAAAGCCGCCGGCAACATCTGCACCGAGGAACTGGTCCTGCTGTGCGAGGAAATGGGCATCGAAACCGGCGTCGATCTGGACGCGCTGATCGAGGTCGGGCGGCTGGCGGAAGAAATCGTCGGGCACCAACTGCCCAGCGAACTCATCCACGCCGGTAGCCTGGGCGCATTCCGCCGCAAGGCCGCGTAGCTACTTCGGGCGGGCAACGATCCAGTGCATCATGGTGGGTCGGTACTCGCAAACCGCGAGCCACCGGTCCAGGCTATCGAGACCCTGCAAAAACGGTGAGGCGTTCGGATCGCGGGCGCCTTCACGGACCCCTTCCAAAGTGTGCGTCGCACTCAAACGGTCCGCCAGCGTCTGGGTGATGGTGGGGTCGATGAAGTCGTGGCATTCGATCAGCAGCATCGCTGCCCGCAAGGCTGGCACCCGCCGCGGATCGATCAGGTCCCGCTCATAACCCTCGCAGTCGCAGATCACCACGGGAGTCCGGCCCCGCGGCAGGATCGCCTGAAGCAGATCGGGCGAGCATTGACCGGTGACCGAAACCCGGCTGCTGACGTCATTCAAGCTGGCGGCCTCGCGGCAGATATCCTGCGATTGCGCGTCGGAGTCGAACGCATGCACGAATGCCGCGGGCAGCAGGCGGGCCATCCCGACGGCGTAGTATCCCTCGGCCGAGCCGACATCGATGATCAGGTCCGGTGCACACGCCACGATGTCGTCGATGACCGGATGCAGTTCGGCCTCGAAGAAACCCAGAAGTTTCGAGAGTAAATCGCCGTCGCCGCGGGCCGCCCGATCGGGCACGATCATGTCAGCGAACGGGCCGGCTTGTACGATCGATCCGTGCTGTCGCAACAACGCGGCCAGCAAAGTCTGACGGCGGGCGCGTGTGGCAGTATGGGCGATTTGCCGGATCGCCGTATCCTGGTCATCCTGTGTCTGGCCCACGCAGCGTCCCCAAAGAACCACACAGCATTTTGGTCATGAGCAGCCGACAAAGAAAAGGCGGCGAAGCCTTCGCCCCGCAGCCTGTTGCGCCGCCTCCCTAAACCCGGCGGTATTATTGTCCGGACATGGCCCGGATGTGGTTATGCACCCGACCGTCATCATGCCCATCCAGCGTCGGCATCGGGGTCTGATGATGAAACCGACACATCAGAGAGGGCATGAGGAACATGCCGCCCGAGGCTGCCGCCACCTTGTTGATGGTCTCGGATCTCGCCCAGGCATGCTTATGCACCAACCCGTCGTCCTGACTGTCGCTGGCTGCCGTTCCGACGAACCGCTCCGTGACGCGGCCAGCGATCAACATGCCATCGGGTGCATACTCAGGGGTAGAAGCCATCGTCCTGCTCCTTCATGTCGTCAGGCGTTCAGTGAATAATTGACATTGCGGCCATGAATAAGAAGCCCTAATTGGCATTGGTCCACGCAATGCGGTCGCTGTCTTCACCGACACGACGGTGAGTTTGTAAAGGGTGTAAACCATGAGCCGGACCCTCATCGGGCGGACGGTGCGGCGGCTGCGAACGGAACGGGCGCTGTCGCAGCAGGCGCTCGCGGCGCGGCTGGGCATTTCGGCCAGCTATCTGAATCTGATCGAGCACGATCAGCGCGCCGTCACGGCCTCCCTGCTGATCAAGCTGGGTGAAACCCTGCGCGTCGATCTGGGCGAATTGTCCGGCACCCAGGAACGCCAGCTCGAAGTCGGCCTGCGAGAAGCCTTCGCCGACCCGCTGCTTGGTGCCGACTCTGTCGCCGAAGCCGAAGTCGAGGCCCTTGCCGCCGGCAGTCCCAACGCCGCCCGCGCCGTCCTGGCGCTTTACAGGGCGTGGCGGGTGGCGCGCGAGGATGCCAACGGCATCGCCCTGCCGTCCGGCCGCCGGATCTTGCTGCCGAACGAGGAGGTGCGGGATTTCTTCGACGACCGCGCCAACCATTTCCCGGTGCTGGAGGAAGCGGCCGAAACCCTGGCCAACGAACTCGCCCCGGATGCGCCGGCCGAAATGAATCACGCGATCGCCGAACGGTTGCGCTCTGCTCATGGCGTCCGCGTCACGGTGCAGCCGTTGGACATGGCCCTGCGCCGCTATGACCCGGCGACCAGAAGCCTCGCCCTGTCGGAATCCCTGCCACGCGAAAGTCGCGGCTTTCACATGGCGTTCCAACTCGCCTTGCTGGAAGCGCGGGACGCGGTGGAGATCGTCCTGAAGGAAGCCGCGCCATCCAGCACCGAGGCCGCCATGCTGATGCGGATCGGCCTGCTCAACTATGTCGCCGGTGCGCTGATCATGCCCTACGCGGCGTTCCATGCGGCGGCGTCGGGCCTGAGGCACGACATGGAGGCGGTAGCTGCCCGTTTCGGCGTGTCGTTCGAACAGGCCTGCCACCGGCTGTCCACCTTGCAACGGGTCGGCATGCGCGGGGTGCCGTTCTTCTTCCTGCGCGTCGATCCGGCCGGCAACGTGTCGAAGCGATTCTCCGCCGCCGGCTTCCCGTTTGCTCGGTTTGGCGGATCGTGCCCGCGCTGGGTGGTGCACACGGCATTCACCCAGCCCGGCACCGTGCAGGTGCAGGTCGCCGAACTGCCGGACGGCGCGGCGTATCTGTGCTTTGCCACCGCGGTCACGCAACCCGTCGCCAAATGGGGCGAACCGCGCCCGATGCATGTGGTGGCGATGGGGTGCGCGTTGGGCAACGCCAGTGAGGTCGTTTATGCCGACGGTCTGGATCTGGATCGTGCCCGCGTTGGCATCGGTCTGTCGTGCCGCCTGTGTGAGCGCCCCGATTGCGGCAGCCGGGCATTTCCGCCGCTGGAGCATCGGTTGTCGTTGGACCCGCTGACGGCGGGCGCCTCGCCCTATCGGTTTGAGGCGAAATCGCGCTGACGGGACGGACTGCGTTCCCGTCAACGCGCGGGACGGGAAGGTGGCAGGGGCCGGGGCGCCGTCCGGATGACGCGAGGACGAGATGCATGCCCGGGTGCGGCCGAAGCGTCCTCCCGGGACGTTCGCGACCCTTCGCGGGCAAGTCTCGAACGGCCAAACACGATTTGACCATCCCTGCGCACACCACCCGTGTGCATAGAAAATTCCACGATCCTCTGGATCCCCGTTTCCGGGATTGCACGCTCAACCGTGTCTCAAAAGCCATGTTGTGAGAAATAATGCCATGTTATGAGACATTGTGCTCAGGAACGAATACCACTTGGTAATGCAGGTGTGTCGAAAAATTTATAGCGGGCACGGTGAGTAAAAAGGTTCTCATGCCTGGAACTGTAGATTAATATAGGAAATAAGTCAAGTTTTTTGGCTGCTGGTCCGATCGCTGATCATCGGGTGAACCAAGGTCGCACGCGGCTTTCCCGATGGTGTCGCCGGCCGAAGGGCCATCCGGACACTATCCCATTCATGGCCCGACCGTCGTCGGAACGACAAACCGAAGCGACACAGAGCGCAACCTGTGGGTCTGATTGATAACGGCGGGCTCACGGCCGGATGAACCGCTTGGGCGAGCGTCACTCAATGTCGGAGGAGTCCGCTCAGCGGCAGCGTCCGCACCGTCGTCCCGGATGTAGGCCGGGACGACCGATGGGCTTGGGTGACGCTTAGTGAGGCATCGGCATTTTGGGGAAGCTCTGCATGTCGGGGATCGGCGCCCATGGCAGCGCGCTGTCACAGAAGATTTGCATCCCCGGCTTAACCGAGGCGGGGTCTTCCAGCGATCCGACGGGAACCATCGTGATCCCCGCCATAACGTCAGCCGACTGGGTCACAGTGGAACCGCAGACCGGGCAGAACGTGCGATGAGTCGCCTGGCCGGTGTCGCCGACCGAGTCGAACTGCGTTGTAGTGCCGGTGACGGTCAACGCCGCGGTCGGCACGGCGACCACGCTCGCGTAGGCCGAACCGGTTGATTTCTGGCAGGACGTGCAATGGCAAACGCCAACGAACACCGGATCGGCGGAGGTCGTGTAGCTTACTTTACCGCAGCGGCAGCTTCCCTTGATTTCGGCCATGGTGGTGTCTCCCCTGTGTTGAACCAGATGCCAGCTTGTCACGGCCGGAGACGGAATTCCAGCCGCAGAACGGACGGTCACACAAGTTTCGCTTCGAACGGCGGCAGCATGTCCGGGGCCTCGAATTCCAGCACCCACAGGTCCGGATCGAACTTTACTTGCCGAGCAATATAAGCGTCGGCGGCGGCGTCATCGACCGGTCCAGGGCCGGTGGCGCGCATCCATGACAGTTCGCCCGCCCCCGACCGCAACTGCGACAGGACCGACACGTCTTTGTTGTGACGCAGGACAACCAGGACACCGCCGGCATCCGGGTCGCCCTTGCGCAGCACAGCCCCGAACCGGCCATCCGAGTTGCCCATGCGCAACGCCATGCTGACCCAGATGCCGGCCTTGATGCGGGGTTCGCTCACCGGCCGATGATGCGGCGGGCGATGGCCATGCGGTGGACCTCGGACGGGCCTTCATAGACCCGCATGGTCCGGACTTTCTGCGCCATCAGTTGCAGCGGCAGTTCCTTCGCGACACCCATCGCGCCGAACGCCTGCATGGCGTGATCGATGACCTCGGTGGCCATTTCCGTGCCGAACAGTTTGACCATCGACGCTTCCATGCGAACGTCTTTGCCGGCGTCGGCCTTGGTGGCGGCATCGTACACCATCAGGCGACAGGCATGAATCTTCATGGCCGCGTCGGCGATCCACCACTGGATGGCCTGGCGGTCGGCCAACCGTTGCCCGAACGTCACCCGCTGCTTCGTATGTTCCACCATCATATCCAGCGCCCGGCGCGACATGCCGATGCACCACGCGCCCATCTGTAGGCGGCGGACCGTCAGGCGGAGTTGCATCGGCGCGTAGCCTTTGCCCTCGATGCCCAGAAGCTGGGTGGCGGGGATGCGGCAGTCATCGAACACCAGCTCGTAGGTGCGCTGGCCACCCAGCATGGGGATTTCGCGTTCGATGATGAAGCCCTTGGTGCCGCGTTCGACGATGAAGGCGGTGACGCCATCGGCGCGTTTGCCCTCGCCGGTGCGGGCCATGACGATCAGGAAGTCGGCTTGCGGGACGCGGCTGACCCAGATCTTGCGGCCATTGATGACCCAGTCGGTGCCGTCCCTGACCGCGCGCGTGGTCATGCCGGCGGGATCGCCGCCCGCGCCGGGTTCGGAGATCGCGATGCAGGACTGCATCTCACCACGGGCGTAGGGTTCGAGATATTTCGTGCGCTGCTCGTCATTCGCGGCGGCGATCAGCATGTGCAGGTTGGGGCTGTCGGGCGGGAAGGTGAAGGGCACGCAGGTGCGGCCTTGTTCTTCATACACGCCGACCAGGGCGGCGTAGGGCAGGTTGGCGCCGCCGTATTCCTCCGGCACGTCCAGACCCCACAGGCCAAGTTCCTTGCACTTATTCAGCAGGGCGTGTTCTTCCTCGGGCGGCAGGCCGGATTTCTGCCCGGACATCTCGCGGGCGAGGACGCCCTTTTCGAGCGGGATGACATCGCGGTCGATGAATTTCGCGACGAGGTCCTGGAGCATCCGGTGCTCTTCGGGAAGTTCGAACATGGTGGCGTGTCCTGGTTGATTGGCTGGCCGGTAAGCGTGTGTGGCTGAAGGAAGCACGATCCGGACGCCCCGTCACGTCCGCACCGGTCGTTCGATGCGTTGAACGCTTCAAATGACATCCCTGTTCATGCTAAAATCCCGCGTGAAGCTCATCGACCTGGAATTAATACCCGTGCCGATCGATTGGAGTGGCTGTTCGTTAGGCCTAAGTTCCCTTTTAAGAAAATAGCAAATTACTGAAATAGCTATATAATTCATCGATACGGCCCGCGCTACCGGCTACATTTGACCCCCAGAAGATCGAATGCCTTCCTCTGGATGGGGGGCAGTTCGGTCAGCACGGTGATCGGATAGAGCGGGGAGATCGCGGTGCTTGCGCATTTTGTGTTCGTTGAACACTGCCCCGACCGCCAGGCCGATCGCGGCGGCACCGCGCAACGGATTGCATTTGCGTGGTGTGGCGGCCTTGACGCGGGCGAGGTCGGCTTCGGTTTCCACCAGCAATTCGTCGTGTTTGCGAGCGCGTTCAGCCGCCAGATCGGGGTTGCGGCACACAATAAGCCGTTCGCCCGGAAAGTCGGGCGAGGTGATGGAGGCCATGTCGCGCTGGTTGAACAGGGTAAGCTGCGAGGTGCCGCTGTTCATCAGGTCCTTGATCGCCGGCGCCCGCAGCGCGGTGATCCAGTCCAAGGCCCGCCGGTTCGAGGTCCTCGGTGATTCGCGCCTGCGTGAGTGCGGCTGACGCCTCCCGGCACATCAGTCTGCTCCGCGGCCTGATCATGCCGCGGTCGCCGACCAGCATCACGTGGTCGAGGTGAAATCGTTGTTTCAGTTTCTCGATTTGCACCGCCAGGTTGGTGGGATCGCCGGTGTTGCCGTCGAAGACCTCGATCGCGACCGGGCAGTCGTCGGGCGCGCAGAGCAGGCCATAGACGATCTGGAGATTACCCCGTTTGCGGTCGCGGCTGTAGCCGTACCGGGCCAACGGGCAGCATCGCCCATCCATGTAGCTGGACGAAACGTCGTACAACACGAGGGTGCCGTTCTTGAGATGGCGTTTGGCCAGGATGGACTCAACGGCGGGCTGGCGTGCACGCAGCCCCCCAATGTGGGCGGCCGGTCAGTCGGAGAGGTTGCACAGGATGCGCTTACGGACCTTGCCGTCCTGGCGATAATTTTGCCGCAGCAGGATGGCCGGGGCGAGTTCCGACTGGGGACGGATTCGATATTCATGGACGAAAAGAATCGATTCGGTGCGATGGTACAAAACAATTAGCCGTAATTACATGGCTACGATTTTGAGCGCCTCAGGCGCCATTATTCCTATAATTCAATGATCTAAAAGTAATGGAAAGAGCGAAACTCGGTGTAGAGCGACCAATACAAGAATGGCCGGCACAAGGCCGGCCATTCTTCAGTAAAATTGGGCAGGACCCGAACGTGTTTACTCAGACGCCGCGGCGGACTCGGCCGGAGCCGCTGCCCCCTTGCCGGCGACCGGAGTCGTCGAACGGGCGCGTTCCTGAATACGGGCGGACTTGCCGCTGCGGCCACGCAGGTAATACAGCTTCGCACGGCGCACATCGCCACGGCGAACCACCGCGATCTCGGCGATCGTCGGTGCATACAGCGGGAACACGCGCTCCACGCCTTCGCCGTAGCTGATCTTGCGAATCGTGAAATTGCTGTTCAGGCCACGATTGGAACGGGCAATGCAGACGCCTTCGAACGCCTGCACGCGGGTGCGCTCGCCTTCGACGACCTTCACGGACACGCGGATGGTGTCGCCGGCGATGAACTCGGGCACGCCACGGATGGCGGTCAGGCGAGCGATCTCGTCCGCTTCGTATTGCTGGATGATATTCATGATCTTGTCCTCTTGCTTTACTGTGGAGCCCCGGCCGAAGCCCACAGATCGGGCCGTCGTTCGCGGGTGATTGTCTTCGATTCCGCCAGCCTCCAGGCGGCAACGGCACCGTGATGGCCGGACAGCAGTACGTCCGGCACGCGGCGCCCCTGCCATTCGGCCGGGCGGGTGTAGTGGGGGTATTCCAGCAATCCGTCGGAGAAGCTTTCGTCCACGGCACTCTCGGCCGCGCCCATGACGCCCGGCAGCAGCCGCACGATGCTGTCCAGCAGCACCAGCGCCGCCAGTTCGCCGCCCGACAGCACGTAGTCGCCGATGCTGATCTCGTCCATGCCGCGCGAGTCGATGACCCGCTGATCGATGCCTTCGTAACGGCCGCACAGCAGGATCACGCCCGGACCGGAGGCGAAACGCCGCGCATCCGCCTGGGTGAAGCGCCGGCCCCGAGGAGTCAGGCAAACAACCGGCCGTCCGTCCGCCACATGTGACACCGCCGCATCGACAATGTCCGGCCGCAACACCATGCCGGCACCGCCGCCAAACGGGGTATCGTCCACCGTCCGGTGCCGGTCCTGCGCGAAGTCCCGGATGTTGGTCACATCCAAAGACCAGATGCCGGCTTCCAGCGCGCGCCCGGCCAATGACTGACCGAGCGAGCCGGGGAACATGTCCGGGAACAAGGTCAAAACGGAAGCGCGCCAGCTCACGCGGCATCCTCCGCAACGATGATCTCGTCCGGTTCGACCACCACCACACGTCCGGCGGCGATATCGACCGTCGGGACGCAGGCGGCGGTGAACGGAATGATCAGCGATGCGCCGGTCTTGCGCTCGATTTCCAGGCTGGCACCCGCACCATAGTCATGCACGATCGACACCGTTCCGATGGCCGCACCTGCCTTGTCCGTCACGGCGAGGCCGATCAGGTCCGTCAGGTAGAACTCATCGTCATCGGCGGGCGGTAAGGCCGACCGATCGACGAACAGCTTGGTGTTGGTCAGCTTCTCGGCCGCGTTGCGGTCGGTCACCTTAACCGGAACACCGTCGATATAACGGGTGATTTCAGCGACCCCATCGGCCACCCAGCGGAGGGACAACACGCGCCCCTCCGCGTCGGACAAGGGTCCGTACGCGGTCAGATCGACGGGTTCGGCGGTGTGGCTGGTGATCTTCACCAACCCGCGCACGCCGTGTGCCCGTCCGATCACGCCCAACTGGATACGTGTTGCCGGCATCGGATTGTATTAAACGGCCGCCGCGGCGGCGGCCTTGGCGCGTTCCTGAGCCTTCTTCTTCGGCGCAGACTGGGTCGGCTGCTCGTTCCAGACGGGCATCGGGGCCAGACCGGCCTTGCCGAGGAACTTCGCGACGCGTTCGGTCGCAATGGCGCCGTTGCCGATCCAATGCTCAATGCGCTCACCAATCAGCTTCACGCGATCGGCGTGATCGGCTGGCAGCATTGGGTTGTAGGCGCCAACGCGCTCAATGAAGCGGCCGTCGCGCGGGCTGCGGCTATCGGCGATCACGATGTGATAGTAAGGGCGCTTCTTGGCACCGGCGCGGGCGAGGCGAATCTTTAGGCCCATGTAACTAAGTCTCCTGGTAAATTCAGTAGGGTCGGCGATTGTGCTGAGACATGCCTTTCGGCATCAGGGCGCCAAGGCCCTGACGCATCAGGCCTTTTTGCCCGAGCTTGCTCATTTTCTTCATCATCTGGGACATATCGTCGAACTGCTTCAGCAGCCGGTTGACATCCTGGACACTTGTCCCGGACCCGGCGGCAATCCGCTTCTTGCGATTGGCCTTGATGATGTCGGGTGTGCGGCGTTCCTTCTTCGTCATCGACGAGATGATCGCCACCTGACGGGCGACGATTTTCGTATCAAGGTTGGCGCCGGCAAGCTGTTGCTTGATCTTGCCCGCACCCGGCAGCATGCCGAGGATACCCGAAAGGTCGCCCATCTTGCTGATCTGGCGCAGCTGACTGGCGAAATCCTCCAGATCGAACTTACCCTTCATCATCCGGGCGGCGAGCTTTTCAGCCTCCGCCTGGTCGATGGTTTCCGAGGCGCGTTCCACCAGGCCGACGATGTCGCCCATGCCGAGGATCCGGCCGGCGACGCGTTCGGGGTGGAAATCCTCCAGCGCGTCCTGCTTTTCGCCGACGCCGATCAGCTTGATCGGGGCGCCGGTGATGGCCCGCATCGACAGCGCCGCGCCACCGCGGGCGTCGCCATCCATGCGGGTCAGGACAATGCCGGTGATCGACAGCGCGTCGTTGAACGCCTTGGCGGTGTTGACGGCGTCCTGGCCGGTCATCGCATCGACGACCAGCAGCGTTTCCGCCGGGTTGGTCACGGCGCGCACCTGCCGGACTTCGTCCATCAACTCCTGGTCGATGGACAGGCGGCCGGCCGTATCCAGAATAACGACGTCAAAGCCTTCCCGCCGAGCCACATCCATCGCTCGGGTGGCGATCTGGACGGGGGTTTGGCCAGGGATGATCGGCAGGCTGGGCACGCCGGCCTGATCGGCCAACTGCGCCAACTGCAACTGCGCGGCGGGGCGCTGGGTGTCCAGGCTGGCCAGCAGCACGCGCTTCTTCAGGCGTTCTGACAGGCGCCGGGCGATCTTGCCCGAGGTCGTGGTTTTGCCGGATCCCTGTAGTCCGACCATCAGGATCGGCACCGGCGAGGCGGCATTGAGATTGATAGGCACGGCGCCGGAGCCACCCAGCGCGTCGATCATCACGTCGTTGACGATCTTGACGACCTGTTGGCCGGGCGTGACCGAGGACAGAACCTCGGCCCCAACCGCACGTTCGCGGACCTTGGCGATGAAATCGCGCACCACCGGCAGGGCGACGTCGGCGTCCAGCAGCGCCAGGCGGACTTCCCGCAGCGCTTCGGTGACGTCGGCCTCGTTCAGCGATCCGCGTGAGCGGAGCTTGTCGAAGACCCCTGAAAGTTTGTCCGATAGTGCCTCGAACACGGGTGGCGATACTCCATACGTTATTACGCCGCTGCGCGAACACTCGCGGAGCGACGGAGCCCCCGCGTCAGGCGGGGACCGGGAGCCATGATGGCCCGGATCGAGGGCTTATGGCGATGATGGCTGGGGGAGTCAACGTGGTTGAGGATGTGAATCAGGGTCTGACCCTTTTCGCTCTCTTCAGTGGTAGTGTTGAAAATCGGACGGCGTCCTCTCCGTCCCATGTTCAAGGGGCGGCACCAGGGGTCACTGATATGCACGATATACCGGACGGGTGGTTCCTGCCACCACATCGAGCTAAAAGTAGCCCAGTGAAACTGCTCGCGGCCTGGATATTGTTGCTCAGTCCGGTAGCCTGTTCCGCTACCGATCCCACCCCCTCGCCACGTTTCGACGGCAAATATACCGGCTCACGCGAGTCCGATAGGACGGAGGCATGTGGCATCACGAAGCTGCACGGGGTTACTTCTGCCCGAGTCGCCAATGGTCAACTGACTATGCCCTTGTTCAGCCCCAAGACCCCAATGAACGGCGCAGTGGGCGAAGACGGCACCGTTCGGGCCTCAGGAATTTGGTCCAACCCAACCGGTGGCTTTCCCGGCGTGACGGTATTGAACGGGCACATCGCGGACGGCACCCTCGACGCAACAGCCACCGACTTCCGATGCCACACAGACTTACACCTGAAAAAGATTGAAGCACATCCTCAACGGCCTCTGTCCCTCTCTCAGCGCAGGACGATTAGTCCTCTGCCTACGACTATCGATCCCCACAACCGCTAGAATTTCAGGGGCGGGTTCCTACCCCGATATCGCGAACCAGAACGACACGGATACTCGGGAAAGCCCCTCCGCCATCAACCGAAAGCGAACACGCCTAAGATAGCCAGCGCCAGGGCAGGGGGCATCACCAGCACACCCAGTTTCAGGAACGCCCAAGCGCCGACCCGCAAGCCTTCCCGTCGCAGCGCCGTCAGCCACAGAATCGTTGCAAGTGAGCCCGTTACCGACAAATTCGGCCCCAAATCGACGCCGATCAAGATCGCCGATCGGACATGCTCCGAAACTCGAGCAATCTCGACCACCCGGCCCGCGACAAGTCCGGCGGGCAGGTTATTGACCAGATTGCAGCCGATCGCCAATGCCACGCCTGACACCCAGGCCGCCCCGTTTGCCGACCAGTGCTCCAGGCCGCGCAACACTGCGCCGAGGTCGTCGGTGACACCGGTCTTTTCCAGCGCCTCCACCAGCACGAACAGCCCCGCGACCAGTGGCAGCACCCCCCACGACACGTGCGTGACCACCGTTAGCGGTCCCTGCTCGGATCGCGTCAGCACCAGCAGCATGGTTGCTAAACCGGCCAGAAAGGTCGGCAGGCCAAGCTGGAGACTGAACGCGGAACAGGTCAGCAGAACCACAGCCGTCGCCGCGATGCCGACACCCGCGAGCTTTCCGCAAACGGTCAACGCAGGTACGCCGATTCCGGTCGCAACCGGTTCGCGCAAGCTGGCCCGTTGGCTCCAGCGCAACACGGCATAGGTCGCGGCAATCGACAGCGCTGAGGGCAGCGCATAGGTCGGCAGCCATTTCAACAGCGGAGGCATGTGGCTACCGTAAATAACCAGGTTCGCCGGATTCGAAATGGGCAGAACGAAACTGGCCGCGTTCGCGATAAACGCACAGATGAACAAGTACGGCAGCGGGCTCCTGGCTTTTGCCGCCTTTACCACCGCGGCGACCGCGGGTGTCAGGACGACCGCCGTCGCGTCATTGGACAGGAACACCGTCACGATCGTCCCAACCGCGAACACCAGCGAAAACAATCGCGTCGCCGATCCCTTCGCATGCCCGGCCGCCTTCGCCGCGAGCCAGTCGAACAGACCCTCCTGGCGAGCCAACTCGGACAGCAGCATCATGCCGATCAGGAATAGATAGACGTCGGTGCCTTTCGCCACGCCGGTCAGCGCCTCCGACGGCGACAGCAGTCCTAGAACCAGCAATAACAGTGCGCCGGCGATGGCCCAGATGAACTCCGGCCAGAAGAATGGCCGGAAGATCACCCCGGCCGTGGCGACGGCGGCAATACCCCAAACCGTCCAGGGGGAAGCAGCGAGCGCACCCATCACGCGGCCTCGCCAATGGCGGCCAGGGCGGGTGCCTCGGCGGCGTCTTTTGTCTCCGGCATCAGCACGACAAAGAAGACCAGCGCGCACCCGGCAATTGATGCCAGGTAAAGGAAACCACTCGCGTATCCGAACCACTGCACGACAAAGCCGGCTGTTGCGTTGCTCAGGGTGGCGCCGATGCCCACGGCCAGAGCCGTCAGTCCCTGCGCCAGATTGAACCGGCCGGTGCCGCGCATCAGATCCGACGCAATCAGCACCGAGATCACCCCAAAGATTCCCGCCGCCACGCCATCAAGCAATTGAATGCCGACGACCGCGTAAGGGCTGGAGGTGAAAGAGAACAATATGCCGCGTACCGGCAGCACGGCCAGCGCGATCAGGAAGATTGGCTTGCGGCCGATGCCCCGCGCTGACGCCCGACCAACGCACCACGCGACGCCCACCATGACGAACTGCGCCGCGATGATGCAGGCGGACAGTGCAAGCGTATCCTCGCCCGGATGGGTCTGCGCCAGGACTTGCCCAGCCATGGGCAGCATGGCCGCGTTACCGAAGTGAAACAGCACCACCGAGGCCAGGAATATCCGCAAATCCCGCCGTTTCATCACCTCGCCGAACGGGATCGGCTTGCCGTTGTGGGAAGGATCTTCGCCGCCGCGGGCACGCTCATGGTCGATCTCTTTTGGGTTTACCAGGGTGACGATTGCCGCGCTGGCCAGGGCAAAGCCGCAGACCAGGTAGAAGATCCAATGGTAGCCGAGATACTGGCCCAGACTGCCGGCCAGAACGGCCGCGGTCAGGTTGCCCGCATGGTTGAAGCTTTCATTGCGGCTGATCCGGGCGTCCAGCAGACGCCGCCCGACAAGACCGAGCGACATCGCTGCGATGGCGGGAGGTATCACGGCAGAGGCCGATCCCAAAACTGCCTGCGCCGCGATGACCGTCCAGAAATGGGGCAACACCACAATGGTCAGGCAGCCGAGGCCCACCATCAGTCCCGACACGACAATCAGCAACCGTTTTGCCCGTGTCCCATCCACCAGCAATCCCGCCGGAATCTGGCAAATCGCCGCGGCGATGGACGAGGCCCCCATAGCCAACCCGATCGCTCCGGAATCCCAGTGCTGCGACCCCTTGAGGAACACCGACAGGAACGGACCGACTCCGTCCCGCACGTCGGCCATCAGCAGGTTGATACCGTCCAAACCGCGCAATGAGCGGGCGGATGGTTGCTCGGCAGCGTCGCTCAGCAATGCCTCCCGTCGCGATTGGACCAAGTTCCGCATCGGACATGTCCTTCCGGAGGTGCACGACGCGGTCGCTACCGTTCGGCGGCGCGGCGGGGTGGCTTGCGTAAGAACTGCCCGGTTCTATTCCGCCCTCGGTAAGCCTGCCCCGCGCGCCCAATGACGGTCACGTTCAGGGACAAACAACTCGAGCGCCCCGGCGTTCCCCGGGTCAGGCGACTTTCACGTCTTTCCAGAATCCGAACCGTCCGCCAACCGCCAGCATCTTGGGCTGCGGACGTTCATAAACCCACGCCGCGCGTTCATACCGATGGCCATCGAGCACCGCGTCGTAGAACTGCACGCCGTGCGGGCACGCGTGATCGGATGCGGTTTTGGCGGCCTTCTCCAGCCATTCCAGGTGCGTGGCCGACGGCGGAAAATACGCGTAGCCGCCGCTTTCCACGATATCGTCGCTCTGTGCGATGGTCTGTCCGTTCAGTGTTGCTTTCATAGGCCTGTTCTCCTTTGCATCGAAGATGGGGACGTATGCCCCCGACTGCTATGGGCGCCCCCGCAGGAATGTCATGGAGGCAAAAGCCCCCAACCACGACCCGGCGGCAGCGAACCCGACATAAACCCAGTTCTGCGTATAACTGATCACAGCGAACGACGAGAGCAAGTACCAAACACTGCTCCATGTCGCCGCCGGCACGCGCTTGCGCGCCGCGACGGCGGAGGAGAACATCACATAAACCGCGTCGGTCGCCGCGGTCGCCACAACGACACCGACGGCCGTCAGCGGATCGATTGTACGAAATGCCTCTAACATTTTACAGGGCCGCCCGTATCATCGCGAACGCATGAACCACCACCGCCGCCCGTATCGCCGTGCGATCACCCGGAAAAACATACCGCTCAGAGAGAACCGCCGCCCCGGCACGCGCAAGCCCGAAGCAGACCAAGCCTACCGGTTTATCGGCACTGCCGCCACCCGGCCCGGCCACGCCGGTCACCGACACGGCAATACCGGCCCGAGAACGCGCCAGCGCCCCCTCGGCCATCGCCCGCGCGACCTCCTCGCTGACCGCGCCATGCGCTTCGATCAGCGGCATCGGCACGCCGACCATCTCGTGCTTCGCCTGGTTGGAGTAGGTGACAAAACCGCGGTCCAGCACGTCGGACGACCCCGCGATGGCCGTCAACGCCGCGGCGATCAGCCCGCCGGTGCAGCTCTCGGCGGTCGCCAGCCTGATGCCTTTCGATCGGCATTCAGCAAGAAGGGCCTCGGCATCGGTCAGGGTGGAAGACGGCAGCATCAACGGCTCCGGATCGGTGGGGCGCGCCGACCCTGACGCGGAGTTCGGCTTCTGTCCATCGGGCCGGCCGCCAGCCCCGAAACGGTGTTTGCGCCATTGGCCGCCGGACGCTACCGTGCGGACCAACAGAGCCACGGGAGGCTATACGATGAACGCGCCGGTCAACCTCGACGCCTTAGGCAACCCTTGGACCACCCCAATGGATCAGATCGACGTGTCCGACGCCCGTATATTCCAGGACGACGTCTGGCCCGACTGGTTCGCTCGGCTCAGGCGCGACGATCCCGTTCATTACACCTCGGACAGTCAGTTCGGACCGTACTGGTCGGTAACAAAATATAAAGACATCATGAAGGTGGAGACCAATCCGCGGGTGTTTTCCTCGGCGGCCGGCATCACCCTGTTGGATCAGGAAACCCAGTACAAACTGGCAATGTTCATCGCCATGGACCCGCCGAAGCACGATGTGCAGCGGCTTGTCGTGGCTCCGATCGTCGCCCCCGGCAACCTCGCCACCATGGCCGGAACGATCCGCGAAAGGGCGACGAAGATCCTCGACGCCCTGCCGCGAAACGAAACATTCGATTGGGTCGAGCATGTGTCCGTCGAACTAACAACCCAGATGCTGGCCACCTTGTTTGACTACCCGTTCGAAAAACGCCGCGACCTGACCTACTGGTCGAACGTCGCCACCACCAACTTCAAGGACCCTAACGCCCTGGTGAAAACCGAGGAAGAACGGTTCAACGAACTCAGGAAAATGGCCGGCGCCATGCTGGGGTTGTGGAACGAACGCGTGAACGCCCCTGGCGGCAACGACCTGATCTCCATGCTGGCTCATGGCGAGGCAACGCGGAATATGGACCCGATGGAGTTCATGGGAAACTGCGTGTTGCTGATCGTCGGCGGCAACGACACCACCCGCAATTCCATCAGTGGCGGCCTGTGGGCGCTGAACAAGCATCCGGAGCAGTATCAGAAGCTGCGGGATAACCCCGGACTGATTCCGAACATGGTGCCGGAGATCATTCGCTGGCAGACCCCGCTGTCCTACATGCGGCGCACCGCGCTGGAGGACTACGAACTCGGCGGCAAAACGATCAAGGCCGGGGACAAGCTGGCGATGTGGTACATTTCCGGCAACCGCGACCCCGACGCCATCGACAATCCGGATCGGTTTATCATCGACCGAGCGCGTCCGCGCCAGCATTTGTCGTTTGGATTCGGGATCCATCGCTGCGTCGGAAACCGTCTGGCCGAACTGCAACTGACGATTCTGTGGGAAGAAATCATGAAGCGCTTCCCGGTCATCGAGGTGGTTGAAGAGCCGAAGCGGGTTTTCTCCGCGTTCGTACATGGGATCTCATCGATGATGGTGCGCATTCCCGGATAAAAGGACCAGCACAATGACCAAAACGACTTTCCGGGACATTCTCGGCCGGCCCGGTATTCTGACGCTGCCGGGCGTTTATGACGGGATTTCCGCGCGGGTCGCCAACAGTCTGGGGTTCCCCGCCTTGTATATGACCGGCTATGGCGCGGTCGCCTCGGCTCTGGGGGTACCCGACGCAGGCCTGGCCAGCGTGACCGAAATGCTGGACCGCGTTCGGTGCATCGCCGCTGCGATTGATGTGCCGTTTATCGCTGACGGCGACACCGGTTATGGCGGGCTGCTGAACGTGGACCGCACTGTGCGCGCCTACGCCGCCTCCGGGGCTGCCGGTATCCAGTTGGAAGACCAGGAAATCCCGAAGAAATGCGGCCATACCGAGTTTCGCCGGGTCATCCCCTATACCGATGCCGTGCGCAAAATTCAGGTCGCGGTAGCGGCTCGTCCGGACCCGGATTTCCTGATCGTCGCCCGCACTGACGCCCGCTATTCCGAGGGCCTGGATGACGCGTTACGCCGCGCCGAGGGATTCCTGAATGCCGGCGCCGATGTCCTGTTCGTCGAAAGTCCCGAATCACCCGAGGAAATGCGCCGCATCGCCGAAACCTTCCGCGGTGCCGTGCTGCTGGCGAACATGGTGGAAGGCGGCCGCTCGCCGTTCCTGTCGGCAGGCGAACTGGAAACCATGGGCTTCAAGATTGCTCTGTTTCCCGGCACCGGCTTCCTGACGGCCGCGAACGCCCTGCGGCAGGGATACGCCCACCTGCAACGCGCCGGGACCAGCATCGGCGGTCCGGCGCAACTGCCGTTCTCCGAGATGAATGCGCTGATGGGCTTTCCGGAGGTGCACCGGTTTGAGGCGAAGTGGGCTGACCTGGCGATTTAATCGACGATGATCGTGCCGGTCATGCCGTCCCAGTCATGATCGGCACACACCAGCCCGTATTCCCCCTTGCCGGGAGCGATCAGAACAATGGTCGCCGACTTGCCTGGCTGCACGACGATATCGGTGCCGCCATTCGACAGCAGATGTTTGTCCGGGATCGTCGCGGCCTTCAGAAATGCGGGCGCGGTGAATTCGTGCATATCCTTGCCGTGATTTTCCAGGTGCAGCGCGTAGGTCTGGCCCGCGTGCAGCACGATGCGGTCCGGTTCGAAGCGGTCGTCCACCATGACCACCGTCAGCGGTACGGGAGGCGTGGCGGCGCGAACCGGCATCGCCAGCACTAAACTCACCCCGGCAAGCCGGAGCCAGCGATTAACCATAGGCATGATCCTTGACATAAAGCACTGCCGAACCGGGTCAACACCTATCGCGTTGACGTGCGTCCGACATTTTTACTTCACATATCTGACATCGGAACGTCATCGCACGCGCGCTATTGCCGGTGGATGCCATGCTACTTTGTCGAACGGATGGCGATACGCCCTGGCGATTTGCTCGTTACCCCAATCGGCCCGGTTTTGCTGTCGCGGAACCCGGCGCTGGAGACTCCATGACCGGAACCATGACTGCCGTCCAGCCGAAGCCCACCCAAGCCATCGAGGGCGCCATACTGTTTCTGCGCCGCTGGCTGGCGCACCCGTTGCGGATGGGCTCGATCGTTCCGTCCTCCAAGGCGCTGTGCTCGCGACTGGTGAAGCATGGCTGGCCGGAAGACGGCACGGCGGTGCTGGAGCTGGGTGCCGGAACCGGCGTTATCACGCGCGCATTCCTGGATGCCGGTTTGGCGCCGGAGCGTTTGGTCGTCGTGGAAGTCGACGGCGACATGGTGCCCTACCTGCGCGCGACATTACCCGGTGTGACGGTGATCGAAGGCGATGCCAAAAGGCTGCAAGAGTTGCTGCCGGAGCGTTTCCGGGGCCGTATCGGCAGCGTCATATGCGGCATCCCGCTGGTGCTGCTGCCGTTGGCTGACCAGAAGCTGTTTACCGGCGCGATGGAAACCGTCGCGCCGGGACGCGGGTTCCTGCAATTCAGCTATTGCATCACGTCACCGCTGTCCGGCAGCAAGCTTGGTTTGAATCCGAAAAAAAAAGCCTGGACGCCGTTCAACTTTCCGCCCGCCAGCGTCTGGCGCTACATGCCAATCGACTAATCGTTTTTCGGCGGGAGCAGACACGCGATGGCGGCCGGTATGTTTCGGCCGCCATCGGATCGTTCAGTTCGCGGCGAGTTCCAGTTTCGGACCCGCACCGAACGCCGGCATCACTTCCCTGG
The DNA here is from genome assembly GCA_903932145.1 of uncultured Rhodopila sp. Taxonomy (GTDB): domain Bacteria; phylum Pseudomonadota; class Alphaproteobacteria; order Acetobacterales; family Acetobacteraceae; genus Rhodopila. The sequence goes on along the minus strand of CAIZFE010000051.1, from coordinate 15,934 downwards.
CGAACCGTTCGACCTGCTCCAGCCACACGGCCAATGGCGTGCCCAGCGGCAGGGTAACGGTGACGCGAGACAGGCCGGGATACATCGCCTCGATCTTCTTCAGGCTTTCGATGATGTCGGCCGGGGTGCCGGTCAGGAAACCGCCGGCTTTCACCGCATCCTCGATCCGCGGCAGCTTGGTGTTGACCGCCAGTTTCGGGTCGCGCATCGCCTCGATCTGGGCGTCGGTCAGGGCCTGCACCAGGCGCAGTTCGCCGAACATCTTCATGTTCTCCTCGTAGTATTTGCCGGCCTCGCGCATGCCTTCCTCCTTGCTTTTGGCAATGAAGAACTGGAAGCCGATGGCAAGGCGTTCGCCCAGGGCGACCTCTTTGCCGATGCGGGCGTGGGCGGCCTGGAAATCCACCATCACCTTGTGGACGATGCCGCCTTCGGCTGATCCGCCACCGATGACACCCTGAATGCCGTGCTTCGCCATAAAGTCGAGCGCCCGCTGCGATCCGCCCTGGATCGGCTGCCAGCATTCCACCGGCAGGCGCGCCGGCCGCGGCACCAGCGTCAGGTCCTTCAAGGTGTAGCCGCGATACGGCACTTCCGGCGGCAAGGTGTAGTGCTTGCCTTTGTGCGAGAACGACTCGTTGTTAAAAGCCTTGAAGATGATATCGACCTGTTCCTCGAACAGTTCCCGGTTGGCATGCTGGTCCAGCAACGGCGAGCCGAACGTTTCGACCTCACGCGTGTGATAGCCGCGGCCGACGCCGAACACCACGCGGCCGTGCGACAGGATGTCGGCCATGGCGTAGTCCTCGGCGAGGCGCAAAGGATGCCACATCGGGGTGATGTTGAAGCCACAGCCCAGTTTGATGTTTTTCGTCAGATGGGTCAGGTGCAACGCCATCAGCAGGACGTTGGGGATGCACTCGGTGCCTTCCGGCTGGAAGTGGTGTTCGGCCATCCAGAATGTGCCGTAGCCCAGGCCATCCAGCATTTTGGCGGTGATTTCGGCCTTTTGCAGTGCCGTCGCCAGCTTCTCGTTCGGGTAGCGCCGGTCGTTGACCGGTGTGCCGGCGTAGCCAACGTTTTCAAGATCGATATGGCCGGCATACGTGCTGTCGAATTGCGTGATCATGGATTTTCCCTCCCGCGGGTTTTTCTGAAGGGATCGTAACCCTGATAGGGGCGACGGCCAACTGTCGCGGCGCGGGAACAGGGATGCTGATGACTATAGTGCAGAACGGCAAGATGCTATCGCTCAGCGTAGATAAGGAGAAACCGGAACCAGCATGCCATTTTTCTGTTCTGAGAGAGTATAGTGCAAGCTGACATAGGCGCCGCGATCCCCGAGATCGATCGCCTTGGTGCGGTTCTGATGATGCCGGAACCAAAATGGCGTCGTCGTCGCCGGGTGATAATGCGTGACGCATGATAGCCGGCTGGTGCCCTCGGGGAGGGTCCCGGGGTGACTGCGATGCACCAGATCAGCGGTCCAGAAGAACACGTCGCCCTTCTTCGCCACGAAACGATCATAGGCCATTCCCTCCCGCTCGCACGCAGCTTCCATTTCGGCCTGATACAGCGTCTGATCGTCTTCGGCGAAGTTCGTTCGTTTTGTTCCGTCCTTGAAGAGATAGTGCGGCAGCCTGTGGCTGCGGTCGTAAAATGCCAGCTCACCACTGCCTTCCCGTACATCTTCGAGTGCGATCCACGTCGCCGCGAGCAGCATCGGGTCCTCCACCGCGACGACCGAGGTGTCCTGATGCACCCGATGGCCATTGCTGATCTGGAACAGAAGCTGCTGGCAGGCTACCGGTTTGGTGTCGAAAACCAACGACAGGAAGCGGGATATCCGCGGATGCAGGCAGACGTCGCGCGAGGACTGCAAGTTTACGTACAGATCGAACAAGCTTTCGAAATGATCCGGATTGCTGCCGGACAGCTTCAGGCCGGTCTTGTTGGCCCGGTGATCGGTGGTGAGAAATTTCCCCGGGTGGGCGTGGTGGCCTCGGATATCGGCGGCAAAACGGTCGATCAGATCGGGGGTGATCGCCGCTGGCCAGAGCAGCCATCCGTGCTCGATGAAGTGCGCGAGGTCGTTACGTTCGTCATCGTTGATGTCCCCGGCCTCGTACAGCCCCGCGACCCGCTGCATTGCATACGGCGTGTCGGTCCAAAGGACCCGCATATTCAGTCCGTCCCCGGGCGCCGCCCACATGATCGTCTCGTTTCAGATGTAGGGTCTGCTGCATAAGGCCGTGCGGACAGGGTTTTAAGGCCGGTAAGGCTTCGCGCCGTCGCGCCGCTGCGGTAGGGTCAATGGGACGGCCAAGAAAAACCGAGGAAACCGGGACATGAAAAGACGCACGTTGATAACGGGGGCGGCGGCGATGTTGGCTGCACCGGCGATCGGTGGCATCATGAAGACGCTGATTTTCGTGCCACAAGCGCCGTTGTCGAGCCTGGACCCGATGTGGACCAGTTCCATGCCGACCCGGAATATCGGGTTTCAGATCTACGACGTGCTGTTCGGTCGCGACGAGTGGATGAACCCGAAACCGCAGATGCTCGCCGGTTATCTGGTGGAGGACGACGGCAAGCGCTGGACCATGACCCTGCGCGACGGCCTGTGGTTCCATGACGGCCAGAAGGTGCTGGCGCGCGACTGTGTGGCGTCGTTGCGCCGCTGGATGCAGCGCGATCCCGTCGGCTCCACGCTGTCGCAACGGGCGGACTCGCTGGACGCGGTGGACGACCGCACCATCGTGTTGCGGATGAAACGGAAGCTGCCGTCGCTGCCAAAATTGCTGTCGAAGCTGCAAACCGCCGCCGTGATGATGCCGGAGCGCATGGCAATCACCGACCCGTTCAAGCCGGTGCCGCAACCGATCGGCAGTGGACCGTTCCGTTTCCTGATGGACGAATATGTCATCGGCAGCCACGCCGCTCTGGTGCCATGGGAGCGCTATGTCCCGCGCGATGAAAAGCCCAGCTTCATGTCCGGCGGCCACAAGGTGCTGGTGGACCGCATGGAGTGGAAAATGATCCCCGACGCCGCGACGGCGGCGAACGCGCTGATCACCGGCGAGGTCGATTGGCTGGAAATGCCATTGCCCGATCTGCTGCCGGTGCTGCGAGCGGCGCCGAACGTTAAGGTCGGCCGGATCGACGACTACGGGGTCATCAGCCAGTTGCGTCCCAATCACGCGGTCGCCCCCACCGATAACGTGAAAATCCGTCGCGCTATTCGGGCGGCGATCGATCAGCGGGAGGTGATGGACGCGGTGATGGGCGGCGATCCGGACAGTGCCGTCGTGCCCACCGGCTATCTGGCCACCGGAAAACCTGAGGTCGATACCGCGGGGATAGAGGAACTCACCCGCAAACGCTCGATAGATGAAATAAGATCGATGTTCGTGGAGGCCGGATACAAGGGCGAACCGCTGACGGTGCTGCACTCGACCGATCAGCCGTTCTATAATCTGGCGACGTTGGTGGTGATCGATTCGTTGCGGCGGGTCGGCGTCAATGTCTATGATCAGGTCATGGACTGGGGATCAGTGTTGCAGCGCCGAAACAGCCGCGAACCGCTGAACAAGGGGGGCTGGTCGCTGTTCGCCAGTGTCACTCCGGTGCCGGAATCGCTCGATCCGTTACTCAGTTCATTGTTGCGCGGCAATGGCAAGGACGCCTGGATCGGCTGGCCGGATAACCCTCAGATGGAGGCCGCCTATGCCGACTGGCTGAACGCCGAAGCCCCGGAGGAACTGACGCGGCTGGAACGCAAGATCGAACTCCTCGCCATAGACTCCGTCCCCTTCATTCCGCTCGGTCGTTACCGTCCGAGCATCGCCTACAGCCGGTCGATCAGCGATCCTGGCAAGGGGCCGGCGCCAACGTTCTGGAATGTGAGCAAGGCATAAAAATGAGTTCCCAGCTTCGATCGCGGCGTTTGGCCTATTGCGTAAGTTCGGAGCAGAAGCGATAGCGCTGGCGCGACCGGAAAGGCTTGATTGCTCGGCCGGACATATCTGCTCGACAGGAAAAGCGTTACCGGAGTTCCGTATCGCATGATCACCCGAAGCCACCTTTTTAAGCTCGGCGCCGCAGCGGCGCTGATCTCTGCTGTCCAGCCGGCCAGAGGGCAGGACACGGAGCAAGTCGCCGCCTTCGTCCAAACAACAGGCGACAAGATCGTCGCGATCGTAAACGGGACTGCAGCGGGTGGAGCAGCGCACGCCAGCATGCGGGGCATTATTAACGCCGCGTTTGACGTCGACGGGATAGCCGAATTCTGCCTCGGCCGTTTCTGGCGAACCGCTACCGCCGATCAGAAGACGCTCTCAATCGGCCTGTTTCACGCGGTTCTGACGCTAGGCATGGCAGCCAGGTTTGGAGAGGACCCCGGTGTAAAATTCACGGTTGTCAGCAGTCAGATGAAGGACAAGGAAGGCGTCGTCTTCACGGTCATTGACCGGCCGAATTCTCCGTCCACCGCGATCGATTGGGTTATCTCCAATCCAACGACCAATCCGAAGATCATTGACGTCGTGACCGACGGTACGTCGTTTCGCCTGACCCAAAGGCAGAAATCCGCGACCATTATGGCATACAACGGCAACAGCCTCGATGAGCTGTTGCGCACCATGCAGAACCGGATCGCCATGGCCAGCGACTGACACTGTCCGGGGTAGCATTGCCCAGCCGTCTGACCTCCTTGGACCAGAAACTGACGCAGGGCGCTTCCGGCGCCTAAGCCCGCCGCCGCGTCTTCTTCGGTGCCTCCACCACAGGCAGCAGCGGCGCCAGGAACCGGCCGGTATGGCTTTCCGGGTTCGCTACAATATCCTCCGGCGTGCCTTCCGCCACGATGCGGCCGCCGCCGTCCCCGCCTTCGGGACCCAGATCCAGAATCCAGTCGGCGGTCTTGATGACTTCCAGATTGTGCTCGATCACCACAACGGTGTTGCCCTGATCGACCAGCGTGTGCAGCACTTCCAGCAGTTTGCGAACGTCCTCGAAGTGCAGCCCGGTCGTCGGTTCGTCCAGGATATACAGCGTCCGCCCGGTGGCACGCCGAGCGAGTTCCTTCGATAGTTTGATGCGCTGAGCTTCACCGCCGGACAGTGTCGTCGCCTGCTGGCCGAGGGCGATATACCCCAGCCCGACCTGTTGCAGGATTTTCAGGCGGTCATGGATGCGCGGTTGAGCGCTGAAATAGGGCACCGCTTCATCGACGCTCATCGCCAGCACCTCGGCGATGGATTTGTCGCGGAATTTGATTTCCAATGTTTCGCGGGTGTAGCGTTTGCCCTTGCAGGTATCGCAGGTCACGTACACATCGGGCAGGAAGTGCATCTCGATCTTCAGCAACCCGTCGCCCTGGCACGCCTCGCAGCGTCCGCCCTTGACGTTGAAGCTGAAACGGCCGGGTTTGTAGCCGCGCGCCCTGGCTTCCGGCAATTCGGCAAACCAATCGCGGATGGGGGCGAACAGATCGGTGTACGTGGCGGGGTTGGACCTCGGCGTCCGCCCGATCGGAGACTGGTCAATATCGATAATCTTGTCGATCTGATCCAGGCCCTCGATCCGGTCATGCAATGTCGGCACGGTGCCGGCGCTCATCAAACGCCGAGCGGCGGCTTTGTATAGGGTGTCGATCACCAGGGTGGATTTGCCGCCGCCGGACACGCCGGTCACGCAAGTGAACGTACCCAGCGGAAAATTGGCGGAGATATTCTTCAGGTTGTTGCCGCGCGCGCCGACGACCCGCAGCACGCGGTCTTTCTGCATCGGGCGGCGCATCGGCGGCAGCGGGATCATGCGGCGGCCGGACAGATAATCGCCGGTCAGGGACTTTGGATTGGCGGCGACCTCGTCCGGCGTCCCCTCGGCGATCACATAGCCGCCATTCACCCCGGCCGCCGGACCCATATCGATCAAATGATCGGCCGCTCGAATGGCGTCTTCGTCGTGTTCCACAACAAGAACAGTATTGCCGAGGTCGCGCAGGCGCCGCAGCGTGACCAGCAGGCGTTCGTTGTCACGTTGGTGCAGTCCGATCGACGGTTCGTCCAGCACATACAGCACGCCGGTCAAACCGGACCCGATTTGACTGGCCAAGCGAATTCGTTGCGATTCACCACCGGACAACGTCGCCGAACCGCGCGCCAATGTCAGATAATCCAACCCGACATCGACCAGGAACCGCAGCCGGTCCACGATCTCGCGTAGAATGCGTCCGGCGATTTCCTGCCGTTGCGGGGTCAGTTGAGGCAGCACCTCGGCGAACCAACTCAGCGCACGGCGAATCGACAGTTCCGACGCATCGGCGATATTGGAACCGGCGACACGAACTGACAGGGCTTCGGGTTTCAACCGAGCGCCATTGCAGACAACGCAGGGTTTTTCCGCCTGGTAGCGCGACATTTCCTCGCGCACCCAGGCACTGTCGGTTTCCTGCCAGCGGCGCTGCAGGTTCTTCAGCACGCCCTCGAACGGTTTCGTGACCGTGTAGCTGCGGGCACTGTCCTTGTAGGTGAAGGCGATCGGTTCGTCGGTCCCGAACAGGATCGCCTTGCGGATATCCTCCGGCAGTTCATTCCAGGGCGTTTTCGTAGTCTGCTTGTAGTGTCGGGCGAGGCTTTGCAGGGTCTGGTCGTAGTAGGGCGATTGCGTCCCGGTCCATGGCGCGATTGCCCCATCCGCGAGCCCGGCGCGGTCGTCCGGTACCACCAGTTCGGGATCGAAAAAGCTTTCCACCCCCAGCCCGTCGCACGCCGGGCAGGCGCCATGCGGGGAGTTGAAGCTAAACAGTCGGGGTTCGATTTCCTCGATCGAAAAACCGCTGACCGGGCAAGCGAATTTTGACGAGAAGATCGTCCGTTCGCCGCCATCGGCGTTCTCGGCATAGACGATGCCATCGGACATGCTCAGCGCGGTTTCGAAACTATCGGCCAGCCGGGATTCGACGCCCTCACGCACCACCAGCCGGTCCACCACGGCCTCGATCTCGTGCTTGGTCTTGCGGTTCAGGGCAGGGACCTCGGCAATCTCGAACAATTCGCCATCGACTTTCACGCGCGTGAAGCCGCGACGTTGCAGGTCGGCCAGTTCCTTGCGGTATTCGCCCTTGCGGTCGCGCACGACGGGGGCGAGCAGCAGCAGGCGGGTCCCTTCCGGCATCGCCATGACGCGATCGACCATCTGCGAGACCGTCTGCGCCTCGATCGGCAGTCCGGTGGCAGGCGAATACGGCACGCCCACACGGGCCCACAACAGGCGCATGTAGTCCGCGATCTCGGTCACCGTGCCAACGGTGGAGCGGGGATTTTTCGAGGTCGTCTTCTGCTCGATGGAAATCGCCGGCGACAGGCCCTCGATGCTGTCCACGTCGGGCTTGCCCATCAGTTCCAGGAACTGGCGGGCGTAGGCGGACAGCGATTCGACGTAGCGCCGCTGACCCTCGGCATAGATCGTGTCGAACGCCAGGGACGACTTGCCCGAACCCGACAGGCCGGTGATGACCGTCAGCGAGTCGCGCGGAATGACGACATCGACGTTCTTCAAATTGTGTTCCCGCGCGCCACGCACGTGGATGTCACGCCCGGCGCGCGGTTCAAAAGTGACGGCCATGGATAATGCTGTCCCTTATGGGTGATCAGTTCTGGGGATGTTCCCGGTGTGCCATAGTCCGAACGCCGGTGGAAGAGGTTTCGGCGACAGGGGCGCCGGCACCCGGCCGGCGCCCCTACACAGGTAACAAGATTTTTGCGCGGCGCCAGATCGGGCACCCTATATTATCATATAAGAAGACGATCCCGCTCTTGCCCCGCGATTCGAGATTAGCCAGGACCACTCATGCCGGACGGGACAACCCGACTGCTGGACAGCCTGAAGCAGTTTGTCAGCGTGCCAGACACATGGTCATTCCGCAGCCTTTTGTTCCCAAGCCAGCCGGCCACGCCCTTCTATCAGGCTCTGGAGGAAAGGGCCGACGATCTGCGCCGGGCGTTTCCGTTCGCCGATCCCGTGTCGATCGCCGCGCTGACCGCGATTTGCACGATTGTGTCGGTGCCCGGCGGCACCAGGCTGGTCATCCAGGCCGAGCAACCTGAGGCGATATACGTTGTCATAACCGGCCGACTCGCGGTTGACCGTGGACAGCAGGTGCGCCTCGGCCCGGGCGATGTCATCGGCGATGTGGAGTTCATAACCGGCGCGGCATCGGCGAGCACGGTGAAAGCGCTGCGCACCAGCGAGGTTCTGCGGATCGCGACAGGGGACCTACAGGCCGCGTCCGAGCGCTGTCCCGGCGTCTTGCTGGCCATCAGTTCTGGCGTGGTGCATCGGCTTCAGGCCGAACGGCCGGCCTCCGTGGCGCCGGTCAGACCCACCACAATCTGCGTGGTGCCGGTGGATGCCACGATCGATGCGACGCCGATTTTGCTGCAAATAGCGGACAGTCTGACACCCTTCGGTTCGGTCACCATGCTGTCGGCGGAACAGGCGGCGGGCCAAACATCGTTCTGGTTTGCCGAGATCGAGCGGCGCTTCGATTTCGTGCTGTTCCAGGCCGACGACCGCGCAACGCCGTGGACCCGGTTTTGCCTGCGGCAATGCGATCGCATCGTGCTTGTGGTGGATGGCGAGAGTGATCCGACCCGGTGTGAGGCATTCGGTCACGACCGCCAGTATCTGCCGTCCGGCGCGCATCTGTCCCTATTGCTGCTGTGGCAAGCCGGGATCGTGCCGAACCGCACCGCCGCCTGGTTGAAAGCCACAAGCCCCGAGGGGCACCATCATATTCGGTCGCCGGCCGACATCGGACGCGCCAGCCGCCTGATCGCGGGACGCGGGCTGGGCTTGGTTCTGTCCGGTGGCGGCGCCAGGGCGTTGGCGCATGTCGGCGTGATCGACGCCTTGGCAACGCAGGACATCCAGATCGACGCCGTCGGCGGGACCAGCATTGGCGCCATCGTCGCGGCGGTATTCGCGTCGGAGTATGAGGTATCCGTAACCGTGCGATCCCTTGCCGCGGCGTTCGCCAAGCGGCGGTTTTCCGACTTCGCGATCCCGCGCACGGCGCTGTATTCCGAACGGGCGTTCGCGCGAACGTTGGGGAACCTGTTTGGCGATATAGCGATCGAGGATTTGCCGATCCCGATGTTCTGCGTCTCGACCAACCTGACCGAGGGGGTGTCGGCGATCCATCGGACCGGACGGCTGGTAACTTGGCTGCGGGCGACCTCGGCGGTGCCGGGGATTTGTCCGCCGATTCTTGAACAGAACAATGTGTATATCGACGGCGGTGTGCTGAACAACGTGCCGACGGATGCGATTCGCGGGTTTGGTGTGGGTTCCGCCATCACCGTGGATGTGGGCTCATCGCTGGATAAGCCGGCGCGATCCGGCGGTGGAGAGAGTTTGCCCAACATGCTGGATCTGCTGTGGCGTGTCGGCACCATCGGCAGCGACACTGCGATCAACCGGGTGCGGCACGATGGCGATGTGATGCTGAGACCCGAGATCGGTAACGTTGGCATTTTTGACTGGGATACCCATGAACGGGTGATCGCCGCCGGTCGTCAGGTCACGCTCGGTCATTTGGCGGAGATCGAGGCCGCGCTGGGCCGGGTTCGTTAGAGGCTGGGCAGTCAGGCAAGCCCTCGCCCCGGGGAAATACGGGCATCAGACCGATCAGGAAACGGACTTCCCCGCGATCTGATGTTCGTCCGTAAGGATGGGTCGCTGGACACGCCTGTGATCGCCAGACGTGCCTTTTCACAGACTGAGCGGGGCACTCAGCTTATTGCGTGCACCCCCAGCGCGAGCGTGTTGATGAAGCCCGTGAGTTGGATACTGGTGTGGTCTGACAGCGTCAGGTAGGTCGAGCCGCCGCGCGCCTGTTCGGTCACGACGCTAACCCCGGTCAACTTCAGTTGGTCAATGCCTGCTCGGAAGCCGCTGATGATGTCAGCCCCACCGCCGTGACCGACGAGAAAGCTATAGATGTCAGCGTTGCCGTATCCCCCCTCTGAAACCAGGCTTGTCCCGCTGCCGAACTGGATGTCCGCCCCTGAAGGGCTCGCCGCAATGTTGGCGTTTCCGGAACCGCCGATGAAAGTCATCACGCTGCCAGCACCGCCCGTCATGGTGATAGAGCCGGACCCGCCGGTCACCGACAAAAGGCCCATCCGTCCGGTAATGACGGCGTTACCGGAGCCACCGATAAACGTCATCTTCTCCCCTTGCACTCCACCCAGAGAGACGTTGCCGGAGCCACCGTAGATCGTGACGTTGTGGCCAGGGTGGTAATAGTCCTGGTCATTAACCGTCAGCGATCCGCTGCCACCATCAATGGTGATGCCATCAGCTTGAACGTTGACAGTGGTGTTCGCGGCACCGGTTCGAATGGTATCCCGGCCCGTTGCGACTACCACCGCCGTGCCTTGTCCAAGGTTCACCGTTGTCGCGTTGCCGGAGACAGTGGTGACGGTCAGTGCCGAGCCGGCGGCGGAGAAGATGCTGGCTGCACCGCCGGTGACCGTCGCCGTTGAATTGTCATGACCGGCGTTCGCCTTGTAAGCGACCGTCGCCCCGGATTCGGACAGATTGGTAAAAGCCGCGGAGGTGACCGTAACGTTAGCCCCCGCCCCGACGCCGATACTCTCATTGCCCCCGGCAGAGGTGACACTGTCGGTCCCTAGCAGCGTGATCCTATTCGACCCGGTGCCCATTACCGTTGCGTTGCCATGCACGGTCAGAACCTCGTTGGAGGTGCCAAGGTTGATCGTGTCGTGACCGTAGCTGTTCACCGTACTCGAAGCGACCAGAGTGATGATATTGGTCGATCCCGCCGTCGTCGTCACAGTATCCGCGCCGCCGCCATTCAGAGTGATGCCGCCACTACCGCCCGAGATCGTGTCGCGTGCACCCCCATTGATGGTGATGTGCCCCGCCCCGCCAATGACGGAGATGTTCGAGAGGCGGGCCTCAACGGTACTGGCCAGAACACCACCGTTGTAGATGATATTCCCGGTGTCCCCGCCGATGAAGTAATCACCGCCATTGCCATAGACCGTAGCCGCGTTGTTCGCGGCAACGCCGCGTCCATAGATCTGTAGTGTCCCGCTTCCGGCGTAAACGGTCTGCCCACCACCGTTCAGTTGCACCATGTCAGTCCCGGACCCGGCATAAATCGTGTCAGCCGCGTAGCTCAGGATGTTCGAAGTGCCCGCGCCCAAAGCGATGCTCGCTGCCTCACTACCGCCCGCTGTCTTGAAATTGAGGGCGCTCGAGTACGATTGCACGGTGACCGAACCGCCCGTGACCGTGGCCTGTTCCAGCGAACCCGCGATCGTGGCATTGATGGTGAAATCGCCGCCGACCGACGTCATCTTGACGGCAGCCTCCAAGCCATGGACCAATGCGGTCGCACCCTGGCCGACTGTTAGGAAGTCGGATGCACCTCCTCCGGTAATATCGGCCATTCCGAGTACTGTGTATTGATTGTTCCCCGAGCCGTCATGGATTTGCGCGATATCTGTTACGGTCACCGAGGCGTTGCCTGTCCCCTCTGTAATCGTGTCGATACCTTGGCTGTAAACGGTGTCCTGACCTGATATGGTGATCGTGTTCACCGACCCTGCGGCAGTCGTGATGATCGAGCCGCCAAAACCGGCCTGCTCTGTGTAGGTCAGGCCGCCGGAGCCGCCGATGACGTCGACATGACCCGCCTTCGCATTAACGGTCAGCGCGCCGGCGCCACCCTCGATGCCTTGAAAGCTGGAGGTAACGGTGACTGTGTGGGCGGCGGTGTCGGTGAAGACGATGTTGTTGCCGCCAAGCAGTTGCACCGCGTTGGTGATGTCGGAAAGCTTGTTTCCGGAGCCATCAATGTTACTTGTCGCTTTGACTGGCCCGCTGACGAGTTGCGAGTTTGTCAGACCCACGATGGTGTTGCCGGTCACGTTCGCCATGATTCCCGAGTAATTCACCAGCCCAATGGAACCCGAGGCAGCACTCTGGTTGACGATCGTATTGTCTTGTATAAGCAGCGAAGAATTCGCGTAGGGCAGGCTCTCGGCACTGTATTCCATGATCGCCCAATTCGGCGAATTGGGTCCCTGCTCGATAAAGTTGCCGGTGATTTGGGTAATGCCCCCGTTCGGCAAGTCGATCGTATAGCTGGCCGCCGTATTTATATCGGAAATGACGTTGTTTACGATGGTCGTAGCTTGCGCGCGGCTCTTGAAATCGTTGCCGACCCCGTTGACCCCGAGGAAGACACTGTTCTCCACAGTCAGATCGCTGACCGTGCCGATATAAAGATCGTGCGTGTAGCCATAGCCAACCGATCCGGGTGTGCCGTCGCCGTTATTGGCGAAGCTGCTGTTCTTGATGGTGACGGTGTTCGATGACAGACCATCCACCGGCGTGCCCATGATGCCGTTTTGGTTTCCGGTGAAAACATCGTTGACCAGCGTCAGGTTGCCGCCCTGGTAACGAATACCCGCCCCGTTGGCACCCTCGGAGTCGGGAATTTGGGCCCCGGAGAAGGTGATATTGGCGATTGTTACATTGGCACCGTCGTCAATCAGGATGCCCTTCTCATTCGGCAGTGGCTGCGTCTCGACCAGGTTCACCATGCCACCCACACCTTCTATGGTGATGCTGTGGGTGATGTCGGCTGTGTCGTTGACGTAGGTGCCCGCCTGGACCTCGATGATAGTACCATCCTGTGAGGCGGCGATGGCCGCGGCCAGGGTGGCGTATTGCTTGCCTGCACCGACCGTCAGGATCGTCGTCCCGGACGTCGGCGCTGAATAGAGCGCAGCGGCCGATGCTCCCTCGTTCTGCAATAGTGTGGGAACGCCCTGTGGCAGGGCGGGGACGTCTGCAATAGCCATGTGAGGTCTCCCAAGAGCGAAACGCGTGCCTGGTTAGGGACGCGCGATCTGGCGTTGCGGGGACAATGGGTGAACTACCCGCGTCCCTACATGATGTCTAACATGCAATTATTCCAATGCAACCAATAATACGATGTTATATTAGGCAATATTCGGAAATATATTCCGATATATTAATGTAATATCTAATATATAAGATGACATCTAGAATATGCTTAAATAACACGCCAGGGCGCGTTTTTATGTGCGCGAACTCGGTGGCGTCGGGCAGGGGCGGATCTTAGTTACAACCGGAACCAAGACCAACGGTCTGAGCACCACGATGGCATCGTTCCAGCTCGGGTCGGCATCCGATCCGTCAACGGCACCGCGCCGCTGCTCGCCCTGGCCGTCGGCGCGTCGTGAAAGTCCGGAGGCCAGCGCGCCTTCGCTGATTTTAGTATTCGAATTGATACGTCAGCCCGACGCTGGCCGCATCCGCGCTGCTGGTGCTGCCGGTCGCCGAACTCGATCCCGACCCGGCGGTAGTCTCCAGCTTCAGTCCCTTGGCGAGATCGATTTGCACCGTCGCCTGGCTTCCGCCGCCGGACGTACTCTGCTTTGCCCCCACATAAACGCCGCGTGCCAGATAACTGCCGGCTTCCAATGTCGGATTGCCGGAACTGTTGCTGCCCACCGACAGCCGGTCCAGCCCCAATGAACTCCGGATACTCCCCAGCGGATCAAAGCTGGACGTCGCGCCCGACAACTGCGCCAGCGCGGCCGCGATTTCCGCGAGCTGCAACGGACTCAATTTCGACGTGCTGGTGTTGAACAGCAATTGCGCCAGGATCTCGTCCTGCGGCATGTCCGGCACGCTCGACAGGGTGATTTTCGGGTCCTTCGCACTGCCGCTGACCGTCAGGGTCGCGACGATCGCGGTGGTCGTGGAGGTCGCGACGAAATGGATCGACGGATCGGCCAGACCCGCGCCGCTGAAATCGACCGTCCCCTCGGTGAAGGTCAACGTGCTGCCGACCAGACTCATGGTGCCGCGGCGCAATTTGAAGCCGCCGTCGGGGATCGGTTTCGACGCCGTCCCGCGGATATGGATGGTTCCGCCAAGCTCCGCGTCAAGTCCCCGGCCTCGAATGAACACCTGCTGCGGGGCGTCCAGCGTCAGGTTCAGCGCAATCGTCGATTGCGCCTCGGCTTCCGGCGGCGGAGCCGGTGGCGCATTGACGTTCCGCACCGGCAGGTCGGCCACCGACGGCGGCAGTTTGTCCGGTATCCTTATATCGGCGCGCCGGACATGAACGGTGCCCCCCGCCTGGATATCGCCTTTCACGTCGCCCTGAACCGTCAGGTTGGCGTCCATCAGCGCGGTCATCAGATCGCTGGACAATGGTCGGGCATTGTCGGCGGTGAAATGCAGATCGACCGGCATCGCCCCGGCAAGACTGATCGAGCCGCTGCCGCCCATAGTCCCGGCGCCGGCTTTCCCCTTGAATTGCGACAACCGGATGGTGTCGCCCTGCGCCTGGATCGTGGCCTCCAGGTCGTTGATGTGCGCACCCAGCGCATAGTCGCTGACGTCGCCGTTATGCAGTTGGGCGGACCCGGTGACCAAAGGGGCGGCGGTCGTTCCGGCGATGGCGGCATCCAGTGTGACCGACCCTCGGGCTCGGCGGCCTTCGGCGGTCAGCAGCGGATCGAGCATGGCCAGATCGACGACGCCGTCGGTCTTCAGATCCAGTGCTCCACCAGCCAACACGGGTGCGGAACCGGTGATCGCGAGATGCGACGGGCCGGCGGTCAGTTTGGTGTCGATGCGGGTGGAGGTGCCCTGCAGGACGGCGTTGGCGATCAGATTGGCGGCGGGCAACGCCTGGCCCGGGCCTTTTCGCTGTCGCACCCCGGTCGCGGTCAGTTTGACGGTGCCCTCCGGCCGAACGCTGGTTCCGGTCAACCGGACGTCAGCCGCGATGACGCCATCGGCGGCATAGGCGGGGCTGACGATCGTGCCGATATCCGCCGGCAGGTTGCGCAACACCACCGTCAGATCGAGCGTGCTGCCGGCTTTTCCCGAAATCGTCAGTTCGGCCTGCCGGAACCCCAGCCTTACGCGATCCATCGCCACGCCTTCGGCAAAGCTGAATTTCGCCGGGGCGAGCAGCTTTATGAGCTGCTGTTTCCAGCTCGCCTCCATGCGGGCCAGCGCAAGGGTACGATCCTCCGTATTCAGCGTGCCGGTGGTGTTTAGTTTGGCGGGACCGCCCGCAACCTCCGGCGCGTCGGCGACGACGGTCAGGGCGAGGGCATCGATCGGGCCTTTGGCGGTGATTCGGGCCGATATCGACCGGGTATTGCCGGCTGACACGCCGTCAGCGGTGAAATTTCCGTCCACGCTGGGGTGTCCCGTCGGGTCCGTGACAGTGGCGTTCAGCGCCGCCTTGCTGATCGCCGCCGTCCCCGGAAGATTTGCGTTGCTCACGGTCAGAACCAGTTTCGCCGCCTTATCATCGGAATCGAGTGTCGCATTCGCCTGTCCCGCAACCGCTCGGCCCAGGAACGGCTCCAGGTCCGCAAGGCGGGCGAAATCGAGGTGGATTTTGCCGGCGGGAATGACCGCGGGCGGCGTCAGGCTCAGTGCGCCGCCTGCCTGCAAGGACTTCCAGGACATCTGACCGATGTTGACCTTAACCGCGCCGCCGGTCTGCTCGGCGGTGAGCGCCAGAACCAGCGGCGAGTCGAGCAGTGTGCCGCCGGCGTTGATCGTCGCATGCGGTGCGCCGGGCAGGCCGGTCGCATCGACCTTGGCGGTGACGTGGCCGGACGAATAGCCCTTCGCCGCCACATCCGCGCCGATGTCGGCCTGCACCGCGAGATCGTCCAGTTTGCCGGCAGCGTGACCCTTGATGTCCATCGTGCCGGATGTCCCGGGCTGAACAGCGCTGAGATCCGCCAGGGCCAGCGTCCAGTTCGCGTCAACGGTTTGGTCTGACAGGCTGCCGGTCGCGGTCAGGTCCAGCGCGTTGCCTTTCACCTCC
>CAIZFE010000050.1 GCA_903932145.1 uncultured Rhodopila sp. | reverse complement strand
GGCAAAGGCCGGGTCCGCGTGACCGTCCCGCAGTTGGGATTTCCAAAGCGGATGGTTGTCGGGCGGCAGGAACGTCATCGCGAGCACGCCGCCGGCCTCATCCTGGCCCAGAAGCGCCGGTGCAGCGCCGGGGACAGCGGCATTCGCGCGTTGCATCCAGCGGGCTTCATACAGATTGCGCTCGACCGGCGCCTGCCAGTCGGCCGCGACGCGCAGTTTTGCCAGTGCCCGTTTGACGCAGATCGGACCGGCCGCCGCATCGATGCGCCATATGTCGGACGATACACCGCCGGTCAGCCGGTCGCCGGTCGCCGCGTCATCGACCGCGATGCCCATCCGCCGCAGTGCAGCGAGAATGTCCCCGGCGATCACCGCGCCTTTTTCCACTCATCCAGCCAGGCGTTCAAACGCTTCCCCCTCCGTGCCAATGATGATGAGACATCTACCCCCCGGGAGTTTAGACCCTGAGGTGCTGAAGGATCATCTTTCCCATGCCCATGCTCGACACAGAAACCTATGCCGGGGCAGGTGCCGCGTCGAACGAAGGCCGTAGGCCGACGGTCGTGGCGGCACCAGCCCCGGCGTCCCCGGAATTTTCCGCCCGCCCCCGGCGGCGGACGTTCACGGCGAAGGACAAGCTGCGCATCCTCGCCGAAACCGATCGGGCCGCGGAGACTGGCGGGATCGGTGCGATCCTCCGCCGTGAAGGCGTTTATTCGTCAACGCTGTGCGACTGGAGGCGTCAACGCGACGCTGGCGCGTCCGGCGCGTTGACGCCCGTCAAACGTGGACCGAAAGCCGCGGCTCCCAACCCGCTCCTGGGCGAGGTCGCCCTTTTGCAAAGGAATAACGCCGATCTCACGCGGCGTCTGGCCCGTGCCGATGCCATTATCGCCGTCCAAAAAAAACTTGCGGACCTGCTGGGGATTCCGATGACGCCGGACGGCGGCGAGCCTTGACCGCCGCGGTGGTGGCCATTCCGCCAAAAAGCGGCATGACATCGGCGGTCTGCGCCGCGACCGGTGTTTCCCGGGCCACGGTGCACAGAACACGCGTCCGGCTCGCCGCGCCGCCGGTGGCCGCGCGTCCAAGGCCGCGGCCGGTCCGCGCCCTGAACGATCCGCAACGTCAACAGGTGCTGGATTTGCTTTGCACACCCCGCTTCGCCGACCAGGCGCCGGCGGAAATCTACGCCACTTTACTGGACGAAGGCATCTACCACTGCTCGATCCGGACCATGTACCGGATACTGGACGACAATGGCGAGGTCCGCGAACGCCGCCAGCAGCTGAGCCATCCGGCTTACCAAAAACCCGAGCTTCTGGCGGAAAAACCCAACGAAGTCTGGTCCTGGGACATCACCAAACTCATGGGCCCGGCGAAGTGGAGCTACTTCTACCTCTACGTCATCCTCGACATCTACAGCCGCCGTGTCGTCGGCTGGTACGTGGCCGATGCTGAAAGCGCGGCGCTGTTCAAGCCGCTGTTCAAGGACGCCATGGAGAAACACGGCGTTCCGCCCGGCCAGCTTACGCTGCATGCCGATCGCGGCGGGCCGATGAAAGCCAAAGCCACCGCGTTCCTGCTCGCGGACCTGGGCGTGACCCGGTCGCATAACCGTCCGCATACGTCCAACGACAATCCGTTCTCCGAGAGCGCCTTCAAAACGCTGAAATATCAGTCGCGCTTTCCCAAACGCTTCGGCTGCATCGAGGACGCCAGAAGCTTCTGCCGCGAATTCTTCGACTGGTACAACCAGGACCATCGCCACGCTGGGATCGGGTTGATGACCCCGAACCAAGTGCATTACGGCCAGATCGATGCCGTTCACGCCGCCCGCCAGGTCACGCTCGACCGGGCGTTCCGCGAAAATCCGGAACGTTTTGTCAAAAAACCGCCCGTTCCGCCCGCCAAACCCACGGCGGCGTGGATCAACCCGCCGACGCCGAAAAAGGCGGCCTGAATGGCCGGATCCGGTTCGGATACAACCGTCATGACGTCTCGCGCCCACCCGATGGTAACGTTTCAGGCGATCGCAGCCCCCGCCGCCCTTTGCTCTACGTCTTTGGGTCGCCTCCGCTGGATACCATCACGTTCTCCTACCGGGCGCACCCGCGAAGCCGTCACGGCGCTCATCCGGCCAGATCCGGCACCGCCGCCGGTCATCTTCCTTGGCCCCGAGCAATACTGCCCGAGGGTCAGGACACGAGCTTAAATTCCAAACCCGAGTGTATCAAAGTCGTTGACACGTTCCG
>CAIZFE010000049.1 GCA_903932145.1 uncultured Rhodopila sp. | reverse complement strand
GGTGGCGATCTGCGTGACCGTCATCGCCATGCCGGCGCGGCCGTTGGCGCCCACCGCGGAACCCGCGTTGAAGCCGAACCAGCCCACCCACAACAGGGAGGCGCCGATGACCGCATAGGACAGGTTGAACGGTGCCATGTTATCGGTGTTGAAACCAACCCGCTTGCCGAGAACCAGAGCGCACACAAGGCCGGCGACGCCAGCGTTGATATGCACGACGGTGCCGCCCGCGAAGTCAAGCACGCCCATCTGCGAGGCCCAACCGGTCGGCGCCCACACCCAATGGGCGATCGGCGAGTAAACCAGCAAGGACCAAAGCGTGATGAAGATGCACAGGGCGGAGAACTTCATGCGATCGGCGAACGCACCGGCGATCAGCGCCGGGGTGATGATCGCGAAGGTCATCTGGAACATCATATAGACGGATTCGGGGACGGTTTGGACCGCCGCCGCATCGGTGCCGGCGCCCAGCGTGAAGGCGATATCGGTGCCCTTGCTGATGCCTGCGCCAATGCCGTTCAGCATGACGCGCGAGAAGTCGCCCATGTAGGCATTGCCGTTGGTGAAGGCGATGGAATAGCCGGCAACCACCCAAACCAGCGTGACGATGCAGCAGATCGCGAAGGACTGCATCATCGTCGCCAGCAGGTTCTTTTTACGCACCATGCCGGCATAGAACAGCGCCAGGCCCGGAATGGTCATCAGCAGCACCAGCGCGGTGCTGGTCAGCATCCACGCGGTGTCGCCGGTGTCGATCTTCGGCGGACCGGCCGGCACGGCGGCAGCGGCAGCCGCGGCGGCCGCGGGGGCGTCATCGGCGAACGCCGGAAGTGCGAGCAACAGAGCGAAAAACAGCGCGCTCAGTCCCCATGCAAGGCGGGGTTTCTTCATAGTCATATATCCCTGATGGTTTTGGTTTACAGCGCTTCGCTATCGACTTCGCCGGTGCGGATACGAACCGCGCGTTCGATATCCATGACAAAGATCTTGCCGTCGCCGATCTTGCCGGTGTTTGCGGTCGTCGCGATCGCCTCGATGACCTGGTCAACCAATCCGTCAGCGACCACGACTTCAAGCTTGATCTTCGGCAGAAAGCTCACCTGATACTCTGCGCCGCGGTAGATTTCGGTCTGGCCTTTCTGGCGGCCGAAACCTTTCACCTCCGAGACTGTCAGGCCCTGGACCCCAAGCGGGGTCAGCGCCTCTCGCACGTCGTCAAGCTTGAAGGGCTTGATGATGGCCATGATGAGTTTCATGTTGGCCGGTTCTCCGATCTGCCGTTGGTGTCAAAGGAAGGCTGCATTGTCGAAATCCTGTCTGTCGTTTGTGACGCCGCCATGGCGAGCAACGGCCAGACGCCAAATTTACTTTTCAACAATCGTGCCAATGTGATGTTCGGTGCCCGGCGGAGAGATATCGGCGGTTGAAATCGGGCTGTGCGTAACGTGTCTGCTTATTGTTTGGGCAAATGCCCGTACATACTACAACGATATGACGCCGCGTACGGTCCATAGGCCAGCATGCCGGCTGCGGCCGCCCCGGCGCCTTTCGAAACCAATCTGAGAGATATTGAGACACGCGGGCAAAGCAGTCCGTCGCACCCGTTCGGGCGAAAGCCGGAAGGCGACAGCGCGGAAACCATGCCGATCGGACGGTTTGGCTGCAATGATAGCCAGCCATGGCGGAGCAACGACTGACGGCGATCGGCTAAGGCTCCGATCAGGCCAGCCTAAGGCCGGATACCTGATTCGGGACCTACCCGACCCGGGTCTGAAGCGGCTTTGCGAGCCACGGCTTGTCCGCGGGGTGAGGTATTTTTGCGGCTGCCGGACTGGCGGTCCCGTGCAGCCGCCGATTGGATAGCGGGGCGGTCACCGGCGGCAACGAATCCGCCGCCGCACCCGGGTTTGCAGAGGCAACAAGATCGTTCTCAGAGTCCCGATCGATCGCGTCCGCATCGACATTGCCACGCCGGCCCGAGACATCGAATGCAATTCCCATTGTCGCCGCGGCGGCGGACACGAACCGGGGAATTACGCTCACCGGGGTGATCGCGGGGATGATGATAGCGAGACACAGCGCGACCGATACCACGTGTGAGCCGCCCCACGACCGGCCGACCGTCGTCACTGCCAGCGGCCGGTTCGACGTGCCAATCAGGCAAACGACCGCCAGGGGTGAACGACTATCCGGCCGAATGCTCACAGGTCACGTCCTTATTACGCCTGGATGGCGTCGGCCCCTCAGACGCAACGGACATGCCAACCCCTTCGAATCGCCACCGGCACGCGATCATCATATTGCGCAAAAGACAAAAATCCGATGCCGGCTATAAGGTTTGAGTCTGATGGACTTGCGGGTCTCATTTTAAATTCGGCGCCGTGAAACCACCGTTTTTTACATTTGTCATCCGCACCGCGAATGTGCATGAATTACCGGCACACTCTGCCTTTGGAACACTCACCTGTGGCCCGATTAGAGGCATAGGTGATTTTCCGTCTGCCCGGCCGTGTGGTTAGCGTCACACACCGCGACCAGTGTTGCCCAAACATCACACAATGATCGACGGCGCGGCCTACTTCGCCGAGCGCCCGGCTTTCGGCACCGGCACGGACAACGCGGCTTTGGCGGCCGGCTGCGCAGTCGGATCGAACGCCGGGGTCACGATCGCCACGCCCTCAGGCCCTGAAACGGTAACACCGGCGACCGTGATTCTAGTGATTTCATAAGCGCCGACATGCTCGCCTTCTTGCGCGGAGACCTTGCGGCCATCCGGCGCCGTCGCGAAAATGGCGATCTTCTGCGTATCGCTGATCACCACCCCGGTCAGCCGCGACAGACCGGTTGCCCGGGACACCCCGGACGACGCAGCGGGCCGCCGGTCCGGATTAAACACGGGGCGACCGAGGACCTCACGCAGCAGGCGGCCGGTCTGGTCCGAGGCCCCGGTTGCCTCCGGCCGCTGCGGCATTTGTATCAACGCATCGGCCCGCGGAGGCCGCTCCGGGGCGGACATGGCCGTCATCGCCTCGTTTGCGACGACACCCATCAGGACCAGGGCGAGCAGCCCGGTTCCCCAAAGGGTCCTGGTTGCCGTCGAGATCATGTGCCGGTCCCCGGTTCCGCCGCCCTGAATCCATACAGCACCATAGAGGCCTGAATCGGCAGCGACCCCGGATGGTTCACCACCACCGGGCTGTGGAAATGCGCGTCGTCGATAAAAATGCGCTCCGGCGACCGCTCAACCGCTCGGACCAACTCCATCAGCACGGGCCAGGACGCATTCAGGCTGATCCGCAACGCGACCTTGTGCCATCCGCCCGCCGCCGTGGCCGGCAGAGTCTCCACCGCGGTCAGATTCGCCCCCGCGGCGGTGGCCATCGTCTGCACGCGTTCCTGCAGGTCGGCGGCGGCAACGGCGTCGGTCGCACCTGGCAATGCCCCCGCGGCAGCGGCACCGTCCGGCGCGGGGGCATCGGCGCGCCGGTCAGAGGACGTCGCGCGCAACGCCGGCAGCGAGGCCACCAGGTCCTGCATGTGGTGCAGCAGAGTCTGACGCTGTTCCAACGTGGCCTGTCGCTCGTCGAACCAGGTCCTCACGGGGTCGATGGCCCCCAGCCAGATGATCGCGAGCACGACCAAACCAACCGCGACCGCGAGCGCCTGTCCGCGCCGGCCTGTCAACCAGGACTCGGCGTTCATCGGGCGATCTCCGCCTTGATCGAAAAGACCTCAGACGCCGCACCCTCGGTTCGGGTGACCGGAGCCGTAAAGGCGGGCTCACGGATCGCCGGATCGGCGGACAAGCCGGTGATCAGCCGCGGCGCCGAGGCGGTCCGCCCGCTGATCGTCATTTGCCGCTCTCGCAGCGCAAAATCCGTCAGGTAGGTGTCGTCCGGCAAAATGCGGGTGACCGTCGCCAACACCTGCAGCACATCACCGGTTCGCTCCGCCTCCCGCATCAGGATGTCATGCGCACCGGTACTGGCCGCGAGGCCCCTGCGCAGCGCCTCCACCTGCCTGATGGCCGGCTGGAGTTCGGCAATCGACGCATCGGTCGATCGCAGGCCGTAGTCCTGGATAATAAACGGCAAAACCAGAGCCACGACGGCGAGGCCGCCGCAAAACCAGGCCAATCGGTGCGCCAGAGCCAACCGGTTGCCGGGTTCGGCCCGATCGGCGGCCGGAAGCAGCCTTGGTTTGTCCGTCGGCCCGACTTCGATGAAATCCACTTTGATGCCGGCGGTGTCGAGTTCGGCGAGCGCAGCTTCCAGTGGCTCTTTGGGGACCATCGTCAGGATCGTCTCGGTGCGGGTTCGGTCGCCTCGTCTGACCGAACCCTCCCAGTGCCAGAACAGGCGATCGGCCGAAAAGGGCGTTATCCGGGACAGTTCATGGAACAACATGCGATCGAGGTCGCGGCGCGGCACGGTTGGAACGACATGGTGTTTGACCAGCACGAACGACGGCGGCGGCCGCAGCATGACCGGCTTACGTCCCGCGATCCGGGCAGCGGCCCCCAGCCCGATAACGCGCCCGATCCCCCGGTGACGAATCGATGCCGTTATGTCCCGTCCCTTGGATACGTCAACGACGACGCCGTCGCGCGGACGTGCGGCGGCATGCGTCCATCCGGTTGGCAGAAGCTCGTCAATCCGAGCCACCCACCAGGAAAAAAACTCGGCCAGCATGGGTCGTGTCCCCCGGTCGAAACCATTGCCCGAGGCGTCCCCAAACGCCAATCGCGAGTGCGAGAGGCGCGCACTGCGCCTACCTCGCGCCATACCAGGCGATGACCCGTCATCCACGCCTTTTCGGCTCCGGGACCGCTTGGCGTGGATGATGGGCCTTGTTAACTCACCTCGGCGCGGTCTCGACGCACCGCTTATCGCGCGCCGATCAGCGTTACCCGCACTTTGCCTGGACCGGCCGCCGAACACTCGGTCATGAAACGACCGGTCATTTCTCCAGACACTGCGCTCAGGTAATTGCCCCGTTCAGGCCCTGCGGGAAAAATCCATAGTTACCGCTGGCACCGCCGAGATACACGATATTAAGCACCTGAGAGGTGGTTCGGCTGAATGCAAGCCCGTTACTGTCGGTTGGGACGATGTTGGCAACACCATTCAGCACGACGCCCTGATCATCGTCGGCACCGGACGCCGACGCGCGCAGGGCGGAAATCGCCGCTGTCGCGGGACCCTGTCCCAATTGGTACAGCAATGTTCTTACGTTCGCGGCGTGATACGCCTCCACCGCAAGGATTCCCGCCGCCGCGGCCAGATAAGCCTTGGAGCGGATCAAAGGGGCCGCGCCATGGTATGCGGTGACGCCGACGTCCTCGAAGATGTAGGCACCCAGCAGAAAACTGTTTTCGTCCGCAAATGGATTGAATGTCTGACCTTGCTGGATCAATCCCGCGGCGACGGCCGCTGTGTTGAAGCTATTGTATAGATCGATTGTCGGGCGCGCCACCGCGGCACCGCCCAGCGCGGATCGCAGGAACGTCACGTGAAGATGCTCGTCATTGGCGATTTCCGCGGCGTACTGCTGGATCGCCGGGGTTTGGAACGGGACCGCCCCACCTCCGGTCACCGAACCGGTCGTGCCAACGCCACCGATCTCAGAGGACGACAGGCCGTTGCCGGTCACCGCCCGCAAATAAAACTCGGCCTCCAGATATTCAAGGTTCAGGGCAAAATTCAGAATATCCGCGTCGCTCGGCCTATGGCCCTCATTCGCCTCCGCATCGGCCGCTCGAAACATCCCAAGACCCGAAGCCGCGGCGACCGCGGCTCCCAGTCCGGCATTGCGTAGAAGACCCCGGCGACGGGGACCCGGCGCATGCATGCTCGCCTCGTTGAAATCCGACATGGCGTGTTGCTTCCTCTGTTTGTCTTGATGACAGGGTGTTTCCACTCGGTTTTTCTTATGGTCGCCGCGTGGTCACGAGGCAGCTACGACGCCCGATCGAGCGTGGATTACCGTTTGCGGACTGGCACCGTGTCACGAATCCGTACACGGACTCTCGATGTTTGTCGGCATGTCAGGCGCCGCGAAACCATTTCATGGGACGTTGAGTTCCCGCGCTTTGATCCGTCCGGTCAACCAGTTCACATCCACCTCGAGCCGCCGGGGACCGGCGGCAAACAGGATCGCCGCGCCGGTTGATCCGCCGTCGGGGATGAAAATCACTCTCGATGCGCTCATCGACTGTCCCGAAGGCAGCAGCCAGGGGGCACCGTCATCGACGGCGAAGCCAGCCGCGCCGGTCACCACCGTCACCTCGCGGTCCTGTGCGATCGCCCGAGAGCGGGCCAGCCGCAGCGCATTCGACAACGCCCGCACCGTTGCGTCGGTATCCAGGCCGGCACTGTGCATGGGTCGCCTCGTAACGACCAATCCGGCGATCAACGCCATGATGACGATCACGACGATCATTTCGATCAGCGTGAAACCTGAGGATTTCGGATTGGAGGAGTCCGGTCTGAACGACATGGCCGGACCTCACCCCCGGCTGTGCACTACAAAGCCGGCGGGAAATATCTCCACGTCGAACGCTTGCGGCTGGCATTGCTGAATGGAACGGTCGCCGAAGCGCACCGTGTCATACGGTGCGAGCTGAACACAAACCTGACAGCGCACCACATGTGGATCGTTTGTGGGCTGTTCGGTTACCAGTTGAGACCGGACATCGCTGTAATAATCGCGCTCTCGAACAAGGCGCGTGATGACCTCGACCACGGATGCCTCCCGGCAAACCGGACCGGGTTCGCGCGCGAGCAGCGCCCCGGTCGGACCGGCGAAAACCACGGCCGCAAACATTACCTCTGCCAAGCGTATCATCCTGCCCCCCAGACCAGCTCCGCCAAACTCCCCCATGCCCCGGCATGCAGCCACGCAAGCCAAAATGCCAAGGCGATGCAGGGACCGAACGGGATTGGAGTCCTGGATGTCATGCCCCGGCCCGCCAGCGCCAATGCCAAAGCAGCGAGCAACCCCAGCAAGGCGCTGCCCAGCACGATGAACGGCAGCGCGGCCACGCCACACCAGGCTCCGGCGGCGGCAAGCAGTTTGGCATCACCGCCGCCCAATCCGTCCTGTCCGCGCAGATGACGGTAGGCAAACGCGAGTCCCTGAAATGCCAAATACCCCACCACAGCGGCCAAACTGCGATCCGTCAGCGCCTCGGGTTCGCAAAACAAGGTCAGCACCAACCCGGCCAAAAGCAACGGCAGCGTCAACACATCGGGCAACAGAAATGTGATTCCATCGATCCAGGCCAACGTCAGCAACGTCCACCCAAGACCGCACGCAATCCAGACCGTCCCCGGGCCGGCATCCCGCAGCGCCACCGCCGCCCAGAGCGCGACCACCACCGCGGCAAGTTCGATCGCCGGATGAAACCACCCAATCGCATGGCCGCAATGGCGGCACCGGCCGCGCAACAGCAGGAAGCCGACAATCGGCAGCATGTCGCGAGCCGTCAGCCGCGTGCCGCAATGCGGACAGGCCGATCGCGCGAATACGACCGGAGCACCAACAGGCAGGCGGACGATCAAAACACCCAGGAAGCTGCCCACGAATGGAGCAGCCAGGATCGGCCAAAACCACGCACTGTCAAAAACATCGGTCACGGCCCGCGCGGCGACGTTACCGCCCGTGAAACACCGGCTTCCGCTTTTCCACAAACGACAGCGTCGCTTCCTTGAAGTCCTCGCTGGCCTCGGCCTCGCGCTGCATCGCATCCATTCGGGCCTCGTCGCGCTGATCGCGCTCCAGACCGAGTTGGTTGATGAAGTATTTCGATGCCCGGATCGACAGCGGCGCGTTGGCGGCGAGGGTCTCCGCATAGGCGATCGTGACCGCCTCCAGTTCGTCAGCCTCCACGACGCGATTGATCAGGCCGATCCGCAGCGCCTCGTCCGTCTTCAGCCGCCGTCCCGAAAACATGATGTCCTTGGCGATGCTGGGTCCGACCAGATCGACCAGCGATTTCAGTCCTTCCGGCGCATAGGCGATGCCGCGCAACGCCGCCGGCACGCTGAACTGCGCGTCGGACGAGGCGAACCGCATGTCGGCATTGAGCGCCATACCGAGACCACCACCAAGACAATAGCCATAGATCATGGCGATCAGCGGCTTCTCCAGGTTCAACATCTTCAGCCGCAGCTTGGCCGGCGCCTCCCGCGCCAACCGGGCGGTTTCAGGATCGGAGCGTGTCTTGTCGAAACTTTTGATATCGCCGCCGGAGATAAACGCCTTCCGCCCGGCGCCACGCATCACCACGACCTTGATCGCCGGATCGGCCTCATAAGCTTCGATCACTGTCAGCGCATCCTCGGCCATGCCGGGCGACAGGGCGTTCAGTTTCGCGGGGTTGTCCCAGATAAGCCAGCCAATGGGGCCAGTCGTTTCAGCGCCGATCAATCCGGATGTCAGGTTCATTGTCTTGCTTTCTGTGGACGCAACCGGGTTGCGCAGGATTTCCTGCCTCGTGGATACGGCGGGACGAACGGATGTTCAATGCCGGCGCCCGTCTCACCCGGCAAACGGACGCACGGCGTCGAGCAAATGTTCGGTTGGTGCGAGGCGCGGACCGTCGCCCGCGTTGACCTGAGGCACCACGACGACACCCCAGGACGCCAGCGTGGCCAGCGATGCCCGCGCGGCCGGATGATCCAGCAACGGCTGATTCAGCGAAGGCCCGACGATCACGGGTGTGCCCCGCCCGATTGCCTCCGCCGCCACGGACAATGCCAGACTGTCCGCGATCCCGTGCGCCAGCTTGTTCAGCGAATTGAAGCTGCATGGCGCGAACAACACCACGCCACGCGGCGGGCGCGGACGAATGGCGGCATCGAAATAGGACTCAACCACCCGCGCACCCGCGACGTCCGCCAGATCGCGCGACGCGATCACCCGTGCGGCGTTCGGCGTCGGTAGCGCGATGACCGTGGCGAAACCCAGCCCGCGCAGGCCGCGCAGGATTTCCGGAGATCGAGCCGCCGTCGTCGTACCGCTGACGATCAGGTAGGCAACCGTGAAGTGCTCGGTATCATTCGCGCTCATCGTATCGTTCTCCCGCGCCGAAACTTGGCACGATCGCGTCGCGGCCACTAGTATCGCGGCCAATAGGGGAAACGCGAATGCAAGCGGATTACATCGTCGTCGGCGCGGGTTCGGCCGGCTGCGTCTTGGCCAACCGGCTGACCGAGGACCCGGCCACGCGCGTCATCCTGATCGAGGCCGGTGGCCGCGATCTGCATCCGTATATCCACATCCCCGCCGGCTACATGAAGCTGCTGGATCATCCGACCCTGACCTGGGGTTACAAGGCCGACGCGGACTCAGGCCTGAACGGTCGGGAAATCAACTACCCGCGCGGTAAGGTTCTGGGCGGGTCCAGCTCCATCAACGGCATGATCTACATTCGCGGCCAACCCGAGGATTTCGATCATTGGGGCCAGCTCGGCAATCGCGGCTGGTCGTGGGACGATGTCCTGCCCTGGTTCAGGAAATCCGAGAACTGGGAGGGCAAGGCCGACAGCGTCCACAATAAAGGCGGTCCGCAGTTCACCGCCCCTACCCGCGACCAACCGGAATTGTGCCAGGCGGCGGTGGAAGCCGGCCAACAAATGGGCTGGGAGTATCGGTCTGACGTCAACGACCTGCCAACCGGCTTAGGCGACCACATCGGCTGGATCCAGCAAACCAGAGGCGGCCGATTCCGAGCGAGCGCCGCACGGTCGTATCTACGCCCGGCAATGACACGGCCGAACCTTCAGGTGGTAACCAACGCCCTTGTGCATCGCGTGCTGTTCGATGGCACGCGCGCGATCGGAGTCGAGTTCTCCCGCGACGGACAGACGCAGCGCGCGAACGCGTCGGGAGAAATCATCCTGTCCGCCGGAGCAATCGGATCGCCGCATATCCTGCAACTGTCCGGCGTCGGCGATCCCGACCATCTCGGCCGTATCGGCATCCCGGTGCACCATATCCTGCGTGGCGTCGGCCAGAACTTCCAGGATCATTTCCTGGCCCGGGTGTCCGCCGAAGTGCGGGACGTTGCCACCTTGAACGAAAAGTCCCGCGGACTCGGTTTGGTTGGCGAGGTGATGCGCTACGTCCTGACCGGGCGAGGCCTGCTGACCTACGGCGCCTCGCTGGTCGCCGCCTCCGCGAAAGTGCTGCCGGAATCGGCAACACCCGATATCCAGGCGCTGTTCGCCTCCGCAAGCTATGCCCCCGGTCCGAAGCGCCGGCTGGCCGACGAACCCGGCATGACCAGCGGTGTCTGGCAAATGCGCCCTTTGAGCCGAGGCCATGTCGAGGCTCGGTCCTCACGCCCCGAGGACCAGCCGTCGATCAACCCCCGTTACCTGGACGACGAGCGCGACCGCCGCGCCATCATCGGCGGGCTGCGACTGGTGCGGGAGTGGTTCAAGGCCCCGGCGCTTGCGCGCTATGTGGTGGCGGAAACCCTGCCCGGCCCCGACGTCCAAACTGACGACGAGTTCGTCGCCTTCGCGCGGCAGACCGGCACAACCGTATTTCACGCAAGTTGCTCCTGCCGCATGGGACCGGACGCGATGTCGGTGGTGGATGACCAGTTGCGCGTGCATGGGTTGCAAGGGCTGCGGGTGATCGACGCCTCGGTGATGCCGGCGGTCACCTCCACCAATACGAATGCACCGACGCTGATGATCGCGGAAAAGGGGGCGGCGATGGTGCGGGCGGCGGCAGGTAGTCGGGTCTGACTCATAGGAGAAACCGCCAGTGCGCCGCAGATCGACAATCAGATCCCGCTGAGCAGAGCGTCGATCGCACGAACAATATGATCGCGTTCCATCGCCACCGTGCCGATACCGGCACGCAACCGATTGGCCGGTACACTGGCCATCGCCCGGGTCATCAATACGTATTCTTCGCCGTCGATCGAAAAGAGCGGATTCAGCGTCTTTACGCGTATGGGAGGAGCGAGGGTCTTCGGTACCAGGGGAATCACCACCCGCGTCGCCAGGTCATCCAGTAGTCTCGACTACACATCGACAACATATCCGGGTCGAGACCCTGGCATTGGATAGATAGAATACTGTGTCAAAACTGCCTGAATTCATCCAGCGGCAGCCCATGTTCAGCGACCCATCGGTTATAGGATTCGATGGCTTCCTTGTTGTCGGCCTTCCACTGACGCTCGCGCTCGTTTCGCAGCGCCGCTTCAAGACCGCTCTCACACGCCTGCGAGACATTGATTCCCAAGGCCATGGCTTCCTCCACCAAATGACCCGGGAGGCTTACATTGGTAGGCCGCCGGCCGGTGATGCTATTCATGCAAACGTCATGCTCATATTGATGCACATTTCAAGGTTTCCGCGCCGGCCGCCGCTTGTGGCAACCCGGGCAGCCAGAGCATACGCTTCCCATGGGAAAACGATCATTCTGCCGTTGGGCAGTGCTGGCAACTGGCGCCGGACATACCAACAGGCGTGGCGGGCTGATTTTAAACACCACGCGGCGGCGGCCTCACTTCAGCAGTGACTGCCTCTCCCGCACCCGCGCCGTCATCAAATCAATTCCGCCTTGGATATCGAGGCGATTGGCCAAAATCCAGGCCGCGTCTTTGCCATCCAGGCTTTGCCGCAACACCTCGGCCAACCCAACCAGCCGCTGGTCGCAGGCTCCAAGCGCCACCAGGGTCTCGGCTTCCTGACGGTAACGCTGAGTCATCCGGTCATTTTCCGGGACGGGCAGGGATCGGATCGTGGCTTCCAGTTGCCCGACGTTTGTGGACAGCTCTTCCAATGCCCGAGCGTTAGCAACCGCTTCGGGGTCAGGCAACGGCTTGGTGCGGGATGGTGGCGGCAGGTATTGGCGGCGATAGGCACTCTGCGCCGTTTCGATCATCGAACGCGACAGGCCTAACAGCCAGCACGCTTTTTCCCGCACGACCCGATCATCCGACCGGAGTTGATTCTCCAGCCGGTAGAAATTGTAACCCCAGCCGTAGAACAGATTGATCGCAACCTGATCGACTGTGCCAACATCGTAGAATAATGATCCGGACATCAGGTGCTGCCTTGCCTCGGTGGCTGCAGATCAAGCGGGTATGTGCCGAGCGATTGGCCGCCAATATTGAACGGAACACCGGCCGCGGCATTCGGAGCGGAAATCAAACCGCGATCCGCCATCCGCAATGCCAAATAATACCGCACGGCCTCGATCGGTGTGAGTCCGATCGCCTGCAACGAAATCAGTTCCCGCATTCTTTCGTCTTTAGGCAGAACGAGAATCTTCAGGTCGTTCAGCATAATGCCGTAGATGGCCAGGAAACCGGACAGGTGCTCTTTGACGACCTCACGCAGTTCGGTGATGTGTTCGTTGATCGCTTCCAGTTTGGTGACCTGTACCACCTGGTTGATCGCCTGTTCAATGGCGGGACCCGCATAGGCCGCGATTTCGGCGGTATCGATGACGATGCCGCTGAACGGCATATGGGTAATCAGTTTTAGCGCCGCGTCAGGCGTATCGACGTGAATATAGTAGTCAACCTGATAGGAGACTTCCGCCATCTCCGCCGTTGTCGCGATACCCTCGCTTCGAACCAGCAGTTTGGCTCGGTTAATATAAATGATCTCGTATTGCCAGGGGGAACTGCCGCCCCAGAATCCCTGGACGAGAGAGCCGATCAGTGGCTTGTCCGGTGTCACCAGCGTGTATTGGCCGGTTTCGTAAACCTGCAACACCGCGCCGCGAGACTTAACGATGCAGAAGTGGTTACTTTCGACCGTCAGCAACGAACCCGAGACGATACTGTCGTCCGCTTGCTTCAGCGCCACGTTCCTCATGCCGAGCATGTCGGTTCCGTCGCGGTTGAGGGCGGTGATAACCTGCCTGTTCAATGCCATTCGAACACACTTCCTTTTCCCTGCGGGCTTGGCCGTCCACCGCACCCGGGCGTCGGCGCCAGTCCAGGATAGCAGGTGTCAGTCGTGCTTCCAATGTAATTACTCGCGGCGGCAAACCCGCACCTACCCGCTAACGCTGATATCCGTCAGCCGGCGGTGCTCGTCCATCGCGTAGCGATCCGTCATGCCCGCCACATAGTCCCCGACGATGGTCGCCGATCGCTGCATCCCGCCATCGCCGGCCCGGGCACGCCAGTCGTCCGGCAGCAGGGTCGGGTCGGCGTGCAGCAGACGATACAACTCCTCAGTCAGCTTCTTTGCCTTGGAGGACATGCGGTTGACCCGCCAGTGGCGATACATCCTGGCGAACAGGAAATCCTTGATCGCCTGATTGGCATCGGCCATCGCCGGGCTGAACGACACCACCCGCTGTTTGTGCCGGCGGATCGCATCCGGGCTGTCCGGCTCCAGTTTCATCAGCCGCTTCCCGGTTTCAGTGATCAGGTCGCTCACCATGGCGTTGATCACCCGCCGCAGCATCTCGTGCCGCAACCGCGGCGGTGGCACGTCCAGGCTGGACATCCGGGCGGCCGCCAGCGCCGCGCCGACCACCGGCAGGTGCTTCAGGTCGTCCACTGCAAACAGCTTGGCACGCAGGCCATCGTCGAGATCATGGGAGTGATAGGCGACATCGTCGGCAATCGCGGCAACCTGCGCCTCGGCCCCGGGCTGAGTGTGAAGGTCCAACTTATGGTGTTCGTTGTATTCGACAATGTAGGGCGTTGGATGCCGCAGCGGGCCATTGTGCTTGACCAGCCCCTCCAGTGTCTCCCACGTCAGGTTCAGACCGTCCCATCCGGCGTAACGGCTCTCCAACAACGTCACGATCCGCAGGCTCTGCGCGTTGTGATCGAACCCACCGAACGGCTTCATGACGGTGTTGAGCGCGTCCTCGCCGGCATGACCGAACGGCGGGTGACCCAGATCATGGGCCAGCGCCAAAGCCTCCGTCAGATCTTCATCCAGCCCGAGCGCTCGGGCTATGGAACGAGCGATTTGGGACACCTCAAGGCTGTGGGTCAGCCGTGTGCGGTAGAAGTCGCCTTCGTGGTTAACGAAAACCTGTGTCTTATATTGAAGTTTTCGGAACGCGGAGCTGTGGATGATCCGGTCGCGATCCCGTTGCCAGGGAGAGCGGGTTTCCGCCTCCGGTTCATGATGCAGCCGGCCGCGCGCCGTGGCGGGCGAAACAGCGTAACAAGCCAAGGGGGGACGACCGAACATCCCATGCCGATACACCGTGATGGACCGTTCTTCAATTGGGACCCGCTGTAACCGGACAATCGGGTGGACGGGCAAACTGCGAAACGTCAATGGTGAGGAATGTGCCCCCTGCGTCAGGCCGATGCGCGCGCGAAAGCGCCCCCGGAATCAGAGGGTACGACGCAGGCCGGGGACGATGGAAATCAGGGAGGAGCGGTGGCCAGCAGTGGATCAAACGGGTCCAGGATGGGCAACTCGCCGATCATGTATCCGAGTACTTGGCGAACCGTCTCCGGAGGCGGGAACCTCCAGTCAAAGTCCCAGGTGGCCGGCTTTTTGTCCCGCTCTTTCTGAAACGATGTCTCGCGGTATTGCCGTATCTTAAACAGCGTCGTGAAGCTGCCGCCGTAGTTCATAAGCGTGTCGGATATCTGGTTCCAGAATGCGCCGGTGCAGAAACTGGGGATGACAGCGAGGTCCATGCAGATGGCGAGGATAGTACGGCCGAGCGGACGGCGGCGCACTTCGGCGTCGAGTTCCTCGGGAGTAGGGATGCGGAGATCGTCCGGATCGAAGGCGGGGCGCCCGGGCGCCCTTTCGTCATCGCCAGGCTCGGGCCCGGGTTCGGCCCGGCCACCCGGCGCTTCGCTTGCCGCCTCACCGGAAGCCGGATCTCCCTCGGGCGGTTCCACTGGTGGCCTGGCCGGCTTGCGCTCGCGCTGATACACGAATCCGATCTCGATGCCCTTTGCGGCGCGGGACAGCAGATAACGCTGCAACGCCATGGCGCGGAGAATGCCGCGCTGGAGCCGGGCGAGGATGGTTGGCTGCACGTAAGTGCCGCAAACGGCGGCCAAAGCGGCAAATTCCACATTGGCGGCGCGAGCCGGCACGGTCTCAACAAGTCGGCGGCCGTGACCGAGCAGGACCCGGACCACACGCAGCAGGGCGGCGAGACGTTGTGGTATGGTGGCGGCGGCCACGGTGCCGCCGGTTCGATCCTGTGCGGGATCGGACGTGGCAGGCCGGGACATGGTTGACGCCGTGTGCTCCATGGTTTTTTACTAACATTAACGTTATATATTGTCAACACCCACGTGCAGGCCACGCAGAATAATCACGAGTATGAACGTTTCGTGAAGCACCGGGCACCGAAACTAGCTTCCCTTGCGTGGCATCCCGCCAGTCAGAACAAAGTCATTTGAACCGCCGCGACACCGACGGTCAGGTAAATCCGGCCGATAGTACAGGCCGCATTGCATTCTGCTCGTTTGGGAGTTCGCCCGATTGCCCTGGCCGCTGCAATCATGCCGCTTCAAATCCGGCGCGGAAGCGCCTATCTTAATTACATGGAACAGTTCGCCGTTACCGACCGCGCCGCCGCCCGCATTGCTGAGATCGTCGCCGAGACGAAGCAGGCATCCGAAACCGCATTACGCGTCGCCGTCCTGGCCGGCGGATGCAGTGGATTTCAGTATCGCTTCGAGCTCGATCCCCAAACCCAACCCGACGACCTCATCATCGAACGGGGGCCGGCCCGGGTGGTCGTCGATTCCGTCAGCATGGACCTGCTGAGCGGATCAGAGCTGGATTACACCGACGAGTTAATGGGCAGTCACTTCGCTGTGCGCAATCCGAATGCAAAATCGGCCTGCGGGTGCGGAACCAGCTTCGCGGTCGATTGAAAAGACGCCACTCCGGCCGGAGCAGTGGCGGCAAAATAGGCATTGTTCCGGTACGGCTCCCGCCCGCTCGGTCCTAAGACCGCAGCCGACTCTCGCGCTTCCTTATCAGCGCACGACTTGTCAGCGCCATCTCTCGCGGCACAAGCCGCGCCATGACGAAATGAGTGGGCCGGCAACGGGTTGAACTCCGCTTGAGAGCAGGCGCTCGGCCATGGCGCGCCGCTTGCAACGACTGAGCGGTTCGCACAGGGACCGCTTCGCATGACCGAAACCATGGCACGCTCACCGGCTATCACCGATCAAGGCCTCACCCGCTGGGTCCAGCTTGGCCTAGGTTTAGTCTGCATGATGGCGATTTCCAGCCCGCAATACGTCTGGACCCTGTTCACCAAACCGATCGGAACGGCGCTCGGTGTCGCGCCGGCATCGCTCCAGGTGACCTTCTCGCTCTTGATCGTGCTGCAAACCTTCTTCTCGCCGTTCCAGGGCTGGCTGGTGGACAAGTTCGGGCCACGACTGCTAATTGGCGTCGGCGGGCTGCTGTCGGGACTGTCCTGGGTGTTTGCGTCCTACGCGTCCTCGCTGACCATGCTGTACCTGACTTATGGCGTGATCGGCGGCCTCGGCACCGGCATCGTCTATGTCGGCGTCGTCGGTCAGATGGTCGGCTGGTTCCCGGACCGCCGAGGCTTCGCCGCCGGCGTGGTGGCGGCCGGATATGGGATGGGAGCGATCGTGACGACGTTCCCGATCACCAACTCGCTGGCGGCGGTCGGCTATCAAATGACATTGCTGCAATACGGCGCGGCGTTCGCCCTGATCGGACTGCTGGCCGCACTCGGGCTGAAGCCGGCACCGATGTCCGCCGCGATGAAGGCCGATGCGCCGGGTGTTTCCACCGGGACCATGCTGCGCTCACCGATCTTCTGGCTGATGTTCGCGATGATGACGATGATGTCCACGTCCGGACTGATGGTCACCTCCCAGATGGCTGCATTCGCGGGCGAGTTCGGGATCACGAAAGCCGTCGTCTGGGGGCTGGCCGCGCTGCCGCTGGCACTGACGATCGACCGATTCACTAACGGCCTGACACGGCCATTCTTCGGCTGGGTGTCAGACAAGATCGGCCGCGAGAACACCATGTGCCTGGCATTCGCGCTGGAGGGCGTGGCGATGGCGCTCTGGCTTGCATTTCGTGGCGAGCCGGTTCTGTTTGTCTTGCTCTCCGGCGTGGTTTTCTTCGGGTGGGGCGAGATCTTTTCGCTGTTTCCGTCCACGCTGACCGACACGTTTGGTACACGCAATGCCACCCGTAACTATGGCTGCCTGTATATGGCGCAAGGAATTGGGGCGATCTTCGGCGGCCCGATGGCGTCGCTGCTGCACGAGGCGACCGGCACCTGGACACCAGTCTTCGGCGTGGCGATCACGGCCGATTTGCTGACGGCAGTGCTGGCGATCACGTTGCTGAAGCCACTGCGGGCGAAGTATATGCGGGCGCGTTAAGTATTCGTTAACCTAACCCCTTTATACGCGAACGGCGGCCGGAATTCCCCGGCCGCCGAAGACGGAGGACGTTACGATGGGTAGAAGCCATCGCGTCAACCTGCTGAAGATAGTGATAATCCCTGATTATAAAAGTCAAGATCATTCGCGTTCGGAAGTAGGGAGACAGGCCGGCTGGAAGGGAGCAATCCCGAGCGGCCGGCCTACTCCTTTCGGCGACCGCAGGCTGGTTCACCGCCCGTTGATCAACGGCCCCTCAATAGCTCACATCAATACAATCGAATGTAGCACGGCGTGCTCGAACGTGAAGTATTCGGAGGCCCGTTAAGAATCAGTTAACCCCTCTTCTCTATAAACAAAAACGGCGGCCGGAATACCCCGGCCGCCGTTAAAGAAGGAGGATACGATGGCTGATACCCATCGCGTCGCTCTGCTCAGGATAGTGGTGATTTGGATCATAAAGGTCAAGATCATTCGCATCCGAAAGTAGAGAGGCAGGTCGGCTTGAAGGGCGCAATCCCGACCGGCCGGCCTACTCCTTTCAAGCGGCCAATAACCGCTTCAACGTTTCATTAATCAGCGCCGGGTTACCCTTGCCCGCCAAAGCCTTCATGGTTTGGCCAACAAAAAACCCGAACAACTTGTCTTTACCCGATCTGTATTCCGCGACCTTGTCCGGATTGGCCGCCAGAATGCGGTTCACCGCCTCGTCGATCGCCCCCGCGTCCGTGACCTGACGCAGCCCTTTTTCATCCACGATCGTCGCGGCATCTTTACCGGTTTCGACCATCGCCTCAAACACGTCCTTGGCGATACGGCCGTTGATCGTGTTGTCGGCCATCAGATCCAGCAACCCACCCAGCGCCGCGGCGGTAACCGGTGGGTTTTCGATGGTGCGGCCGAGGCGGTTCATCGCGGCGAAGAAATCGCCGGTGATCCAGTTGGCGGCGATCTTGGCATCGCGCCCCGTCGCGACGGTTTCATAGAACTCGGCGGTGGCTTTCTCGGCGACCAGCACCGCGGCGTCGTAGGGCGAAAGTCCATACGATTGTATGAACCGCGCCCGCTTGGCGTCCGGCAGTTCCGGCAGCGAGGCTTTCAGCGCGGCGATCCAATCCTCGTCCAGCACCAGCGGCAACAGGTCCGGATCGGGAAAATAACGGTAATCGTGCGCGTCCTCTTTCGACCGCATCGACCGGGTGATGCCGCGCCCGCTGTCAAACAGCCGCGTTTCCTGCATCACCGTGCCGCCGGACTCCCACACCTCGACCTGGCGGGTCGCTTCCGCCTCGACCGCCTGCATCACGAAGCGGATGGAGTTGACGTTCTTCACCTCGCAGCGCGTCCGGTATGGCTCGCCATGTTTGCGCACCGACACGTTGACGTCGGCGCGCATGGAACCTTCCTCCATGTTGCCGTCGCAAGTGCCGAGATAGCGCAGGATCGAGCGAAGTTTGCGCACATAGGCCCCAGCCTCCTCGGGGCTGCGGATGTCCGGTTCGGAAACGATCTCCATCAGCGCGACGCCGGAGCGATTGAGGTCGATCAGCGTCTTCGTGGGATGCTGGTCATGGATCGACTTGCCGGCGTCCTGTTCCAAATGAAGCCGGGTGATCCCGATCACCTTCGTGGAACCATCGGCCAGTTCCACCTCGATCTCGCCGGTGCCGACGATCGGATGTTCGAACTGGCTGATCTGATAGCCCGAGGGCAGATCCGCGTAAAAATAGTTCTTCCGGTCGAAGCGGCTGACGGGATGGATCTGCGCGTTCAGGCCAAGCCCGGTACGCACCGCCTGGGTGACACACTCGGCGTTGACCACCGGCAGCATCCCCGGGAAGGCCGCATCGACGAAGCTGACCTGGCTGTTCGGTTCGGCGCCAAACGCCGTCGCCGCGCCGCTGAACAGTTTGGCCTGGCTGACCACCTGGGCATGCACTTCCAGGCCGACGACGACCTCCCATGTCCCGGTGCTGCCTTCGATCGTGTATGCCATGCGGTGTCTTTCAAGCGAACCAACTGCTGGCCCCTCGTTTAGTCGCACCGGCGTTCGGTCGCAACCGCCGCTTGCCATTGTCTATCCTCGATGATATACACGCGGCTCCGAATGAGTGTATCCATGGCATTTCACATCCGTGACCAAACGACAGATGCGGCCGTTCGCAGGCTGGCTCGCCTCAAGGGAAAAACACTGACGGAGACAATCCGCGAAGCCGTGGAGCGCGAGACCGCGGCGATCAGCGCCACCCCGCCGTTGATCGAGCGGCTGCAGACGATCCAGGCGGATTTCCAAGCCATGAAGCGACCCGGCGGGAAGCCGGCGGACAAGGCGTTCTTCGACGACTTGTCGGGCGATCTCTGATGTTCCTGGATGCCTCGGCCATCATTGGTATCATCGCCATGGAGGACGACGCCGCAAGCCTTATCGGACGACTGGCGGGGGCTCGGTCTTGCCAAACCTCCGCCATGGCGATTTTTGAGGCCACTGCCGGCCTGGCCCGCATTGCCAACAGCCCGGTCGCCGAGGCGCTCGGGCTGGTCAATCGCTTCCTGACCGAGATCGAAGCAACCATCGTTCCCATCGACCGCGAAACCGGTGTCGCCGCGCTCGGTGCGTTCGAGCGCTTCGGCAAGGGACGCCATCCGGCCGGCCTCAACATGGGCGATTGCTTCGCCTATGCCTGTTCGAAGCAACTCAATGTGCCGCTGCTATGTAAGGGAAACGACTTTCCGCGGTCGGATATGGAACTCGCGTAGCGAAGGATCAATGATCCTCCCGACACCAAATGAACACGCGCTGCTGTTCACGTTTCATGAAGGCCACGTCGTCGATATCGACCTCGCGTCCAGCTTCCCGGACGCCTTCCAGAAAAACCTTGAGATTCTCAGCGGTCATCTCGCCGGTCTCAATCTTGTCCTTATTGACCACGATAGCGGAGAGCATCGGCCAGCCCTTGCCGGCGGCATGGAAGCTCAGCGCCTCCAAATGCGCCATAACGCCCCGGCGCGACTTCACCCAGTTCAGACCACTGGCATCCGCGATGTCCTTGTAGCACAGGAAACTGCGCAGCTTGCCGCGCTTCACGATCGCCTTGATGGTCTTTTCCATGTTGTATTCACCGGTCAGCCGCAGCGCCAAAACCGCGTTGGCGGCGGCAAACACCGGATCGTCGGTTCGGTTCAATCGCACACAGTTCGCGACGATTGTTTCCAGGTCCTTGGTCGGTTTCGAGTCCAGACTGATAGCCATGTCAACCTCCTGCCCTGAGCGACGGCAATGCTGTAAAGCGGGCCGCCTGCTCTATCGCGGTCGAGACCGCGAAGACGGTTTCCTCATCGAAGGGCTTGCCGATCACCTGCAAACCCAGTGGCAATCCGTTGGCATCCAATCCCGCCGGCACCGATGCCGCCGGCACGCCGGCCAGATTGGCCGGCACGGTGAACAGATCGTTCAGATACATCTGGATCGGATCATCCATATTCTCACCCTGCGCGAACGCCGCGGATGGCGCGGTCGGGGCGAGCAGGGCGTCCACCCTGCCAAAAGCGTCGGTGAAATCCTTCAGGATCAGCGCTCGTATTTTCTGCGCCCGCAGGTAATACGCGTCATAATAGCCGGCGGATAGTACATACGTTCCAATCAGGATGCGGCGGCGCACTTCCGGCCCGAATCCCTCGGCGCGGGTGCGTTCATACAGATCGCGCAGATCTCCGCCATTCTCACGGGCGCCGAACCGCACGCCATCGTATCGAGCCAGGTTCGAGGACGCTTCCGCCGGAGCCACGATATAATAGGTGGCGAGTCCGTATTTGGTGTGCGGCAGCGAAACATCAACGATCTCGGCCCCAGCCGCCCGCAGCCAGTCAATCCCTTGCTGCCACAGCGCGTCGATCTCCACCGGCATACCGTCGGAGCGATATTCGCGGGGAATGCCGATCCGCAAGCCTTTGACGCCACGCCGGCAGGCCGCCTCAAAGTCCGGCACCGGCAGGTTGGCGCTGGTGGAATCCTTCGGATCGTGACCGGCCATCGACCGCAGCAGGATGGCGCTGTCCTGGACGGTGCGGGCGAACGGGCCGGGGTGGTCCAGGGACGACGCGAACGCCACCACGCCCCAGCGCGAGCAGCGCCCATAGGTCGGCTTCACGCCCACCAGCCCACAGAACGACGCGGGTTGCCGGATCGACCCGCCGGTGTCAGTCCCGGTCGCACCCATCGCCAAACGCGCCGAGACAGCCGCCGCCGATCCGCCGGAGGAACCGCCCGGCACCAGCACGGCGGTGTCGTCCTGACGCCGCTTCCAGGGATTCTCCACCGGCCCGTAGGCCGAGGTCATGTTGGACGAGCCCATGGCGAACTCGTCCAGGTTCGCCTTGCCGAGGAACACCGCGCCGTCGTGCAATAGCTTGGCGGTCACCGTGCTCTCATACGGCGGCACGAACGGGCTGAGCATCTTGCTGCCAGCCGTGGTGCGAACGCCCTCGGTGCAGAACAGATCCTTGATCGCCAGCGGGATACCGGTCAGGGCGCGCTGTTCGCCCGCCGCCAGCGCGACATCGGCGGCGCGCGCCTGATCGACTGCCTTCGCATGGCTGACCGTGATGAATGCGTTCAGCCGCGGGTTCAGCGCCTCGATCGCGTGCAGATGCGCCATCGTCAGATCGACGGCGGAAAAGTCCTTGGCGCGCAGCCCGTCGCGGGCGGCGGCAATGGTCAGATCGGTCAGCATTACTCGACAACTTTCGGCACGACGTAAAAGTCCCCGATCCGCTCGGGCGCATTCGCCAGCACCTTCTCGGGGTAACCGCCGTCGGTGACAACGTCTTCCCGCAGGGGTGCTGCCATGTTGGCGGCCCCCGTCAGCGGGGCAATTCCGGAAACATCGACCTCGTTCAACTGCTCGATCCAGCCCAGGATCCCGTTCAGTTCATGGCACAAAGGCTCGACCTCATGATCCTCCACCCGGATGCGGGCGAGGGAGGCGATGCGGCGGACGGTCGCGTGATCGAGCGACATATGAAGAAAAATCCTTGGGTGAATGAGAGGGCGGGACCATAACGACCCGCATGGCACTCTTCAACCTAACGGACTTACTCGCCCGCCTCGGGCACGACCAGCGCGTCATCGGCATTGATCCCGGCAGCAAGACGATCGGCCTCGCGCTGTCGGACGTGCGCCGGACATTGGCGTCGCCCTACAGCAGCTTCAAACGCGACAAGCTGACGGTCAACGCGACCCAGATCGCGAAGATCGCGCTGCGGGAGGGCGCCTACGGGCTGGTCATCGGCCTGCCGCTGTCGATGGACGGCACCGCCGGCCCGGCCGCCCAGGCCGCCAGGGACTGGGCGCACGCCCTGTCCGACGCCACCGGACTGCCCGCCGCGCTGTGGGACGAACGGCTGTCCAGCGCCGCCGTCAACCGCTTCCTGATCGGTGAGGCTGACCTCACCCGCGCCAAACGCGCTGAAGTGGTCGATCGTGCCGCCGCCGCATGGATGCTGCAATCGGCACTGGATGCCTGTTCCAGGCCCGAGCCGGACGAGACCGAGGATGAGTCCGCCTGACCACTGGCGATCCCGGGCGCGTCGCTGACCGGGCGGCTGTGCCGCGGTGACGAAACCGCCATCCCGCGCAAATCAATTAAACCCCCGCGATCTTGCACGGCGCCGAACTCTAGGAGGATAGTTCCGGCAGGAGGTAACCGTGCCCCGACGTCCGGGCAACCCTGACGCAAAACCTCCACAATGTGACAATCAACGTGCCTTGCCCGGCACGTCGACCAAACACACCCATCAGGGAGGAGGACAGCCATGGAACTCGGGTATTTCTCAATGCCGTCGCACCCGCCGGAGCGCGGCCTCAAGGCCGGTCTCGACTGGGACCTGCAAACGATGCGCTGGCTCGATGAACTCGGATTCAACGAAGCCTGGATCGGTGAGCATCACACCGCCCCATGGGAACCCAATCCCGCACCCGACCTGCTGGTTGCTCAGGCGTTGCTCCAGACCAAAAGACTGCGGATCGGCCCCGGCGGTTTCCTGCTGCCCTATCATCACCCGGCCGAACTGGCGAACCGTGTCGCCATGCTGGACCACATGTCGGACGGCCGGCTGATGTTCGGCATCGCCGCGTCCGGCCTTCCCAGTGATTGGGCGATGTTCAATGTCGATGGCATGTCGGGCACCAACCGCGAAATGACCCGCGAAGCGCTGGACATTATCCTGCGTCTGTGGGGCGACGAACCGTCGTTCGAACATCACGGCAAATTCTGGAACGTGACCAAACCCGAACCGATGTTCGGCATGCTGCGGCCGCATCTGAAGCCGTTGCAGACGCCGCATCCTCCGATCGGCGTGGCCGGACTGTCGAAGAACTCCGACACTCTGAAAATGGCCGGCGAGCATGGCTTCCTGCCGCTCAGCCTGAACCTCAATCCAGCCTACGTCTCCAGCCATTGGGCCGCGGTCGAGGAAGGCGCCAAACGCAGCGGCCGCACCCCGCACCGGCGGGATTGGCGCATGGTGCGCGAAGTCTTCGTCGCCGAAACCGACGAGGAAGCCATGCGACTGTCGGTTGGCGGTATGATGGGACGCATGATGCGGGAATACTTCCTGCCGCTGCTGGCGAACTTCGGATTCCTTGAATACCTCAAGCACGATCCGTCGGTGCCCGATTCCGACGTCACGCCGGAATACTGCGCGCGGCACAACTGGCTGATCGGTTCGCCCGCCACCGTCGCCGAGAAGCTTGAGCGGGTTTACAATGAAGTCGGCGGGTTCGGCAGTTTGCTGGTGTTCGGCTTCGACTACGCCGACCAACCGGAGGCGTGGCACACTTCGTTGCGGCTGCTGGCGGAAGAGGTTGCTCCTCGCATCACCCATCTGACGCCACGCTAGGGGCCGAAAGCACCAGGTCAGGGCACAGCAATTTCGGGGCGCAACGATTCGCGCCCCGCACTTTGTGTGCGGATGATCGGCGGGACAACCTGCGCTCACGCCCTTGTGATGTTTGGTGAATTGACTCCCGCATCTGCCAGACATTCGCCTGTAGTTGACCTGCAAAGTCCTGATGTGCGGCGATTTTTGATAGTAAATTCAGCGCGGAGCGCTTCAACCTCAGCGGCCACTCCTGTTTCCGCGCGCTGCAACATCTCAACCGCAAGCGAACAAAAACGACACTGACGCGGCAAAATCCGTTGCCGACACGGCAACGGATTCATTGCGTAGCGGGCAAAATTGTTGACGAACTGTGCAGATCGGTTGCACAAAACCAGCCTTAGAGGGGATCGATGCCTGATTGATCTCGATTTGTTAAGGAGCGTGGATGTCAAAAGCATTTATTTCGAAGGTCCTTCAGCACTCGACCGAAGTGACCGGCGCCGCGGCAAACCGTGCGACCAACGAACTGATCGATGCCATCGTCAAAGAGATGAAGAAGAATGGCAAATTCACGCTGCCGAGCTTCGGGACCTTTACCGTTCGCAAGACCAAGGCCCGCAAGGCGCTTAACCCGCGGACCGGCGAATCGATCAAGGTCAAGGCTGGCAAGACGGTCCGCTTCAAGGCATCACCGGTCCTGAAGAAGGCCGTCTGATCCCTGCCGATGTTTATGCCTCAGGCCACCCTCCCGCGCGGTCATTGAGACGGGTGGCCTGACGACAACAAACTCAGGTCCCGGCGCGGCGTAAGGACCAAAACCGAACGCCGGACAGTGACCTCGCACCTTTTGTTGGGCCGGAAGTCACGTTGATCACGATACTAAACCAAGTCGAAACCCGGCGCTAAAGGTCGGTTAGCCGCCTCACCCGCCCGGCCGAAATCCACAGGCGGGTTAAACAGTGGGTGAACAGGATCGAAGCACCGGGTTGAAGCAGACGCTCGACCGCCCATGCCCAACCAGTCGTAACAGTCGTAATATCGAGTAATATCTCGTAGCATCGATGCCTGGTTCATGTGGGTTGCAGCACGTCACGTTCCACATCACACTGATCGTGCGGAAATGGGCCGGGGCCGGCCATTGGCTCCGCGATCGATGCACCACTAAGTTCGCGGCGCAACGCCGCATGCAGCCTGGCCATCGGCTCCGCCCAAACGCCTGGCTTCTGTTGACGAAACAACCGCACCGACGGATACCAGGGGCTGTCCTCGCGATCCAGCATCCAGCGCCAGTCAGCAGCTTTCGGAATCAAGATCCACGTGGGCTTACCGAGGGCGCCAGCCAAATGACCCATCGAGGTATCGACGGTGATGACGAGGTCCAGATTCTCGATCAACGCCGCCGTCTCGCCAAAATCCTTCAGGTCGTCCGACAGATCGGTCATGCCGGCAAACTGCCGCATGGTTTCACGATCCCGTGCCGGCATCGGTTTTTGTAACGACACGAACGCCGCGGGTCCTGCATCGGCCAGCATCACCAGTTGCTCTAATGGCAACGAGCGCCGCCGGTCATTCGGATGCGTGGGACGGCCGGTCCAGGCCAGACCGATGCGCCTGACGCCGGTGGGCAATGTTGCCGCGAGGCGCTCGCGCCAATGTGCGATCCGCTCCGGGTTGGCCTTCATATAAGGGGTTTGACCGGGAATCGTGTCCACTTGCGTGCGGAACAGATACGGCAAGCTCGACAACCGGCAGTGCGCGGCATGACCCGGCACGTCCGCCCATCGGTGACAGTAATGAGTGACACCGGGGATGTTGGCCAGCAGCGGCTCCATCTCCGCGCTACAGCCCACAATGACTTCCTGGCAACGTTCGGCGACCATCGGGATATAGCGGGCGAACTGTATTGTGTCGCCATACCCCTGATCGCCGACCAGCAGCAGCTTGCCTGTCGGAATTGTCATGCCATTCCACGCCGCTGACGTCATCTCCGGCATCGTCGCTTTGCCGGCCTCAGTCTGATTACGCCATTCATACTCCATCCAGCCCG
The DNA here is from genome assembly GCA_903932145.1 of uncultured Rhodopila sp. Classification (GTDB taxonomy): domain Bacteria; phylum Pseudomonadota; class Alphaproteobacteria; order Acetobacterales; family Acetobacteraceae; genus Rhodopila. The sequence goes on along the minus strand of CAIZFE010000049.1, from coordinate 21,674 downwards.
GGTCGAAATCGCCCACCGCCAGCAGATTTTGGGCCATCGCGAGATGCCCGTCGGCATGGTCGTGCTTCAAACCCAACGCCCGCAACAGGCACGCTGTCGCTTTCTCGCGGTCATCCATATCGACGAAAATCAATGACAGGTTAACCAGATGTTCGGGATTGGAGGAATCCAGCCGGATGGATTCCTGCCCGGAGGCCAGCGCTTCGTCCATGCGATAGGTCGTTCGGCACAGCGCGCTGAGATGCGCATGCCAGGTGGCATTGCCGGGCCGAAACTGGATCGCCCGGCGGAGTAACGCGACGCCCTTTTCGGGATCGCCGGCCATCGCGGCGACAATACCCTGAAGCGCCAAAGCCGCCGGCTGATCGGGGACGGCGGCGAGCACGTCGGCGCATATCCCGCTCGCCTCATTCAGCCGCTTGGCCTGCGCCGCCGCCTGCGCCCGGCCAAGCACCTGTTCGACGGTTTCACCGTGGATCATTGGCGGCGGCACAGCGGGCGGCATCGCAGCCGGTACCTGGCCGGATACTGGTGCCGGAGTCTGTTGCCGCGCAATATCGTTTCCACTCATGCTCAGATCAATGCTCTTTGATGCCGTTTGGCCGCAAGCGCTTTCCGTAAGCGCAGCGAGACCTCCCGGCATTTTTATCACCACGCGTAGAACGATGCAATTTCAACCGGGATATCCGGAATCAGACCGGTTCCGGCCGGTTGTCCGACATGCCTAGGATGACACCATCCGGCCGGCGGCCCGGACGATATCGAATTCGAACGGAGTTTGATCGGAATCAATGCACGGCGAACGAAGGTCCGGTCTATAATCATCGGAGACAAAATCCGGCATGGAGTGACCAATGTTCGGAACCACATTGTCGATTGCTGACATCGAAGGCGCCCCACCGCACATACGGCATTGGCTGGAGATCGAAGTTGCCTCTACCCTCGGTCTTCGGCCTGGATCAGCCGCGCCCCGGGGTGGCCGTCAAGAGCATGCGGATAGAGATAGCGGTCAGACACAGGCCGCCCCGGATGGCTCGACCACCGCAGGAGAGGTCAAAATGAATCCCCAACCAATGACGGACCCGACCATTCGCAATTTGATCGCCGTGCGCGCCTACGAGTTATGGGAAAATCAGGGCCGGCCACAGGGATACGATGTGATCAACTGGCACCAGGCCGAACACGAAATCATGAGTAGCCTGGAAAGTCGGTCGGCGGAGCCTGAAGACCGGCGCGCCTGGGGGCAAGGAAAGTGACGACGATCGTGCCGTAAATCGAGATAGATAGACGCAAAGCAACCGGGTGGAGGCCGTCATGCCAACAACTTTTCAAGATCGAGAACAGGCATTCGAGGCAAAATTCGCTCACGACGAGGAATTTCGCTTCCTGGCCTATGCTCGCAGGGACAAACTATTCGCCCATTGGGCCGCGAACAGGCTGCAACTGTCGGAGGTCGCAACCGAGGCCTTGGTCAAAGAAATACTGGCGATCCCCAACAGGACAGCACACGATCGCGCGGTGTTGGACCACATCGCCGGCGCACTGCTCGCCCATGGCGCCGGAACCGTGGAAGCGGACCTTGCCAAAACTCTGAGTGCCTGCATGCAAGATGCGATTCAGCAGCTTGGCGAGGCACCTCCGCATAATACTGGCGGTATTTAGAAAAATTGCCGCCACCTCGTGACCCCGGGGTCCCGGAAGCTTGCGGCCGCCGATCCGCCGCCAATAGAAAACTGTTTGCGCGAGATCAATGCCTCGCCGGGGAAATCGGCTTCCGATGATCGCTTCGACATTGCCGCGAGGAGGAACACATGTTGCTAACCGCTGCCGATATCATGACGACGCGTGTCAGAACCGTGCGACCCGACGCGTCAGTGGCCGAAATTGCCAGACTGCTGAGCGATAACGGGATCAGTGCTGTCCCTGTCTGTGACGATCAGGGACACATCCTCGGCATGCTGAGTGAGGGCGATCTCCTGCAGCCGGTTGGCAAAGAAAACCCAACGAAACGGGCCTGGTGGCTGAATCTGTTGGCAGAAGGCTCCGAGGTCGCGCCGTCTTTCCTGGATTGCATCAGCGCGGAGAACCAACTCGCGCGCCATCTGATGGTAACACCGGCCATCACCGCATCCGCCGACGCCACGGTTCCCGAATTGGCCGAGTTACTTGTCCACCATCGCATCAAACGCTTGCCGATCCTACGGGACGGGGAACTGATCGGCATTGTCAGCCGAGCGGATCTGGTGAGGGCATTGGCGCGAACGCCGGATACGATTGCTGAAGCGCTTTGAACGTTTCGGTTGATTCCGCAATGCCGGTAACCCTCTCGATTGGCCGGGTGATCGCGTTGCGCGGCCCGGTGATCGATGTCGCTTTCGACTCCGGCACATTGCCGCGGATCAGCGAAGCCTTGCGCGTCACCCGTGACCGGGGCGACACGTTGGTGGCGGAAGTCCAAAGCCACCTCGATCTGACAACACTCCGCGCCGTGGCCCTGCAACCAACCTCCGGATTGCGCCGCGGGGCCATGGTCGAAGCCACCGGCCACCCCATCACGATGCCGGTCGGCGACGAAGTGCTGGGTCGCCTGCTCAATGTTCTGGGGGAGGTCGGCGATGACGGCCCGCCGCTCCCGGCCACAATGACCCGGTGGCCGATTCACCGCCCGCCGCCGCCGTTGTCGGCGCAGGCCAAGGCAGGCGCGGTGTTCGAAACCGGCATCAAGGTGATCGACCTGCTGATCCCGCTCGCGCAAGGCGGCAAGGCTGGGATGTTCGGCGGCGCCGGCGTGGGAAAGACCGTTCTGGTCATGGAATTAATCCACGCCATGGTCGAAAAATACCAGGGCATCTCGGTCTTCGCCGGCATCGGCGAACGATCCCGCGAGGGTCATGAACTGTTGCACGACATGCGTGGATCGGGGGTCCTGCCCCGCACGGTCCTGGTGTACGGCCAGATGAACGAACCGCCCGGTGCCCGCTGGCGGGTTGGCCTCAGCGCGTTGACGGTCGCCGAATACTTCCGCGACCAGAAGCACCAGAATGTTCTGCTGCTGATGGATAACGTGTTCCGCTTCGTCCAGGCCGGCAGCGAGGTTTCGGGCCTGTTGGGCAGGCTGCCGTCGCGCGTGGGTTATCAGCCAACCCTGGCCACCGAAGTGGCGGCGTTGCAGGAACGGATCGCCTCGGTTGCCGGCGCGTCTATCACCGCCATTGAGGCGGTCTATGTCCCGGCCGACGATTTCACCGACCCGGCCGTGACCACCATCTCCAGCCATTTGGAAAGTTCGATCGTGCTGTCCCGCGGCATGGCGGCGGAGGGAATCTATCCGGCGGTCGATCCTTTGGCCTCCTCCTCGGTGCTGCTCGATCCATTGGTCGTTGGCCAGGACCATTACGCGATCGCCGAACGGGTCCGCGAAACCCTCGCCCATTGGGGGGAACTGCGGGATGTCATCGCGCTGCTGGGCATGGAGGAACTCGGCACCCGGGATCGCGAGATCGTGACGCGGGCGCGGCGGCTGCAACGCTTTCTGACCCAGCCGTTCGCGGTGACCGAGGCGTTCACCGGCATTCCCGGACGCTCCGTCAAACTGGCGGATACACTGGCCGGCTGCCGCGCCATTCTGGACGGCGAAACCGACGCCTGGCCCGAAAGTACTCTGTATATGATCGGCAACCTGGACGACGCGCGGGCCGCCGCCAAGGTGAAGGCGGCATGAGGCTGCTGATCACCGACCCAACCGCCGTCGTGGCCGACTTTAGCGACGTCATCAGTCTGCGCGCCGAGGATGAAAGTGGCGGCTTCGGCATCCTGCCCGGTCACACCGATTTTCTGACGGTGCTGCCGGTGTCGGTGGTTTCCTGGCGGCATGCTGACGGAAAAGCGGGCTACTGCGCGGTCCGGCGCGGCGTGTTCACCGTTCAGCACGGCGACCAGATTTCCATCGCAACCCGCGAGGCTCGGCGTGGTGACGACCTCGATACACTCGAAGCCTCGGTTCTGATCCAATTCCGGGCGGACGCGGACGCAGAGCAAACCGGCCGCGCCGCCGCCACGCGCCTGCATACCGAAGCGGTGCGCCGGATCGTCGAGGCCCTGCGGCCGGAACGCCAGACGGGTTCCGGCCTGTGACTCCCCCGCCTGAAACAAACGAACCGGATGGGCTGCTTCAGTCGGTGCGCCGCCGTCGCCTGCGGTACCAAAGCTGGGTGCGGAACGGCGACTCCTCATTCGGCCGTTACCTTGCCCAGGTGGGCGCCCTGGGATGGGCGATCGTCGTTCCAACACTGCTGGGTGTGTTCCTCGGGCGGTGGATCGACCATCGCTTCGGAACAGGAATTTTTTGGACCGGGCCCCTGTTGTCGATTGGCGTCGGCATCGGTTGCTGGTCCGCATGGCAGTGGATGCATAAACCATGATCGCCGATGCCGGGTTTGTCGCGCTGGGCCTGCTTTGCGGCACACTGCACTTTTCGCTGCTGCGCTGGAACACCGCGCTATATGCGCGACCCGGACCGATTTGGCTGGGCGCCGCGCTGCAGCTCGCGCGCATGGCCGCACTCGGCGGCGTGCTCACGCTGGCAGCCCTCTACGGCGCGTTGCCGCTGCTCCTGGTGGCAATCGGCGTGCTGGTCGCGCGGCCCGTCGTGATGGCGGTCATGCCATGATGGGGTCGCCGCTTACCCTGACCGTGGCCTTTCAGATCGGGCCGGTCGCGATCACCACCCCGGTCCTCGCCACCTGGGCAATCATGGTGGTTCTCGCCGTGGGCAGTTGCCTGCTGACCCGCCATATGTCGCTGCATCCGTCCACAAGGCAGGCCGCGCTCGAGGTGGTGGTCGAGGCGATCGAAGCCCAGATTCGCGACACGATGCGGGTCGAGCCCGCACCGTATGTGCCCCTGATCGGCACGCTGTTCCTGTTCATCTTTGCCGCCAACTGGTCGTCTTTGGTGCCGGGTGTCGAGCCGCCGACGGCGCATCTCGAAACCGACGCGGCCCTGGCACTGATCGTCTTTTTCGCCGTGATCTGGTTCGGCGTCCGGTCTCGCGGCCTGCGCGGTTACTTCGCGACCTTTGCCGAACCCAGCATCCTGATGGTCCCGCTCAACATCGTCGAGACGATGACCCGCACATTCTCCCTGGTGGTTCGTCTGTTCGGCAACGTCATGAGCGGCGTGTTCGTCGTCGGCATCGTCCTGTCGTTGGTCGGACTGCTGGTACCGGTGCCATTGATGGCGTTGGACCTGCTAACGGGTGCGGTGCAAGCCTATATCTTCAGCGTCCTTGCCATGGTCTTCATCGCTGGCGTCCTCGGTGAACCCAAACCGGAGAAAGAAAAGTAACATTATGGATATGATTCAACTTGCCAGCATTATTGGCGCTGCCCTGGCGGTGTCGTTCGGTGCGATCGGACCGGCACTCGCCGAGGGCCGCGCGGTCGCCGCCGCAATGGACGCAATCGCCCGGCAACCTGAAGCCGCCGGCACCATCTCCCGAACCTTGTTCGTCGGGCTTGCGATGATCGAGACCATGGCGATCTACTGCCTGGTCATCGCGCTGCTGTTGCTGTTCGCCAACCCGTTCGTTCACTGATGCATTTCGATTGGTCCACGCTGATCCTGCAGACGGTTAACGTCCTGGTTCTGCTGTGGCTGCTGCGGCGTTTTCTGTTTCGTCCGGTTGTCGCCATCATCGCTGAGCGCAAGAACACTGCTGAAAAACTGCTGACGGACGCAGCATCCAAAATGCAGTCAGCGCAAACGCAGGCGGAACAAACGGCCTTGCATGAAAAGGCTTTGGCATCCGACGGCGACCGCATCCTGGCGGACGCCCGCGCGTCCGCCCAGACCGAACGGACGACGACGCTGGACGCGGCAAGGCTTGAGGCCGATAAAATGCGAGCCGCGGCACAGGCCGAACTGGAAACCCAACGCAACCAGATGCGCCTCGATCTGGACTCTCAGGCCCGCCAACTCGCAGTCGCCATCGCATCGCGGTTGCTCGGCCGCGTGCCCCGGTCGGCCGTGGATGCCGCATTGCTGGAAGCGCTTGATACGACCTGGTCCCCGGACCAATGGAACGGCCTGGCCGCCGCGGGGGAAACGCTGGAGGTCGTGACGGCCTCCCCTTTGGAGGCCGCCATGCAAGCAGCATGCACGACAATGATACAGAAACGTCTCGGCTGTTCCGTTCAATTCGCAACCGACCCGTCACTGATCGCGGGCGTTGAATTGCGTGGCCCGCATGCCAGGCTGCACAACAACTGGCGCGCCGATCTGGACAGTATCGCCGAGGAGCTAAGCCACGATGACAAAACAATCGTCATGGCTTGAACGCGCGGAAAGCCTGATCTCCTCGGCGGCCATCGGTCCTGCCATCGAGGAATTCGGCCGCGTCCATACCATCGGCGACGGCATCGCCATGATCTCCGGCCTGCCGTCCGCCCGGCTTGACGAAGTCCTGCATTTCGCGCGCGGCCAGTTGGGCTTCGTGCACACCCTGGATCGGGATCTGATCGGTTGTGTTGTCCTGGATGACGCTGACTCGATCGAGGCCGGCGATTTGGTGCGCGGCACCGGCGAGGTAATCCGCACCTCGGTCGGTTCCGGTCTCCTCGGCCGGGTGGTGGACCCGCTGGGGCGTCCCCTGGACGGAGGTGCAGCGATAGACGCTGAGGCAAGCAATCCCATTGAGGCTGCCGCGCCCGCGATCATCGAGCGAGATTTGGTGACCGAACCAATACAGACCGGCATTCTGACGATCGATGCGCTGTTCGCCCTTGGCCGCGGCCAGCGGGAATTGATCATCGGTGATCGCAGCACGGGCAAGACATCGATCGCGGTCGATACCATCATCAACCAAAAGACATCGGATCTGATTTGCGTCTATATCGCCATCGGACAGGAATCCTCCAGCGTGGCCAGGGTCATCGACGCCATTCGCGATCACGGCAATCCCGAACGCTGCATCTTCGTTGTCGCCGCTCCGACCAGCTCCCCGGGCCTGCAGTGGATCGCTCCGTTCGCCGGCATGACCATGGCGGAGTATTTTCGCGATCTCGGCCAACACGCGCTGGTGGTGATCGATGACCTGAGTAAACATGCAGCGACGCACCGGGAAATCGCGCTGCTGACCCGACAACCGCCCGGCCGCGAAGCTTTCCCGGGCGACGTCTTCTATCTCCACGCACGTCTGCTGGAGCGCGCCGCGAAACTGTCGAAAGAAAGAGGTAGCGGCTCCCTGAGCGCGTTGCCGATCGCCGAGACCGACGCCGGCAATCTGAGCGCCTATATCCCGACAAATCTGATCTCGATCACCGACGGCCAACTCGTTCTGAGCACGCGGCTGTTTCAGGAGGGTCAGAAACCGGCCATCGACATCGGCACCAGCGTCAGCCGCGTCGGCGGCAAGACCCAGGCCCCGGCGCTCCGAGAGATGTCGGGAACCATGCGGCTCGACTACGCACAGTTCCTCGAACTGGAAATGTTCTCTCGCTTCGGCGGGGCGCCGGACGCCCGGGTCAAAGCCCGGTTGGCGCGCGGTGCGTTGCTGCGGGCGCTGCTCTCCCAGCCCCAATTCGCACCGTTGCGCCTGGCAGATGAAGTGGCGCTGGCGCTGGCGTTGCGGGACGGGATGTTTGACGCCATCGCGCCCGATCGCATCGCCTCGCTTCGCGAAGCATTGCCGGCATGGCTCGATCAGAATGCCGGTGCGGCGGTGCGCATGATCCAAACGGCCGGCACGCTCGATGCGGACCAGCATGCGGCGTTATCCGGCGCGCTGCGCGCCCTGACGGCCCAGTACACGGCGCACGCCGAAGAGCCGCCACCATGACTGAGCGGCTGGCGCAGACGACCCGGCGCATTGAGAGTTTGCAGCAATTGGAGGCGGTGGTGACCGCCATGCGTGGAATCTCCGCCAGCCGTGTGCAACAGGCGCATGGATTATTGCCCGGGCTGCGCGCGCACGCGGCCGTTATTGCTCGCGCCATCGGGCAGGCCCTGGCCCTGGCGCCCGGCGATCAACGACCCGCCGAACCGAGGATTCACCGGTCGGCGGTGATCGTGTTCTGTGCGGAACAAGGCTTTGCCGGCGCATTCAGCGACCGCATTTTGGAGGCCGCGGCCCAAAAGGCCGGCGAACAGACCGTCTTCCTGATCGGCACGCGCGGCGCGGCGTTGGCCTCCGAACGAGGCATTCAGGTGGCGTGGCGGACCGCCATGGTGCCGCACGCGAACCTTGTCGCCGCCCTGGCGGGCCGGATCGCGGACGCTCTGTATGGCTGGCTATCGGATCAGTCCGGCCGTCAGGTCGATATCATCGTGCCGACGTGGTCTGCCGGCAGCGGAGTTGTGCCCGAACGACGATCGCTGGTGCCGTTCGATTTTCATCGCTTTGCCGTTTCGACATCCGGTCAGGCACCGCTGATAACATTGCCGCCGGCAGTGCTGCTGGATCGACTGGCCGAGGAATATGTGTTTGCCGAACTCTGCGAAGCGGCCCTGACCGCGTTCGCCGCGGAAAATGAAGCCCGCGTGGCAGCGATGTTATCCGCGAAGTCCAATTTGGGAAACATGCGGTCGGAACTGCAGGCACTGGAGCGGCAGATCCGTCAGGAGGAGATCACGGCGGAGGTTGTGGAATTGGCCGCCGGCGCCATATCCTGAGCGATTGCCCCGGCCCCTGATGCCGGAATGTCGGCATCTTCTCAGCCCCGAAGCAGCCGCTATACTGTCGTTAATCACCAGAGGAAGCGGACATCATGCGAAGCAGCGCCGCCGTCTATCGCCAGGGTCGCTTGAAACTGGACGAGATGGTCAGCCGCCGCGGCCGCCTGGGCGATATCAACGAGGCGTTTCGTGCGATGAAGGCGGGAGAAGTCGCACGCACGGTTCTGATGTTTGATTAACGGCCAAATGCCATCACCAACCGACGCGTTCGGCCCCTGGCACGAGTTCTACTCGCTTTTGGGCACCGCCTCCGCCACAATGATTGGTCTATTGTTTGTCGCTGCAAGTGTCGGTTCCGGCGCATTCTCAGGGGACCGCCCCGCCCCGATGCGCGTCTTTCTCACGGCGAGCGTCGTCAATTTCAGTATTGTCCTGGCCTCCAGCCTGGTCGTGCTGGCACCGGTGCCGCGTTGGACATGCTTTGGCGGGATGATTGCGGGGGGCGGCATGCTTGGACTTGGGCATTGCTGCCTGGCTTGGCGCGACACGCTTCGCGACGGCCTGTTCGCCAGGATCGATTGGGAAGATCGAATTTGGTACATCGGACTGCCAATCGTCGGCTACCTTTTGCTGGCGGGGTCGGGCGTGACAGTAGCTCTGCGACTGGATGCCGGCCGCGTGGCGTTGGCACTGTCGATCGGGATGCTGTTGGCGGTGGGTATCCATAACGCCTGGGATATAACAGTCTGGAGCGTGACACGCAGACGGGATTGATCGTGCGCGGCATGCGTGAAAACCGAGTAACGGAAAGACGGGGGAGAGATCGCATGAGCGACCCAATCGACGGCGATGGCGGGCACTTGATGTACAAGTCCGGCATTTTCTCCGGTGGCCGGCTGGAACGGCGGCCGCGGGTCGATCTCGGCCTGATCGAGGAACCCGCCCGCTCCATACCCATCTTCCGGGACTGCGATGTAGTCGTCGTTGGTGGCGGCCCCTCCGGGACCGCCGCCGCGATCGCCGCCGCACGCACCGGCGCCGACGTCATCCTGCTGGAACGCCACAACCATCTGGGTGGATTGTCCACCGGTGGTCTGGTCATCTGGATAGACCGGATGACCGACTGGACCGGGCAGCAGGTGATTCAGGGAATCGCCAACGACCTGTTGGACCGCCTGCCAAAGGACGCCGTTGCCGGTCCGCCGCGCGGCCTGTGGGGCAGTGAGGACGAAGCCTCCGCCGCCTATTGGAAGGAACGCACCGCCTGCTACCACGGTATCGTCACCTGGTCCCCGACCGTCGATCCTGAACACCTGAAACTGGTGTCACAGGAGTTGGTGCTGGAGCACAAGGTGCAGATCATCTTCCACGCCTGGGGAGCGATGCCGCTGATGCGAGACGGCGCGGTCACGGGCGTGATCTTCGAAAGCAAGGAAGGCCGGCAGGCCATCCGCGCCGCGGTCACCATCGACTGCACCGGCGACGGCGACATCTTTCATCGGGCCGGCGCGGCGAGCTACTCCGACGTCGATACCCGCGACATTCATCATTGCATCAACACCGCCTTCCTGCTCGGTGGCGTCGATATGAAGCGCTGGATCGACTTCAAAACCTCCAAACCGGAGGCATTCGCCGCCTTCATGGATCGCGGCCGTTCGGCCTGTGGTGGCTTGTTCGAGCGGCCCTTCGTCTCGTGGCGCAACGAAGTCGCGCTGTTCATGGGGCCCAGGCTGGCCGGTTACTCGGCCGTGGATGTGGAGGATCTGACAGAGGTAGACATACGCTCCCACCGCCTGACGGCCGCGCATCTGGCGGTCTATCGCGACCATGCGCCGGGCTTCGAGAACGCCTTCATGATGCTGTCCGCGCCGCAAACCGGCGTGCGTCACGCTCGCCGTCTCGTCGGCGTCGGCAAGGTCAGTCGCGAGGACTGGGCATCAGGCGTTCCCCGACCGGACGAAATCGGCGTGTCTCCATCACTGTCACCGAAATACCCCGTGGTGTCGGTGCCATACGGCGCGCTGGTGCCAGCGACACTGGACGGAATGCTGGTGGCCGGACGAGCGATATCGTGCGACGCGACGAGCCATTCTTTCCTGCGGGAGGTGCCGCAATGCTGGATGACCGGACAGGCGGCCGGGGTTGCTGCCGGTCTGGCGTCGAACGCCGGGGTGCGTGTTCGCGACGTGTCCGTAGCTCGCCTGCAGGATGCGCTGGTTCGGCAAGGGGCGTTGGTAAGAGTTGGCGCCGAGGTGACGACAGGCGCCTGAAGACGATGCTGGAACCGGAGGAAATCCGCGATGAAGGTCGGCATGACGCATGACGAAGTCAGCGTAACAATCCACGAGGCGCACGCCCTTGGCTTCGCCGCGCTGGAAGGAATTGGCCTGACGGCTGGCGAAGCACGGGTCGTCGTCGATCATCTGATCGACAACTCACTGTGCGGTTATCGCTTCGCCGGCCTGCCCCGCATTCTTGCGATCGCTGACAGCGCCGACATCAAACGTCCGCGCACACCCATCACCATCGTCCACCAAACCCCGGTCTCCGCTCGGGTCGATGGCGGCAATCATGTCGGTTACGTTGCAATGCACCGCTGCGCCGACATCGCGATCCAGAAAGCCAGCGCGAACGGCTTTGCATTGGTTGGCGCGCACAACAGTTGGTTCAGCGGCCGCAACGCCTACTACCTGGAAAGGATCGCCCGAGCGGGGTTCGTTGGCATTCACACGGTGGGTGCCACACCGTTTGTGGTGCCACCCGGCGCCAGGCGGCGATTCCTGGGCACCAACCCACTCGCGATCGCGCTGCCGGGGGACCCGGATCCATTCATGTTCGACATGGGCACCGCGTCCATGATGACCGGGGAGGTGCTGCTGGCATCCTACCTGGGAGAGGATTTCCCCGACGGCATCGGCGTCAACGCGGAAGGACGCCCGACCAACTCGGCGGCTGAGATTGTGAAAGGGGGCGTCCTGCCATTCGGCGGACACAAGGGCTTCGGATTGTCGCTTGTTATCCAGGCCCTGGGTTTACTGGGTGGTGCCGGCGCGCCCGGCGGCGACGCCATCGACCGCGGTTTCTTGTTCATCGTGTTCGATCCGGCTTTGCTGCTGCCCCGCGAAACCTTCAAGGCAGAACTTGGCAAACTGATCTCGCGGATCAAGGCGCTCCCAAAACAACCCGGCGTCGAGGAAATCCGTATCCCATCGGAACGCGGCTATCGCGAACGCGAACAGCGGCGCGCGGCGGGTTGCTTCACGATTGACCGGCCTGTTTACGACCGATTGGTCAATCTGGGTCGCCTCAATCGCTGAAGAGCCTTTGTATCAGACCGCTCAGAAAGCGGAACGAGGCACGCGATTAATCAAGCGCCCGCAATATTCTCCGCCACCACACCCGTCAGCGCCCCTTGAACACCGGGGCGCTCTTGGCCACGAAGGCTCGCGCCGCTTCCTTGTGATCTTCGCTCTCCCGGCACCGCAACATGCCGTAGGCTTCGCTGTCCAACGCCTCCGTCAGAGTTCCCGTGTCGGCGACGTTGAGGTTTCGTTTCATATACCGGAACGCCAGCGTCGGCCCGTCCGCCAACGCGGTCGCCAGTTTCATCGTTTCGTCTTCAAGCGCCGCATCCGGCACCACCCGGTTAACCAGCCCCAGCGCATCCAACCGGCGCGCGTCGAGCACCTCCGACGTGAAGTACAACTCTCGCGCCCGGGCCGGCCCGACCAAACGACTGAGGAACCAGGTGCCACCATAATCGCCCGACAGCCCCACCTTCGCGAAGGCCGTCGTCAGACGCGCGCCTTCCCCCGCCACGCGCACATCGCAGGCCAGCGCCAACGAACATCCGGCGCCCGCCGCGACTCCGTTCAGCATGGCGATGGTCGGCTTCGGCATCTCGTGCAGCAGCCGCGACGCCTCCATCGACGCACGCAGTTCGTCGGTTCGTTGTTCAGGCGTCTGATCGCTGCCCCGATCAGCGGTTTCAGCCTGGGCCCGAACATCACCGCCGGCACAGAACGCACGCCCGGCACCCGTCAGCACAACACATCGAACCGTCTCGTCCGCCGCGCAGGCTCTGAGCTCCTCCAGTAGCGCGCCCATCATGGTCCTGGTCAGCGCGTTCAACCGTTCGGGCCGATTGAGGGTCAACACCGCGACGCCCCCGGCGCGTCGGATCAACAGCTCTTCGGTCATGGCGTTCTCCGGTTTCATTGCAAAAGATACACTGGGGTATCGATCCTGGTGGATCATAGGCGGGACACGTCCCGGGTCAAACGCCGTCGGGTCCGGCTTTGTTCGCACCCGGACAGACCGCGCTCTGGTTGACGAAGGCCGGGACGAAATGGACCATGTGCCGACCAAGTGTCAGGTCGATTCGACATCGGCGGCACGCGAACAGGCCCGGCAGGAAACGACGATGGAAAACAACGAAATTGCGCCTCCGCCCCACAAGACCGTGCCGGACCAGGCCTACCCGCTGTCGGGCATCACCGTCATCGACCTGTCCCACGTTTATAACGGTCCGTATGCGGCATTTCTGATGGCAATGGCGGGTGCTACCGTCATCAAGGTCGAACCGCTCGGTGGTGAGCATCTGCGCAGCCGCGGCGACATGGGCGGCGCCGATTTGCCGTTCGCGATGCTGAACTCCAACAAGCAGGCGGTGACGCTGAACCTGAAATCCGAACAGGGGAAAAACCTGCTGAAGGAGATGGTGGCCCGCGCGGATATTCTGGTCGAGAACTTCGCCCCCGGCGTGACCGGCCGGCTCGGCATCGGTCCTGCGGCGCTGCTGGAGATCAATCCGCGCCTGATCTACGGGTCGAGTTCCGGCTACGGCAAAACCGGACCTTACCGGGATTATCCAGCGATGGATCTGGTCATGCAGGCGATGTCGGGGATCATGAGCATCACCGGCTACCCGGATCAGCCTCCGGTCAAAGCCGGCGCGGCAATGTGCGATTTCAGCGCCGGGATTCATCTGTACGCGGCGATCATGACCGCGCTGTACGAGCGGGAGCGCACCGGCAAAGGCCGTGTCGTGGAAGTGTCGATGCAAGATGCGGTTTACGCCTCCATGGCGTCAAACCTCGGCATGCTGCACGCTCGCGGCGCCGCCGCACCGAGCCGGACCGGCAACCGCCATGGCGGACTGGGGATTTCCCCGTACAACGTTTATCAGGCGACCGATGGCTTTGTTGTCATCAACGCCCCGGGCGATCAGCATTTCCGCTCGATCCTGGATGTGATCGGACGGCCGGACCTGAAGACCGATCCCCGCTTCCTGACGCGATCGACACGCGTGGCGAATATGTTCGCGGTGGACGATCTGCTGGAGGCCTGGACGTCGCAACACCCCAAGCAGGTGATTGCCGATGCCATGCTGGCGGCGGCGGTTCCGTGCGCTCCGGTGCGTGAATTGGCCGAGGTCATCGTGGACAAGAACATGCACGAACGCGGCAGTCTGCAATGGGTCGATCATCCGGAACTCGGCCGGGTCGTGCTGCCGCACAGTCCACTTCGTTTCGAGGGCACGCCGCTAATGCCGTTACAGCCCAGCGTGCCGCTCGGCGCCGACAACCGTCCTGTTTTCGGGGATTGGCTCGGCCACAGCGAGGCCGAGCTTCGGGAGTGGACGCAGGCCGGGGTGATCTGATCCCGCAACGCTCGGGACACGATACTACACCGATCGCCAGGCCCTCTATGACGTCATGGCCCGGAGCTTATTCGTCATGGCCCGACTTGTCCCGGCCACCTGCCGCGGCACCGTCGAGTCACGGTTGACGAGCCTGACCATAACGGTCAAGAAACAGTATCGGCCGCATCGCAACCTACTCCGCTGTCCACCCTCCATCGACGACCAGCGCCGTTCCCGTTACCAGCGCCGCCGCATCTCCGGCAAGGAAAACGACTGCGCCCATCAGGTCCTCCACCGTCCCGAGCCTGCCCAACTTGATCCGTCTCAGAACGTCGCCGCGGAAGGCGGCATTCTCAAAGAACGGTTTTGTCAGAGGTGTATCGATGAAGGTCGGACCGATCGAATTCACCCGGATACCAAATGGGGCGAGGTCTATGGCCATCGCCTTGGTCAGGCCCTCGATCCCGTGCTTGGTCATGCAATAGACGGTGCGATTCTGGCCGCCGACATGGCCCATTTGCGACGAGATATGGATGATCGAACCGCCCTTGCCGGCGGCCGCCATCTTCTTCGCCACCGCCTGAGCAACGAAGTACGCTGCCCGTTGGTTCAAGCCGGTAATGGCGTCGTAGTCGTCTTCGGTCACATCAAGGAATGTGCGCGGCCGGTTGGTGCCGGCGTTGTTAACCAGGATCTCGAACGGGTCGGCGACTTCGATCGCGGCTCGGACGGCGGTAGTATCGGTGACGTCCAGCACCAGGATCGATGCGGCACCGCCCGCGGCACGGATTTCAGCGGCGGCGGCGGTGATTTCGGTGGCGGTGCGGGCAACCAGGGTGACGTGCGCACCGACCTCGGCCAGTGCGGCGGCGGCGGCCAGACCGATCCCACGACCAGCCCCCGTCACCAGGGCACGGCGGCCGTCCAGACGCATGGAAGGTAGGCGAGGGAGGGACATTGGAAACGAAGCCTCTTTGCGGGCGTGGATGGCGAGCCGACGCTCGCCATGACCATTACTGCCGCATTGCCGTCAGACCGGCAACAGCCCGTCTCGCCCCGCCCCGCCCCTAAACCGGCAACAGATCTTCCAGCTTCCATTCCTCGGCCGACGCGCCTGCCAGTGCCTGGATGCGGCTTTCGTCGGCCCGCAGTTCGGCAGCCGGACCGGAATACACCATCTGGCCGTTCTCCAGCACGTAGGCGTGGTCGGAGATTTCCAGGCTCATGCGCACGTTCTGCTCCACCAGCAGCACGGAGATGCCTTCCTCCCGCATCTGCGCGACAATCCGGAACACTTCCTTGACGATCAGCGGCGCCAATCCCTGCGACGGCTCATCCAAAATCAGCAGCCGGGGATTCAGCAGCAGCGCCCGGCCGATCGACAGCATCTCCTGCTCACCGCCGGACAACTGACGCCCGAGGTTCTGCTTGCGCTCCGCCAGCCGAGGAAACAGCTTGTACACGCGGTCAATCGTGTAAGGACCCGGCCTTTCCAGCGGCACCTTCAGGTTCTCGTCCACCGTCAGGTTGGCGAACACCTTGCGGCCTTCGGGCACAAAACCAACCCCGGCCGCGGCGATCCGATACGGCGGTTGGCCGGTGATATCCTTGCCAAACAACGTTACTTTGCCAGAGCGTGGCGGCGTCAGGCCGACAATGCTCCGCAGCGTCGTGCTTTTGCCGGCGCCATTGCGACCGAGCAGGGTGGTGATTTGCCCTTCGGCGACGGTGATGCCGACGTCATGCAGGATGTGGCTCTTGCCGTAATAGGTGTTCAGCCCCTCGGCTGTCAGAGCGCTCATTCGGCTTTCCCCAAATAGGCTTCTTGCACGATTGGGTTGGCAGCGATCTCGTCGGGGGTGCCCTCGGCGAGCATCTTGCCTTCGCCCAGCACCGTGATCTTGTCGGCCAGATTGAAGACGACGCGCATGTCGTGCTCGATCAGCACAATCGTATAGGCGCTGTTCTTGTGCAGACGGCGGATCAGGTTGGCGACGGCGTAAGTCTCGTGTTCCCCCATGCCGGCGGTCGGCTCATCCAGCAACAGCAACCGAGGCTTCAGGGTCAGCGCGGTGGCGATTTCGGCCGCCCGCTGATCCCCGTGCGAGAGTTCCCCAACCAGCCGGTCGGCATTGACGGTCAGTCCGGTCAGGATCAACGCTTCGTCGATGCCGCGATTGACCGCGGCTTTTTGCGCCGCGCCGATCCAGAAGCGCTGCCGCAGGCCAAGGGCGCTTTCGACACCGATACGGATGTTTTCACGGACGGTCAGTTCCGGGAAAATCTCGGTAATCTGGAACGTCCGCGCCATGCCCATGGCCACCCGTTCCGCGACCGCCAGCTTGGTCACGGTGGTTCCGTCGAACACGATGTCGCCGGCGGTGGGTGAGAAAAAACCGGAGATCATGTTGAAGAACGTCGTCTTGCCGGCCCCGTTAGGACCGATGATCGCGCGCAACTCGCCGGCCGCGACCTGCATTGAAACGCTGTTCACCGCGACAAGGCTGCCGAACTGCTTCGTCACATTGCGAATGTCGAGCATGCTCATTTCTCGGTCCCCTTCTGCAACATACCCAGCAGGCCGCGGGGAAAGAACAAGACGACAAGAACGAAGATCAGACCGACAAACGACATCCAGTTGACAGTCATCGACGAGATATAATCCTGCAGCACGACAAACAACGCGGCGCCGATCAGCGGCCCCCAGAAAGCGCGCATGCCGCCCATCACGGTCATAATCACGATCTCTCCGGACAGGGAGTAATGCAGGCCCATCGGATCGGCGAAATTGTTCAGCAGGGCGTACAGCGCGCCGGCCAGTGCGGTAAAGCAGCAAGAAATCGAGAATGACATCCAAATATGCCGCTCGATCGGAATGCCCAGAAACCGCGCTCGGCGTTCATTTTCCCGAATTGCGACCAAGGTGCGGCCGAACGGCGATGCGAGCAGCAACGCTTGCAGGCCGGTCGCCACGGCGAACACGAACAAGAGGAAATAGTAGAAGTAGGTGCTGTTGTTGGTGATATCGATCGTTGTGAAGCCGAGGTTCAACGGCGCCCGCGAGAACCCGCGCAGTCCGTCATAGCCGCCGGTCAGGCTGTCCCAGCTATAAGTGACGTAGAACGCGATCTGCCCGAAGGCGACCGTCACCATGGCGAAATAGACGCCACGGCGTTGCGCGATCAGGCGGCCGAACAACGATCCGAGAATGCCGCCCAGCAAAACGCCGCCGACCATCGCCAACGGCGTGCTCGGGGCTATGTATTTCAGTGTCAGACCCGCCCCGTAGGCACCCAGACCGAAATAGGCGGCGTGGCCGAAGCTCATCACGCCGGTGAAGCCCAGCAACAGATTGAAGGACATCGCCGCGAGACCGAGCACGAGGACCCGGCCGGCGAGCGCGGTGTATCCGCCCAGCATGGGTAGCCATACCGGCACCGTCAGCAGCGCCGCGAAAATGATGGCGGTGGTCAGCCAGGGGCGGGCAGGCATCACCGGGGTTGTCACCGCGGTGGTTGTTGCGGTGCTCATGACATCATTCCTTCCTGGCCCATCAAACCGCGCGGTCGCAGGATCAGAACGACAAGCATGATGACGTAGATGACAGCCTCGCTCGCGGCGGGCCAGAAGACGGTCGTAAGCGCACCGGCCACGCCGATCAGCAAACCGCCGCACAACGTGCCGGTCAGGCTACCGACGCCGCCGACGATGATGGCGATGAAGCTGGGCATCAGCAGGTCGTCGCCCATGTTCGGGTTCAGGCCGACCTGACCCGCCGCCAGCACACCCGCCAAACCCGCCAGCAAGGAACCGACCGCGAAGTTCAGGGACCGCAGCATGCCGACGTTCACCCCAAGAATCGACACCGTGTCGAGATCCAGCGTGCCGGCACGGATACGAATACCCACACGGGTGAAGCGCAGGAAGGCAAACAGCCCGCTGACCGCCGCAATGACGAGCGCGACCATGAAGATGCGGTACCAGGTGATGAAGAACAAATCGGCCGACAGCGGCGCCGACAGGATGTCAGGGATCGACGTCTGTAGCCCGCTGGGTCCCCAAATGTAACGACACGCGTCCTGCATGATGAACGCCAGGCCGAAGGTCAGCAGCAGGCTATAAACCGGATCACGGCTATAGACCCGCCGGATCATCAGCCGTTCGATCGCGAAACCAAACAATGCGGTGATCAGAGGGGACACGATCAGCGCCCCCCAGTACCCCAGGAACGGCGTCAGCACGAAGGCGATATAGCCACCCAGGGCAAGGAAGTTGCCATGGGCGAAGTTGATGACGTTGGACAGGTTGAGGATAAGCGACAGGCCCAACGCCATCAGCACGTAGAAGGCGCCGATGATCAGCCCGTTCGTGACGTTGTACAGTACGAGTTGCAGCATCGGCCGCCCTTCGGAAGGTCAGAGTTCAGGGGCAGACCTTTAGGCGGGGTGGACCATTTTACAGCCGGTCGACTCGACCGACCCGGCGGCGACCTCGCCAGGAACTGCGCTGCCGATGGTGAACACGTCGTCCGGATTGCCTTTGGACGGCGGATGCACGTCACCCACAAAGAGGTCGGTCATAAGCTGATGGTCGCCGGCCCGGAAAAAGCTCTTCCCGGCGGTCAGGGCTATATCGCGCGGCAGTTCCATGCCTTCCATCGCCAGCGCCAATTTCGGACCTTCAAGTGACTTGGCTTTTTCGGCCGCCAACCGGATCGATTCGATGGCAACGAGGGCGAACCAATGGCGCGCGGTCGGGGTCTTGCCGGTGGCTTTGCGGAAATCGGCAACAAACGCCACGACTTCCGGCACGTTCGGCTGGTCCCACCACCATTCCATCACCCAGGTACCAGTCTGGGCGTCGGCGGGCACGGCGCGCACGGATTCAATTTCGTACAGTCCGCCACCCAGGTGCATTTCCTTTTGCATGCCGAACTGGGTGAACTGCTTCATGCAGTTGATCTGCGCCAGACCGCCCATGTTATTGAGCAACACGTCGGGCTTGTAGGCCTTCGCCTTGATCAGCGTGGCGGAGAATTCCGAGTTGGTGATCGGCAGGAGTTCCGCCTGATACTCGCCGCCAAGGGCCTTCAGGTTCTTGATGAAGTTGGCCTGAAGCGTATGGCCATAGGCATAATCCGGCGTCACGAAGAAGAACTTCTTGCCGAAACGCTTTACCAGTTCCCCGGTGACGGCGGCGGCGTCCATCGCCGTTGTGTTGCAAACACGGAACGTGTTCCACTTACAATCAGCGCCGGTGATCGGATCGGTATGACCGCCGGGCACCATGTGGAAGACCTTTAGCTCACTGGTCACGCCCATCATGGCGTAGGCAATGCCGGAGTTCACGTCGCCCAGGATCACATCGACCTTGTCGCGCTCAATCAGTTTACGGGTCTTTTGCACACCCGTGCCGACGTCGTTGGCGGAATCCTCGACCAGAAGCTCAACCTGACGGCCGAGGATGCCGTTCCTTTTGTTCAGCCGTTCGACAGTATACTTGGCGCCTTCGACCTCGCTGACGGCGAGGGCGGACAGCGTCCCGGTCAACGGATCGACCATGCCGATGCGAACCGGGACTTCCCCGCGCGCGCTGATGATCGGCGGCGCGCTCAGCGCCGCGACCGCCAGGCTGGATTTGATAAGTGTACGGCGACGGATAGCCGGCAGCGTCGGTGATGTCATCTTGTCGTTCCCTGTGCGTGTTTATTGTTTTAGTGGGCATTAGCCTCTTCGAAGCCTAGGGGCATCCGGCGATCACGTCGAGAGGAGAGTTCCTAAAAATTCGGCAAGAAATGGGAGCGATCCGATAACTTTAGGGTTTGGGTAGGTGGGCGCCATGATTCTCTGCCCTCAAACATATGTTGGGGCGCTATGCCACAACCACGGGTCAATCGGCTGACGCTCGGCGGCGTGGCCGGCTTCGGCCCGCAACCGAAAAACGACTTCTGGTTGTACATTCTCGAAAACGTCACACGGGACCGAATATACACCGTCGCAAGCGATTACACGGCAGGAGGTTGTCGCTATTCGACCCGCCTCTTTTGGGAGTTCACTCGTCGCTCTCCGTTTATTCGGGCAGCGGCAAACGCGCCATAATCACGGTTGGGAGAACGATGAGCATATGATATCTGTCGAGAATGAACACGGCAAGTATGACTATTTCGGTAATTATCCCGCTTTCCAATCATGCGCGGTTCGTCACGAAAGCTCTCGACAGCGTATTCGCGCAGAGTATCGATCCACTCGAGGTGATTGTCGTTGACGATGGCACAACTGACGACAGTTGTGCCGCGGTGGCTGCCTACCCGGGGGTTCATCGTCTTGTCCTATTGCACAAGCCGAGAGGCGGGCAGGCTTCCGCGCGCAATTTTGGAGTTCAACAGGCCAGCGGCACTCTCATCGCGTTCCTGGATCAGGACGATATTTGGTATCCACACCATCTTCGCGACCTTTCCCATACATTCCTAGACGAAGCGGAAGGCGCTCCGGGCTGGTCCTACAGCGATCTCGATGAAATTACCGAAGACGGGCACTTGCGAACCAGGTCGGTGTTGTCAACCTGTTCGGTTGAACATCCAAAACGGCAATTAGGGAAATGCCTGGCGGCCGACATGCTGATCGTACCGTCAGCCTCCATGATCTCCCGATCGGCCTTTGATAAGGTCGGCGGATTTGATGAACGCCTGAGCGGCTTTGAGTGTGAAGATCTGTTCCTCCGCTTGTTTCACGCCGGATATCGGAATGTGTTTATCGATCGACCATCAGGACAATGGCGAGTTTACCCGCCCGGCGTCGCCGACCGCGCCGCTCGGGCTGATGCCTCTAAATTGTTAGCCCGTAAGCTGCTCGCCACGTTTCCTGACGAGCCGGATTGCTCCCGTTTCTACGCGCGCGATCTGATCGCACCTCGGTTTTTGTCGCATATCGCTGCTCAGGCCCGTATCGCGTTTCGCCAGGGTGACATTGCCGGGGCGGAAGCATGTCTCGAGGAGATCGATTTTCTCGAACGGCAGATTTCTCTGAAACCGAAACCCTATCCGCTGCGGGACGTATTGTTTATCACGGTGGTCATTCCGCTGTACAATGGTGCCCGATTTATTCGGGAAGCCATCAGGAGCGTTTTCGATCAGACCTTGCCGCCCGATGAGATCATCGTTGTGGACGATGGATCCAGCGATTCGGGTGCTGACATCGTTAAAGAAATGGGCACCCAACAGGGAGTGTCAGCTTTTCTGTGTGTGAGGCGTTTTCAGTCTCACCCACCATTGGGCAAGAAACAGTATCCGGCGCCTGGCCTACTCGGCAAGGGTCATCTTGCTGACTGAGCCATGTTCCTTGGTTCGACAAAGCACCCG
>CAIZFE010000048.1 GCA_903932145.1 uncultured Rhodopila sp. | reverse complement strand
GGTGGCGATCTGCGTGACCGTCATCGCCATGCCGGCGCGGCCGTTGGCGCCCACCGCGGAACCCGCGTTGAAGCCGAACCAGCCCACCCACAACAGGGAGGCGCCGATGACCGCATAGGACAGGTTGAACGGTGCCATGTTGTCGCTGCCGTAACCGACGCGCTTGCCGAGGACCAGGGCGCACACAAGGCCGGCGACGCCAGCGTTGATATGCACGACGGTGCCGCCCGCGAAGTCGAGCACGCCCATCTGCGAGGCCCAACCGGTCGGCGCCCACACCCAATGGGCGATCGGCGAGTAAACCAGCAACGACCACAGTGTGATGAAGATACACAGGGCGGAGAACTTCATGCGATCGGCGAACGCACCGGCGATCAGTGCCGGGGTGATGATCGCGAAGGTCATCTGGAACATCATATAGACGGATTCGGGAACGGTTTGGACCGCCGCCGCATCGGTGCCGGCGCCCAGCGTGAAGGCGATATCGCTGCCCTTGCTGATGCCTGCGCCAATGCCGTTCAGCATGACGCGCGAGAAGTCACCCATGTAGGCATTGCCGTTGGTGAAGGCGATGGAATAGCCGGCAACAACCCAGACCAGCGTCACGATGCAGCAGATCGCGAAGGACTGCATCATCGTCGCCAGCAGGTTCTTTTTACGCACCATACCGGCATAGAACAGCGCCAGGCCCGGAATGGTCATCAGCAGCACCAGCGCGGTGCTGGTCAGCATCCACGCGGTGTCGCCGGTGTCGATCTTCGGCGGACTGGCGGGCACGGCGGCAGCAGCCGCGGCGGCCGCGGCGGGGGCATCATCGGCGAACGCCGGCAGCGCGAGCAACAGAGCGAAGAACAGCGCGCTCAGTCCCCATGCAAGGCGGGGTTTCTTCATAGTCATATATCCCTGAGAGTTTTTGGTTTACAACGCTTCGGCATCGACTTCGCCCGTGCGAATCCGCATGGCGCGTTCGATATCCATGACGAAAATCTTGCCGTCACCGATCTTGCCGGTGTGTGCAGCCTTGGCGATCGCCTCGATAACCTGGTCAGCCAGATCCGCCCCGACCACGACTTCGATCTTGATTTTGGGCAGGAAACTGACGTGGTATTCCGCGCCGCGGTAGATTTCGGTCTGGCCTTTCTGGCGGCCAAATCCTTTCACTTCAGAAACGGTCAGACCTTGCACCCCGAGCGGGGTCAATGCCTCTCGCACGTCGTCAAGCTTGAAGGGCTTGATGATGGCCATGATGAGTTTCATGTTGGCCGGTTCTCCGATCTGCCGTTGGTGTTATGGGAAGGCTGCATGTCTCGAAATCCTGTCTGTCGTTTGGTCACGCCGCCATGGCGAGCAACGGCCAGACGCCAAGATTACTTTTCAACAATCGTGCCAACGTGATTTCGACGGGTGACGGGTTGTTTCCTAGATCGATACCGGACTTCGCGAGGTGAATTTGCCCATTAAGTGAGCAATTGCTCGCTCCTGCCACAGTGTCACGGGAATGAAATAAACTGGGGTTTATCACTGTAGGTTTGAAGCCGCGCACCGGACATAAAAAAACCCCGCCGTGTAACACGGCGGGGTTTCCTGTCGGCCTCGGTGGTTCAGACCGAGTAATACATCTCGAACTCAACCGGGTGCGGGGTGTGTTCGAAACGATACACCTCGGCCCATTTCAGTTCGATATAGCTCTCAATCTGCTCCTTGCTGAACACGTCGCCCTCAAGCAGGAAGTCGTGGTCGGCGGCCAGAGCGCCCAAAGCTTCGCGCAGGCTGCCGCAAACCGTCGGGATGCCCTTCAGTTCGTCCGGCGGCAGGTCGTACAGATCCTTGTCCATCGGATCGCCGGGGTGGATCTTGTTCTTGATCCCATCCAACGCCGCCATCGTGATCGCCGAATACGACAGATACGGATTGCAGCTCGGGTCAGGGAACCGAACCTCAACGCGCTTCGCCTTCGGATTGGTGGTGTAAGGGATGCGGCACGATGCCGACCGGTTACGGGCGGAGTAGGCCAGCAACACCGGCGCTTCGAAGCCCGGGATCAACCGCTTGTAGCTGTTGGTCGAGGGATTGGAGAACGCGTTGATCGCCTTGGCATGCTTGATGATGCCGCCAATGGCATACAGGCACATCTCAGACAGATCGGCATATCCGTTACCGGCGAACAACGGCTTGCCGGCCTTCCAAATGGAGATATGCGTGTGCATGCCCGAACCGTTGTCGCCATAGACCGGCTTCGGCATGAACGTCGCGGTCTTGCCGTAGCTGTGGGCAACGTTATGGACGCAGTACTTATAGATCTGCATCTGGTCGGCCATCTTCGTCAGCGTGGCGAACTTGGTGCCAAGTTCGTGCTGCGACTGTGCCACTTCGTGGTGATGCTTCTCGATCGGCAGGCCCATCTCGCCCATCGTGGAGAGCATTTCGGCGCGCAGATCACTGTCGCCATCGACCGGCGGAACCGGGAAATAGCCGCCCTTGACGGACGGACGGTGACCCATGTTGCCTTCCGGGTAATCCTTCATCGAAGAGCCGGGACCCTCGATGCTATCGACCGAGAAGTGGCCGAAATTGCCGCCGGTGCCGAACTTCACGCTGTCGAAGATGAAGAACTCGGCTTCCGCGCCGATCGACACGGTGTCGCCGATGCCGCTGGCCTTGACATAGGCTTCGCACAGCTTGGCGGTCGCACGCGGATCGCGGGCGTAGAACTGGCCGGTCGAGGGTTCGATAATGTCGCAGAAAATGATCATGCTGGGCTTGGCCGAGAACGGATCCATCACCGCTGTCGATGCATCCGGCATCAGGATCATGTCGCTCTCGTTAATCGCCTTCCAGCCGGCGATCGAGGAGCCGTCGAACATGATCCCGTCACGGAATGCATCTTCGCCCATGGTGGAGATGTGCTGTGCTGTGTGCTGCCACTTACCGCGGGGATCGGTGAACCGCAGGTCCACGTATTCCACGGAATTGTCGCTGAGCATCTGGAGCACCTTGCTCACGTCGTCGCTCATCGCTGGTGCTGCGGCTGCTGCCGGCTTCTTCGCCATACCTGTTGTCCCCGTTATCTATCTGGTTGCCGCAAATCCCACCCGTCACGGGACGCGGCAGGTTAAAGTCCCGCATCGTGCGGGACATCTTGAGCCGGCCCTGTTTGGGCTGTTTCAGCCGGGGCCGGAAGTTGAATGAACTGGAATTTTGACCGGACTGGCGCGTTTGAACCGGCGCGGTGTCGGCGCCGGTTACGAACGCAGCAGCCCTAGATCGCGTCCTCCCCACGTTCGCCCGTGCGAATCCGGATCACTTCCTCGATCGAGGAAATGAAGATCTTGCCGTCGCCGATACGGCCGGTGCGTGCGGCGTTGACGATGGCTTCCACCGCGCGTTCGACCACGGCATCCTCACAGATGACCTCGATCTTCACCTTTGGCAGAAAATCAACGACGTATTCGGCGCCGCGGTAAAGTTCGGTATGGCCTTTCTGACGGCCAAATCCCTTGGCTTCCACCACGGTGATGCCTTGCAGTCCAACCTCGTGCAGCGCTTCTTTCACTTCATCGAGTTTGAACGGCTTGATGACGGCTTCGATCTTTTTCATGTTCATCAAGCCCGGTTTAGCCGGGCCTCCCACTAAGTTCAGTCTGCCCGTTTCGCTTCGATGATGTCAGCGGCATGAACAGTGCCATAGATTTGCATGTGGCGTGCCAACCGGCAACGAGGAAGGTTACGTAGTGGTGGCGCCGCAGGATCTTTCGCCGGGCTGCCGGGCAAGGGCGGGGTGCAATTCGTTGTGTTTCTCGCCGTTGGTGGATGCGAGCCTCGTTTTTCCTCAGTGGCAAGTCCTGCGGTGTCCCGGGAGCCTGGCCGGCCCGACCCGCCGCTGCGTCCCGCCCGAACGCCAGCCGTCAGACTGGCGCGTATTTGCGCAGTTGAAATGGATGCAGGTCGCCCGCTTTTTGAGCAGATGTTGGAGTGATTCTGTACGCCGCATCGTTCCCCTTCCCACGGACCCCGGTGAACGATATCTCGTGCCGCTTGCGAGTGAATACGTCGGAGGACCATCGATGCGTGGAACCAACACCTATTTGGGGTCGATCGGCACCACCATCTTTTCGGTGATGTCGGCGTTGGCGAACGAGCATCGGTCGATCAACCTCGGGCAGGGGTTTCCGGATACCGAGGGGCCGGCCGATGTGATCCAGGCCGCGGCCGACGCACTGAAAGACAGCCGCAACCAATATCCGCCGATGCCGGGTGTTCCCGAACTGCGTCAGGCGGTCGCCGCGTCGAACCGGCGCTTTTACGGGCTGGACGTCGATTGGGCGAAAGAGGTCACGGTCACCTCCGGCGCCACCGAGGCGATTATCGCCAGCCTGATGGCGGTGGTCGATCCCGGCGATGAGGTCGTGTTGATCGAGCCGCTGTACGATACTTATGTGCCAGCGGTGCGGCTGTTGGGGGCGATTCCCCGGATTGTCTGTTTGACGCCGCCGCTGTGGGATTTGCCGCGGGCCGAACTGGCCGCCGCGTTCGGGCCGAAGACCAAGGCGATCCTGTTCAACTCGCCGATGAATCCGACCGGAAAAGTGTTCACCGCGGACGAACTTGGGTTCATCGCCGGCCTGGTGGAGCGGCACGACACCTATGCGATCTGCGACGAGGTGTACGAACACCTGATCTTCGACGGCTTGCCGCACATCCCGCTGATGGCGCTGCCGGGGATGCGGCAGCGGACGATGCGGATCGGCAGCGCCGGCAAGACGTTTTCTTTGACCGGATGGAAGGTCGGCTATGTGACGGCGGCGGCGGCGCTGACGCCCTTGATCCAGAAGGCGCACCAAAACCTGACCTTCACCACCGCGCCCAATTTGCAGCGGGCGGTCGCGATGGGGTTGGCGAAGGACGATGCGTATTTCGCCTCGCTGTCGGACGGGTTGCAGGCGCGGCGGAATCAGTTGGCGGACGGGTTGGCCTCAATCGGGTTTGGCGTGCTGCCGGCGCAGGGCACGTATTTCATCACGACGGATTTTACCCCGCTGGGGTTCAAAGGCGACGATGTCGCGTTCTGCCGCCACATCACACAGCACGCCGGGGTGACCGCGATCCCGGTTTCGGCATTCTATGACGGGCCGGATGCGCCTCGGCATTACGCCCGGTTTGCGTTTTGTAAGCGGGAGGAAATCCTGGCGGAGGCGATCGCCCGGCTAAAGCGGCATTTCGGGACCTGACAGGCCGATGGCAATGCGTTAGAGACCGCGCCAGATGCCGGTGGCCCGCAAGGGCTGAAACGGGAACGCCGACAGGCGGCTGCCCTCGCAACTGTAAGCGGATAGCCAGGTCCAAACGCCATTGTCCTCCGGGACGAGAAGGCGGACCCGGAGCAAATACCCGCGAGCCAGGAGACCGGCCGGCATCGAGACTGCGCGCGTGCGCCGGGCGAGGTGAACCGGAGCGTCGGGGAGAAACCCGTAGGCGAGCAATCGACACTTGGTCGATGGAGTACCCGTATGCGCCAAATCAGCGCTTTGACGGTTTTAAGCCTGTTATCAACGACGATGCTGTCCCCGGTGACCGGGGCGAGAGCCGACGATCTGCCTTTGACGATTCCCGAAACGGTCGTGACGGCGACGCGGATTCCAACCGCCGCTTCATCCATCGCCGCCGGGGTCACGGTGATCGACCGAGCGGCGATCGAGGAGCACGGCTACAACACCCTGACCCAGGCGCTGTCCGATGTCCCGGGCGTGCATGTCAGTCAATCCGGCGGTCCCGGCGGTCAGGCGAGCGTGTTCATTCGTGGCACCAATTCGGACCACGTCCTTGTCTTGCGCGACGGCATGCCGGTTACCGATGCCTCGGAAGCCACGGGTGCCTTCAATTTCGGCACTGACACGCTGTCGGACATCGACCGGATTGAGATCGTGCGTGGTCCGATGGCCGCCCTCTACGGCTCCGGCGCGATCGGCGGCGTGATCAACCTGATTTCTCGCCGCGGCACCGAACCCGGATTGCATTGGAGCGGCGATCTGGCCGGCGGCTATCCGGCCTTGATCCGCGGCAGCGTCACCGCCAGCGGCATGCAGGGGCCGATCGATTATGCGTTGACCGCCGAATCGCAGTCGCAGCGCGGCTACGATGCCAATCCGCAGCGCGAGGGGTCCTATACCGGTGTCCGCGAAGGGTTTCGTGACCGGATCATCACCCTGAACCTGGGTTACACGCCGGTGGAGGGAACCCGGCTGTCGCTGTTCGCTCGGGCAAACACGGCCGATTTCGGCTACAATACCTTGGGCACCCCGACCTTCGACGAATCCAACTCCAACGGCCGGACCGCCTCCCTGCTCGGGCGGATCGGTGGCACGACGCATCTGTTCGACGGTCAGTTGGAGAGCAGCGTCTTCGTTGGCCAGTTGCAGGACGACCGGCGCTATCAGGAGCCGCTGGCGGCAGCCGATCCGAACCAGACGTCGTCCGATGACCGGTATCATTCGTATCGAACCGATGCGCAGTGGAACAATACCCTGCATTTGGACAAATGGATCACCGTCCCGGGGCTGTCCGACAGCGCTATGACATTCGGCTACGAATACACCGGCGATACGATCAAAGTCCGCACCAACGACAATTACGGCGGGTTTCCGTTCGCGGAGTCCGCCGCCGCCTCGATGACCGATCAGGCGGTCTTTGCCGGATTGCAGACGACGGTGCTGCAGCGTCTGGCCGTGACCGGGCAGGTCCGGCAGGACTGGGTGGACAACAATGCCCCGGCGACCTGGCGTCTGGGTGGGGTTTACGATCTGAAGGAGATCGCGACCCATCTGAAACTGTCCTATGGAACCGGATACCGGGCACCGTCCCTGTTCGATCGCTACGGAGTGGATTCATTCGGCTATGTTGGCAATCCCAACCTGAAGCCGGAACAATCGCAGGGTTGGGAGGCCGGATTCACGACCGACATCCCGGCGGCGGAGCGGGCCGATTTCGCCACCGTCGGCGCCACGTATTTCGATCAGCGCGTCCGCAACCTGATCGCCGGTATCTATTCACCGGTCGATACAGAGATCAACCTCGGTTCGGCGCATGTGCATGGCGTGGAAACCGAGGCGACGGTGCGTCCGGCGCAATGGCTGGACCTGCGTGCGGCCTATACTGTGCTGGATACGACCTCGGTCGGTCAGCCGGCCTCGGAGGGCTCACAACTGCTGCGCCGGCCGCAGAACGAGGCTTCGTTCGACGTGACGATCCGTCCGATGGCCGGGTTGCGGTTCGTCGGGACGATTATCTATACAGGTTCGGCGCATGACTATCTGTATGACAACAGCGGTAATGGGATCGGTTACGGGATTGGCCAGCACGGGCTGATCGCCAATGTCGGTGCCAGTTATACTGTGACGCCGCGGATTGAGCTGTATGCGAACGGATGGAATATTTTCGACTCGCGGTTTGAACCGGTGAATGGTTTCCAAACGCCGGGGCCGACTGTGCTGGCGGGGGTAAGGGTTAAGTTGTAATTCTATCGGCTTGTCATGGCGGGCAATCGCCCGCCATGACCTCAGCGAACGCCCGGAGAAAACCCCGTCTCCGCTGAAAGTCATACCAGTTCGCGTTGGCATTGACTTCGGGCGGCACAAACCAGAACAGCCGTCTGATGTTGCCGATGCGGTTGGCGGGGTGACCGGTCGGGCCGGGCCTCGCGTGGAGCGGACTTTGGTCGGACTGACTGTTATTGGTGGGGAGCGGGCAAACGTGCTATAGCAGGCCCATGCTCAATCGACTGTATGTCAACAATTTCCGCTGCTTCGAAAATTTTGAGCTGCTGCTCGGAGGACTTTCGTCCGTCCTTCTGATCGGCCGCAATGGCGCGGGCAAAACGACCGTCGGGACGGCACTGGAAGTCTTGCAGGGCCTCGCGCGGGGTGCGAACCGCGTCGGAGACCTCGTCAAACCATCGGATCTGGCGCGCGGATGTGCCGGTGCGGTTCGAAGTCGAGGTGACATTGGCCGGCAGAAACTATACCTATGCGGTGGCCTTTGATTTCCCGGCGGGATGGCGGGAACTGCGCGTCTGCGAAGAGACACTGGCCGTGGATGGAGAGGCGATCTTTACGCGGTCGTTGGCGGAGGTGCGGCTCGCGCGCACCGGGCTGGCCGCGGACACCGCGTTTCGGATCGATTGGCACCTTGTCGCCCTGCCGATCATCCAGGAACTGAGTCACGATGACCCGTTGGCCGTTTTCAAGCGGTGGCTTGCGACGATGTTGATCCTCCGGCCGGTACCGAGCCTTGCGACAGGCCATTCGGAACCGGCGACGACGCACACCAATGGGCCGGATCCTCAGGTGACGAACATCGGCGCGTGGTTTTCGGACATGGTGACGGCCTCCCCGCAAAGCTATACGCGGATCAGCGACTATCTTGTTCAGGTGATGCCTGATTTCAAGGAAATAACGAATAAGAGTTTCGGCCGGGAGATCAGGAGCCTGGAATTCCATTTCCGGAAAGACCGCCGCAGTGCGAGGCTTGCTCTTGAAAATCTCTCGGACGGGGAGAAATGTTTCGTCATATTTGCCCTGACGATCGCGGCGAATACGGCGCATGGGCCGGTGCTTTGCTATTGGGATGAGCCCGACAATTTCCTGGCGCCTGACGAGGTCGGGCATTCCGTTACGGCTCTGCGGAAGGCGTTCGCGGACAGCGGGCAACTGATCGTCACGTCGCACAATCCTGAAGCGATACGGCGTTTCTCGGAGGCCAATACCCGGTACCTGTCCAGGCGAAGCCATCTGGAGCCAACGCTTGTGACGCCGGTTGAAACCATGCGGGCCAACGGGACATTTGAGGGCGGCTTTATCGACGCGCTGCTGCGTGGCGACGTTGAGGCATGAGCGTTATGGATAGCGCCCCCTCGCGCGGCGGAAACCACACCGCGGGTGGCGCGGTTTCATGTTCCGTAATTCAAGACTTTGACGGTTCCGGATGGATCCAGCGAAATCAACGGCTTGGAATTCCCGCAAGATACAACCGAAACTCGGGCGTAGTTTCAGTCTCGCGGTGTGGCTTTGCCCAGCCCGAGGGTCCAGACGCCCGTGAGCTTCGCCAGAAGCTGGTCGAACAGGCGGGGTGGCAGGAAGCCGTAGGCAAAGCTGTTCGGTAAACGCGGAACAGGCTGGAGGTCGAAACCGGGCCAGCCAAATTCGTTCACCTCGTCGAGGATGACCCACGACCGCTCCCCGTCCAGGCCGAGATGCCGCTTGACCGCCGCGGGCAATTCAAATGCTGTTGCCAGGTTATCGGGCGCGCTATGGGTCACGGGCGCCACCCTGACTATGGTGTTGCCGCCATCAGGACGCAGCACGGCAAGCACGATGACGCACGGGCGGTTTTTCACGCCCTCTTCCCGACCGGCGCGATGTTCGTGATGCCAGAGATAGGAATAGGAAAGGACCAGGCCAAGCTGGGGGTCAGGTATGGACATACATCATCACGTAACTGACCACTGTTAGCGGGACCTTTAGCGGATCAGGCGACTATTACGGGATTTTTGCAACAGACGCGTTATTCCTGATCCAGCAGGCTATTGAGGTGATCGTGTTCGGGAGACATGCGGCCAGCCGCCATTTGCTCGATTTCGTCTCCCGTCATATCGGCCACCGCCCTGCTTCGCCGGCCGAACCCCTTGAGGCGCTGCAACGCCTCATATTCCACGGTGGATATGAAATACCCCGTAGCCCGTCCATGACTGGTCACAGCGATCGGCTCGCGCTGAGCGATTTCCCGATACTGGCCGAAGTTGCGAGTGAATTCTGTCGCTGGGACTTCACGCATAACATTCTCCTAAAGGCGTATTTTACGCATTTTACGCGAATCTGTCAATGGATCGTCCGAAACGCCGCCTAACCCCATTCATGTCGCCTCGCCACCCCGCCGGTCCAGCCCGGTAACAGCACAAACATCGCTTCAAACGCCAGCGCGCTTAGGCCTGGTAAAACCGTAGCCGTCGCGCGTAACCGTCGCTACCGCGGCGGGCAAAGCAGGAGGGTCAGAAAGGCTTTCTTCCGCTCCTGGCTGGCTCGGCCGAAATGCCGGACCGCGCTTCGGGCATAGCCAATCGCCAGCGTCGCCTCAGACGAACGGTATCGCGGCTCCGGATTATAGTCCGCTCGGTGCCGCTTCTCCTGAAGGTCGATCGTGGTCCTCGCAAATGCCTGGATGTCGGCCCCGAAGCCATCGAGTGGCAGGTAGGGAGCCAATCGCCGGGGCGGGGTTTGTTTCGCGATATCGCCGCGGATATTCCTCAAAGTCCGATGGTCGAGCTGCGGTAAACCAGCCCGTACCGGCTGCTGGAGCGTGGGCTGACACCGACGACTTCGTCGGCCAGAGCGGCCATTGTGAAATGGAAGACGCCGTACCAGGCACTTCGAAATCGCGCGCCGCAAATCAACCTGCCTGGGCCGGCCCGACGCGGGTGCGGCGGCCAATCTGTCGGCCTGATCGAACAGATGATCAGGATTCAGAATCGGCATCCGCTTCCAGTTCGTCCTCCAATTCGGCTTCGGTGGCAAATTCGGTAATCACCGCTTGCTCTTCGCCGGCACGCTCGAGATCGTTGTGGACCCGGACGATGGTGTCCAATGCGGAGTCGCCGTTGACCTCTTTCGCCTTGTCGGTGCGCAGCATGATCGTCAGCAGCAACGCGTCGCGTCCGTCAGAATCGGTCGTGTATTCGCTGAAGACACGGCTGAGACGATCCGGCGTCCGTCCTGCGGTGATGGGTGACCGTCCGCCGGGTCGGATGCACAATCAGATAGTGCGCGACGGATGGAATCCGAAAATAATCGGCCAGCTTGCCGCCAGTATCGGTCGATGCCGTGCCGGGCGAGAGGACCTCGACAATGATCACGGGGCAGGGGGCCGCGACCGCGTCGTCGGCCATAGGCGCCCCGCAATTCACCAGGGCGTCGGGTTCGTAGTCGCTGTCGCCGGTTTCGACCGTCGCGCCATCGGGCAGTGCCTGGCACGGCACGCCAGCGAGGGTCACCGCGCGGTCCAGCGCTTTGTAGATCGCTCCCTTCACGCGCAGGTGCGCGCCGCGTTCGGGTGCCATCCCCACGATCCGGCCATCCACGCGTTCGTAACGGCCGCTCGGTTGGGCGTCGTACCAGCGCCTGAACGCCTCGCGAGAGTAGTAACCGTCCGTGCCGGGGGCCGCGCGGTGCATGGGAGTCCTCCAGGACCGGTTGATGGTATCATAAGCGGACGGGCCGGTCATTCGCCATTGAGTTGGTGTGGCGGTTCTCGATTGGGCAGGCGGGGTCTGGGGGGGCCGGACTACAAAAAGACGTGGATGGCGGGCCTTCGCCCGCCATGACGGGAGTGGCATGACGGGAGTGGCATGACGGGAGTGGCGAGACGGTGGTGGCAAGCGCAGCAATGATTCTTGACTTGTTTCCTAAATTAATTTACCATAGAGGAATGGAAACCTCACCCCCACCGCACCCGGCCGACGATCCCTTCCCGTTCCTGTATCACCAGCTCATTTATACGCTGGTGGGCCTGTTGCCGCCGCCGCTGAATGGCTCGCCCGAGGCACTCCGCGCCCGCGATCATGCCGCCATTGCCAAAGCGGCGGCACTGCTGCCGGTGGGCGCGAATGAGATCGATCTCGCCGCCCACTGCATCGCCGCGCGGGCGCAGGCCGAGGAGATGTTGCGGCTGGTCCGTGAACACGAGGGCGACGTCGGGTTGGTGATCCGGCTGAATGCTCAGTACGGGTCGATGCTGCGGACCTCGCTGTCGGTGCACGGACGCCTGATGCGGGTGCAGTCGATCCGCCAGAAGCGGGAAACCAGCGAGGCCGCGGCGAAGGCGGATTCGTGGACTCAGTTTTTGAACGAGCGGTTGATGCTGGCGGTGGCTGATGCACGCGTCAAACCGGCAGAGGCGGTTCGGCCCGCGGCGGCGCCGGATGGGGCGGCGGAGATTGAGGAGGATGTCTCGATGGATGGGACGAATTCTCAGGGCGTGGCTTTTGAGACGCGGATGAGCGCGCGCGCTCGGCACCCCGAGGCTGGAGGATCGGGGGCAACGGGTCCGTCCGGGGATATGGCCGGATTGTTTTTGGCCAGAGCGCTTGCGGTGGGGCGGGCATCGGCCGCGGAGGGTCGCGAGAGTGCCAGGGCGGGGTAGCCGGGCAGTCTGTGCGCGTCCGTTATGGTTGAAATGAAGACGTGGATCGTGCGCCTTCTTCGCGCACCAAGACGACGCAGAGCCGGTCGATGTGTGTCACCGTCAACGCCCGTTGGTGTCCGAATGTTCGCGCAGTCCGGCAGGCCAGCCATCGGTGTGTACTCCCCATAGAAAGCCGCGGGCCGCTCCGCGCCAGGCCTTACTCAGAGAGAGGATTTCGTCTCGGTATCTTCCGGATCGACCAGCCGGGGACGTGGACGGAACGTCAGGCCCGCGTACAGATCGGAGAGCGGCAGGCGGAAGTCGAACAGCGGCAAATCGAGGGTCGCGTCCATCCCGGCCACTTTATCGCCAGTCCAGCCACGGTCTGGCGCGCGGCGATAAACGCGAACGAACGGATGGTCCGTATCCACCAGCACGATGTATTCCAACGTTGGGACTGTCTTGTATTCTTCCAGCTTCTCGTTGAGATCTATGGCTCGGGTGGTCGGAGACAACACCTCCAGAACAAGTGTGGGTGCGGATGCCTCCACCGACATGTCGTCAGGCGTGCCGCAATCGACGCCCATATCGGACTGGCGGCGGTTCCCCGCTGGAATGGCAACGTAGATGTCGGCGGTAAACGGCTGGCAGCGATGTCCGTCGAGGTGGTTGCCGAAGTGACGGCTGGCGTTGCGCACGATGCGATCATGTCGGTTGTTAGCGCCAGCCATCATCACTGGTTCGCCGTCCACGAGCTCATACCGGCCCTCGCTCCGGGTCAACAGCCACTGATAAAACGCTTCGGCGGTCAGTTTATGATGCGCAGCCTCGCTCATCTCTCGCCTCCTGCCAGACCGTCCAGTCGATCCCCGGCGGCCGAAATGGATCGGCCGCCGCCTAGCTCAATCCACCCCGAGCGGCGACGGGCCACAGGCATTCGACGCGGCCGTTACGGACGCCAACATACCAGTCGAATTTGTCCACCGTCGGATCGCAATGTCCCGGCACCAGCCGCAGCTTTTCGCCAACCTTCGGCACCATCGTTTCACTGCCGAACTCCAGCTTGCCATGCTCGTCCGACGCGCCCGTGTACCGCAGATCCGGCCGCTGCCACACCGTCGGCATGCCGGAATCGACCGCCACCGCCTTGTGCCCGGCGTCCAGCGCGGCGACGCCGGTTTGCGCCTGGCTCATCACCGTAGACAGCACGAACAACGCGTGGCGGAAGGTGCTGACGAAATGGCCGGCCTCATCCAGGTTGCGGGCATAGTCGGCGTCCATGAACACGTAGCTGCCCGCCTGCATCTCTGTATAGACGCCGGAGTGCGACTCGATCTGGAACGTTCCCGTGCCGGCACCGCCGACGATGGCGCATTCCAGGCCTTGCTGCTTCAGTTGCTCGACGGTGCGGCGGGAGGCATCGATCGCGTTGCCGATCAGGGTGCGCCGTTCCACCGGCGTGCGTTTGTGCTGGGCGCTGCCCTGGTACGCCTGCAAACCGCCGAAAATCAGGTGCTTCGAGCCGGCGATCCGCTTCGCCAGCGCCACCGCGTCCGGGCCGGGCTGCACGCCGCAGCGGGCGGCGCCGACATCGATCTCCACCAGCACGTTCATGCGGATACCGGCATCGGCGGCGGCCGCCTCGATCGCGGCAACCTGGCCGGCATCGTCGGCGCACAGTGCGACCTTGGCGATCCGGGACAACGCGCACAGCCGAGCCAGTTTGGCGGCGCCGACGATTTCGTTGCTGACCAGGATGTCGGGAATGCCGCCCCAGGCGAGGATTTCCGCCTCCGTCACCTTCTGCACGCAGTTGCCGACGGCGCCGCGCGCCATCTGCATCCTGGCGATGATCGGGGATTTATGGGTTTTGGCGTGGGCGCGCAGTTTCACCCCGGTCGGCGCCAGCAAGGCGGCCATGGTGTCGAGGTTCGACTCGAATGCATCCAGGTCAATGACCAGGGCAGGGGTGTCGATCTCGTCTTCACGCATGCCGGGAGCGGCGGGGGGCATTTGCAGCATGGGATTCTTCCTTGAACGGAGGCGGGCGTTCTAGAGCTTAATGGCGGCGTCCGGAAAGCCATTAGAGTCGTCGGAGCCGAGTTGGCTTGCTGTCTGGTGGCGGCGGTGGGTTCGCGGGGAAGTGAAGGAAGCAAGCCAAGTTCTAACACGGAGCGTCAGAAAGGAACACGAAGGTGCATGGAGAGGCAGGCTTGGTTGCGCGCGCTTCTGTCGGTATCGCGTCCAGTCGTCGATCGTCACGGGTCGCGCGGCGGTTATATCAACCCGGCGTTTACAGGTCGAATTGCCCACGGGTTGTAATCATGATTGAAGCCGAACCGGGGGCGGAGACGAAATTCCGCCCGCCTCGTACACAGTGCGTTCCTTCCAAGATTGTGAGGAATCGTTTGTGTTCCATTAAAATTCCATTGCTGGCGTGTGGGATTGCCTGATGGTCCGGTCACACATTCAACGGTTGAAACATGACCTCCCGCGCCCATTTGAAACTCGCTTCCCGATGCTAGCGTGCAGGATGGAACTGTACGGCGGAGGAAATAGCGACGCTCCCCGTACTGCAAGGAGAGAAGTTATGAAAACATTGATGCTTGCGACCGCGGCCGTGCTGGCCCTTGGCTCCGGTGCGACTTGGGCCGCGTCCACAGATACCAACATGGTGATCGCCCAACAGACCCAGCAGCCGCCGAAATCGCAGCAGTACTCACCCGGTTTGATGGGCGGCGGAGGGTCGTCACAGCCGAATCAATACCAATCAGGGTCTGCTACTACGTCGAATGGTCCCGGTCTGATGGGCGGCGGTGGGTCGGCTCACCCCGACCAGCGCCAGGGCGGCAATGCGAGCACAGGCTCGCAGAAGCAGCAATAAACGCGTCGCGTGGCCTGGCGGATTGCCGGGCCACGCGCGGTATTGGGTAGCGTAAGCAGGACTAATACGAGATCTGTGGCTGATCGGTGTTGATGACCAAACCTGCATCGCCAGTGAAAGGGGGCTGGAGTGTCCGAAAAACCACGGCACACCCGATTTATGGCTTCGGTTTTTGCCATGGCCGGTATGATCGCCAAGGCAACGATCATCGCTTCGGAAGCGTGGGCCGCGGCCCCTCCCGATGGATGCGACGCCGCGGGTGTTGTTGCACGTAATCTTCCTGCAGTCGTTAACATTTCCGTCATCCAGGTAGTCACAAAGACCGGTGACGACGGCTCCAGAAAAGAGCATCTGGAGATCAATGATGGCTCCGGCGTGATCATCGACCCCTCTGGAATCATCGTCACGAACAGGCATGTCATTCAGAGTGCCGCCGAGATCCGGGTCGATTTCAGCGATCGGTCAGAGGTGGCGGCGCAATTGATCCAGGCATCGGTTCTCGTGGATCTCGCCTTACTCCAAGTTGACATCGGTCGACCCTTGCCGGCGCTCCGGTTCGCTGATAGCGATTCGCTGCGGGTCGGACAGCCGGTGGTAGCGGTGGGTAATCCTTTCGGGATCGGCACGTCTGTCACGACTGGCGTCGTAAGTGCGGTCAACCGCGACTTCATGCGCAGCCCGGTGGACAATCTCATTCAAACGGATGCCGCGATCAATCCAGGGAATTCCGGCGGGCCGCTGCTGGATTGCGCCGGGGACATCGTGGGCATCAATACCGCGCTGGCCTCCAACAACAAGGCGTTGGGTTCCATCGGCATTGGCTTCGCCATACCGTCCAACGTTGTGAG
Organism: uncultured Rhodopila sp.; assembly: GCA_903932145.1. GTDB lineage: Bacteria > Pseudomonadota > Alphaproteobacteria > Acetobacterales > Acetobacteraceae > Rhodopila. Next base: position 115,764 of record CAIZFE010000048.1, on the reverse strand, counting down.
TTACGTCGGGGGAAGGCTGCGTCATCCAGAAACCGACTCACCGGACTGGTTCGGACTGCAACTACAGGACATGACGCCGTCCCTGGCCGCCGCCTTCCACCAGCGGGATGTCGGAGGCGCCGTCGTAACCGCGACGGATCGGGGCAGCCCGGCCGCCCTGGCGTCGATCGCGCCGGGCGACATCATCGCCGCGGTTGACGGGCACGCATTGTCCGATTCCCGTGCCATCCTGCGGGAGTTAGTGGTTAAACCTCTTGGCCAGCCAGCGACGTTGTCTATCTTGCGCGGGGGGGCCAAGCATGACGTGACCGTGACTGGTCAACAATGGCCGAATTTGGCCATGCTTAGAAACGAGTTTCTGGCTGATCCGGCAGCCGTAGAGCGTGCCGAGGCCCAAGGCACAGGTATGCTGCTTGCGGACATTACCCCTGAAAGCCGTCGGCAGTTTGGTTTGGGCGACGAAGCCGGCGTCCTGATCTACGAAGTCGCCGAAGGATCGCAGGCCGAAAGCGCGGAATTGAAGGCAGGCGACGTGATCGAGCGAGTCGGTGACAATGCAGCGACGACGCCTCAACAGGTACAAGAACAGCTGAAACGCGGTAACCACGAGGGTGAAGAACTCGTCCCCGTCCTGGTTCGCAGCAAGACCAATACGCGTTGGGTTACCCTCTGCGTTGGGCGCGTGAACGTGTCGCGGCTGATGTTCGCGCCTTCGCAATCTCCCAATGTTGGAACGGCCGCGAGTTCGCAACCTCACCGGCAATAACAGATCGTAGCAAGGTATGCGGGGGCATCGTTAAAGTAGGACCCGGATTGGTGAGCCGATAACACCTCAGATCGTCATCCCATCAGTTTCCTCAGGCTCGCCGCAATCTCTTCGCCGGACTGGTCCGCTCGGATTGGCGCCATGAATCCGCCGTTGGGACTCATGAAGTACAGCACCGAACTGTGATCCATCGAGTAGTCGTTCGGGCCGGGTCCGGTGCGGTGTTCGGCGTAATAGACTCGGTATTCCTTCGCCACCTTGGCGATTTCGGCGTCCGTTCCTGTCAGGCCCAGGACCTTCGGACCGAACGCGGCGGCGTATTGCTTGACCACGGCAGGCGTGTCCCGCTTCGGATCGACGGTGATGAACAGCGGCTGCACCCGGGCCGCTTCAGGACCCAGCTTGTCCATCGCGTCGGCGACCGCATTCAGCGTCGTCGGGCAGACGTCCGGGCAGAAAGTGTAGCCGAAATAAACCAACATGTACTTGCCCCGGTAATCGCGGTCGGTGACGGGTTTGCCGTCGCCGTCCTCCAGCGTGAACGGTCCGCCGATGCTCAGCGCGCCGTTGCCGCCATTGCCGCCGAGCCACATGAAGGCGCCCGCGCCGATCAGCAGGACCGCGAGCAGCAGGCCCAGCGTCGCATACAGCACGCGGGGCGAAGGGGTTTTCGGATCAGTGGTGGTGGTCATGATGGCCCTCGGTAAGTTGCTTGAGCGGGTGGGCGCGAATGACGGCGATCGCGGCGATCAGTGCATCGGCTGTTGGCCATCCACCGGGGGTGCCGGCGCGGTGGACGGCGCGCAGCCAGCCGTTGGGATCGACCAAAAAATCCGATCCCGCAAGGGCGTCCGGCGGCGCGCCTTCCAGAATCGCAAAGGCTGCCCGGGCCTCCTGATTCGCCGCGGCACAGGTCCCGGTGGCGGGCGTGTCGCGGTCGTTCAGGTCGAGCGTGATCGCATAGCGCCGGGACACCGATGGTTCGGCGGCATTGCTGGTCACGACATGCACCGGCTGGCCTTGCAGATCCGCCATACTGGACGCACCGATTCCGTTGCAGGTCACCGGAAAAGCGGGAGCCCGCACCGGCCCATCGAACCCCGTTTCCTGCTGCATCGCCACGCCGGCATTATGCGCTCGGACATAGTCGATCAGCGCCCAGCGATCATCCGGCGACAGGACGGTACCGAAGCCGGGCATCGCCACGCCGCCGTCAGGATCATCGATGCCGTGCGTCAGCCACCAGAACATCTCGCCGTCGGTGTGTTCCCAGAGATGCGGCAGGGTCAGGTCGGCGGGCTTGATCCGCAGCGCGGCGCCGGCGGGACCGTGTCCGTCGCCGTTCGGGCCGTGACAGGCGACACAGTTCGCGTTGAACACGGCCTGGCCACGGGTGATCGCGGTGGCGGCGAAACCGGTCGGCGATGTCTGGAAGCTGGTCGGGTAGGCCGGCACTGTCAGCAGCGACAGCGAGGCGCCGCGCACCACGACCGCCAGCGTCAGGACGGCGAGTGCGATCAGGCGCAACCGTTGTCGCAGCAATGCGGCGGCCAGGATGACGATTGCGGCGCCGATGGCGATCAGGCTGACCACGACGTCCTGCCGGAAATCAGCGTCCTCGGTCACTGTGACCAGGCTGAATTGCCAGGAAAACGGCCAAACCGGTGTGCTGTGTGCGGCGGGGACCGAGGAAGCCATGAACGCGGCGGCGGTGATCAGCGCCAGGCCGATACTGGTCTCGATGCCGACCGACGCGAGAAGGACCCGGCGGGCGTTCGGGCTTTGCGCCGCAAGGCGATCGGTCAGGCCGAGGCGGTTGATCGCGGCCAAGGTTAGCGCGAGCAGGAACAGAGCGATCTTCAGCAGCGCGATGTGGCCATACGGGGTGCCGAACAGGGCCGGCACACCGGCGATCAACTGGAGCGCCTGGGCGAAGCCGGTTCCGGCGAGGATCAGCACGCAGGCCAGCCCGATCGGAGAGAAGCGTTCGCAGATGGCGGCGGCTCCCGTCGGGGGCAGGGCGCGCACGCTGAGCCAAAGAGGAAGCAGGGCCCCGAGCCAGAGGCCGGCGGCGAACAAATGGAGAGATTCGGAGAGGACCAGGCCCTCTCCGGTGATGCCCTCGGTGGCTCCGGCATGCCCGATCATGCCCTGGAGACCGAGGGCGACGGCGGTGAGGACGAGAGCCAGGATGGGTGGAAGGAGTCTTTTTGCCGTCGAGGACGGGCGGAAGACAGGCGTGGATGCCGGGCCTTCGCCCGCCATGACGGGGTGTGATGGTCCTTCGCCCGGCAGGACGGGGTGGGATGGGATTCCGATCGCCATAACAGAAAGATATGCCGCCCCCGTTGCAACCAACAGCAACCCCAACCGGATCATCATCGCCATGCCATATCGCGTGTGCGCGGCGACGAGAGGCAGTGCGCTCAACGCCTCCGGTATGCTGTCCGAACCGGCGATGGCCGCGGCTTGCAGCGTGAACCACGCGGCCCCCGCGACCATCGCAATGATCCCACTGCCCCACCACAACCGGATCAGCCTGCGGTGCAACAGGGCCGGCACGGCAACTGTCGCCGGCAGCATCCAAACGAGGAAACCGACCGTCCCCAGCAGAGAAATCGTCGCGGCCAGATGCAGCCCGCGCACCAACGGCATCCATGTCGCGACCGTGTTCATTCAGGGCCTCACCGTGAAGGTGAAGTGCCCGTCCGTCTTGTGGGTATCGACCGAGGTGACGTGCCACTCCACCGCGTAAACACCGGCAGGCAGCGGCTTCAGTTTAACCGACAAGACGAGTCCGTCGGCCTGTGTCGCCGGTTTGCCCTCATCAACGCGAATGCCGCTGGAATCGGTGACCCGGATGGTGCTGAACAACGGCTCCACAGGTTCGGTATAAGTCAGGTTCAACGCCGGCGGAGATCCTGACACCTCCGACCCCACCGCTGGCGACGCTCGCTCCAGGAACGCATGGGCAAACGCCGCCTGCCCGATCAGGCAGGCGGCGGCGCTCAAAAGCAGCATTGTCCTCATGGTCAGAACCATTCGGCGACCGGTTTGCCAAGGCTGTGCGGATACAGGTCATCGAAGTATAGATGGAACTGAGCGATCACCCCCAAATGGGTCCCCGTGGCGCTGTTGCCGGGAACCAAGGCCTCCAGCCCGAAGGCGTACGTGGTGGCCGTGTAGTTCAACCCCACCCCCCACAAATACTGCGTTTGGCTTTGGTTCGGTTTGGTGGCCGATGAGGACCATGCCAACTCCACGACCGGCGTTAGTTTGTTGACGAAGTCGGGCAGGCCGTAGTCCTTCACCTGCGACGACAGGTACCGCAAACTGTATTGTAGCGACAGCCCACCGCTCCAGGCGTTGGCGTTGCCGTTGTTCAGGGGCGTGCCGGTCGGATCCACCTTCAGTCCTTTGTCGGCAATGCCATAGGAAAGCTCTCCGGTCAGGGCGAGTGGGCGCAATGGCGCGATGGGCAGATCACCGAAACCCTTGCCGAAGTAGATCGTCGGACTGGTCGTGCCGCTGTCGTCGTTGCCCAGCGCCGCGCCGTTGCTCCCATTCGCACCGGATCGCGCCAGTTCTCGTGTCACACCAACCGAGAGCATGAATTCGTGTTCCGCGCTGACGTAGGGTTTGTATTTCAATGTGATTTCGATGTTGTTCCAGCCGTTCGCGGTCTTCGCACCCGGCTGAGTCAACCAGGAATATCCGTCATTGATGGCGAAACCAAAGTTCTCGGTGATGCGCTTATCGAACTCGAAACCCATACTGTAATTATAGGATGTTGCCCCGCCGCCGGCATCCTGAGGCAGGAACTGGAACGTTGGGATGCTCGCCTCATCGGCGACGTTGGGATCGTCGATCAACAGGGTGCTGATGAACATGTGGTCGCCGGCGAAGCCGTGCGCATAGGCGTGGTGGGTCAGCGCCATCGAGCCGGCGGCAAGCGTGGCAAGCAGGTATTGCGATTTCATGGAGGAACTCCTGAAGCAGATATAAATCGGCTCGTGCGGGACGAACCGGCGGATATGCTCAGGAGTAGATCGGGGGTGCCCTTGGCTGACCGGGCGAGCGATGGGCGGCCGGCGGCGCGGTGGCGGGCGGCGGCAGTTCGGGGCGTGCGAGAGCCAGGACCGCCGGGGGTATCAGGACCGGTGGGACGGCCAGCAGCGCGGTGGCCTGGACGTGCGACGTGATGCAGAGTGGGCATAACGGACAGTCCGCTGTGTGGGCGGGGGTCTGCGAAGGCATGCCGGGACTGTCGTCGTCGCTGTGGCAGAGAACGCCGGCGATGCCGACCGGATCGAACCGCGGCACGCTGGCGCCGGCTCCAAGCTGCGCCATCAGCGCCAGCAGCACCGCGAACAGCCCGGACAGGTGGAACCGGTGGCCCGACATCAGGGATGTCTTATAGTGGTTTGTGGGGGAAATGGAATACCGGCGGTTGCGGGTCACGAGGCAATCGAGTGAAACCGCGAAACGGTCTGCCTATCACCGCGCCTGATCCCGATTAGGCTCGGGCGCGCGCATGCGCCCCCGGAATCCGAGGGTGCGACGCAAGTCCGGGAGGATGACAGTCAGGGTGGAGCGGTGGCCAGTAACGGATCGAACGGGTCCGAAATCAGCGCCTCGCCAATCATGTATCCCAGCACCTGGCGAACCGTCTCCGGCCCCGGATGCCTCCAGGCAAAGTTCCAGGTGTCCGGCTTCTTGTCCCGCTCTTTCTGAAACGATGTCTCGCGGTGTTCCCGCATTTTAAACAGCGTGGCGAAGCTGCCACCATAGTTGATGAGCGTGTTGGATATCTGGTTCCAGAAGGCGCCGGTGCAGAAGCCGGGAATGACCGCGAGGTCCATACAGATCGAGAGAATGGTGCGGCCGACCGGCCGGCGGCGCACCTCGGCGTCGAGTTCTTCGGGAGTGGGTATGCGCAGATCGTCCGGATCGAACGCGGGGCGCTTGGGCGCCCTTTCGTCATCCCCGGGATCGCCCGGCTTGGGTCTTTCACCCGGGACTTTGCTTGCCACTTTCTCGGAAGCGGCCGGCCCGTCTGGCGGTTCGGCTGGCGGCTTGGCCGGCGGGCGCTCCCGCTGGTACACGAAACCAATCTCGCGGCCTTTTGCGGCGCGGGCGAGCAGGTAACGCTCCAACGCCATGGCGCGCAGGATGCCGCGCTGTAACCGGGCGAGGATGGTCGGCACTGTGTAAGTGCCGCAGACCCCGGCCAGGATGGCGAATTCTACGTTGGCGGCGCGGTTCGGGACGGTCACAACGAGACGGCGGCCGTGGCCGAGCAGGACACGCACGACATGCAGCACGGCGGCAAGACGCTTCGGGATGGTGCGGCCGGCCCGGTCCTGTGCGGGATCGGGCGGGGTAGGCCGGGTCATGGTTGGCGCCGTTTGCTCCATGTCTTTTTGCTAACATTATAGTTAGTTTGTGTCAAGTTTGGCGCGCAGGCCCCGCGGGGCGATCGCCTTTTTTTGATGGACTTAGCGGGCGGTGAAACGTTGGAAGGACGTATTTTTGAAGGCAGATGAACACGGATAATCGGAATGAACGCGGATGCGCCGCGCAGCCGACGGGCTCTCTATCTAGTGCCAACCGCTGTTGATGCAGACGCTCGCCCCTCATCGTCATGGACCGGCTTGTCCGGGCCAACTATGCCCTGACGGTGCCGCGGCTCAGAAATAGCGCATCGCCCGAACCAGCACGGTCTCCGCCACCGGCAGCGTGCCGTAGTTCGATTCCCTGGCACCGTAGCTGGCGCTGGCCAGTGCGCTGAGGGTCCAGGCCCGTGACAGATTGTATGCCGCGCTCGCCTGCATGAAGCCGGAGCCGTCCTGCAGGTCGATCGATGCCAGGGCGGTCAGTTCCAGATCCTTCACGAAAGCATCCTGCCAGTCCAGCCGCAGGAACGCCGAATGTTGGCCGATCGGCTCCTGCTGATCCTGCGCGTAGGAGCGGATGTACCAGAGTGCCGCACTCACCCCCGGGATGAACCCGCGGCGGGCGGAGGCGGCAAACCAGTTGTGCCAGTCGGCGGAGGAAAATCCGGCCTGATGGTAATGATATTCCAGGTTGATCGTCATGCGATTCTCAGTCGCATAGGACAATCCGGCCGAGAGGTCATTCATGAAGCGGGCATCGGGATCGTTTGGCAGCAAGGCACTGACCGATGCGGGCAGGCTGCCGGTTGTCCGGCCATAGTGGAAAGCGTCGGCGATCAGATCGGATCGCACCCCGCCCGCCCATTCCAGGTACAGCACCGTATCATGGCCCGCCGGAGCGGTCAGGTTGGCGCCGATTTGGCTGCGCGTGCCGGCATGGGTGAACAGCAGCTCCGGATTGAAGGCGTCGGAAATATTCAGGCTGGTTTTTGCCAGGAACCGGTCCTGCGCATTCGTGCGGTCCAGTCCCGGATCGAAGCTCGGTTCATTGGCCGGCAGGTAGATCGCGGTCGGCAGGGTGACCCTGGGCGCGTACGCCATCATCGCGGAACCGTAGCGCCATAGCGTCTGGGTGGAGATCATGAGGGTACCGAGCCGGTCCTCTCGGAGGACGGAGGGGTCGGCGGTGAGGGGATCGATGACGGTGCGGGGGCGGAAGAAGTCGGTCGGGTTGAAGCCCAGGGCGACGCCGTTGCGGATGTTGATGCGGCCGGCCTCGACCCAGGTGCTCTCGTTCGGCTGCCATTCTACGAACAGTTCGCGCAGTTCGTTGATGACGTTGTCATGGTCTGGAAATGGCAGCGTGTTGGCGGTGCGGACATTTAGCCGCCCACTGTAGTTCAGCCGCCAATCGTCGCCGAGGCGCCATTCGTCGCGTGTGTCGAGGAACAGCCAATTCTCCCAACTGGCCGGCGAGGGCGGCGGCAGCGCGACCGGAAGACTGTTGCGCAGCCCGGAAGCCTGGAATGCATCGCCCAGATAATTGACGTTCTTCGACGATGTCGGGGCCGCTGCCACGGTTGTTTCTGTCGGAATCCGATCCAGGTCGGTGTCATCATCCGCCAGGGCCGGTGTGATGAGCAGACCGGCCAGCAGCAGGGTGATTTTACCGGACATCATCCCAATACGTTCCTTTTTCGTCATAACCGGGCTTTTCCGCATAGACATCAATTTAATTGGACGGCCGGGAATATTTATCCCCGGACGTGGCTTTCCACGCTCCGTTATGACCGGGCTCGGCCCGGTCACCCGGGACTGTGCTTGGGGCGTCTCAGGAAGTCCCGGGTGGCCGGGCCAAGCCCAGCCATGACGAATAGGTAAATCCTCCCCGTCCACCGCTTAAGCTGATGCATATGCGGCTTGTCCGGCCCGGGAAGCTAAGCAGGCCGCCATCACTCAGGCCGCAGGCAGGGCAAATAGTCGCGTTGGAACCAGAAATCCGGAACCGCCTGGAACGCAGCGTCGCCGAACCGCACCGTCGTGACCAGCGTGGAATCCACCGCATCGATGATGACGGCGGAACCGGGCCGGTCGGCACCCAGTCGTTGAGAGAAATCGCGATAGTAAAGCGCCTTCAGAACCCGCCCGCTATCGGACCAGAACTTCGTCTTGATTGGACGGTACGTTCCTTTCTCGACCCAGTATTCCGCTCGGCTGTACACGGCGGTCGGCGTCGCGGCCCGCAAATCCATATGCCAGCAATCCCTGGATTTTCTGTCAGCGTCGGTGATCGTTTCATCCGCCAGCATGGTGCCGTTGTAATCGACCGCGAAATTAACCGTCAGCACGTCGCCGATCGCTGCCTGACCGACCAGTCGTTGCTGGGTGGAGATACGGACGCTCGATTTCGCCGCCGGATCGTAGAACCACAGGTTCTGTCCATCCAGCAGCGCCATTTTTCCGGCGTCACGAGGAGGTTCCACATAGCGAACCAGATTGCGAAACTGGCCGCTTACTTTGTCTTCCTTCGAATAGACCACCAGGATTGTCTGGTCCTTCGGCTGGCTGCGCACGTATTCGGTCAGTGTGGTTGTCGTGCGAAACGGTTCCGACGGGTTTCGCACCCGGTCGGCCCCGGCGATGATATCGTGCGCGGATTGTGCGCCGGCCGTGCCGGCGAATGCCAGCAAGACGAGCAGGGCGGCACCGAACTTCAACATGGCAGTTCCTGTTGACCAAGATGTGGCGTGACGGTTCGTGCGAAAAGGCGTGGGTGACGGGCACTCGTCAAACATGACGCAGCGCATCCACGATGCGGCTCTTGGCCGCGCGGTTTGACGGCGGAACGGTTGCCAGCGTCGCCACCAGCACCAGGCCGAACCAACTGCCGAACAGCAGGCCGGGCCGTGTCGGCCATGCGAGCAGGAACGGCACCGGATCGGTATTGCCTGGCGGCGTCCAGACGAAGCCGCCATGGTTGATCGCCCAGATTGCCAGAAATGCCAGCACGACGCCGAACGTCGCACCCATGCCTCCCAGTAAAGCGCCTTCAAGCAGAAACAAGCGGCGGATGCCCGACCGGCGTACGCCCATGGCGCGCACCGTGCCGATCTCGTTCGTGCGTTCCATGACGTTCATGGTCATCGTGTTGACGACGGCGAACAGCACGATCACACCCATGATGATGGTCAGGAACAGGAAGATCACGCTGAACATGCCGACGACCTGGGTGAAGAACGGGTTCATTTCCTTGAAGTCCCGGACCTCCAGCGGCAGTTGTTTCTCGGCGATCAACGCCGTCAGGCGCGCCCTGGCGGCCGGCAAGTCGGCGGTATGGGTAAGCTGTAGGGTTATGGCGGTGACTTTGTGCGTGCCCCGGCCGTAAACCAGTTGCTGCGCCAGGGCCAACGGCATCGCGATATAGTTGTCGTCGATTTCTTTCACTGATTGGATATCAACTCCGGCGACCTCTAACCCGACGATGTTGGGCGCGCCGTTCGCGGTAGCGGACAGCAGGTCGATGCGCGGCGCTGCGTTGGCGTCCGGAGCCGGGCCTTGTTCGCCAAGTGCCAGCTCGGCCAGGCCCGGGTCCAGCGGGGCGGCGGCGCCCTCCGGGGCGGGTCTGGCCTCCGGCGCCGGGCAGTTGGGCACGTGCAGTTGGGCGCACAGACCGAGCATGCGGGCAACGCCGCGGCCGATGACGCCACGGGCGGCTGTGGGGTCCAGCAAGCGGTCGTCAGGAGGGTAAACCCGGCCGGCGCCATAGTCGTTCCAGGTGTGCATACGCTCCCGGTCGGCGCCGATCAGGCCGACGCCGAAGAACGTCTTCGACGCGCTGGTGCCGCCGGAGAAATTGCCGGCGATGCCGACCAGCGATTGTGAGGTCGTGATGACCCGGGTCATGCCATGCAGCACCGGGTCGGCTTCGATCTCATGCATGAGGGTTTCATGGTCGTCGATGCCGTAGGCGGCGGGATTGCCAGGACCAAACAGGAAGTACCCCGAACGGTACACGGTCAGATGACCGCCGTTCTGGACGATTCCGGTTTCCAGGCCGGCAAAGATGTTGGTGACAAAACCGCCGAACACCAGCAGCGCAAGGGACCCCATGGCGACCAGCGCGGCCGTCATCAGCGAACGCCGACGATTGCGGAAAATATTGCGGACAGCCAGGCGAACCATCATGGCACCAGCATCCCATCGCGGATTGTAAAGGTCTGATCGGCTTCTTTCATCAGCCGCTCATCATGCGTGCTGAAGATGAAGCTGGTGTGGAAGCTTTCCTGCATCTGGCGCATCAGGGCGATGATCGCGGCGCCGGTGACGCTGTCCAGGTTGGCGGTTGGCTCGTCCGCCAGCACCAAAGCGGGTTCCTTGACCAGAGCCCGCGCGATGGCCACGCGTTGCTTTTGACCGCCGGACAGTTCGTTGGGCCGTTGGTTGGCCTGCGCCTCCAGCCCGACGGCGGCCAGCATCGCCAGTACCTTTCGGCGCCGTTCGGCGGCCGGGATGTCCAACAGCAGCAACGGATATTCGACGTTTTCGAACGCCGACAGGACGGGGATCAGGTTGAACGCCTGAAACACGTAGCCGATGTGGCGGGCGCGAAAATCGGCCAGGGTGTTGTCGGACAGCGCCAACACGTCCTGACCGCTGACCGCGATCTGGCCGCTGTCGGGCAGGTCGATGCAGCCGACCATGTTCAGCAATGTCGTCTTGCCGCTGCCGGACGGGCCGACGATGACGGTGAACACACGCGGCGCAATGTCCAGGCTGATGTCGCGAATGGCCGGGATCGTGACCGCTCCGGTTCTGTAGGCGCGGGCGACGTGCTGGAGCCGGACGACAGGGTCTTTCATTTGGCGCGATCCTTTGGTACTGTCTGGTACCGATGGTGCCGATTTACGGTACCCGTGCGTACCATGTCAAGGAGCTTTATGTCAGACGCGCCGTCGCCCCTCCGCAGCCGCATCCTCGACGCAGCCTTCACCGCATTCATGCGCTCCGGCTACGAAGGGGCGAGCACGGCCGAGATCGCGCGTCTGGCGAAGGTTTCCAAACGTGACCTGTATGCGCTGTTTCCGGCTAAACAAGCGATGTTGGCCGCCTGCGTGACGGAACGCGCCGAACGGATGCGGCGCCCGTTGCGGTTGCCGCCGCCAACTGACCGGGTCGGTTTGCACGAGACGTTGGTTCAGTATGGCATGGGCGTGGTGCGTGAACTCAGCCAGCCGGAAGTTCTGGCAACCTTTCGTTTGGCCATCATGAACGCCGAGACCGCGCCGGATGTCGGATCGACCCTGGACCGGCTCGGCCGAACAGAGGCGACCGCCGCCTTGACCGGATTGTTCCAGGCGGCGTGCGAGCGCGGCTTGTTGGCGGGAGCCGAACCCGGAGAAATGGCGTTTCTGTTCAACGCCGTGCTGATGGGAGGCGGTATCCATATCCGGATGTTGATGCGCGTCGCGGACGCGCCCACCGAGGACGAGGCTCGGCAGAGGGCCACGGCCGCCGCGAGTAGCGTATGGCGGTTATTCGGCCGGCATCCGGCGTCCGATGTTGAAATGCGCTAACGGTTTGCCCATTTCGACAGTGTCTCCGGGTAGCGGAACGAAAAAAGCGGGCTAAGGGATAATACCTAGTGGACAGCGCAGCCAACTGCGTGTCCAAATGTCGCAGCCGCCGGGACACGCAATTGTGTTTCGTCCCGGGCGGCGAGCGGAACTGGTCGGGAGAGAACGATGCAGATCACGGTTGCCGGCAAACAAGTTGATTTGTCGGACGCGTTGCGAACTCGTGTGTCCACCCAAATGGACACTATCGCTGGCAAGTATTTTGATCATGCGTTGGAAGCGCACGTTACATTTAGTCGAGCCCGAAGTTTCTTCACATGCGACATCAATGTGCACGCAGGACGAGGTCTGCAGTTACGCGGTGAAGGCGAAGCGGCTGATGCCAACACGGCTTTTGACGATGCGGCCGAACATATAGCGAAACGTCTCCGCCGCTATCGCCGGCGCGTCAACGACCATCACCGCGACCTGTCAGTTCGGGCGCGGCCCGAGGCGGCGACACAGTATATCCTGAAAGAGGAGGAAAATGGGCTGGACGCGGCGGCCGTTGATAGCCGTACGTTGGATGAGGCCTACGCGACCGTGATCGCGGAGACGCAGACAGAGATTGCGGTTTTGTCAGTGGGCGAGGCCGTCATGCGGATGGATCTGGCCGATCAACCGGCGATGATGTTTCGTAACAGCGTTAATGGCGTGCTGAACGTCGTCTATCGGCGTGGCGACGGTAATATTGGCTGGATCGACCCCGGAACGGAAGCGGTGGCGGCGTAGTCGCCAGGGCAGAGTAACCTTTCCTCGCCTGAGCGAGGAAAGGTGAGTCTCGAAGTGTTCGGGGGTTAGCGTGATCGTTGTTGTCGCGCGATGATGGTTCATCGGGCGGGGTTGCGATCGTGAGCCGATTGGGTGACACCGTCGCCGCCGCATGCTTAGTTTGCTGCGGACGTCCAGACATCGAACCGGAACAGGCAAGTGCATCTGACCTCCAGGATATATGACGCCGGCGATATCGCGGCGGTTCAGGAACTGTACCATTCCAACGGCTGGACCGACGGCTTGCCGATTGTGCCGCCGACGCGCGATGCGGTGGAAGCGTGTCTCGACTGGGCGATGACCCCTCCGGATCAGCTTCTGGGGATAGAACCGGTGCGGGCGCTGGCGGTGACCGCTGAAAAGCTGGCCATCAACGCGGTGATGGCCGGCTGTCTGCCGATGCATTTCCCCGCCGTGCTCACGGCTTTCACGGCGATGTTGCAACCCGAATTTCTACTGCACGGAGCCACCGCGAGCACGGGCGGATGCGCGATTTTTGTGGTTCTGAACGGACCGATCCGGCGGGAGATCGGGGCGTCGGGGTCGTTTAATGCATTGGGGAACTCCGATCGCGCCACCGCGGTGATCGGGCGGGCGTTGCGGCTGGCGCTGATCAATATCCTGGAAGTGCGGCCGGGCGGAATTGATCGTTCGACGCTGGGGCACCCCGGAAAATTCACTTTTTGTGTCGCCGAGGATGAAGAAGACAGCGCGTGGCTCTCGCTCGCCGAACAGCGCGGCATGCCGAAGGAGGTGTCGGCCGTCACGGTGATGGCAGCCGGGTCGCCTCGGCAGATCATGAACGAATGGACGACGGAGCCGAAGGAAATCCTGGAAACATTCGCCGCGGAAATGCGCGCCAACCTGCGGCACTACTCGTTGCACGCCGGCAACTACGCCCTGGTAATCCCAAAGCAGTTGCGGGAACATCTGATTTCGGCGGGTTGGAGCAAGACCGATATCGCGGCGTTTATTCATGAACGGGCTCGGATTCCTCGCCGGGAATGGGCCGATGTGGGCAAAGGGGCGGTGGTGCGGGATCGCGGCGACAGTATTTATCCAGCGCTGGAATCACCCGAACATTTGCTGGTGGTCGCGGCTGGCGGCCCGGCGGGCGGATTTGGCGCCATCATCCCGCCCTGGCTGGGACACAAAAGCCAGGCGGTGACGATGGCGATCGGGGCGTGTGTTGACTGTGGGCCTGTATCGGGTTGAAGCTTACCGGGCGCACGGAGGGCGGCGATGGGTTTTCAGGTTCTCGATCCGACCAATGAAATGGCGCCGCCGTTGGGCCAGCTTGCGCCCCGGCCGGGGTCGTTGCGCGGGAAGACCGTCGGCTTCATCTCCAACGGTAAAGAGGGGACGAAGGGTTATTTCGCCCATCTGGATCGGATGCTGCGCGAGGACTTCGGCGTCGCGTCGGTCGTGAACCGCACCAAGTCAAACTATAGCGCCCCGGCGGATGGCTGGATCGTTGGTGAAATCGCCAACTGGGATGCGATCGTCACCGGGATCGGCGACTGAGGCAGTTGCTCGTCGTGCAGTCTGCATGACTCCATTGTGGCTGAGCGTCTGGGCGTTCCCGCGGTCGCGGTGATGACGACGCGGTTCGTCAGCGCGGCTGAATTGATGAGTCGCGTGCTGGGGATGCCAGGGTTTGCCTTCGCGGTGATTGATCATCCGGTGAGTAGTGCGACGGATGACGGTCTGCGGGAGATGGCGCGGGCAACGATCGAGCAGATGCGGGGGTTGCTGGGGCTGGGTTAGCGGGGAGGCTGGTATGGTTCGGGTCGTCGGCATCGATCACCTGTCGATACGGGTGTGCGACTACGAAAAATCGAAGGATTTCTACAGCCGGCTGTTTGCGTTCCTCGGTTTCAAGGTGGAGGCCGAATATCGCGGTACGATGGGATGGAGCAACGGTCACACGCTGTTCTGGATCGGGCAGGCGGACCCCAAGGGCCGGAAATACCATGCCGGCGACGCCGGATTTCATCATTACGCGTTCCGTCTGCGCAGCCGCAAAGATGTCGATGACCTGGACGCATTCGTGCGGGATGAACTGAAAGCCACCATCGTCGATCCCGCCGGGGAGTATTACGACGATTATTACGCGGTGTTCTTCCTCGATCCGGATGGAATGAAGCTGGAGGGAATGCGCTATGGGGAGAACCACGCCGGGCGTGGCGCCGGCTAAGGCCCCATTGGCTTGTTACCTCTGGCCCGCGACGTGCTCGTCTATGATCGCCAGATTCCTAACGTTCGCCTGTAGCGCCATATCCAACAGATCGCCGACGATGGGAACGCTGCCGCCGATCACCTCGATGCTGATATTGGTCAGCATGCGTTTGATTTTGGATCGTGGCAGTCCAAGCTTGGTGGCTTCGTAAACGATGTAGAGGGAGATGACGCCCAGGACGGCGTCGCCGCCCACGGGAAGCAGGCCAATGATGCTGTTCAGACCGAACCGGAATCGCGTTCCGGGCAGTCTGAAAGCGTTGTCGATCAGCCATGCCAATTGGCGCAACCGTTCAACGCTGGCGGCGGATGAGGACGCGGTAGAATCGTCATCGACTGTTGCAGGCACAATGAGCAACCTCCTGGTCGCCCTTATGTCAGGGTTTGGAAACCGACTTCAATGGTCAGGTGACCAGCGCTGGCCGTGTGCTCAATCCGGGCCGGGCGGGGCCGCCAAACAGGATTTGTGAGACGCCGGCCATGGTGCCGACAATGACGCCAAACTGCCAGGCTCGGTCATACGAGCCGAATGCATCGTAGATCAGGCCGCCGCCCCAGGCG
Source organism: uncultured Rhodopila sp. (assembly GCA_903932145.1). Lineage (GTDB taxonomy): Bacteria > Pseudomonadota > Alphaproteobacteria > Acetobacterales > Acetobacteraceae > Rhodopila. The sequence goes on along the minus strand of CAIZFE010000048.1, from coordinate 100,420 downwards.
CCGATAACCGATCCCATTTGGTGCACCACGAACGAGATGCCGAGGATCGTCGCCATATACCGTGTGCCGAACAACTCGGCGACGTAACCGGATACCAGCGGGATGACACCCAGCCAAAGCATTCCCATCGCGGCGGCGAAGACCAGCGTGCTGGTCGGGGTTGGCGGGGTCATGAAAAACAGCGTCAGCACGAACGAGCGCGAAATGTAGAGTATCCCGAGCAGGATATATTTCGGAAAACGGCCACCGAGCCAGCCGGCGAACCAGGAGCCGAAGATGTTGACGCCTCCGATTGTGGCCAGGGCGGTAGCGCCCAGCATCGGGTCCTGACCGCAGATGGTCAGGTAGTTCGGCAAGTGGGTGGTCAGGAAGATCAGTTGCAGGCCGCACACGAAATAGGCGCCGGTCATCACCAGATAGCGACGGCTGCGGAAAGCGGTGCCCAGGACCTCGCGCATGGTGGCGCGGGTTTCCTCGCGTTTGGGCATGCGGTCCACCGCGCCGGCCATATAGGCGGCGGGCAGCATGGCGGCGGCGAGGCACAGAAAGAACACGACTCCCACGTGCCAGTCCCAGCGGGCCAGCATGAATTGCAGCGACGGGGCGATGATCAAGGTTCCCAGCGACGAACAGGCGCCGACGACTCCCAGGATCTGACTGCGCCTTTCCGGTGACACCGATCGGGCGGCGGCGGTCATGGCGATGGAGGACGCGGTGCAGGCCAGCGCCATGCCGACCAAGCCGCCTGACACCACCAGCCCGGTTGCGCCGGTTGCCGTCAGCATCACCAGCATGCCGATGATGTAGATGACGCCGCCCGCGAGCATCGCCGGACGCAGGCCCCATTTGTCGGCAACAGCGCCGATCGGGGCCTGAAACAGACCCCACGCGATATTCTGCACCGCGACGGCAAAGGTGAAGTCGGCTGCCTTCAGGGCGAGGTCGTGAGTGACCGGCGGCAGGAACAGGCCGAGGCTTTGCCGCATGCCCATGCCAATGCTCATCATCGCCGCCGCACCGGCGAGAATCATCACCGGCTTCGGCAGCCGAACTATGTCCGCCATTGGACGCCTCCTGTTTTGTGGTCAGCGTGCCTGGAATTTTCGGCCGGTCAAGGGTGGCGATGCGTTACCCGCGCTTGCGGTCCTTCAGGCGTTGGATCGCCTCGCCGACCATCCGTTTTGGCTCCTCCGACTGGTATGCCCGATAAATACAACGGATGCCGGCTTCGACGGCTTCGTTGATCGGCATCGACTCCCATTCGCGCATCAGTTCCTTTTGTAAGCGGATCGCTTTCGGGCCGGATTCCACGATCGAATGCACCCACTGACCCAGCGCCGAGTCCAGTTCGGCGGCGGGGACGACTTTTTCCACCAGGCCCCATTCCAGCGCGGTCCTGGCGTCGATGTTATCGCCGGTGAACAGCAGCAGGCGCGTCCGCCCCCAGCCAATCAGTTGCGGCAACAGTGCCGCTTCGACGACCGACGGCAGGCCGATCTTCACCTCGGGCATGCCGAACACCGCGTTGTCGCTGGCGATGTGCATGTCGCAGGCGGCCATCACCTCCAGCCCCGCGCCCAGGCAGAACCCGTTGACCCTGGCGATGGTGGGGACCGGCAGATCGCGCAGGACTTTGCACATGCGGTGGATCAGGATCAGAAAATCGCGGGCCCGTGGCGGGTTCAGTTCGCCGAGTTCCAACAGGTTGGCGCCGCCCATGAAGGCGCGGTCGCCCTCGCCGGTCACGATCAGTACGCGCAGGTCGGGATCGTCAGCCAGGGCTGTGACAGCATCGATAAACGCTGTGATCTGGGCCACGCCTAGGCAGTTCAGCCGGGCCGCATTGTTGATCGATATCGTGGCCACACCGCCGTCGCGGCGAATCAGAACGTCGTTCATGCTTCTGTCCTTTGGTTCCAGCCGATCGGGCCACGGAATGGTCTCATGTCGGGGTAGCCGCTGACCGCCCAGGCGCCATCGACCAGCAGGCTGGCGCCGTTGACGTAGGTCGCGTCATCGCTGGCGAGGTAGAGCGCGGGCGCGGCGATTTCCTCGGGTTGGGCGGGGCGGCCCATCGGGATGCGCTTTTCAAAGGCGGCGAGGGCGTCCGGGTTGTCGAAATGCCGGCGGGTCAAAGGCGTTTGCACCAGGCCGGGCAGGATGGCGTTCACCCGGATGCCGAATTCCGCCAATTCCAGGGCGCCGTTGCGCGACAGCATCTCCACGCCAGCCTTGGCGGCGACGTAGGCGGACCCGGCGTGCATCGGGACATGCGCGTTCAGCGAGGCGATATTGACGATGCTGCCACTGCCTTGCCGCATCATTTGCCGGCCCTGATGCTTCATGCCGAGGAAGACGCCCTTCAGGCAGAGATCGACAGTGAAGTCCCAGTCCGATTCAGCCAGATCGACGATGTAGCCGGCGCGAGCGCCGCCTGCCACGTTGAAGGCGGCATGGACGGCACCGAACCGGTCAACCGCGGTGGCGACCAGTTCCTCGGCCGCGGCTTCCTTGGTGACATCGCCGGTGATGCCGACAAACCCCTCGCCGAGGTCATCGATGGCGTGCAGGTCGGACCCGACGACCTTGGCGCCCTCGGCCAGCAGGCGGGTGGCAATCGCGCGCCCGATGCCGGAGGCAGCGCCGGTTACCACCGCGACTTTTCCGGCGAACCGGTCGGTTATTTGCATTTTCTTGGCCTCCGTTAACGATTTAGCAACTTCTTCGTGGTTCCGTGTCGGCGTTTCACGGGACAAAGTGCATGGAAGTGTCGGTCGGGATCAAGGTCGCGGCGCGCGGGCTGGAATGGGATGTGACCGAAGTGGAGCCACTCGGCGCCCAGCAACGCGTGCGATTGGCCTGCACTGGCGGCGATTTGGCCGGGCTGGAATGGGACGTGCTGTATCCGGCGGAGGCGCTGTCAGTTCTGTCCACTGATCCGCGGCTTGAAGATGCGGGGTCGCTGGCGGATTGGCGGCGTTACCATATCGCGCGCCTGTTGGAGCAAATTCCCGGTCCGGCGGTGTCGCCCGGCCGGGTGGCGATCGAGGCGTATCAACGCGTTCCGCTAATGCGCGCATTGGACATGGTGCGGCCCAGGTTGCTGCTGGCGGACGGTGTCGGATTGGGCAAGACCATCCAGGCCGGCCTGATCGCCGCCGAACTGCTGGCCCGGCGCCGAGCGCATCGGATTCTGATCGTGTGCCCTCCCGGTCCATTGCTGCGGCAGTGGGAGCAAGAAATGCGCGTCCGTTTCGGGCTGCGTTTCACCGCGATTGTCGATAGCGCCAGCCTGTTGGCGGCGCGGCGCGGCTTGGAACTGGGCGGCAACCCGTTCGATGCGACAGCGCTGTGTTTGACCTCGATCGATTTCGCCAAGGCGGACCGGGTCCTGGCGGAACTGGAGCGCGTGGCCTGGGATTTGGTGATTATCGACGAAGCGCATCACTGCGTCGGCGATGAAAACCAGCGGCGCCGGTTGGCGGAGGTGCTGGCGCGGCAGTCCGACGGTTTGCTGCTGCTGACGGCCACGCCGCATGACGGGCACGACCCGCATTTCGCCTCGCTGATCGCCCTGCTGGACCCGAGTCTGGTCGATGGGGCAGGGCGGCTGGTCGGATCCGCCTATCGCCGCCACATTGTCCGGCGGCTGAAATCGCACATCCGTTCGGCGTCCGGCGCGCCGCTGTTCCGCGAGCGGATTGTTATCCCGGTTCGGGTGGATGTGTCGGATGCCCCCCCCGTCAGCGATTTTCATAAGGCGCTGTCGGCATTGGTGGCGCCGCGGTTGCAACGCTCGCACGACCGCGCGGGACTGACCGACGCGCTGGCCTTCGTCAGTCTGTTGAAACGATCGATGTCAACGATCGCTGCCTGCGTGGCCACGTTGCGCGTTGTGGCGGACCGATACGGGATCAAGCCGTTGCGTGAACGGCAGCGCGCCTTGCTCGCCTATCGCCGCCGGATGGCTCGCTTCGGGGTGTTGGGGGCGGCGGACGAGGACGATATCGCCGAACTGGAGGCGGAGGAAATGGCGGCGTCGTTGGCGGGGGAAGCGACGGCCGCCGAACTACAGGCCCTGATCCGGTTGGGCGAGGCGGCACTGCGCCACGACCCCAAACTCGCGGCGCTGGTGCTGGAGATCCGGTTGATTCGGTTGCGTCATCCGAACGCCAATATCCTTGTCTATACGGAGTATGCCGACAGCCAGCGCGCCGCCGTGGAGGCTTTGGCGGCAATCGGCGGCGTCCTGACCATCAGCGGTGCCGATCCTGAAGGCGAACGAACGCGGGCCGCCGAACGATGCGCCGAAGAGGACGGAATTATCCTGGTCAGCACCGACTCCCTGGCCGAAGGCCTGAACCTGCACCGGCGCTGCTTTCACCTGATCCATCTGGATTTGCCGTACAATCCGAACCGGCTGGAACAGCGCAACGGCCGTATCGATCGCTATGGGCAGCGTAACGACCCGGAGATACGGTATTTGTTTCTGGCCGGCACGTTCGAGGAACGCCTGCTGCTGCGCCTGATCGCCAAATACGAAAAAGCTCGGTCTTGCCTGTCGTTCATGCCGAACACGCTGGGTGTCAGCGCCGATCCGGCCAGTTTGCACGAGCCGCTGTTTGCGGGATTTGCCGAGGACCTGCTGAGCGGGATGCCGCGGCCGATTCACTCGCTGGATTTGGCGGCCGAGGATACCGGCAGCGAGGCGTATCGAGACCTGCTGCGGGAGATCGACCGGGCGTTCCAGGGATTCGATCGTATGGCTGTTCGGCACGGGTGGTTATCGGGCGGGCCGGTGCCGGTTGATGCGCCGGCTGACGATCTGGCCGATATCGATCTGCCGGCGTTCGTTGCCTCCGTCCTGACACCGGAGGGCGACGGATACCGGGTTCCGGCGGGCTGGGTTTCTGATTTGGAAGGGCTTCCGGGGTTCGACCGCGGTATGGTCCGCCTGACCGGCGATCCGGAACGACTACGGGACGAAAACGGCCGGACGCTGCTGTATCCCGGCCGCTCGCATCCGCTGACCCGGCGCGCCATTGCCTCGGTTCGAAGCGGCCGGGTGAGCGTGGCTCGGGGTGATGCTCTGTCCTTGCTGGTGACGTACTCGGTCGAAGTCGGGTCGTTGCTGCGCAAAGTCTTTGCGCTGCGGGTGTTTCCGGACGGGGCAGTTGTGGAGCAGCCGGATTTTCTGTCCCTGGCGCAGGAGCAGGCGACCCGTGGCACAGGCCAAACGGGTGACGATGACAGGGCGGATTCTACCCAATCGTCATGGCAGGGTTTGGCTCGGCCCCGCCCGACTTTTGCAGCACCAGCAGAGCAAGACCGGGGTGGCCGGGCCAAGCCCCATGGGCATCAGGATAAAACGTCTGATGGGGAGAATTTGCCCATTCGTCATGGCCGGGCTGGGCCCGGCCACCCACGCCTTTCTGAGCCGCCGCCAGCAAAGTCGTGGGTGGCCGGGCCAAGCCCGGCCATGACGGAGAGTGGAAAGCCACGTCCGGGGAAAGAGTTTTCTGTAGCCGCGGCTGATCCTGATGCCCATGGGGCCAAGCCGGACCATGACGCGGGTGAGAAGATTGGAATATATCATCACTTTAACAATCCAATATCACTGTTCTGCGATGGTGATTCGTTTGCCAGTTGGCAAGCGGCGGCTGAGTCCCGGGCGGCGGTTATTGCGGACGCGATTGTTTCGGACTTTTCGATCGCTCACCAAGAACGGATCGCGCAGGAAACCAGATCCGTCCGCATCTGGCTGGAGAGCCGGACACAGGAACTCTGTGGCCCGGTCGTGGCCGGTGATCTGTTTGATACCGAACCATCAGCCGGTGATTGGCGTTCGTGTGCGGTCCCGGAACAACGCCTTGCCCGGTTCGCCGCCGATCCGTTGCAAACGCCGTCGCAACGGCGTCAGGCCGGAGAGGTGCTGTCCGCGTTCCGGGAGATGTCGCCGGATCGCGGACCGTTACCGCCGCGATCGCTACGGAAACTCGGTTTATTGATGCTGGTGCCCTGATGCTCGACCTGGAAGACTGCGTGTTGAGCGGATCGGCGATGACGGCGCCGTTCCTGAGGGACGGGTTGGTGTTGCCGCAGGATGTGGCCCTCGGCTGGGACGCCTTTCGGAGATCGTTGCGAAGTGGTGGAGCAGAACGCGTCCATCAACATGTGACGGCGAAATTGGCCGGCGCGTTCGGCTACGGCCGGCCGAGCCGGCAGGAACCGGTTTCCACCCGCGAAGGTGCCGAGGATGGAGGCTGGCTGTTGCAGGCCAACAACGGAACCCGTTTGCGCGCGTGGTCGATCGCCAGCGATACCGATCTGGACGCGGTGTCGCCGTTGGCGGCGCGCTTGAGTCCCACCCGCATTGCCCAGCGCGTGCTGCTGTCACGCGGCGAGCGGGCCGGATTGCTGACCAACGGCGATACGTTGCGTTTGTTGCTGTGCGACCCTGCGCGGTCCGACAGTCACCTGTCGATCCCGGTCAGTGGTTGGCGGGAAAGCCCGGTGCCCCCGGACTCGTTTCGCGTTATGATGACGCTGGCCGGCGCCCGCGGTCTGCCGCGCCTGCCCAGCGTGCTGGAAGCAGCCCGTCTGCACCAGGTACGAGTCACCACCGAACTGCGCCGTCAGGCGCGGGAGGCGATCACCGGCTTCATCAATGCATTACCGGATCGGACAGGTCTGGACGCGGCGGCGCTGTGGCACGAAGGTCTGGTGCTGGTCTATCGGCTGTTGTTCATTCTAAAATTGGAAAGCCCCACCGAACCGGGGGCCGGGTTCAGTTTCGCCTCCTCTCGCCTGTGGCGCGCGGCGCTGTCGCCAAACCGAGCGCTGGGGCCGCTGGTGCGGCGGCATCTGGACCACGGACAAGATACCGGCCGGATGCTGGAAACCGGTTTGCGGTCGCTGTTCGCACTGTTCCGAGACGGCCTGGCGTGTTCGGAGTTGCGTATCGCGCCCCTGGGCGGCGCTCTGTTCGGGGCGGATACGACACCAGTGTTGGACCGGATTGAATGGGGCGATCGAGCGGTGGCGATCCTGCTCGACCGGTTGATCTGGATTTCCGCCGATAAGGCCCAGCGTGCGCGTGTGCATTTCGGCTCGCTGGATGTGGAAGATCTTGGCAGCGTCTATGAAGGTTTGTTGGAGCAAGAACCCGACATCGCAACGGAACCGCTGATACGCTTGCGGCGCGGCAAGCTGGAAACCGTGTTACCCGCCTGTGGGCAACCGGCGGACATCGCGCCAGGACAGTTTTTCCTACGCTCGGGCCCAGGTCGAAAAGCGACGGGATCGTTCTACACGCCACACGAATTCGTTCGTTTTCTGGTGCGCGAGACACTGGACCCGAAAATAGCCGCCCTCAGCCCACCCGATGACCCCAACCCAGCGAAATTGCTGACGCTGAAGATCGTCGATCCCTCGACCGGCAGCGGCCATTTCCTTGTCGAGACCTGTCGTTATCTGGGCGAGGCACTGCTGACTGCCTGCCGCACTTGCGATGAGCGGGGCTGGCATGACCGCATCGCCGCGCTGCCCGATCCGGACAACACGATCGCCCCATATCTCCCCAGCCGTGGCTATTCGGAAGGCCGCGCGCGGGCGATTTGCCGGCGGTTGGTGGCGGTGCATTGCCTGTATGGTTGCGATCGCAACAAGTTGGCGTTGGAGCTGGCGAAGGTCTCGCTATGGCTCGAATCCTACGCGGAAGGCCTGCCACTGACGTTTCTTGACCATCGGTTGGTGCATGGCGACGCGCTGACCGGGCCGTTCTTCGATGCGCTGTCCACTTTGCCGGTGACCGGTGGTCCGCTGGACCCGTTACTGGCGCAAGGCGTTGCGGAACGGCTGCAAAACAGCCTGCGTCTGGCGCGAAGCCTGACCGCGGAACTGAACGCATCCATCGGCCGGGACATGGCCGATCTGGAGACAAAACAAGCCACAAAAGCTCGTCTCGACGCGGTATTGTATCCGCTGCGCCAACTCGCGCGCGCCTGGAGCGGGGCGGCGATGTTGCGAGACCGGGACGGCGACGATGTGTGGCTGGCGATGGCCGATCGTGTTGCGACAACGGGACTCTGGCCGGACACTCTGACCAAACGCCAGGCCGCGTTGCTGGCCGCCGGGGCGGATGCGGTCGCCTGGGACCTGACCTTCCCGGAGGTTTTTCCTACCGGATTTTCCGTCGTGCTGGGCAATCCGCCGTGGGATGTGGTGCTGCCCAATACCAAGGATTTCGTTGCCGACTACGATCCGTCTGTCCTGGATGCACCGACACGCAACCAGCGCGCGTCCATCGAACAGGCGGTGCTGGCTCGTCCCGGCGTGGCGGCTGTCTTCGAAGATTACCGCGCGGGCTTCGACCACATGAAGCGCATCGCTGCGCGGATCTATCGCCATCAGCGCGCCCGGGCGACAGCCGGCAACCTCGACCTGTTCCGTCTGTTCGCGGAACGCAATATGGACCTGACGGCGGTGGATGGATCGATCGGCGTGCTGATGCCATCGGCCTTTCATGCCAATGAGGGTACAACCGCCATCAGGCGATTGTATCTACAGAATGCGAACCTGACCTGGTGTCTGTCGTTCGAAAATCGCCGTCGCATCTTCGACATCGACAGCCGCTTCAAGTTCGATCTGATCGTCGCCCGGCGTCCCGGTCCGACCCGATCCTGGCGCTGCGGGTTCTACCTGGAGCGTATCGAGGACGCTTCCGATCCAGACAAGATCATACGTTACGACATGGCATTTCTGAACCGAACCGGCGGGGACAGCCACACACCGCTGGAACTGCGTGGCAACGCCGACATGAGAGTCGCGGAAGCGATGTTCTCTAATCCGGAGCGATTGAATGCGTGGTGCGATAGCAGAATAATCCGTTTCGGCTGCGACCTGCATATGACCGCCGACGCCGGGATTTTCCGGCCGGCCGGGGCAGGGGATCTGCTTCTGCACGAGGGAAAAACCTTCCACCAATATGTCGACTCCCGGGACTCCAAGCCGCGCTACAGCGTCGGCATCGCATCCCTGAAACCCGCCATCGCGGAGGCGTCCCGGCATGTGCGGCTGGTTTTTCGCGACATCGCCCGTTCGAACGATGAGCGCACGATGATCGCCTGTATGGCGCCCCCCGGTGTCGTATTCGGCCACACCGCGACGGTCGAGAAAGCGCCGCACGCACGCAAAGCCGAGGATGCGTTTGCGCTGTGTGCGCTGTTCAATTCGTTCCCGTTCGACTGGCTGGTCCGGTTGAAGGCGGCGACGCACCTCAGCCTGTATCTACTCGACGCGCTACCGGTTCCATCGTTAGGCGCCGAGGCGCAGCGTTTCCTTGCACGCGGGGCGTTGCGGTTGTCGGGCGGTGACCCTGACCCGAGGCTTCGCGCCGAGATCGATGCGACAGTGGCGCGTGGTTATGGGTTGGAGCGGCAGCAATACGAACATGTGCTGAAAGGGTTCAGCCACCGATCCGACCCGGATGCACTGGCCCGATGCCTGAAGGCATTCGACGGCCTGTCGTAGGCGATCACCGCGACTGCCGGACCGATCCGGGGATCGGGCGTCGCCGAATAGACCGATCCTTGAGTCACATAATCGGGGAGGAGGCGCTTTGTTACCGAAGTGTGTTCCTGTGACCGATCAGGCGCTGCGTCATCTCGACTTTAGCCGTGGCGTGACATTTCTACCTTGCGCTGGCAATCGATCGTCCGAGGTTACAAAACCGCCAGCGGGGCTGATGGCGTGACATCCAGCGATTAATACCCCGGCATCTCGTTCACACACTGCACCCGCCAGCCGTCCGGCGTCCGCTGCAACCGCGTTAGCGACAGGTTCTGAACAGACATATGCAGAGCATTATCCGGCCCGATGCGCAGCGCATGGGCAATCGCCCCGCGGATCGCACCACCGTGGCTGACGATCACCACGTCCCGACCGGCGTGAACCTCCGCCAGCCGCTCCATAGCCGTTCCAACCCGCGTAATGACCTCGGCCATGCTCTCGCCACCGGGAGGCTTTTCATCGCCGGCCAGGGGCCAGAATGCGTGCGCCGGCTGCGCCAGTTTCGCGGGCAGGTCCGCATGCGGCAGACCTTGCCATTCACCAAGGGACTGCTCGATCAGCCCCGGTTCGACGCCCAGTTCTGCGCGAGGATACCCATGCGCAAAAATCGTCTCCGCCGTCCGCCGGGTGCGGGATAACGGCGTCACCAGCCAATCCGCCGGACGCGGCAACCTGGCGGCCAGGGAGCGATACATCGGCGCCTGCTCCAGCAGCGTCGGCTCGCACAGCGGCACATCCATCACGCCGTACAACACGGCGCGGGCGTTTTCCGCCACCAGGGCGTGGCGGATCAGCCAAAACGAAGTGTCCATCATTCACCAATACTGATCAGGGCGCCGCTGACGCGGGCCGCGTGGAATTGCCGGGCAAACAGATACGAGGCAGCCAGAAGCCATACACCATTCAAAGCGAACGCCGCGGCCAAATGGTCCCAGCGGATTTCGCCCAACAGCAATCCGGCCCGCATGCCCTCAAACACATGTGTCGATGGCAGCGCGTAGGCAATGGGATGCAGGAACGTCGGCAGTACCGACACCGGATAGAACACGGCGGAGAACGGAGCCAACCCGAACAGCACGCCCCAGGCCAACGGCTCCGCGCCCGCGCCATGGCGCAACACCAGCGACACGACGCCCAGCGCCACCGACCAGCCCATGATCATCAGGTTGATGAAGAACAGGATCAGCACCGGACCCAGACTGAACAGGTTGAACGCGTACAGCCCCCACGCCAGCAGGATCGCCGGCACCACCCCCAGCAACATCCGGATGACCGACATGGCGATCAGCGCGGCGATCATCTCGAACGGCCGCAGCGGACTGACGAACACGTGGCCGAGGTTGCGCGACCACATTTCCTCCAGGAACGAGATCGACATCCCCATCTGGCTGCGTAGCGTCACTTCCCACAGCAGCACGCCGCCCAGCAGCGTCGCGCCGGCCATCAAACCGGGATTGCCCATTCGGGCGGCCAGGAAGCGCGCGGTAAAACCCCAGATGCACATTTGCAGGATCGGCCAGTAGCATAGCTCCAACAACCGCGGCCACGACCGGCGGTATAGCGCGAGGTGCCGGTACATCAGGCCCCAGATACGGCGGAACATCGGTTTCATACCGGTATCGCCTGCCTGCGATCACGCGCGATGTCCAGAAAAACCGCCTCCAGATCGTCGCGGCCGTAGCGCGCCAACAGTTCGTCCGGGCTGCCGCGATCCACGACCTGGCCCTTTTTCAGCATCACAACGTGCGAGCACAGGCGCTCCACCTCCGCCATGTTATGGCTCGCCAGCAAAATCGTGCAGCCGCTGTCCGCTCGGTATTGTTCCAGCCACGTCCGCACCAGATCGCCGGTGTCCGGGTCCAGGCTGGCGGTGGGTTCGTCCAGCAGCAGCACCTCCGGCCGGTTGATCAACGCCTTGGCCAGCGCGACGCGGGTCTTTTGGCCAGCGGATAGCTGTCCGGCGGGACGATTCAGGATCTCCCCCAGGTCGAGTTCCCGCGCCAGGGTGGCGATCCTCTGCTTCACGTCCACCACGTTATAGAGATGGCCATACACCATCATGTTCTCCATCACCGTCAGCCGCGAGGGCAGGGCGACATACGGCGAGGAGAAATTCATCCGCGCCAGCGCCGCGAACCGGTCCGTCGCGATGTCATGCCCGAGGACGGTGATCCGTCCGGACGACGGCACCAGCAGGCCAAGCAACATGGCGATGGTCGTTGTCTTGCCGGCACCGTTGCCGCCGAGCAGCCCGATGGTCGAACCGGACGGCGCGGCGAAGCTGATGCTGTCCACGGCCAGCACGTCGCCATACCGCTTCGATAAAGTCTCCACCTGGATCGCGTTCATGCCCGTCCGGATAAGGCGCCGGTGCCGATCCGCCAAGAGACAATTGGTTGTCATCGGGCCGGGCGTTCGGATGCGATCGGCCACAGCGTGCTAAAACACGATTGGCTTGCGCCCCCGGTCGGCTTTATCCTGGATGATCATGATCGAATTTTCTGCTGCTCCCGCGACCTTGCCCCACGGTGTCCGCGTTTACGCCATCGGCGATATTCATGGCTGCATGGACCGGCTGGTCGCCATGCACGAAATGATCGCCGAGGACATCGCGGCCCGCCCGGTCGAACACACGACGTTGATCCATCTGGGCGATTACGTGGATCGCGGTGCCGACAGTGCCCAGGTGATTGACTGGCTGATCAACCAGCCGCCGGTCCCGGCGGACGCAACCATCAATCTGATGGGCAATCACGAACACATGATGTTGTCGGCCGTCGCCGGGGCGGACAAGGACGCGCCCGGACTGTGGCTGACCAACGGCGGCGCGGACTCCCTGTTGAGCTGGGGGATTTCGCGCACCGTGCCACCAGCGGAATGGGCCAGCCGCATTCCGCGCCAACACCTGATCTTCCTGCGCGATCTCGTGGTCAGCCACCGGATCGGTCCCTATCTGTTCGTGCACGCCGGTGTGCGTCCGGGTGTGCCATTGGCCCAGCAAACCAGACAGGACCTGTTGTGGATACGGGAACCGTTCTTGTCGTCCCGCAGTGATCACGGTGCCGTTATCGTACATGGACATACACCGAAGCGGGAGCCAATTGTGCTACCCAACCGTATCGCGATCGATACCGGCGCGGTACTGGGCGGGTCGTTGACGTGCGTTGTGCTGGAACGGGACACTCTGGGCTTTCTGCAAAGCTAACGGGCTCGCAGGAAATTGGCCGGAACGAACGATCGGCGCTTGCTTCTTCTGATACCCGCACGCGAAGATGGGTTGCACCTTCGCGACAGTTTAGTTACGGCAGGTTGAATGAATCAGATAATGCCCGGCTCCGCTCAGCGCCCGGATGAGCCACAGCCTGATCTCGCCGCTGCGGTTCGTAAGCTGGCGCACACCAACGTTCTGGTGATCGGCGACGTGATGCTGGACCGCTACACCTATGGTGAGGTCACGCGAATCAGCCAGGAGGCTCCGGTCCCGGTTCTGACGATTGAACGAGAGGTCGCGTTGCCCGGAGGCGCCGGCAATGTGGTGCGCAATCTGACGGCGCTGGGTGCGGCGACAGCGTTCATCTCGGTGGTTGGCGACGATCAGGCCGGATCGGATCTGACCGGGCTGGTCGGCGGTCAGCCGAATGTCGAGCCGTGGTTGCTGGTCCAGGGCGGCCGGACCACGACGCTGAAAACCCGTTTGATCGCCGCCGGCCAGCATCTGTTGCGCGCGGACCGGGAGCAGACCGATCCCATTCATCCGAAACTGGCCGACCGCCTGCTGCGGATCGCTGTGGACGCGATGGCGGCGACCAGCGTCACCGTGCTGTCTGATTACGGCAAGGGCGTGTTGTCCGCCGGGGTGCCGGCGAAGCTGGTGGAAGCGGCGCGCAAAATCGGCCGCAAACTGATTGTCGATCCGCGCGGCAGCGATTTCTCCCGTTATGCCGGTGCCGATGTGGTCATGCCGAACCGGCAGGAACTCTCGGCGGCCACCCACATGCCGGTGGATACCGAGGCGGCGATCGTGGCGGCCGCCCAACACCTGCGCACCGCGCACGGTTTCGGCGCGGTGGTGGTGACCCGCGGCAATGACGGTATGACATTGGTCGATGTCACAGGATCACAGCATTTTCCCGCCGAGGCGGCTGACGTATTCGACACCTCCGGCGCCGGCGACACCGCCCTGGCAGCCCTTGGCGCGGCCCTGGCAGCGCAGCTTCCGTTGGCGGTCGCGGTGCGGCTCGCCAATCTCGCGGCCGGCATATCGGTGGGCAAGGTTGGCGCGTCGGTGGTGCGGGAGGCCGACTTCCTCGCCGCGCTGACACCGCAGCACAGCGCGCTTCGAAAAATCGTCACCCGTGAGGAAGCGGTCGAGCAAGCCGAACGCTGGCGCCATCGCGGTTGGAGAGTCGGGTTCACCAACGGATTCTTCGACCTGCTGCATCCCGGCCATATCGCGCTGCTGGAGCAAGCACGAGGCGCTTGCGACCGCCTGATCGTCGGTTTGAATTCGGACCTCAGCGTCCGTCGCCAGAAGGGCGCGCCGCATCCGGTGCAGCCCGAAGCCGCCCGCGGCGCGGTGCTCGCCAGCTTCGCCTGCGTCGATCAGGTGTGCCTGTTCGAGGAAGATGCCCCGGAAACGCTGATCGCGGCATTGCGGCCTGACGTCCTGATCATCAGACCGAATGGTGCCGTCGAGGACGACCCCGGCGCCGAAATGGTGCGTGGTTGGGGCGGGCGCGTGATTGAGATCGACCTGACGCAGAAAGTGCCCGCGCAACCGGCTAAGGCAGCGATGAAAGTCTGACCGCCTCTGGTCCTTCTGGTCCGACTGCGGCAATGTCCGCCGCAGTCGAGAATCGAGAAGGGAAACGCCATGGCCAAGGTCATCATCAGTTGCGCCGTCACCGGTGCCATCCACACCCCCAGCATGTCGCCGTACCTGCCAATCACGCCGGAGGAGATCGCTCGGTCTTCCATCGAGGCGGCCGAGGCGGGGGCGGCGATCATTCATCTGCATGCCCGCAACCCGGTCGATGGCTCGCCGACGCCCGATCCGGCGGTGTTCATGCAGTTCCTGCCGACGATCAAGCAGAGCACCGACGCGGTGATCAACATCACCACCGGCGGCGGCCTGACGATGACGCTGGAAGAACGCCTCGCCGCGCCACTGATGGCGAAACCCGAGATGTGCAGCCTGAACATGGGCAGCATGAACTTCAATATTTCACGGGCCGGCGACAAGATCACCGACTGGAAGTTCCCGTGGGAGAAGCCGTACCTGGACGCCACCGACAACTTCATTTTCCGCAATACCTTCAAGGACATTGAGGGCATCGTCGAGAAACTCGGCAAAGGTCACGGCACGCGGTTCGAGTTCGAATGTTACGACATCGGGCATCTGTATAATCTGGCGTACTGCCTGGATCGCGGCATCGTCGAGCCGCCGTTGTTCGTGCAGTCGATCTTCGGCATCACCGGCGGGATTGGCGCCGAACCGCGCAATCTGCTGTTCGCTAAAGAGACTGCGGATCGTTTGTTTGGGGACCAGTACGTGTGGTCGGTGCTGGCGGCGGGGCGGCACCAGATGGCGTTCACCACGATGGCCGGCATCAACGGCGGCAACGTGCGCGTCGGGCTGGAGGACAGTCTGTATATCGGCAAGGGCCAGCTCGCGAAGACCAACGCCGAACAGGTGTCGAAGATCCGGCGGATTTTGGAGGATCTGAGCATCGAAATCGCGACACCGGCCGAGGCTCGGGAAATCCTGAAGCTGAAGGGCGGGGATCGCGTCGGGTTCTGAGGTCAAGGGGGGCCGGCCCCCCGCAAGACGCGGCCCCCGCCGGCAGCCTGGCCAACGGCGCCGGCCGCGTCATTACGTTCGATCCGGCCGGCGTCTGTAAATACACCAGTCGAGCGGGGAGGCCGGTCTTTCGCCTGACAGATCCAACTAATGAAGCAACCATCGGCGATGCGGAGCGCTATGCCGTGGCGTGAGGTGGTCAAAACCGTCATTATCTTCGATACGCAATAGACCTTGCTTACATGTCAGGTCCGGGCCATTGTTCGGGGCTCCGCTCCGACCGAGGAAATCACAAAGCCATGACCGCATCCTGGGTCAAGCTGGTTACGAATGTTATGAGTAACCATTGGCGTCGGCTGTTCGTCGCATTGGCGCTCGTTGCCGCCGCCTTGCCTGCAAAAGCGGCGGAGGAGCGTGCCCCGGCGCGTGACCTTGAGGCCATCATTCATGGTGGCGTCCTACGCGTCGCGGTCACTCACTTCGATTTGCCGGCGTTTCATTGGCACGAGAACGGCACCCTGAAGGGGCCGGAAATTGAATTCGCCAGCCAGATCGCCAATGCGCTTGGTCTCAAAATCGAGTTCGTCGAGGATCCAATCTCGTTCAACGGCGTCATTGATGCGGTGGTGGCCGGTACGGCGGATATTGGCATCAGTAAGTTGTCACAAACCTATTCGCGACTGACGCGGGTGTTGTTTTCCACCCCCTATATCACTCTGCGGCATGGATTGCTGTTTGAACGCCGGGCGGTGTCGCTGAACTCGAACGGACGTCCGCCTGAAGACGTCATCCGGATCTTCCAGGGCCGAATCGGCGTGATCCAGCGGAGTGCCTACGTCGATTTCGGAAAGAGAAAGTTCCCCGGTGCGACTTTGGTCGAGGCGGCCGATTGGAATGCGGCGACCGCGGATCTTCTCGCTCATCGTGTCGATGCGATTTATCGTGATGAGTTCGAAATCCGCAGGGTTCTGAAGAACCATCCGGCACTCAATGTGGAATTCGGCGTCGCGGTGGCAACCGACCAAAACGACTTTCTGTCCATCGCGATCTGCAAGATGTGCCCAATGCTACAGGCAATCGTTAACTATCATATTAGCCAGGCACAGGACATGTTTACGATGCAAAGTCTGCTGGCATCCGATCTGCGGGACCGGTGAGCGGGGCCAGACGATGGCGCCCCGGGAACACATCCAGAGCGTGCCGCGGCGTTGCGAACAAGACGGTATTGTGTCCAATCGAACCACCTGGAAGCCCTTGATGTAATGGCCGGAATATCTGTCCTCGCCCTATCGCGACTGGCCAATAAGCCCGCCGTCACGCTCTCCGCCGTGGGACTTGCCTTGATATTAGGCGTGATGCGGGTTCCGTTTGTGCAATACTTGCGTCCGGTTGGCGACCTGTATGTCGGGTTGCTGCAGATGTGTGTGCTGCCGTTTCTGCTGACGACGATTCCGCTTGCGGTTCGGTCTGCCATGACCAGTGGAACCGGCGGCGACGTGATCCGGAAGTTGCTGATTTGGGTCGGTATCGTCACCGGCGGAGTTGCGATCACTGCTCTGGTGTTACCCACGATCATCTTCCACTTATCCGCCGTCGATGAAGGTACTATTGCCCGTATTGGTGCACTGGTCGGAAATTCGGCGAATTTGAATGACGTTGCGTTCTCATTTGCGCAGCCACACGCCGGCGGCGCGGATCTCACGTCGGGAACCGGATTGCTCGCTATCGTGCCAACCAATATTTTCGCGGCGCTGTCCAATAACGACAGTCTCCGTGTTCTGGTATTCGTGGCGATCTTTGGCATTGAGATGGTGCTGGCCGAACGTCAGTCAGGACAGTCGGTGTTCGGAGCCATGCGTCACATCCAGTTGGTCTGCATCCGTATCTTCGACCGGTTCAATATCCTGGTGCCGATCGGAATCATTGCGTTGATCGCGCCCCGCGTCGCTGTGATGGGTTCTGAGGTATTCGCCGTCCTGGCAATGCTGGCCTATGCCTTTCTGGCTTCCAGCGTGGCCGTGCTGATCGCCACGTTCGTCGCCGTCATGGTCTCGTTGCGCCACTCGCCACGCTTCGTGTTTCCGATCTTACTCAAACCGATCATGCTCGGCGCCGCCACGGGCAGTTCCTTGATCTGCATTCCGCAAACTCTGGAAACGATGAAAGACGAGCTCAAGACATCGGCCGGTCCATGTGATTTGTTCATCCCGGTCGGCATGGCGACACTGAGATGCGGAACGATTCTCTATTTCATCGTCGTGACCTTGTTCATGGGCGCCCTGATCGGCCGGGAATTCAGTGTCCTCGACCTGGCCTTGGTCGCCGCGCTGTCAACGATGGCGTCCTTTGCCACACTGGGCGCGTCCGGGCTTGCGGCGTTGGCGCCGTTAGCGCCCGTGCTTCGGCAGTTCGGTCTGTCCTACGAACTCGCGGTGCCGCTGATCATTATCCTCGAACCGATCGCGAACATGGTACGCACGATGGTGAACGTTGCGATCATCTGTGCAATTCCGGCGCTTTCCGGCGGCCGCGAAGCGGGGATGCTGATACCAGTTGCCGCGGAATAGAGTCTTGCGGACCTGACTGAAATTGGCCCGGGTCGGCATTTGTGCCGGCGCCGTGGCGACCATGCTCAATGCCAGGCGCACCGTTTCTAGGCACCGTGATTGCATTCTGGAGAGTCTATTATCAGAGTTTGCACCCGCCAACTGTGCCGGGGGCAGGACGCTACGCCCGATGGGCAGCCCGTCGGATGCACCGAAGTTCGAAATACGGCCGCACTGCGTTGACAACGCCGCGAACCAGGACGGGGCTGCTCTGAAGCAGCGCCGTCTCGTGTCATTAGGCTTTACCGGGGTAGTGTGGTCGTGCCCATCAGGAACTGGTCCACCGAACGGGCGCATTGACGCCCCTCGCGGATCGCCCACACCACCAGCGACTGCCCGCGGCGCATATCGCCGGCGGCGAACAGGCCATCCCGAGACGTCCGGTACTGCACCGTGTTCGCCAGCACATTGCCGCGCTGATCCAGTTCGACACCGGCCCCATCCAGCAGCGCACCGCGCTTCGGCCCCAGGAAGCCCATCGCCAGCAGCACCAGATCGGCCTTGAGCTGGAATTCGCTGCCCGGAATTTCCTTCATCGACATACGGCCGTCGGGCGAGCGTTCCCACTCGACGCGCACGCAATCCAATCCAACAACGCGGCCATCGACACCCACGGCGTGCTTCGTCAGCACCGACCAATCCCGCTCGACGCCTTCGTCGTGGGCGTGCGAGGACCGCAGCTTGACCGGCCAATCCGGCCAGACCATCGCTTTGTCCTCTTTCACCGGCGGCTTCGGCATGATTTCGATCTGGATGATCGAGGCCGCGCCCTGGCGCGCCGAGGTGCCGATGCAGTCGGACCCGGTGTCACCGCCGCCGACAACAACGACATGCTTGCCCTTGGCGCTCAGCGTCCCGGTCGGGGCGGCCGTTGCTTCGTCATACCCGGCGTCGCGCTTGTTCTGCTGCGTCAGGAAGTCCATCGCGTAATGGATACCATCCAGCTCACGCCCGGTGACATCCAGATTGCGGGGCCACTCGGCCCCGCCGGACAGCACGACGGCGTGGAAATCCGCCAGCAACTGGTCGATCGAGACGTCGGTGCCGACCTCGCAATTGGTGCGGTAGGTCACGCCCTCGGCCGCCATCTGATCGACGCGGCGGTCGATCAGATGCTTTTCCATTTTGAAGTCAGGGATGCCGTAGCGCAGCAGCCCGCCGATGCGATCCTGCTTTTCTATCAATGTCACCGCATGACCGGCGCGGGCCAACTGCTGGGCGCACGCCATGCCGGCGGGTCCCGATCCAACCACGGCGACCGCCTTGCCGGTCTTCACGGCTGCCGGGATCGGCACCAGCCAGCCTTCGTCCCAGGCGCGATCGACGATGGCGCACTCGATCGTCTTGATCGTGACCGGGCTGTCGTCGATGTTTAGCGTGCAGGAGGCCTCGCACGGGGCCGGGCAGACGCGGCCGGTGAATTCCGGGAAATTGTTGGTGGAGTGCAGGTTGATCGACGCCTGCTGCCACTGCTCCTTATAGACCAGATTGTTCCAGTCGGGGATCTGGTTGTTGACCGGACAGCCGTTGTGACAGAACGGAATGCCGCAATCCATGCAGCGCGCCGCCTGATCGTTCAGCTCTTTCGCCGCCAGCGGCTTGACGAATTCCTTGTACGTTTTCAACCGAGACTCGGTCTTTTCGTAACCGCGGTCGTGGCGTTCGATTTCGAGGAAGCCGGTGATCTTACCCATGGTGGTCTCCAGAAAGCGTATCAGTCAGGCAGCGATTCGGGCGCTGCGTCCATATGTCCCGTCGTCGTGGCCCATCTCGTCGTGGCCCGTCGTCACGGCCCATCCCGTCATGGCCGGGCTTGGCCCGGCCATGACGGGACTTTGTATCCGACGCCAAGCAAAGTCCCGGGTGGCCGGGCCAAGCCCGGCCATGACGGGTTTAGAGTCCGTCTATTCAGCGGCCACAGCAGCGGCGGCTTCCGCCTTCAGGTCCAGCAGCGCACGCTTGTAATCGCGCGGCAGAACCTTGACGAACCGGGACAGAGCGCCCTCCCAGTCCTCCAGCAACGCCCTGGCTTTGGCGCTGCCGGTGAACAGCAGATGGCGTTCGACGACGATGCGCAGCCGTTCCGCGTCGAAGCGCAGCGGATCGCCCATGCCGTTGTCGTCCACGCTGATGGAGCGCTGACGCGGCCGGCCCGGCTCCTCGGCGCGACCGAGTTCGGCCGCACCAATGGATTCCAACTCAACACCCGTCATGTTGCACAGCTTCCGGAACTGCGCCTTCTCGTCATAGACATAGGCGATGCCGCCCGACATGCCCGCCGCGAAGTTACGGCCGGTTTCGCCCAGCACAACCACCACGCCGCCGGTCATGTATTCGCAGCCATGGTCGCCACAGCCTTCCGACACGGCGACGGCACCGGAGTTGCGCACCGCGAACCGCTCACCGGCGACGCCCTGGAAGTAGGCCTCACCCGCGACGGCGCCATACAGCACCGTATTGCCGACGATGATGTTCGCGGCCGGATCGCGCTTCACATTGGCCGGCTGACGCACCACGACCCGACCGCCGGACAGGCCCTTACCGACATAGTCGTTGCCGTCGCCGGTCAGATACAGCGACACGCCGCGTGACAGGAACGCGCCGAAGCTTTGGCCGGCAGTGCCGGTCAGATGCACCGAGATCGTGTCTTCCGGCAGGCCCGCGTGGCCGTACTTACGGGCCACCTCACCCGACAGCATGGCGCCGACGGTGCGGTTGACGTTGTGAACCGGATGTTCCAGCCGCACCGGAGTCTTTGACTCAAGTGCCTCGGCCGCTTCGCGGATCAGCACCTGATCCAGCGCCTTGTCGAGGTGATGGTTCTGCGTTTCGGTGTGGTGGATCTGCACGCCCGGCTTGAGTTCCGGCTGATACAGGATCTTGCTCAGATCGACGCCATGCGCCTTCCAGTGCTCGACCGCCTTGCGCATATCCAGCTTGCCGACCTGCCCGACCATTTCCGTAAAGGTGCGGAACCCGAGTTGCACCATCAGTTCGCGGACTTCCTCGGCGATGAAGAAGAAGAAGTTGATGACATGCTCCGGCGTGCCGGTGAAGCGTTTGCGCAGGATCGGGTCCTGCGTCGCCACACCGACCGGGCAGGTGTTCAGATGGCACTTGCGCATCATGATGCAGCCGGCGGCGATCAGCGGCGCCGTCGCGAAGCCGAACTCATCGGCGCCCAACAGTGCACCGATCACCACGTCGCGGCCTGTGCGCAAACCGCCATCGACCTGCACCGCGATACGGCTACGCAGCCCGTTCAGCACCAGCGTCTGCTGGGTTTCCGCCAGGCCGATTTCCCACGGCGAGCCGGCATGCGTCAGCGAGGTCAGCGGGCTGGCACCGGTGCCGCCCTCATAGCCCGAGATCGTCACATGGTCGGCGCGCGCCTTGGAGACACCGGCCGCGACCGTGCCGACACCGACTTCAGACACCAGCTTGACCGAAATGCGCGCCCGCGTGTTGGCGTTCTTCAGGTCGTGAATAAGCTGCGCCAGATCCTCAATCGAATAGATGTCGTGGTGCGGCGGCGGCGAAATCAGGCCGACACCCGGCGTCGAATGCCGGACTTTCGCGATATTCTTGTCCACCTTGTGTCCGGGCAACTGTCCGCCCTCACCAGGCTTCGCGCCCTGCGCCATCTTGATCTGGATGTCGTCGGCGTTGACCAGATATTCGGTGGTAACGCCGAACCGGCCGGACGCGACCTGCTTGATCGCCGACCGTTCGGAGTCGCCGTTCGGCAGCGGCACATAGCGGTCGGATTCTTCGCCGCCCTCACCGGTGTTCGACTTGCCGCCAATGCGGTTCATCGCGATCGCCAGCGTGGTGTGCGCCTCGCGGGAGATCGAGCCGAAGCTCATCGCGCCGGTGGCGAACCGCTTGACGATGTCCTTGGCGGATTCGACTTCGTCCAGCGGGACGGGGGTCGGCGCGAACTTGAACTCCATCAGGCCACGGATGGTCAGCAGGCGTTCGCTTTGGTCGTTGATCGTGCGGGTGAACGCATGGAACTCGGACGGAATGTTGCCGCGCACCGCGTGTTGCAATTTGGCGACCGACTCCGGCGTCCAGGCGTGCGCCTCGCCGCGCAGACGGAACGCATAATCGCCGCCAACGTCGAGCATGCCGGCGTAGATCGGGTTGTGCCCGAACGCAGCCTGATGCCGAGCGACCGCTTCGGCGGCGATTTCGGCAAATCCGACGCCTTCGATGGTGGTCGCCGTGCCGGTGAAGCATTTTTCGACAAACGCCGAGGTCAGTCCGACCGCATCGAAAATCTGCGCGCCGCAATAGGATTGGTAGGTGGAGATCCCCATCTTGGACATCACCTTCATGATGCCTTTGCCCACCGCCTTGATGAAATTCTTTTTCACGTCGGCAGCGGATTTCTGCAGGTTCGTCTGGACGCGGATCTGCTCCAGCGTTTCGAATGCCAGATACGGATTGATCGCTTCGGCGCCGTAGCCGGCCAGCACGCAGAAATGGTGCACTTCTCGGGCTTCGCCGGTTTCGACGACGATACCCGTGCTCATGCGCAGGCCCTGACGGATCAGGTGATGATGCACGGCGGCGGTGGCGAGCAGCGACGGAATGGGTATCCGGTCAACGCTCACGTCCCGATCCGACAGGATCAGAATGGTGAAGTCGGCCAGAACCGCCTCGGTCGCTTCCTGACAGACCCGGAAGATCGCCTTTTCCATCCCGGCGGCGCCTTCGCTGGCGGGCCAGGTGATGTCGATCGTCTGGGTGCGGAAGGCGCCGCCGGCCAGCGTGTCGATGTTGCGGATTTTCTCCAGATCCGAATTGGTCAGGATCGGCTGCGTGACCTCAAGCCGCAAATGGTTGCCGGCGTGATGCCCCAGCAGATTGGGGCGCGGCCCGACGATGGAGACCAGCGACATCACCAGTTCCTCGCGGATCGGATCGATCGGCGGGTTGGTAACCTGGGCGAAGTTCTGCTTGAAGTAGTTGAACAGCAGCTTCGGCTTGTCCGACAGCACCGCCAGCGGCGTATCGGTACCCATCGAGCCGACCGGATCGTCGCCCGTGGCGGCCATCGGCTCCAGGAAAAACTGAATGTCTTCCTGGGTGTAGCCGAATGCCTGCTGTTTGTGCAGCAACGCCTCGGTGTCGTTGGAACGCAGGGCAGGGCGCTCCTCGGACTCCTCGATGTCTTCCAGTTTGAACTGGGTCGCCTTCAGCCAGTCCGCGTAGGGGTGTTCACGGGCGAGCTTCTGCTTGATCTCCGCGTCATCGATGATGCGGCCTTCTTCCAGGTCGATCAGCAGCATCTTGCCGGGTTGCAAACGCCATTTGCGGACGATCTTTTCCTCCGGCACCGGCAGCACGCCGGATTCCGAGGCCATGATGACATGGTCGTCGTCGGTGATGATGTAGCGCGCCGGGCGCAGCCCGTTGCGGTCCAGCGTGGCGCCGATCTGGCGGCCGTCGGTGAACGCGATGGCGGCGGGGCCGTCCCACGGCTCCATCAGCGCGGCGTAGTATTCGTAAAAAGCCTTGCGCTCCGGGTCCATCAGCGGGTCATGCGCCCAGGCTTCCGGGATCAGCATCATCATCGCATGCGCCAACGAGTAACCGCCGGCGACCAGCAATTCCAGCGCGTTGTCGATGCACGCCGTATCGGACTGGCCGTGCGGGATGATCGGCCACATCTTGTTCAGATCGGCGCCGATCAGGTCGGATTCCATCGACCGGCGGCGGGCATACATCCAGTTGACGTTGCCGCGGACGGTGTTGATTTCGCCGTTATGCGCCAGGAAGCGATACGGATGCGCCAGCTTCCAGGATGGGAAGGTGTTGGTGGAGAAGCGCTGATGCACCATCGCCAGCGCCGAGGTCATCAGCGGATTACGCAGGTCCTCGTAAAAACTGCCGACCTGCGTCGCCAGCAGCAGTCCCTTGTACACGATCGTCCGGGTCGAGAACGACGGCATATACAGCTCGGTCACTGCCGGCAGATTGCGCTTTTCCGCCAACGTGCGGAGATTATTGAGAATCTGCTTGCGGATGGCCAGAATCTTACGCTCGAACGCGTTCTGGTCGCGGATCGACAGGCTCGATGCGACGATCGCCTGCCGGATGACCGGCATGGTCTCGATCACGGTCTTGCCGAGACCGGTCAGGTCCGTCGGCACGTCGCGCCAGCCGACCATGGACTGGCCTTCCTTGGCGACAACCTGCTCAAAATGATGGATTGCTTGCTCGCGGGCTTCCTTGTCGCGCGGCAGGAAGCACATCGCCACGGCATAGCGGCCGGCGGCGGGCAGCGACTTGCCGTTGGCGCGCGCCCAGTCGCTGAGCAGCGCATCGGGCATCTGCAACAGGATACCGGCGCCGTCGCCGACCAGCGGATCGGCCCCGACCGCGCCGCGATGATCCAGATTCTCGAGGATTTTCAGGCCCTGGGAGATGATATCATGAGATTTTCGGCCTTTGATGTTCACCACGAAGCCGACGCCGCATGCGTCGTGCTCGTTCCGTGGATCGTACAGGCCCTGTCTCATAACCTCTTGCATAGACACAACTTTCCTTGGCGTAGCGTAAACTGCCGTCCGGGGTGCGTGAATTCACGCAAGAGTCTCTTTTGCCCGCTGGGTGAACAAATGGCAATGATGCTGTCGCACCGCAGCATAAGGTTTTTTTGATGACCGCGACAAGGGATGACCACATCTCTGGACCGCGCGGCACCCTCTTTACCGCGCGTGGCACGAAGCCGGGGTAAACCATCGCGCTTTTTCAATGTGTCCGACAGGTGTGTGGCGGACCACGGGCGCGGCCCTGCCTTCCCCGTTACCGCCGCCCGTGCGAGAATAGGGGCTTCAACACACCGAGGAACACACCATGATCACCCTGTACGGAATGGGCAGCCCGAATGTTGTTAAGGTCTTTATCGCGCTTGAGGAACTCGGCCTGCCCTACACCGTCGCCCCGGTCGATGTGTTCACCGGCAAGCAGTTCGACGCGGATTTCCTGAAGCTGAATCCGAATGCCAAGGTGCCGGTCATCGTCGATTCGGAAGGCCCCGGCGGTTCGTACACCTGCTTCGAATCGGGCGCGATCCTGCTGTATCTCGCGGACAAGACCGGCACGCTGCTACCCTCGGACAAGGCGGCAAAGTTCGACGCCATTCAGTGGCTCATGACGCAAATGTCCACGGTCGGCCCGATGTTCGGCCAGTTCGTGCATTTCCTGCGCTTCGCACCGGCCGGCAACGACTATTCGAAAAGCCGCTACTACACCCAGACTTGGCGCGTCTGCGAGGTCATCGAGCAGCGGCTTGGTGCGACGGAGTACCTTGCCGGCGCCGAATACTCGATGGCCGACATCGCCACCTACCCCTGGATGCGCGCCATCCCCGCGATCCTTGGCGCGGAGACCATGGCCAGGTTGCCGAACATCTCCCGTTGGGTGAAGCAGATCGACGAGCGGCCGGCGGTGAAGAAGGCCCTGGCCGAGGTGGACGCCGTGCGCGCCCGTACCACAGCCTTCGACAAGGCAGAGGCGGTTACGCTGGACAAAGTCTTCGGGCGTGGCCAGTTCGCGGCCGTCTGATCGGCCTCTGCTAAACGACGGTCCGCCATCTGTCCCTAGCCGGTACAGGTGGCGGACCATGCAGGCCCGGCCTAACTAGTGGTAGTAGCCTGCACCACCGCCGAACAATAAAAACAGCACGATGATTACGATCACCAGCGTCAGGCCGCCGCCATAATGGGCGCCGCCGTAGTAACCGGATCGATAGCCATAGTAGCCGCCTCCGCCGAACAGCAGGAAAAGGATGACAATCAGCAGAATCAAGCCCATCGGGTGCGCCTTTCGGTTGTGACATCCACACCGCCGGAACGCGGTTATGTCGTTCGTATGACAACGTGGCGGAAGCCCAATGGTGGCGGTAAATATCGCGATATGAACTCTTTCTGTATGTTACCCCCGGCATGACCCTTCCCGTTTGGCATCCTGAAAGCCTCGCCGCCCGCATGCCGTTCCTGCACCGGCGCGCGGCATTGACCCGAACCGTAAGGGCATTTTTCCACGACCGGTCCTACACGGAGGTTGAGACGCCCTACGCCGTCCCGGCACCCGGGGAGGAAGTCCACCTGCGCGCATTCGCCACCACTCGCGAACATCCGGACGGAACCCGGGAGAATCTGTGGCTGCACACCAGCCCGGAATTTGCCATGAAGCGCCTGTTGGTGGCCGAGGCGGGGCCGATCTTCCAGTTCGCCCGGGTCTGGCGTAACGGCGAGGCCAGCGCGTTGCACGCGCCCGAGTTCACCATGCTGGAATGGTATCGCCCCGGCGCCGGCATGGACTCGCTGATCGAGGAAACCACCGAGCTGTTGCGGTCGGTGTTACCCCCGGTCGTTCATTGTCGCGGCGTCACCACCGACCTGTCACGGTTCGAACGCCTGACTGTCGCGGACGCCTTCACCGGCTACGTCGGCGTCGATCTGCTGGCGATCGGAGAGGATGCTGCCGCCCTGGCAGCCGCCGCCGGGGTCAGGCTGCGCGATAACGAAAACTGGGAGGACCTGTTCTTCCGCCTGCTGCTGGAGCGGATCGAGCCGGTGATCGGCCGCGAACACCCCACCTTCCTGACCCATTGGCCCGCCGCCCAGGCCGCGCTCGCCCGTCGCGATCCGACTGATCCGCGCGTCGCCGAACGGTTTGAACTGTATGTGTGTGGCATCGAACTGGCGAACGCATTCGTCGAACTGACCGATCCGGCGGAACAGCGCGCTCGCTTCCTGGTCGAACGCCAACGCCGCCACGCGATGCACGGCCCCGATTGGGATCTGGACGAGGACTTCCTCGCCGCGCTGGAACACGGGATGCCTCCGAGTGCCGGAATTGCCCTGGGGTTTGACCGGCTGGCGATGATCGTCTCGGGTGCGCACAGGATCGGGCAGGTGTTGTGGCTGCCGTCAGCCGATCTCGGTTAATTGCCTGCTCTCATGCGCGGATGGTCACTTACCCAACGCCGGGCCGCGTCCACGAGGATGTCCCGGAACTTGCTCCGCGCTGGAAGAATCCAATCGAGATCGGCGGGTTCAATCGCTCAAAGCCGGGTTGAGCGCCCGCCCTTGAATAAGGCGTCATCTCGCTTTCAACAACCGGGATAGGTCGGATTAGGACGCGTCCACCAGGTCGAGCCGCCGCTTGATCCGATCCACGTCGCTACCAATTCGGTCCAGCCGCTGCATGGTCTGTCCGTAATGACTGGCCTCGGTGGCGGCAAGGTTGCTGACCTGAATTTCCACAGTCGTAAGCCGCTGCTTCACCTCGGCCATGTCGGCCTTGATGTCGCCGATGTCGCCACGCATGGCGCGCAGGAGATTTAACACCAGATTGTTTGGGTCATCGCTCATGCAGTCATCATAGCAGATCGCTGATCACCGGGAATAGGTTCTGTAAAAGCCGCATCGAAACTACCATAGATGATGCCGATAGTGATGTCCTGTCGGCATCATCCGTCCCACGCCCTTCGGTGAAAGAGCCATGCGCCTCTGGTCAGTTGGCCAATATCGGTGCAGCCTCAACGAGGATATCCCGGAACGCGTTCCATAACGGCAGAATCCGATCGTCCGGCACCAGATGCCGGCACAAAGCGCCATGTCCGGCATCAGGATCGCTGTCCAGGCGGACATGCCCGACCAGAAAGTGTTGGAATGCCTTTAGGGACGGTTCTTCCCAGTCGCGGGCCAGGAGCATTGCGCTGAAGACCCTCTCAAGGCCGCCATCCTCATAGCTGGGCAGGCTCATGATCAACGTTGCGGGATCGGTCTGACGAACCTGCGCGAGATAGGCAGCGCCGAGCTTTTTCAACTTCGCTCGGACGTTCGGATCGATACTCGACATGGCAAGAACACGGCGCATGAACTCGTCATGGTTCATCTTTTCCTTCGGTTCGGCCACACCCGGATAGGGCGACAGGTTGTTCGTGTCGCATTCACCGTCGCGCAACTCGGTGAGTTTGTGGTCTCCGGGATAGGTTTCGCATGCGATTTCAACGGCCTCGCGAAACTGAACCGAGAAATAGTAATAGGCTTCCGATACCGCGAGCAGATCGTCGCGGCTCAGGTCCGACCATCTGAGATCGCAGATTTCTTCGACAACCTGCGGATAGCTGAGCGTTTGGAGCAGCATCGTTGATGTCCCGAGTTGATGACAAACCCAGCATGAATGCCAGCATGCCGCTGCGAGTTTGATCCAGATCAACAGCCGAATTGCGCTCCTCGTTCTTTGATCTTGTCACAACGAAACGCGTAGGTCTGCGCTCGTCGAAGTAACGACGTTGTGCGATTGGGGGAATATCGCCTTATACCAGCCCGCGTTGATGTCGACCCTCGCCCCACCGTGATGGCCCGGCTTGTCCGGGCCAACTCTCGCGGCACCGTCAGGGCACAGGTAGCCCGGACAAAGCGGGCCACGACGGCATTGGAATAGACGTACGTCAGTCTCAAAGCGGACTGGCATTAACCGGCGTTTCATTTTTCGGAACACGGCATTGCCGTCGGCTTCGACGGATCGGCCTGACCACCCAAGGAGTTCACAAAATCGGACACATGTTGCGACTGCCGTCCGCCTATCTTATGTGAGCGGCATGGGAACGCTAATGGATCGCTGGCTTACAGTAATAGGTTTGGCTCTGTTCGTCGCAGGCTGCACCAACGGGCTGGCTCAGCGTCAGGCTGAGCTGGCGCTTTGGGTCGGGCGGCCTGAAACCGATCTGGTCGGCGCCATGGGCGCTCCGTCACGCAGCTACGAAACCGCCGGCATGAAATTCCTGACCTACGAAGACCGGCGTCTCGAACTCGTCCCTGGTTCGCCCTACTACTGGGGCGGCGGATTTCCCCCAACCGCCCTGAACCTTGTCTGCGACACCACCTTCACGGTCGGCGGAGGCGTCGTCCGCGCATTCAGCCTGCGCGGCAACGCCTGCGGCTGACCCGCTATTTCACCACCGCCACCCGCAGCGCGTTCGTGGTTCCCGCCTGACCAAACGGCACGCCGGCCGTCACTACGATCTCTTCGCCGTGTTCGGCGAACCCCTCGGTCAGCGCGACCCGGCCGGCCCGCGTCACAGCCTCGGTCATCGAGTGCACATCCGGCGTCACCACCGCATGCACGCCCCAAACCACGGCCAGTTTCCGGGCCGTGTCCTGGTTGGGCGTCAGGCCGATCACAGGCGCGGCGGGACGTTCGCGCGCTACACGCAATGCCGTGCCGCCCGAGGCGGTAAATGCGACAATGGCCTTCGCACCGATCGTGTTCGCGACCTGAGCCGATGCTGCCGCAATCGCGTCCGCCGCGTTCTTCTCCGGCGGCGGCCTGGAGGCATCGATCAGTTCGCGCCACCCGGCATCCTGCTCAACCCGCGCGACAATGCGATCCATCATGTTGACCGACTCGTAGGGATATTGGCCGGCGGCTGTTTCGCCCGACAGCATCACCGCATCCGCCCCATCGAACACCGCTGTCGCCACATCCGACGCCTCGGCTCGGGTTGGGGCAGGGGCGCTGATCATGCTTTCCAGCATCTGCGTCGCCACCACCACCGGTTTGCCCAACGCCCGAGCCAGGCGGACGATGCGCTTTTGGGCGAGCGGGACTTCCTCGGGGGGCAGTTCGACGCCGAGGTCACCGCGCGCAACCATCACCGCGTCGGTCAGCGCCAGGATTTCCTCCAGGTTATCCAGCGCCTGCGGTTTCTCCAGCTTCACCATCACCCAGCAGCGTCCGGCGATCAGGCGTTGCGCCTCGATCACGTCCTCCGGCCGCTGCACGAACGACAGGCCGATGTAGTTGGCCCCGTGCGACACGGCAAATTCCAGATCGGCGCGGTCCTTCTCGGTCAACGCCGGGATCGGCAGCACGACATCGGGGACGTTGACGCCCTTGCGGTCGGACAGCGGACCGCCCACCACGACCTCGGTTTCCAGCGCGTCGGCGCGCTTGTGAACCACCCGCAGCCGCAGTTTGCCATCGTCCAGCAGCAGCGAGGACCCGATCGAGGCGGCCTCGATAATCTCCGGATGCGGTAGGTTGACGCGCTGGGCGTTGCCCGGTGTCGGGTTGAGGTCCAATCGGAACGTCTGCCCGGTTTGCAAATGCACCCGCCCGCCGCCAAAGGTGCCGACCCGCAATTTCGGACCCTGCACGTCGGCCAGGATGCCGATCGGGCGGTCGAATTTTGCCTCCAGTTCACGGATCATGGCGAAGCGGAGGGCGTGATCCTCATGCGTGCCGTGCGAGAAATTCAGCCGGAACACGTCGGCGCCGGCCTGGAACAGGCGGGTCATCACCTCCATCGTGGAACTGGCCGGTCCGAGTGTGGCGATGATCTTGGTGCGGCGGCGGCGGCGCATCTTGGGGCGAACTGCCATGGACGATTCCTTTATTTTTTAGGCGATCAGGATTGCCCTGATATCGTTAACATTGGTGAGCGTCGGGCCGGTGATGATCAAGTCCCCTAACGCGCCAAAGAAGCCATGGCTGTCATGGGCGGCCAGCATGGCGCGCGCATCCAGTCCCTTGGCTCGTGCTCGGCTCAGCGTATCGGGAGTCAGCAGCGCACCGGCGATGTCATCCATGCCGTCGATGCCGTCGGTATCGCCCGAGGTCGCCCAGATGCCGGGCGCACCGTCCAGCGCGATGGCCAAACCGAGCAGGAAAGTGGTGTTGCGGCCGCCGGCACCGGATGGTTTGCCGGACATTGTCACGGTTGTTTCACCGCCCGACAGCAGGATGGCCGGGGGTTTCAGCGGTTGACCGTGGGTGCGGACCGACCGCGCGATACCGGCCATCAGAATGCCCATCTGGCTGGCCTCGCCCTCCAACGCGTCGCCCAGGATCAACGGCGTGAGCCCCATCGATCGGGCCTTAGCCGCCATCGCGTCCAGCGCCATCATCGGCGTCGCGATCATGCGGAACTCCGCGTTCGGCAGACTACCGGGTTTCGGTGTCTCGTCCTTGTCCTGTGCCAGCCGGGCGGCGACCGCAGGGGAGGGCGTGATGCCGTACCGCGTGATCAAGGCCCGGGCATCGGCGAATGTCGTGGCGTCCGGGACGGTGGGGCCGGAGCCGATCACCGCCGGATCGTCACCCGGCACGTCGCTGATCGCCAGCGTCACGACACGCGCCGGAGCGGCGGCCGCGGCCAGGCGTCCGCCCTTGATCGCCGACAGATGTTTTCGGACGGCATTCATCTCGGTAATATTCGCCCCGCATGCCAGCAGCGCCCGGTTGATTGCCTGTTTGTCGGTCAGGGTCAGGCCGGCCACCGGAGCGGCGAGCAACGCTGAGGCGCCGCCGGACATCAATGCGATCACCAGATCGTCCTTGGTCAGACCCCGCACGCGCTCCAACAATCGCAACGCGCCGCGCTGGCTGTTGTCGTCGGGGACGGGGTGGGACGCCTCGATCACCTGGATATGCCGGGTCGGCACCGCGTGGCCGTAGCGGGTGACGACGGTGCCCTCCAGCGCGACATCCGGCCATGCGTCCTCCAGCGCCGCCGCCATCACCGCGGCCGACTTGCCGCCACCCACGACGATGCAGCGCCCTTTGGTCGGCTTTGGCGGCAGGTGAGCGGCCAGCACGGCGCGCGGGTCGGCTGCCGCGACGGCGGTGTCGAACAGGGTGCGCAACGCGGCGCGGGCGGTGGTGTCGTTCCAGGTGGTTTCCCCGGTCATTAGACGGCTTCCTCATTTTTTGCGGCCGGGGGAGTATGGCGGACCCGGGCAAAGCGCGCCATGTTCCTGGTAACTGAAACAGGAGACCGAGATGTCCGCACCAGAACTCGACACGGCAACCCGCACCGAACTGGAAGCCGCCGCCTTCCGCCGGCTGGTGGCGCACCTGCAAGAGCGCACCGACGTGCAGAACATCGATATGATGAATTTGGCCGGGTTCTGCCGGAATTGCCTCAGCCGCTGGTATCGCGAGGAAGCCGCTATCAAGGGGGTGACGATCGCCGATCCCGATGCGCGGGAGATCGTTTACGGCATGCCGTATAAGCAATGGCAGGCGAAGTACCAGGTCGAGGCGAGCGCCGACCAGAAAACGGCCTTCGCCAAGGCAAATCCGGGGCACTGATCTCGCCAGGCCGGGAAAACTGCATCGCCGTCTGACGAGCCGTGCGGACGGACCCGCGTCGGTGTTTGACGGGCCGTTGTCCAGTCGGCCGTCGCGGACACTGAACCGGGCACCCGGGGTTACGGGGTTTGCATCTCCCCGGAGAGGCTCCCGTTTTCCCCGTAAAGCGCCGCGGAGGGGTCGAGCGCCTGCTCCGTTCGGCGCTGGCCGCCTTCAGCTCTGGACTGCCGCAGGTGAAGATCGGCCGCCATGGGTTGCTCGACATGCGTCGAAAGATTACCGACGCCAGTACGGCGTTGATCACTCAGATCGGAATTAAGGTTTAAATTCACCGGGTGTTTTGGCGCTAAATGGGTGTACCCGCGGGTGACCGACTGTATGCAGACATGCGCAGGATAGCGATCGCTACGGGTGACAACAGGCAAAAATGGTTCCCGATCTTGGCTGGCGTGATCTGATGCCATCTGCCGTCATTCGTTTCCCATTGACCGCGACGCCCCCCGAAGCTATCCCCCCCGGCCCTGTCTGAGCGGAGAAGTACTGAATGGCCAAGTCGGTAAGTGAAGAAGAAATCAAGTCCGGCGGGGTCGCGGTCGATCGCCTGCGCAGCCTGGTGGAGCGCATCGAGCGCCTTGAGGAAGAGCGCAAGGCGCTCAGCAGCGACATCAAGGATATTTATGGCGAGGCCAAGTCCGCGGGGTTCGACCCCAAGGTGCTGAAGCAGCTCATTCGCATCCGTAAGCAGGAAGCCGCAGAGGTCGAGGAACAGGAAACCATGCTCGACATCTACCGCCGCGCGCTCGGGATGTAGCACCGAGGAGGGCCGGGAGGGCTCGCCAGCCTCGGGTCACCGCGCTCGTGGGTCGAACCTGCCAATATGGTGCGGCGAAGGCGCGAACTTGGCTCGCTTCTCCGGCATTCCCATCGTCCCGCGGTCAACGGCTCGCGGGGAGAGCCGTTTTTCTGACCGACGGACGTGCGGACACGCAGGTGAGCCACTTGGAAAGCTTCTCGTGTCCCTCACGCCATTGAAAGTCGGGGTATTGCGTCTCGAGTTCAAGCGCGCAGACCAGGGCCACCTGCACCAGGTTGAACCGGCCCTGCATGGCGGGATGGTCGATCTCCGTCTCCCAACGGTCGATCATCCGCGCGGCGCGATCCCTTTCGTGGCGGATTATGGTTGGCGATTGCTCGTTTTGCGGACGCCGGGTCTCGCGGCCCCACACAGCCACTCCATCCATCAGGCTGCTGGCGAGAGCACCGAGCCGTAAGGCTTCCCACGCCTCGTCGCCGGCGGGCAGATCGAAGTCCGGCGTTCCGTCGAGATGGTCCAGATAGCGGCAAATGACAGCGGATTCTTCCAATCCCGGGCCGTCGTCGCGCACCAGCCAGGGGACACGGCCGGAGGGATTGATGCGGTAGTAGGGACTGTCAGTTGACCGTGTCTGCGCCAGTTCTATCCCGACCCGATGTTCCAGCCCCTTTTCCAGCACCATGATCCGGGCCATCCGCGCGTAGGGTGAACCGGGTGTGATATAGAGTTTCATCATTCGTCGAACCCTTTGGCGGACATATCGCGTTGGCGAGCGATTCTTGTGAGGTCCGCATGAGGGGCGACAGTCTGTCGCTACAGGCCGCGCGTCAATCGCAGGCCGGTTTGGCAGCGGTTTGCCGTTGTGCTTCCCTGATCGGACGTTAACGGTTCGATTCACGGCCTCACTGGATTGCCGGTCCGTTCGGATCGGGTCCTGAAGCCGCATCAGGGAAGGACATGCGTGATGAAATACGGTATTCATTTACCTCATGCGGGCGAGCAGGCGACACCGCAACTGATCCGCCGCCACGCCGAACGGGCCGAGGACCTGGGCTTGGAAGATGTCTGGGTCAGTGAGCACATCATCGTGCCGCGCGATAAATTCCCTCGCTCGCCGCTGTTCTTCGATCCGGTGCTGTCGCTGACCTGGGCCGCCGCCGTGACCAAGCGGGTCAAGCTGGGAACCACCGTGCTGGTGCTGCCGATGCGGCATCCGCTGCCGTTGGCCAAGGAACTCGCCACGCTGCACAATTTCTCCGAGGGGCGGCTGATCCTGGGCGCCGGATCGGGCTGGCTGAAGGAAGAGTTCGCGGCGTTGGGCGTGCCGTTCGAGGAACGCGGCCGGCGGCTGGACGAAGGCATCGCGATGATGCGCGCGGTCTGGTCCGAGGACCCGGTAACGTTCAATAGCCGCTATATTCCCGCCGTGATCGAGGGCATGACGATGGCGCCAATGCCGGTCAGCCCGATCCCGCTGTGGTTCGGCGGCAAGGCGGAGGCGGCGTTGAAACGGACGATCCGCCTCGGCGATGGTTGGCACGGCAGCAGCCTGACGCCCGATGAAGCCGCCCCCATCGTGCGCCGGCTCCGCGAGGCTCGGCCCGGGCCGGACTTCACGATCTCCATGCGAGTGCAGTGGGATGGCTCGGATCGCGGCGTGCTGCGGGCGCTGGTCGATAGCTATGCGGCGATCGGGGTGCAGCATCTGCTGGTGGCGCCGCAGGACCGGAACGTGGATGATTGGGAGAAGGTGACCGAGGGGGTTGGGGCGCTGGTGACGTAGCGGCCGCCGCTATTTCTTACCGTAGGTGGCGTCGTGGTCGGGCGAGATGGTCAGTAGCCGTATGAAATTGCCATCCCGATAGGCTGTCGCGCGCCTGGATTGCGTAATCGGCTAAAGCCCGTTCGAGATCGTTTGCAGTTTGCGGAGACTGAAGCCAACGTTCGTTATCCGGCACGACGGTCGCCGTTCGGATCAACCAGACGCCGGGTTCCGGCTCCTCCACCAGCACCTGCCGGCCCGCCAAATGCTTGCCGAGGGATATTTGGCCGTTCGCACCAATCGTCTTAATCCTACCATGGGTTGAAATTGGTGCGCCCATGCCGTGTCCTTTCCATATCTGCACGATGGCACGATGGCACGATGGCACAACACCAGAGGTCCAACCAAAGCCATTATCGAACTCGTCCGGATGGCGCGAGGCCGAAGGCACCATGCTGGCCGGGCTTGTTTCACCGGACCTTTCCACGCACGATCCGCGGGAGCGCTGGCTGGATTGGGGCCGCGCCAGGGGCTATGGTGACGCCGTGGATGGTGCCATTCACGGAACGAGGATTTGGAGATGAGCAGCTCGCCGCGACAATACGACCGGGATTTTTATGGTTGGGCCAACGAACAGGCCGGATTGCTGCGCGCCGGGCGTCTGTCCGAGGCGGACATTGGCCACATCGCCGAGGAAATCGAGAGCATGGGCAAAAGCGAACGCAATCACTTGCTTAACCGTCTCGCGGTGCTGCTTGCCCATTTGCTGAAATGGCAGTTTCAGCCGACGCTCCGGGACAATAGCTGGCACCTGACCGTTCGTGAGCAACGCCGGCGGATCGCCCGGATCATGTCGCAGAGCCCTGGCCTCCAACCCGAATTCAGCGCCGTTCTGCAGGATGCCTACGGCGATGCCCTGCTGATCGCGGAGCGGGAGACGGGTTTGCTGGAAACGACTTTTCCGCCCGGGTGCCCGTGGTCGTTCGAGCAAAGCACCGATCCGGATTTCTGGCCGGAGCGGCGGAGCGGGGAACGTTTTTGAGCACGGGCTCGATACGCTCGAGATTTAACGCTCAGTTTTCTCCTTCTATGAGAGCGCTCACATCGGCCGCGAATGCCGTCAAGGTAACGATCATGCGTTTCAGTTCGTCGATGTCCGGCAATGGCTCCGGCGCGTCCTCCAGGCCGGGGTAGCGGTAAGCGATACCCCAGACCGAAAGATGCCGAACGGCATCGGCCTGCTGGGAGAATTGCGGATAAACCGGCACAAGCCGCGACGCGAGATCGTCCAGATCGTGAGTGCGGCGGAACGGTTCGCCCGCCAGCACCAGCAGGGCCTTGATCAGTTTTTCGGCGGCTTGCTGAACGTGATAGGCGCTGGCTCCCAGACGCGACCGACCGGCGGCGGCAGCCGCGACATCGATATCTTCCTCAACGATCAACAGCCATCGCCTAGCCTCAATCTGGCGGTCAGTTCCGCTCATAGACCGCGATCCCGTCGATTTCTGCTTCATAGGCCAGGGTCCCGGCGATTTTTGCCCGGCGGCGATAGACGGCATCCCTAACCGGGACCACATCCACGGGATGGTCGTAACCACGCCGCGATTCCCAGCCGGCCCGCAAGGTCAGCTTATCCTGGGGCGCGTCATCGTCGAGGATGACCAGAAGATCAATGTCGCTGTCAGGTCCGGCCTCGCCACGCGCCCATGAGCCAAACAGCATGACGCGGCGCGGCTGGAAGTAGTCCACGACCCGTTTCAATAGCTCTGGCGGTACCAGAGGAGTCTGGCGCATTGCGTGGTATCCTGTTGGCCGGGGCGGCGATTCTGCCAGTGCCGTAGCGGGTGGATGAAACCGTGCGACCGTTGAAGTGCTTATAACACGTCTGGGCTGATAAAACCATGGCTCCTTCAGAGCCTCTGCGAGACCCGCAATGGCAGGCCGGCAACCCCGGGCGGCCGCCCTTTCACCAGTTTTTCGACCGCGTGCTGACAGTGATACACTGCGGTTTGCAGAACGGATTCCGACGCGTCGAAGAAGGCGCACGCCGCTAACATATTGCGATGGGCAACGAGGAACCATCGGCGGGCGACCAGGGCGTGGTCGTTACTCTCGCTCATAAATCACAATGCCCTCGATCCGGGCGGCATAGGGCAAGGTTCCGGTGACGCGACTGAACCGGCGCCATGTGTCTTCCCGCTTCGGGATGACGTCGGCGGATTCACGGTCGGGGCGGCGCGACTCCCGTCCCGCACGGATAATGACTTTTCATCAAGGCGGCCAGCACGGGAAGCGACTTGGTCATGGTGTTTACTTCCCGTCTGCGGTGCAATCTAACGAACTTCGGTAGGGTTAGACCACCACGTTTTTACGGGGCCATACTGAGATTCGGTTATTTTCTTCGCTCGAAAGTAGTCGTTTGCCGGAACGGTTACCTCAATGCCATGGCCACCGACAGCCGGTGTAATCTTTGCCTTATATGGTTTTTTGAGCCATGCGTCCTATCCCCAACCAAACATTCCAAGCCCGATTGCCAGGAGAATAATAATACAGTCGCAATATTTTGATAATGATCGAGCGACCGGAAATATCTTTCAGGTCTGAGGGGGGAGGGGTAAGCGCGAGGTCGATATGCGAGCCAGAACAGCCGTCTGAGGATGGTCGAGTGGTAGCGCGGTCCGGGTTCCGAGTCGGCCCTGCCAAGGTCGAGGAACGAGGCGAGCACGCCGCAGCCGCGTCGGTTTCACAATCCAGGAATTTTCTGATGCCAAAACAGCGTAACCAAGTCAGTCGCTTATGCCTTACATAAACTTGGTGCGCATTGCGGTTTCCCGTCACAGGCGATCACCGGGGCGGCCAAATCGGCCGCCCTATCGGGCGCCATCCCCTACAGCGAAATCTTCAGAAACGCCCCAATCTCGCCGATGATCCCGCGCCGGAAGGCCAGCACGCAGATCATGAAGATCACGCCCTGCGTAACCGTCACCCATGCGCCGAACTGTGCCAGGTAGTTTTCCATCGACGTCACCACCAGCGCGCCCATGGCCGGCCCGAACACCGTGCCCAACCCGCCCAGCAGCGTCGTCAGCACGACTTCTCCGGATGTCGAGTAATGCACGTCCGTCAGCGTCGCGATGCCGAACACCAACGCCTTGGTGCCACCGGCCGCACCGGCGATCATGCAGGACAGCACGAACGCGATCAGCTTGTAGTCGTCCGTCCGGTACCCCAGCGACGTGGCGCGGGGTTCGTTTTCGCGGATGCCTTTCAGCACCTGGCCGAACGGCGAGTGAATGATCCGGTGGACCAACAGGAAGCCGCCCAGGAATATCGCCGCCACCACCCAGTACATCGTCATGTCGTTGGACAGGTCGATGAACCCGAACAGATGGCCGCGCGGCACCTGCTGGATACCGTCCTCACCGCCGGTGAACGGCGCTTCCAGGCAGAAGAAGTAAACCATCTGCGCCAGCGCCAGGGTGATCATGGCAAAGTAGATGCCCGACCGCCGGATCGCCAGATAACCCAGCACCAACCCGAGTACCGCGCCAGTCAGGGCGCCAAAGATCACGGCGATCGAGGCATCGACGTGCCACACCTTCATCGTCCAGGCAGCCACGTAGCTACCCATGCCGAAGAACGCCGCATGGCCGAACGACAGCAGCCCCACATACCCGATCATCAGGTTGAAGGCGCAAGCGAACAACGCCGCGCACAGCACGCGCATCAGGAACACCGGATACAGCACGTACGGGCTGACCACGATCAGCACCAACATCACCACGAAGGCGATGGATTGGGCTCGCGAAAATCCAAACATCAGGCGGCCTTTCCGAAGAGGCCGCGCGGCCTGACGAGTAGAACGATAACCATCACCACGAACACCACGGTGGCCGAAGCCTGCGGATAGAAGACTTTACACAGCCCCTCCACTACACCCAGCCCAAAGCCGGTCAGGATCGAGCCCATGATGGAGCCCATGCCGCCAATCACCACGACGGCGAACACGGTGTTGATGAAGTTGGTGCCCATATTCGGGTTCACCGAATAGATCGGCGCCGCGAGCACGCCGGCAAACGCAGCCAAAGCCACACCGCCGCCGTAGGTCAGCGTGATCAGACGCGGCACGTTGACGCCGAACGCCTGCACCAGCGGGGCATTTTCGGTGGCGGCGCGCAACGTGGCGCCCAAGGACGTCTTCTCGATAATCGCCCAGGTGGAGATGCAAACGACCAGCGCCGCCACAACCACCCAGCCGCGATAAATCGGCAGATACATGAAGCCGAGATTGAAGGCGCCCTGCAGGATGGCCGGGATGCGGTAGGGCAGTCCGGAGCTGCCATAGGCGTTGCGGAACAGGCCCTCGATCA
Organism: uncultured Rhodopila sp.; assembly: GCA_903932145.1. Lineage (GTDB taxonomy): Bacteria > Pseudomonadota > Alphaproteobacteria > Acetobacterales > Acetobacteraceae > Rhodopila. Next base: position 61,377 of record CAIZFE010000048.1, on the reverse strand, counting down.
CCAGCGACAGACCGAACGTCAGTAGCAAGCCATACAGATGGTCCAGCTTATACAGCCGGCTGATGATGGTCTTTTCCAGGAAGATGCCGAAGGCGCCGACCAGCAGCGGTGCCAGGATCAACGCCGGAAAATATCCAATGCCGGCGTAATCCAGCAGCATCCACGACGCGAACGCCCCCATCATGAACAACGCGCCATGCGCGAAGTTGATGATGTTGAGCATGCCGAAGATGACGGCCAACCCAAGCGACAGCATCGCGTAGAACGCGCCGTTGATCAGCCCGAGCAGCAACTGTCCGAACAACAGCGGGCCGGGAATGCCGAAGATCATGATCATGTATTGTTCCCGGCCACGCCGTTCCCCTGTTTCTTATGTCTTGACGAAAGAGCAATGACCGTCCGCGAGCGGGCGATAGACGTCCTCACCCGAGGTGGTCACTTTCAGATTGTAGTAATCCCACGGACCTTTGCTTTCCGAGGGCTTCTTCACCTCGAACAGATAGGCGGGGACCAGATTGCGGCCGTCTTCGCGGATTTTCGACTTTCCGAACAACTCGTCCTCGACCGGCATTGCCTTCATGCGGTTGACGGTCGCAACGCCATCCTTCCGGACTTCAACCGCGCCCATGTCGGCAACCGTCTTCAGGTAATGCAGCGTGGCGGAGTAGCAGCCGGCGTGGATGGAGTTCGGGTAGTTCTTCGGGGTTTTCGGCAGGACGCGTTTGGTGAAGGCGCGCGTGCCCTCATTCATGTCCCAGTAGAAGCTCTCCGTCAGGTTCAGGCCCTGCGCGATATCAAGACCCAGAGCATGCACGTCGTTCACGAACATCAGCAGACCAGCGATCTTCATCGACTTGTTGATGCCGAACTCGGCCGCCTGCTTGATCGAATTGATCGTGTCGCCGCCGGCATTCGCCAACCCGAGGACCTTGGCGCCACTCGCCTGCGCCTGCACCAGGAACGACGAGAAGTCGGTTGTCTCCGGGAACGGATATAGCGCCGATCCCAATACCTTGCCGCCGGCCTTCACGATCAAATCGGACGTGTCAGACTGCAACTGCTTGCCGAACGCATAGTCGGCGGTCATGAAGAACCAGGTGTCGCCGCCCGCCTTCACCATCGCGCCACCGGTGGACTTCGACAGCATATAGGTGTCGTACGTCCAATGAATGAAGTTTGGCGAGCATTGCGAACCCGTCAACGCGGACGTTGCGGCGCCGACGTTGAGATAGACCTTGTTCTTCTCACGCACGACCGATTGAAGCGCCAGCGCGACCGACGAGGTCGGCACGTCCAGCAGTACATCGACGCCATCGCGGTCGAACCATTGCCGCGCGATCGACACCGCGAGGTCGGGCTTGTTCTGGTGATCGGCGGAGATCACCTCGACATTCATGCCCTTCGTCGCGACGCCAAAATCTTCCAGCGCCTGTTTCGCACACACGACCGAGGTCACACCCGTTGTGTTGGTGTAAGGACCCGATTGATCGTTCATCACCCCGATCCGGATCGGCGCGCCCTGTGCTCGGGCGCGCCGGATCAAGGGCAGGGTGGTGGCCGCGGCCACGGTCGTGAGTGCGGAACGGCGTGTCAGAAGCATCAGTTATGCTTTCACGATCGGGCAGTGGCCGTCGGCCAGCGGACGATAGGCTTCGTCGCCCGGCGTGGTCGCGACCAGATTGTAGTAATCCCACGGCCCTTTGCTCTCGGACGGCTTCTTGACCTGGAACAGGTAGGACGTGACCATATTGCGGCCATCCTCGCGGATTTTGCTGGAGCCGAAGCAATCGTCCTCGACCGGCATCGCCTTCATCCGGTTGACCGTCGCGACGCCGTCCTTCTTCGCCTCGGCCGCGCCCATGTCGGCAACTGTCTTCAGGTAATGCAGCGTGGCGGAGTAGCAGCCCGCGTGATCCATGTTCGGATAGTTGTTCGGGGTCTTCGGCAGCACCCGCTTGGTAAACGCGCGCGTCCGCTCGTTCAGATCCCAGTAGAAACTTTCCGTCAGGTTCAGCCCGGCCGCGACATCCAAACCAAGCGCATGAACGTCGGTGATGAACATCAGAAGGGCGGCGATCTTCATCGAGTTGTTCAGACCGAACTCGGCGGCCTGCTTGATCGAATTGACCGTGTCACCGCCGGCATTCGCCAGCCCGAGGACCTTGGCGCCGCTGGACTGCGCCTGCACCAGGAAGGACGAGAAATCGGTCGTGCCGGGGAACGGATACTGTGCCGCGCCCAGAACCTTACCGCCGGATGCCGTCACGAACGCGCTGGTGTCCGCCTGCAACTGCTTGCCGAACGCGTAGTCGGCGGTCAGGAAGTACCAGGAATCACCGCCCGCCTTCACCATCGCGCCGCCGGTGGACTTCGCCAGCATATAGGTGTCGTAGGTCCAGTGGATGAAGTTCGGGGAGCACTGCGCACCGGTCAAAGCGGAACTGGCGGCGCCCGAGTTGAGATAGACCTTGTTCTTCTCGCGCACCACGGATTGCAACGCCAGCGCGACCGATGACGTCGGGACGTCGATCAGCATATCGACGCCGTCACGATCGAACCATTGGCGCGCGATCGACACCGCGAGGTCGGGCTTGTTCTGGTGATCGGCGGCGATCACCTCGACGTTCATGCCCTTGGTGGAGACGCCGAAGTCTTCCAACGCCTGCTTGACGCAAACCACAGAGGTGGCGCCACCGGTGTTGGTGTACGGACCGGATTGATCGTTCAACACACCGATCTTGATCGTCGGTGTTTGCGCCCGGGCCGATGGGATAACGGCTGGGCGGATCAGTGGCAGCGCGGAGGCCGCGGCCACTGTGGTCAATGCGGAACGACGGGTCAGAATCATAGATGAACCTTTATGCTTTCACGAGTGGGCAGCCGCCCTGGTCGAGCGGACGGAATGCCTCGTCTGCCGGGGTGCTGCCAAGCGGTTTGTAGTAGTCCCAGGGACCCTTGCTTTCCGCCGGGCTTTTAACTTCCCAGAGGTAGGAGGGATGGATGCAGCGGCCGTCGATCCGGATCGACCCTTTGCCGAAACAGTCGTCTTCGGTCGGCATCGCCTTCATGCGCGCCACGGTGGCGGCGCCATCCAGTTTCGCCTGCGCGGCACCCATCTCGGTCACCGTTTTCAGGTAGTGCAGCGACGACGAATACACGCCGGCATGCGCCATGGTCGGGCGGTCGCCAGGCATTTTGGCGATGAACTTGTCGGAGAAACCCCGCGCCTTGGCGTTCATGTCCCAATAAAAACTATCCGTCAGCGCGATGCCTTGCGCGACATCAAGACCGAGCGAATGCACGTCGCTGATGAAGAGCAGCAGACCGGCGAGGCGCATTTTGATGCCGAATTCTTTTGCCTGCTTGATAGTGTTGATGGTGTCCGCGCCGGCGTTGGCGATGCCCAGCACTTTGGCGCCGCTGGACTGCGCCTGAAGCAGGTACGACGAGAAATCGCTGGTACCGGGGAACGGATAGGCCACGCTGCCGAGGACCTTGCCGCCCGCCGCATTGATGAAATCCGTCGTGTCGCGCTGCAGCGCCTTGCCGAAGGCGTAATCGGCTGTGAGGAAAAACCAGGTGTCGCCGCCGGCCTTCACCATCGCGCCGCCGGTCGATTTCGCCAGCATATACGTATCATAGACCCAATGGATGGTGCTGGCGTTGCACGACTTCCCGGTCAGGTCCGATGTCGCGGAGCCCGAGCAGATAAAGATCTTGTTCTTTTCCTTGGCAACGCCGGCCACGGCCAGCGCGACTCCGGAATTGGCGACCTCGACGATCAGATCCACACCATCGCGGTCGAACCATTCGCGGGCGATCGTAGCTCCGACGTCGGGTTTGTTAAGATGATCGGCGGACACCACTTCGACGTTGAATCCCTTGGCGGCGAATTCCTGCACGGCCATCTTGGTCGCCGCGATAGCGCCCGGACCGGCAAGATCCCGGTAGGGACCCGACAGGTCGGTGAGGCAACCAATCTTGATGGTCGGCTGAGCCTGCGCACGCCCGGCGCGAAGCGGCACGGTCGAGGCAGCAGCCGAAGCAAGCCCACCCAGCGTAATAGTGCGGCGCGAGAGGTTCATGACACAGTTTCCATACGGGGCCTTTGATGAGGCGCCCCGGTTTTCTTTGCCGGACATTGGGCGGCCCGGCGCCGCGGTTTGGTCAGACGTCCGATAATAAGCGAAGCGGCGTCAGCTGCTCTATCGTCATGGCCCGGCTTGTCCGGGCCATCTATCCACGCTCCTGCCGCCACGGGTGGCCCGGACAAGCCGGGCCATGACGATCGTGAGGGCTTGGTATGACGATTGAAGAACCTTGGCCCATCAGACCCCCAGATACTCGTGCAGCTTATCCATGCTGGTTTCGAGTTCCCGGTTCGGAATCATGTCCACGATCTTGCCGTGCTCCATGACGTAATGCCGGTCGGCGACCGTGGCGGCGAAACGGAAGTTCTGTTCCACCAGCAGTACGGTGAAGCCACGATTCTTGATCTCCCGGATCGTCCGGCCGATCTGCTGCACGATGACCGGAGCCAACCCTTCGGTCGGCTCGTCCAGCAGCAGCATTTTCGCGCCGGTGCGCAGGATGCGGCCGATGGCGAGCATCTGCTGCTCACCGCCCGACAGTTTCGTGCCGTGCGCGGTTTTGGCGCGTTCCTTCAGGTTGGGGAACAGCGTGTAGATTTCGTCCACTGACAAGCCACCCGGAGCGACGACCGGCGGCAGCATCAGGTTTTCCGTCACCGACAACGAGCCGAAAATGCCGCGTTCTTCCGGACAGATGGCGATGCCGGCCTTGGCGATCTGGTTCGGCATCAGTCCGACCATTTCGTTGCCGCGGAATTTCACGCTGCCCTCGCGGCGCGGCACCAGACCCATGATGGACTTCATCGTGGTGGTCTTGCCGGCACCGTTACGGCCCAGCAACGTGACGACCTCGCCCTCGCGGACCTCAAAATCGACGCCGTGCAGGATATGGCTTTCGCCGTACCAGGCGTTCAGACCCTTAAGTTCAAGCATCGACGGTTCCCAAATAGGCGGCGATCACTTCCGGGTTTTTCGACACGGTGGCGTAGTCGCCCTCGGCCAGCACCTTGCCCCGGGTCAACACGGTGATCTTGTCGCAGAGGCCTTCGACGACCGACAAATTATGCTCCACCATCAGGATGGTGCGGCCTTTGCGGATGCGTTTGATCAGTTCGACGATGTGGTCCACGTCGCCATGCGCCATGCCGGCGGTGGGTTCGTCGAGCAGCATCATCTCGGGGTCCAGCGCCAACGTGGTGGCGATTTCCAGTGCCCGCTTCAGGCCATAGGACAGATCGGCGACGACCGTTTCAGCGAACCCGGTCAGACCAACGTCGTATAGCAATTCGCGCGCCCGGTCGTCATACACCGACAGCGTTTTGTCCGACCGCCAGAAGTCGAAGCTGGCGCCGCGGGCACGTTGCAGCGCCAGCCGCACGTTTTCCAGCGCCGTGAGGTGCGGGAACACAGCGGAGATCTGGAAGCTGCGGATCAGCCCCAATCGGGCGACCATCGCCGGTTTCATCCCGGTAATGTCGCGGCCTTTGAACTTTATCTTGCCGCGTGTGGGCGGCAGGAAGGAGGTCAGCAGGTTGAAGCAAGTCGTCTTTCCCGCGCCGTTCGGACCGATCAAAGCATGGATCGTGCCGGCTTCGACTCGCAGATCGACGCCATCGACGGCTAAAAAGCCACCGAAGTCGCGCGTCAAGCCTTCTGTCTCCAGGATGGTGTTTGTCACCCCCGGACATCTCCTCATTTGGTATTGGTTGTAGCGTGCAGGCCGTTTTGCATAGTCCGTGCCGTGGTGCAAGGCCGCGACCGGCGCGAAACGCACGAATGGAGGGTGAAATGACTGAACTATCTGATGAAACTGCAACGTTATCAGGCTTCGCCACTCAATTACCGACTTGCAATGATCACGCGTTAACGCTCGGATTTTGGCTGAGGAGGGCTGGCCGCGCGGACACACGCACGATACAGACCCGGGCCAGAACACCCCCTGGTTCATCCCATCGGGAGCGTGTGCATTGAGGATTGTTGTCGGTTGAAAAATCGTTCCACGCGTTTTCTTTTGGCGGTCCCGGGCGCTGCCGCGCTCCTGTGTGGCTGCGATATCGGCCGTGACTACAAGCGTCCAGACCTGGATGTGCCCATAGCATACCGTGCGACTCGGGCCAGCGAGTCGGCGGCGTGGCCATCCGCCGACTGGTGGCTTGGGTATCAATCGCCCCAGTTGAACACCTTGATCGAACAGGCCCGCACACAGAATTTCGATATCGCCGCCGCGATTGCCCGGGTCCGGCAGGCGGATGCGCAGGTGCGAATCGCCGGGGCGTCATTGTTGCCGGACATCAGCGGCAATGGCAGCGGAAGCTGGCAGCACGAAGGCCTCGGCACTGGCAGCAGCAGCCGCGTCGGCACCTCGGTCAAGGGCGGTGGGTCGAATGCCAGCATCGATTTCCATAGTTACAGCGCCGGGCTCAGCGCGACCTACGAGCTGGATTTCTGGGGCCGTTACCGCGCGACCCGCCAATCCGCCGTGGCGTCGGCCATGTTCAGCCGATTCGATCAGCAGACCGTGGCGCTGACCGTCATCACAAACGTCGCCAACACCTGGTTCACCGCTCTGTCGCTGGTTGACCGCCTCAACGTGGCAAGGCGCAACCTCGCCGACGCGGAACAGACCCTGGCTGTGGTGCGTGGCCGCTTCGACGCCGGCACCGCCAGTCAGTTGGATCTGGCGCAACAGGAAGCCCTGGTCGCCGGGGAACGTACGTTGATTCCCAACTTCGCCAGCTTGCTGGAGCAGGAATTGATCGCCCTCGGTATCCTGACCGGCCAGCCGCCGGAGCGCATCACCGTCCAGCCAGGAACCCTGACCGCGCTGGCGTTGCCCCTGGTGGCGTCCGGACTGCCGTCCGACCTGCTGGCGCGCCGCCCCGATGTCGCATCGGCCGAAGCGCAACTGATGGCGCAAAATTTCAGTGTCACCGTTGCGCGCGCGGCGTTCTTTCCCAACATTCAGTTGACGGCCAGCGGGGGCTACCAGGCCGCCGCACTAAATAAGTTGATCACGCCGGGGGGCGCGCTGGCGTCGCTGACCGAAGGCCTGACATTGCCGATCTTCGATGGCGGCACACTGCGCGGGCAATTGGATCTGGCAAAAGGCCGCTACGACGAGCTGCTGGCGGATTACCGCAAAGCCGTCGTCCAGGCCTTCTCGGATGTCGATACCGCGCTGACGGCCTGGCGCTTCACCAGCGAGCAGGAAACCCTGCAACGCCTCGCCGTGGACGCGGCACGGCGGGCGGCGGAGATCGCGCGGGCTCAGATGGCGGCGGGGACGGTGGATATCACGACCGTGCTGACCGCTCAGACAACGTTGTTCAGCGACGAGGACACGTTGGTGCAAGTTCGCCTCGCGCGTGCCCAGGCACTGCTTAATCTCTATAAGGCGATGGGCGGCGGCTGGCAGGGGGCCGGCCAGCCGGTGACCGAGCAGTTTCCCGGTCTCACGCCCGGCATGATCCCGGGCGCGGTCGCGCTGCCCGTCGGTGGAAACGTACGATGAACGCTTGGCCAAACCCTGAACCGTCCCGATATCGCCTCATGGCATTGGAAGGCCACGCCGCATGGATGCCCTGACCCGAGAACCCGTTCAGATTCAGCCTCGCGCCCGCAGCCGTTTGCGGGTTTGGGGCATGGTTCTGCTGTGCCTGCTGGTGATCGCGGCGATCGTGTGGGGGATCTGGTTCTTTCCGGCAGGGAGCTCCGCGAGCAAGACCCGCGATCGCGACGCCGGGCAACCGATTCCCGTCGTGACCGCCGTGGCGGCGACGAAGGATGTCCCGATCTATCTGGATGGGCTGGGAACGGTGCAGGCGTTCTACACCGTTACCATGAAAGTCTTTGTCGATGGCCCGCTGCTGTCGGTGAACTTCAAGGAAGGCCAGGACGTCCATAAGGGCGACGTGCTGGCACAGATCGATCCCCGCACCTACCAGGCGGCGCTGGACAATGCGACCGCGAAGAAGGCGCAGGATGAGGCGCAACTGGCGAATGCCAAACTTGATCTGGCCCGCTACCAGAAACTGATCGCCAATAACTATACGTCGGCGCAGCAGGCCGACACGACGAAAGCGCTGGTTGCCCAATATACCGCCCTGGTGCAGCAGGATCAGGCGCAGATCGACACCGCTCGGACACAGCTCAGCTACACGACCATCGTCTCGCCGATCAATGGACGCACCGGGATCCGGCAGGTCGATCCCGGCAACATCGTCCACGCCGCCGACACCGCGGGTATTGTCGTGATTACGCAGCTTGAGCCGATTTCGGTGTTGTTCAATCTGCCGCAGCAGGCGTTGCCGGCAGTGGCGAAAGCGATGGAAGCTGGCAATGCGACGGTGCTGGCGATGGCACAGGATGCAATGGGCGGGGCGTCGCGGCTGCTGGATTCCGGAACCCTGACCGTGCTGGACAATCAGGTGGATTCCACCACCGGCACGATCAAGCTGAAGGCGACGTTCCAGAACGCCAGGCACCGGTTGTGGCCGGGTGGATTCGTTAGCGTGCAGCTGCAAACCGATGTTGCCAAGGATGCCGTTGTCGTGCCGCCATCCGCGGTCCAGCGCGGCCCGCGCGGGTCCTATGTGTTCCTGGTTGGCGATGACAACACCGCGAAGCGGCGGGCGGTCACCATCGGCTACGAAGACGATCAAGGGTCCGTCGTGACCGCTGGTCTGAAGGGCGGCGACAAGGTTGTGATCGACGGAGCCTCCCGGCTGTCCGACGGCAGCAAGGTTGCTGTCGCCAAACCGGACACCGGTTCGACCGGACCGGAACAGCCAACCGCGCCGGGCACCAATCGCCAGCGTCAGGGAACCAGGGGGTAGGCGGGGCGGATGAACATTTCGGCCCCCTTTATCGCCCGCCCCATTGCGACCTGGTTGCTGGCGATTGCGATCGTCCTGGCGGGCGGGTTGGGTTATCGCGCCCTGCCGGTGTCGGCCCTGCCGGAAGTCGATTTCCCGACGATCCAGGTCGTCACGCAACTGCCCGGCGCCAGCCCGGAAACCACCGAGACGCTGATTACCGCTTCCCTGGAGCGCCAGTTCGGCCAGATCCCGGGGCTGTTGCTGATGACCTCGCAAAGTGCCGAGGGCACCAGCCAGATCACCCTGGAATTCGCTCTGACCCGATCGATGGATTCGGCCGCGCAGGACGTGCAGGCGGCGATCAACGCGGCGGCGGGGACACTGCCGATCAACCTGCCGTATCCGCCGACCTATTCGAAGGTGAATCCGGCCGACGCGCCGATCCTGACGCTGGCGCTGACGTCTGAAGGGATGCCGATCGACACCATCAGCGACGCCGCCGACACGCTGCTGCAACCGAAGCTGTCCGAAATCGACGGGGTAGGGCGGGTCACCGTCCAGGGCGGCATGCGCCCGGCCGTCCGCGTGCGCGTCGATCCGGCGAGGCTCGCCGCCTACGGGCTGGCGATGGAGGATGTTCGAACCGCCGTCGCCGCGGCCAATGTGAACGGCGCCAAGGGCGGCTTCGACGGCCCCCGGCTGGCTTTTTCGCTCGGTGCCAACGATCAACTGGTCGATGCCGCCGCTTACCAGAATCTTGTGATCGCGTGGCGCAACGGCGCGCCGGTTCGACTGTCCGCCGTCGGCAGCGTGGTCAGCGGCGTCGAGAACAACCGTGTCGGTGCGGTTTTCGACGGCACGCCGGCCGTGGTGCTGGACATTCAGCGTCAGCCCGGGGCCAACATCGTGCAGACGGTGGAGGCGATCCAGAAGGCACTGCCGAAACTGCGCAAGGCGATCCCGTCCGGCATCAGGATCGCCATCGTCACGGATCGCACGGAGACAATCCGAGCGTCGGTGCGGGACGTGCAGTACACGTTGCTGATGTCGGTCGTGCTGGTCGTGCTGGTCATTTTCGTCTTCCTCCGCAGCTTCCGGGCGACATTTATTCCGGCTGTGGCGCTGCCGCTGTCGCTGATCGGCACGTTCGGGATCATGCAACTGCTGGGCTACAGCCTGGACAATCTGTCGCTGATGGCGCTGACCATCGCCACCGGCTTCGTCGTGGACGACGCGATCGTCATGATCGAGAACGTCGTCCGCTTCATCGAGCGCGGGGTCCCGCCGTTGGAGGCGGCGTTCCGGGGCGCCGCGCAGATCGGCTTTACCATCGTGTCGCTGACCGTATCGCTGATCGCGGTGTTTATTCCGCTGCTGTTTATGACCGGCGTCGTCGGGAGTCTGTTCAAGGAATTCTCGGTCACCCTGACGGTGTCCGTCGTGGTATCGGCGGTGGTCTCCCTGACCCTGACGCCGATGATGTGCGGCCGCTTCCTGCGCCCTGTCCACAATGAAAAGCCGGGCCTGATCGCGCGCTGGAGCGAGCGTGGTTTTGACAAGATGCTGGCCGGCTATCGCCGCACCCTGGATTGGAGTTTGGCTCACCAGACTTTCGTTCTGATCGTCGGTGTCCTGACTTTTTTCGGCACAATTGGCCTGTATGCAATTGTTCCTAAAGGATTTCTGCCGCGCCAGGATACCGGCGTGATTCTGGCGGTGACCGAGGCGGCGCAAAGCGCATCCATTCCGAAGCTGGCCGGCATGCAAACCCGGATGGCCGAGATTATCCAGAAAGATCCGGCGGTTACCGACATTGTTTCGTTCGTCGGCGCAGGAACCATCAATACCACGCCGAATACCGGCCGGCTGACCATAGCCTTGAAGCCCGTCGGGGCGCGTGATTCGATCGATGTCGTGATCGCGCGGATGCAAAACACCATCGCCGGCATTCCCGGGATCACGGCGTTCTTCCAGCCTGTGCAGGATATCCAGATCGGCACCCGCGTCAGCCGCACTCAGTTTCAGTACACGCTGATGGACACCGACGCGGCCGAACTCGCTGCCTGGGCGCCACGATTGCGCGACAAACTGGCGAGCCTGCCCGAACTGCGCGACGTCGCCAGCGATCAGCAGGACGAGGGTTTTCGGACGTTTATCGAGGTGGACCGGGACGCGGCGATGCGTCTGGGGGTGACGATCCAGGCGATCGAGGACACCCTGTATGACGCCTTCGGGCAACGCCAGATCTCAACCATTTTCGGCCAGGCCAATCAGTATCGGGTCATCCTGGAAGCCGACCCGCTGTGGCAGGCGGACCCGAACAGTTTGCGGCTGCTGCGGGTGCCCGGACTGAATGACGTGCAGGTGCCGCTTTTGGCTGTCGCGCATGTCTCCCGTGTCACCGCGCCGCTGGTGATCGCGCATCAGGAACAGTTTCCGGCGGTGACGCTGAGCTTTGATCTCGCCCCCGGCTTTTCGCTGGGCCACGCCGTCGATGCGGTGGCCAGGGCCGAAAAGGATATCGAGATGCCGCAGACCATCAGCGGCAGCTATTCCGGCGACGCGGCGGAGTTCCAGTCGTCGCTGGCCGCTGAACCCTGGCTGATCCTGGCGGCGGTGATCGTGATCTACATCGTGCTGGGGGTGCTCTACGAGAGCTGGATTCACCCGATCACCATCCTGTCCACGTTGCCCTCGGCCGGGATCGGGGCGTTGCTGGCACTGATGATCTGCGGCCTCGACCTGTCGCTGGTGGCACTGGTCGGCATCGTGCTGCTGATGGGGATCGTGAAGAAGAACGCCATCATGATGGTCGATTTCGCCATTGAGGCCGAACGAACCCGCCGTTTGTCTCCGCATGATGCGATGCGGGAGGCGTGCCTGCTGCGGTTCCGTCCCATCATGATGACCACCATGGCTGCGTTACTGGGTGCGCTGCCACTGATGCTGGAACACGGTGCCGGGTCGGAACTGCGCTACCCGCTGGGGGTCACGATCGTGGGTGGGTTGCTGCTGTCGCAGTTCCTGACGCTCTACACGACGCCGGCGATTTATCTGGCGTTCGAGCGCCTTCGTCTGCGATTGTCTCGTCCGGATTCATCACAACCTTTAGTGGCAGAGTAGGCGCGGCGCGTATGGGTGAGGTTCCGGAAGCGCTTTATGAACTCTTGCTTCGTGACGGCAGGGTGGAGCCGAACGCGGTTGAACTTTCTATTCTTGTGTTCGGGGGTGGCTGCTTCGTCATAGCGTTGCTGGTACTGGTTCTGGATATTTGTGTTTTTATCGTACGCGGACGGTCGTTCCTTGGCTATCGGCATGGCTTCAGACGGTCGGTAATAGCGGTCGCGCTGATACCCGCAGCGGCGGGGATCGTCGGGATGATCGGGGTCGGTGTGGATGTCATTCAGCCAAGCCGGACGTCCTGCGTGACCGTCGGGGTTGCGTGGCAGACACTGATCACGGTCTTGATGGGACTGCCGGGCGCGAACGCTGACGAACCTGATGAAGACGAACCGGCTACCGGCATGGAGTTGGTCTGATGAATTTTGTATCAGGCGCACTGAACGCCATGGGCCTGGGCGGCGGTGCCGGGATGAAAAGCGATGTGCGCGAATTTCTGTCGCTCTCGTCCATTCGCGCATTGCTGGAAAAAACCGGCGACGTGAGCGAGGATTTTATGCGGTCGGAGCCGTTGCTGATCTTCGACACTTCAACTCAGCATACATGGCTGTTGGCGACGAACGCGGCTTTGTATTGCGTCACGGACAATCGGCGCCAGCCCCACGCCCGGAAGCTCTGGCGGATTGCCAGGAGCGACATCGAACGGGACGGCCGGTTCATTCTGCCCATCGGTGAAGCGGAGCTCAATGATCGGGATGGTTATCTGATCATCGATGGGCAACGGCCGCGCAAGTTTACCAGGGCCCTATTTCAGACCCTACCGATTAAACAAAGTATATTGAACATGCTGGCCAATGCGTTCCCGGCGAACGTCTCGTTAAGCCAATAGGCTGATTTTCAAATGCGGGATCATATGGTGACGGCTGGGCTTCACGGTAACGAGCATCATCGGCCAGCCGGCCGTGTTCGGCTAATTCCCCAGTGCGCGATCCAGCTTCCGTCCAGCCGACTGTGCCGGTCCCTGCGGCGGGTTCAAAGCGTCGGACACCGACTGCCCGGCGTTATCCAGGCTTTTGCCGGTTCTCTCAGCAGGCCCCTCCTGATGGCAAGCGGACAAGGCTGCCAACATCAATCCACAACCGGCGAGCAACAGAGACTTAGGCATCGGGCGTCCTTGGACAGTGAAGCCCCGGCTAACGGTCCAGACCGGCTTCGGTTCCATCAGCGTCGCCGGAGCGCCTGAGCCATGGGTTTCTCCGCCGCCTTTATCAAACGTCCGGTCGCCACCATCCTGCTGTCGATCGGCCTGATGCTGGCCGGCATGGTGGCGTATCGCTTCCTGCCGGTGGCGGCGCTGCCGAGTGTGGATATTCCGACCATCGTGGTAATCGCGGCCCGGCCGGGTGCCGATCCGGAGACGATGGCGAACTCCGTCGCCGCTCCGTTGGAACGGCGGCTGGGCGAAATCGCCGGGGTGACCGAGATCACCTCAACCTCCTCGATCGGCAATGCGTCGATCGTGATCCAGTTCGAAATCGACCGCGACATCAACGGTGCCGCACACGATGTTCAGGCCGCGATCAACGCGGCCACGACGGATTTGCCATCCGATCTGCCGACACGGCCCTATTACCGGAAATTCAATCCGGCCGACGCGCCGATCCTTCAGATCGCGCTGTCGTCCACCACACTCTCGACCGCGCAGATTTACGACGCGGCGGACACGATCCTGGCCCAGCGCCTGTCGCAGGCGCCGGGGGTGGCCCAGGTCAAGGTCAACGGATCGGAGAAACCGGCGGTGCGCATCCGGTTGGACCCGGTGCGTCTCGCCGCCGCCGGATTGTCCGGCCAGGATGTTTATAATGCGGTGCGCGGCGCCAATGTGCTGGAGCCTTTGGGCGGATTCCAGGGTGCGGATGCCGCCGAAAGCATCGGCATCAACGGTCAGATGTGGCAGGCGGCGCAATACCGTCCGTTGGTGATCAAGACCACCAAGGGCGCGATCCTGCGCCTGTCCGATGTGGCCGACGTCATCAACGGCACCGCCAATACACGCTTGGCGGCCTGGGACGGCAAGCAGCCGGCGATCGTGCTGTCGATCACCAAGGAGGCCGGGGCCAACGTCATCGAAACCGCCGACGGAATCCGAGCGTTATTGCCGCAATTGCTGCGCTGGCTGCCGCCCGATATTCAGGTGTCCGTCATCTCCGACCGGACGACGACGATCCGGGCGAGCGTCGCCGACGTTCAATGGACCATGCTGTTGACGGTCGCGCTGGTGTTGATGGTCGTGCTGATCTTCATGCGCCGGACGATTCCCATCCTGGCCGCCGCGGTGACGGTGCCGCTGTCGATCTGCGGCACGCTCGCCGGCATGTGGTTCATGGGCTACACGATCGACAATTTCTCATTGATGGCGCTGACGGTTTCGGTCGGCTTCGTGGTGGACGATGCGATCGTCATGATCGAGAACATCGTTCGCCACGCCGAACGCGGCATGGCGCCGTTGCAGGCGGCGCTGCTGGGATCCCGGCAGATCGGCTTCACCGTGATGTCGATCAGCATCTCCCTGGTCGCCGTCTTCATCCCATTAATTTTCATGGGCGGCCTGCTCGGCCGGCTGTTCCACGAGTTCGCCATGACCATGACGATGGCGATCGGAATTTCCGCCGTCGTGTCGCTGTCGCTGACGCCGATGATCTGCGGCCGCTACATGAGCGTCGCCGAACCCGTGGCGGGGCATGGCCGGTTATGGCGCGGGATCGACCGCGTGTTGAACGGCATTGAGCGTTTTTATGCACGCACACTCGGCTGGGCGCTGGCGCATCGGGTGTTCATGCTGCTGCTCACGGCGCTGGTCATCGTGATGACGATACGTATGTATGGCCTGGTGCCGAAAGGCTTCATGCCGCAACAGGACACCGGGGTCATCAAGGGATCGACGGTCGCCGATCCGGACGTGTCGTTCCAGACGATGGTGGACCTGCAGCGCCGGGTTGCCGACGCGATACTGACCGATCCGGCGGTCGATACCGTCACGTCGGAGGTCGGTGTCTCGTCTGGTTGGGATTCGGTGAACCGGGGCGACCTGACACTCAGCCTGAAGCCGCTCAATCAACGCGGGATTTCGTCGGATGACGTGATCAACCGCCTGCGCGGCAAGCTGACGCATATCGATGGTATCCAGAGCTTCCTGTTCTCCGCCCAGGATCTTCGGGGTGGCGGACGTCAGGGCGGATCGCAATATCAATATGTGCTGATCACGCAGGACCTGGCCGCCATGCGATTCTGGGCGCAGGCGCTGGAAGACAAACTGAAAGAGACGCCCGGACTGGTCGATGTGACCTCCGACCAGGATAAGGCCGGGCCGCAGGTGAACGTCACGATCGATCGTGACGCCGCGGCGCGGTTGGGCGTCAATGTGACGGCGATCGACAATGCGCTGAATAATGCGTATTCGCAACGGCAGGTGTCCACGATCTACGCCCAGCGCAACCAGTATAAGGTGGTGCTGGAGATCGACCCGAAGTTACAGATCGATCCGTCGCTGCTGGACCGGATCTATGTCGGCGCGACGGGCGGCGTTCAGGTGCCGTTGTCATCAGTCGCGCGGTTCGAACGCGGCACCGCCCCCCTGGCCGTGCGCCACCAAGGGCAATTTCCCGCCGCCAGCGTCAGCTTCAATCTCGCGCCCGGGGTGGCATTGAGCACCGCCGAAACCGCAGTCCAGGATGCCACCGTGGCGCTACGGATGCCGGAGGACGTGCATACCGAATTCGCCGGCAACGCGCGCTATCTGCAGCAATCCCTGTCGTCGCAACCGTTGCTGATCGCGGCGGCGCTGATCTCGATTTATATCGTGCTGGGTGTGCTGTACGAAAGCCTGCTGCACCCGCTGACGATCATTTCCACATTGCCGTCCGCCGGGCTCGGCGCACTGCTGGCGCTCTGGATCACCGGGACCGATTTGTCGGTTATGGGCATGATCGGCATCATCCTGCTGATGGGGATCGTCAAGAAGAACGCGATCATGATGGTGGATTTCGCGTTGGAGGCGGAACGTCAGCGCGGCATGTCGCCGTTCGATGCCATCCACACCGCTTGTCTGGAACGCTTCCGGCCCATCACCATGACGACCCTGGCCGCCCTGCTCGGCGCCTTGCCGTTGGCCCTGGCGTGGGGTACCGGCTCTGAGTTGCGCCGCCCCTTGGGTATCGCGATCGTAGGCGGGCTGATCGTTTCCCAGATGCTGACGCTCTACACGACACCGGTCATTTATCTGACGCTGGAGCGTCTTGCTGGCCGGCGTTCGGCGATCGTGTCGCATCCCGACGCCGCCAGTCCGGGAATCGTCAGCGCAGAGTAAACGCGACGTAGCCGGCGGCGGCCCAGATCACGAGCGAGAGTAAGACGCCATGAACCAGGCCTCGTACCAGCCTGTGGCGGTCGCTGGATTCCCGGGTGCTGAGCGATGGCATCGCCCGCGAGAGGGTTGGGTCTGACAGAACCGTAAGAGGGGCATGCCGCACGAAAATCTCCTGTCGTTGGCGGTGCCGATAACAGGACGGTGAGAACACGCCAACTTGAAAACTGTTCATGAAAACGCATCGATCGACATGCGATCACGAAATCATGAACGACTGAGAACGAATTAACGCAATTAATGCGATTGACGAAATTGTTTAAAAAAGCATTAATTTTTTAACGGCAGCGATGGTTTTCAGCAGTTTGCGGGCTAAGGATCATCTCTTTGATTAGAGGTGTGACGGTGGTCGTTGGGTAAGTATTTCTGTCGAAATAAAGTAGTTGCGGGATCACGGATGCGTGAGTCAGATCATCACATGTCTGTGAACGCGCCGGTGAGTGTCCGGACGAATTGAAGGAGGCTTTGATGCAATTACCGCCCCTGACTTTTAAGGTCCCCACAGGACTGTCGTTTGATATTCCGGATCTGGTGATGATGCGCGGATGGGCCGATTTTCATGAACTGCGCCTGGCGATCGACCTGGATGTTTGTGCCGATGGTGATGAGTATGAAGAACTCCTTGGCTTGTACGACCCGAAGCGGGCCTTTTGCCGCTGGATGATCTGGCGGTCCTGCGACGGCATTGTCGTGCAGCCGGCGATGGGGCGCACCATGCTGTTCGATCATATGGCCGACGTGCTGGAAATCTTGATTCCGGCGCAAGACTAGGGTGCGGTAGCCTCACCGCCGGCGCTTCGCCGCGCCGCCGGGCCGGCATCCGAACCCAGGTTCATGGCGCTATTGATCAACGCCAAATGCGAGAACGCCTGCGGGAAATTTCCGAGCTGCCGCTTGCCCACCGGGTCGTACTCCTCGGCCAGCAGCCCGACATCGTTTGTCAATTTCAGTAACCGGTCGAACAGGGCGCGGGCTTCCTGCTGCCGGCCCTGTAGGACCAGATTGTCCACGTACCAAAAACTGCACGCCAGGAAGACGCCTTCGTCGCCCTGTAAGCCGTCTTTCGTTTCGGTGGTGCGGTAGCGGCGGATCAGGCCGTCCACCATCAGGTCGCGTCCGATCGCCGCGACGGTGCGCTGAATTCTGGGGTCGTCCGGCGGCAGGAAACCAATGATCGGCAGCAGCAGCAGACTGGCGTCCAGGGTATCGCCGCCAAAACACTGCACGAACGTTCCAAGTTCCGTATTGTATCCCGCCTCGCAGACTGTCTCATGCACGCGGGTTCGCAAGGCGCGCCAACGGTCCAGCGGGGCGGGAAGACCGAAGGTCTCGGCGCCGCGGATCACCCGGTCCAGGGCCACCCAAACCATCGCCTTGGAGAACGTGAAGTTCTGCGCGCCGCCGCGGACCTCCCATATACTTTCGTCCGGCTGCATCCAGACGGTCTCCAGATGGCCGATCAGAGCGCGTTGCAGGTCCCAGCCGGCCGTCGGTTTGACCAGGCCGAACGCGGTTTCCTGGTAGAGGGCGTCGATCAGTTCGCCGTAAACGTCGAGTTGTAGCTGCGTGCTGGCGGCGTTGCCGACCCGAACCGGAGTGGCGCCGCGATAGCCGGCAAGCCAGGGGACCTCCCATTCCTGCATCCAGCGCTCACCGGCGATCCCGTACAGGGTTTGGATCTGAGACGGGGTTCCCGCGACACTGCGGCGGAGCCAGGCACCCCAGGCCTGCGCTTCCTCGCGATACCCGGCATGCATCAGGGCCATGAGCGTGAAGGTTGCGTCGCGCAGCCAGCAGAAGCGATAGTCCCAGTTGCGCGCGCCTTCCGGCTGTTCCGGCAATGATGTTGTCGGCGCGGCGACAATGCCGCCGGTTGGTGCGTAACTAAGGGCCTTCAGCGTCAACAATGACCGCTGTACGTCCGTCCGGTATGGGCCGTGATAGGTGCAGGAGCCGGACCACGCGGTCCAGTAATCCTTGGTTGCATCGAGCGCCTGATCCGCCACAGGGGGCACCGGCTGGGCCATATGAGATGCCGCGTGCGTCAGGGCGAAACGGGTGCGGTGGCCTGGCGTCGCGGTGAAGGAAGCCACGGTGGTCATCGCTTTGCCATGCAGCTTGACGTCGCTTTGCAGCACGACCTGATCGGGGCCGGCAATCGCCCGGATGCCGCTGCCGTGGTTCAGTCGCGTCACCCACGGCACCGCCGATCCGTATTCGAAGCGCAGGGACAAGTCGAAACGCATCTCCACCGACCCGGTGCGTCCCTCGACGATTCGGACAACCGAGGCTTTGTCGATCGCCATGAAGTCGATCAGGGCCACCGACCCGGACCCGGTTTCGAACACCGTCTCCAGGATCATGGTTTCGGGCCAATAGTGCCGTGTCACGTGGGCAGGGGTCTCGACCGGCGCAATCTGCCAGCGCCCGTTGTCGGAACGACCGAGCAGAGCGGCGAAACAGGCGGGGCTGTCGAAGCGGGGCCAGCACAGCCAGTCGATCGACCCGGTTTTGTCGATCAGGGCGGCAGTGTGGCAGTCACCGATCAGAGCATAATCCTCAATGGCAGCGGGCCGGAACCGACTCGTCGCGGCCTCGGCTCGTTCCGAGGCAGAACCATCAGCGGCGCTTCTGGGGTGTCGCGAGCGATGGGGACCGGCCTGGCCCCCCGCCATCAGCTCGCGTGACCCAGTACCCGTTGCCCACCGTTACCGGGGCAATAGCAGTTGCCGCCGGAGGCAACCGGACGATCCATCGGGCAGACATAGGCACCGGCATAACAGGCCTGGCCGGCACTTGAACCGGCTGGCGCTACCGCGGCGGGTGGGGGCACATAGGATTGCGACGGCGCGTATCCCGCGGGGGGCGCGTAGCCTTGCGGTGGCGGATAATAGGCCGGCGGCGGGGGCGCATAATACACCGGCGGCGGCGGATAATAGACCGGCGGCGGGTAGTAGTAGCCGGGGCCATACAACGGAATGCCGAGGCCGATAAACACCCGCGCCTGTGCCGGATGGCTCGTCCAACCAACCAGCGTCACCAGCAATGCCAGCGCGAAGGCGGTTCGGCCGAAGACAGATATGGTTTTTGACATCATGGATCGCATCCTGCTGCCCGACTGTAACGGCAGTATGTCTCAATTCGCCGCGTCGTTATACAGGGATTAGTGCGCCTTGAAGCCACGTTTACGCGCTGACGGCGAAATCGCATGCCTCCTGACCGAGACTGCAATGGCGACACGCCCATTCAGTCCCCTATAACAAGACTGCACGATGCGGCCCTGGCGATTCGGGCGCTGTGCCTGGAGTCTCCAACGCCGGAATGTTAGCCGACCCAATCCTCAACGATCCCGCGCAGGTGCTGCGCCAGGTTTTCGGCTTCCCCGGCTTTCGCGGCCAGCAGGATGCGGCGGTGCGCCATGTCGTGGCCGGCGGCGACGCGCTGGTGCTGATGCCGACCGGCGGCGGCAAGAGCATCTGCTACCAGGTGCCGGCCCTCTGCCGTCCAGGCACGGCGGTGATCGTCTCGCCGCTGATCGCGTTGATGGACGATCAGGTGGCGGCGCTGCGTCAGGTCGGGGTCAACGCCGGTGCCCTGCATTCCGAAATCGACCCGGCCGAGGCGCGCAAGATTTCGCGCGACCTGATCGAGGGCCATCTTGACCTGCTGTATGTCTCGCCCGAACGGCTGCTGGGCTATGGCACGCCGGAGCGGCTGGCCAATGTCCCGCTGGCGCTGGTCGCCGTGGATGAAGCGCACTGCGTGTCGCAATGGGGCCACGAGTTCCGGCCCGAATTCCGCGAACTGACCCGGCTGCCCGACCTGTTCCCCGGCGTGCCGCGCGTCGCGTTGACCGCCACCGCCGATCCGCGCACGCAACAGGACATTCTGACGGCGCTGCGGATGGAAGGGGCGAAGGTGTTCGTCTCCAGCTTCCATCGCCCCAATCTGCGCCTGTCCGCTTTGCCGAAGGGCGGCGAAACCGCGCAACTGTTCGAGTTTTTGAAGCAACATCGGGGCGAGTGCGGCATCGTCTATTGCGGCAGCCGCAAGAAGACCGAGCAGATGGCGGCTCGGATGAATGAGAAGGGGTATCCGGCGCTGCCGTTCCATGCCGGGCTTGATCCGCTGCTCAAGCGCGACTCGCTGATGCGCTTCCGGTCGGGGGAGCCGCTGGTGATGGTCGCGACGATCGCGTTCGGCATGGGGATCGACCGGCCGGATGTGCGGTTCGTGGTGCATCTGGATATGCCGGACAGTCCGGAGGCGTATTATCAGCAGATCGGCCGCGCCGGCCGCGACGGCGATCCAGCCGACACGCTGTTGCTGTACGGCGGCCAGGATGTCGCCCAGGCGCGGCATTGGCTGGCTCAGTCGGCCGCGCCGGAGGCCCGCAAGCGGGTGATGCGGACCAAGCTGGAGGAAATGATCGCCCTGACCGAGGCGGTGACCTGCCGCACGAAGTCGTTGCTGACCTGTTTCGGCGAGACGCTGGCTTGCGAATGCGGCCACTGCGATAATTGCGAGGTACCGCCGATCACGGTTGACGCCTCGACCGAGGCTCAGATGGTGCTGTCGGCGGTGTATCGCACCGACCAGATATTCGGGGCCGCGCATATCGTGGCGGTGCTGCGCGGTGAGTCGACCGAGGGGATCGTTCGGCACAAACACGACAAGCTGCGCACGTTCGGCGTCGGACACGCGCACGCCGCGACGTATTGGCGCGGCCTGATCCGGCAGTTGATCGCGCTGCGGGCGCTGGACGTCGATACCGAAGGGCATGGCGGACTGTTTCTTGTCGAGGAAGAAGCCCGGCCGATCCTGCGCGGCGAAAAGACCGTGATTTTGCGTCAGGATGCACCTCGGGCTGTGCGGGCAGAGCGGCCGGAGCGGGGACGCGCGGCCACCGGGGCGACGCCGGTGGCCCCCGGCAATGCCGCTCAAGCCGCGACGTCGTATGAAGCGCTGCGGCTGTGGCGGCTGGCCGAGGCGAAGGGCCAGTCGATCCCTCCGTATGTGATCTTCCATGATTCGGTGCTGCGCGAGATCGCCGCGGTGCGGCCGGGCAGTCTGGACGAGTTGGCTCAGATCAAGGGCGTCGGCGCGTCCAAGCTGGACCGGTATGGCCGGTTTGTGCTGGGGGTGTTGTCGGCGCAAGTGCCGAATGGATTGGTGAAGCGGGGCTGAGCGGGGGGCGCGGAAGCCGAGTCTCTGTTCCGGTCGTTAGGTCCGGCCTTTGTCTGTCATGCCCTGCCTCTGACCCGCCAGCAGGTCTCGATTTGGCATATTGCGTTCCGGACGCTGCTTTCGTCATGGCGGGCGAAGGGCCCGCCATGACGGCGTTGGTAACGGCATCCGCTGTGCAAAAGCGAGAACTGCCGCCCGGTCGGCCTTCCGGATTGAAACGGCCGACTCTATCGGCCGACACCGCCGGAACCGTTTGACGCGCAATGACTTTTCTGATTGAAGCGCCGTTTGTGGCACCTCTCGAAATCGAGAGATCAGGGAAGGAAACGATGATGGCGTCTCAGCCGGGCAGCGAACCGAAGCGGCACTGGATCCGTGTTCTGTTCATTTTGCCGTTCATCTCGATGCTGTGGGTTTCGTCCTACAACCGTCTGACGCCCGAACTGTTCGGATTTCCGTTCTATTACTGGTATCAGCTTGCCTGGGTGATCCTGTCCGCCGTCATTGCCGGCATCGTCTACAAAGTCGAACATTAAGGACGCCGCCATGAACTGGCCCGCACTCACCGTCTTCATCGCCCTGTTTGTCTTCGTCACAGGGCTCGGTTTCGCGGCCGCCCGCTGGCGCGCCGGAGACCTGACCCAACTGCACGAGTGGGGCCTCGGCGGCCGCCGTTTCGGCACCTGGGTCACCTGGTTCCTGATGGGCGGCGATCTGTATACCGCCTACACCTTCATCGCCATTCCGGCCCTGGTCTATGGCGCCGGCGCGCTCGGTTTCTTCGCCGTGCCCTATACGGTGATGATCTATCCGTTCCTGTATCTGATCTTTCCGCGGCTTTGGTCGCTGGCCCACAAGCACGGCTACGTCACGTCCTCGGACGTGGTGCTCGGTCTGTATGGCAATAAATGGCTGGCCTTGGCGGTCGGAGTCACCGGCCTTGTCGCCACCATGCCGTATATCGCGCTGCAGTTGGTCGGCATGCAGGTGGTGATCGGCGCGATGGGCGTCAGCGGAGAAGGCTGGATCGGCGACCTGCCGCTGATCATCGCCTTCGTCATCCTGGCCGCGTTCACCTACACCTCTGGTCTGCGCGCTCCCGCGATGATCGCCGTGGTCAAGGACGTGCTGATCTATGTCGTGGTCATCGCCGTGACCATCTTCGTGCCGCTGAAGCTGGGCGGCTTCGCCCCGATCTTCGCCGCCGTGCCGGTGGCGAAACTGACGCTGGCCGCGCCGGTCGGTGACACGTATGGCGCCTATAGCATTTACAGCACCCTGGCGCTGGGTTCGGCGCTGGCGCTGTTCCTGTATCCGCACTCGTTGACCGCCATCCTGAGCAGTTCCAGCCCTGGCGCGATCCGTCGCAATGCGGCGTTCCTGCCAGCCTATTCGCTGGTGCTGGGCCTGCTGGCGCTGCTGGGCTACATGGCGGTGGCGATGCATGTCGGGACGGACCCCGCCTACGCCGACGGGTTCAAGACCTACGGCAACAACTTCGCGGTGCCGGCGCTGATCCTGTCGGTGTTCCCCGGCTGGTTCGCCGGGGTCGCGTTCGCGGCCATCGCGATCGGCGCGCTGGTGCCGTCCGCGATCATGTCGATCGCCTGCGCCAACATCGTCAGCCGCAACATCTATCGCGGCTTCATCAAGCCGCACGCGACGAACGCCGAGGAATCCCAGGTGGCCAAGATCGCCTCCATGGTGGTGAAGCTGGGCGCGCTGGTGTTCATCATCTTCGTGCCGGTGCCGTATGCGCTGCAGTTCCAGTTGCTGGGCGGATTGTGGATGATCCAGGTGCTGCCCTCGGTGATCATGGGGCTGTATCTGCGGATGTTGAGCGGCTGGGCCCTGCTGGGTGGCTGGGTGGTCGGAACCGCCACGGGCACCTGGATGGCCTCGCTGACCTCGTTCAAGGCCGCCGTCTATACCGTGACCGTGCTGGGCGTCAGTTTCCCCGGCTATATCGCGCTGTGGTCGCTGATCGCGAACATTGTGGTGTCGGTGGTGCTGTCGCTGCTGCTGAAGCCGTTCGTGACGGCGGCGCCGATCCTGGCGGAGTAAGACCACTCCGAGTTGATGCCGACTCTCGCCCCGTCGTCATGGCCCGGCGTGTCCGGGCCACCTATGCCCTGACGGTGTGGCGATCGTTGGCCGGGACAAGCCGGGCCATGACGACGGGTAAAGAGTCGGCGCGACTGTCGGCTGGTACAAAGTCGCCAGACGAGCCTGGAGCGATCCAGGCTCGCCGCCGGCCTAAACGTCCTCGGGACTCAGCGTCATCACCATTTCGGCGCAGCGTTTATAGACCTCGGCCTCGCGCTCCAGGTTTTTCGGGAAGCGGGATCGGCGAGACTGCACCAGGGCCTGCTTCGCTTGCGCGGTGTGCCAGTCGCGGACGGCCAGCAACGCGGCGTCCCAGCCGCGCACGAAATCTGGATTTTTCTCGCTCGTCGGTTCGGTCATTTCGCAATCCTGATCGGGTGGCGGGGGCGTCCGGGCAATTGAGGCGCCTGTTTGGTATCTGGCACGGTGGCATAGCGGCTTCGACTGGTTGGTACAATGTGCCGGGGGTTGCGGGAACCGATTTTAGCTGCGGTTGCCTGTTGCCAGGCAGTCCTTCGAGACCGTCGCATTGGCAATCAAGACGGTTCGGCCGGGCGCCCCACCCAGGGCAATGGCATTTCAAATACTGGTCCGGCGACGGCATCTTATGAAGCGGCCGAAGGAGGCATTTTTTGAAGGCCGATGAACGCGCCGCCACCCAACCGGAACGCTTTGGCCGGCAAACCGCGACCGGACAACATCCTCGGTCTTATCTCACAACGGATTGGGCAACCTAACCTCGCTGGATACGGCCCCGATGCGCTCGGTGTCGGGGCGGCATCTGGCCGATCTACCGGTCAAAGAATCACTGATATCAAGGATGGCAAATGATAAGATTCGGGGGCGAGCGGCTGCGTAGCCAAGGTTCGAACGCCTGCGATCACTCCGGCGCACGGACAGCGAGCGGTCCCCGATAATCATTTGCCATCCTTGATATCATTGATCCATAACCACTTGATTGCTTGCTGATCGCGAAACAACGTTCCTGGTTGGAGCACGCCTCGCGGCAAGTGGCCACGATCCCCGGCAGGGTTGAACTCTCAAATGCGATAGCCCTGGCGCCCCACCCTGCGTCCATAGCGCCACGAGGCGGCGCATCTCCCGTCCCGGAACCCACCTCTCTCGCCCTCAGCGCCGTCGGTTTGTCCCTCCTGGCGGGGCTCCGGCTTCGTCGCTCGGTTCGCCCGACAACGGCCGCGGGATATCAAACCCCGTCGGCAGCGTAAGCCCGGGTTCGACCAGTGCCAGTCTATCGCGCGTCCGGGCAAGTCATCGCCTGATATAAGACGCACAGGCGGAGGGGCTTACCGGCCCCTCCCGTACCTGTTCGGTAAGCCGGGACACTGTGTCGCGCCCGCGCCAGACTTTGGCGATCGCCGATTGCATTAGCCTGGAAACGTGCTTGTCTGGACGTCGCATGACAGTCGCAGGAAGCCAGGGCGATGACCGAACGCCGCACCATCGTGGTCTATACGGACTACAAGAGTCCGTATGCCTATCTGGCCAAGGATCTCGCCTACGACCTGGAGCGCGACTTTGCCGTGCGCCTGGACTGGCGGCCGTACATCCTGGACATCCCCCTCTATCTGGGGTCGGCCCGCGTGGATGCCTCGGGTGCGGTTCTGGAAGAGGACCGCAACGCTCATCAATGGCGCCGCGTGCGCTACAGCTACATGGATTGCCGCCGTCAGGCCCGGAAGCGCGGCCTGACGATCCGCGGGACACAGAAGATCTGGGACTCCACCCTGGCTGGCGCCGGTATGCTGTTCGCACAGCGTGCCGGCGACGCCGCCTTCCGCCGCTACCACGACGCTGTGTTCGCGCGTTTCTGGCGGCGAGGCCTGGACATCGAAAATACGGCGGCTCTGGCGGCAATTTTGTCTGACGCTGGCGCCAGCGCGGCGGATTTCATCTCTGGAGCTGCTCTTCTGAAAGCGGAGGTGGAGGCGATCAGCCGATCCGCCGAGGCGGATGGCGTCTTTGGCGTTCCGACGTTTGTGTGCGACGGCGATATTTATTGGGGGCGGGAACATCTGCCGGACATCCGGGAGCGGTTGTCCCTCCGCTAAGGCGACGCCATCATCAGCTTCTATTTAATGCCTTGCGCTTTCGAGGCTGGCTTCAATCTGCGCCACCAAAGCCCGTCCGCTGACCGGTTTATGCACGAGCGTAAAGGAATTTTCGGACGACAAGGCGGCTCGCTCACCCATGTAACCGGTCAGCAGAAAGCAAGGGAGCCCCGGGCGCAGAATCCGCGCCTTCTGGATGGTCGTGACGCCGTTCATGCCCGGCATAGACAAATCGCTCACCATTGCATCCACGATCTCGCCCGACTCAAGCAGTGCGATCGCTTCGAGGCCGCCGGATGCCACCAGCGTGCTAAGCCCCGCCTCCTCGAGCGAGGCCGCCACCATTTCGCGAACTAGATCGTCGTCATCAACCACAAGAACGCGCGCCGAAATGCCCCGGGTTCTCACCGGGCCGCCGTCATCGGCTACCGTGGGACTGAAGTCGTCTCTGGCTTGGCGCAACCACATCGTGACTTTGGTTCCGATGCCAAGCGCGCTGGTGATCGTCAGGCCGCCGCCGGATTGTTCCGCGAATCCTTTAGCCATCGCCACGCCGAGCCCGGTGCCCTGTCCCTGTGGTTTGGTCGTGAAAAACGGCTCACTCACCCGGGCGAGCGTTTCGTCGTCCATGCCCGTTCCAGTGTCGGCAACCTCCAGCCGCACATACTCGCCCGGCGCGAGTCCGGCCGGATGGTGACCGCCCTCTAAAACCTGCTCGCTATCGGCCGACAGCGTCAGAACGCCCCCGTTGGGCATGGCATCGCGCGCATTGGTGCCCAGATTGATGATGGCCGTTTCCAATTGCGGCCGATCCGCGAGCAATGCGGGGAGACCGTGCGGAACCGCAAGGCTGACCGTGATTGTCGTGCCGAGTGTATGGGCAAGCACCTCGCGCAGATTGATGAGCAGATCATCCGAGGCGATTGGCATGGCGCGCAATTCACCGCGGCGGGCAAAGGACAGTAAGCGCTGCGTGATTGAGGTCCCTCGTATCGCGGCGGCAATCAGCGTGGTCGCGAGGCGACTGATCCTGACGTGATCGGTGGGTCGTTGTTCGATCAGCGTGGCGGCCCCCGAGACTGCTTGCAGGATATTGTTAAAATCATGAGCTATGCCGCCAGCAAGTTGGCCCAGGGCCTGCACCTTCTGCGACTGCGCGAGTTGGTTGGCGAGGTTGCGCTTCTCCGTCAGGTCCCGGCTTTCGGCGATGATCCACATGACTGCGTTGGTGGCAGGATCGCGGGCTGGCTTGAGCGAGAAGTCGATCCAGATGCGCTGACCGTGGGCGCCTATGATCTCGGCGTCGTGGCGGATCAGTTTGCCCAATGCGGCCTCGCCAACCTCCTGGCGAATACGGTCACGTTCGTGGACGGGCCACCAAGCGGTTTCCCAGAAAGGCTGTCCGATAATGACTTCGCGGGTCAGCGCGACGGCATCCAACGCCGTGCGATTCATCTCCAATGTCGCGCCATCGCAAGCAATCAGGGTGATGGACTGGAATTGCGAATCGAAGATTCCTCTAAATCGCGCTTCGGCTTTCGCCAACGCGGCTGTTCGTTCCGCCACACGCTGTTCTAGCGCCTGCTGGCGGTCGGCCAGTGCCTCCCGAGCGGCTATGATATCGGAAATATCCTGCTGTGCGCCGATGATGCGGTAAGACTTTCCGTTATCACTGGAAAATTTTCCCGCTCGCATCGTTACCCAACGAACCGCGCCATCCGATCTGTTGATGCGGAACTCGGTGGACAAAATGCCGTCGGACTCGATCATTTTTTGTCTTTCGGCGAGCACGCGGCCGCGATCCTCGAAGTAGAGCAGGGCGTTCCATTCCTCCATAGAAACCTCAGTGCGGTCCGGCGGCAGACCGTATAACTTCAGGAACTCTTTTGACACCAGCATCAGACGCTCGGTCATTGCTTGATCGGTATAAGCAATGCCGCCGACCTCCTGGACCAGCCGCAGCCGCGCTTCGCTGTCACGCAAGGCCATCTCGGCACGGCGGCGTGCCGTTATATCCGTAATCGCCTCCAGAACGATTCCAGGCCCTCCATTTTCGCTGCGACGCAGCCGCTTATGGGCGATGATTGTCAGCTCCTGTCCACCGCGGGTGCGATGCAGCAGGTTGCCATCCCATTCGCCCACACGCTCCAGCGTTGCCTCGACCTCAGCCAACGGAACCGGGAAAATTGTGCCCAGCAATTCATGGGCTGACCGGCCAACGGCCTCGTCCGACGTCCAGCCATAGAGATGCTCACACCCTGCCGACCAATATCGAATCGTGCCATCAAGGTCGCGAGCCATAAAGACACCGAGGCCAAGCGTGAGGAGCAGATCACGGAGTCGCGCTTCGTTATCGCGGAAGGCTGCTTCCTGCTGTTTGCGGGCGCTCGCGTCGCGAATAATGCCGGTAAAGTTAAGTGAACCGGCCGCCCTGAACGAGCTGACCGATAAGTCGATCGGGAACTCCGATCCATTCCGGCGCAGCGCGAGCAATTCGCGGCCGGACACGCCAATCACGCGCGGCACGGATTCGGGATGATGGGCGGCGAGGTAGCCGTCGTGTCGTGCTCCCTCGTTGGCCGGCATCAGCACACGAAGGTTGCGGCCGATGATCTCCTCCGCTCGCTCATAGCCGAACATGCGCAGCACGGCGGGATTGACGTGCCGGATCAGGCCGTCCTCCCCGGCGGTTACAATCCCGTCAGCCGCGGTTTCTATAAGCGCGGCATACTGTGCCTCGCTGGTGCGCAACTCCGTCTCGGCCTGACGCAGCGCAGACACGTCAGCCACGGTTTCGACGACGAGTTGACCATGCCCATTGGCCTTATCGTGCAGAGTAAAGCTTGCGGTGACGACCACCGGCGAGCCGTCCCGGCGGCGGTGACGCAACTCGCCGATCCAGGAACCATCGCGCAGCATCGTGATATCGGCGTCGGCGAGCGAAACCGGAAACACCGTTTCCAATAATTCGTGGGATGAACGGCCAACCGCCTGGCTGGCGGTCCAGCCATACAGACGGCGACAGCCCTCCGACCAAAACAATATCGTGCCATCGACTTCTCGCAGCATAACCGCGGCGACGTTGACCATGTCCAGCAGGTTCTGACCTTCGGCGGCCTGCTTCGAAAGCTGCGCCAGTTCATGGTCGCGTTCCCGCATCTGTTCATGCGACGGAAGTCTGAGCACGCCCGGCAGCAGTTTCCAGAGGGCAATGGCGGTCACAACTGAAACAATCGCCGTGGCCCCTTTGACAACTGCCTCCAGCCCATACGCCGGGATCCAAAGTGTCAGAACGTCGAGCATATGGGATATGCCGCACAGCAGAATGAAACTCGCAAACAGCATAAACACAGGCCGGAACATCAGATCGCGCCGCTTGCTGGCGACGATGCCCAGCGCAACGGGAATGGTCAGATAGCTTATGGCAATAAGTCCATCGGCAATGGCGTAGGTCGCGATCAGGCCCGGCTGCCATGAAAGGCAAAACCCATGCGGTGTGAGGCCCGAGGGATCAAGGATCCAGTCTGAAAAATCGGCCAAAATGAGCATCCCCTTTGCGTGGCCAACAGCCACGAAAAACAAATCCGACGTATCACGCCAAAATGTTATGCTCCCGCCGCTGCCTGAACGGAACGACTGTGTTTTCAGTGGTTTGTTGCCGGTTCGATTTTCTTAAGAGCACTTATCCGTCTCTCGCTAACGCACTTTCCTTTCACACCCGTACCGGCATCGATCCCGGTTGATTTCCACTGTTTCAGGCCGTTCGGCTTCGCTGGGCCAAACACGTCATCACGAGTTTGTGACAACATAAATGCTGTCGCGGTGCCGGTTACCGTAGCGAAATAGTCCTGTAAAATACCGGAAGCAATTGAGCCCGGGCGGCTGCAATGTCCGATCCAGCGGTACAACTCAGAGCGCCGGAACCAGTGTTAAGACGACGCCCAACGATAAGCCAGTCAATGGGTGCAACAATTTGTGTGCCATGGCCCCACGCCGAACCAAAACCCGGGAGGACCATGACGATAGGAAAGCGGCATCGACCTGCAGGATGTCCAGATGGATCGTTCAGCCGGCGATACCTAACGGAACACGGGGTGCCACCCGGGTTAGCCCGCCAGGGTCGGAACATCGGCGAACTTGACTTATTTCCTAAATTAATCTAGCATTCCGGGAATGAAAACCTTACCCCCGCCGCCGCGTCCGGCCGTCGATCTGTCCCAGACCTTGCATTACCATTTGGTCTACACCCTCATCGGCCTGGCGCCGCCGCCGCTCGATGACTCGCCCGAGGCACTCCGGGCCAGAAACCATGCCGCCGTCGCCAAGGCGGCGGCGCTGATGCCGGTCGGCGCGAATGAGATCGATCTCGCCGCGCACTGCATCGCCGCCCGGGCGCAGGCCGAGGAAATGTTGCGGCAGGTCCGTGAGAACGAAGATGATATCGAACTGGTGCTGCGGCTGAACGCTCAGTACGGCTCGATGGTGCGCACGTCGCTGGCGGTGCATGGCCGGCTGATGCGGGTGCAGGCGCTGCGCCACAAGCGGGAGGCGATCGAGGGGGCGGCGAACCAGGACGCCTGGACCAAACATATCGCCGAGCGGTGTATGTTGTGGGTGGCTGATCCGGAGGCCGGCCGGAAGGCGGCGGCGGCCGCGGCGGCGCCGGTCGCGGTTCGGGATGAGGCGCCGGTCTCGGCGCCGGCGGCTCGTTTGGAGCAGGGGGGTGTGGAGAATGTCTCGGATGATGGGACGAATTCTCATGATGTGGCTTTTGAGACGTGGGTGAGCAAGCAGCCATGGAACCAGCGGGGGCGGGGGGCGGATAAGACCGATCCGCGCAAGGTTAAGCGCGCGGCGAAGGCGAAAGCGCGTTTGGCCGGCCGGGACGGGGTCGGGAACGGGGGCGAACGGCTCGGGAGGGCGGAGTGATCGCGGCTTGTGTTTGGGTTGATGTGCTACCCATCCGTCTTGGCTGGGATTGGCCAGGCCTGACGCCATTGGTATCAGGATAATGCGCTTGGCTGGGAAATTTTACGTATACGTCATGGCCGGGCTTGGCCCGGCCATGACAGAGAGGGGAAAGCCACGTCTGCGGCAAAAACCTTCTCCCCCCGCCGCTTATTTTGCCACCTATGGGGCCAAGCCCGGCCATGAGGGAGAGCGGAAACCACGTCCGGCCATCACGGTGGATCAACGGTGTCGCCGCATCGATCGGTTCCTCGGGAACGGGCCTGTCATCAACCCGGATATTGGCGCGGCCGGCCAAACCGCCGATAACGGCGCCATGACACACATTGCATTCCGAACCGATCGCTTGCACGCAACCCTGACCGGGGCGTTTTCGCCTGTGGTGCTGCACGTCCAGGACGACAGCGCCCACCATGCCGGCCATTCCGGCGCGCAAGAGGGCGGACAATCGCATTACAGCGTGCTGCTGGTCAGCGCCGCGTTCCAGGGGATGAGCCGCGTCGCCCGGTCTCGCGCCGTGCATGCTGCTTTGGCGGCGGAGTTCGGGCCGGCGGAGCAGGGGGGTATGCACGCTTTGGCGTTGACATTGCGGACGCCGGCGGAACACGCGGCGCAAGCGGGCGGATAATGTGCGTGGTCCTGTCTAAATTCGGAATTTTGAGCATTTTCTTCTCTCGATGAACCCGCTAAGGAGGGTCTGTAGAAAATATCCGCCGATTGGCGGGTTTGAGAGAAGGACCGCCCCTGATGGCTGCCGACAAGGACCTTGATCGCCTCGACCGCGAAATCCTCCGGTTGATCACGGTGGATGCCTCCCTGTCGCTGGCCGACATCGCGGCGAAGGTGGGGCTGACCCCGACACCCTGCTGGAAACGCATCCGGCGGATGGAGCAGGACGGTATCATCCGGCGCCGGGTCGCCATTCTCGACGCCGACAAGGTCGGTCTGCCCGTCTCCGTCTTCGTTGCCGTCGAGACCGCCGACCATTCCAGCGACTGGCTCGGGCGGTTCGCCAAGGTGATCGCGGACACGCCGGAGATCGTCGATGCCTGGCGCATGAGCGGCGATGTCGATTATCTGCTGCATGTCGTGGTCGCGGATATCGCGTCCTACGACCATTTCTACCGCAAGCTGATCGCCGCGATTCCGCTGCGCAACGTCAGCAGCCGGTTCAGCATGGAGCGTATGAAGGACGCACCGCTGCCGATTTGATTGCAATGGCGTGTAAAAAAGATTCACTTTTTTCTTGGCGTGAACTTTTTCTTAATCTTTTTCTGTTTGTCTCTCCTCCGCCAATCAGGAGGTGGCCCATGACTCTCAGTCGTCTGATTAACCGAAACGTCGTCGCGGAGCGCGGGCGGACCAGCATGCGGCTGGAACCCGAACTCTGGGATATGCTGACCGAGATCTGCGAACGCGAAGCGCAGGATGTGAGTACGCTGGTGCGGCGGATCGAAGCGTCCGGGCACGCGGGGGGCCGCACGAGCGCGGTGCGGATTTACATCGCGAACTACTTCCACGCAGCTGCCAGCGAAACCGGGCACGCATCGGTGGGCCACGGCCCGTTGCTGTCCCGCATCGCGCCTGAGATTACGCGATCGGCTGCCTGAGTCTGGTGTCAAAACGGGTTCGGAGCCGCAAGTGCCAGGGCGGGGCTTGCGGCCCGACGCTTTACTCATCGTCAAGGCCCGGCTCGTCCGGGCCACCAATGCGCTGACGGTGCCGCGACAGGTGGGCCCGGACGAGCCGGGCCATGACGGCGAGAACGATCAACGCGAACCCCCGCTGTTATACCGATTTCGTTATAGCGGCGCGGTTTCCCGGCCATCGCGGCGCTCCAGCAAGCGTCGCAGCGCCTTGTTGGCCGCGTTGAAGTCGGCTTCAAGGTCGGTGACGACCGAGGGGCCGAGCGCCGGCAGTTCATTGCTCGCCGCGGCGGTCATGATGGCGCGCAGCCGAACCTCCAGTGCGGTCAGACCGTAGCTTTCGGCCATGCCGGCCATCGCGTTGGCATGCGCGTTGACCGCGGCCGGGGCACCAACCATCAGAGCGCGGCGGAGGGCCGGCAGGCGGCTCTCCAAATCCAGCAGACCTTCCTCGATGAGGTTGGCGAATGTCGGGGCGGGCAGTTTGGCCCGGAGTGCCTCCATCTGGCTTCGGGCCAGAACCAGGGCCTTGTTGTGCGGCGCCGCGGCATCCGCTTCGTCCATGGTGCCGGTGGAGTCATCGGCATCCGGAGATCCGGACCAAACATAGGCCCGCAGGCTGGCGATGAGGTCCGATGGCGGCACGATGCCGTTCATGCCCGCAACCTTGCAGAGTGCCTCATCCCGCGCGCTGATGGGGCTTGCGAACGCGACGATCGGCATGGTTCGGGTTGGCCCGGGCAGTGCGCGAATAAGTCGCGCTGCGTCCGGGCCGCTCATGTCGGGCAGGGAGAAGTCGATGAACACCAGATCGTATGGCGTGGTTTTGACCGCCGCGATCATAGCGAGGCCGTTTGCGGCGCAGTCCACGTGATGACCCTGGCGGCGGAGCTCGGGGGCGATGGCCGGTTCGTTTGCCCCGACCAGCAGCACCCGGGTCCGGGGGATCCCGCGTTCGAGCAGGTCGGTGATCCCGGCTGGCCGATCGGCCGGTTCGGGCTGATCCACCGCCTGGACTGGCTCCGGTGCGGGCGGTTCCGGCCGAGCGGGCTGTGCCACGGCGCCGGCGGGGAGCGCGATCCAAAACGAATTGCCGTCCCGGCCTTTGTCGTTCCAAAGGTCGCAGCCAATTTGACCGCCCATGAGGACCATCAGATGGCGGCAGATCGAGAGGCCGAGGGCGGCCGCTTCCTTCCCGTTGGGGTTTTCAGGCCACGAGAATGGCCGGACGAGCATTTCCCGAACATCGGGGGCGATCACCGGACCGTTGTCCCGCACCGTCAGGCGGATGGCCGCATTCGGGATTTCGCCGGGTTCAGCGGTGAGCCGGATAGCGCCGGGCCGGCCGTTTTTCACGGCGATTGACAGAAGGGTGTTCAGCACCTGCCGCAATCGGTCTCGATCGGTGATCAGCATCTCCGGGGTGCGGTCGGCGACAGCGACGTGAATGGTCAGGCCGCGTTCGGCCGCCTGGCCGGCGAACGCGGTCGCGCAATCCTCCAGCAGGGGCCGCAGAGCGAACAGGCCCGGCTCGATCGACACTGTGCCGTCTTCGATTTGCGCCAGGTCGAGACTGTCGTTCAGCAGGTCGGCGGTCTGACGCGCCACGGTCACCAGCTTGGCGCCGTCATCAAGGGATCGCATGGCGTTCAGCAGGGAGGCCACGGCCGGCCGGAGTCCATGGCTGAGGATGCCCACCATTCGGGATCTCCCGGCGGTTGCGGTTTCGGTGGCGGCGCGTGCCTGCCGCAGCGCGTCTTCGGTTTGCTTTTGTTCCGTAATGTCCGCGTAGAGCGCGACGAAGCCGCCCTCGGGAAGCCGATTGCGGCGCAGTTCGATCATGTGGCCGTCCGGCCGCTGGCGCTGTACCGTGGCGAACCGAGTGCTTTGCATTTCCAGCATATGGCGTGCGAACTCGGTGTTCGGGTCGGAGACGGCGCCGAACTGGCCGGTCCTGATCTGCACGCGCAGGATCTCCTCCATCGGCAGACCGACGCGCAAAATCTCGGGCGGAACGCCGGCAATCGCGGGAAATCGGGCGTTCCATTCGACCAGGCACATATGGGCATCGACGATCGATACGCCGTCGTGCATCCCGGCCAGCGTTGTTTCCAGTTGTTCGGTCTTGTCGGCGGCCAGGGCACGGGCGACGTCCAGTTGCGCGTTCGACGAAGCCAGGATGGCGCGCTCTTCCGTCATGATAGCCGCGCGGCGCCGGGCTCGCCATGTGCCGCTGATCAGAAGCCATGCGAGGCCGGTGAGCAGGACGGTGATGCAGGTCGCGAAGACCTGCGCCTCCACGGCCCATTCGTCGGCCGGGTGCATCGCTTCATCTTCGTTCATCGCGACGACAACCGCGAGTTGGCGGCCGGGAATATGGCGGAAGGCGTGAATCCGCTGCACCGCGTCGGCGGCCGAGGGGCCGGTCCAGATGCCGTTGTTGGTATCGCGGATGGCGGCGAACATCGCGGTGTCGCCGATGCCGGCGTCCGGATCGGCCAGGGTCGGCCCGACCACACCGCGCAGCTTGCCGTCGTCCAACCCGGCCAGCGATATGAAGGCACCGGCGCCCAGGTCGGTTTGGCTGAAGACATCGGTGATCGCGGCGATCCGGTAGTCCGCATCAAGCACACCGGCGAACGACCCGTCGGGGTAGTGCAGGGCTCGCGCGACGTTCATGTGCCATTGGCGCATGATGCCGTCGATCGCGGCGGGGCCGATATACATCTGGTCGATCGGGGCGCCGGTGGAACGATCGCCCTGATCGGCCAGCGCGCGGAAATAATCCAGGCCGGAAGCGTTCTGGTTGATGGCCTCGTTGACCGAGGACTGGCGGATCACACCGTTTTCGTCGGTCAGAACCATGTCACGGCTGAGCCCATTCAGCACCGTGGACTGCCTGCGCCACGCCTCTAGGTCGAACCCGCTCGGGTTGGCTTGCCACTGAGTCGCCAGAATCCGCAGCGTCTGATCGAATGCCAGGATCTGCCGGCTGATCTGTTCGGAGAACGTCAGTGCCTGATTGCGCAGTGTCGCCGTGACGCGAGCGGTCAGTTCCTGGCGCTGGGCGTCGATCGCCTCAATCGTGCCATACTAGGTCAGCGCGATCAGGCCAGCGATGGCCAGCACGATGCCGGCGGATGCGAGAATGTGTTTGTCCGGCTTCATTGTCCAGGCGCTGGGGTGTGGAGGGATTGGACGCGGCCGTCGCGGGTCTCGGTGCGGGCACGGTATCTCCTAACCCCAACCGGCTTGCGATACAACTTAGTTACGCAACCGGCTGCTATCAGGCCCCGGCTGCTATCAGGCCAGACCGGCGGGCGGCGGAGTCACCGTTGGGTGGCGAATGCGGACATTATCGACTTCACGGGCCAGTTCGCGTTCTTGGCGATTGGTTACACCGGATAGATCTCCGCCAGCGTGACGGCGATCCCGGGAGGGTCCAGCCTGATTGCGCCATCAGTCATGACTCGCGTGTCGATCCCCTGACCGTCCTCGCGCCGCCGGTGATGGATTGCCTGCGGCCGGTCTGCCCAGAACACCAGATAATGTTGAACTGATGGTACGCGAAAAAAGGCCACCAATTTGCGCGTCAGACCGTCACCGCGCGTAGTCGGGGATAAGACTTCCACGACGACCATGGGTTGGGGGACCGCCGTCGCGTTACCGGGCACCATCTCCCCGCAATGCAGGATGGCATCGGGTTCCAGGTCACTGTCATCGACTTCAACGGTCATTCCATCGGGAAAGACGTGGCAGGGTAATCCGGCGGCGGCGACCGCCTGGCGTAAAGCCAGCCAAATAAGCGCCTTTCGGTTGGCATGGTGCGCCCGCTCCGGTGCCATTGCCACCACCTGCCCATCGATTCGTTCGAACCGGCCGCGCGGTTGAGATTCGGTCCAACGCCGGTAGTCTTCACGCGACATGCGCGCATCCGGTTCGAGCTCGAAGGCGGGATTGGCCATCCGGTTACTCCTGGCTCCAGGCGAACCATACCTGTGTTCAATCTTGCACATTCTGGCTGAGACAACCCTGCGGGGCTTGCATTGGCACCCCGAGACGGCAGGCTCAATACCATTATACTGCCACAAAATTCGGGAGATCCATATGACCCAAACACCGCCATTGCTCGCCCACGCCACGCGCGACCTCGCGCGTTTCGCGGCGGAACTGCGCTTCGAGGACATTCCCGGGCCGGTCATCGAGCATATCAAGCTTTGTATCCTCGACGGGCTTGGCGTGGCGTTGTTCGGCGCCGGATTGTCGTGGACCGGTCACGTCCGGGAAATGGCCATGACCGAGGGGGCAACACCGGTCGCCTCGTTCTGGGGCACGCCGTTTCGCGGTTCGGTCGCTCAGGCGGCGCTGGTCAACGGCACCGCCGGCCACGCATTCGAAATGGACGACATCCATAAGGAGTCGATCGTCCATCCCAACTCGCTGGCCTGCCCGGTGGCGTTCGGGTTCGCCGAAGCGGCCGGTGGCAT
This sequence comes from uncultured Rhodopila sp., assembly GCA_903932145.1. Taxonomy (GTDB): domain Bacteria; phylum Pseudomonadota; class Alphaproteobacteria; order Acetobacterales; family Acetobacteraceae; genus Rhodopila. The sequence continues at coordinate 24,463 of CAIZFE010000048.1, read as the reverse complement.
GACCGGGCGGGACGTATTGACCGCGATCGTGGCCGGCTACGAGGTCGGCACCCGTGTCGGCAGCGCTGCCACCATGGCGTTGTTTCTGCGCGGGTTTCACCCGCAGGGGACCTCCGGCGTATTCGTCGCGGCGGCCACAGCCGGGCGTATTCTCGGTCTGCCGGCCGAGCAAATGCAACATGCGCTGGGCACCGCCGGTTCGATGGGCTCGGGGCTGATGGCGGCTCAGGAGGGTGCGATGGTGAAACGCCTGCATGCCGGCCGGGCGGCGGAGGCCGGGGTGCGGGGCGCGTTGCTGGCGCAGCGTGGGTTTACCGGGATTTCCGATGTGTTGGAGGCCGGGTATGGCGGTTTCCTGAGTTCGTTCTCCGGCCGTCCTAATCCCGAGCGGCTGACGGCGGGGCTTGGATCGGTGTGGGAAACCGCCGAGGTCGGGTTCAAGCTGTACCCGAGTGTCACGAGTATCCATACCGCCTTGGATGCGCTGGATACGGTGATGAACGAGCAGGGGTTGCGGGCGGACGATATCGAGCGGATCTCGGTGGGATGCAGCCATATGACGTTTGTGCATACGGCGTGGCCGTATAAGCCGTCCGGTGTGACCGGTGCGCAGATGAACCTGTTCTATGGGCTGGCGATGATCGCCCGGCATCGCGATGCCTCGGTAAGGCAATACGATGAGCAGCTTCTGGCCGATCCGGCGACACTGGCCTTCATCGAGCGCATTTCCGCCTATGAGGACGCAGGCCTGGAGGCAATGGGCGCCCCATTCCGCCACGCCGCCAGGGTGTTGGTGACGACCCGAGACGGGCGGAGTTTCCATCACGAACGGTTGGCTCGGCGTGGCAGTCCGGAAGATGCAGTTGGCGCGGGCGAGATCGAACGCAAGTTCTTCAGTAATGTGATAGGCGTGTTGACGCAGGCCAGGGCTGACCGTCTGCGGGATATCGTGATGCGGTTGGAAATCATCGAAACGACGACGGAACTGACGACGGAACTGACGACGGTATTGAGAGCCGCACAGAGGGTTTGACCGGTGGCCCGAGCGATTATCAGGCTACCTCTACGACCCAACCCGGCGGCAGCATCAGGTGGTATCGGCATGGACCTTTGTCGATCGTTCAGCCGATGCTCAGCGAAGCAGGCGGTCCTGTCGTCAGGCTCCGCAGTGTGGGACCGGGCGCCCGGCATCCGGGCCGGAAGGGTCAGGGACGGGCCGCTGTTTAGTTCTTTGTGCCAGTTCGATCTGCGCAAGCCGGACGATATTGAGTGGGAGAAGTATGCTGTGCAGAATCAATATTGGTTGGAGATGAACACCAACGGCGTAAATCATAAATGCAATGTTGCTGGCAATTGCGGTCATGCGAAGGGGACGCATTGACGTCATGGAGAAGGTAGCGAGAACGAGCGCAGAGGCTAAATATCCGAAGGCGTCCATGTCCAGCTACCTATAAATTGACGGTAAGCCACTGATCCTGGTTACGGCACGCGGTAAATCCGACGCTTAGTGGGCAGAAAAGTATCGTGGCAGTCTATACATCACGCATAGTTCCGGCCACACAAAAAACAGGATAATTTTTGTTACGTAGTCTGTGGATAGACTTATGGCGGCAATGCAACGCCGGTTGGATTGTAGCCTAACGTAGTAGTATCGGGTTCGGTTACGGCCTCCAGCAGCATGGCATGCACCTTGGCAAACCCTCCACTGTAACCTGGTGTCGAAATCACCGCCGCGGCTACGGCGAGCGAAAGGGCAGCAAGAACTTGAACATCGGTCGGTGCTGTTCGCATGATTCGTCCCTTTTTCTGCTGCCTTGTCTGTCCGTTGAGCCATCGATAGCGTCTCGTATCGGGCTACAGCCGGACTATCGCCTGATGGGAGCAGCAGTGGCGCCGTCGCGGCTAAAGCACGGAAAAGGCACTCCACCAGAGTGGAAGCGTGATAAACGACAGAACGGTCCCGACTCCCACCATCAGAGAAATGAGCTGCGCGTTGAGACCGTATTGGATGGCCACGATTGCTCCGCCGATCTGAGGGGCCATCGCGGCTTCGAACAGCGTGACCTGTGTCGTTGGACCGCGAAGGCCGATAGCCCCGGCATACACCAATGTTATCAGCAACGGAGCAAGCACCAACTTGTAGCCAAGCCCCATCGCCAGAGGGCCGCGGTTGCCGCGCAGCGCCCCCGGGCGTAGTTGCAAACCAACCGAAACCAGAGCCAACGGTGCAAGTGTTCCTCCCAGGCGGTTCAACACCGAGACGACCCAGTCAGGATAGCTGACCGGCATCAGTGCCGCCGCGATGACCAGGGCGATCAGCGGCGGGAACGTTACTATGCGCTTTGCAATTTCCCGGGGCGAGACCGCGGTATCCGAATAATGACAGATTACGAAAATCCCGATTGTGCTAAGAACGAGGTAGGTGCCAAGCTGGTCGATCATGATGCCAACCGGCATCCCGCTGGATCCATAGAATGATTCGATCATCGGCAGGCCAATGAACGACGTGTTGCCGAGACCTCCGACGACCGCCAGCGCCCCCGTGGTGGTCGGCGGCAGCCGAAGTGCGCTGCCGACCAGCCAGAACAGGGCGGCACTTGCCGTGAACAGCAACCAGGGCATCAAGACGGCGTAAAGCAAAGCCGGGGCAAGGTGAACGGCGTGAATCTGGAGCAGGGTCACCGCGGGAAGTGAGACGTGGATGATAAATGCGTTGAGCGACGTATGGGCGTTGTCTGGCACGCGTTGAAACCACCTTAGAGCCATTCCGATCGCCAGACACGCAAACAGCATAATGACGTTGTCCATTGGTCGAACCCCTAGGTGGCGTGTTGTTTGTGAAACTTGTTCTCCCCGCGCTCTTTTTCGCATCCGTCCCGGGTTGAGGTGCGGCGAGTGGCTTCGGTTCGCGACGATTGCGCGATCCCATCGCCACCGATACCCGTCAAATGACAGGTGCCGGTGCAATGCCTAAAAAGTGAAACTGCTACAGGCCAACGGGGCATTCGGTCGCCGGGACATTCTTGACCGCCCGACGGTCCTCAAGCACCTTTATGGATAAACAATTTGGTAGCCGAACATGCTGCTTGGTTTCTCACCTTGAGCGTCCAGGATGGCATGGCGGCCGCAATCGCGGCGCTCTATGCGGCGGCGGCGGGCGCCATTCCGTGGGAACAGGCGTTGGACCGCGTCCTGGAGGTCGTTGGCTTCGAGGGAGCGGCGCTTTGGGCATTGCCGCGGTTTTTCGACGTGACTGCTGGACGCTCGATATGGCATCGACTGGATCCGGCGATTTTGGATGACTATATCGGCCACTACAATCAGATCGACCCAAGAAGGCTGCTGATGGACGATCCGATTGGTAACCGGATCTGTTTCGATTATCGGAGTTTTGCAGAATCAGAAATTGACCGTAATGAATATTACGCCTGGTATCAGCCGGCGTCAGGTATGCGATACCATGTCGGTGGCTTCGGCCGACCAGACCTGCCGTTTTTCACCGGCGTGACGCTTCATCGGCCGAAGTCGTACGGCCATGCCAGCGAGGCCGAAATCGATCGCTTCCGCCTGTTATTCGATCATCTTGAACGTGCGCTGGAGGTCGCTTACCGGCTCAGCCTCGACCAGGGAATTGCCGCCGGCCTCGCGGACCTGTCCTTGACAGAAACGACGGGTTGCGTGTTTCTCGACAGAGGCGGCCGGCCGGTATTCGTTAACCGAATGGCACGCCGGATCGCTGAAAACAGATATGTAATTCTGACGAACGCCAGTCTCTCGGCATCCCGGCCAGGTGACAATCGAAGGCTTCAAAACCTGATTGGCCAGTGTGTCGCCACCGCGACCGGACGAGGCGCCAACAGCGGAGGTGCGATCCGCTTGCGCGGACCAGACGGTGACTCCGGTTTGGCTGTCACCGTTTCGCCGCTATCCGGTTGTGGCGATGGAGCGTTGGCGTCTCTGGGGCCCGCCGTTTGCATTCTCTTTGTCGATCCGGCTCAGGACCGATCGGTTGATGAGGTTCTCCTACGCGAGCTCTATCGCTTGAGTCCGGCCGAAGCGGCGCTCGCTCGGCGCCTCGTCATAGGCGATACCTTGCAAAAGGCGGCACAGACACGCGGAATCAGCATCGCAACCGCGCGATCCTACCTGGAACAGATTTTTCACAAGACCGAAACCAGCCGGCAAGCTGAACTGATACGCTTTCTGCTATCGCTGCCTCGCGCCCCGCGATGAAGCACGTCCGCTTCAGTGCCATGACCCACTGCTGCGAGAATGTTCCCTCGAAGCATGCGAGAATGTTCCCTCGAAGCAGAGGTACTAAGCTTCGGCGTCCGATCCCGACTTATCATCTATCGGCATATGGTCGAGTGTCGCCTTGCGGGCGAGCCGGTTGGCGCAGGTTTCCCATTCATCGGCCGTGCATTGCACCACCTTGCAATCGAGGCAGGCCGACATCGCGTTCGGCACCGTGGTGACGATGTATTTTTCGATGAAATGTCGAATGACGCCGGTCACGATCGTTCTCCCTGCTTTGACGCTGAGGGATGCAGACAAAGCGTGTCGCATCGATGATCTCGATCAAACGATCCGGTGGTGTGACGGGAGAAAGATTGGTCGGAGCGGCGGGATTCGAACCCACGACCCTCAGTCCCCCAGACTGATGCGCTACCAGGCTGCGCTACGCTCCGACTAGCGGGGAACCGTCATCTAACAGCCCTGCCCGGGAACCGCAATGCACATACGCGATCCCATTGGCGTTTCGCCGCAATCAGCCCAACATACCTCCGCATGATCGCCTTCGCCGAATTGTTGGAGCGTCTCGTCTTCACCCCGTCCCGCAACGCCAAGATCGCGCTGCTGCGGCGGTATTTCGCCACGCAACCCGACCCGGACCGAGGCCTCGGGCTGGCAGCGATCACCGGGACGCTGTCATTCAAGACCGCCAAACCCGGCCTGATCCGCGAGCTTGCGGCGGCCCGCACCGATCCCGTTCTGTTCGATTGGTCGTACGATTACGTCGGCGATCTGGCGGAAACCGTGGCCCTGATCTGGCCCGCTCAGCCTGTCGCGATCACGCCTCCAACCCTGGCGGAGGTGGTGGAAGCCCTGGAGATCGCCCCGAAAGCCGCGCTGCCCGCTTTGGTGGCCGGGTGGCTGGACAGCACCGATGCCTCCACGCGGCTGGCGCTGCTGAAGCTGATCACCGGCGGATTGCGAGTCGGTGCCTCCGGCCGCATGGCGAAAATCGCGTTGGCGGAGATTGGCGGAGTCGAGGCGGACGACGTCGAAGAGGTCTGGCACGGTCTCGAACCGCCATACGTATCGCTGTTTGCGTGGCTGGAGGGCAGGGGGCAGAAGCCCGACCCCGCCGATGCGCCGGTGTTCCGGCCGCCAATGCTGGCGCACCCGCTGGAAGACACCGACCTCGCGGCGTTGCAGCCAGCGGACTGGCGGGCCGAGTGGAAATGGGACGGCATCCGCGTCCAACTGGTCGCCACCACCGCAGGGCGGGTGCTGTATTCGCGGGGCGCCGAAAACATCTCCAACGCGTTTCCCGATATCGTGTCGGCGATGGATTTCCATGCGGTCCTGGACGGGGAATTGCTGGTGCTGCGCGACGGTCAGGTCGCGCCGTTCGCCGACCTGCAACAGCGCCTGAACCGCAAGACCGTTTCCGGCAAGATGTTGCAGCAATACCCCGTTGGCGTGCGGCTGTACGATCTGCTGTTCGACGGCACCGAGGACCTGCGTCCGTTGGCGTTCGACCAACGCCGGATCCGATTGGAAGAGTGGATCGCTCGCGTGCAACCGGATCGAATGGAACTCTCGCCGCTGATCCGGTTCGACACCATGGAGGAATTAGTGGTGCTGCGGGACGGGGCGCGGGCGGCGGCGATCGAGGGCCTGATGCTGAAGCGCGGTGACAGCCCGTATCTGCCGGGGCGGGTCAAGGGCCAGTGGTGGAAGTGGAAACGTGACCCGCTGACCGTTGATGCTGTGCTGATGTATGCGCAACGCGGCCATGGCAAGCGCAGCAGCTTCTACTCCGATTACACGTTCGGGGTTTGGCGTGGCGACGAACTGGTACCGGTAGGCAAAGCCTATTTCGGCTTCACGGATCAGGAGCTGTCGTTTTTGGACCGGTGGATCCGCAATCATACGACCAATCGGTTCGGACCAATCCGCGAAGTGGAGAAGTCCATGGTGGTCGAAGTAGCCTTCGATGCGGTCCAATTGTCCAACCGCCACAAATCTGGCGTCGCGATGCGCTTTCCCAGGCTGGCCCGCATCCGCACTGACAAACCGGCCGCCGAAGCCGACCGGTTGGAGACGCTGATGGCGTTGGTGGCCAATCGCGTCGCCGCCGATTGACCGGCTCGACCGCCCATGCTGGTTATTCATGAAATAACAGGTGGAAACGATGGCGCTTACAACCAACACGACCCGGCAACGCCTCGCCGCCGGTAAGATGGCGCTCGGTTTTGGCGTGCATCATCTGCGCACCGCTGCCACACCCATGTTGGCAGCGGCGACCGGCCACGACTGGCTGTTCATCGACGCCGAACACGGCGCGTTCAGTGTCCAGGAAATCACCCAGCTCTGCATTGCAGCCCTCCCAACCGGTGTCACGCCCATCGTCCGCGTGTGCGCCGGAGCGATCGACGAGGCGACCCGAGCGCTCGACAATGGGGCCATGGGCATTGTCGTCCCGCACGTCGATACCGCGGCTGACGCGAAACGGATCGCCGCCGCGTTCCACTACCCGCCGATGGGACACCGAAGCTGGGGCGGCCCGCCCTTGCTGTTCGGGTTCAAGCCGCCCGCCAACGCCGAGGCACAAGCCGCGATCAACGCCGAAATCCTGACCATCGTGATGCTGGAAAGTCCCGAGGCGATCGCCAACGCCGATGCCATCGCCGCTGTCCCTGGCGTTGACGTGCTGTTCATCGGCACTTCCGACCTGACCGCCGAACTGGGAATTTCCGGCCAGATGGGTCACCAGAAGGTGATCGACGCCTATCAGGCGGTCGGTGAAGCCTGCCGCAGGTACGGCAAGACCCTGGGCATGGGAGGCGTGTATGATGAGGTGAACGCAGCCCGCTACGTCGGGATGGGCGCGCGCTTCGTGCTCACTGGGGCTGATCACAGCTACATCCTCAGCGGTGCCAACCAACGGTCTGCGTTCTTCAACCACCTCCCGGGTGCGCCAGTGTGAACGAAGGTTAATGCAACCATGCCGTAGCGTTTATCGTTGGCGGTGGCATGGCAACACTCCAATCCCTGATCGACGGCTTTGAGGCCGCGATAACATCCACCTCCATCCCGGCCGCGGTACCAGTCACGCTGTCGCCGACTATTTTCGCCGGGTTTGATGCCGCGACGACATCCGCCCCGATCCCGGCCGTGGCGCTTGGTACGGCGCCGTCGCCATCGTTTATTGGAGACGACGCGATCACCGTGCCCGCCGGCGGGTTCAGCGCGGTTTATGCATTCGGAGACAGCCTATCCGATGCCGGCAACGTTTCCATCGGCACGCTCGGCACTGTCCCGGTCGGCAGCATTTACAGCGAGGGCCGGTTTACCAATGGCAATGTTTGGGTGCAGGACCTTGCGCAAAATCTCGGACTGCCGCCGGTAAAACCGAGCCTGGCTGGAGGAACGGACTATGCGATTGGCGGGGCCGAGACCGGGGCGACCGCGGTTCACACGGAAAATCCAACGGATTTACCCGCGCAAATTGGCCAGTTTGTCGCATCCGTTCCCAATCCGTCCTCCACGGCATTGTACACGGTGTGGGCGGGCTCAAACGACGTGCTGGACATCGCCAATTCCACCGAGACAACGGCCCAGCAGCAGGCCAGCGTGCAGCAGGCGGTTAACAACGAAGTCAATTCCATCGACGGCCTGATCGCCCATGGCGCGAAGGACCTTGTTGTCCTCAACCTCCCCGACCTTGGTAAAACGCCGTATGAAATGGCTCGTCCCGCCAGCGATGCTGATTCGACCGCAATGGCAGAAACCTACAATGCCGATCTGGGCGCGGCCTTGCAGAAAATCATGAGCACCGGCGCGGCTTCCATCGATTACGTCAATACGTTTGGTCTGCTGGATACAGCGATCGCGAACCCGACGGCCTACGGGTTTACCAACGTCACGCAGCCTGTGTGGAACGGTAACCTGACCTCCGCCACCAGCGGCACGCTTGCCGCGACCGGGGCGGCTCAGAACAAGTATGTGTTCTTCGATGGCTTGCATCCCACTGCCGCCGCGCATGCGCTTTTGGCGGATGCCGTGACTCAGGGGCTGACAGGCACTGCGTAACACTTTGCGCTGATCGCGTCCTTGCCGAGGTATGCGGGCAAGGACGCTTTTAGCTCAACAGCGAGGCGGCTATTCCCTCGAAATATTTCCGCTGCGGACAGGAATTCCAGTTTGTTCGTAACAAACGCGCGCCAGTTCGGCCACCCCGGCCTGGATTGTCTCCTTGCTGGGCATCGCGAAGCATAGTCTTAAACAATTACTGGAATTATCCGCGCTGACGGCCCACTCCGGGCCGGGGTTGAAGATGATTCCAGCGGATGCGGCCGGCTTGACCAGATTACGCACATCGACACTTGCCGGCAGTTTGATCCACAGGAAAATGCCTCCCTTCGGCGCCCAGCATTCCGCCGATGCCCCGAACTCCCGCGCAACGGCTTCGGTCATGGTCTGGAGTTTCTCGTGCAGGACACCGTTCAGATGTCCCATATGCTGGTCGTAGGATTTCGAAAAATACTCCGCCACGACCATCTGATCCAAAGCGCCGGTCCCGCTGTCGCCTTTCAGGGGCAGCAATCGGCTCATAACTTCCCAACCGGAGATCAGGTAACCAAGCCGTAGCGCGGGCGCCAGTGATTTCGAGAACGATCCGATGTGAATGACGCATCCAGGATCCAGCGCATACAGGGCTGGAGGGGCCTCGATGCCTTCCCATAGCAGGTCCGCGTAACATTCGTCTTCGAAGATCGCGACGTTGTATTCCCGGGCGAGTGCGATCAACGCCAGACGCCGATCCAGCGGCAGAATACTGGCGGTCGGATTCTGCACCGTCGGGATGGTGTAGATGAATTTGGGCGTGATGCCCTGGGCCTTCAGGCCGGCAAGTTGTTGCGCCAACGCCTCGATGACGATTCCGTCGCCGTCCAACGTCATGCCCACCAGTTTGGCGCCGAGTTTGCGAAACCGGTTCATCGCGCCCTGGTAACAATATTCCTCTGTCAGCACGGTGTCACCGGGGTTCACCAATAACCGGCTGATCATGTCGAGGCCCTGGCCCGAACCGGTCGTGATCAGGATGTCCTCGATCGGCGCTTTGATCCCACGTTGCCGCTCGCACTTGTCGGCGACGAATTGGCGAAGGCCGGGATAGCCTTGCGGCCCCAGACCCAGATTGTAGATCGCCAGCTTCGAGCCTTCGCGGCGGAGCACGGATGCGGCGGCTTCGACCAGACCCTCGATGGGGATCTGTTCGGGGTCGTTATTCCCGCCGACGAAATAGTATTTTGGAAATGGCGCCCAGCGTGGGGCCGGATCGGGCAGGCCGGAACTGTAGAGTTTGCCGTAGTCGAATGCCATGACCGTTTCCCCTTTTGGCGTTGTTGAGACGCTAGCATCGATTTCCGAACTGGAGAAACCTCCCTTTCGCAGGCTGGATTCTAAACAGCCGCGACGGGGACGCGCAGTGCCTTGGCCGCGGCCATCATTTTTTCGTCGAAGGTCATCAGGGTCGCGCCGATTCTCTGAGCGATCGCGATGTTCACGGCGTCCGCGGTTCGTAACGTCAGGTCCAGTCTGCGCAATGCACGCGCGGCCGACGTTATGTCGGCTGTCGTGGTTTCGGCACGTTGGGTATTCCGGATCATCCAGGCGTCGAGTTCCGCGAATACGACGCGGGCGATCTGCTTTGTGACTTCGCGCATCCGGACGCGGCGAGCGATGAGCGATGCGAATTCAGCCGCAGCGAAATCACTGACGATCAGGATGGGTGTCCGGGTCCGGATGAAAGAGTCTGCGCGAGATGTGAAGACGTCGGTGGTTACCAACGCGACGACGACGCTGGCATCGAGGTAAAGATTCAACGCTCTTCTTCGTCGCGCATTTGGCTGACCAGCGTCCCGGCATCCACCGTGGCGTTCATTTTGACACGCCGAGCCGCCAGCCAGTCGAGGTCTTCCGGCGAAACCGGTTTAGTCTTTGGCCGAACCGCTTTGAGTTCGACGACGGGATGACCATGCCGGGCGATCACGACAGCCTCACCGGCAATGGCGCGATCGATCAAGTCGGACAGATGATTTTTGGCGTCGGCGACGCTGTGCTGGCTCATGCGAGCGAATATAGCTATCTGATGGCCATTTTGTCCATCGCTCTCCGGCGTCCGTTCGGACGGGGAGGCAGTCAGATGCCGGGGCGACTCACCGTCCCCACCTGTAAGGATTTGGCACCAGCGGAAGCCTGTCTATAAACTGGTGCCCAACCGGAAACAGAGGACCACCCAAGGATGAACGACCAGCTTATCGAGGACCCGCACGCCATTTTGGACCGCGTCCAGCAGCAGGCCACTCGCTTCGAAACGCCTTGCGGCGAGGGCAAGATGATCTGGCATCTGTGGGACCAATCCGGCGGCACCGCCCCGGTCGTTGTGCTGTTTCACGGCGGCGCCGGATCGTGGCGCCACTGGATCCGCACCATCCCGGCGCTGGTCCCAACCTATCGCGTGCTGGTCCCCGACCTTCCCGGCCTCGGTGAATCCGACTTCCCGCCCGACGGGGACGATGCATTCTCCATCGCAGGCATCGTCGCCGACGGGATCGACGCCATCGTCGGCGCGGACACGTCCTATGAAGTCGTCGGCTTCTCCTTCGGCGGCACCATGGCGGCCTGCGTCGGTGCGATCCGCGGCAAGCGCGTCCGTTCGGTAACGATCATCGGGTCGTCGAGCGTTGGCGCCCTGGGGTCCGCGGTGCGGCTGGAGAAAGTGCGCCACCTGGACGGGCAAGAACGGCGGGACACGCATCGCATCAATCTCAATCGCCTGATGATCGCCGACCCGGCGAAGATCGACGATCTGTCCATTGAAATCCAGGACTGGAACACCGTTCGGTCGCGCCTTCGCACGCCCGCGATTTCGCGCAGCGGCGCCATCATGAAAGCCATCGACCAGTTGGTGTCGCCGCTGAACGGCATGTGGGGCGAACTCGACGCACCGGCCAACCCCAAGGGACCGGAACGAGTCGCCACCCTGCGCGCCCATTGCCCGGACGCCGACATTCGCCTGATCCCCGGCACCGGCCACTGGGCGGCCTACGAAGCCGCCGACACCGTCAACGCCATTCTGCTGGAAATGCTGGCGCGCACGCGACCCTGATCCGCGATCCTCGGGAGGAAACAAGAAATGACCGAACTCTCCACCGGCCCCGGTGAGATGATGGGTAACGCCGGCCCCGGCATGCTGGCCGGCTTGCGTGTCATCGAAATCGCCGACGAACGCGCTGAATACACCGGCCTGTTGCTCGCCGGTCTCGGCTGTGAAGTCATCAAGATCGAGCCACCCGAGGGCAATGCCACCCGCCACATCGGCCCGTTCCTGGACGACGAACCGGGCAAGGAACGGTCTCTTTTTTTCTGGAACTACAATCGCGGCAAGAAATCCGTGGCAATGGATATCGCAGCCGATCCGGACACGTTGATCCGGTTGCTGGACGGCGCCGACATTTTGCTGGATTCCTCCTGCGGCGCCCTGAACACCGCGCTGGGTCTGGACCGAGCGGCATTAAACCAACGGTTTCCGAAATTGGTGACCGCCCGGATGACCCCGTTCGGCGACGACGGCCCATGGGCGGATTTCAAAGCGTCCGATCTGGTTCATCTCGCGTTGGGCGGGGTGATGATGAACTGCGGCTACGATCCCGATCCTACTTTGCATTACGATGCCCCACCGATCGCGCCGCAGGTCTGGCACGCCTACCACATCGCCGGGGAGCAACTCGCCACCGGCATCATCGCCGCGCTGATCGCGCGTCATCGCACCGGCCACGGCCAGGACGTGTCTGTTGCGGTACACGAGGCAGTGTCGAAAAACCCCGAACTGGACATCATGCACTGGGTCATGCGGCGGGTGCCGCTGTGGCGTCTGACCTGCCGGCATGCGCTGGAGATGCCCAACCACTCGCCGAGCATCATGCATACCAAGGATGGGCGGTGGTATATCGGGCACGGCATGGGCGCGCGCGACCTGATGGCGTTGGTGCCGCTGCTGTCGAAATACGGCATGCAGGCCGATCTGCAACCGCCGCCGCCGGACGCTGATCTGAAGGCGCGCGCTGTCCCGGGTTCGACCGCCAGCGACGAAACAAAAGCCCACATGATTGATGTCGTGCAGCGCTTTGCGCGGGCATGGACTTATAATGACATGCCGTGGCTGGAAGCCCAGGAGGCCGGCTTGCTGTGGGCACCTCTGCGCAAACCGCATGAGAACGCGCTCGATGAACACTGGATCCAGCGCAAGTCATTTGCCGAGGTGTATCACCCGGAACACGGGCGGTCGTTCTGCTATCCCACCAGCAAATGGCTGACGACGAAGACAAGCTGGCAGGTCGGCCGCCGCGCCCCGCTGCTGGGTGAGGACACCGAATCCGTTCTGGCGGAAGCGCCGCGCCGCCCGACAGTCCCGGCTCAGCCCAAGGGGGATGTAAACCCGGTCCTATCGGCCCTGCACGGCAAGCCGTTTCCGCTACAGGGCGTGAAAATTCTCGATTTCGCGTGGTTCCTGGCCTCCGCCGGCGGCACGCGTTTCCTCGCCGCGATGGGGGCCGAAAGCTACAAGGTGGAGTGGAAGGACAATCCCGATACAAGATTGGCGGCGATGGCACCCGTCGGAGGGCGTGAGGCCCGCGATGCCGCGACCGGGCCGTTGCCGGGGGTCAAAGACCTCAACATGGGCGGCCAGTTCAACAACAAGAACGCCGGCAAGCGCGGGATCTCGTTGAATATCCGCCACCCGAAAGGACTGGCGATCGCGAAAGATCTGGTCCGTATCTGCGATGTCGTGGCCGAGGGATTCTCGCCGGGCGTGTTGCAGCGCCTGGGCCTTGGCTATGACGTAATGAAGAAAATCCGCCCGGACATTATTTACATCCAGCAGGCCGGGATGGGCGCGCATGGAGTCTATGGCCGGATGCGCACCGTTGGCCCGGTCGCGGCGGCGTTCGGCGGGCAGGCGGATATGTCCGGCTTACCGGAGCCGGCGATGCCGGTGGGATGGGGCTATTCCTACCTCGACTGGATGGGCGCCTACGGGTACGCCCTGGCGTTGCTGGGCGCCCTGTATCACCGCGACCAGACCGGCGAGGGCCAGTGGATCGACGCGTCGCAGTGCGAATCAGGAACCTTTTTGACCGGAACATCGGTTCTCGACTGGTCGGCGAACGGGCGGGAGTGGCGTCGTTACGGCAACCGGTCCCCCTACAAGCCCGCCGCGCCGCACGGAGCGTTCCGTTGCAAGGGCAACGACCGTTGGGTTGCCATCGCCTGTTTCACCGAAGCCGAATGGCACGCATTGGCCCGCGTCGCCGGCCACACCGAGTGGTTGGACGACAAACGGTTCGCCTCGTTAAATGACCGTCTGGCGCACCAGGACGCGCTGGAAGCCACCATCGGTGCCTGGACAGCCACACGCAGCGCCGAAGACGTGATGATGGCTCTACAAAACGCTAACGTCCCGGCCGGCGTCTGCCAAAACGCCGAAGACCGCTGCGACAACGATCCGCAGTTGAAACACCTGAAATGGCTGACCGAGGTCACCGGCACCAAAATCGGCACATGGCCCGTGTACGAACTGCCGATGAAATTCTCAAAAAACCCGGCCTATATCGGCGGCCCGATCAACCGTGGCGCCCCCGGTTACGGCGAGGACAACGAATGGCTGCTGACCGAATTGCTCGGTATGACGCCATCCGATGTGCAACGACTGGCGGAGGAGGGGGTTATTTAGACCCCTTCATATACTTCGCCATCAGCGCCTGGATTTGCTGAACGCCGTTCGGATAACCGGCGGCCTTCAGCATCTTGTCCGCCATGCCCATCATGCCTTCCGGTGACTGCGATGCCATCGCGGCCATCGGCCCGGTCATGGCGGTCGGCACCTGCGACGGGCCGGCGATTCGCAGCTTGGCCATGGCCTCATTCGTGCCGGACAGCTCCAGGGCTTTTTCCTGCGGCGGCAGTGGGGTCATGCCGGCCATCGACACCCCGATCCGCACCGTGACAGACCGAGCGCCCTGTAGCCCGGCGGCCAGTTTGGCGGTGGCGTCGTCTTTCGGCGCGCAGATGTAACCCGAACTGCCGGCGGAACAGGTCAGGTCCTCCCGCGGACCGCCGCCGAACTGGATCGATGCCTCGGTCTTGCCGGCCAGCGATGCGGCCATCAGGATCTCTGGCGACAGGCCGCGCAGGGCGATAACCGGCACCAGGGACTTGCCCTGCCCCTGAATTTCCAGATCGCCGGTGATGCCGCCCTTGTCGAGAAACCGTTTGTTGAAACGCATGATGCACGGCTCCGCTCCCGGCTTGTCGCCCGGACAGTTCAGTACCCAACTGCCAATTTGCTCCTGAGTCGCGGCATTGGCACCGCCGCTTAGTGCAACGATTCCGACCGCCAGCCACACTGCTGTTCTCATTTTATCGCTCCAACCTCTTCCGCGCGGCGCGGTTATCTGTAAGCCTGTCGGCATGAACGATGCCATTCAGCCTGACGCGCTCTCTATCCACCGGACCATCGTGACGCTGGATACACATATTGACATTCCTTGGCCAACCGGTCCGGACCCGTTCCAGGATGGAACACGCCGGGTGGATTTGCCAAAGATGATTCGCGGTGGACTCAGTGCCGCCTGTTTTGTGGCGTATGTGCCGCAAACCGGACGCACGCCGGCGGCCGAGGACGCCGCATACCACCGAGCCATTGCGATGTTGGACCAGATTAATGAGATGGCGGCGGTGGATTCGCCTGTGGTGGTGCGGATTGCCAACCGGGCGGATGCGATCGTGGCGGCCAAAGCCGACGGGGTCCTTGCCATTGTCCCGTGCGTGGAAAACGGCTTCGCGGTCGGGGCCGACCTGACCCGGATCGCGGCATTTCGGGCACGCGGCGCGATCTATATGACGATGACCCATAACGGCCACAACGCGCTGGCGGATTCCTGCAACCCGCGCCGCGATCTCGGTGATCGGGAAGCGGAGCACGGCGGTCTGTCGGCGTTGGGACGCCAGGCCATCGGGATGATGAACCGGGTCGGGATGCTGGTCGATGTCGCCCATACCTCGCGCGACACCATGGTGCAGGCGGCGGAGGAATCCCGCTCGCCGATCGTTTCGACGCATTCCTGCGTCAGTGCGCTGTGCGATCATTCGCGCAACATGACGGATTGGCAGTTGGACGTAATCAGGGACGTGCATGGGGTGATCCAGATCACCGCCGTCGCCGCCTTCCTGAAGCCGAACGCCCGGCCGGAGGACGTCAAGGTTTCCGATTTCGCGGATCACATCGACTATGCGGTCAACCGGATCGGCATCGACCATGTTGGGATATCCTCGGACTTCGATGGCGGCGGCTGGATATCCGACTGGCGCGACGCGAGCCAAAGCCCGAACATCACGATTGAGCTGATGCGCCGGGGCTACGACCGGGGTGCCCTTGAAAAGCTGTGGGGCGCTAACTTCCTGCGAGTGATGCGGGTGGCGGAGGGGTTGTCAGTCTGATGCGCACGGTTGCTCTACCGGACGGTGAGACGGTTCCCGCGCTGGGGCAGGGAACCTGGTATATGGGTGAACGTGGCGGGAACGCGGCGCGGGAAGCCGACGCGTTGCGCCTGGGTGTCGATCTGGGGATGACCCTGATCGACACGGCGGAGATGTATGCCAACGGCGGCGCGGAAGAGGTTGTCGCCAGGGCGGTCACCGGCATCCGGGACAAGGTCTTCATCGTCAGCAAGGTGCTGCCGCAGAACGCCTCCAGATCCGGGGTGGCGTCCGCGTGCGAGCGCAGCTTGAAGCGCCTGAAGACGGACATGATCGATCTGTATTTGCTGCATTGGCGCGGCGGCTACGATCTGGCCGAGACGGTCGGTGCGTTCGAAGTCTTGAAGGCAGCCGGGAAAATCCGCCACTGGGGCGTGTCGAATTTCGACACCGATGACATGGAGGAACTGCCCGACGGGTGCGCCGCGAATCAGGTGCTGTATCATCCCGATAGTCGCGGGATTGAGTTCGATCTGCTGCCCTGGTGCGCCAGGAACGGAATCCCGATCATGGCCTACTCGCCGCTGGGCCATCACGTCAGTAAGTTGCTCAGTTCTTCCGCGTTACAAGCGGTGGCGCGCCGGCATGGCACGACCTCGGCCGCCGTGGCGATTGCCTGGAGCCTGCGGAGCGGAAACGTCATCTCGATCCCGAAAGCCGCGGATCAGGCGCATGTGCGGGAGAACGCGCGAGCTGGGTCGATCGAGCTGTCGGCCGACGATCTGGCGGCGATAGATGCCATGCACCGGCCTCCGAAGCGGAAACAGCCGTTGGATTTGCTTTAGGCGACCGTTTCTGTGGTGCCGTGTCCTGCCCAATCCGTCTCGGCCCGGACAAGCCGCATAGACATCAACTTACGGCGTTTGGCGAGGAGGATGTTCCAATTCGTCATGGCCGGGCTTGGCCCCATAGGCATCAGGATAAGGCAGGTTGGGAGAAAATTCTTTCTCCAGCCGCGGCTTTATCTTCTCCGTCATGGCCGGGCCAAGGCCGGCCATGACGCAAGTGAAATACAAGTATTACTTAATCGGCGGCACCGGCAGTCTCGTTTCACCTTCTTCCATCGTGTAGGTGTAGTCCAGAGTAAACCACGGGCTCTGCACATCAGGCGCCTGCGGGCAGGGGCCGTCGTGTCGTACATACTCTCCGATCAGTGCCCGTGTGACGCCGAACTGCGCGTCCGTTTCAATGTGCGGGTCGTCGCTGGCATAGACCTGTGAGATCAGGACCTTGTAGCCCTGTTTGACGATCAACGCATGCAGGTGGGCCGGGCGGAACGCATGCCGGTTTTGCGCTTTCAACAACCGCCCGACCACGCCGTTCGTCGGAATCGGGTAGCCATCCGGCCGTACCGTGCCGAGCCAGAAACGACCCTCCGCATCCGTGGTGAATGTGCCGCGCAAATTCATCTCGGCTTGTTCGGGGTCCTGGTTTTCATACAGCCCGACCGGCGAGGCATGCCACACATCGACCTCGGCACCGGCGATCTTGCGACCCTGCCGATCCTGGACGTGTCCGGTTACGAACAGCACCGGGCCCGGCGTGTCGGACCGAACAATCGATCCGCCGTTTTCCACATGCGGCGAGTGCAGCCGCCAGAACGGACCCAGCAGCGATTGCGATGTCTCGGTTTGTCCGTTGTCGCCGTTGTTGAGGAGACAGACCAGCGATGAAATACCGAGCGAACCGGCCATTAGTACCGCTTCGTTGTGCGTGTCGGAGGTCAGCTTGCCGATCTCGTTGATGATACCGGCGGCCTGACGGAATTCAGCCTCCGTCAGCCGCGTGTCGCGGATGAAGCCATGCAGGTGGCTGACGAGAGAGATCATGATCTCCCGCAGGCGTGGGTTTTCGGTGTGCGCCATAACCTCCAGAACGGCAGGGGTCACGTCCTCATGGGACCGCATGATCATGGTCGTGTTCCTTTCCCGCGTTTCTGCGCCGCATGGCGTCCGGGGTGTGTATCCGACCGGACGCCGGGGGGCAAAGCCGCCGGTCACGGCGGCATTTCCGCATACCGGGGCACATCGCTGTCCGCCGCCAGCCATGCGACGGCGTGCGAGGTCCAGATATGCATGGACGGTGTGGTGTGCGGGTCGTCATCCAGTGTCGCGACACGCAGGATCACATGCGGCTGCTCAGGCCGCTCCGCCATCAGATGCGAACCGCAGATCGTGCAAAACCGGCGGATCTTCCCGGGAGAGGATCGATACGCGCCAAGACTTTCCTCTCCCCTGAGCCAGCGAAAATGCGAGCGGGCGACGCCAGCCGTGGACGTGAAGGCGCTGGCGTGTGCCTTGCGGCAGGTTGTGCAATGACAATGGACGATCGGGCCATCCAGTTGCGTCACTTCATAGGCGATCGTGCCGCATAGGCACTGACCCCGCAGGCTTATGGCTTGCCTGATCCGGCCACAGATACCAACACACCGTTGAGGATCTCGAACACGGTCAGCAGTCCAGCCGGTAAACCCGCCGCGCCGTGCCGGCAAAAATCGCCGCCTTTTCGTCGGCCGAACAGCCGGACACCATCCGCTTCAACGCGTTGAACAACGCGGCGAACCCGATGCCCATTTTCTCCACCGGGAAGTTGCTCTCAGCGATGCAACGATCGGGGCCGAACAATTCGATGCACGTCTCCACATACGGACGCCAATGCCCGGCGAGTTGTTCCGACGACGGCGGCGCATCGATCCCCATGTAATCGTATGCCGCCAGCCGCATCATCATGCCGCCCAGCTTCATCGTCACGTTCGGGCATTTCGCCAACTCAATCACGGACTGCTTCCAGTCGGCGAAGACCGCATCGTTCTTGCCGGCATAGCGTCCGTAACCCAGCGGGCCGCCGCAATGCCCGACGATAATGTTGCTGCCGGGAAACGCCCGCGCCAAATCGACAATGTCGGGCATTTGCGGATGGAAGCCCCACGCATCCAATGACAGTCCCAGCGCGGCCAACCGAACCATGCCGGCACGGAAGTCGGGGCGGAGATACAGGCCGGGCTGGATGTCGGGCGCGCTGTTGCCGATGACCGGATCGGCGTCATACCCCGCCGAGTGCCGCACCCCCCTGAACCGTCCGCCACCCGCTCGGATATGCGCCTCGAGTACTGGCGTGACCCAGTCACCGGCCGTCAGGTCGGCGTAGCCCACGATGCCGGCGGCAACCTTGGTCTTGCCGTAGCCGCCACTGTCGCTCATCGCGGCGATGCCGGCAACGAACTCGGTTTCGCCGACCGGACGCATGGGAACCGGGCCGGTCGCGCGATACATGGAGTGGCACTGCAGGAACACGCTGCCGATGATGTTGTGGCCGGTGGCGCAGTCGGCGAGGAACTCGTCGATCAGATACCGGAACGCTGGCACTTCCCAGGACTCGCCACGCGCCCCGCCGGTGCGGTGCCAGAGGTGATGGTGGGTGTCGATGATCGGCAGGTCCGGATCGATGATCGGCTCCGGTGCCGCTTTCGCCAGCCAGGCATCGCGAGGTGGAAAGATGCGCCCGAAGGCGGTTTTGGTTTGTGTCGCGCTCATATGGCGTTTCCCCCTTATTCGAATGAGGGATTACCGCACGCCCGTGAACGATGCTCAAGCCCGACTCTACCGAGAGGCCGGTGCCGCCGGCTGCGCGTTGAATGGCTGCGTCGCATTGGCCGGGGCTGTCGCGGCGGCGGCCGGAGGAGCCGATTTCACCTGCTGCGTCAGGTCGCGGATGCAGCGTCCGAATGTATCGCTGATCACGGTGGAGCCGGACAACGACAGCACCCAGGGCGCCTCGCTGCCATCGGGGAACGTCACCGTCATCGATGGGGAGGACCGGAACTGCTTGTCGAAAATCTGCATCATGGCCGGGGTCAGCATCCAGTCGATCGCGTGCTCATGCCCGGTGCCCTGAGCAATCCAGGGCGTTTCCAAACCGATTTGCATCACAACCGCCACCCGCGTGCTGTCCGGGATCGCCCAGTCCGGTTTGCTCGCCGAGAATTTGGTGTCGGTGCCGCCAATATCGAAGCCGACGGACAAGCGCCGGTTATCGGCGGGCAGGGTGGTGCTGATGCCGCAGACCGCACCCTCCTTGTCATCCCGGCCGCTGAACGCCTCCCAGGCACCGGCGCGATAGTAGGTCTTCACCTGCGCCATAACGGCGGTTGGCGCCAATGCGATGACCAGCGCGGCCAACGGAAGAAACTGGTTCATGCGGCACCTCGTAACGGTCCACCGGAAAGTGGCACCGCGCGAGGCAACCGGAAACGCGCGCGCAATCAAATGAAGGTGAGCGTCTGGTTGACCGCCCGGGGTGGCAACATCCGGCTCAAGGTGTTAGGCACCCCCCGATTCAACTCCGGAGTCCGAAACATGGCCGCGATCGCCGATATCACCGCCCGCGAAATTCTTGACAGCCGCGGCAACCCCACGATCGAGGTCGATGTCGTCCTCGAGTCCGGCGCCATGGGACGCGCCGCGGTGCCGTCCGGCGCCTCGACCGGCGCGCATGAGGCCGTTGAACTGCGCGACGGCGACACATCCCGCTTCGGCGGCAAAGGCGTGCTGACCGCCGTCGCCAATGTCGAGGGAGAAATCCTCGAAGCTATCGGCGGCATCGAGGCCACCGAACAGGTGACGATCGACAACATCATGATCGATCTGGACGGCACGCCGAACAAGAGCCGCCTGGGTGCCAACGCGATCCTGGGCGTGTCACTGGCGGTCGCGAAGGCCGCCGCATCCGACCAGGGCCAGCCGCTGTATCGCTATATCGGCGGCGCCTATGCCCGCACGCTGCCGGTGCCGATGATGAACATCATCAATGGTGGCAAGCATGCCGACAATCCCATTGATATTCAGGAATTCATGATCCAGCCGATCTCCGCCCCGACGCTGGCGGACGCCGTGCGGATGGGGTCTGAAATCTTCCATATGCTGAAGAAGGGCCTGCACGACGCCGGCCACAATACCAATGTCGGCGACGAGGGCGGTTTCGCCCCCAACCTGAAGTCCGCCGACGAGGCGTTGAGCTTCATCGCCAAAGCCGTTGAAAAGGCAGGCTACCGGGTCGGCGAGGACGTCACCTTCGCGCTCGATCCGGCCTCCACCGAATTCTTCAAGGATGGCCGCTACCACCTTGAAGGTGAAGGCAAGGTGCTCGATTCCGAGGGCATCGTCCGGTATTATGCCGACCTGTGCGCCCGCTACCCGATCATGTCGATCGAGGATGGCTGTTCGGAAGACGACTGGGAAACCTGGAAGCTGCTGACCGACACCATCGGCGCCAAAGTTCAGTTGGTCGGCGACGATTTGTTCGTGACCAATCCGGAGCGTCTGCGCCGCGGCATCGTCGAAGGGTCCGCGAATGCCATCCTGATCAAGGTCAACCAGATCGGCACGCTGTCCGAAACGTTGGAGACGGTCGAATTGGCGCATCGTGCCGGCTGGAAAGCCGTGATGAGCCACCGGTCGGGTGAGACCGAGGATTCCACCATCGCCGACCTCGCGGTGGCCACGAATTGCGGTCAGATCAAGACCGGCAGCCTGGCGCGCAGCGACCGGACGGCGAAATACAACCAGCTTATCCGGATCGAGCAGCAGTTGGGCGACGCCGCCCGCTATGCCGGTGCGACCATCCTGCGGCGGTAGCGGATAGCGGAGGCGGGGGAAACCTCGCCTCTTTTTTCACGCGTCCCGAAGAAAATTGCCGCCTGGAAACCTTTCGTTAACTCTTTCGTGGCTTGATGGCGTCCACCCTATCGGGACGTGCCACGCATGACAGAAACCACCCTAGCCGCCCATGTCGTGGCGTCACCGCCCAACGTGACGCGCGACCCGCCTCCCGCGGTGCTGCTGCCACCGGTGACGCCTTTGGCGCATGAGATGGTGCGCGACGCCCTGATGGAAAGCCGCCAGCGCTGGCGCAGCCTGGTGAAGATGGCGACCGACCTGGCATTCGAAACCGACGCCAAGGGTCGCTTCGTCTTTGTCATTCCTGACACCGCGCTCGACTGGCCTGCCGGCGCGTTGATCGGTCAACCGTCGGAGTTGCTGCTGACGGACGATGGCAGCGGCGAGATGTTCAATCCGTTCCGCCCCATTGTCGCGATGCTCCGGCGCCGGACCTGGCTGCGCTGCTTCGATGGCCGCATGGTGATGATGACGATTTCCGCCACGCCATTGTTCGACAGTGGTGGCGCGCTGTTGGGCGCCCGCGGCATCGGTATCGATATGACCGATTACGAGGCGCAGACCTCGCAACTCGCGGGACGGCTGCGCCGGGGTGAGGTACTCGACCACATCCTGGCCAAGGTGGGCCAGGAAACCGTTGCCGACCGCATGATGGATGCGGCCCTGTGGGCGTTGATCCATGCGCTCGGCGCCGAGGGCGCGGCGGTCATCGGCGCGATCACCGAGGACTCGGCGATCGAGGTGCTGCACGAGTGCGGACGCGGAGCGGCGGCGATCCTGGTCGCGGCGGCCCGGATGATGACTGACTCCCGCCTCGAAGTGGATCGGACGATCAATCTAGATGGCCGCTTCGTCCTGGCCGCCGCCTGCCAGACCCGGTTCGGTGCCAAGGCCGGTCTGGCGATCTGGCGCAATGCCGATGCCAGGCCCTGGGATAACGACGACACCACGCTGGCCGGATCGGCCGTCAGGATCATCCGCATGATCCTGGAATATGAGGCTGTTCAGCGCGAAATGGCGCTTCAGGCCCGCACCGACCCGTTGACCGGCCTGCTCAACCGGCGGGCGTTCCTGGAGGATGTGCAACGCCACATCGTCCGATTGGACCGGGCCTCTCAGGTTGGAACGCTGCTGTTCATTGATATGGATGGGTTTAAGGGAATCAATGACCGTTTCGGGCACGCGGCCGGCGATCAGGTGCTGGTGCATCTGGCCAACATGCTCCGTAAGCTGGTGCGTCCGTCCGACCTGATCGCTCGGCTTGGCGGCGACGAATTCGCACTCTGGCTGAGTGGCGCGGATCATCTGACCGCCGCGGAGCGGGCCGATCAGCTTTGCAGGACGGTGCCGGTGGAAATCGACGCTTTGCTGTCCGACAGAGCGGGATCTGCCGAGGCAACCGAACCAGACCGAGCGGGGGCTGCCTGCGGGGTCTCGATCGGGATCGCGACGCGCGGAATTGGCAGCCTGGAGTCGATCGATGATCTGACGCGCCGGGCGGATATGGCGATGTACGCGGTCAAACGCAGCGGCCGTAATCACTGGCGCGTCTCGCGTTTGGATGCCGACTGATGGAGCCGGACCAGGCCGCACGCGTCCGTCTGGGCGCCAGCATCACCACCAGCCCCGCGATCATGCGCGATCTGGCGACCGATCCATCGGTCACGGTGCGCGCCAGCCTGGCGCTCAATCCGGCGTTGCCGCAGGAGATCAACGCCATACTCGCGGCCGACACCGACGCCCGGGTCCGCTCCATTCTCAGCCGCAAACTGGCGCCGTTGATTCCGGAATTGCCGGAGGCTGCGCGTCAGGAGGTGCAGCGGAACGCTGTGGCAAGCCTGACCGCGATGGTCGCCGATGCGGCGTTGCGGGTGCGGGCGCAGGTCGCCGAAGCGGTGCGTGATCTGCCTGATGCGCCGCGCGACATCATCTTGCGGCTGGCGCATGATCCGGCGATCATGGTGTGCGAGCCGGTGATCCGGTTCTCACCGATGCTGACCCGCGAAGACCTGGTGGCGCTGATTACCGCCGGGCCGCCGCCCGCCACCATTCTGGCCGTCGCCAACCGCCCCGCAATCGCGGCGGAGGTATCGGATGCGATTGTCGATACCGCCGATGTCGCGGCAATCGGGGCCTTGCTGGCCAATCGGACCGCGCAGATACGAGAGGCCACGCTGGATGCGCTGGCGGCTCAGTCCGAGGAGCACACCGGCTGGCAAGAGCCGCTGGTCAACCGGCCGCATCTTCCGGTCGTGGCGCAACGCATCCTGTCTGAGATCGTCACCGGCCATCTGCTCGAATCCCTCGCCGCTCGGCGGGACCTCGATCCCGGGGTGGGTCAGGCCTTGCGGGTTGCCTTGGCGCGTGCCGGGGCGGGGCAGGGCCGGGTGGCGACGGCCCCGTCAGGACCGGGTGCGAAAGGTGTGGCCTGGGCGGCCGGTATCAGACGCATCGAGACGCCGGGGCGGCCCGCAACCGGCGAACCGCCTGCCAGCCCGCGAGACGGCATCTGGCGGGGGGGGCGTTCGGCGGACGCCGGTCCGGTGGACGATTATCCGATCCTGGACGCCCTGCGGCGCAATCAGATTGCGGAGGCTTCGACTATGCTGGCGAACCGGGCGGGCGTGGCGGTATCGGTGATCGAACGGGCATGCGAATTGCAGAGTGCCAAGGCCATTGTCAGCCTGGCCTGGAAAGCCGGCATGTCACCGCAGACGGCGGTCGTTCTGCAGACATTGTTAGCCCGTCTGGCTCCCGATCAGATCTTGCGCTCGGGGCCAAACGGCGAATTCCCGGTCTCCGAGGGGGCGATGCGCTGGCAACTCGCGTTTCTGGCCGGCGGCCAGGTTTGAGACCAGTCCGCGTTGATGCCGACTCTCGCCCCTCATCGTCATGGCCCGGCTTGTCCGGGCCACCTGTCGCGGCACCCTCAGGGCATAGGTGGCCCGGACAAG
>CAIZFE010000047.1 GCA_903932145.1 uncultured Rhodopila sp. | reverse complement strand
TCGGACGCACGGAGGCCCCTATGCACTGATCCACCGTAGTTTGTGTTTAGAACTGCTGGCACTGTAGTCTGTTGCCGTATCATCCATTGCCGTCGTTCACCAAACGAATCAGAAAAACGGGACGGATTCAGCATTCTAGCTATTTGTCACGTCTTTCTTCACCCGATTGCCCTGGGCGGGATTCCCGACAAGATTGCACCCTGGGCAAATTCTCCATAGCCTAGTGCCCGGAATCGCATTTTAGAACGAATACGGGCAGAAACGCATGGCTGACGACAACATAACCCCATCTCTGGCGGCAGCCGAATCGGTCTCGCAGGTCGGATGGGAACCCGAACTGGCTGAACTGCGCCAGCGCCAGGCCCTGGCACGCGAACTCGGCGGCCTGGATCGCATCGCTCGCCAGCACGCCGGCGGCCGGTTGACCGTGCGGGAGCGGATCAACCGCATGCTCGACCAGGGCAGTTTCCGTGAAATCGGCAGCATCGCTGGCAAAGCCACCTATGATGCCCAAGGCAACATCACCGCGTTCATGCCGGGCAACTGCGTGTTCGGCCGAGGCACCGTGGACGGTCGACCGGTCGTCATCGCCGGTGATGATTTCACTCTACGCGGCGGATCGGCCGATGCCTCCATCAAGGGCAAGCCCAAGATGTCGGAGCAGATCGCAACCGAGTTCCGCATGCCGATTATTCGCCTGATCGAGGGCTCCGGCGGCGGCGGATCGGTCAAAACCATCGAAACGACGGGACGCGCGAACCTGCCCGGCGGCCTGACCGAGACAACATCGTTCGACCTTGTCGCCAACCAGATGGCGCAGGTTCCCGTCGTTGGCCTCGGTCTTGGTTCGGTTGCCGGTCTCGGTGCCGCTCGGCTTGTTGCGTCGCATTACTCGGTGATGGTGAAAGAAATGGCGGCGGTGTTCGTCGCCGGGCCCCCCGTGGTGGAACGATTGGGGGAGCCTCGATCCAAGCAGGAACTCGGCGGCTGGCAAATCCAGTTGCGCTGTGGCGGCGTAGACCATGCCGTGGACACCGAAGAACAGGCCTTCGACGCCGCACGGCGTTTCCTGTCCTATCTGCCCGGTTCGATCCACGACGTGTCGCCGCGGGTGCGCGGATGGGACGATGCAGCTCGCGCCGACGATTCGCTGATCTCAGCGATCCCCAAAGTGAAGAAGCAAGCCTATCACATGCGGCGAATCATCGCGTCGCTGTTCGACAAAGACAGTTTCTTCGAGATGGGCGCACTGTTCGGCCGCTCCATCATCACCGGCTTTGCTCGGCTGGACGGATGGCCGGTCGCAGTGATGGCGGGCGACCCGCTGTTCGACGGCGGCGCCTGGACCGCGGACGCGTGCAGTAAGATCATCCGCTTTGTTGATCTGGCGCAGACCTTCCACTTGCCCGTCGTTCATCTCGTAGATTGCCCCGGATTTCAGGTCGGCCTGCGGGCGGAAAGCAACGCGGTTATTCGTTGGGGCGTCCGAGCGCTGTCTGCGATCAACCAGACGACCGTCCCGTGGTGCAGCATTGTCGTGCGCAACTGCTACGGGGTCGGCGGCCTGGGGCATCAGCCGGTGGGCCGCCTGTGCCTCCGCTACGCTTGGCCGTCCGCGAGTTGGGGCTCCCTGCCGCTGGAGGGCGGCATCGAAGCGGCATACCGCGCCGAGATCGACGCCGCGCCCGACCCGGACGCGAAGCTGGCGGAAATCGAGGAACGGCTGAATCGCCTCCGGTCGCCGTACCGAACTGCCGAGGCCTTCTGGGTCGATGAAGTTATCGATCCACGCGACAGTCGCAAGCTATTGTGCGACTTCGCCAATCTCGCCGCACCGCTGCGCACGCCCGGCCCATCCTCGTTCGGAATGCGGCCCTGACCTGCGCTGATTGCCGGGGAAATGGATTAGACATAGTCTTAGGTTGACGAACACCGGTCAGGGGCGGCAGAAGCCCCGGCGGGTGCGGCAAGGTCCACGAAAAGTGGCCCGGCCGAACCGGAGGAAATAGGAGTCCGACTTGCAGCCGACCGACATCCAGGATCCCGACTACTTCCACAAAGTCGTCGATTGCCAGTGGGCGTGCCCGGCCCATACGCCGGTTCCGGAGTATATCCGGCTGATCTCCGCCGGACGATACGCCGACGCGTTCATGGTCAATTGGAAGTCCAACGTGTTCCCGGGTATCCTGGGACGCACCTGCGATCGGCCGTGCGAACCGGCCTGCCGCCGTGGCCGCGTGGAGGAAGAACCCGTAGCCATCTGCCGGCTCAAGCGAGTCGCGGCCGACTACAAGGGTGACGTCAGCGACCGCATGCCGCCCGCGCCGACAACGCGCAACGGCAAGAAAATCGCCCTGGTCGGCGCTGGCCCGGCTGCCCTGACCGTTGCGCGGGATCTCGCGCCGATGGGTTATCATTTGGTCGTCTATGATGGCGACTCGCGCGCCGGCGGCATGATCCGCAGCCAGATCCCCAAATTCCGCCTGCCCGAGGAAGTCATCGACGAGGAAGTCGGCTTCATCACCGCCATGGGTCCCGAAATGCGGCTCGGTCAGCGGGTCGATAGCCTGAAGGGCCTGCTGGACGAGGGTTATGATGCGGTCTTCGTCGGCTCCGGCGCACCGCGTGGTCGCGACCTGGACCTGCCGGGCCGGCAGGAAGCTTCGGAAAATATCCATATCGGCATCGACTGGCTGTCGTCGGTTTCCTTTGGCCATATCACCAAGATCGGCCGGCGCGTGATCGTGCTAGGCGGCGGCAATACGGCGATGGATTGCTGCCGGTCCTCGCGGCGCCTGGGTGGCGACGACGTCAAGGTCATCGTCCGCTCCGGGTTTGAGGAAATGAAGGCCTCACCGTGGGAGAAAGAAGATGCGATCGGCGAGGATATTCCGATCCTGAACTTCCTGGTCCCCAAGGAATTCAAGCACCGCGACGGCAAACTGTACGGCATGACATTTGAGAAAGTGCATGCCGAATACGACGCCAAAGGCCGCCGTCGGCTGGTCCCGACAGGCGAACCCGAACATTTCTTCGAGTGCGACGACGTTCTGGTCGCGGTCGGGCAGGAAAACGCGTTCCCCTGGATCGAGCGCGACATCGGCCTGGAGTTCAACGAGTGGGCCATGCCGGTGGTGAACGAAACCACCTTCCAGTCCACCAACCCGCGCGTGTTCTTTGGTGGCGATGCGGCGTTCGGCCCCAAGAACATCATTTGGGCAGTGGCGCACGGCCATCAGGCCGCGATCTCGATCCATCAGTTCTGCCAGGGAACCGACGTCAACGACCGGCCGCCGCCGATGGTTACGCTGGCCAGCCAAAAGATGGGCATCCACGAGTGGAGCTATGACAACGGGGTCTCGCTCGACCTGCGGTTCAAGGTGCCTCACCGGGACAAGGTGATCGCCCTAAAGGACATCAAGTCCGAGGTCGAACTGGGCTTCGACCTGAAGTTGGCGTTCGCCGAGGCTCAGCGCTGCCTGAACTGCGACGTGCAGACGATCTTCACGGACAAGCTGTGTATCGAATGCGACGCCTGCGTCGATATCTGCCCGGTCGATTGCATTACATTCACCGGGAACGGCGACGAAGCGGACTTGCGCACGCGGCTGATGGCGCCAGCGCATGACCTGGACCAGGCGCTGTATGTATCGGGTGAATTGAAGACCGGCCGGATCATGGCAAAGGACGAGGACGTCTGCCTGCATTGCGGGTTGTGCGCCGAACGCTGCCCGACCGGCGCGTGGGATATGGAACGTTTCCTGATCGACGTGGCCCAAGCGGAGAACGCATGCTGCAGCAAATAGACCGCGTGGAAGGCCTCCAGCGGGTAAATGAGTTCGTTGTCAAATTCGCCAACGTAAACGGGTCCGGATCGGCCAGCGCCAACGCGCTGTTCGTCAAGGCGGTTCTGCGAATGGGCGTGGCGGCGACACCCCGGAACATCTTTCCGTCCAACATTCAGGGACTCCCGACCTGGTACGAGATTCGTATCTCCGAAGCGGGCCATATGGCCGCGCGCGGTGGCGGCGTGGACCTGATGGTTGCGATGAATCCGCAAACCTGGGACCAGGACGTCAAGTCACTGGAGCCGGGCGGGTATCTTTTCTACGACAACACACGCGCCATCGCGCCCGAGAAATTCCGCTCCGATATCGTCGTCATCGGCGTGCCGCTGACGGAGATTACCAACAAAGCCTACACCGACTCTCGCCAGCGGCAGTTGTTCAAGAACATCGTCGGTCTCGGCGCCCTGTCTGCCTTGATCGAGATGGACCCTGTCGTCATCGAGAAATTGCTGGCCGACCAGTTTAAGGGGCGCGACAAGCTGATCGCCGCCAACGTGCAGGCGCTGCATATGGGCCGCGACTGGGTAAAGCAAAACCTGGAGTTTCCGATCGGGTTGACGCTGCGGCATGCCGACACGGTCGGCGACCGTATCTTCATCGAAGGCAACGCCGCCGCTGGCCTCGGTGCCGTTTACGGCGGCGCCACGGTGTGCGCGTGGTATCCGATCACACCGTCCACCTCGCTCGCCGAGGCATTCACCAAATACTGCGGCCAGATGCGCGTCGATAGAGCAACCGGCAAGAACAACTTCGCCATCATCCAGGCCGAGGATGAGCTTTCGTCGATCGGCATGGTCATCGGTGCGGCCTGGAATGGCGCCCGCGCATTTACCGCGACCTCCGGCCCCGGCATTTCCCTGATGCAGGAGTTCATCGGGTTGGCTTATTTCGCTGAAATTCCAGCGGTGCTTTTTGACGTGCAACGGGCCGGCCCCTCCACGGGCATGCCGACGCGCACCCAGCAAACCGATATCGCCGCCTGCGCCTATGCGTCCCATGGCGATACGAAGCATGTGCTGCTGATCCCGGAAGATCCCTACGAGTGCTTCCATTTCGGCGCGCTGGCGTTCGATCTCGCGGATCGTTTGCAGACCCCGATTTTTGTCATGCTCGATCTCGAAATCGGCATGAACGAACGGCTGTGCAAGCCGTTCGACTGGGACGACAGCCGTCGCCTGGATCGCGGCAAGGTCATGACCGCGGAAGATCTGGATTCCGGCAAATTGTTCGGCCGGTATTTGGATGTCGACGGCGACGGCATCACCTATCGCACCCTACCGGGCACACATCCGACCAAAGGCGCCTTTTTCACCCGCGGAACATCCAAGGACCGGATGGCGCGCTATTCCGAAGAAGGCGCGGACTACCAGGAGAACATGGAGCGGCTGCTGAGGAAGCATAACACCGCTCGTTCGCTGGTGCCCGTGGCGATCGAGCGCAAGGCGGCGCAACCGACCCGGTTGGGGGCGATCTATTATGGCTCCACCAGCCCTGCTATCAACGAGGCGGAACTGTTGCTACAGGAGCAGGGCGTTCACCTGGATCTGTTGCGCGTGCGCGCGTTCCCGTTCGGTGCGGAGGTCGAAGCCTTCATCGCGACCCACGACCATGTGTTCGTGGTTGAGCAGAACCGCGACGGTCAGTTGCGCTCACTCCTGGTGAATGAACTGGAAATCGATCCGAACAAGCTGGGCAAGGTCGTGCATTACGACGGCTCGCCCATCAGCGCCCGGTTCATTGCTGGAGCCATTGCCGCCAGCCCTTCAGTAAAGCGTCTCGAAAAGGCTGTGTCATGACCTTTATCGCCAAGCCGAAGCTGCATCACCCGGAGCTGCACAAGAACAGTCTGGGCTACACGCGGCGGGACTATGAAGGCGCGATTTCTACCCTGTGCGCCGGTTGCGGACACGATTCGATCAGCGCGGCCATTGTCCGGGCGTGCTTTGAGCTCGATCTGCCGCCACACCGAATCGCCAAGCTGTCCGGGATCGGATGTTCATCCAAGACCCCGACTTACTTCCTGGGCGCTTCGCACGGCTTTAACTCCGTGCATGGCCGCATGCCGTCCGTATTGACCGGCGCCAACCTGGCCAATCGCGATTTAATTTACCTGGGCGTATCTGGCGACGGCGACAGTGCGTCGATTGGTTTGGGCCAGTTCGCGCATTCAATGCGGCGCGGCGTGAACATGGTCTATATCGTCGAAAATAATGGCGTTTATGGTCTGACCAAGGGCCAATTCTCGGCTACCTCAGACAAGGGTGCCAAATCGAAACGCGGTGTCGTCAACAGCGACGAGGCAATCGATCTTGTGGGCATGGCGTTGCAGCTTGGCGCGACCTTTGTGGCGCGCAGTTTCTCGGGCGACAAGGCCCAGTTGGTACCGTTAATAGAAGCCGCTTTGAAGCATGAGGGAGCAGCTTTCATCGATTGTCTGTCACCTTGCGTTGCCTTCAATAACCATGAAGGCTCGACCAAGAGTTTTGACTACATACGAGAGCACAATGCGGCGGTGAACTTTCTGGACGTTATCAGGTCGCGGGAAGAAATCACGGTCGATTACGCGCCTGGTTCAGTGGAATTGGTCACACAACACGATGGTTCCACGCTTCGACTGCGGAAACTGCATACCACCTATGACATGCATGATCGGGTGTCCGCGCTGACCTATATGCAGGAACGTCAGGCGGCCGGCGAGATTGTGACTGGCTTGCTGTACGTCGACCCGAACCCGCGGGACCTGCATGGGCATCTCCACACATCCGACACACCACTGAACGCCCTAATGGACGATGCCCTCGTTCCAGGCTCATCGGTTCTGGCGCACGTCAATGCCAGATTGCGGTAGCACCGCAACGAGACCGTTGCTCAAATTGTCCCCACTACTCTCACCCGCGCCCGACGATGAAGTTCACCCTGAGCGACAACTCGAATATTCATACCTATACGATCCAAGAGGGCATGGACGTGAACGCGAACCTGAGTGCTGGTCAGAAGCGCGGGCTTGTCGCCTGCTGCGTGAACGCGATCGATAACGGCACGCAGCCGGTCCAGCAACTCCCTTAGCTTGTCCTGGCTCAGAGCTAGTTCGCGGTCCTCAGGCGGGCCGACCAAAGACCTAGCCAATAGATCCTCCCATTCCGGAGAAAAAACAAGCACCGGTACGTCGCCGGAGGCTCCGGCCAAAGTGTCACTGATTTGCCTGCACAGACGGCTCCGTACGTGTTCGACAATAGCGATTACCGATTTCGTATTATTGAGACAGGCTTCCTGTACTGCCTCAAGGATCGTTGGCATATCTCGAATTGATATCCGCTCTGCCAGCAGCGATTGCAGCACGCGTTGTATCCCGCCAATCGTTATCATGGACGGGACGAGGTCAGCCACTAATTTCTGTTGTTCATATGGCAGGCCTGAGATAAGTTTTTGCGTTTCGGTATACGATAAAAACTCAGCGATGTTTTCCTTCACCACCTCGGCGAGGTGCGTTGTCAAGACTGTTGCTGGATCGACGACAGTGCAGTTTGCTGAACGCGCCTGCTCGGCCAATTCCGGCATGATCCAACAAGCGGGCAGACCAAAGGTCGGCTCTGTCGTTCTCTCGCCGGGAAACATCAGATCTTGATTTCCCGCGCTAATTGCAAGCATCATCATCGGCCTGAGTTCGCCATTCCCCGCGGAAATTTCCTTTAATGACAAGGTGTAGGTATGCGAAGCAAGATCGACATTGTCCTGAATACGAACGGACGGCAGCACGAATCCCAAATCGACTGAAAGTGCCCGCCGAAGGCGCTTGATTTGCTCCGGTAGCTGCTGCCCTCCACCGCCGGCCAGATCCAACAAGCCATATCCCAACTCAATGCGGATGATATCGAGCACAGCCACGCCGATCTGAACTTCATCCAGCGTGTGAACGACGGGCACCGAACTCATGCGTTCGGCATTTCGGGCGCGGAAGCGATGCCATGCGGCCGCACCCGCTAAAGCCGAAACAAAGAGAAATGGTAGTGCCGGTAGACCGGGCAGTAAAGCAAGCGTAGCTGACGACGCTGAGGCTATGAGCAACGGATTAACATTCGTTCCCAATTGCGAGGCAAGCTTTCCATGCATCTTTCCTTCAATCGCGCCTTTCGAAGCGACCATGCCAGCGGCTGTGGACACCAACAGAGCGGGAATCTGCGAAACCAGACCATCTCCAACTGTCAGGGTGGTAAAGCTCGCGAGCGCAGTTTCAATCGACATATGGGCTCGGAACACGCCCATCGCCAAGCCTCCAAAGATGTTAATCAACGTGATAACCAACGCGCAGATTGCGTCGCCGCGGACGAATTTGCTGGCCCCATCCATCGCGCCGTAGAAGCCGCTCTCCTCAGCGAGTTCCGCCCGCCGGAGCCGCGCAGTAGCTTCGTCAATGAGGCCTGATGACATATCCGCATCGATCGCCATCTGTTTTCCCGGCATTGAGTCCAAATAAAACCTGGCTGCGACTTCAGCGATGCGGCTAGATCCTTTGGTAATGACCATGAAATTGACGAGCAAGAGCATTGTAAAAGCAATCCCGCCCACGACGAGATCGCCGCCCATCAAGAAGGCCCCGAACGCCGCGACCACCTGACCGGCGGCGTATGGGCCTTCGCTCCCATGCGACAAAATCAATCGCGCAGTAGCAACGTTCAGAGACAGGCGAAGGATAGTTGTCAATAGAAGAAGAGTTGGCAGACTGGAGAAGTCCAGAGGGCGTTCCAGCCCAACGGACACCAGCAATATTAAGATCGAAGCGATGAAGGATAAGGCGAGCGCCATATCCAACATGAATGTCGGAATGGGGAGAATGAGAATCGAAAGCTGGAAAAGCACGCATAAAGCCAAGCCGACGTCGCCGCCAGGGATGATCCGTCGAAACGGCGCCAAGCTGTGGAGAACAGACTTCACGTCACCTCGGAATTTTTGCTCCGCGGGATGGTAAGACCCTGGGCGGAATAGAGATTAATTTTGTTACGCAACGCTCGGATTGAAAGCCCCAGAATTGTAGCTGCTCTTGTTCGGTTTCCGTCGGTCGCCTGCAGGGTGCTAATGATCGCCTCACGTTCTATCCAAGAAAGCTTGCGGCCAATGAACCGTGACACGTCCGTCCGGGTCTCGATCTGGCATGGTGTCTTGGACGAAGCCCCAACCTCAAGCGCTCCAGCGTCGATCAGACTGGCAGGA
This sequence comes from uncultured Rhodopila sp., assembly GCA_903932145.1. Classification (GTDB taxonomy): domain Bacteria; phylum Pseudomonadota; class Alphaproteobacteria; order Acetobacterales; family Acetobacteraceae; genus Rhodopila. Next base: position 4,025 of record CAIZFE010000047.1, on the reverse strand, counting down.
GCCAGCACCAGAGCTCGTTGAATGGTGTTTTCCAACTCCCTCACATTCCCGGGCCAGTCGTGCGCCATCAGGGCGCTGAGTGCCTCCGGCGAAAGCCGGCGCGTGCTCCGTCCGTAGTCGCAACGATATTTCTCTATGAAGTGCTCGGCCAGGGCCGGAATGTCACGTGGGCGGTCGCGCAAGGAAGGGACATGCACCGCAATGACATTCAGCCGGAAATACAAATCCTGACGAAACGTCTGCCGGATGACCTCTTGCTCTAGATCCCGATTGGTGGTGGCGATGATTCGGACGTTCAACCGTATCGGCGCACGGCCCCCGATCCGGTCGATCTCGCGCTCCTGCAAAGCTCTTAGTAATTTGGCCTGAAGACGCCGGTCCATCTCGCTGATTTCATCGAGCAAAATCGTGCCGTTTTGTGCAGCCTCCAGTTTGCCAATACGTTGGCCTATCGCACCGGAGAACGCTCCGCGTTCGTGGCCAAATAGTTCAGATTCTAGGAGTTGTTCCGGTATGGCGGCGCAATTGACCGCAACGAAGGGGCCATTGGTTCGCGGCGAATTTCGGTGGATGTAGCGGGCGATGACCTCCTTACCGGTTCCGGACTCGCCGCGCACCAGAATCGATGCGTCTGAATACGCGACGCGCCGAGCGCGTTGCACGACATCGAACATAACGGGGTCATGGTAGATGATATCCGCTTGTTTCCGGTTCGCATCTGCTCTCTCATGGCTTCGGTTGGTTGGCCCGGCGCGATGGCGAAAGCGCGGTATGTCAAGGCCAGCGCCCGTTATGATCGCTGTGTCTCCAGCCCCATATTGCACGGGAGGAGGTGTAAAAGATCGTCGCCGGGTTGAATAGTCTGCGTCCGGTGAGAAAGCCGTGGCCAGATCGTCGGGCACTAGCAGACCAGGCGCAATGAAAGTTGTCATCGTCATCGCTCCGACTTGACAATTTCAGTCATGGTCACGCCCAGCCTCGCATTATCCACCATAACGACTTCACCACGGGCTATAAGACGATTGTTGACATAGATATCAATTGCCTCGCCCAGGCGCCGGTCTAACTCCACCACGGCACCACGCCCCAGCTTGAGGAATTGAGAGACCTGCATCGTTGTTTTTCCCAGGACAGCGCTCACTGTAACATAAATGTCATAAACCGCTTCCAGTTCGTTTACAGAGCCTATCTCTACTGTGTCACGAAGCTCCGGGGCTGGCGAGTGATTGGTATCAGTCATGTTCGGTCCTCGGTGGTTCGGGAAATCTGGAGTGGACTTATGGCCTGACGAAGATCTGCCAAGAATCGTGAACGGCTTATGGTGGCTTCGCCACGCCGCCATCGGATCGAGACATCGTCTGATGAGACCCCTGACTCCACCGCGAACAGTAGGTCCGATAGGCTATCAAATCTGTGTAGTATACCGGCCTCTTCCCGCAGGATGTACTCCGGTGTTCCGCCGAGTGCCGGTTTAAGTTGTTCGGCGACCAGTTTTACCCGGCCGGGCATCCGCAAGGGCCAATCCTCGGACGTGATCGCAAGGAGTAGAAAATCCGCAACGGCAAGCGACGCAGCTTCGACTTCCGCCGGAGTCCGTTCATTCATTGCAGAAACCAAGGTCACTAGCGATGCAGCCATGTTACGGGCGGCGATCGCGGTATCGTTATTCCTGTATCCGAACAGATACCCCTCGGTCCAGGAATTAGCTTCGTCTTTCTCGCGGCAATGAATTTCGGTTTCGGCAATGACATCGACTGTACATTGTTTGTGGTCGTTAAAATTCTCGAATGGAGTGAGGATTATCTCAGTTGCCATGCGTCCGATCCTATCGTTATTATTCGATCATCCGGTCATCCGCCCCGGTGCTAAGCTCTATTTCGCCGCTGGCGGCTAAATTTTTGGCTTGGTTTGCAATTGACGCCTGCGCCTCTTCCACCTCCTTAACCTTCACCGGCCCGAGCGATGCTATATCGTCACGTAGCGTTTTACCCGCTCGTTCGGATAGCAGAGACAAGAACAAATTGCGGATTGTCTCCGTGGTGCCTTTGAGGGCGATAGGCAGCTTCTCCTTATCAATCTGGCGCAATAGCACCTGAAGACCCGCCGGGGTTAACCGCTGCAGGTCGGCAAATGTAAACATTTGCGACTTCACCTTTTCCGCCGATTCCCGACTGCGCTCTTCCAGTCCCGAGAGAAATTTTGTCTCCACCTTTCGATCAAAGCTGTTGAAGATCTCCGCGATCAACTGATGCGGGTCCTGACGCGAGGCACAGGCGAGGTTGGACATAAACTCGGCACGCAGAATTCGCTCGACGCGCTCCAGCACCTCTTTTTGAACCGATTCCATCTTCAGCATACGCATAACGACTTCCATAGCGAATGAGTCGGGCAGGAGCGTGAGGACCCGGGCGGAATGGTCGGGTTTAATCATGGACAGGACGACGGCGACGGTTTGCGGGTATTCGTTTTTCATGTAGCTGGCGAGGATTGCTTCGCTGACGTTGGCCAATTTGTCCCACATGGTTCGGCCGGCCGGACCGCGGATCTCTTCCATGATCTGAGAAACGCGGTCTTTGGACAGTCCCTGCATAAGTAGGTTTTCGGTAACTTCGAAGCTGCCGAGAATGCCTCCGGTTGCCCCGAAATTGTGGACGAAATCGCCGCAGAGGCGTTCGACTGCGTCAGCGTGAACCACGCCAAGCTGGGCCATCGTGGACGAGATCGCTTTGATTTCGTCCTCGTGCATGATTGCGAACAGCTTCCCGGCGTGTTCATCGCCCAGCGCAAGCATTAAAATTGATGCTTTGTGCAAACCGGGCACTTCGCCGTCCAGGAAACCTTGCCGAGGATTAGCCATTTTATTTCAAAACCATCACGGTTCGGGTGACGTGGCACACGATGGCTAAACCATAATTCTTACTAATTGGTTAACATCGATGAAATTTTTCCGAAAGGGCGAAATGAACGTATTGTCGTCCGCTGCGTCGAGACCGCGGTGCGGATCGACGGCTGCACCCGCGGGAACTGGGTGTTCCAAAACGATCAGATTGTGATCCAGGTTATTCGGAATAGCCGCTCGGCCAGTGCAGCAGTTCTCATTATGATCTGACGCATGTCCTCTTGGTTCTCGCCGCTGTTTTTCGCGTGGGCTATGGGGCGAGCGGAGGAGGCCGGGCGAAGGCGATAGTCCCGAGTAGGTGATCCCAAGACGGGAACACCAGATACGTGGTCAGCGCGACGATCGTATGAAAGAAGCCCCGACGGGTCACCTGTGGGCGTCTCGCGGCCTTCCACGCCGTGTCGGCCAGGTCGCAGACGGTGTGACAGGCAAAGACCAGCAGGTTTAGGGTGGCGAGCACGCTGGCGAGGTGCTTGTTCCCGTGGCCGAAATTGTCATCGAGGTTATAGCCTTTTGTTTTCAGTGCATTGAAGGCTTCATTCTCGATTTTCCATCGCGCCCGGCCAGCCGCCGCCATGGCGCGACATTGGTCTTATCGACCGGCAGGTCGGTGACGAAGCTGTTGCGATAGGTTACCATCCCGTCCTCGGTGGCGATTTCGATGCTGAACCAGTTGACCTGGATCGCCTTTTCGTCGCCGCGCAACGGCACATCGCCCATCCATTGGTAGCGCCAGGTCGTCCATTTCTTGCCGCGCCACACGCGCACGCTCAGCGGGCAAACGCGGCAAGCGCAAAGTCCTTTATCGAATAGCGCGCGTTCGTGCCGGTCCGCCTGTCAGGCAGGGTTCGGCTGTAACGGCGCAGCGCGGCAATGAGGCGATCCGGGTGAGACACAGGACCTTTGAATCGAGGATTGGCCCCGGGGGGAATCCGGAAAATCGGACAAGCGACGGATTGCCCCGATGGTGTGGCATTTACGACTCACCCCACGTAAACCGACCATCCTATGGGGAGGTCGGCCAATGGGCGGGGTCTATCCCGAGCGGCCAAAAAGCTAAAATGAGTTCAACACCGGCCGGGCGGCCGACCCGCCTGGATCAAACTGGCGGGCGGGCTTCTCATAT
>CAIZFE010000046.1 GCA_903932145.1 uncultured Rhodopila sp. | reverse complement strand
TGCTGACCGAACCCACTCCGATCCAGAAGAAGGCATTCGATCTCCTGGGAGTGAAATGTAGCCAGTAGCGCGGGGAGTTTTGGCATTTTACTTAAATATTTCAGATATTTGCGCCCCCTTAAAGACGGAATCTCGGACTAAGACTGGCGTGCTGGCCGGCTTCCACCGGCCAGCACGATTTTTACTGCTGTTCCTTCGGCGCGAACGCAATGCACCAGCCATTCGGATCGATTTTGCCCGACACGATTTTGCAGGCGGCAGGAGCCTCGAAGTTGACGCAGGCACTGCACTTGTTTCCGTCTTTCGGCATCGTTTGATACTGGACTGCCTTCGGGTCCAGCTTTTCCTGCGCCCTGGCAGGGGCCGCGGCCGAGGTGGCCGCCGCCAGACCACCCACCGCAGCCAAGCCCCCACGTAAAACCTGCCGCCGCGTCGAGTCTGTTCGTTTGGTCACGTCATCCACCTCCTATTGTCCACTAAGGATTAAGCCGCTCTACGCAAACTCAGTTCCGCCCAGATCGTGCCAAGGGCGTTCACCAATTTTTCGATGTCCTCGTCGCTGTGCAACGGCGACGGCGTGATCCGCAAACGCTCTGTTCCGCGCGGCACGGTGGGGTAGTTGATCGGCTGCACATACATCGCGAAATGATCCAGCAACCGGTCGCTGATTACCTTGCAAAGGACAGGGTCGCCGACCATCACCGGAACGATGTGACTGGGGTTGGGATAATGGGGCACACCAATCGCGTCCAACCGCGCCCGCAGCTTCGCTACCTGTGCCTGATGTCGAGCCCGCTCTGCCTGGCTGGCCTTCAAGTGACGAATGCTTGCGGTCGCCCCGGCGGCCACGGCGGGCGGCAACGACGTGGTAAAGATAAAACCCGAGGCGAAACTGCGCACAAAGTCGCACATCACTTCTGATCCGGCGATGTAGCCCCCGACCACGCCGAACGCCTTCGCCAAGGTGCCCTCGATAACGGTCAGGCGATGCGCGACGCCCTCGCGTTCGCTGATGCCGCCGCCACGCGGACCATACAGACCAACGGCATGCACCTCGTCCAGGTAGGTCATGGCGCCAAATTCATCGGCGACATCGCAAATTTCGGCAATCGGCGCGATGTCGCCATCCATCGAATAGACGGATTCGAACGCCACAAGCTTTGGCCGATCGGGATCGAGTGTCGCCATTTTCCGGCGGAGATCCTCAGGATCGTTATGCCGCCAGATATGCTTTTCCGCGCGGCTGTGACGCACACCCTCTATCATCGAGGCGTGGTTCAACTCGTCACACAAGACAATACAGCCCGTCACCTTGCCAGCCAGAGTACTCAGCGTCGCCCAGTTCGACATATATCCGGAATTGAACAGCAACGCCGAGTCCGTCCTATGCAGGTCGGCCAGCTCCCGCTCCAACATCACATGGTAGTGGTTCGTACCAGCGATATTGCGTGTTCCACCAGCCCCTGCGCCGCACCGATCAAGCGCCTCGTGCATCGCACCAATCACCGCCTGATGCTGACCCATCCCGAGATAGTCGTTGGAGCACCAAACCGTCACCGCCTTCCTTCCCCGCTCCCGATGATGCGTCGCTCGGGGGAAATCGCCAGCATGCCGTTCCAGGTCGGCGAAGATTCGGTAGTTGCCTTCGCGCTTCAGGTCATCGAGCTGCTTGCGAAAGAAAATCTCGTGGTTCATGGACGTCCCCCGACCGGCATATGTCTTGGCATCGAGCGCCGGGCCTTCCTGCCTGACCTATGGGAGCGCAAGCCCCATTGCCATAGTCTGTTCCAAGCTTTGGCCGCGGGAAGCGGCAAAACCAGGAACCAGTGTTCTAAAATCGCCAGCACCATCATTGTGCCGACCAAAGTGTAGCCAATAGCCTGGAACGGACTTTCCGCGTGCACCAGCGCCTGCTGACCGAGCAGAACGGCGACGATGGTGGATAGAGTCACTGAGAAAGGAAATAGCAGGTTCATCGGCGCACTGCGAAAAAAGCCGCGAATGTGCGACAGATGCTCCGGCAGGAATTCGGCATTCAGGTTTCTAACGCCAAGGAAAACGTTGAGGCGAGCGCTTTGATGCATCCACCACAGAACGATGAATGTCCAGGTGCCGAACTGGTTCGGGCTGCCCCGGGTCAGGCAAACAACAAAAGCCGCCAGCGCCAGCACGGCGATCTCGTGATACAGGCACGCCTGAATCGCGTGCCCGAAATGGCGCCAGCCGCTGCAGTCGTTCGGGCAATGATGCGTCCGGGGGCCGGTGACGTATCCCATGTAAAAGCTGATCTCCAGCCACCCCCAAATCAGCACCGCGCACGTAAACGCACAGTAGGCACCGTAGATACTGGTGTAGCTGGCGCTGGCGGCCAGCCCGTAAACGGCGGCGCCCAATAGCATGGTCGCGGCCGCCATGCTCCAGCGAAAGGTGCGGCGGGGCAGGCCGTCGAGAAACAGGATCAGACCGGTACTGAACCACCAAATTGCCAGTCCATGCAGCGCGGGAAGCCCGTATTGGGTCATCACCAGGCCGGCGCCATGCGGATTTCCCCGGGCAGGTCATGCCGCTGGGGTCGCAACAGATACAGGCGCCCGAGGGTCAGGCCAGCTCCGGCCGCTAACACCAATCGCTTCAAACCGCCGCCCAGCCCTTTTTGTACTTTCGCGGCTTCGATTCGAAGGGCGATACGACGCAACCGTTCCAATCCGGCGAGAAACGCGGGATTGTCCACGTCCAGGGTCACCGGAAACACCTGTTTCGAAATCTCTGTCGTGATCCGGAAAACCTGCATGTCGTATTCGGTCGGATCCAGACCCAAGGCCGCATGGAATACTGGACGGCTGTGGTCGCGCACGTACATGGTCGCGAAAACCGCCAGCAGGAAGAAACGAATCCACAACCGGTTCAGTCCGGTTAGAACCCGCGGATTGGCGCGCATGATTAAAGCGAATGCCTCACCGTGGCGGAATTCGTCGTTGCACCACTCTTTGAACCATTTGAAGATGGGATGGAAGCGCTTGTCGGGATGCCGTTCCAATTGGCGGAAGATCGAGATGTAGCGCGCGTAGCCAATCTTCTCCGACAGATACACGGCGTAGAAAATGAATTTTGGCTGGAAGAAGGTGTATTTCTTCACCTTTGTCAGGAAGCTTAAATCTATGCCAACACCGAAATCCTTTAATGTGTCGTTGATGAACCCGGCATGGCGCGCTTCATCGCGAGCCATATAGCCAAACCAATCGCGGATGTCGGGATTTGTGACGCGCTTCTTGATTTCCGCGTAAAGTACACAGCCGGAGAATTCCGACGTAACCGAACTGACGAGGAAATGGATGAATTCCTCTCGCAAATCATCGGGCAACGTCGATAAATCCATATCGAAGTCTGCGTTGCGGGTGAAATGATGCTTGTTCGTATCCCTGGCGAACTCCGCCATCAATTCGTCCCACTCAGACCGCACAGGCGTCACGTCAAGCTTATCCATGGCGGCGAAATCGGTGGTGTAGAAGCGCGGGCTGAGCACGGTGTCGCGCTGCGCAAGCTTCGTTGTTTCGCTGACGTCTTTCATACTGAGTCCCTCCGCTCGAAACCGACCTCATACAGCGCGGTGAACGCCAGAAAACTGGTGGCCCGCGTCCAGAATCGTCCAAACGCATTGGCTCGGATCACCGTCGCGGTGCAGTGCAGGGATACTCGCTCGCCATATCCGATGTGCGACGGTGCACCGTGCACAAGCACCCGATCGCCCGGGCGGATCTTGATGCCCTCCGGAATCGCATGGGCATGGAGACTTTCGGGTGTCTGCTCGATATCGATCATGCAGGGGACATCGATGCGCTTCATGACCTGGCCTTCGCGGTTAGCAGCCGGGCGAATGCTTCCTCGTTGGTGATGCCAAACGCTTCCATTTCGACCGTGCGGCCGGTGGTGGGATCCGCCAGGGTCAGGCGGCCATCGGCAAAACCGGTCAGGCGGAAGGGGACCTCTCTATCCGCATCCTGCCGCAGCCGCTGCCGAGCCAGCCCGCGCATCGTTGCCCGCAGGAACCCGTTGGTTTCAGGTGCGACGATATCGATGGGGACGGAGGTGTCGGCCGCGTCAAACACCGCCACACCGCCATTCGGTTGATCCCGAAACAAAAGGTCGCGTGATGCGATCACCGGTGCGGTCGGCGCACTGTTGCCGGCGCCTGTCAGCCGTCCCACCGCCGCGGTCACGATGGACAACGTGACCGTCGCGGCCGCGATCATCAGGATACCACGAGGAAACGGGGGCTTACTCATCTCACGCCGCCGCCGGGACGGGGTTGCCGGCGCCGGCCGTGGCAGGAACCGGGATCGAGACCGCCTTGGCGGACTGGGAAGCGGACGCCGCCAGCGCCCGTCCGAGCGTTGTGGCGACCGACGCGGCATCGGAGATCGCACGCAGGCTGGGTTGGGCTTTCGCCAGCTTCCACGGGCGCGTGTGCGGCCACATCACCAGATAGGCGATCCGTTGGTCCGCCAGCAGCGACAGCGCGATGTCACCGGTTCCGTCGGCCCAAACATGAACGCCGGCAGCGCCGATCATCCGAAATGGTATTTGGATCGTGATCGGAAGCGCAATCCCGAAACGAATAATCACCCGCCGCGTCGTGATCGTATAAAGCGTTGTCCTCGCAACAAGCCAGGCGAACAGCACCAGTAGCGCGATGGCCGCCACGCCAAGCGCGCCCAGACGCAACGTGGACACCACGCCCTCCGCCGGGGATGACAATCGGCCCGCAATACCCCACACCGCCAAAGCCACAAAATACCCCGCAACCAGCCTCACCCGCATGGCTCGACGTGCAAAGCTTTCCCAACGCGGTGCGCCCTGCCACAGGATCGTTTCGCCTTCCGGCAGCGGGGCGGGCAGACCGGGTATCGGTTCGTAATCGTGTTCGTTCATAGCCAAGGCTCCACCCGGCTTGGTTCGGCATACAGATGACCGCTGGCGAAGTAAGCCTGGATGCGGTCCTCCTCCCGCAGCGTGACCTGGTCCGGGGAGGCGATGTTTGGGGCATCGGCGAATTGGGAACCGAGCACGGATACGACGAATACAGTGCCCGTGGCATCTACGTTCGCCAGCGGCATGGGCACCAGCACGGACGGCCCGGCCGCCAGGGTGACTTCCAGATAGCGAATGACAGTCTCGGCGCGATCGATCCACAGGTCGGACACGATGCCGCCTACGACGCCGTCAGCCCCGATGGCTTCTTTGCCGCGCGGATCGGGACTTTCGTCATCCAGGAAATGGTCGGTAGCGACGCGTAACGGCACGACCCGGTTGCCGGGGACTTCCTGCATTTGATCGGGTGTGTCAGCCCGCAACGCGGAGGCCGACGGGCCAGCACCAGACAGCATCGGATTGCCGATCGGATGCATCGGCGCACCCGGAAAACCTGCGACCGGTTGCGCATCGAAGGTCGGCTGCGGCAGATCGATGCGTGGTGCGAAGACCGTGGTTCCATTAGGGAGCAGAAAGGTCTTCGGCGACGGCGCCACGGGAAAACCCTGCAAGAAATGCCCTTCGCGCTCGGTGATCAGCGGATAGCCTTCCCGCTTGTCCTCCGTCCGCAGGTAAAATATCAACCCTGCGAAGAACAGCCAGAACGTATACAGCGCGATCTGCGCGACATCGATATATCCTGTGATGGCCCCGGTTTGCATGACAATCACCTTGGAAGACTGAGCGGGTGGTTAAGGCCGAAGCCCGATGAATCGGCCCGCCGTACCAACGGACCGATGGCGATCAAGGTTGCGAATAACAACGCAATTTCAATGTGATAGACGACCGAATATCCGGTGGCCGGATTGTCCATCGCCTGCCCGAGCACTCCGTTCGTTGCGAGGATGGAGACGCCGTCACGGATAAGGCCTCCAGCAGCGACCGCGGTTCCCGCTGCCGATGCCTGAACCGCGCCCCACACACCCAATGCCAAACCGATCTGTCCGTTTCGGGCGGTGCCCATCGCGGCGGTTAGGGTGCAATGGGCGAACAAACCGGCGCCGAAACCGATGAGTGCCGTGCCGATGGCGAACGACGCGATAGACTGAAGCGGTGCGGCAAAGATGACGAAGCTGAACGCCGCCAAGCCGGTCAGGGCGCCTGTAGCGGCCAGACGGTATGCATCGGCACCTCGGCCGAGCAGTCGGGCGGCGAGGCCAAAGCCGCTCAGGCCGCCGAATGCGAGCAGCGCGCTTAACATCGTCGTGGTCCCGACCGCGAGGTGGAGAACCTGACCGCCATAGGGTTCCAGCAAGATGTCCTGCATGCTGCAGGCGATCGTGCCCATCCCGAGCGCGACGAGGCGTCGTTTCGCGTATGGTTGCTGTTTGAACTGAGTCCAGGCGTCATGGAACGTTGGCTGCACTCGGTTACAGGCGGTCAACGCCGGATTACGCGCTTCCTGCTTCCACAAGGCCGCGACGTTTAAAATCATTGTCGCCAGCGCGGTGCCTTGGACGACCTGGATCAGTTTTATTTCGGTAAAGTTTGCGAGCAATGCGCCGTAGGTGAGCGCGCCGCCGACCATACCGAGCAACAGCATCATGCACAGCAGTGCAACAACGCGAGGGTGAGACTGTGGGGGGGCAAGATCCGTTGCCAATGCAAGACCGACAGTCTGTGTCGTGTGCAACCCTGCGCCCACGAGAAGAAACGCCAACGCGGCGCCGATGTGGCCGAAGATCGGCGGTCCGTTACTGTCGCCGGACAGAACGATCAGCGCGAAAGGCATGATCGCCAGGCCGCCAAATTGTATCAGCGTGCCCATCCAAATGTAGGGGACTCTGCGCCAGCCAAGAACGGATTTGTGCGTATCCGAACGAAAACCCACCAATGCCCGAAATGGCGCAAAGACCAGCGGCAGCGAGATCATCACCGCGACCAGCCACGCCGGCACGCCGAGTTCGACGATCATGACACGGTTCAGCGTGCCGATCAGCAGCACCACGGCCAAGCCGACCGAAACCTGGAACAATGATAGGCGCAGCAGCCGGCCGAGTGGCAACTCCGGCGTCGCGGCGTCGGCAAACGGAAGGAACCGTGTGCCGATGTGTGTCCATGTGCGGGCGATCTTGCTCACTGGCGGGTTATCTCCAGTGCCTGGGAGATATAGAATCCGCGTGATACACGAAGGGTTCTGCGCGGCGTCCAGTTTGCTACGCCGGACTGAATCAACCTGGTAATGGACGCTGGACGAACCGGTTCGATGGCCGGGGCCCGATCGGCGCGCGGGAACGCGCGGCCGACAGCGTGCATGACGGTTAGCGCCGGTGTCCGCGGTGCAAATGTGAACAACACGGAACGGTCGGTCCGCTCCGCCAGGCCCTCCAGCACCCTTACCGTGTCGCGCGGCCGGTAATGGATCAGCGAGTCCATCGCCACCACGTAGTCAAAACGACCCGCGCCGGGATTGAGCATATCGCCGACATGGAACTCGATGCTGCCGCCACCCAGCGCATGCGGCAGGCGTTCCTGCGCCAACCCCACCAGTGTGGGTGACAAATCGATCGCGACGACATCGGCGCCTTTTTTGGCAGCCTCGATAGCCAACGCTCCGGTTCCGCAACCGGCATCCAAAAGACGCACGCCACGCAAGTCATCGGGTAGCCAGCCTAGCAACGTCCGCCGCATTTCGTTCCGTCCAGCGCGTACTGTCGCCCTGATACTGTTCACCGGGGCGTCGGAGGTCAGGCGCTTCCAGGCATCGACCGCCGTGCGGTCAAAGTAATGCAACAATTCGCCGCGTCTTGTGGCGTAGGTGAGTGTCGGCATCAGTCGAATCCCAATAAATCGAAGATATCCCGGTCCCGCATCGACCGCGTTTCCAACGGTTCCGTTCCCGCCAGCAGCGAAGCCGCCAGCCGCAGGTATTCGTTCTGCACCGCGACGATCTCGGGTGTCGGGTCCATTTCGAACAACGTGGATTTCTTCAGACGCGATCTACGGATGACGTCGAGATCAGGAAAGTGGGCCAATGTCTTCAAGCCTGTACGGTTGTTGAACTTGTCGATTTGGTCCGTCCCGGCGCTGCGGTTGACGATGACTCCGGCCAGTCGAACCTCGTAATTGCGCGCCTTCGCCTGAATGGCGGCAACGATGCGATTCATCGCGAAGATCGAGTCAAAATCGTTGGCCGCTACGATCAATGCGCGCCCGGCATGTTGCAGCGGCGACGCGAAGCCGCCGCACACGACGTCGCCAAGGACATCGAAGATCACCACATCCGTGTCTTCCAGCAGGTGGTGTTCTTTTAACAACTTCACCGTCTGACCCACCACGTAGCCGCCGCATCCGGTTCCCGCCGGAGGGCCACCCGCCTCAACGCACATGACACCGTTGTAGCCTTGGTAAACAAAGTCCTCGACGCGCAATTCTTCCGAATGGAAGTTCACCGTCTCCAGGATATCGATCACGGTTGGAACCAATCGTTTGGTCAACGTGAAGGTCGAATCATGTTTCGGGTCACACCCGATCTGTAGCACCCGTTGGCCGAGCTTGGAGAACGCGACTGACAGATTCGACGATGTCGTGCTCTTGCCGATGCCGCCCTTGCCATAGACCGCGAACACCTGAGCGTTGCCGATCTTCAGGTCGGGTTGCATTTGCACCTGCACGCTGCCCTCGCCGTCGCCCCTTACTGGAATTCGCCGGATGACCGTCATGCCGCTACCCCCAACCCGACGCCTTCAAGGCGGTCTTCAAGTTCCTCGCCCGCACGTTGCAGGGCTTCCCGCATCGCTTCACCCGGGGACCAGTATTGCCGCTCGTGCGCCTCTATCAGGCGGTTGGCGATCTTTACCGATGCCGTTGGATTGAGTGCGGCCAGTCGTTCGCGCATGGCCGGGTCCAGAACGAACGTCTCCGACAGTTTTTCGTAAACCCAGGGCTGAACTCCGCCTGTCGTGGCCGACCAGCCCAGGGTATTGGTGACGTGGGCTTCGATTTCGCGAACACCTTCATAGCCATGCGACAACAATGCCTCATACCATTTCGGATTCAGTGCTCGGGTGCGGGTCTCTAACGCGACCTGTTCCGATATCGTTCGAACCGTCCCGTCGCCGCGTGTCTGATCCCCGATGTAAACCGTTGCCGCCTGCCCACCGCGCGCCCTGCGCACTGCCCGGCTAATTCCGCCAAGTGTATCGAAATAATGATCCACCGTTGTGACGCCCATTTCAAGCGAGTCCAGATTCTGGTAAGTGATATCGACCCTGGCAAGTGCGTGAGACAGGACGGCGTCGTGCCGTTGTGGGCGACCGGTGGCTCCATAAGCGAAACCCTTGCGCTTCAGGTAGGCGTCGGCGAGTTCGTCTTCGTTATTCCAGGTGCCGCTACCCACGAGATTATTGACGTTTGACCCATACGCGCCGTCGGCATTGCCGAAAACGCGTAATGCGGCGTCTTCGATGGAGCCCCCGTGCTCCGCCTGGAAGGACAAAGCATGCTTGCGGATGAAGTTCTGCTCCACCGGTTCGTTCGCTGTCGCGGCCAGCAGAGCGGCCTCGGCCAGAAGTTTCGTCTGCAACGGCAACAAATCGCGGAAGATGCCTGAAAGTGTGGCAACCACATCGATACGCGGACGGCCCAAGGTCTCCAGCGGAATCAGGTTTGCACCTGACACGCGGCCATAGCTGTCGCAACGCGGTTCTGCGCCGAGCAGCCACAAGACCTGGGCGATCGGACCACCCTCCGTTTTCAGATTATCCGTGCCCCAGAGCACCATCGCCACCGTTTCCGGCATCGCACCGGTTTCCGCATGGTGACGCGCGAGCAGTCGGTCGGCTTGCCTGGCGCCGTCTCGCACCGCAAAGGCACTGGGGATACGGAATGGATCGAAGCCGTGCAGGTTGCGGCCAGTGGGCAGCACCTCGGTTGTGCGCAAAAGATCGCCACCGGGCGCGGGACGAATATAGCCACCGTCCAAGGCATGGATGATCGCGGGGATTTCGTGGTCCACCGCAAGCAATCCATCCAGGCGTTGCCGCTCCGCCGCATCCGTTACGCCTGCGGCGTCGAGCATGGAGATTCGCTGCTCGTCGTTCAGGCCCTCGCCGACGATGTGCAGTCCATGCGGGATCAGCGTGTATTCCAGTTCCAGCAATTCGGCCGACAGTCGTTCTGGGTCAGTCGCTGTCAGATCTACTGCATCCGCCTGCGCCTGGATTAACGCTGCCAACTCGCTTTGTTGACCGGCGTCGGCGTCAGGCGGCATTGCGCGCCAGCGATCCAGAGACGCCTTCAGATCGAGCAGGCCCCGGTATAAGCCAGCATGCGCGACAGGTGGCGTCAGGTAACTGATTAACGATGCGCCGGCGCGACGTTTGGCGATCATCCCCTCGGACGGGTTGTTCGATGCATATAAATAAAAATTTGGTAGATCGCCGATCAGCCGATCGGGCCAGCACTCGCCAGACATGCCTGCTTGTTTCCCGGGCATGAATTCCAACGCGCCGTGAGTGCCGAAATGCAGCACGGCATCGGCGCCGAAATCCTGGTTGATCCAGCGATAAAAGGCGCAGAAGGCATGAGTGGGCGCGAAACCGTGCTCGAACAGCAGCCGCATCGGATCGCCTTCGTATCCGAAGGCCGGTTGGATGCCGACAAAGACGTTGCCGAAGTGCTCACCCAGAACGAATATCGATGCGCCGTCGGTTTGGTGGCGGCCCGGCGCCGGACCCCACTGTTTCTCTATGTCCTGCAGCCAGCGTTGCCGGCGGACATGGTCGTCGGCGGACACGCGGGCGGCGACGTTGGCGTTCGCGCCGAACAGGGACGCGTTGCCGCCCAGCAAACGGTCGCGCAGGGCGTCGACGCTTGCGGGAACAACGACGTCGTAGCCCGCGTCCTTCATGCCTTTTAGCGTATTAAGCAGTGACGCAAACACGGACAGATACGCGGCCGATCCGACCGTCCCTGCGTTGGGCGGAAAATTAAACAGAACGAGCGCGATTTTTCGTTCAGCTCGAGCTTTGCGGCGTAACGAAACCAATCGAGAGACCCTGGCGGCCAGCATCGCCGTCCGCTCCGGATGAGGAACCATGTCGCGCCGCCGATCGTCGCCGGACAGTGCCGAACGGCCACCGAATGTCATTGGGCAGATTGCGCCGTCCAGTTCCGGGATTGCCACCATCATCGTGGCTTCCACCGGCAACAGGCCGCGCGAATCGTCCTTCCATTGTTCCAGGGTTTGGAACTCGACGGGATGGGCGGCGATGTACGGCACGTCCAGTCCGGCCAGCAATTCCTCGGCCGCGCGGGCATCGTTGTAGGCGGGGCCACCAACGAGGCTGAAGCCGGTCAGCGAAACCACCGCATCGACCGTGGCCTGGCCGTTGCGCGTGAAGTAATGTTTGACCGCCTCACGCTGATCCAAACCGCTGGCGAAGGCTGGGATTACCTGTAGCCCCTTGGCTTCCAGCGCGCTGATGACCCCGTCGTAGTGGGCCGCGTTGCTGGATAGGGCGTAGGATCGCAGCAGCAGGATGCCGACCCGTCCGTTTGAGCCCGCGGACGGAAGCTGTTCGATACGCTCAACGATGCGACCGTCCGCGTGCGGGTGATACAGCCCGACCTCCGGATAATCCACGCGTGGCGTAACCCGCAACGATCCAGACAGATGCGCCCTGTCGCCCGCCGCGTAACGCCCCACCAGCAGACGAAGCATGCCGCCGAGATTTTCTTCCGACCCGGCCAGCCAGTATTGCAGGGCCATGAAATAGGCCCGCACGTCTTGCGCGGTACCGGGAATGAATTTCAACAATTTCGGAATCTGGCGCAGCATCTTCATTTGGCCGCGCGCATTGGACCCCGTCCCGCTTTTGCCGCGCATACGTTTCAGCCAGGCGATCGCACCCGTTGCCTCCGCCGACATGTTGAATCGTCCGACTCGGGTCAGCTTCACGACCTCGCCCGCGGACAGCATGCAGATCATCGCATCGCAATGGTCCCGCCGAGCCACCAATGCCGGCAAGACAGCCTGAATATGATCTTCAAGAAACAGCATCGTTGCCACGACGATGTCGGCGCGGGCGATATCGTTGGTGCATGCAGTCAGCGCGATTGGGTCGCCACCCCATTCGTCGGCGGCATGCATGGTTACCGTCAAACCGGGCAGTTCCCGCCGCAGTGCGCTTTCGGCTCGGCCCAAGGCTCCGCCGAGGTGACTGTCCATTGTCACCACGACGACCCGAACGGGCGTGCGGTCAGCGGCCGAAATGCGCTTTGGCATCATACAGCGTTTCCAGGGTAATACCGGTCAAGCCATGATCAGCAGCGAAGCGTTCCGTGTTGCGGCGCGCCTTTCCCCTGACAAAGAATGGGATCTTCTTCAGTTCCTTTTCGGCGGCCTGATCCCAGGCAAGCGGCCGGTTTTCGGCCAGATGCGACGCACCGGCTTCGTCGTGAAATTCGGGGTCCTCGCGGAACATGCCGAGCAGGTGTTCCTCCAGCCCCATCATCAAGGGATGCACCCAGGTGTCGAAGATCACATTCGCGCCTTCGAAACCCATCTGGGGGGAGTAGCGGGCCGGGAAATCCTCCACATGCATTGGTGCCGAAATGACCGCGCAGGAGATGCCCAGGCGCTTGGCGATATGCCGCTCCATTTGCGAGCCGAGAACAAGTTCCGGCTGCAATTCGGTGATCTTCGCTTCGACTTCGAGGTAGTCGTCGGTGATGGTCGCCTCGATGCCGTAATGTGCGGCGGCGTCGCGCACTTCGCGGGCGAACTCTCGTGTATAGGTTCCAAGCCCTACGACGGAGAAACCCAGTTCTTCGGACGCGACCCTGGCGGCGGCAATTGCATGGGAGCCGTCGCCGAACACGAACACGCGCTTCCCGGTCAGATACGTGGAATCGACAGACCGGGAATACCAGGGAAGCCGCGCGCCATCGTCGTCCAATACAGGCGATGGATCGACACCGGCCAACGCCGATACTTCCGCAATGAAATCACGCGTGGCACCGACGCCGATCGGAACGGTTTTCACCATTCCCTGACCGAATTGCCGGGAAAGCCAGGATGCTGCCTGCAACCCGGTCTCGGGATATAATACTATGTTGAATGCGGCATGACCGAGCCTGGCGAGGTCGGAGGGTGTGGCACCGAGCGGGGCGATGACGTTTATCGCGATACCGAGATGCGTCAGAAGGTTAACGATCTCTGTGACGTCGTCCCGGTGGCGAAACCCTAGGGCTGTCGGCCCCAGGATGTTGCATCGTGCGCGTGGCCCAGGTTCAGCTTTTACAGCGAAGGCGCGGACTAGCTGATAAAATGTCTCGGCCGCACCCCAGTTTTCTTTCTTCTGGTAAGCGGGCAGTTCGACTGGCACGACGGGAATTGGCAGCCCGAGAGCCCTGGCCAAGCCACCCGGATCATCCTGAATCAGCTCGGCAGTGCAGGAAGCGCCAACCAACAGGGCCTGCGGTTTAAATCTCTCGTATGCTTCCCGGGCCGCGTTCTTGAACAACTCCGCGGTGTCGCCACCGAGGTCGCGGGCCTGAAACGTTGTATAAGTGACCGGCGGCCGTTTCGACTGGCGCTCTATCATCGTGAACAACAGGTCCGCGTATGTATCGCCTTGAGGCGCGTGCAGCACGTAATGCAGCCCCTCCATTGCCGTTGCGACCCGCATCGCGCCGACATGGGGAGGACCTTCGTATGTCCAGAGCGTGAGCTTCATCGCGCTACACCGCCAATCGCATGCGCCGCACCAGCGGGCGTGCGAACAATTCAGCGAGATCGCCTGCCTGGTCGTAGCCTTGCACCGGCGTAAACAGCAGCTCGATCGACCATTTTGTCGTCAGGCCTTCCGCCTCAAGCGGATTCGCCAGTCCCAGGCCGCAAACAATCAGATCTGGCCGGGCGGCACGGCATCGGTCCAACTGGCGTTCGACGTCCTGGCCCTCGCTCAGCGCAACGGACGCGGGCAATAACGCCAGTTCTTCAGCCAGATGCTGACGATGCAAATACGGCGTCCCGGCCTCGATCACGTTCATTGACAGTTCGCGCGAAACGAACCGGGCCAGGGGAATTTCCAACTGGGAATCCGGGAAGAAAAACATCCGCTTGCCGGCGAGTTCGGCGCGATATCGTGCCACGGCCCGCCGACCCCGCTCTTGCGCCATATCCGTCGCCGCCCGGACGTGCGAAACCCCGATACCGAACGCCCGTGCTGCCGCTTGCAGCCACAGCGTGGTTCCCTCAACGCCCAGCGGAAATGGTGCGGGAATGCGGGCAGCGCCGCGTTCTTCCAACGCGCGCGCGGTGTCCGCCAGAAACGGTTGCGCCAACAGAAACCGCGTCCCCGACCCAACGGCGGGCAGGTCCCTCGCCTGCCGAGGTGGCAGGAACCGCACCGGGCCTATGCCCATCGCTGCAAACAATCGAGTGAACTGGTCCTCCACCACATCGGCCAAAGCACCGACGACCAGCAGTCCGGAAGCATCCGTGGCCGGCATAACCGGCACCATCGACGCAAGACACGCATCCTCCCCCTGCGTAAAGGTCGTTTCAATCCCGCTGCCGGAGTAATTCAGTACCCGAACCTCGGGTCCGAACCGCCGCCCAAGCCGCGCCGCCGCTCTCGATAGGTCCAACTTTATGACTTCGGACGGACAGGATCCGACCAGGAACAGCAGCCTGACATCAGGCCGCCGTTGCAGAAGTTGCGTAACAACCGCGTCCAGTTCGTCGTTGGCGTCGGCCAATCCGGCCAAATCGCGTTCGTCGATGATCGCGGTCGCGAACCGTGGTTCGGCGAAAATCATGACACCAGCGGCGGATTGAATCAGGTGGGCGCAGGTGCGAGATCCCACCACCAGGAAGAACGCGTCATGGATTTTGCGGTGCAGCCAGATAATGCCAGTCAGGCCGCAGAATACCTCGCGCTGGCCCCGTTCCCGCAGTACCGGACGCTCTTCGAGCAGTGCGGTGCTGGACGTCATGAGGTGTGCCCCAGCGCATCGGCACCCGACCACATATGCTCCTGCTGGCGCGCCGCCCGCAGCTTCAGCACGAACTGGGTGGCGTTGA
Source organism: uncultured Rhodopila sp. (assembly GCA_903932145.1). Taxonomy (GTDB): domain Bacteria; phylum Pseudomonadota; class Alphaproteobacteria; order Acetobacterales; family Acetobacteraceae; genus Rhodopila. Next base: position 11,157 of record CAIZFE010000046.1, on the reverse strand, counting down.
TCACGTATGACGCATAAGCAGCCAGCGCCAGCCACATTTGCCGCTCGGCATCCACCGCGCCAGAAAACAACGCAATCAAATACGTTGTATGCAGAGCCAGCACCAGCATGCTGACCACGTCCTCCCAAAAAAACGCTAACGCAAACAAGTAACGGCCGAAAACCTCCCGCTCCCAGATCGCGCCCGTGACCATGATAGTATAAAGTACCAGCGTCTTAACCACGACCGAAGCCGTGGCGATGCCCAGGCCGGATCCGGTTCCCAGGTAGTGCATCACCAGCGCCAGACTCATCAGGAAAACGGCGAATTGCAGCGGTGCCAGGACGCCCTGCACCATCGTCCACGGCGAGGCATCGCGACGCCGGCGCTGGTCGGGAGTGTAAAGGGGACGACCCCTTAATGGACTGGATTCGTGCAATCGATCCTCCCGGCGGCCAGCGGCTGCGCCCCATGGGCAACAGTCCGCCGCTCCAATGGCGCGTTTCATGAGATCAAACGTAAACATGAATTGACGGCAATGTTGTATGGCGGTGGGCTTTGACCCTGGCTGGGGACACATCGCTGTCCAGGCCGCACAACCCTGCCACCAATAAAAATCTGCATGGAGACCGATTCGATAGGCAGTTTTTCATCTCGCCCTCCCTACGCAAGATGCAGCCGATATCGGAGGCTAGAGCGATGCGAGCCAAACTGTCAATCGATCAGTACGTAAACCATGCTTGACAATCATCGCATACAGCGATGAACTAAAAGGAGGAGACAGAGAATGACCTTATTGGAACAGGTCGCCACCTCATCCGTCTGGGGCCGCACGGTTCAGGACGCTGACACATCGTGCGAACTACCAAACGCTGGGCACTTGGTCGCAAAAAGCCACCGTGCCGCGTTGTTGCAGCGTTTCGTCGAAGCCCAAATTCTACCGCGCCTCGCGCTCGCCAGCGCGGGCCGCTGCGATGCTCCATCCGGCAACACCTCGTGCGAGGACGACACGGCGGAACTAGTCCGCCTGTTGATGGATCGGGACGACACCAAGGCCCTCACCTTCGTCCAAATCCTGATGCGGCGCGGCGCCACGCCGGCCTCGCTTTATCTCGGTTTGATTACGCAGGCCGGGCGTCGCCTCGGGGAGTTGTGGGAAGAAGATCGCTGCGACTTCGCCCTGGTCACGATCGGGCTTGGCCGCCTGCAACAGATCGTGCGCGCGCTGTCGCCAACCTTCCAGACGGCGGCCGTGCCCCGTTCCGCCCGGGCCGATACAACCCTTCTTCTCCCCGCCCCCGGCGAGCAACATTCTCTTGGTCTTGTGATACTGGCAGAGTTTTTCGAGCGCGAGGGATGGCACGTCGTCGGTGGGCCGGTTTCTTCCGGCTATAACGCCGCCCAACTCGTGCGGGCGCATTGCGTCGATGTAGCCGGTTTCTCTGTCGCCTCGTCGGGTCGTCTCGAAGCGCTCAAAGCCTGCATTCGCTCGGTTCGCAGCGCCTCTCGCAACCGGTATCTCGGGGTGATGGTCGGCGGCCCGCTGTTTTTGCAACACCCGGAACTGGTGACACGAGTCGGAGCGGACGCCACGGCAGCCGATGCCCCCGGCGCGGTGAAGAAAGCACGGGAACTTCTGGCGATGCGCCTGGCTGCCGACTAAGTGGAGGGTTCCGCTGATCGTAAAGGCGTTTCAGGCCCCGAAGATTGAACTGGCCAATATCGATGCGGAAGCCGCGGCGACACTGATTACCGCCGCGTCGGATATTGCCTTGATCCTCGATAGCGCGGGCACGATTCGCGACGTTTCGATCGGCGACCAGGATTTGGTGGACGATTTGCCAGACTATGCGAATTGGCTGGGAAAGCGCTGGATCGACACGGTGCATGAGGACAGCCGGGCGAAAGTCGAACTACTGCTCGCCGCCGCGGCGTCCAAACAAGAACCCATCTGGCGCCACATCAACCATTCCGACATCCCGATCCTTTACGCCGCGGTGCAAGCCGGAACCCCCGGCCGCATCGTCGCCTTTGGCCGGGATTTGCGCGCCCTGTCGTCGTTGCAACGCCGACTGGTTGACGCCCAACAGTCGATGGAGCGGGACTATGCGCGCATCCGCCACGTCGAAACGCGTTATCGGCTGTTGTTTCAGATGTCCTCCGACGCAGTGCTGATCGTCGACGATGCGGCGCGACGGATCCTCGACAGCAACCCCACCGCGCGGCGGCTGTTCGCTGACGCGTCGGAACCGGGACGCGCCTGGCCCTTAACAGACACTTTCACACCCGACGGCGCCCGCAGTGTCGAACTTCTGCTGGCGGGGGTTCGTGCGTCAGGCCGAGCGGACGATGTGCGGGCGAGGTTGCGGAATGGAGGGGAGGAGGTGGTGATCACCGCTTCGTTATTCAGGGACGAAGGCGGCGTTTCCTGCCTGGTGCGCATCGCCCGGCCGGACGGTGAGCCCGCCACTGCGCCCCAACCCAAGTTAAAGGCAAAACTGCTCAAGTTGATGGAGAGCGCACCGGACGGCTTCGTCGTTACCGACGCCGGCGGGCGGGTCATCACCACCAACGCGACGTTCCTGGAACTCGCCCAACTTCCCACCGAAGAGCAGGCCCGAAACGAACTTCTGTCCCGATGGCTTGGCCGGTCGGGCGTCGATCTCGACATCTTGATGGCCAACCTCCGCCAGCATGGCTCCGTACGCCTGTTCGCCAGCCTGATGCGCGGTGAATTCGGAGAGCCGGCGGAGGTGGAGGTGTCGGCGGTGACCGTGATGAACGGGGGGCAACCATGCTTTGGGTTCGCCGTCCGCGACATCGGCCGCCGCCTGCGGCTTGAACCGCGACCACTGCCACGCTCCCTCGACCACATGACCGAGCTGATCGGGCGGGTGGCGCTGAAGGATCTGGTGCGCGAGGCGACCGATGTGATCGAGCGGCTGTGCATCGAAGCCGCCCTGAAGCTAACCGGCGACAACCGCGCCTCCGCCGCCGAGATGCTCGGTCTGAGCCGTCAGAGCCTTTACGTGAAACTACGCCGTTACGGTCTGGGTGATCCCGAGGCAGCCGGTGCGGATTAAAGGACTGGGAACCATGAACACCGCCACGACGTCTTCCTGGTCGTCCGCCGGGGTTAAGCCCCGATCGACGATGCCGGCGGCACTGGAACTGATGAAGCCCATCACATGGTTCGCGCCGATGTGGGCGTTCGGCTGTGGCGTGGTGTCGTCGGGGGTGCCGTTGGCGGATCGCTGGTGGCTCGTGATTTTGGGAGTCTTGCTGGCCGGTCCGCTGGTTTGCGGCACCAGTCAGGCGGCGAACGACTGGTTCGACCGGCATGTTGACGCGATCAACGAACCGGATCGCCCGATACCGTCCGGCCGGGTGCCCGGACGGCGAGGCCTTCATATCGCGATTGGATGGACGGTGGTCTCGCTATTGGTCGCCGCTTTGCTGGGGCGCTGGGGGTTCGGCGCCGCCGTTGCCGGGCTTGCGCTGGCGTGGTCGTACAGCGCCCCTCCCCTGCGGCTGAAGCGGAACGGCTGGTTGGGCAACAGCGCCTGCGCCGCCTGTTATGAGGGACTACCCTGGATCACCGGCGCGGCGATCATGACGGCCAGCCGCCCGGACTGGCACGTCTTCGCGATGGCCGGGCTGTACAGCGCGGGTGCTCACGGCATCATGACGCTGAACGACTTCAAGTCGGTGGAAGGCGATCGGCAAACCGGGATTTTCTCGCTTCCCGTGTTGCTGGGCGTGGAGGGCGCCGGGAACGCCGCGTGCCTAGCGATGGCCTTGCCGCAGGTTATGGTCGTGGCGTTATTGCTCGCCGGCGGCTTCGTAACGTTCGGCTTTGTCGTGATGCTACTTCTCATGGCGCAGTTGCTGCTGATGGTTCGCCTGATGCGAAACCCGCGACAGAACGCCCCCTGGTACAATGCCACCGGAACGTCGCTTTACGTCATCGGCATGTTGGTCACCGCATTCGCTTTAAGGATGATGCGATGATCAAAACCTACGATGCTGTTGTCGTTGGCGGCGGCCCCGCGGGCGCGACGGCCGCGCATGAGTTGGCTCGCCGGGGACGTTCGGTGCTGTTGCTTGATCGGGCGGGGCGGATCAAGCCATGCGGCGGCGCGATTCCCCCGCGGCTGATCCGTGACTTCGGTATCCCGGACCATTTGCTGTGCGCGCGTATAACCTCGGCGCGCATGGTGGCTCCGTCGTCCAGATCAGTCGACATGCCGATCGAACGTGGCTTCGTCGGCATGGTCGATCGGGATTCGTTCGACGAGTGGCTGCGCGAACGGGCCGCCCATTCTGGAGCGGAACGAATGATCGGACAGTTCCAGTCGGTTGCTCGTGACGCGGACGGCGTTGCAGTGGTCGCATTTCGATGCGGCAAATCGGTTGAACGGGTGCGGGCAAAGACCATTATCGGGGCCGACGGGGCCAGATCGTCGGTGGCCCTGCAATGCGTGAAGGGAGCCGCCCGCATCCGTCACGTCTTTGCCTATCACGAGATTGTTCGGACTCCGCGCGAGGGTTTCGATCGTTCCCGATGCGACGTGTATTATCAGGGGCGGCTGTCGCCAGATTTTTACGGCTGGGTTTTCCCCCACGGCGACACCGCAAGTGTCGGCAGCGGATCGGCTCGCAAAGGGTTTTCGTTGCGCAAATCGGTTGGGGCGCTACGTGATGTGGCCGGACTGGCGCAAGCGGACACCCTACGCCGGGAAGGCGCGCCGATTCCGATGAAGCCGCTTCGCCGCTGGGATAACGGCCGCGACGTTCTGTTGGCCGGCGATGCCGCCGGGGTCGTTGCGCCCGCCTCCGGGGAGGGAATTTACTACGCGATGGAAGGCGGGCGATTGGCTGCCGAGGCTGCCGATGTGTTCTTGCTGACCGGGGATGTCCGGGTCTTGCGCTCGGCACGCCGGCGGTTCATGCGCGCTCATGGCCGGGTTTTCTGGATCCTGGGCGTGATGCAATGGTTCTGGTATTCCAGCGACACGCGGCGGGAACGCTTCGTCAGCATCTGCGCTGACCCCGATGTTCAACGCCTGACCTGGGAGTCCTACATGAACAAGGCACTGACCCACAAAGATCCGCTCGCCCATGCACGCATCTTCATCAAGGACGTTGCCCATCTCCTCGGCCTAGTTTCCGCGTGATTACGGCGATTGCTATCGCCGCGGCATGGGGCGTGGTGGTTGCGGCGGCAGGCGCCTGGCTGACCGACCTCACCCCTTGGTATTTCACCTTGAGGAAGCCCTCGTGGCAGCCGCCCGATTGGCTGTTCGGTCCCGCATGGACGCTGATCCTGTCAATGGCGTCTCTGTCGGCTTATCTTGGTTGGTCGAACGCGCTCAATTCGTCGACACGCGGGTTGGTCGTCGTTCTGTTCGAGTTGAACGGCGCGGCTAACATCCTTTGGAGTCCATTGTTCTTCAAATTGCGCCGGCCGGACTGGGCTTTGATCGAGGTGCCATTTCTGTGGCTGTCGATCCTGCTGCCGATCGTTCTATTGTGGCCAATTTCTCGGGTCGCGAGCCTGCTGCTTCTGCCTTATCTCGCCTGGGTCTCGTTTGCTGCGTTTCTCAATTTGACCATCGTGCGGTTGAACCGGCCGTTCGGCCTCCGGGTGGTTGACTAACGGCTCAACACACCGAACGGAGGGTCCGTCCAACCGCGGGCGAATACCGAGTGGACAGCATTTATTGCGAACTATCGACTCTAAAGTCGCCTGCATTAATATATTTTGTAAAGATATACCCTAAACTAAGCTTTACTCACTCCCACTCAATTGTTCGATAGCGCCATAATATCCTGTTTTTATTCAGAAAACAAAACGCTCCACTCAGCTTTTCCCGTCAGCCATACCGTCAAAAATCCGAGCTTCTGATTTCATTGGGCAATTTCGGCCAGCCAAAAATTTCTCCTATCGCCGTCTATCGGCAACAGTCTCAACCACGCCTCTTCGTTTCGCCCCGACCGAAATAACCTGCGGTAAGAACGGCCGACCAAAAAATACCGTCAGAACGGCGAAAACACCTTTTTCTTCAGATAGCTCTACAACTCTCTGCGATGCCGCCGTGCGATCGCTGAACTTTCGACACCGTCACCGCGTTTCTCAATAAAAATAGCAGCCGATCGAAAACGCAACAACGGGCGGCCGGGTCGACCGCGCCAGCTACACCGCATTCCGACGACGGCTGATAACCGAGCGACCTGGCGTCCCGACCCCGTGCTTCAGTCCAATCTACCGCGGCCAACGGTTCGGACTGTCGCGGCTGACCTGGCACGCCCTGGCAGAGTCCGCTTGGTGGCGAGATGCGGGAACGGCAGCTTTTAGACGGAATCCTCGCGACTGTGGTCGACCCATAGCCGTCGTTGCCTCCGGGATCGCCCGCCGCCTTCGGCGCGAGGCCGGGTCACTTGGGCGCCAGGTCGCCGAACCAATAGGCTGCCGTCACTCCGCCATCCATCAGGACGTCGCTGCCGGTGATGAAGCCGCCGTCGGGGCCCATGAGCAACGCCGCCACGTGAGCGACCTCGTCGGGCGTTCCGGCGCGGCCGGCGGCGGACACCTCGATCATGCGGCGGTAGCCAGCGCCTCGGGGACCGGTGAGTTCATCCCGCGCAAGAGGGGTCATGATGATCCCGGGGCTGATGGTGTTGATCCGGGCGCCCCTACGTCCCCACCGGACCGCCTCGGCCTGGACGCGCAGGGCGTTGCCGCGCTTGGACAGCTGGTAGGCGTGCAGCGGGTCCGTGACCTGATCCGGCTGAAGGAACGGCAGGCGGAGAAGGTCCTCGACGGGGGTCAGGGCCAGTGCGTGGTTCTGCTCCGCGCTGAGGGCCGGGAGCCGGTGGCCGGACTGGGAGGCGATGACCACCCCCGACCCGCCCCGTTCGATCACCGCGCCAAAGGCTTCGAGCACAAGGGCCACGCCATAGAGGTCAACCTGCAGGATCGTCGCCGGCGGCGCCTGGCTCGGGGAGACCCCGGCGGCATGGACGAGGCCGGTGACGGAGCCCAGTCCGGTCGCCGTCGCCACGAGCGCTTCCACGCTGGCGCAGGAGGCCACGTCCACCGTGGCGACGGAGACGTCAAAGCCTGCATCGGCCATGACGTCCGCAGCCGCCTGTGCGCTCTCCCGTCGAAGATCGGCGAGCAGAACCCGCTTGCCCGAGCCCACGCGTCGGGCAATGGCCTGGCCGATCTGGCCCGGTCCGATGACAGCGACAACGTCTGACATGTCGGTTTTCCTTTCCGTCGTTTGAGGGGGCTTCGCCGGCATGTCCGGCGCCGCCAGGGATCAGTCCGTGGCCAGCGGCCCGGCGAGGTACTGGGCGTCCGTCACCGGCTCCATCCAGTCGACGACCTTCCCGTCGAGGGCTTCGGCGATGGCGATGTGGGTCATGGCCGTGGTCGGCGTCGCCCCATGCCAGTGCCGCCTCTGGCAGGGACACCAGATGATGTCGCCCGCACGGATCTCGGTCCTGGGACCACCCTCGCACTGGGTCCAGCCGACACCCTCGGTGACGATGAGGGTCTGGCCCAGGGGGTGCGTATGCCAGTGGGTGCGGGCGCCGGGCTGGAAGGTGACGACGGCCCCGCTGACCCGGGCGGGGGCTTCGGCGGCGAAGGGGCTGTCGATGCGCACTTCGCCGGTGAAGGTGTCCGCCGGGCCCTGCCGCGACGCCGCTTCGCCGTGTCTCTGGATCTTCATGTCTCTGCCCTCCTGGGCGCTGTGGGTGTCAAAGGCCCGTCATCTTCAGGGCCGCTGCGGGCAGGCGGTCCCCTTGCACCGCTATGGTCGACAGGCCCGCCTCGATCTCCGCGAGGTCCGCAGGGGTGAGCACCAGGTCGACGGCACCCAGATTGTCCTCAAGGCGGTGGAGCTTGGTCGTTCCGGGGATCGGGACGATCCAGGGTTTCTGTGCCAGCAGCCAGGCGAGCGCCACCTGCGCCGGCGTCACGCCCCGGCGCTCGGCCACGCCCTTCACGACCTGCACCAGCGTCATGTTCGCCTTCCGGGCCGCAGGAGAGAACCGCGGCACGCTATTGCGGAAGTCGGAGGGTGCGAAGACCGTCGCGTCCGTGATCTGGCCGGTCAGGAAGCCGGCGCCGAGGGGGCTGAAGGGCACAAAGCCGATCCCCAGCGCCTCCAGCGCCGGGAGCAGCGCGACCTCCGGCTCGCGCCAGAACAGGGAGTACTCGCTCTGGACCGCCGTCACTGGCTGGACGGCATGGGCGCGCCGGATCGTGTCCACGCCGGCCTCGGAGAGACCGAAGCGCCGCACCTTGCCTTCGGCGATGAGGTCCTTGACGGCGCCGGCCACGTCCTCAATCGGCACGTCCGGATCGACGCGGTGCTGATAGAACAGGTCGATGTGGTCCGTCTGAAGCCGCCGGAGGGACGCCTCCGCGACCGCCTTGATGTGGTCGGGCCGACTGTTCGTCCCGCCGGTCCGCGCACCGGTCTGCGGGTTGATGTCGAAGCCGAACTTGGTGGCGATGACCACGCCGGCGCGGATCGGCGCCAGGGCTTCGCCGACCAGAGCCTCGTTGACGAAGGGGCCATAGGCCTCGGCGGTGTCGAAGAGGGTGACGCCGCGGTCATGCGCCGCATGGATCAGCCGGATCATCTCGGCCTTGTCGGACGGCGGTCCGTAGACGCCGCCCATGCCCATGCAGCCGAGGCCGAGGGCCGAAACGGCGAGGCGGGATGGCCCCAGATAGCGGGTGTTCATGGCAATGCTCCTGTCCGTTCCGGGTTCAATCGTGGCGCTCAACGGCCCACATGGCGCTGCAGGTGCGCCGGATACCGGGCGCCGTGGACCTCGACGGTCGCGAGGGCGGCCCCGATCTCCTGCAGGTCGCTCTCGGTCAGTGCGACGGCGGCGGCGGCGAGGTTCTCCTCCAGGCGATGGAGCTTGGTCGTTCCGGGGATCGGCGCGATCCACGGCTTCTGCGCCAGGAGCCACGCCAGGGCGATCTGTGCGGGTGTCGCTCCCTTGTGCTGGGCGATCCGTCCGATCCGATCCACCAGGCGCTGATTGGCCCGGCGGGCATCCGCCGCGAAGCGCGGCACGCTGTTGCGGAAGTCGGTACTGTCGAACGCCGTCGTCTCGTCGATCTTGCCGGTGAGAAAGCCCTTTCCCAGGGGGCTGAACGGAACGAAGCCGATGCCGAGTTCCTCCAGTACCGGAAGGACCGTGGTCTCCGGCTCCCGCCACCAGAGGGAATATTCGCTCTGCAGCGCGGCCACGGGCTGGACCGCATGGGCCCGCCGGATGCTGCCCACGCCCGCTTCGGACAGGCCGAAGTGGCGCACCTTCCCCGCGGCGATCAGGTCCTTCACCGTCCCGGCGACGTCTTCCATCGGCACGTTCGGATCGACCCGGTGCTGGTAGAGGAGATCGATCCGGTCGGTCCGCAGGCGCTTGAGGGACGCCTCGGTGACGGCGCGAATGGTCTCGGGGCGACTGTCGAGGCCAGCGGTGGTCAGCCCGCCAGCGAAGCCGAACTTGGTGGCGATGACGACCTGATCCCGAAAGGGCGCGACGGCCTCACCGACGAGATCCTCGTTGGCGCCCGGACCATAGGCTTCGGCCGTGTCGAAGAAGGTCACGCCCCGCTCAAACGCCGCCCGGATGAGGGAGATCCCGACCTCGCGATCCGTCGCCGGGCCATAGCCGAAGCTGAGCCCCATGCAGCCCAGACCGATGGCGGAGACCTCGGGACCGTTCGCACCAAGTTTGCGCAGCTTCATCTTCACACGCCTCCAGACCGCCGCCCGGCGCGCCAGGGACGGCCGGGGTCGCGTTTCGATGGGGGGAAGATAGGCCCTGTCGATTTTTCTGATTAGTCGCTAGATTTGGTATGAAGTCATACTTGAGGTTCATGAATGCACCGTGAGGAAGCCGGCGATCTCCTGGCCTTCATGGCTGTGGCGCAGGAGGGCAGCTTTACCCGGGCGGCGGCCAAGCTGGGGACCTCCCAGTCGGCCCTCAGCCATACGGTCCGCCGACTTGAGACCCGCCTGGGGCTGAGACTGCTCGCCCGGACCACACGCAGCGTCGCCCTGACCGAAGCCGGCGAGCGGCTCCTGCGAACCATCGGACCGGCCTTTTCCGACATCGACAACGGCGTCGCCGCCCTGAGCGACCTGCGGGACAAGCCTGCGGGCACGATCCGCATGACGACATCGGAGCATGCCGCGCATTCGGTTCTCTGGCCGGTTCTGGCGCCTCTGGTGCGCGACTTCCCCGACCTGCATGTGGAGCTGGTGATCGACTCCAGCCTGACCGACATCGTGACCGAGCGCTTCGACGCCGGCATCCGTCTCGGCGAGTCCATCGCCCGGGACATGGTGGCGGTCCGGATCGGTCCGGACCTCCGGATGGCCGTGGTGGGGGCTCCGGGCTACTTCGAGGGGCGGGCCCGTCCGCGGACGCCGGCGGACCTCGCCGACCATCACTGCATCAACATCCGGATGCCCACGGCCGGAGGGCTCTACGCCTGGGAGTTCGAGAAGGGCGCCCGCGAACTGCGGGTGCGGGTAGACGGCCAGCTGGTCTTCAACAGTTCGCGGATGGTCGTGCGCGCCGCGATGGACGGCCTGGGGCTCGCCTGCGTGATGGAGGATCTGGTCACCGACGAGATGGCAGACGGACGGCTGGTCCGCGTCCTCGCTGACTGGTGCCCCCCCTTCCCGGGCTATCACCTCTACTACCCCAGCCGCCGGCAGCCCTCGGCCGCGTTCTCGCTGGTGGTCGAGGCCCTGCGCTATCGGCCGGCGCGAGTTGGATAGTCAGGGGGTGGCCTCGATGTCCGGTGACAACTGGCGCCAAGTCACCATCCGGCGCCGACGTGACTGCTTCGATTTCTTCCTCAGATCTCAGCCCGAACACTGTTGCTCGTGAACGAACCGGCCTCGCTAAATTTACCGATCGGGAAAGAGCGGCTATTTTGGATAACGCCAGTGACAAAATTTTCCCGTTCGGGAAAGCGCGTCCTGACCGACCAAAAATACCGTCAGTCCCAGCCACGCATTTTGACGGTATTTTCTCTAGGCGTCGCTCGGGCGCATTCAAAGACCGTCAGAATGACCGTCAAATGGTTTGGCTATGGGCAAACCCGACGGCCGACACAATTTGTTTCAT
>CAIZFE010000045.1 GCA_903932145.1 uncultured Rhodopila sp. | reverse complement strand
CTTCGATCATAACGCGCGCGATTTTCGTTGGTCCACATCAGCGACCCCTCCGAATCAGGTCGCCTCTCTTGAATCACAAACGATTCATTCGATTCAAGAACTCATCGGACAGACACTTAGGCCAGCACCGTTCCACGCAGCGCAAGAAGCCGACCAAGCCCGATGACGAGGCGGCATTGACCGCCGACATCACGGCGCTCGCCATCCAGTACGGCCGCTATGGCTACCGCCGCATCACGGCGATGCTGCGGGAGCGCGGCTGGAGGGTGAACGCCAAACGGGTGGCGCGGATCTGGCGATGCGAGGGGCTGAAGGTTCCTCAAAAGCAACCCAAACGGGGCCGCCTCTGGCTGAACGACGGTTCGTGCGTGCGGCTGCGTCCGCAACATCCCAACCATGTCTGGTCCTACGACTTCGTCGAAGACCGCACCCATGACGGCAGGAAATATCGAATGCTGAACATCATCGACGAGTTCACGCGCGAATGCATCGCGATCCGGGTTGATCGTCGGCTGAAGGCCGTGGACGTCATCGACGTTCTCTCGGATCTCGTCATCCTGCGCGGGGTTCCTTGCCACATCCGTTCCGACAACGGCCCTGAGTTCATCGCCAGGGCGTTGCGCGACTGGATCGTGGCGGTGGGCGCCAAGACCGCCTACATCATGCCGGGCAGCCCCTGGGAGAACGGTTATTGCGAGAGCTTCAACTCGAAGCTACGCGACGAGCTGTTGAATGGTGAAATCTTCTACGCGCTGAAGGAGGCCAGGATCGTGATCGAACGCTGGCGACGTCACTACAACACCGTCCGGCCGCACTCATCCCTGGGTTACAGGCCGCCAGCCCCGGAGGTCCTGCAATGGCCGGCTTCGCAATCCGGACCAGCTTCGCCGGCCACGCCAGCAATAGCGCCAAGGCCGACAATGAACTAATATAGATGCTGGATCACCCCATGGGGGCCGGCCAATTGTAGTAACTGACCTCGCGTTGGGATTTCTCGGTGCAGCGACCCTGGGGCTAAGAGACTGTTTGAGAACTCATTGAACGCGTGACACGGTTATGATTCAAGCTGCTGATGTGGACACCATCAGCACGTGGCCGGATGGCCGAGATTTCGAAGAAGACCAAGCGCTATCCAACTGACCTGACCGACGAGGAATGGGCTCTGATTGCGCCGATGCTGCCTGGCGCGGCGCGCACGGGACGCCCGGCGGCCGTCGATCCACGCGAGGTTTTGAACGCCATTCGCTATCTGGCTCGCGCTGGTTGTGGCTGGCGGATGTTGCCCAATGATTTTCCGCCGTGGCAGACGGTCTATTGGCACTTTCGCCGGTTCGTGCGGCGCTTCCTGTTCCACACCATCCACGACATGGCGCTCATGCTCGACCGCGAGATGCAGGGGCGCGAGCCAAGTCCGACCGGCGGCGTAATCGACAGCCAATCCGTCAAGGCCCCCGAGGCCAAGACGAGAGGCTATGACGCTGGCAAGAAGATTGTCGGGCGCAAGCGCCATATCGCTGTCGACACAGACGGACGGCTGCTCATGCTCAACCTTACGCCGGCCGACATCTCGGACAGCGCAGGCGCGCAGCTCATCCTCGACGCCGTGCGCAAGCGCTGGCCATGGATTAAACATCTGTTCGCCGACGGGGCCTACGATCGAACCAAGCTCATGGACAAGGCGGCCTATCTCGACTTCGTGATCGAGATCATCAAGCGATCCGACACAGCCAAGGGTTTCGAGGTTCTCCCGCGCCGTTGGGTGGTCGAGCGAACTTTCGGCTGGATGACGCGCTGGCGGCGGCTCGTGCGTGATTACGAAGAACGTATCGATGTTTCCGAAGCCATGATCCACATCGCGCTGGGGAGCCTGCTGCTGCGAAGGATCGCTCATTGAACCGAGTTCTCAAACGGACTCT
>CAIZFE010000044.1 GCA_903932145.1 uncultured Rhodopila sp. | reverse complement strand
TCGATGTGAAGGTATTTCACGCCAAAATCGGGGAGTTGACGCAGGCGAATGATTTTTTGTCCGGTGCGCTCAGCAAAGCCGGCCTGCTGAGCGCAAAGCGATGATCGACCGAGACCACGAATTGCCGCTGGTGCGGCAGGCGGCGTTGCTGCGGCTCAGCCGTAGTCGCCTCTACTATGAACCACGTCCGGTGCCAGCGGCCGAGCTTGCAATCATGCGGCGGATCGACGTGCTGCATCTGGACTACCCGTTCGCGGGCCGCCGGATGCTGCGGGATTTGCTTGCGTGGCGAGGGCGTCGTGATCGGCCGAGATCTGGTGCGGACGATGATGCGGCGCATGTGCATCGAGGCGCTGTATCGCCGCCCCAACACGTCCAAGCCCGCACCCCTGAAACGCGAGGGGCAGAGGAAAGGGCAAACCCGTATGCCCAAAGGCCCGCCGTCCACGCCTTTCGGCGTCACGGGTCACAAAGGATGTGGATGGCCGCCCTTCGCCCCCCATGACGGCGGTGTTAAAGGCGTCCGTTTTGCCAACATGAGAACTGCTGGCACGGACCCTTCCTGCTTGACCCGCTGCCCCTCCCGGCCCCAAACCCCGCGTATGACCGTCAAAACCCACACCATTACCGAGGACGAAGCCGACATCCGGCTCGACCGCTGGGCCCGCCGCCATTACGAGGGCCTGCAACAAAGCCTGATCCAGAAATGGTGCCGCAACGGCCAGATCCGTGTCGATGGCGCCAAGGCCGAGACCAGCACCCGCCTGTCGCCCGGCCAGACCGTGCGTATCCCCGAGATGGACGCCCCCGCCGAACCGAAGCCGATTCATCGGGTTGATCCGCACGATGCGAAAGATCTGCAACAGGCGGTGATCTACCAGGACGACCAGATCATCGTGCTGAACAAGCCTTACGGCCTGCCGGTTCAGGGCGGACCCGGCATTGTCCGCCATCTCGACGCGATGCTCGACGTGCTGCGCTTCGGGTCGGAACACCGGCCGCGTCTGGTGCATCGCCTGGATCGCGACACCACCGGCCTGCTGTTGCTCGCCCGTACGCCCGGCACCGCCGGCAAGCTGGCGGCGCTGTTCCGTGGCCGCGACATTTCCAAGACTTACTGGGCGGTGGTCGCCGGCCGTCCGCTGCCGGTCGAGGGCCGCATCGACCTGCCGCTGAAGCGTATTCCCGGCGGCTCGCGCGGCGAACGCACAGCGCCGGCGGAGCGGGATGATCCGGATGGCGCCCGAGCAATTACGGATTATCAGACGCTGGATAATGCATCGCAGAAGCTGGCGTGGCTGGAACTGAAGCCGCAGACGGGCCGGACGCATCAATTGCGGGTCCATTGCGTCGCCATCAAAGCTCCCATTCTGGGCGATGAGAAATACGAGGAACCTGATCAGAACCTCGCCTTCTCAGCCTTGATCGAGGGCCTGTCGAGCGATCTTCACCTTCACGCCAGACGGCTCGATTTGCCGCATCCGGCGGGTGGGTCCCTTACTGTCGAAGCCGACCTGCCACCCCATATGAAGGCGACGTTCAAAACCCTGGGCTTTCACGCCCCGGCGGCCAAGGCTCCCATCCGGCGAAAATAAGAGTGAGACCAGAATGACGCCAACCCGCCGCCCCCTCCGCATTGCCTTGATCGCAGTCGCGGCGGTCGTCGTGATCGTGGTGGGGACCGGGGCTGTTTTGGTGTCGCGGGTGGACCCAAATGCCTACAAGCCCGAGATCATTCAGGCTGTGAAGCACGCCACCGGGCGCGATCTGGCGTTGAACGGTAAGATCACCCTGAAGCCGTCGCTATGGCCGACGATTCAGGTTGCGGACGCCACGTTCTCCAACCCCGACGGTTTCTCACGTCCTCAAATGGTGACGCTGCAGGGGATGGAACTGCAACTGGCGCTGGTACCGTTGTTGTCCCGCGCCATCGAAATCGACCGTCTTGTCCTGATCCATCCGGACATTCTGCTGGAAACAGACGCGAACGGCCGTCCCAACTGGCAGATGACGCCCGAAGTGTCTCCGGCCGCGCCGGCCGGCACGCAGGCGCCCGTTCAATCGGGCAAAACCACCACGAGCGTCAGCGTCGATACGATCCGCATCCGGGACGGCACCCTCGCTTACCGTGACGATAAGACCGGCAGGGTCACTACGCTCGGTTTGCCGAAACTGGAGGCCAAATCGTCGTCCCCGGACTCGCCGCTGCATGTCGATGCCGATGCCAATTACAATGGCACCACGTTCAACCTGACCGCCGACACCGGCAGTCTGGCCCGCTTGCAGGACCCGGCGGCAACCTCGCCCTGGCCGATGAAACTGACGCTGACGGCGGCAGGCGCGAAGCTGACGGCCGAGGGATCGATGACCCGGCCGTTGCAGGGCAAGGGATACGATCTGGCGGTCAGCGGCGCTGTTCCCGATGTTGCTGCCCTGATGCCGCTTTTGCCCGGGCTGAAACTGCCGCCGCTGCATGACGTGAATTTTGCGGCGAAGGTCGCGGACAAAGGGGGCGCGCTTCCGGAGTTTTCGACGCTGACATTGCACGTCGGCGCGGCCGATCTGGGCGCGCAAATGCCGGGGTTGGCGCTAACGGAACTGAATGTCTCTGCTTCCAGCCCTGATCAACCGTTGAAAGCCAATGCCGCCGGCAAGCTCGGTGATCAACCTTTGAGCTTCGCGGCGACCAGCGGCGCGCTGGCATCGCTGATGCCGGGTGGGAGGCCCGCCCCGTTCCCTGTCGATGCGACGTTCCAGGCGGCAGGAGCGACGATCTCCGTCAAGGGATCGGTCGCCGACGCACAGGCCTTGACCGGGGCCAACCTCGCGCTGGCTGCCACCATTCCTGACCTGTCGGCTCTGTCGCCACTGGCAGGCCGTCCGTTGCCGGCGGTGCGGACGATCGATTTCCAGGCGACCCTAAGCGATGCGCAAGGTGGTTTTCGGAATGGCGCCATCCTGCATGGACTCAAGCTCGCCAGCGCCGATGGCGATCTCGCCGGCGATGCGGCGATCAGTCTGGGCGCACGGATTGCCCTGACCGCGGCGCTGACGTCCAGCCGCGTCGATCTGGATGAGTTGCAAACCACCATCGACCGGATGCCGGCGCCAGTTGGAGCTCCCGCGGCGAAGCCGCCCGGGGAAGCGAAGGGTGCGCCTGGCAAACCCGATAATCGCTTGTTTTCCGACCAGCCGATCCCATTCGACGTGCTCCGTACCGCCGACGCCGATGTGAAGCTGGCGGTCGCGGATCTGCATTCCGGAGGGGCCGATTACAAGGCGATCGACACGCATGTGGTGCTGAAGGGCGGCAAGCTGGACGTCGAACCTTTCACCGGCGATCTGCCGGGCGGGCATCTGGTGGGCACGCTGTCCGTCGATGCGACGCAGGCCGTGGCTCCGGTTCATATCACGTTGCATGCACCCGGGCTGGCGCTGAAGACCATTCTGGCGGCCACGCATCAGCCGTCGTACGCTACCGGCAATCTGGAGGTGTATGCCGACCTGCATGGCACCGGCGACAGCCTGCATGCGATTGCGTCCTCGCTGGACGGATCGCTGGGCCTCGCTGTTGCAAGCGGCACCATCGACAACCGGCTGCTCGGGAGCCTGCTCGGCAAGGTGATGGACACGCTGAATTCGCTGAATCTGGTGGGCAAGGGCGGTACGAGCGACCTGCGATGCTTCGGTATGCGGATGGATGCCGAGCATGGGGTGGGTACGTTCAAGGCGCTGGCGCTGAGTTCTTCGCTGCTGACCATGACGGGCGGAGGAGCGATGAACCTGGGCAACGAAACCCTGTCCATGCAACTGCGTCCGCAGGCTAAGATGGTCGGAACAGCCGTGGTGATACCGGTCAACGTCTCCGGTCCGATCCGCAATCCGGCGGTGAAGGTCAACGAAATCGGTGCGGCGGAGTCGAACGCGGGCTCGGTCGCCGGAGCGGTCATCGGCAACGCGACGCCATTGGGTATTGTCGGCGGCCTGCTGGGCGCGGATAAACTGGTGGGCGGCGGGACAGCCGATATCTGCGCGCCGGCTTTGGCGGCCGCGCGAGGTCAAGCCGTCCCGGAGGCGTCAGCGGCTCCGGCATCGGCAACTCCGGCGGCGAAGCCGAAGGCGACCGATCCTGCTGCTATGTTGAAGAATTTGTTTCGGTAAGGGGCAATTGGTGAAGCGTTTCTGGGATACCGCCTCAGTCGGGGCGAACGAAAACGGGCATATGATTCTGCTGGATGGCAAGCCGATGCGGCTGCCGAGCAAGGCGCATCTGGTCGTGGGGCCGGTGCGTCTGGCGCAGGCGATCGCAGAGGAATGGCAGGCGGCCGGCGGCGAGAAGGGCGGCGACATGTCGTTCAAGGACACCCCGCTGACGCGCCTCGCCGGCACGGCATTGGAACGTATTCGTCCCGATCCGGCGACGACGATCGACGGCATCGCCCGGTATGGGGAGACCGATCTGCTGTGCTATCGGGCCGAGGCGCCGCAAAAACTGGTGCACCATCAGCACCTTCACTGGCAGCCCTGGCTGGATTGGGTGGCGTTGACGCACGATGCGCCTCTGCGGGTGACCTCCGGCGTCGGGCATATCAAGCAGCACCACGACAGCATCTCGGCCCTGCGCCGGGCGGTGGCGGCGCTGGATGTGGACGCGCTGGCCGGGTTGGGCATCGCGGTGCCGGCGCTGGGCAGTTTGGTGCTGGGACTGGCGCTGGCGGCCGGGGAGATCGATGCCGACGCCGCTTTCCGATTGGGTGCATTGGACGAACTGTTCCAGGCCGAACAATGGGGCGATGATTACGAGGCTATCGACCGGCGCACGAGCATGTTGGCGGACATCGTCCTCGCCGCGCGTTACATAGAGCTAACGCGGGGGGATCGGTGAACGCAAAAAAATTGGTTATCGCGGGTCGTGTGCACGGTGTCGGCTACAGAGCCTGGATGGTGCATAAGGCGACCGAACTGGGCTTGTCAGGCTGGGTGCGCAATCGGGCTGACGGGGCGGTGGAGGCCCTGATTGCCGGGGACGTCGCGTCGGTCGAGGAAATGTCTCGCCTGTGCCGCCGCGGGCCGCGCATGGCCGAGGTTTCATCGATCGACGAAGATTTGGCGGAACCGCCGGAGGAGCCGGGGTTTTATCAGGTGGGGTGAGGATGAAGCGGGATGGTCAGATTTAGATGGCCCAATTCCGTTAAATCCACTTCCGCCATCGGAAGACCCCAAGCGGGATCAACGTCGTCAGGATAATCAGTCCCCATCCCCAAACATAACCGTAGGCCCAGTCGTATTCGGGAATATTTTTGAAATTCATACCATAGATACCGGCGATCAGGACGGGGGGTATCCCGACCACAGAGGCAATCGCCATGACCTTCATGACGTTATTCTGTGCGATATTGATAAAACCGAGAGTGGCATCCAACAAGAACTGAAGCTTGTCATTCAGGTGCGTATCGAAGTCGCTCACCGACGCGATGTCCAGGCGCAGGGTCACCAGCCGGGGCATCAGATCCTTGGGCAACCACTGCGCCGCCATCGCCTCTACGTAAGGCACGATCCTGGCTGCCCCAACCTGAGTGTCGCGAACATGAGAGATCAGGTCACCGATGTGACCGAGCTGTCCGAGGGTACGGCGCAGAGTAGCGTCTTCGGCCTTTCGGCCGCCTTCCTGATTGACGCCCATTGCGAAGATGCCGTGCGAAATTGTGTCCAGATCGGCCCGCACCTGTTCCAGCGCGTCTGCCTGCCGATCGATGATGGCCTCTAAGAGTCCGACAAAGATATGGGCGCCGACTTCGTGCGACGCTGACCCACGTGGCAAATGCTCTGCATAAGCATCGAAAATGCGACTGGGGGCGAAGCGGACGCTGATGAGTCGCTCTGGTGACACAACGAAACCGGCGGACGTCGTTCGCGGCCCGTCATCCGCGAGCCGTATCAACGGCATGCTGAGATACAGCGTGCCGTCGCGAATGGCGAGGCGGCTGGAGGTTTCGATTTCGCTGACCTCCGGTTCCGTAGGCACCTTGAGGGCGGTGGCGATCTGCACCCGTTCGATCTCGTCGGCCGTGGCGTCCTGCAAGTCGATCCAGATGGCCGAACGCAGGGCATCGACGGAGCCCGTGTCGGTCAGTGGCTGTACGTGCCCGTTATCGCAGGTGAAAGCTTTGATCATAGCGAACCCTTCGCAGCAGGCTTGATCCGGCCATGCCGGCTCAGGTTCGGACACAATAGACGAGAAAGCCGCCAAGGTGTCGTGGTGTTTCGCAGACAGAGAAAACCCCGGCCGAACGATCCGGCCGGGGTGTTTCGAAAAGCTTAGTTCTTCGCCTTATCGACCAGCGCGTTCTTGCTGATCCACGGCATCATCGCGCGCAGCTTGGCGCCGACTTCCTCGATGGGGTGTTCGGACAGACGGCGGCGGGTCGCCTTGAAGCTGGCCTGATTCACCTTGTTTTCCAGCATCCAGTCGCGAGCGAACTTGCCGGTCTGAATGTCGGCCAGGACGCGCTTCATCTCGTCCTTGGTTTCGGAGGTGATGATCCGCGGTCCGGTGACATACTCGCCGTATTCAGCGGTGTTGCTGATCGAGTAGTTCATGTTGGCGATGCCGCCTTCATAGATCAGATCGACGATCAGCTTCACTTCGTGCAGGCACTCGAAGTAGGCCATTTCCGGCGCGTAGCCGGCTTCGCACAGGGTCTCGTAACCGGCCTTGATCAGTTCGACCAGGCCGCCGCACAGGACGACCTGCTCACCGAACAGATCGGTCTCGCACTCTTCCTTGAACGTCGTTTCGATGACGCCGGCGCGGCCGCCGCCAATGGCCGAGGCGTAGGACAGCGCCACTTCCAGAGCATTGCCGGACGGGTTCTGCGACACCGCCACAAGGCAGGGAACGCCGCCGCCGCGCTGATACTCGCTGCGCACCGTGTGGCCGGGGCCCTTCGGCGCGATCATGAACACGTCGATGTCAGCGCGCGGGTCGAGTAGGTTGAAATGCACGTTCAGGCCGTGCGCGAACGCCAGCGCCGCACCCGGCTTCATGTTCGCCGCCAGCTTGTCGCGGTACAGGTCGCCCTGGCCCTCATCCGGCGTCAGCACCATGACGACGTCGGCCCACTTGGCGCACTCGGCCGGGTCCATAACCTTCAGGCCGGCGCCTTCGGCCTTGGCGATGCCGGCGGAGCCAGCCCGCAGGCCGATCGCCAGGTTCTTGACGCCGCTGTCCTTCAGGTTCAGCGCATGGGCATGGCCCTGGCTGCCGTAGCCGATGATGGCAACGTTCTTGCCCTTGATCAGGCCAACGTCGGCATCGGTATCGTAGTAAACGCGCATCTTGTAGTCCTTCACCATGTGACAAAGCAGTCTGGCGGCTTATGACCGAAGCCGCTCGGTTTATCCAGCCGGGGAATTCATCCCGGCTGTATTGCGGGAGCGGGATTGCCGGTCCCGCCCGCGATCAGGCGGCGAAGCGCGTCGCGCAGCTTGCCGAAACTGGGTGATAGGTTGGCATCCGGATTCATCAGCGGGCCGATTCGGTTGGCCCATTCGTGCTTAATCTGGCCGGGCAGAGGCCAACCGATGCGGCGGATGGCATCCGAACCACCGGGGTGAATCACATCCGCCAAAAGCTCCCAGGTGCCGCAAATGGAGTCCTGCCGGTATTGGTTGAGTGGGCGCTGCCTGGCCTTTGGATAGGCAGCGCGCAATGCCTTGCGGTCGCCGAAATACCAAGCCTCGATTTCCTCGATGGCGAGGCGAAACAGAGTCAGTTCAACGGCGTCACTGGTGGTGGCCAGTTCGCGGAGTTCGGCCAGGAATGCGGCGCAATCTCGGCTGTCGGCATCAAGGACCACAACGACGGCGTCTATTCCTGTCGTCCGAGCGTAGCTACGCAGGATCGCGGGCAGCTTGTTCAGCAATGTTCGTTTGGCGGGGTCGCCGGCATGCATGCCTTTTGGAATTTGCCCGATCCCCTGAAACGCAATGATCCTCCAAGAATGGGGCTCGTTGGGCGAACCGATCAGCTTCGGCAGCAGGTGTTCCAACAGCGCCTTGCCGGAGCTGTCCTCGGTGAGAATCTCGATATGCATCGCTATCTCGGATCGAGGTAATCGCTGTACCAAAGTCCGCCGAGCGGCAGGCCCTCGGCGACCATGTTGCGGACAAGCTCGATATCCGAGGCACGGCGGACGGTGGAGAAGCCGTCGGCGCCTTTGTCCAGGATCCAGACTTCCTCTGGCGACAGGGCGTCCACGAAATAGGGCTGGTGGGTGGTTACGATGATCTGCGGCGCGCTCGCTGCCCCGGTCGCATGGGATCGAAATTCCTGTGCAAGGGTCTCCAGCAGCTTGGGATAGAGGCCGTTCTCGGGTTCCTCGATGCAGATGAAGGGCGGGGGATCAGGGTCTTCGAGCAGCAGGAGATAGGCGAAAACTTTCAGCGTGCCGTCGGACATGTGTTGCGCGAAGAACGGATCCTGGAAGCCTTGGTCGTTGAAGCGTAGGAGGAGGCGCTTGTCCTCCGTGACCTTGGTGTCGATGCTGGTGATGCCGGGGATGCGATCCGCGATCCGTTGAAGAATGTTTGCCAACCGGTCCTTATGCTCGCGTTGCATATATTGGACGACATTGGCAATGTTGTCGCCCTGAGCGTTCAAATGCCGCTGGGGGCCAGCGATGGGGAAAACCCGCGCAGAATTGGAATCGAAGTGGGAAAGGTAGCAGCCCTTCATGAAGTCCCAAAATTTGACGATCCTTGACACCTCATCTTCTGATTTTGCGAACAGACTGACGATGCTGATCGCCAGCGAGCGCGATTCGGGGAGGCTAAAAGAAACATGGTGAGCTGCCTCTTCGCCGTTGGCTCGCATCAGAATTTCGTTACTCCAGACTATGCCTTTCCCGCCAGATTGGCGCATGTAAGGAAAAGGAATTCCTTGGGTTAGGCCGTCTGGATGCTGCCGCAATGTTTCGGATGACACGAACGGCCGCCCTGTGCCGTCCACGTCGATCGCCAGATCATAAAGAAATGGCAGAACGTCTGGACTCTCTCGGTAGGATACTTCGAAACGCACTGGCCCAGTTGCACCGCGTGATCGGAGCTGATCAAATCCCCCGCGATTTTCCTGGTCGCATGCAGGTTCTACACCGGCGTTCATGCAGTCGGCCAAAAAACCGAATGCATCGCATAAGGTGCTCTTGCCGCTTCCGTTCTTGCCGATGACGGCTGTCAACGGGGTCAACGCGTTAGCATTAGGATTGTCCAAAACCCGCCCAAGCCTGACATCGCGAAGCGAGCGGTAGTTCTGAACCCGGAAGCCCTCGATCAGTGCCACGCCCGCTCCTTTCCTTCAGCCCGGCCTAGGGGCCGAATGGCAGGATAGCCGGAGAATCTATATAACGCGCGAACCACGCGCCAGCGCGGCGATACCGCTGCGCGAAACCTCGGCCAGGCCAAGGTCGCGCATGAGTTCGATGAAGGCGTCGATTTTATCCGTCGCGCCGGTGAGTTCGAAAACGAAACTCCCCAACGTCGTATCCACAACATGCGCCCGGAACGTATCGGCGATTCGCATCGCTTCCACCCGCTTTTCGCCGGTGCCGATCACCTTCACCAACGCCAGTTCACGGGCAACGTGCGGGCCGTCCATTGTAAGGTCGGCAACGCGATGCACGGGCACCAGCCGGTCCAACTGGGCCTTGATCTGTTCTATCACCATGCTGGTGCCGGACGTGACCACGTTGATCCGGCTGTGCATGCCGGCGGCATCGACCGGCGCCACCGTCAGGCTGTCGATGTTGTAGCCACGGCCGGAAAACAGGCCGATGACGCGGGCGAGGACGCCGGACTCGTTGTCCACCAGCACCGAGATGGTCGCGCTGCGCGGGGTCGTGTCAGTAGGACTGAGCATCACATGAACCAAACTGCGAAAGGAAAGGGATATCCATCGCGTGCGGGGTCATGCCCCGCTGCGACCGGATAGGCAATAGGCGGATTGCCCCGGAATGCTCTCGGCGAGCGTCACGGGGCAGGGGACTAAACCAGCGCCATACCCGCGTCGGTAACGCCCACACCGGACGCCTCGTGTTCGGGACCGAGCAGCATCTGGTTGTGCGCGGCGCCGCTGGGGATCATCGGGAAGCAGTTCTCCGCCTGATCCACGGCGATGTCGGCGATCACCGCGGTCGGGCAATCCAGCATCGCGTTGATGACGTCGTCGAGTTCGTCCACCGTCTGCGCCCGCATGCCGGTGGCATGGAACGCATCCGCCAGCTTGACGAAATCAGGCAGCGCGGCCGAGTAGGTCTCCGAGTAACGGCTGCCGTGCAGCAGTTCCTGCCACTGCCGCACCATGCCCATGTACTGGTTGTTCAGGATGAACACCTTCACCGGCAGGCGGTACTGCGACAGGGTGCCCATTTCCTGAATGTTCATCAGGATCGAGGCCTCTCCCGCGATGTCGATCACCAGCGCATCCGGATGCGCGATCTGCACGCCCATCGCGGCGGGCAATCCGTAGCCCATCGTGCCCAACCCGCCCGAGGTCATCCAGCGGTTCGGTTTCTCAAAGTGGAAGTGCTGCGCCGCCCACATCTGATGTTGGCCGACTTCGGTGGTGATGAAGACTTCCTGCTTGCGGGCGCGAGTGATCTCGAACAGCCGCTGAATGGCGTATTGCGGCTTGATGATGCTACCACGCGTCATATTCTGGGTGAATTTCAGGCTGTCCTTGGCCTTCCACTCGTCGATCTGGCGCCACCAGGTTGCCAAAGCCGGCTTGTCCACGGGCGCATCGCTGGCTTCCCAGGCGGCGAGCAAAGCGTCCAGCGCCTTGCCGGCATCGGCGATGATCGGTACCTCGACCGGCACGTTCTTGTTGATAGACGACCCATCGATGTCGATATGGATCTTCCGAGAGTCCTGGCTGAACGCGTTCAGCCGTCCGGTCACCCGGTCGTCGAACCGAGCGCCAACCGCCAGCAGCATGTCGCAGCCGTGCATCGCCAGATTGGCCTCGTAGGTGCCGTGCATGCCCAGCATCCCAAGGAACTGCGGATCGCTGGCCGGATAGCAGCCGAGACCCATCAGCGTGTTGGTGATCGGGAAGCCGGTCAAACGCGCCAGCTTCGTCAATGTTTCCGACGCTTGCGGCCCCGAGTTGATGACGCCGCCACCGGCGTAGATCATCGGCCGTTTGGCCTGCTTCATCAGCGCGACGGCCTTGGCGATTTGTCCAAGGTCCGGTTCGGTGCGCGGGCGATAGCTGGGGTGGGAGAATGTCGGCTCCGCATACGGTGCCGGATTGATAACGATGTCCTTCGGCAGGTCGATCACCACCGGGCCAGGGCGGCCGCTGCGGGCGACATAGAACGCCTCATGGACAATGCGAGCCAGATCCTCGCCGCGCTTGACCAGATAATTGTGCTTGGTGGCAGGGCGCGTGATTCCGGTGGTGTCGGCTTCCTGGAACGCGTCGTTGCCGATCAAATGCGTCGGCACCTGACCGGTCAGGCAGATGATCGGGATGCTGTCCATCAGGGCATCGACCAGACCGGTCACCGCGTTGGTGGCGCCGGGACCGGACGTCACCAGCACAACCCCGACCTTACCGGTGGAGCGGGCATAGCCCTCGGCTGCATGCACGGCGCCGCCTTCCTGCCGCACCAGGACGTGACGAATGGCGTTTTGCTTGAACAGCGCATCGTAGATCGGCAGTACAGCGCCGCCAGGATAGCCAAAGATAACCTCTACGCCCTGGTCCTTAAGAGCCCGTAGAAGGATTTCTGCTCCCGACTGAGTCAATTCCGCCGACATGTGTCCGGCTCCCATGTTCTGAATAGGGGCGGACGGATAGGACGCCTGGATGCCACGGTCAACCCTCGTTTTCAATAAACGTGAACAATTCGTCGCTTTGGCTTTCCGAAAATTGCGCTATAGAGGAAAATCGCGCATTTATCGTTAAAGTTCGCGCCTCAGATGTCAGCGGGCGGTGGCGAAACCACGTCGCCTGACGCTTGGTGTATTGCCCGGTCATCAGTGTGGTTCGCCGGCCCGCTTCCTCCAACGACATCGTACCCCGCAGGTAGGCGCCGATTTCCTGGACGCCGAGGGCGCGCATCGCCGGCAGCCCGGGATCGAGGTCCAGGGCCAACAGTGCACGAACCTCCTCCAACGCGCCTTGCCTCAACATGGCGTCGAAGCGGGTGGCGATCGCCGCCCGTAGCGAGTCGCGTGGTGGATCGAGCCGGATGGCGCTGAAAGCCCATGGGGCAGGGGCGCCGCGGCGGTTCTGCCACGCGGAGAGGCCGATGCCGGTTCCGCGCCAAACCTCCCAGGCCCGGGCGATCCGCTGACCGTCTTCAGGTCTTAACCGCGCGGCGGTCGCCGGATCGACATGGGCCAGGCTGGCATGCAATGCGGCTGGCCCTTGTTCGGCCAGCAACCGGCGTGCCTCCGAACGGGCCTCTGGGCCGGGGTCGGGGATTTCAGTCAGGCCGTCGGTCAGGGCAGCGAAATACATGCCGGACCCACCGGTCAGGATTGGCAGGCGCCCGGCAGCTCGCGCTTCGTCCATCGCCGCCAGGGCTTCATCGCGCCACCATGCAACGCTGCCGGCCTCCGCCGCCGGACGGATTCCGTACACACGGTGCGGCACCAGGGCTTCTTCCTCGGGGGACGGCCGAGCGGTCAGGACCCGAAGTTCCTGGTACACCTGCATCGAGTCGGTGTTGATAATCGTGCCATTCAGCCGTTCGGCGATGGCAATGGCCAAGGCGGACTTGCCGCTGGCGGTTGGGCCGGCGACCAGAAGCGCCCGGGGAAGCTTGGTTCCCCCATCATCAGGCAAGTTCGCCATCGGTCAGAGGAACAGGCGATACGGCGAAATCACGCCATTTTCGTCGCGGATCATCAACTGCCTGCCGCTTTCGGTGTCCTCGATAATCGCCTCGTAGAGGCGGATCGCCTGCTTGACGACTTCGGCGTAGGAGGCCGCTTCGGTTTTCACCTTCAGGTTGTTCAACCGTTCCATCGAACGGGGCGGCAGGTCGAACTGAACCCTGCTTTTAGTGACCTTCTGTTTGGTATCGGGACTTGCCTCCGCATCGGATGCCACGACCGACGGCAATGTCAGGCTGTTCATCGCAAATTCCTGAACGAATGGTTAACGGAGCCAAAAAATTCCAGCAACGAGATCACCCTATGTCACTGCGAGGAATTTGACTATGTCATTATGAGGTGATTCAACTCACGATCTCGCATGACCGTAGAAGCATTCGCTTGCGTGTTGATCAGTCGGCTGTCAGGTTCCGGCCGCAATGACCTTTATCCTTACCGTGGTCGCCCAACGCGAGGCGACGAGTCTGACTCCCGCAGTGCTTAACCAGATCCGCAACGCGGTTCGGGGTTCGCCGCCTGTGATTCTCTCTCCAGGAGAGGCGGCGGACATTCCGCTGTCCGTGGCGCTCGACCGGTTCGCCCTGCGTGAGGCGATCGGTGACCAACCGATCGATGCGATCGTGACCAAGGCGAGGGGACGGCGGAAGGCGCTGCTGATCGCCGATATGGACAGCACGATCATCCAGAGCGAGACCCTGGATGAACTCGCGGTCTTCGCCGGCATCGGCGCCAAAATCGCAGCCATCACCAAGCGTGCGATGAACGGGGAGCTCGATTTCAAGGCGGCGCTGCGCGAGCGGGTCGCAATGCTGAAGGGGCTCGATATCGGCGCTCTGGAGAAAACCTGGGAGCAGGTGCAACTGACACCGGGGGCGCGCGAACTGGTGGCGACGATGCGGGCGCACGGCGCCCTGACGGCGCTGGTATCCGGCGGCTTCACCTTCTTTACCGGCAAAGTCGCGGCGCAATTGGGCTTCGACGTGCATCGGTCGAACATTTTGATCGACGATGGTGTGGTGCTGACCGGTCAGGTCGCCGAACCGATCCTGGACCGGGACAGCAAGCTGGCGGCGCTGAATGAACTGGCCGACCAGCGCGGCGTGAAGCTGCACGCGACACTGGCGGTCGGCGATGGCGCCAATGACCTGGATATGATCCGCGCCGCCGGGCTTGGTGTCGCATTCCATGCCAAACCAATCGTGGCGAAGGAAGCACGAGCGAAGGTCGATCACACCGACCTCCGGGCGTTGCTGTTCGCTCAGGGGTATCCGGCGTCGACTTTCGTATCCGCTTAGCCGCTCTCATTTTGGACGGAGACAGCGGCATGTTCGGTGTCGCTTAAGATTGGTTGGTATCACGCGAACGTTTTGTGATGCCGATGGCAAGGCAAAACCTTTCTCCGGATTCTCCGTTTAGGCGCTGCCCGGCGTCTCAAACGGGCAATCGGTCTGGAGGAGATTTTTCATGCTGAAGATGACGACAGCCTCGTTGCTGGCGATTTCGATGGCCGTCCCCGCATTCGCGCAAACGCCTGCGCCACCAGGCGCAAATCATTCACCGGCCGCGCTGAACGCGCCAGCGACCCATGATACCGCCGGCAATCCAACAGGAAGCGGCTACAACTCACCGTCCGCTCGGAATACGACGATGACAGACAATGGCGGCGTGCGCGCCAGCAAGGTCGTCGGTTCGTCGGTCTATAACGACCACGACGAAAAGATCGGCAGCATTGATGATCTGGTCATCGGTAATGACAAGACGCTGAACGCCGTGCTCTCGGTTGGCGGTTTCCTCGGCATGGGGAGCAAAATGGTCGAGGTGCCATTCGACAAGCTGCAATTCGGCAATACCAAGGGCAGCAGTGACAATCGCGTCGTCATGCCGGGCGTGACCAAGGACACGCTAACCTCGATGCCGGATTATCATTACGCTAATCGCGGCTAATCCCTCGCGATACCAATCGGCCGTAACAGCGGGAGAACCGCCGTTACGGCCGATCCGGTTAGACTAGCCCGGCTGCTTGTCCTTGTCGGCCGACGACTTGGACAGAGACAACGGAACGTACTGCACGCCGCCTTCGCGCTGGATCAACATCAACACGAATTTCCGGTCTGCCTTCTTCGCGACATCCACTTGTTTTTGGATGTCCGCGGGTGAGGTGACCTCCACCTGCTGCACTTCCACGATGACGTCACCGGGCTTCAAACCGCGATCGGTGGCAGGCGTATTCGGCGACACGTCGGTGATGACCACACCCTTTTGGCCGTCCTGAAGCTGGAACTTATCCTTCAGTTCCGGACTGAAAGGCGCCACTTTCATGCCAAGTCCGGCAAGATCGGTCGGCTTGGTCGCGTCGGCCGCCTTGGGGGAATCGGTGGACGCCAATTGAGCATCGGCGGGACGTTCGGCCAGCACGGTCTGCACCGTCACTTCCTTGCCGTCGCGCCACAGCACCACCGGCACTTCCTTGCCGACCACGGCATCGGCGACGATACGCGGCAGGTTGTGCATCTCCTTCACGTCCTGACCGTCGAACTTCAGGATGATGTCGCCGCTGTGAATTTTGGATTTCTCCGCCGGACCGCCATCGGTGATGCCGGCAACCATGGCGCCGGAGGCATCCTTCAGTCCGAGGCTTTCAGCGATATCCGGCGTCACCTGCTGGATCTTCACGCCCAGCCAGCCGCGGCGGGGATGCCCGAATTCCTTCAGTTGGGAAACAATGTTCTTTGCCATGTTGGACGGGATGGAGAAGCCGATACCGATCGATCCACCCGACGGCGAGAAGATCGCCGTGTTGATGCCGATCACCTGCCCATCCATGTTGAACAGCGGGCCGCCGGAGTTGCCGCGATTGATCGCCGCATCGGTCTGGATGAAATCGTCGTACTGGCCCTGATGGATGTCACGCCCGCGTGCCGAGACAATGCCCGCGGTGACGGTTCCGCCCAGGCCGAACGGGTTACCGATCGCCAACACCCAGTCGCCAACCCGAGACGCGGAGGAGTCACCGAAATCCACCGTCGGCAGCGGCTTGTCGGATTTCACCTTCAGCAACGCGAGGTCGCCGCTTTCGTCGCGGCCAACGATCTCGGCCTTCAGACTGGTGCCATCCTGGAGGATCACCGCAACCTCGTCGGCGCCTTCGATGACATGGTTGTTGGTGACGACAAAGCCGGTCGAATCGATGATGAAGCCCGACCCGAGGCTCTGCGCGCGGCGCGGCGCCGGCGCATTGTCGCCGCCGCCGCCACCGTTGCCGCCCTGGCCTGGCCGGTTGCGGTTGAGGAAGTCCTTGAAGAACTGCTCGAACGGCGAGCCGGGCGGGAATATCGGCATTTCAGGACCGACGCCGGGACCGGGGCCATTCTTGGCGGTGACATTCTGGGTGGACGATACGTTGACCACCGCCGGCAACAACTTTGCCGCCAAATCAGCAAAGCTGTCAGGCGCGGACCGCGCGATGGCCGGATGGATTACCGGCAGCGCCGGAGTCACCAGCGCAAAGGAAACACCCAGCAAAGCGGCACGGGCAACGGGAGAGCGGAACAGGCGCATGATCGGTTTTCCTGGCGAATGAGCCGCATATGGGTCGGACGCCCCAGGCTAGCAACTTCTGCGTTGAAAGACACGGGGCGTTCGCGGACGTTTTCCTATCGTGATGCGTCCACTGGTGGCGCTTGCAGATATTTCAGGTAGTCGTTGTTCGGGCTGACGACGAGGCGGGCCGAACCGCTGTCAAAAATATCGCGATAGCCCTGCAGCGTCCGCCAGATCGAGAAGAACGCCGGGTCCTGGCCGAACGATTTGGCATAGATGTTGGTGGCCTCGCCTTCGCCTTCACCGCGCAGATTGTCGGCGGTGGCTTTGGCATCGGCGACCAGCACCGTGCGCTCGCGTTCCGCGTCGGCCTTGATGCGCTGTGACGCCTCGGCGCCTTCGGCACGCGCCTGGGCGGCGATTCGCTGACGTTCCGACTGCATCCGCGACAGAATCGCGTCGGTGTTTTCCTTCGGAAGATCCGCTCGGCGAATACGCACATCCTCGATCGAGACGCCGAAATTCTGCATCTCGGTGTTCACCTGGCCTCGGATGGTGGACATGATATGCTCGCGGTCAGCGGACAGCACGTCCAGCAACTTGTTGTTGCCCAACACCCGGCGCAGGCTGCCCGTGACGACAGAGTTCAGGCGTCCGCGGATGTTGTCCGGGATCGGCCCGATCGCCTGATAGAACTGCAATGGATCGGTGATGCGGAACACCGTGAACGTGTCGATGATCAGGCGGCGCTGGTCGCCGAGGATAACCTCTTCATTGGGCAGTTCGACCGCCAGAAGGCGCTTCTCGAAGGTGATGACGTTCTGCACGAATGGAGTCTTGACGTGCAGTCCGGCCTCCTCGACCGCCCGCTCCACCTTACCGAATTGTACAACAAGCACCTGCTCGGTTTGCGACACGGTGAACAGACTGGCGTTGGCGATAACAGCCAGGACAACAAGACCGACGATGCCGGGGATGGTGAGACGGTTCATCGGCTGGCTCCCGTAGAGGCGCCCACTGAGGCGGATGATGCCGGAGCCGTCGGAACGATCGTTTTAGGCGGCGGCACGTTCAACGGCAGGAACGGCACCAAACCCTTCAACTTATCGTCCACGACCAGCGGCTGCGAGTGGGCCAGCACGTCTTCCATCGTATCGAGGTACATGCGGCTGAGTGTGACGTCCTTGGCCGCCTGATAGGCTTTCAACACGCTGTTGAACCGCTGGGCCTCACCGCTCGCCTGGGCGACCGAAGCGGCTTTCGCACCTTGGCCTTCCGCGACGATGCGCGCTGCGTCGCCACGGGCGCGCGGCACGATGTCGTTGCGGTAGGACTCGGCCTCGTTGCGCATCCTCTCGGCGTCGGTGTTCGCCCGCTGGACATCCCGGAAACTCTCGATGACGGCCGCCGGAGGATCAACCTTCTGGAGTTGAACCTGGGTGACTTCCACCCCGGCTTTGTAGCGGTCCAGGATTTCCTGGGTCTGCTTCAGGACGTCGCCCTCGATTTGTCCGCGCAGTGGCCCGAGCGCGGGCTGGATCGGCGTGCGACCGATCACTTCACGCATGGAGCTTTCCGCGACACCCCGAACCAAAGCTTCCGGATTGGCGGTGTTGAACAGGAATGCGGAGGCATTGTTGATGCGCCAAAACACCGCGACATCGATGTCGATGATGTTTTCGTCGCCGGTCAGCATCAGGCTCTCGGCCAGGACGTCCCGGCCAGCGCTGTCGTGACCTGACTCGACGTTGCCGCCGGTAGTGGACCGATAACCAATTTCGGTGCGGTTGATGCGGGTAACCGTGGGAAGCTCGACCGATTCGATCGGCCAGGGCAGATGCCAATGCAGGCCGGGCGGGGTCCAATAGGAGTACGCGCCGAAGCGCAGCACTACGCCCTGCTCGTCCGGCTGCACGCGGTAGAAGCCGCCGCCGAACCAGACCACGACGACCAGCAAAAGCAGGAACATAAGTCCGCGGCTGTTGCCGAAACCACCGAATGGGCTACCACCCGAGCGGCGACCTCCGCCACCACCGCCGCCCACCATGCCGCGAATGAAGCTCTGGGCCTGCTCGATTAGTTTGTCCAAATCGGGCGGATTGCCGCCACCGAACGGACCACCGCCAAACGGGCCGCCTCCACCGCCGCCACCGGTCGGGCGATCGGGACGCGGCGCGCCGCGATCCAGGTCGGGACGGCCAGGCTCATCCTTATTAGGCGCCTTTTTGCCCCAGGGACCCTGCGTCGGCTTGTTGTCGTCGTTTCCGCCTGAAGGGTTGCCCCACGGTCCGGGACCGCCGTTGTTCCATGGCATGATGGGGTGTCTCCTGTCGAATCGCCCGATGCGCGAGCCGTTGGCGGAAACGGTATGATGCGCCATATCAGTCTGGACAGGCGCACGCGTCGGGGTGCTTATCCGCCGCCCGTCTCAGGTTTGCAAGGTATAGGGTTCATACAGCCATGGTCGATGCTTCTTCGGATGCCCTGCGCGCGGCTTTGCGCGCGATCAAGGACCCGGCCTCCGGGCGGGACATCGTCACCGCGGGCCTGGTCGAAGGCATCGAGGTGCGGGGCGGTCTTGTCCAGGCAACGCTGCTGACCGACCGCGCGCATGCCGCGGCGATGGAGCCGGTGCGGCGGGAGGTCGAAGCCCTGCTGATGCGCCAGCCGAACGTGACCAACGCCACCGCGATCCTGACCGCGCACAAAGCGCCGCCGCCGGCTGCGAAACCCGCCCCCGCGCACGGCCACAGTCACGGCGCTCCGGCCGGCGGTCCCGCCGGGAAGGCGCTGTTGCTGCCTGATGTGAAAGCGATCGTGGCGGTCGCGTCCGGCAAGGGCGGCGTCGGTAAATCGACCGTGGCGGTGAACCTCGCGGTGTCGCTCGCTCGCCAGGGGCACAAGGTCGGCCTGCTGGACGCCGATATCTATGGACCCA
Source organism: uncultured Rhodopila sp. (assembly GCA_903932145.1). Taxonomy (GTDB): domain Bacteria; phylum Pseudomonadota; class Alphaproteobacteria; order Acetobacterales; family Acetobacteraceae; genus Rhodopila. The sequence continues at coordinate 21,961 of CAIZFE010000044.1, read as the reverse complement.
GCCTGCCGCGCATGGTCGGACTGAACCGGAAGCCCGTCGTCAAGGGCGACAAGATGATCCCGCTGGAGGCATGGGGCGTGTCCTGCATGTCGATCGGCTTCCTGGTTGATGAGGAAACCCCGATGATCTGGCGCGGCCCGATGGTCATGGGCGCTCTCGAACAGATGATGGGGCAGGTCGAGTGGGGTGCGCTCGACATCCTGGTGGTGGATATGCCGCCGGGGACCGGCGACGCGCAGTTGACCATGGCGCAGCGCGTGGCGCTGACCGGCGCGGTCATCGTCTCCACCCCGCAGGACATCGCCCTGATCGACGCCCGCCGCGGCGTCCGCATGTTCGAAAAGACCAAAGTCCCCGTGCTGGGTCTTGTCGAAAACATGAGCTTTTATTGCTGTCCGAACTGCGGCCATCGCGCCGACATCTTCGGTCATGGCGGCGCGAAAACCGAGGCTGCTCGTTTGGGCACCGAATTCCTGGGCGAGATCCCATTGTTGCTGGACATCCGGATGGCGTCCGATGCCGGCACCCCGATCGCGGCCTTGGCGCCTGAAAGCGACGCGGCGATGGCCTACGCCAAACTGGCAACGCGGGTGTGGGAGAAGGTGTCCGGTGCGCCGGCCGCGCGAGGCGCCGGCCCCCGGATCGTTATCGATTGATTGAGAAACGGACGGGAGACGACCATGTTGCGACTGATCAGCGCCACGCCCAGCCCATACGCCCGCAAGGTCCGTATCGCGCTGGCCGAAAAGGGAATCCCGTTCGAACTCCAGACCGAGGTTCCCTGGGACAGCACCACCAGGACGCCGCAATACAACCCGCTGGAGAAATTGCCCGTCCTGATTCTGGATGACGGGTCCTCGATCTACGAGTCTCGTTTCATCCTGGAGTATCTTGAGGCGAAATATCCGATGCCACCGATGTTGCCTGACGACATCGACGGCACGCTCGCTGCCCGCCAGGTGGAGGTTCTGTGCGACGGCGTCTGCGATGCCTTCGTGTTGTTGTTCTTTGAGCGTCACCGGGTGCTGGAGCATCGCAGTCAGGCCTGGATGGCGCGCCAGCAGCGCAAGATCGATGGCGGCATCGCGGCACTCGCCCGCATTGCCGGCGACCGCGAGTATGTCGTTGGGGACCGTTTCGGTCTGGCCGATATCGCCGCCGGGACGGTCACCGGCTATATGTCGGTTCGGTGGCCGGACTATCCTTGGCGGGCGCATCATCCCAACCTGGCGGCGTTGAGTGACCGGCTGGAACAACGGCCGTCGTTTCGCGGCTCCGTCCCGTATCCGCAGACGATCACCGATGCAGTCGTCTGAGTCCGTCGGCCGGCGCGTGAGACGGCAAGCGGTCGGGTTAGCGCTCACCGGATCTTTTTTCATGGGCTTCCGGTGCGGAGGCGGCTGGACGCGGCGGTTCCGATCGCGGCGCGGGTGGTGCGAAGCGCGGCGGTTCGGCATGCGGGACGGGCGTGGGCGGCAAGAAGCGGGGCGGTTCGGGACGCGACAGGGCGCTTGGCTGGTGTTCGTGTTGCTCGATCGGGTGCGGCGTCACCACCCGGGGCAACGGCCGATAGTCCGCATGGGGTCCTTCCGGCCTTACCGGTGTTGGCTCTGGCCGAACAAATGGGAGGGGCGCGCCGATAGCTGGTTCCGGCGTGCCGAAACGCGGTCCATTCGGCCGGGGCAGTCCCGGGGAAGGCGGCTGATAGATCGGCGGATTGACGCCGGGCGCATGAAAATCCGGCCGGGGAACACCAATGCCCGTACGGGGTGAACCAATGCCCCCGACCCCGGGTGAAGCGGAGCGTATCGCCGGCCCGGGCGCCGAACGCACGGTCTGGTCCAACTGGAACTGCCGGGCGACCGCCGGGGTGAGGCCGGCCGTCTGAGCGGTCGGCCGCACCGGCTGCTGGCCCATAATCGGCCGGGCGATCGCGATCTGCTGTGGTGTCACCGGCTGGACGACTGACTGCACCGGCCGCGAGGTTGCCATAGCCGAACCGGGAATGGCGGTTGCGGCCCGACGATTGATGTAGTTATCGAGGGTAACCGTGTTGTTGATGTTCGTCGCGTGATTGACGTTGATCTGCTGCCTGTAACGATCCGATGCGCGATACCAGGGATGGAACGGTTCATGGGGGCCGAGCGGTATCCATCCAATGGTCCCGGCGGCGAGGGCGGCTCCGACGGCGATTCCCGCGCCAATGCCGATGAACGTGACCAACGCCGGCGCATAGACGGGCGGATCGGCCGCATAGCTGCCGGGAGTCCAGGCCCAGCGGCCATCGATTTCGATCCACCGCCCATAGTGGAAGGGTGCGAAACCCCACGGCGCATCGTCGATCCAGGTCCAGCCCCAGGGGGCCACGTACGCCCAGTGACCGTCGCGATAGGGCACCCAATCTGGCGAGACCGGCGGGTACCACACCTGTCCAAACTCCGGAGCAGGCGCCCAGTTACCGTATCCGGCCAGGTCGCTTCCGCCGGGCATCGCCACGACCGGTGCAGGGACTGGCACCGCCGCTGACGGGCGTTCGGCGTTCAACGTCGCCGTCAGGAAAGGATCGCGCACAGCCGGTCCAACCGAACCCTGAAGCGTATCCGAACCGGCGATCGTCGCGGTTTGTCCGCTGCCAATGTGCAGCGCCATGCCCGCGCCTTCTATATCCGCCGATCCATCCACGACCGTCACGAGGGTCGGCTGTTCGGTTGATCCAACAATGAAGTCGTATCGACCGGGGCCGCCAAGCCGGACCAGCCCGCGCGGAGTCTGCACCACCCACGTTTCATTCGACGTCAGGTCGCGCAGATGCAGGTAGGTCTCGCCCTGTGCGGCCACGGCCTGCACGCCATTCGTATCGAGCGTCGCGATATCCAATTGCGTGGCCGGTGCCAGAACGATTCGGCTGTCGGAGATTTCGAGTTCCGTGGTGGATGCCGGTTCGGTCCAAAACGCCTCGCCGGTGCTGACGGGATAGTTGACGCTGGCCGGACTCCAGTCTGCATCGCCCTGATTGTGGAATGAGACCGTGCCGTTGATGCGAGCGATGCGACCAACCCGAGCGGGCGGGTCGGTTTGGGATTGGGGTGTGTAGAGTTGCGGAATCGGCGGAGGCGCCGGTTGGGCGAATGCCGCCGGCGGCAGGGTTATGTCCCATAGCAGCGCGGTGATCGCCACGCTGGCCGTTAAGCGGAAAAATCGAGTGTTTCTGCGCATCCCGGGCATCCGATCGCACCATTTGATTGAACGATGATCATCCCCGACGATGGCCAAAACACGTCCGGCGTGTGGCGGTTTCTCGCACCGCTGCATGCCACAGGTTTGACGCTTGTCCGCCGCCAAAACGCCGTGAGCACTGCCCATGTGATGGAGGTCTGCAAGAAGGAACTCGCCCATGGCAAATCGAATTTGCTCGCGCACGATCCTCACGCTGGCCGCCCTTGGTTTGGCCGGAATGCTCGGTGGCTGCGTGGTTTACCCGGCCTATCCGGCGTATCCGGCATACGGCTACAGCGGACCTTATTACGGTGGCGGCTATGTCGGCGTCGGCGGCGGTTGGGGTCATGGAGGCGGTTGGCGCCGCTGATCCGATCGGCGGAGGGCGGCAAGACTGACGCCGACGCGAGGCGCGCCGTCTCGCCGCGCGACTGCTACTTCTTCAGGGACGGGAGCGCATCAGCGCCCTTTTGGACGGTGAACGTCATGTTTCCACTCGGCTTTACGGCCGGCTCAGGGGCGCCCTGTGGTGCCGGGTGGCGTGCATTCTGCGTCGGCGAAGCGTCGTTTGTCGCGGTGAAGCCTCGATAATGCCAAATTTCGCCGTGGCTATGATGAGCATGTGGCGAGCAAGGCAAAGAACAAGCTCCATAAGAGGCTTAACACCGCCCGGGCGCGGTAGTGGTATCGTTGCAAGGTCACCTCGCGGTTGATCGGGACAACCTCGGAAAACGTGTCAAGTAATTGCGATCTGATATCGATCATCGCCGCCGTGTCGAGTCCGTCGTCCCTGAGTCCCGCGCCGGCGTGGTAATTGTGGAGGTCGCGTGCTCGCCTGAGAATCACACCCTCCGGCCCGATCCGCTTATAGTCGCGCCGTCTCGTCGCCAGCGCGAGATACGATAATACGGCGCCGCTCAAACCTACGACGACAAGCAAAAACCGCCCGGCAAGCAACACAGACCACGAGCACGGCACGATTAGCCAATTGAGGTGCGGCGATCCGGGTTGGCCGCAAGATTTCAAGACCGCGCCCCAAGAGGGTAACTGAGTTGCCGAGTAGTTCAGCGACGCCACGATCAGCCCCAAAGCCGTAGCAAAAAACGGCAAGGTTCGATGAACATCCTCCTAAACACCCGGTTCCTGCCGGTAGATGTCGAGCAATAGGGAAAAACCACATTTGTCGTTTTTTCACCGAGCGGCAGGGTTTCCGGGTCGCTTACCGGCGTGACTTCGGGCGGCGTAGCGGACACTCGGTTATTTCCTTCTTAAGCTGGGCGATCTTCTTTGAAGTTGGACCGATGGAGGTAGGGCTGTGTCGCCGGGCCGTTTCAGGGATGTGAGTAGCGTTACCAAATGGCACCAACATCATTTGGGGTGGGGCGCTTCGCGTCAAGCCCGTCGTAAATCCGGCTCTGGATGGACTCTAAGTACGGCCGCCTCGCGCAGCGTGGGGCTGATCGTTCGATCATTCTGCCCTGCGACGGGGACAGACGATCGCAATCGCGGGACATTGCCCGGGCCAGGACCTTGGCCGACGAACTGGAGCATGACTGATGGTGAGGACTGAACCATTCGACGCGGCGCGCTATCTGACCTCGCCGGAGGCACAGGAAGAACTGCTGAACGACGCGCTCGCCAGCGGCGACGCGGGCTATGTCAGCCAGGCTTTGGGCGTGATCGCGGGGGCTCGGGGCATGACGGCGTTGCGCGGGGGCGGGTGTCACGCGGGAGGATCTGTATAAGGCGCTGAGCGAGAACGGCGATCCTCGCCTGACAACCCTCCTTGGTGTCGCTCGGGCGCTTGGCGTGACTCTGACTGCCCATGTGGATGGGATTCCGTGAGGCGAAACGCCACGTATGTCGTATCCCTTTACTGCCGGGTGATTTTTGATTATTGCGTTAAAAACGACCGATTAAGTAGTTTGGCAGAGATTTAGTTCCAAAATCTTGAATTCCGAATGTCCGTGCAGCCTGCATCAAACCCTTGGCGCTTCAATCCATAGAGTCGCTTCAAGCCATAGAGTCAGAGTGACTCCAACGTAGGCAAAAATTATAAAAAGACCGATGCTCGAAGCCAAAAATGACAGGGAGAATCTGCCGCGGGTCATTGCCATGTAACCGGCTAACCAAAAGGGAGCGAGAAGCAGCGCGGAGAACCCCACTCCATACCATCCATCAGATATTAATCGATGGAGTACTGCCAAATAGACCTGCGCGGCGAGGAATATGGGGCATAGTATTGTCATGCAAATCAATGCCAACACCGCTAACCTTTTAAGCATATTGGTCAAGGACTCCCGATAGCGTCTGGCGCAACAACGACGCGAGAAATATAACATTATAACAGACCCGTCTAAAATGTGAAAAGTCTGCACGCCGGCGGATTACGTTACGGTTCGCAGTGTAGTCGTGCGGATTCGTCAGTTCGCCGGATTCCCATTACGGTCATGCCTTCCGAGGGATCCACAAGTCTCGATGAATGGAAGGCGTCCCCCAACGAAAAAGGGGCGGACCCTGCGGCCCGCCCCCTTCGTAACATAACGCCGTGAACGAATGGATTAGAAATCCATTCCGTCCATGCCGCCCATTCCGCCCATGCCGCCCATTCCGCCGCCGCCGCCGGGCATACCGCCGGCAGCCTTCTTCTCGGGACGATCGGCGACCATCGCTTCGGTCGTGATCAGCAGGCCGGCAACGGACGCCGCGTCCTGCAGAGCCGTGCGCACAACCTTGGTCGGGTCGATGATGCCGGCCTTGACCAGGTCCTTGAACTCGCCCGACTGAGCGTCGAAGCCGAAGTTGTAGCTGTCGTTCTCGAGGGTCTTGCCCGCGATCACGGCGCCATCTTCACCGGCATTCTCGGAAATCTGACGCAGCGGGGTCTGCACCGCGCGACGCACGATCTCGATCCCGACGCGCTGGTCGTCGTTGTCAGCCTTCAGCTTGGACAGAATCAGGGATGCACGGGCCAGGGCAACGCCGCCGCCCGGAACGATACCTTCCTCAACCGCGGCGCGAGTCGCATGCAGCGCGTCGTCCACGCGATCCTTGCGCTCCTTCACTTCCACTTCGGTGCTGCCACCGACGCGGATGACGGCCACGCCGCCGGCCAGCTTCGCCAGACGCTCTTGCAGCTTCTCGCGGTCGTAGTCAGAGGTGGTTTCCTCGATCTGCGCCCGGATTTGCGTGCAACGGCCCTGGATGTCGTTCTTCTTGCCGGCGCCTTCGACGATCGTGGTGTTTTCCTTCTCGATCACGATCTTCTTGGCCTTGCCGAGATCCGCGAGCTTCACGTTCTCAAGCTTGATGCCAAGGTCTTCGCTGATCACGGTGCCACCGGTCAGGATCGCGATGTCTTCCAGCATCGCCTTGCGGCGATCCCCGAAGCCAGGGGCCTTCACGGCCGCGATCTTCAACCCGCCGCGCAGCTTGTTCACGACCAAAGTGGCAAGGGCCTCCCCCTCGACGTCTTCGGCGATGATCACCAGCGGACGGCCGGACTGCACGATGCTTTCCAGCAGCGGCAGCATCGGCTGCAGGCCGGACAGCTTCTTCTCGTGGATCAGGATGTAGGGCTGGTCCATCTCGGCGATCATCTTCTCCGCATTCGTGATGAAATACGGGGAGACATAGCCGCGGTCGAACTGCATGCCCTCGACAACGTCGAGTTCAGTGGCAATGCCCTTGGCTTCTTCGACGGTGATGACACCCTCGTTGCCGACTTTCTGCATCGCTTCGGCGATCATCTTGCCGATTTCGACTTCGCCGTTGGCGGAGATCGTGCCGACCTGGGCGGTTTCCGCCGGGGTGGTGATCTTCTTCGAACGCTTCTTCAGCTCTTCGACGACGGCCGCGACGGCCTTGTCGATGCCGCGCTTCAGATCCATCGGATTCATGCCGGCGGCAACCGACTTGGCGCCTTCGCGCACGATGGCCTGGGCCAGCACGGTCGCGGTCGTGGTGCCGTCGCCGGCGATGTCATTGGTCTTCGAGGCCACTTCGCGCACCATCTGGGCGCCCATGTTCTCGAACTTGTCAGCCAGCTCGATCTCCTTGGCGACGGTGACGCCGTCCTTGGTGATCCGCGGCGCGCCGAAGCTCTTGTCCAGAACCACGTTACGACCCTTGGGGCCCAGCGTGACCTTCACGGCGTCGGCCAGGATATCTACGCCACGCAGCATGCGTGCGCGGGCTTCGCCGCCGAAGCGAACGTCCTTTGCAGCCATTTTCTTCTGTTCCTCGTCTGTGTGTGACTACGTCGTCTGACAGGTTCGTCCCCCGGACAGGAAGTGGCCCGTCCGGGATCGGATAACCTAGGCTTTCGGAAAGACCGCTTACGCGGCCTTCTTCTTGCCGGCAGTGGCGGTCGTCGTGATGATGCCCATGATGTCGGACTCCTTCATGATCAGGAGCTCCTCACCATCAAGCTTCACTTCGGTGCCGGACCACTTGCCGAACAGGATCTTGTCGCCGGCCTTCACGTCGAGCGCGACGATCGCGCCCGCTTCGTTGCGTGCGCCGGGACCGACGGCGATCACTTCGCCTTCCATCGGCTTCTCTTTGGCGGTGTCGGGGATGATGATCCCGCCGGCAGTCTTTTCCTCAGCGGTCAGGCGCCGGACAACGACCCGGTCATGCAGGGGGCGGAAACTCATTTTAAGACGCTCCTGAGTTCGTTCTCAGTCAATGATTGAACGGATGCCACAACCGAACACGGGCCTCCGATGAGCGCCCCGCCGATTGTTAGCACTCCCGCTATGGGAGTGCCAGCGATCTAACCCTGCTGGGTTCACCTGTCAAGCATTTGGCAGCACTCTTTGCGCGAGAGTGCTAAGTTGTTGAAAAATTTGTGTTTCTGGTTGCACCGTCCGGCTTTGATCCGACATGATCCGATGGTCCAGCCGGTCTCGTTCAAACCCGGACAGATCCAGGCCAGGATGCGCGCTCTGAAGGGAAGCCGGAAAACCATGAGCCTTGTTCGGCAGTTGCATGATTACCGCATCACCACCGCTGAGATTGTGTACCACCTCCCGGACCATCCCAATCTGTTACAGACGTATATCTGGCAGGAACTCGACATCGCCCCGCGTTATCCCGTGCTGCGCAAATTCCTCGATTTTTGGACGCGGGAGATCGAAGGCACCCTGCATTCGGTGCGCGTCGCCTCGGCCGGTATGATCAAGCCTGCCACAGTCGGACATGCCGATGCGCTGATGCTGATAAATTGAAGTTCTGAAACAAATTGATGCAAATCACCCCGCTATGCCGCTCGTCGCAGCCACGCTATACCCCGCCGCATGGCTGCGACGCGTTCCCTGATCCGTATTGCCGTCAATGTCGCCTTTGATGGTGCCTTGGCCGCCCTGTCTGTCCCTGTTGCGCGTTGGCTCGCTGATCCGGCCGCGCACGCTTTCGTACCGTTTTGGACAATTCCACTTGGGGCGTTGACCCTGCTGCTGGCAGGCATTCCCTTTCGCCTGTCCCTCCAGTATTGGCGCTTTGCCGCCATTGGCGACCTGCTCACGGTTGTCGCCAGTGCGGCCCTGGGCGCCGTCCTGTTCACCGGTGCGACCACCCTCGCCGGGATCGCCCAACCAAACCCGGCGTTTCCCGCCATTTACGCGCTCACGCTTCTCCTGGCGCTCGGTGCGCCCCGAGTCGCTTACCGTTGGCGCCGTGACCGTCCCGCCGCGAAATCACCCCATCTCGATGCCGCGTCCACCCTTCTTGTCGGCAGCATCGAAGACGCCGACCTTTTCCTGCGTGCCCTGTCGCAAGACCGCCGTCAGGCCTTCCGGGTAGAGGGTCTGCTCGCGTCTTCGGATCGTCAGACCGGCCGGCGCATACAGGGGCACCGCATTCTGGGTTCGCTGAACGACGCTGCCGCCGTTCTCGACCAGCTCCGATCCCAAGACCGGCTGCCAGGCACGCTTGTCTTTGTCACGCCCGAACTCTCAGGCGCCCGACTCGCCCGGGTCCTCGCGCAGGCCGACCGGTTCGGTCTTCAGGTCCGACAGGCGCCGCGGCCAACCGCCCTGGCCGATCCGGACAGGTCGCGTTCCGTCGAACTGCGCCCGGTCGTGATCGAGGACTTGCTGAACCGCGCGCAGGTCCCTGTCGATCGCGACGGCATGGCCCGTCTGATCCAGGGCCGCCGCGTGATCGTCACGGGTGCGGGCGGCACGATCGGCAGCGAACTTGCCCGCCAGGTCGCCGCGTTCGGACCCGGCACGCTGATCCTGCTGGACAACGGCGAATACGCCCTGTGGCAGATCGACCTGGAACTGGCTGAAACGCACCCTCAGGTTCATCGCCGCACCTTGATTGCCGACGTTCGTGACCAGGCACGAATCCGAGCGGTTTTTGAGGAATACAGGCCGGAGCTGGTGTTTCACGCGGCGGCGCTGAAACACGTACCGATGGTGGAGGCCAATCCGCTGGAGGGGCTGGCGACCAATGCCGCCGGCACGCGTCACGTCGCCGATGCCGCCAGGGCAGCCGGCGCGCTGGCAATGGTGCTGATTTCGACCGACAAGGCGGTCAACCCCACCAGCGTGATGGGCGCGTCCAAGCGTCTGGCCGAGATGTATTGCCAGGGACTCGATATCGCGGCCCGCACCACCCATCATGGCATGCGCTGCATCACCGTCCGCTTCGGCAACGTGCTTGGGTCCACCGGCTCTGTTGTGCCGCTTTTCCAGCGCCAACTCGCGCGCGGCGGGCCGCTGACCGTCACACATCCCGACATGCAGCGCTACTTCATGACGGTGCGCGAGGCGGTCGGTCTGGTGCTGCAAGCCGGTGTCCTTGGCGTCAACGGCGCGTCGCTACCTTCGGGCGAGGATGGCGGCATCTTTGTGCTCGACATGGGTGAACCGGTCAAAATCGTCGATCTGGCTCGGCAGATGATCCGCCTTGCGGGCATGCAACCGGATCACGATATCGAGATCCGATTTACCGGTTTGCGCCCGGGCGAAAAATTGTTCGAGGAATTGTTCCATGGCAAAGAGCCTCCGGTCCCCACCGGTTATGCTGGTTTGCTGATGGCGTCTCCCCGCACCGCCGACCCGGCCATCGTGGCGCGCGCCCTGGAGGAGCTTGAAAGCGCCTGCCGTGGCGGTCAGGTGAAACTGGCATTGACGCTGCTGGGGCGGCTGATCCCCGAATTTGAACACAACATCGACGGCTCCGCCGGCGAGATCCGCGCCTGAACAGAGGTTTCATGTCCAACACGTCACGTGCCATTCCGTTCCTTGATCTGAAGGCCCAGCAAGCCCGCATTGCTGTCGATCTGCGCCGCCGCCTCGACACGGTGCTGGAACATTGCCAGTTCGTCCTCGGCCCCGAGGTGCGGGAGCTGGAGGCCGAATTGGCGCGGTTTTGCGGTGCAAAGCATTGCGTCAGCGTCAGTTCCGGCACCGACGCATTGCAGATTGCCCTGATGGCCGAGGAGATCGGTCGCGGCGACGCGGTGTTCCTGCCCGCCTTCACCTACACCGCGACCGCCGAGGTGCCGCTGCTGCTGGGTGCGACGCCGGTGTTCGTCGATGTCGATCCGCGCACATTCCAAATTGATCCGGCGCATCTGGTGAAGCGGATTGAGGATGTCCGCGCCGCCGGGACGCTGAAGCCGCGTGCGATCATTGGTGTCGATTTGTTCGGGCAGCCTGCCGACTGGCCCGCGCTGGTGGCCATCGCCCGGCAGAACGATCTGTTCCTGCTGGATGATCTCGCGCAGAGTTTCGGTGCATCTTTGAACGGCACCATGATCGGCACCCAGGCCGACGCGACCGCGACCAGCTTCTTCCCGTCCAAACCGCTGGGCGCTTACGGCGACGGCGGCGCTCTGTTTACCGAAAGCGAAGAGCGGGCCGACCTGTATCGCAGCCTGCGCACGCACGGGGAGGGGAAGACTCGTTACGAGGTTCTTCGTACCGGCATGAACGGACGCCTCGACTCCATCCAGGCCGCCGTCCTGCTCGCCAAGCTCGGTGTCTTCAAGGAAGAACTGGAGGCTCGGGAGCGCATCGCCTGCGTCTATGACCAGCGCCTGGGCAACGCCGTGACCACGCCGAAGCGGGTCGCAAACAGCACCAGCGCCTGGGCGATCTACGCCATTCTGCTGCCGGATGAGGCCGCCCGCGATCGCACCCAGGCCGCCTTGCGCGCCGATGGCGTGCCGACGGCGATCTATTACCCCCGTCCGCTGCATCGGCAACCCGCCTACAGTGCCCAACACGACGGTTCGGCGCTGCCGATTTCGGAAAATCTGGCCGGGCGTATACTCGCGCTGCCGATCCACCCGGATCTGACGGATGAAGATGTGGGGCGCATTTGCGATGCGGTCCTGGCGGCGGCGGCGTAAGGCCAACACGCCTTCTAACTTATCGTCGTGGCCCGGCTTTGTCGGGGCCACGACGATAAGACGACTTTGCCTGCCCGAACCGTCCTCTAGCTGTTGACCAAAACGTTCTCTGGCCGAGCCGGTATTTCGCCGCGCTCAACCCGCAGGACCTGCCGCGTCAGCATCTCATGCGTCGGCGCCGGCACACCCACCCGCGCACCCTCGCTGGCGATGAAGCCGTTCATGAACTCGATTTCCGTGCGGCGACCCTTTTCCATGTCTTGCGCCATGGACGGACGCTGGTAGTCGCTGCGTTCCGCCTGCCCGGCGCCACCTTCGGTCATCAGGCGTTCGATCTCTTTGTAAGAGGTCGCGTTGCCTTCCATCGCTTCCGCCACCATCTCAAACGGCAGCGCACCGATCTTCCCGAGTTTGTAGCCCAGCTTTTGCCCGACCCGAACGGACTCGCCCGCGAGCTGGATACAAACCCGCCGAACGGCGGCATGGTTATCGCGCGCGTTGCCGCCCATGCCGGTCGCGGCCGAGACCCCGTTGCGCATGCCGTTGACGCACAGCTTGGTCCAGCGCTCTCCCCACAGATTGTCGGTCGCCTTGGAGGCATCAATGCTCGACATGATGTCGGCGATTTCCTCGGCCCGCTTGGTGATCCTGCCGCTGGGCTCACCAACGTAGAACGATTTGATATCGGGACGTTTCGCATAGCCGCGCCGAATATGCCCCGGCTGATACAGATCGACGCCGACGCCGCCCGTCACGATGCAGCCCAGGGTGCGGCCCCAGCCGACGACACCGGCGACACGCTCTTCATTGATGCAATTTTGCATCGACACCACGCAACCCGAGGCGGACAGGTATTGCCGGATCATCGTCGTGGCCCACACCGTGTCGTATGACTTGACTGAGATGAACGCGATGTCGATCGGCTTTTGTTTGGCGAGATTCTGCACTTCGGTCAGGTGCATGGCGTTGACCTTGACGGTCATCCGCTCCTCGGGAGTCATACCGAAGATCTCCATGCCATGCGCCTTCATCTGCTCCACGTGCTCGGGCCACGCATCGATCAGCGTGACGTCGTGACCGGCCGCCGCCATGTGGGCACCCGCATAACCACCGACCGCTCCGGCACCGACGACCGCGATACGCTTGGACATAATCTCGTTTCCCTTTTTCTCTTCGAACCGGCTTACAACGGAACCGCGTCCACTAAAAGTCAGGCGCGCATCGCCTCGTCGGGCCGACGCTCGCACCGGCCGTGTTGATTGACAAGTACATCGCTCGGAGTTCAGTCGCCGGATTGCCATGAGCTGCCACGTAATCGGCCAAAGCGTCCATATCGCGAATGACGTCCCGGCGCAGTTCCTCTCGCTGAATGGCGAGCTGGGCGGCGGACAAAATCAAGCCCGCATTTCTTTGCCGGTTTCACGCATCAGAATCGCCGCATGGGCGCCGGTCACCGCCTCGTGGTAGGCAATCGCACGCTCCGACATGTCCGCATCCGGCCGTTGCTCCGGCTCGAAATGACCATACGTGTCCACGCCGCGCACCAGGCTCGCATGATCATGCGAGCCAGCCACCTGCCGCACCGTCGTTGGGATGTAGCGGATGGCAAAGCCGATGCGCCGAAGATCGGACGGATTCGGATCAGACCCGTGGATCAGCCGCACATGGTGCAACGACATCTCACCGGCGTTCAGTTGGAGCATCCTGGCCTGCCGCTCATCCACATCGACCATGATCTCCTGCCCACGGCTCAAGAGATTTTCCGGCCGGAACGTGTCGTGATGCGGCACCTGATCCAATTTGTGAGTGCCCGGCACCACCCGCATCGCGCCGTTCTCGGCCGTGCTGTCGGACAACGCCACCCAGGCAGTCACCACGTCGGCCGGATCCAGTCCCCAATAGGTCGAATCCTGATGCCAGGACACGAATCCAGGATTGCGCGGCTCCTTGATGAAGAACGACGAGCCCCAGCACAGAATGTTCGGGCCGATCACGTCCTCCACTGCGTCCAGAATGCGCGGATGGCGAACCAGATCGTTCAACCATGTGAACAAAAGATGCGATTTGTGCCGTAATTTTCCGGCTAGAGCGCCGGCCCCGGCCTCGAACGCCTCCAGCTTGCCGCGCAACGCGTCTGCTTCCTGCCGAGTCATCACCGGGATCGGTGCGTAGTACCCGTCCTGCCGGTATTGGCGAACCGCCGCTTCGGTCAGCATCTGCATGGTTTCCTCCGCTTGGCCATTGACGGAGAGCATGAGAAACGGAGCCAATGAAAGTCAACCCGCCCACCATGCATGACCGTCCCCCTGATGCCATCATCATTATCTTCGGCGCGGCGGTGCGGCCGGACGGCCGGGCGAGTCAGACATTGCGTCACCGGGTGGACGCCGCGGCGCGGTTCGGCGCCCGGTTTACCCGCCCGGTGTTCATTCCGACAGGTGCGAAGGGCCGTTACGGCGACGCCGAAGCAACGGTGATGGCCCGGCAGTTGATCGATGCCGGCTTTACCGCGGGGTCCATCAGGCAGGAGGCAACCGGCACCGACACGCTGTCCTCGGTGCGCGCGGTGATCCGGATGCTGGATGACGGGACGAACGGTTCGGACAGACCGCCGGTCTATGCCTGCACCAGCGCCTATCATCTGCCGCGCTGCCTGTTGCTGCTGCGTTTGGCCGGACTGAAGGCGCGCCTATGCCCGCCGCCGAACGTGCCGGCCGCCACAAGCCAAACACGGCGATGGTTCTGGAGGCTGCGGGAAACCGCAGCCTTACCCTATGACGCGCTGCTCATGGTTTGGCTGCGCATCATGGGCCGCGTATGAGCGAACAACCGGGGCGCACGAGACGGCGCCCCGGCGAACCGCCTACTGCTCGTGTTCGTCGCCGTCGCTGCTGACTTCGATGTCGTCACCGATCACGTCGGCGTCATCTTCCAGGTCGTCGGCCGCTTCCAGGACGTCTTCCTCGGCATCCTCGACGCCTTCGACTTCCACATCGACGTCCTCGGCCGTGGTGGCGACCTTCTTCGGACGCTTGTCCTCAACGACGTTACCGCCGGTGCGGCGCGGACGCGGTTGATCCAGCGGCTGTTCCGTTCCGCATTTCGGGCAGACGGCGGGTACCTTGGTCAGGTCATAGAATCGCGTGCTGCAAGCAACGCAGACCCGCTTGGTGCCGAGTTCAGGCTTAGCCATGGGTATATAGGGCCCTTCGTGACACAAAATTCGCCCGATCGGGGCTTCGAACAACAGCCGGCGCCCATGCCATCAACGACGCCGCCCTGTCAAATGGCTTATCGCATCGCGGTGCGGTATGCGGTGGCACCGAAAGCCGATATCAAGCCCTCAGACCTGTCACACACCGGACCCAAACCATGGATGAAACCGCCGCAACCCCGCTGATCTCCGCCAAAGCGGCCGCCCCGCTGAACGGAACCATCGCCATTCCCGGCGATAAATCGATCAGCCACCGCGCCCTGATGTTCGGTGCCCTGGCGATCGGCGAAACCCGCATCACCGGCCTGCTGACCGGCGAGGACGTTTTACGCACCGCCGCCGCGATGCGCGCGCTTGGAGCCGACGTGACTCGCGACCCGGACGGCATCTGGCGAGTCGCCGGGCGCGGCATCGGTGGCCTGACCGAACCCGCCGACGTGCTGGACATGGGCAATTCCGGCACCGCCGCCCGTTTGCTGTGCGGTATTCTGGCGACGCATCCGCTGTTCGCCGTGATGACCGGCGACGCCAGCCTGCGCGGCCGGCCAATGCGCCGCGTGATCGACCCGTTATCCGCCACCGGCGCTCAATTCAGCGCTCGGGAGGGCGGCCGCCTGCCGCTGGCGATTCAGGGGGCACGGGACGCTCTGCCCCTTGATTACCGCGTCCCGGTACCGTCGGCCCAGGTGAAGTCGGCGGTTCTGCTCGCCGGCCTGAACGCGCCCGGCATCACGCGGGTCGAGGAACCCGAAGCCACCCGCGACCATACCGAAAACATGCTGCGCCACTTTGGCGCCACGGTGAGCGTCGAGGTCAGCGGATCAGGACGGATCATCGAACTACAGGGACAGCCGGAGTTGCGCGCCGCCGATGTGGTCGTGCCGGGCGATCCGTCCTCGGCGGCGTTCCCGCTGGTCGCGGCGTTGCTGGTGCCCGGCAGCACGGTCACCATTCCGGCGGTTGGCTTGAATCCGCTGCGCACCGGGCTGTTCCTCTGCCTGGAAGAAATGGGCGCCAACATCTTGATCCTGAACCGGCGAACGGAAGGCGGCGAACCCGTCGGTGACCTGCATGTCACCGCGGGCCCGCTGCGCGCCGTCGATGTGCCGGCGGAACGGGCGCCCAGCATGATTGACGAATATCCCATCCTCGCCGTGGCCGCCGCCTGCGCGACTGGCACGACACGCCTGCGCGGGTTGAAGGAACTCCGGGTCAAGGAAAGCGACCGCCTGGCCGCGACCGCCGCGTTGCTGAGCGGCAACGGCGTCCGGATCGAGATCGAAGGCGACGACATGATCATCCATGGCACCGGCGTGCCACCAGCGGGCGGCGGGCTGGTCGCCACCCACATGGACCACCGCATCGCCATGTCGGCCATTGTGCTCGGTCTGGTCACCGACGCGCCGGTCACCGCCGACGATGCCGGTTTCATCGACACCAGTTTTCCGGGGTTTGTTGAGTTGATGAACGCGATCGGCGCCGCCATCCGTCCGGTTGCCCGCTCATGAAGCCGATTGTCGCGATCGACGGTCCCGCCGCCGCGGGCAAGGGCACGCTTGCCCGCCGTCTCGCCGCCACGCTGGGTCTGCCGTACCTCGACACCGGCCTGCTGTATCGCGCCGTTGGTGTGCGGGTGCTGGATGCGCAGGGTGATCCGGCCGACGCGGCAACCGCCGAAGCAGCGGCACAATCGTTACAGCCCGCGGACCTGGATCGTTCCGATCTGCGCGGTCCGCGCGCCGATGCCGCCGCCGCATCGGTCGCCTCCATCCCGGGTGTGCGCGTCGCCTTGCTTGCGTTCCAACGTGGCTTCGGTGCCCGTGATGGCGCCGTGCTGGACGGCCGCGACATCGGCACCGTGATCTTCCCCGATGCCGTCGCCAAGCTGTTCGTCACCGCGAGCCTGTCCGAACGCGCCCGCCGCCGTTGGCTGGAACTGCGGGCGAAAGGCATCGAGGCCGAAATCGCCACGGTCGAAGAGGATATGTTTCAACGCGACGCCAAGGACGCTGCTCGGGCGGCGGCCCCCCTTAAAGCCGCCGCCGATGCATACCGGCTGGACACCAGCGGCATGGACGCGGAAGCCGCCTACCAGACCGCTTTGACCTTCGTCCGGAGCCGAATCGGCACGCAATGAAATTGTTAAGGAGGTGATAGCTATGGCGCGCGGTGTTGTAACACTTTACAATCATTGCGATGGTCCCGAGGGCATGATGGCAGACTTTCCAACCCGACTCACGACACCGTCACCGCCCTCGGGCGCGCTTGACCATGTTGTGGTGCGGCTGCGGCTGATCGGCCAGATGGAAGCCTGGACCGTGCGCAGCGAGAACGTACTGCCTGTCGGACGCAAGACCCGCGCCTTGCTGGCCTGTATTGCGATGGCGGCCCCGCGTCCGGTCTTGCGCGGCCGGCTCGCTGAACAACTTTGGAGCCGCCGTCCTGAAGAACAGGCCCGCGCCTCGCTGCGCCAGGAAGTCCATCGGCTGCTGGAGGCCCTGGCGCCGGCGGAAGCTGAAATCCTGCTGATCACCCGTGATCAACTGACGCTGCGGCCGGGCGCCGTTTGGATCGATGTCGAGGAGGTCATGCGCGCGACCACCGCCAATCCCGCGTCGCTCGCGCTGATGGACGGTGACCTGCTGGAGGATTTGGATGGCGTCGATCCAAGCTTCGACGCATGGCTGAGCGCGGAGCGGGAACGATTGCGCGACCGGGCGCGCGGCATCGCCGAGGCCATATTGCGGGAAAATCTGGAACCCGATGGGGCGATCGCGGCGGCACAACGCCTGCTGACGATCGATCGCTCACATGAGGGCGCCTGGCGCGCTCTGATGAAAGCGCATGCGGCCCGTGGCGAACGCGGACTGGCGGTGCAGGCCTACGATCGTTGCCGAGCGGTGCTGGCGGACCTGCTGGATGCGGCGCCGTCGCTGGAAACACAGAAGCTACTCAATGAAATTCGCGGGCCGGCGCATAATCGGCTACCGTTGCGCCCGCCGCAAACGCAGGACGCCCCTGTCGCGCCGCCGGCTTCGGTGCCCCCTTGGGCCACGCCGGTCGCGGCGCAGCCTGTCGTGTCGCCTCCGGCACAGGAGTCCGGCCTGGATCTGGAACCGCAGTCCGAGACGCCTGACGTTTCGCCGGCGACGCGTAAACGGAGGGCCGTTTCGCGCGGAGGCGCCCATATCGGCGTTATGCCGTTCCGTCTGATCGGGATGTCGGACGAGGACGCGCATCTCGCACCCGGGCTGGCGGACGAAATCACCAACGCGTTTTCGCTGTTCCGCTGGTTGTTCGTCGTGTCATCCAACTCACTGGACCGTTTCGCGGCGGACAATCGGGATGAGGCCGCGATTCGGCGCGAATTCGGTCTGGACTTTTTGCTCGACGGATCGGTGCAGCGAGCCGGCAACAAAATCCGGATCAGCCTGCGCCTGTTGGACCTGCGCGCGAACAACCAAATCGTATGGGCGCGCCGGTTCGACCGGGAAACCAACGATCTGCTGTCGCTCCAGGACGAAATCGCCGCCGAGGTTGTCGCGCAGATCGACCCCGAGATCCTGCTGATCGAAGCCAATCGAAGCACGAATCGCCCGGCTGTCGATGCCACTGCCTACGACCTGATGCTGCGGGCGATCCCGCTGATGGGGCGGATGGAGCGGCAGGCCTACATGCAGGCCGGACAATTTCTGGCTGATTCGATCGCGCTGGAGCCGGATTATGCAGCCGCTCACGCGTGGTATGCCTATTGGCACATCTTCCTCGTCGGGCAGGATTGGGCGGACCACCCCAAGGCGACGATGGAAAAGGCCGGTGAGTTGGCGGAACGGGCGATCGTCCTCGATCCGTTCGACGCACGCGGGCTGTGCATCAGTGGCCATGTACGCGCTTTCCTGCACCAGCGGCTGCATGAGGCCGTGGCGCTGCACGAACGGGCCTTGGCGCTCAATCCCAACCTCGCGATGGCGTGGGCGCTGTCCGCCATGACGCATGCCTATATCGGTGACCCCGATGAGGCGGAGCGGCGGATCAAACGGTACAAAAATCTGTCGCCGCTCGATCCGCACGCATTTATCTTCGACGGATTTTACGGCGTGATTCATGTGATGAAACATGATTACACCAGCGCGGTAGAGGTCGGCCGTACTGTCAGTCAGCTCAATCCGTCATTTTCGGCAACCTATCGGCCCTATCTGTCAGCACTTGGGCATTTGGGGTTGGATCAGGAGGCCGCGATTATTCGTCGCCGGCTGTTGGCGATAGAACCGGATTTCACGATCGAACGGTTCCTTGCCGGCACGCCGATGGAGCGGGAGAGCGACAAATTGCATTTTGCCGAGGGACTAAGGCTGGCGGGGATTCGCGAAAGCGACCCTCCGGTGGCAAACGCCCCGATCGTTCTCCATCCCGGATTGAACTAGGTGATGCCCGACGGTCATCGGGTCCAGCCTTTTCTGTCGTTGCGGTCGAACAACCCGGGTGCGCTAACGGCTGGCTGAAATAGCCAACGGCCCGCTGATGGCCGCAACGATTTGGCGGGCGAGGGTCTGGCTGACGCAAAGATAGCCAAGATCGTTTTGATGCAGTCCATCCGAAGCAGTGAACAGCGCCGGCTTCGCACCCGCATCGGACCATGCGTCCATCAGGTGACTACGGGAGAACAGGTTCACGCCGGTTTCCCGCGCAACGTCTCGCAACGAGTCTTCCAGGACGCCATGTTCAGCCGCCGCCAGGACCCGCGGGGTGCGCTGATTGTCCATCAAGATGACGTCGATCCCGGCTTTCACCAGCCGGTCTACACCGTCCTCCACCATGCGGTGGAACTCGGCCGGGTCGGCATGCCGCATGGCCCCGTTGGCACCAACCTGCCAGATCACAAGTTGCGGTCGCACCGCGAGGACGTCGGTTTCGAGGCGCATCACTTCCTCGGGTGCATCCTGGCCGCCGATTCCACGGTTGATAACGGCGAAATGCGCGTACGGCAGGGCTTTGGTCAGGGCGGCCTGTAGAACCGCCGGGTAGCTGTGGGAACTGTCCGATGCCATGGCACCGGCGGTCGAAGATGATCCCAGCGCAACGATAAGACCTTCAGTGCCGACAGAGATCGCGGTGTGCAGGTGGGGCAGGCGCATCGTGCCCATGTCAGGATCGCCCGGGCAAACACCTCCTGCTCGGCTTGCCCCGGGTGAAGCAGTGAACAGCGCCATGGCGCAAAGAATGATTGCGGCCAATCGGGAGATGGTGGCCCGCTGGCCCTGCGCCGTGGTCTTTTTCATGAGCGGTTGATGCTAAAAAGTGTATCGGAGGTCCAGGAAACTTTGCGTTTCTTGCCTATTTGTTATCCGTTGCCGCTTCGGCGCTCCGCCGCTTGCGCGCAGCCGCGGCGTATTGACCGCGCGGCCGGACGACCTGGCTGTTGGGACGAACAACCGTATCGTAATAGTCATCCCAATCCTCGGGTGACAATTGCTCCGGTTCCGGGACGATTTCGTAATTGTTGAGGGTCGAATCCTCATACACATGGCGCGGGATCGGTTGGACCTGGAGCAGCGGATAGTCGGGCTTAAAGTCGATGGGGACGTTGGTTTTGGTCAGCCGCAGATTGGTCACCAGCGGTCCGAACCAGCGGTCGGTTTCGACGATGCCCTCGAAGGCGTCCCAGCCGCCGGAGCGGGGAACATTGGCCGGCGAGCGAACCAGAAGGCTCCATCCCGGGGCGGTGCGCACGACCAGGCCGGTCCAAACCTGCAGCAGGCCGGGTTCCTGCAACGCACTCAGGAACGGCGGAGAGAATTCCTTGATCTCGTCCGGGGCGAGCGAGTCGAAGCGATCCCGAAAACCAGGGAATTGCGCGGATTTGCTGAGTGGCAGCCACTCACCCGCGCCCTCGAACGTCCACATGATGTCGTGTCCGTCCCATTGGACGGAAAAGCCGATCGGCGGAAACAGGTAATAGCCGAAGGCCGAGGCGGAGGTCGCGGCCTCGCAATAGCGGAAAGCGCGGGTCGGCAGGGAGCCGGCGGCGGAACGGTCGGCCCGTTGCGGCATCCGAGCGGAAGAGATGAGCCGGTGGAAGGTGACGAGCTTTGGCTTGTCTGCCGGTTTTTCGGCGACGGCCTCGGTCGGGGCGGCGGTCTTCACGGTGGCGGATCCTTCGGGCGGATACGGACAAAAAATGACCGGGGTTTTGCCCCGGTCCGTGCTCTTATCAGCCTCCTGGGCGCATGTCGCGCATCGCGGCGGAGGGATTAGCGGCGGGTGGCGAGGGTCGGAGCGTAGCCGCCGAGACGAACCTTGGAAGCATCGGTCGTCGCCAGGGTCGGAGCATAACCGCCGAGACGAACCTTGGAAGCGTCGGTGGTGGCAAGGGTCGGGGCGTAACCGCCAAGACGAACCTTGGAAGCGTCGGTGGTGGCGAGGGTCGGAGCGTAACCGCCGAGACGAACCTTGGAAGCATCGGTCGTCGCCAGGGTCGGGGCATAACCGCCGAGACGAACCTTGGAAGCATCGGTCGTCGCCAGGGTCGGGGCATAACCGCCGAGACGGACCTTGGAAGCATCGGTCGTCGCCAGGGTCGGGGCATAACCGCCGAGACGGACCTTGGAAGCATCGGTGGTGGCGAGGGTCGGAGCATAACCGCCGAGACGGACCTTGGAAGCATCGGTCGTCGCCAGGGTCGGAGCGTAACCGCCGAGACGGACCTTGGAAGCATCGGTCGTCGCCAGGGTCGGAGCGTAACCGCCGAGACGGACCTTGGAGGCATCGGTGGTCGCCAGGGTCGGGGCGTAACCGCCGAGACGGACCTTGGACGCATCGGTCGTCGCCAGGGTCGGGGCATAGCCGCCGAGACGGACCTTGGACGCATCGGTCGTCGCCAGGGTCGGGGCGTAACCGCCGAGACGGACCTTGGAAGCATCGGTCGTCGCCAGGGTCGGAGCGTAACCGCCGAGACGGACCTTGGAAGCGTCGGTCGTCGCCAGGGTCGGAGCGTAACCGCCGAGACGAACCTTGGAAGCATCGGTCGTCGCCAGGGTCGGAGCGTAACCGCCGAGACGAACCTTGGAAGCATCGGTCGTCGCCAGGGTCGGGGCATAACCGCCGAGACGAACCTTGGAAGCATCGGTCGTCGCCAGGGTCGGGGCATAACCGCCGAGACGGAC
>CAIZFE010000043.1 GCA_903932145.1 uncultured Rhodopila sp. | reverse complement strand
TGACGGTGCCGCGATAGGTGGCCCGGACAAGCCGGGCCATGACGTAACGGGAGGGTGCGTAACGCATGTGTATAGAACGCGTGGGTGCGAAATGAGAGCGTGCGTAATGAGAGCTTACGCATCGGGACGACGACGCACCCGTGGACAACCATCATTGCCATATCGTCAACGCCAGCAGCAGCACGACCAGAGCCGCGAAGACAAACCCCAGATATCTTCGGATCGTCAGGAATTGCAGCACATTCGCTCGGTCTGAAATCCAACCGACGTAACGGCCGAGCGGCGCGTAGATCGTATCCCAGATCGGGTCGGCGATCCGGCGGACGATACTGGCGGCTCGGTTATCTCCGGGTGGCGGCATATCGACTGTGTCGCTCGCCTGGAACAGCACCGAACCGAACACGCGCCGCAGCGGTTGCGCGAAGCTGCCGGCGGAATATTGGCTCGCCGGCGTCGGGTCGGGAAAACCGCAATCCCAGGCCGGCGTCCGGCGGATCAGCCGGGACCCGAAGCGATGAACCGTGAGGACAGTCACCAAAATCGAGGCCGTGATGAAGCCGAATACCAACAGCCCGTTGTAGGAACTACGGCTGGCCTCGACCGGCGCAATGGTCATCCAGGCGTCGCCAAGCTGCATCGGCATGCGGGAGCCGGTCAGTGCCCGCGCCACAGGAGCGATACTGTCGATCACCGCGCCCGGGAAAATGCCCGCCAACAGGCACAGCGCGGCAAAGCCGGCCATCGCGGCGATTGACCACGGATCGACCTCCCGCGCCTGCGCCGCCGCATCGCTGCGCGGGCGGCCGAGGAACACGATGCCGAAAGCACGCACGAAACACGCCGCCGCCAGCGCCGCGGCCAGAGCCAGTGCCGCGCCATCCACCGGGATCATCAGTTTCAGGCCCCATTGCGGCAGTTCGGGATGCACCAGCACGGCCTGAAACGTCAGCCACTCCGACGCGAAGCCATTCAACGGCGGCAGACCCGAGATCGCCATGCAGCCCACCAGGAACGCGAACGATGTGCGCGGCATGCGGTGGATCAGTCCGCCCATCGTTTCCATGTCGCGCTCGCCGGTCGCGTCCAGGACGGCGCCGGCGCCAAAGAACAGCAGACTTTTGAACAGGGTGTGGTTGAACGCGTGGAACAACGCCGCCGTCAGCGCTAGGGCAGCCCCAGCCTCGAATCCGGTGGCGCGGAAGGCCAGCGCCAGACCCAGGCCGATGAAGACAATGCCGATGTTTTCCACCGTCGAATAGGCCAGCAACCGCTTCAGGTCGCGCTCCATCAAGGCGTGCAGCACGCCGAGCACGGCGGTAATGCCACCCAGCACCAGCACGATCGTGCCCGCCCACCATTGGTTGGGACCGAGCAGGTCGAACACGATGCGGATGAAACCGTAGATGGCGACCTTGGTCATCACCCCGCTCATCAGGGCTGACACATGGCTCGGTGCCGCCGGATGCGCGAGCGGCAACCAGACGTGCAGCGGTACCAGGCCGGCCTTCGAACCGGCGCCGATCAGCGCCACCACGAGGACAATGGCGGCAACCGTCACGTCCGGGTGGCTGGCACGCATGGAGTCAAACGCGTAACCGCCGTGCTCGCCCGCCAACAGGCCAAAGCCCAACAGCAGCGCCATGCCGCTGAATGTCGCCATGATCAAATAGACGAAGCCGGCCTGCGCGTTGCCGTCTTCCTGGTGGTGCGCCTTCACCAAGGCCCAGGAGGTCAGCGACATCAGCTCCCAGGCAAACAGGAACGTGAAAGCGTCGTCGGCAATGGTGACCAGCGCCATGCCCGCCAGAAAGGCCGGATAGAATGGCAGGACGCGTTCGGGATGTGCCTCGTGCCGGCCGTAGCCGAGGGCAAACAGGCTGGCGCCCCCGCCACCCAGGCCGACGAGGGCCAGGAAAAACCCGGACAGAGCGTCAAGCCTCAGATGGGTGCCAATCCAGGGCAGGCCGAGGGGCAAAACCAGATGCTGGACCGGGCTGGCCAGAGCGATCAGGCCGGAGCAGAGAAAGCCGGCACACAGAACCAAACTGCCGCCGTAAACCAGGACTCGCCCGACCACCAGACGCGCGGTCACGATCCCGGCGAAGGCCAGCGCGAACAGGGCCAGGATCATCCAGGCGGTGCTGATCATGACGACGGATTTGTCAGACGCACGCCGCGTCCGCCACCCCGGCTGGGCGCATTGTCATCGAGCAACTCGACCCCGGCCGAAGTCAGTGCGCCGGTCAGTTTCATCAGGGAATCGACATTGCCACGGATCAGGCCATCGCTGGCCTCCATCCGCTGGATGGTCGGCAATGACAGCCCGGAACGTTCTGCCAGCGCCCGTTGATCGAGCCCCAACAGCGCTCGGGCGGCCCGCATTTGGCCAGCGGTGATCATGTGTGAGACATCAGTTATCCATTCGTGGATTGGATACTGATGTATCAGCCATCAAAGTCAAGAGGGGCGGACCAGCGGAATCTTGGCGCCCTTACCGCGCACGATGGGCAAAAGCTGGCCGTTTCGGGTCAGCGCCGAATCCGCTCCAGATTGCCAGGTCGGTGGTGGAGTCGGCCACCATTGTTGCGGCGCCCCAAACCCGCCGGCCTGAGCGCGATGCGTCAGTAACAGGTCGTCAGCCGCCACAAACGGTTGGATCGCGGTGAACAGATCGCTCACCGAATACGGCTTTGGAAGCACGAGCGTGGCGCCGGCTTTGTGTGCCACCGCGTTGACCCGGGGCGACGATTCGTGAGTCGTCAGGACAATCGGCGTCGTCTCGTAACCCCGGCGCCGGCGAATGCGGACGCAGGCATCGTAAGCACCCAGATGCAATCTGGTATCCAGCACGACCAGATGGGCCATCGTCTGCGAGGCAAAGTCCTCGGCTTCCTGGCCGGTTGCCGCGAGCAGCGGAACAAAGCCGCCACGGTCGAACTCCACCCGCAGCGCACTGCTGATCATGTGGTCGGGTTCGGCGATGATGATGATGGGTGGTGTTGACATGCGGGCGCATGATGGAGGCGAAAGATTTACAAATGGTTAACAGGTGGCACGAAAAATCAATCCGTCTCTACATTTTTTTGATCGAAATTTTTGGAATGAGTTCGGAGGTTTCACCGAGTAAAAGACCCGGACTGGTTCTGTAAGAACGGGCGCTCAACGCGTTGACGGGCTGCGCCTTCATCGCCCCGATCGCCGGCACGCGGCGGGATTGGCCGTTCGAGGTGCCAAGTCCGGCAGGAGGGCGCATCTCAGGCGTGGTGCTGGCCGACCAGACCAAGAGCATCGACCACGTCGCCCGGCATGTCCGCTTCATTGCGGCCGCGCCGGATCGGCTGGCGACGGCCGTGTTGGAACGGGTGGCGGCGATCCTGTCGCTCTAAAGCGCGGCACTCCACGCCACCGGCACCAGCCGATACCCCGCGCCGGCCTTCTCCACATGCCCGGCCGAGGGGAACGAGAAATGGTACCCCGCCACCAGCATCTTTTCGGTCGCCGCCATGTCGTAGAAACGGTGCCGCGTTTGCTGCGCCATGTCGGGATCGTGGTCGTACGCGACATGCCAATCCGGATTACGCAGGAACAGCTCCGGGATATTGGTCACGTCCGACTGCACCAGCATGCGGCTGTTGCCGGAGGCGATGGCGAACGATGTGTGGCCCGGCGTATGGCCGGGTGTGGCGATCGCGGTAATGCCAGGCGCGACTTCCTTGTCCCAAGAGTAACGGCCGACCCGGTCGTTCAGACCGCCAAGTATCTTCCGCGTGTTGACAAAGTAGTTCTTGTCGATGGGCGTCGTCGCCTTGGCCATGTTGTCGTCGCTCATCCAGAACGCCCACTCGGGTTCGGGTGCGATGATTTCGGCGTTGGGGAATGCGATGCCGCCGTCGGCGGTGCGGATGCCGTTGATATGGTCGGGGTGCAGGTGCGACAGGACCAGGACGTCGATGTCCTCGGGCTTGATTCCGGCGGCGGCTAAGTTGGGGAACAGCAGGCCGACGGCGCCATCGGGGGACGGTCCGTTGCCGGCGTCGATCAGGACCAGTTTCGATCCGGTGTTGATCAGGGTTGGATTGAACGGCACCGTGACCTTGCCGGCGGGCATGAACGCCTCACCGGCGGCGCCGAGCGCCTGATCCTTGGCGACGTTAGTGACCCAGGTGTCCGGCAGCGGGAACGTGCGGGCGCCATCGTTCAGGATGGTGACTTCGTAGTCACCCAGCTTGAAGCGGTAGAAGCCGGGAGCCTGGTGGCCGGAGATCGGGGCATTCGCCCGGGCCTGCGCACCCATCAGCGCCGCGACGCCCAGGCCGGCGGTGTGTGTCAGCAGGCTGCGGCGGCTCAGTCCGGTCATATGGCGTTCTCCAGCGCTGTCGTATTCGGCGTGGAACGACATTATCGTGTGGCGCCCGGCCGGACAAGTGGCCCGCCGGCGTGTCCGTGATTTTGGGGCGTTCACTCGTTTGCCGGATGACTCGCTGGTTCAGGACCGAACGCAGATGCGATCGCACTCATTGAAGAATTCCAGCGACAAAACGCCGTAAATACGACAGTCGAGTTTTTAGCCGTTCCTATTTATGGTACAGCGTTGAGAGTTTGGCGTTTCCGGTCGTCATGCGAATTGGCCGCAATATCAACTGCAGTCCACGGCATCGAGTCACAACGCGACGCCGTGGATCGGGCGCATCGGTCCTTTGTCAGAACGCGCGCACGCTCACGCGTCCCGCCACGCCCGCTCAGACCTTCGATCGTCCCCCTTGATCGGAGCCTCTGATCACTGGGTCGGGCTGCACGGTGTGCCTTCCTCGGGGGACACGCACAGCGGACCAAGTTTCGTTGCCGCGACAGGTTTCGAAATCATCGCGAGGGGGCCTGCCTGATGCTCACCGTTGAATGGTGTGGGCTTGGTCACATCGAAACCGCAGGGCGCGGCATCGCTGGGCATGTTGAACCAAAAGCCGACATGGTAGGTATTGACCGGCGGCAGTATAACGGTGCCGTCCGCGTTTTTATCGCCATCAAAACCGAAAATTTGGTCAAGAAAGATCGAGCGCAGCGGCACGTGGATATTCGCGTTGCCGTTTTCGTCGGCATCAAGGTCGCTCTGATACCATGCGAGGCCAAACGTTCCAGGGAAATCGGGATCTTTCGTGCCATCCGCGAGGAAGGGACTCCGCTGCACCGTGAACAGATCGAACTGTAGATTTGGTTTGAGCCCGCTGACATGGACCTCAAGCGTATCGTTCAAATTACCGCGACGGAGGAACACCCTCGCGGCAGGAGGAGTGGTGCCATCCGCGGCGAGGCATTTGATGAACGCCGCATTCGGTGCTAACGTAAACGATGTCGTATTGACGGTGGACTGCGCATAGGCGCCGCCAATCCACAGGGAAACAGCCGCTGCGGCGACGATCAGATTTTTCATCCTATTTCTCCCTTTCATTTGATTATATGCCTAACGGTGTACAAGACCAGATAAGCGGCGCAACCAACCGATCATTCCGATATGCCATTCCAAACAGAGTTCAGGCGGTGTCCGTTTGGTGCATGTGGCAACTGAGATTTTTACCAACGCAACGTCGTCGGCTTTGCCCTGGCTTGGGGCACCGTCGCCACCAATCTTATATGCGCGTGCGGATTTTTCTCATACCATTTTTTCGTTAATTGGACTAAACTCAAGTATTATTTACAGCGACGAAGCGGACCCCCAAGCAACGGACGATATCATATTTACCACGGCGCGCCTGCCGGCATAATCTATATTTCGCCACGTTGTTTATTATTTCGTACCATTGCATTGATTAACCGATATTCCGGATTTTCGCGCCAGATTGGTCGTGTTCGCCTGCTTCTGAGTGACCATTTCATTCACCTCGCCGGACTTTTCGCTGAATCGGAACCGATCGTAATCGCGACCGCAATGCATCGAACAGTGCCGTTGGCAACACTCCGTCGTAGTCCAGCCCGAGGCTCGCGGGATCCGAGTGCCGAGCCGCTGCCGGTCGCCTGGTGCCGGTCGTCTATTGCGAGTTGGGCCGTTATCATTGGCACCGCTCTATTCAGCGGTATTGTGCGAACGGCTTAGTTCGGATCATTTGCAGCCTGTGGACCTCGGCAAGGCGGCGATCAACATTTCGGAGGTCCGCAAAATCTGCGGCCAGCAGACGAATTGCACGGCCTGATGCGGTACACGATTGTTCTGTGGGTCACTTGACCCGCTGTCACTCACGAGAGGATCAGATTCGGCCCGCAATTATTCAGGTCGGGCTCACACGAGATTCACCCGCATGACATAGGAACATCCCTACCGCGCAGCGCCCATCACCCAGGCCAGCACGCCCTTCTGCGCGTGCAGGCGGTTTTCCGCCTCATCGAACACCACCGAATGCGGACCGTCGATCACATCGGCATCAACTTCCTCGCCGCGATGCGCGGGCAGGCAGTGCATGAACAACGCATCCGGAGCGGCCTGAGCCATCAGCGTGCTGGTCACCCGATACGGAGCCAGCAGGTTATGCCGGCTTGTGTGCGGATCGTCCGACATCGATACCCAGGTGTCCGTCACAACGCATCGCGCCCCGGCAATCGCCGCCTCGGGGTCGTCGGTCAGTTCGATCGTGCCACCTTGCGAGCGTGCCCACGCCACCAGATCGTCTGGCGGACGCAACCCATCCGGAGTCGCCAGACGCAGCGTGAACCCGAAGCGTACCGCCGCCTCGATCCAGCTTCGCGCGACGTTGTTGCCATCGCCGCACCATGCAATCACCTGTCCGGCGATTGGGCCGCGATGTTCCTCGAACGTCATCACGTCGGCCATCAACTGGCACGGGTGCGACGCCTCGGTCAGGCCGTTGATGACCGGCACCGTCGCGTGGTCCGCCAGTTCCTGTAGCTTCGACGCCTTGTCGGTCCGCAGCATGATCGCATCGACATAGCGCGACAGCACTTTCGCCGTATCCGCCACCGACTCGCCGCGTCCGAGCTGGAGTTCCTTACCCGGCAACATAACCACGTCGCCGCCAAGCTGACGCATCCCGACCTCGAACGACACGCGCGTGCGGGTGGAGGGTTTTTCGAAGATCAGCGCCAAAGTCTTGCCGGCGAGGGGGCGCGATGAAACGCCCCCTGCCCGCTTGAAGCCCGACGCTATGTCAAGCATCTGCCGCAGTGTCGCCGTATCGAAGTCGCGCAGATCCAGGAAATGCCGCGGCGCACTCCCGCTCGGCGTTGACTCGCCCCGTACGTCCGAAGTCCGGCGGAGCGTGCTACTCACTGTGCCGCTGCCTTCTCCGCGATACCGGCCGCCACCTTCGTCGCGGCCTTGCGGAGCATGCCGACGGCCTGGTCGATGTCGTTGTCGGTGACCACCAGCGGCGGCGCCAGACGCAGGACGTTATCGCCAGCGGTGATCGCCATCAGGCCCTCGGCAATGCACGCCGCCTGAATCTGACCAACGGGAATCGCTGCCTTCAGGCCCAACAAAAGGCCCATGCCGCGCGCATCGACGAACACGGTCGGAAATTCGCGTGCGATCACGTCGAGTTCGCCGCGCAGCTTGCGGCCTTTGCGTTCGACTTCCTCCAGGAATCCGGGCGCCAGGATCACGTCTAGTACCGCGTTACCGGCGGCGCACGCCAGCGGATTGCCGCCGTAGGTCGTGCCGTGAGTGCCGGGGACCAAAGCCTTGGCGAATCGTTCCTTGGCCAGGACGGCACCGAGCGGGAAACCGCCGCCAATGCCTTTGGCGGAGGACATGACGTCCGGCGTGATGCCCGACCACTCGTGGGCGAACAACTTACCGGTACGGCCCATGCCGGACTGCACTTCGTCCATGCCCAGGATGATGTCGTATTCGTCGCACACCGCGCGCAGGTCGCGCAGGAACTGCATGTCGGCCGGACGCACGCCGCCCTCGCCCTGGATCGGCTCGATGATGATGCCGCAGGTGTTCGGACCGATCGCGTTGCGCACCGCGTTCATGTTGTTGAACGGGACATGATCGAAACCTTCGACCACGGGGCCGAAGCCTTCCATGTAGTGCGGGTTGCCGGTGGCAGCGAGCGTGGCCAGCGTGCGGCCGTGGAACGCGCCTTCGAAGCAGATGAACCGGAAGCGCTCCGGCTTGCCGGCGTCCGACATCGCCCGGCGCATCATCTTGATCATGCCCTCGTTCGCCTCGGCGCCCGAGTTGCAGAAAAACACGCTGTCCGCGAACGTCGCATCGACCAGCCGCTGAGCCAGCCGCTCGGCCTGCGGAATGCGATACAGGTTGGACGTGTGCATCACCTTGGCAGCCTGGTCGGCGATCGCCTTCACCAGATGCGGATGCCCATGTCCCAACGAGGCCGTGGCAATGCCCGACCCGAAATCGAGGAATCGTCGCCCGTCAACCGTCCACAGCCAAGCGCCCTCGCCCCGCTCGAAAGCGAGTTCAGCACGTGCGTAGTTCGGTAGCAGAGCGGAGATCATCCGATGTAGCCCTTGTTTCAGCCTTTCCGACGGATCACCCATCCACGACCTTTCGGGGCGGGTCCGAGGGAAACGACGATAATTGGCGAACGGCGAGTCTCTGTCAAACGAAGGTTCTGGGAAACGAAGGTTTCCGAGGGGGGACCTGCCGAAACGAAGCTGCTTCGTGCGCGTCCCGGTGGCCGGGTGCAGGAAAGCGCTTGCATCCGGGCGGCCCTCGGGCATCGTGGCGGCATGGCCAAAGACTCCATCCCTCCCCCGCCGGATGCCGGCAGTCTGTATCAGGCGGCACTCTATTACCTCGCTCGGTATGCGGCGACCGAGGCCGGTTTGCGGCGCGTCCTGGTGCAGAAGATCGACCGCTGGGCTCGGGCGCAAACCGACCTGGATGCGGCCGAACCGGTGATCGCGGCGGCCCGGGCGGCGATCGACGGGGTGATCGCACGGTTGGTGCAGGCCGGCGCGGTCAGCGACGCGGCGTTTGCGGAGAATCGTTCGAAGACGCTGGTGCGAGCCGGCCAATCCAATCGATCCATCCAGGCCCGGCTGGTTGCCAAGGGTGTGCCGCCGGAGATGGCCCGGGCGGCCTCGGCGACCGATGCGGACACCGAACTGGGGGCCGCGTTGGTGCTGGTGCGCAAGCGGCGAATCGGGCCTTACCGAGCGGTCGAAGATGCCGACGACGCGATTCGGAACAAGGAAATGGGGCTGTTGGCGCGTGCGGGATTTTCACGAGATATCGCGCAGCAGGCGTTGGACACGC
Source organism: uncultured Rhodopila sp. (assembly GCA_903932145.1). Classification (GTDB taxonomy): domain Bacteria; phylum Pseudomonadota; class Alphaproteobacteria; order Acetobacterales; family Acetobacteraceae; genus Rhodopila. The sequence goes on along the minus strand of CAIZFE010000043.1, from coordinate 87,624 downwards.
CGCGTGAGGACGCGGAAACGCGCATCCACGACTTGCGGCAGTAAGGCGATCGCCCGCAAATAGCCGGGTCAGTGTGGTACCATTTCTTTGTCGTCATGGATCGGCTTGTCCGGGCCACCTATGACTCGACGGTGCCGCGATAGGTGGCCCGGACAAGCCGGGCCATGACAGGTTGAGGCAACAATGGCTACCGGAACCGCCATTGTTCTGCATCGTCAGCGGACTACCGTTGCGACCGGCCAAGATGCTACCGCCGAGAGGCCTCAGCCCTTCGCAGCGCCGACAACCCGGTCGATGAAACCCTGCGTGCTACCAAGGTAGTTGGCCGGGTCGATCAGCTTCTCAATCGCCGCGCGATCCAGCCGGGACGCCACCGCCGGATCGCGTTGCAGCGCATCCGCAAGCGAGATCTTCTCGGTCAGCGCGATGTCGCAGGCGTGCTTGACGACGTGGTGCGCCTCGCCACGCCCGAGCACCGGGGCGAGGCCCATCATGACGGCTTCAGACACGATCAGGCCATGGGTGATGTTCAGGTTCGCCCGCATGCGGTCGGCATCGACGACCATGCCCTCGGCGATGGCTTTGGTGTGCAGCAACGCGCCATGCGTCAGGACGAAGGCTTGCGGCAGCACCAGCGCCTCGGCCTGCCAGGGGCCGGTGGCGCGTTCGTGGTCCTGCGCCATGGCGCCCTGCATGACCGGCACCAGGCCTTGTACCATCCGCGACGCCGCCAGGATGTATTCCGACGCGATCGGGTTCCGTTTTTGCGGCATGGTGGAGGATGCGCCCCGGCCGGCGACGTAGGGTTCGGCGACCTCTCCGACCTCGGTTTGGGCGAGCAGGATGATGTCGGTGGCGATTTTCGCCAGGGTGCCGCTGATCAGGCCGAGCAAGCTGACCGCCTCGGCCAGCGCATCGCGGCAGACGTGCCATGGCGCGAGCGGCGCGCCGAGGCCGAGTTCGGCCGCCAGAGCCTCCATGATCGCGATGCCCTGGTCACCGAGCGAGGCGAGCGTGCCGGCGGCGCCGGCGAATTCGACCATTTGGACGCGGGCGCGCAGTTGTTGCAGCCGTTCCAGGTGCGATAGGAACGGCATCGCCCAAACCGCGCATTTCAGGCCGAACGTGACGGGCAGTGCCTGTTGCAGATGGGTGCGGCCGGCCATGACGGTGTTGCGGTGCTTGTCCGCCTGAGCCGCCAGCGAGGTCAGGATGGCGCGCAGTTCGGTCTCGATCAGGTCGAGCCCGGCGCGGACCTGCAGGACCGTGGCGGTATCCATGATGTCCTGCGTCGTCGCGCCCCAATGGGTCCATCCCCCCGCTTCTCCCGCCGCTTTCGACAGGCCGTTGACAAGGCCGACCACCGGATAACCGACGTTGCGGGCACTGGCGGCGAGGTCCTCGGTGCGCAGGTTTTCGATGCGCGCGGCGGCGATGATGGTCTCGGCCGCGTCGGCGGGAATGACGCCCATGCGGCCCTGGACGCGGGCGAGCGCGGCCTCCACATCCAGCATGCGCTGGAAATAGGCGGTTTCATCAAACACGGCGCGCATGGCATCGCTGCCATAGAGCGTGCCGAGAATGGGGCTGTCGGCGGGATTGACGGGCATGGTCGGCGCTCCTGGTGGCTGGTGCCGGGTTTAAGCCAGAGGGGCGCGTTTGTGGCAACAGGCACCGGCCCGCCGAGCGTCGCCTATCTCGAAATCACCGGGTTCACGACATTGATCGGCGTCCCGGCCGCATAGGCCAGAATCTGGTCGAAAATGTCGGTAAACTGGGTCTGGTACTCCTCGCGAGTCACGTATCCGATGTGCGGCGTGCAAATGACGTTGTCCATGCTCAGCAGCGGATGATTTACGTCGGTCACCGGCTCGTTCTCATACACATCGACCGCCGCCATGCCGGGTCGGCCCTTTCGCAACGCCTCCTCCAACGCACCTGCCTCAATCAAGCCCGCTCGGCTGGTATTCACCAGGATCGCGGTTGGTTTCATCCAGTTCAAATCGGCCGCCATGACAATCCCGCGCGTCGCCGGAAACAGCCGCAGATGCAGCGACACCACGTCGCAGTTCTGGAAGAACGCCTGTTTGGACGCGGCCGTGGCGTACCCGTCGGCCCTGGCACGCTCCAGAGAGTCCGGTCCCGACCACACCAGGACATTCATCCCGAACGCCCGGCCATAGCCGGCCACTGCCGCACCGATCCGCCCGTAGCCGAAAATACCCAGTGTTTTGTGCCGCAGCGAGGTGCCGACGCCGATCTGCCAGTGGCCCGCCTTCAAGGCCGCCATTTGTTGCGGCAATTGACGCGCCGCGGCCAGCGTCAGCGCCCAGGTCAATTCGGCGGCGGCATAAGACGGCGTGCCGGCATGCTGGCTGGACGACACGATCACGCCCTGGCGTGAGCATGCCTCGATATCGATATGCGGCCAGACGCTGCGCTGACTGATCAGACGCAGGTTCGGCAGACGTTCGAGCAGCGGCGCCTGGATTTTCGTTCGTTCCCGGATCAACACCAGAACTTCGGTATCCCGCAGGCGTTCGGCGAGGATATCCGTGTCCTGGACATGGTCGTTCCAGATCGTGACAGTTTGTCCGTCCAGTTTGCTGAAACACGGCAGGGTCCGGACGGTGTCGAAGTAATCGTCGAGAATGGTGATCTTCATCGGTCGGTCACAGGTCTTTGAGGGCATCACGGGTGCCATCGCGGCACCCGTGGTATTGAAAACGCTTATCGTATCTCAGACAGTCGCACGCCGGTCTATTTCGTCACCTGACCGCGGATCTCGCCGCCCGGATTAGCCGCTGTATGCACGTTCACATACCATTTCCCCGCTTCCAGATCCGCCACTTGCGTGTCGGTAAGGGTGGCGGTTCCGGTCACCGGGCTCGCCGGCCCCTTGCCGCCGATTGGCAGCGCCACGCCGGCATTGGCGCCGGCCGCCGCCGGGCCATGGAAATGCGCTGCCCCGGCAGGACCGGAAAGCCCTTGGAACGTCAGCGTGTAGGTCAGCGATTTTGTAGTGGTATCCAGGGTCGCCACCAAGCCTCCGAAGCCGGTCGTCGCGTTCGGCGGCACCTCCGACTTGCCGTCCAGTGTGGCCTTATATTCGATCATCGCCGCCGAGGCCGCCGTCGCCAGACACAGTGTGAGTGCGGTCGCCAGAAGTGAAGCACGCAGCATTGGAACCTCCCATTTATGGTTTTACTCGCGCGGATACGAAACGATACCGCACGCGAACCGCGACTATTTCAGACTGCCTCGGATGCGTCCAGCGGCGTCAGCGGCCATGCGCGGCCAACAAGGATAATCCGCGCTCGGTCGGCTCGATCCGCACAGGTTGGCCAGCGACATGGATTCGGCTGATAAGCCCGGCGTCGATTGCGTCCTCCCACACCGTCAGGCGTGGGCATGACGTGCGCCAGGCGTCCATGACGTCATAGTAATCGCGAGGTTCGGCGGTGAGCCAGGCAAGGAAGTCTATCGTCAGCGGTGCGAGGATGTCGGACATGGTGGCCTCCCGCAGCCAAATTACCCGCAAAACGCCGCGCCAGGGAACCCGTGATCGTGTTTCGTGCCCGCGGCCAATGGCAATGCGACCGTCTCAAACCAGCGTAAACTTCGGTAGCGTCACATCCTCGGTCACCGCATCGAACATCACCTTAACCGGCGCGCCCATCCGCACATTCTCCGTCGTGTCGATCAGGTTGCTGACGATCAGCGGCCCCTCCTCCAGGCGCACGAGGCATACACGGTATGGCAGATTATCCTTGAACCCATCCCAGTAGGCCCGGTGCATCTCGACCCAGGACTCCAGCGTCCCCTTCCCCGAGGATTCCACCCAATCCTGGTCCCCGGCCAGGCATTTCGGACACACCGGCCCGGGAGGAAATCGGGTGTCACCGCACGCGGGACAATGTTGCAGCAGGAATTTGCCGTCCCTGGCGGCGGCCCAGAAGGGCTGATTGAGTGTGTCGATACGCGGCAATGGCTTGGTATAGCTCATGAAACGGTTCCTCCTTTAGCCGCGCGTATAGATGATGGAGCGGGTGCAAGGCGTGGACTGCACATACTGGACGACTTCGCAGTCGGGGATTTGCCTGGCGCCGCACTCACCACGGAGCTGCCGGACGGCTTCGACGTTCAACGCCCAGCCTTGCATGTAGGAATTCGACAGATGGCCGCCGTCGGTGTTGACCGGCAGCTTGCCGCCCAGGCGCAAGGCACCGTCCTCGACGAAATGGCCGGACTCGCCCTGCCCGCAGAAACCCAGGCCTTCCAGGCTGAACAGCACGGTCGGCGAGAAATTATCGTAGCACATCAGGCCATCGACATCCTTGTGCGTCACACCGGCCATCTCATACGCCTGCTTGCCGGCCGCCCTGACCGCCGGATACCAGAAATCGAGATCGAAATTAGCGATCGAGGACGGGCTGTAGGTGTCTTGCGCGCCGAAGCCGGAGATCAGCACCGGTGGTTTCTTGAAGTCCCTGGCACGTTCCTTGGATGTCAGGATCAGGCAAACGGCGCCGTCGTTGATCAGGCAGTAGTCCAGCAGCCGCAAGGGTGCGGTGATGAAACGGGCGCTTTCGTGGTCCTCGATGCTGATCGGGTTGCGCATCACCGCGTCGGGGTTGAGGCCCGCGTGATAGCGGATCGCGACCGACACTTCTGCTAATTGCCGTGTCGTGGTGCCATACAGCTCCATATGGCGGCGGAACATCATCGCATGCGCCGCACCCGGCGAGGTGAAGCCCCACGGGTCCCAGGTGCCGGGGCTTTCGTCGCCGCCGTAGTTGACGCGGCGGGAGCGGCCGATATTGGCGTACATCAACGCGGCGTAATCGCACTGGCCGGTGGCGATGGCGTTGGCGGCCTCGATGATGCCCATCCCGGACATGCGGCCGTGACCGGGGAGTGTGATGGTCCAGCGCGGGTTGATGCCCAGCACCTCCCCCATGCGGGCGTAGTACGGAATGCGGGAGACCAGCATGCCGTCAATCTTGTTCTTGTCGATGCCGCAATCATTGACCGCGTTGCGAAACGCATGCGCGGCGAGGCCATAATCGTCGAGCTCCGGGAAGTTGCCGTATTTGGTGTTGCCGACGCCGATGACGGCGATTTTGTTTTTCAGGTCGTTCAGATCGTACATGCGAGTCCTCCGTTGGAGGGATGATACAGATGCCAAGGTTCGGAGCAAATTCACACGCCCCGGGATGGCTGCCTATGGTGCTGCAAAGCGACCATCCAAGCGGCCGGCACATGTGGGATGGTCACCGGATCGATTCTCCGGCATGTTGGGGTTGCTGAATCAGCCGGTTCTGCCTCGCCACGACCACTAACGGAGCGACCATGTTCTACGAAGAGCTTAAAGGGGTTTCCATCGCCGCGATGGAAGCAGCGATTGGGAAGGCGATCAGCGATCTGGTGGGTTCGAACTTCACCTGTAGCGTCTCGAATATCGATCTCAGCAGCATTCACAGCGCCAAGATGGAGATCTTCCTGGCCCCGCCGAACGAATTCGATGACTCGGACGGCAGTGTCGGTTCGGAAATGGCGAGCGTCGGTTAGACGCGGAGCCTGAATTCCGGTGGTGGCCCGGCATCAGGATAGGCCTTAGGGTAGCGAAGACTTACCCATTCGTCATGGCCGGGCTTGGCCCGGCCACCCACGACTTCCTGTGTCGCACCAACCAAAGTCGTGGGTGACCGGGCCAAGCCCGGTCATGACGAAGGGGCAAATCCTCCCCGCAAACGCCTTAGGTTGATGCGGACACGCCCGGCCGCAACGATTCCGAAAGGACCCGTTACGCGCTCGTCGCAGCGTCCCACCACGGACAAACGCCCTGCATCCGGCTGTAGTTGCCGTCCATGACATACAGCGGTTCGCGAATCCCGTCAGCGGCGGCTTTCAGCTTCATGTCGCGGGCTTTCTTGCGTTGGTCCTCGGGGAGCCAGGCCCGCTCGTGGCCCCACAGGCTGGGGCCGACGGTGACCTCGGTCGGGGCCCAGGTGCCAGGGGTGACTTCCTTGCCGCCCCAGCCGTATTCCAACATAAAACCGCCGGGGGAGCGCAGATAATAAGACGTGACCGCGTCGTTCGGATGGCGCCCAAGCGTGGTGGCGATCTTGTCGGGCTCGCCCAGCGCGATGTCGTAACCCTGTCCGACATCATCCAACGAAAACAGTTCCACCATCAGGTGATGCAGGTCCTGCTTGCCGGTTTCGATCAGCGCCACAGAATGGTGCCTCGCATTGGTATGCAAGAAATACGCTCGGAATGGTGTCGTAATGTAGTCGCTGACCCCGAATCCAAGCGTGTCTTTGTAGAAACTTAACAGATCGTCGATGTTTTTCACATGGAAGACGACGTGGCCCATACCGAGCGCACCGGTGCGGAAGCCGGAGATTGAGCGCCCTGGCCTGAACGGCGCGTCAGCGATGGCGGCACCGTAAAATGCCTCCAGATGATTGCCGCCGGGATCGTCGAAGCTGATCAGTTCCCTGACAAAACGCTGATCCGCCAGGGATTGCGGTTCCTTGCGAACGGCGACGCCGGCTGCGTCGAGCCTGGTGGCCAGTGATTGCAGGGCGGCGGAATCGGCGACCTCGAAGCCGAAAAAGCGTTCGCCATCGGCCAACGAACGATCGACGACCAGGCGCTGGCTGCGGTCATCCATGCGGAACGCGCGGGCGGTGTTGCCGCGCTCAATCATTTGCATACCCAGCCAATCAGTGGCGAAGGATGTCCAATCGGAGAGGTCGGAGGCGCCGACACCCATGTAGCCCAGCCCACAGATTTCCATTGTTCGTCTCGCTGTTGCCGATGCTTCGGTTTGTTCCCTGAAGCTCAACCATAGCAGCGGCCTGTGCGAACGCAAAATTCAGCATCGCAGCAAGTTGTTTCCGCGACAAATTATGCACCCCAAGATGGTGCAATGCCATTTCATTCTTATCTGAACGGGTTGAAGCCGTTTCGATCGTTACCACCGGGCTTGCGCCGCGGGACCGACGGCGCCAGTTTGGGTGCCAGGAAACAGGAGCTTCCAAACATGAGTGACTCGTCCGAATACACACCGCCAAAAGTCTGGACCTGGAACAAGGCCAGCGGCGGCCGGTTCGCGGCCACCAACCGGCCGATCGCCGGGGCCACCCACGACAAGGAATTGCCCGTCGGCGTTCATCCGATGCAGCTCTACTCGTTGGGCACGCCGAACGGCCAAAAAGTCACCATCATGCTGGAGGAGCTGCTGGCCCTTGGGTTCAGCGGTGCGGAATACGACGCGTGGCTCATTAAGATCAGCGACGGCGATCAGTTCGGCAGTGGTTTTGTTGCGATCAACCCGAACTCCAAGATTCCTGCATTAATGGACCGCAGCGGGCCGACGCCGATCCGGGTGTTCGAATCCGGCGCGATCCTGATGCATCTCGCCGAGAAGTTCGGCGTGTTGCTGCCGACCGAACCCGCGGCCCGTGCCGAATGCCTGTCCTGGCTGTTCTGGCAGATGGGCAGCGCGCCGTATCTCGGTGGTGGATTCGGCCATTTTTACGCCTATGCGCCGGTGAAGATCGAATATGCCATCGACCGGTTTGCAATGGAAACGAAACGCCAGTTGGACGTGCTGGACCGTCGGTTGGCTGAAACCAAATTCCTGGGCGGTGACAACTACACCATCGCTGATATCGCGGTCTGGCCGTGGTATGGCGGGCTGGCGAAGGGGCTGCTGTACGGCGGTGGCGAGTTCCTGGCAGTGCAGGATTACAAGAACGTGCAGCGCTGGGCCGACACGATCGGCGAACGGCCGGCCGTGAAGCGTGGACGCATAGTCAACCGGCTGCAGGGCGATCCCGCGAACCAGTTGCACGAACGGCATGACGCCAGCGATTTCGACACGAAGACGCAGGATAAGGTGCTGGCAGGAAGCTAGCCCCCAGCTGAGGCGTCCCGGGGCGAGGCAGACACTCGCTCCGGGGCCTCCATCGTCCACCAGCGACACGATATTGGCAACGTAGCCTGTTTATCTTCGCGCGCCACCTTATATGCTCCGTCTCAGCAACCGATGGGGCGCGCCTTTGGCTTATTCGCGACCAAAGACTCTCGGCCGGCGGCACCTTGCGACGATCGGCGCGGCCGGACTGGTCAGCCGGTGCGCGTCGGTGCCGGAGATCGATGGCCTGACCGCCCGCGACGTCGGATTGTCCGGACATCATGTGGCGCCGCCCCGCAAGCCCACTGACGACGTGGATGCCTTGCAACAGCAATACGACCTGCAGAACGCGCTGTCGGCCAGCCCGCTGGTGTTTGGCAACCTGGTCACGCTGCTGCCCACAGGGTCGGAGGCCTTTCGCGCCATTTTCAAAGCGATCGCGTCAGCCCGCGACAGCGTCAATCTGGAATATTTCATCCTGGCGAATGTGATATCCGACGGCGTGGCCCTGTCCGACCTCCTGCATGACCGGCTGCGGGCGGGGGTCAAGGTGAACATGATCTATGACTCGTTCGGCTCCCGCGATACGCCGCCGGCGTTCTTCGATGACTTGCGGACAGCCGGTGCCAAGGTGCTGCAATTTAATCCGCTCGACCCGTTCTCGGTTCGTTTGGCGCTCGGTTGGTCGCCGAACGATCGGGATCATCGCAAGATCACTGTGGTCGATGGCCGGATCGGTTTCGCTGGCGGGGTCAATCTCGACAAGGCTTACGAAAACCCGGAGAGCGCCGCCATTCCGCCGGACGGCGACACGCGCAAGGCGTTCTGGCGCGATGAGGCGATCCGGATCGATGGGCCGGCGGTGGCGGAGCTGCAGAAGCTGTTTTTCGCGACATGGCGGGACCAGCACGCGCCCGATGCCGAACCGGCGGATTATTTCCCGGCGCTGCCTCGCCAGGGCGTGCAGACCATCCGTATCATCGGCAGTTCTCCCGGCAACAGCCAGCCGCTGTATTACGCGTCGCTGATGACCGCCGCGCGCAGTGCCCGCCAGCGTGTCTGGCTGTGCAGCGGCTATTTCGTGCCGCCGCACGATGAGCGTGAGGAACTCTCGAAGATCGCCCGAGCGGGGGTGGATGTCCGGATTGTCGCGCCGGCGTTCAGCGACGTGCAGAGTGCCGTGTTCGCCGCCCGGGCCGCCTATGGCGATCTGTTGGAAGCCGGTGCCCACATCTATGAAATTCGCGATGCGGTCGTGCACGCCAAACTGGCGGTGGTGGACGACACCTGGACCATGATCGGATCGTCGAATCTCGATCGCCGCAGCGTGGTGTTCAACAACGAGGTGGATGCCGTGATCCTGGGTCACGACAGCGCCGGCCAGGTCGAGGCGCTGATCAAGCGGTACATGGCCGCCGGCAAGGAGGTGGATCTGCGGAAATGGGAAGACCGCTCGCTGGACGAGCGCGTGAAGGAGTGGAAAGCACGGGTTTGGCAATATTGGATGTGACCCCCCGCTTGACCGCACACGTCGTGATTGACCAAACTGGCGGCAACGGGATCGTCCACGGGTCAGGCCATGCGTCGGCTTACACCTCTTGGCGGCTCTATGTGTGAAACAACGAAAGGGAGCGGCGATGGCTCAGGTAACCCTGACGGTCAACGGCAAGCAACACACGGTCGAGGTCGAAGGTCGCACTCTGCTGGTGGAGTTGCTAAGAGAAAAACTCGGTCTTACCGGCACCCATATCGGCTGCGATACCAGCCAATGCGGCGCCTGCGTGGTCCACATCGACGGCATGTCGGTGAAATCCTGCACCCAGCTCGCGCTGCAGGCCGATGGCGCCAACATCCTGACAATCGAGGGTCTGGCCGAGGCCGACGGCACGCTGCACCCGATGCAGGAGATGTTTCGTGAACATCACGCGCTGCAATGCGGCTTCTGTACCCCCGGCATGGTCATGACCGCCGTCGATCTCGTGCAATCACACCCCGAGGGCCTCTCCGAGAAGGAAATCCGCGAGGGCCTGGAAGGCAATCTGTGCCGTTGCACCGGTTACCATAACATCGTGAAGGCGATCGCCGCCGCTCACCCGTTGATGCACGCTCAGGCGGCCGAATAAGCGCCACCGGCACAGGGAGATACGACCATGGGATACCAGGGGATCGGTGCGTCCGTCCGCCGTAAGGAGGACCTGCGCTTTTTAAGCGGCAAGGGGAACTACACCGACGACATCAATCGGCCCGGCCAGCTTTATGCGGTGATCAAGCGTTCGGATCGCCCGCACGCGACAATCGACAGCATCGACATCGCGGCGGCCTCGGCGGCGCCCGGCGTGGTGAAGGTGTTCACCGGCGCCGATATCGTGGAAGCGGGGCTGGGCGGCATTCCATGCGGCTGGCAGATCCACAACATCGACGGCACCCCGATGGCCGAACCGATGCATCCGGTGCTTGCCGTGGGCAAGGTGCGCCATGTCGGCGATCCGGTCGCGGTGGTGATCGCGGAGTCCAGGCAGGACGCCAAAAACGCGGCCGAACTGCTGGACATTGCCTATACAGACATGTCCGCCGTCGCCAACCTGACAGATGCGGTCAAGCCCGGCGCCGTGGAAGTGCATGACGGCGTTGGCGGCAATATCTGTTACGACTGGGCGATCGGCGACAAGGCGATCGTCGATGGCGTGTTCGCCAATGCCCACAAAGTCGTCAAGCTGGACCTGACCAACAACCGCCTGATCCCCAACGCGATGGAGCCTCGCGTTGCGCTGGGTGACTTCGACACGTCGTCGGGCGATTGGACGCTGTACACCACCAGCCAGAACCCGCATGTGATCCGGCTGCTGATGGGCGCCTTCGTGCTGCACATCCCGGAGAACAAACTGCGCGTGGTGGCACCGGACGTCGGCGGCGGCTTCGGTTCGAAGATTTATCACTACGCTGAAGAAGCAATCGTCACCTGGGCCGCTGGCAAGCTGCGCCGCCCGGTCAAGTGGACCGCCGACCGCAGCGAAAGCTTCATGAGTGACGCGCACGGCCGCGACCATGTCAGCACCGCCGAAATGGCGATCGACAAGGAAGGCCACTTCCTCGGGTTGCGCATCACGACGCTGGCAAACATGGGTGCCTATCTGTCCACCTTCGCCCCCGCCGTGCCGACCTATCTGTACGCGACGTTACTCGCGGGCGTTTACAAAACGCCGGTGATTTACTGCAACGTCAAGGCCGTGTTCACCAACACCGTGCCTGTCGATGCCTATCGCGGCGCGGGCCGGCCGGAAGCGACGTACCTGCTGGAACGGCTGGTCGATGTCATCGCGCTGGAAACCGGGATCGACAAAGTCGAACTGCGACGGAAGAACTTCATCGGCGTTGACGCCTTCCCGTATCAGACCCCGGTGGCGCTGCAATACGACAGCGGTGACTATCAGACGACACTGAAGGTCGCGTTGAAGAACGCCGATTGGGACGGCTTCGAAGCTCGTCGCGCGGAAGCAAAGAAGCGTGGGAAGCTGCGCGGGATTGGAATTTCGACCTACGTCGAAGCGTGCGGCATCGCTCCCTCGGCTGTTGTCGGTTCGCTCGGTGCCCGCGCTGGCCTCTATGAAGTGGCCGAGATTCGGGTTCATCCCACCGGCAGTGTGACGGTGTTCACCGGCACCCACAGCCATGGGCAAGGGCACGAGACGACGTTTGCTCAGCTTGTCGTCGATCAGTTGGGTGTGCCGTTCGATCAGATCGAGATCGTACATGGCGACACGGCGAAAATTCCCTTCGGCATGGGCACCTACGGCAGCCGCAGCCTGCCCGTGGGCGGGTCCGCCATGGTCAAGGCGATGGATAAGGTCATCGCTAAAGGTAAGAAGATCGCCGCCCATCTGATGGAAGCAGCGGTTGAGGACATCGAGTTCAAGGACAACACGTTCACGGTTGCCGGCACCGACAAGTCGAAGACCCTGACGGATATCTCGCTGGCCGCCTATGTTCCGCACAACTATCCGATCGAGGAACTGGAACCCGGCCTGGATGAGACCGCGTTCTACGATCCGAAGAACTTCACCTTCCCCGGTGGCTGCCACATCGCCGAGGTCGAGATCGACCCGGAAACCGGTGTGGTGGAGATGGTTGGATTTACCGCGGTGGATGATGTCGGCCGCGTGGTGAACCCGATGATCGTCGAAGGCCAGGTGCAGGGGGGTGTCGCCCAAGGCATCGGTCAGGCATTGATGGAGGCCTGCACCTACGACTCCGACGGACAGCTTTTGTCCGGGTCATACATGGACTACGCGATGCCGCGGGCGAACGACATTCCGGGTTCGCTATCCGTTGCCACCGAAAACACCCTATGCACCCATAATCCGCTCGGTTCCAAAGGCTGTGGCGAGGTCGGTGCGATCGGATCTCCGCCGGCGGTGATCAATGCCGTGGTGGATGCGTTGAAAGAGTACGGCGTGCGGCATCTGGATATGCCGGCGACGGGAGCCAAACTATGGTCGATCATCCAGGCGGCCCCATCTTCGGGTCATACGCCTGCGATGGCGGCGGAATGATAAGCTAAGGCAAAGGGAATATCACGATGTACGATTTCGCATATCAGAAGCCCGGCAGCCTGGCGGATGCCGTATCGGTGCTGTCCGGCGACATGGAAGCCAAGGCTTTGGCCGGTGGGCAAACGTTCATCCCGGTGCTGAAGCAGCGGCTGAACAAACCTTCGACCGTGGTCGATCTGGCGGGCCTGGGCCTGTCGGGGATTACCGTCTCGGGTGATGTCATCACGATCGGGGCGATGACCCGGCATGCCGACATCGCCTCGAATGCCGATATCAAGGCGAAGATCCCCGGTCTGGCGCATCAGGCGTCGCTGATCGGAGATGAGGCCGTGCGGCATCGCGGCACCATGGGCGGGTCCTTGGCTAACAACGATCCAGCGGCTTGCTATCCGTCGGCGCTGCTAGCGCTGGGCGGCACGATCAAGACGGACCGGCGCACCATCGCGGCGGACGATTTCTTCCAGGGAATGTTCACGACGGCGTTGGACCAGGGTGAGATCATCACCTCCATCGACCTGCCGATTCCGGAGAAGTCTGCCTACGAAAAGTTCCGCAACCCAGCCTCGCGCTACGCGATCGTCGGGGTGTTCGTGGCGAAGTTCGCTTCGGGCGTGCGGCTGGCGATTACGGGCGCGAGCCAGGGCGGCGTGTTCCGGCACACCGAGATGGAGAAGGCGCTGTCAGCGAATTTCGCTCCGGACGCAATCGCGGGGATTGTGACGCCGGCGGATGGGCTGAATGGGGATATCCATGCCAGTGCCGAGTATCGGGCGCATCTGATTGGTGTGATCTCGAAGCGGGCTGTCGCCAAAGCGGCTTAACGGCTGACGATCAGGCGTGGATGGCCGGTGCAGGCCCGCCATCCACGCCATTACCGGACTTAATTCGTTACCAATTATCATAATCGCCTGTAGCCCCGTCACGGGGCCGGATGATGACCCTCACTCAAAATCCCGACAGGTTCGAACGCATCGTTGGCACGGGGGTTTGTATTCCCGTCCTGACCGGCATTGTGCCAGAGTGACCTACCGAACCGATTTTATAAATATTCGGTAATTTTGATACCAACACCTCGGCAGATACCTGCCGTTGAGGGATGCAACTTGTACCGCCAGATCATTGGCTATCTTCCATCGAATGCGATCACCGCGATCGTGTCGATGGTCATGATTTACGCCTATACAAGGCTTCTCTCGCCCGGCGAATTCGGTAGCTACAGTTACGTGTTCTCGGCCGTCCTGGTGCTGGAGGCGTCCCTGTTCCACGCGCTTCCGATCGCTGTGATGCGTTTCTATCCGGCGGCGGTCCTGGCGGGACGGCGCGATGCCCTGCTGAAGGAGGCATACCTTGCTTTGTATGGCCTGAGCGCCGTTGTTGCGGCCATTTGCATTGGCGCGGGCCTGTTGGTGCACCTGCCACCCCAATATCGCGTCGCCGCCATTCTGGCGCTGCCGCTGTTGCTGTTCCGGTCGATGGTCCAATTGAACCAGGCCGTCAATCGGTCGAGTAACAGCATGGGCCGCTTCACCGTCGTGGAATGCCTCCACGCTGTTCTCGGATTCGGCTTTGGCCTCGCGGGGCTGTTCATCCTTGGCCGAGGCGCCGACGCGATCATCCTCGGACTTCTGATCGCGGCTGTGATCGCTTCGGCCGTCGATACCCGCTTGTTGATGATGCCATTGCACCGAACCGGCGATTTGGTGGACCGAGCCGAACTGGTGCGGCTGGTGCACTATGCCTGGCCGATTGTCGGCACCGCGGCCTGCGCGATGATCATGCAAACCGGCGACCGGTTCCTCCTCGGCTCCCTGGGAGGGGCCGATATGCTGGGCATCTTCACTGTCGCCTATAGTTTGGTGGAGCGGCCAACCACCATGATTTGTAGCGCGATCTCCAGCGCTACCTTCCCACTGGTGGTGCAAGTGCTGGAGCAACAAGGCAAGGAAGCTGCCCGCATTCAGGCCGGACGCAACGGCATCGCGCTGCTGGCGGTCACCCTGCCAGCCTGCGTCGGGCTGGCGTTGACCGCCGACTACATTGCATCCTCGGTGGTCGGACCGGCCTTCCGCGGCGGCGTGGCTACCTTGATTCCGATTATGAGTTGCAAGGCTCTGGCCCGAGGCCTGCGTTATCATTTCATCGACCATGCGTTCCACCTGTCCGGCCGATCGTTGCAGATGCTGTGGAACTACGTGCCTGCCACCGTGGCGACGATTGTTATCAATGTGTATCTAATTCCTCGCTACGGCATGATGGGAGCGGCGTGGACCGCACTTTGCTGCCAGATCGCAACGGTGATCGGCGGATGGTACTTCGGCAACGCCTTGTTTCCGGTCTGGTTGCCGGTGGGACAAGTAATCCGTTGCGTTGCCGCTATTGTGCCGATGGCCGTCGGACTTACTTTGATTCACTTCCCGCTGGGTTGGTTCGGCCTTATCGATGCGGTTCTGCTCGGTAGTGTTGTCTATGGCATCAGCGCGATCCTGCTGAATGTTGGGGAGATCCGCCCGATCATCATCCGCCTTGCCCGTTCCAATCGAACCAATAGAACGACGGGTTCGCGAACCGGCACGCCGGCCAGCCCCCTGCCCTAACGGCAAACGGCCCGGCCGCGTCAAACCGCCGGCCCGGATTGACCCCGCCCGCGCGGAGGGTTTAGACATAGTGATGTCAATCACCCGCCTCTATCGTCACCCGGCGTAGCGCAGAGTGACAATGCAACCAACGTCTGCGCATCTGCATTATTGACGGTAGCCTCTATTCGGACGCATTTTGTTATAGCGCTCAAAGTCGACTGGCCAGATATCATTGGAAGCCTGTCGTTTGGTAAAAATGTATAAATTCGGGAGTTCATGTGTGTCGAGAATACCTGTTTTTGTCCACTCTAACGTCCTCGCCGATCTCAGGCCCGCACCTATTAATCCATCCTGGATTTTGGAAGGTAAACCGATCGCGAATGTTGCCGAAATACAAAGAAGCCACGACGGGAATGCGTTAACCTTGGTCTGGTCCTGCACTCCCGGAAAATTCAACTGGTTTTATGATTCGGATGAGACGCTGTATCTCCTTGAAGGTGTGGTGTTTCTTGACGAAGGACTGCCCACGGAGCGTCGCATTGGCCCCGGGGATGTCGTGTTCTTTCCGGCGGGATCACACGCTCAATGGCGGGTCGAAACCGCTGTCCGCAAAGTGGCCTTCCTGCGGCGCGGGCTTCCGGCCCGTGTGACCAAAATGGTTAATGTACTGCGAAAATTTCGGAATTTGCGCTCCGGATCGCGCAACTCTGGATTTGCAGGCAGCGGATTCGGCAGTCCCGTGACATAGCCTGATCGTTTTTCCACCCCGCGTGGCGGCTCGAGCTTCCATTTCGCTATTAAAGCGGCGGTATCGCAAAAAGTTGATCCTCTGCGGTTTCGGCTACCGGATCGTTTGCCGTCCCCGTATCGCGCGGTCGTAACGGAATCGGTGCGAACGCGCGCGCAACCATGGCGTCAAATTCCGCCTCGGTGCCGGTTCCGTTCGGAAGATCGTTTCTTGCATTCAAAATGAAATGAACATTATTAAATAATTAGATTGAATGGCGAGGCGAAACCCGATCACGAGCGGGTCCGCGTGGCAGCAACGGCGACGATGCTGTTGACTTTCCGGTTCGGCGGGCCCGATCATCACACATCAGGAAGGATTTGACAGTCCATGCAGTCCACTCGCGTTGCGCTGGTGACCGGTTCCACATCGGGCATCGGGGCGGCTATCGCCCGCAGGCTGTCCGCCGACGGTTTCGCGGTCGTTCTGCACTCGCGTGGTTCGGTTGCAGCCGGGCGCGCACTGGCCGCCGAACTTGGCAAAGCCGCCTATATCCAGGCCGACCTGGCCGATGACGCGGACAGGGTCAGGCTGGTGCGGGAGGCGATCGGCGTTTGGGGACAGCTTGATGTGCTGATCAACAACGCCGGTATCAGCCGTGTCATCCCGCATGCCGACCTGGGGGCACCCACGCCGGACATTTGGCGCGAACTGAACGAAGTCAATGTCATCGCGCCGTTCCGCCTGATCGCCGAGGCAGAAGCGGCACTCCGCAACGCCGCGACACGCGGCCGGCCTGGATGTGTCGTGAACGTCAGCTCGCACGCAGGGGTGCGGCCGAAGGGGGCGTCGATCCCGTACGCCGTAACCAAGGCGGCCCTTAACCACATGACACGGCTGCTCGCGGTGTCGCTCGCCCCGGGTATCCGGGTGAATGCGGTGGCGCCGGGCCTTGTGGACACACCCATGACGGCCGACTGGACGGACGCGCAACGGATCTGGCGGGAACGTGCCCCGATGCGCCGAGCGGCGAGCCCCGCGGATATCGCCCAGGCGGTCGCGCTGTTCGTCGCATCGGACTATCTGACGGGCGAGATCCTGCTGTCGGATGGAGGCCTTAACCTGACCTGATGACTGAGGCGACGCACCGGGCCAAGTAGATACCGTTATCCCACCGTCATGGCCCGGCCCGTCCGGGCCAACTATGCCCTGACGGTGCCGCGACAGCTGTGGGACAAGCCGGGCCATGACGTTGGGATTGGATTCGCGTATTATTGGGCGTCGGCTGAGGTCCGCGCAGCCTCGGCCGCAGCGGCATCAATGGCCGTCGCGATGGTGGCAATCCGCGCTTCGATAATCCGGCCGCCGGAGGCGACGCGACCCTGGTCTGGCCGCGGACATCCTGGCCGATCATGAAGGTCAGGCGTTGAACGTGAACTTGCTGCCGGTGGTACAGAGAATCAGCTTTTCGGGCATTTCTTGTTTGGCAAGATCAATGAAATTACTGCCGCTGCAATGCATCGGAATCAAGTGATCGATAGGCAGTGTCTTCACCTCGGCCATGACCGTCTTCAGGTAGTCGATCGGTGCGGGCGCGAGATGGAAGCCGCCGACGAGGGCGTGGATCTTCTCGACACCGGTCACTTCCTGGGCGCGGCGAACCGTGTTGACGATGCCGCCGTGGCCGCAGGACGTGATCACCACCAGCCCTCGGTCGCCGAGGTTGAAACAGGTCGCGTGCTCATGCCAGTGCTGATCCGGAACAGGTTTGCCGGATAGTTCTTCTTCGGTGAAGTGGTGGTCGGCGTATTTGATCGTTTCGCATCCAACGCCGTCCTTCTCACCGAACACGACGAAGGTGTTGGGCAGCACACGCTCGACGCTGACGCGCGGGATGATGCCGGTGGTGAAGGCGTGACCCTCGATCGTGATCGGCACTTCCGACAGCACCGGCTGCACGCGCAGCGCCTTCAGGTCGCGCCGATCCAGCACGCCATAGGCGGCGAACGTGCCGTCCGGCTGCTGCTGCACCCGATGGCAGAAGGCGTCCTCGCCACCGACATATAGGCGCAGGTCATCGCGCATCCTGTCGCGGTTGGCTTTCAGGAAGCCAACCAGACCGCCGAGATGGTCCAGATGGCCGTGGCTGAGGATAATCGCGTCAAACCGAGCGGGATCGATTTTCAAGAGTTTCAGGTTGTTGGCCAGGACGTCGGGGGTGAACCCGTAATCGAGCAAATACTGCCTCGTTTCCGCGCCCTTGGATGACACAAGGTGCAGCGACAGACCCCACTGGCTCTGCAACGTGTTGCCGTCGAATGAGGCTGGAGAGCGCACGCGCTCCACCCCCACGTTCGGGGCCTGGGCGCCGGAGATGAAGATGTCGTGGTTGGTGTCAACGACCGCCTGGATGGTCAGCTTGTCCACCACGGGTGCGGTAATGCGCACCGGCGCGGCGTTGGCTCGGTCGATCACGCCATAGCAGGCGAGGAAGCCGCCGGTCGCGGCCGCCGATTGGATGAAGTTACGGCGTTTCATGATGGGTGCCTCCCGTCGTGTTCTGCGTTCGATCCGGTCGTTGTGCCGGTTGCCGGACTCGGGCGGGCAGGATCACCCGAGCCGCTGCCGGTGGCGAGAACGACGATAGGCTAAACGATGTAAAACCCGTGCGATACCGGGCATATTCAGATTCTGCGCCAGTTCCTTGTAGCCGAAGCCCAGCCGAGGTCGCACGCAGACATTCTTGCGATCGAGGCTCGATGGCCCGCGATGCGGCATGGTCACTCCAACCGCATCGCCTGGACGGCGCATCTCCGGCCCGACGATCCTACCATGACCGATCTCACGCATCTGGTCACCCCTCCTGGCGCGTCCTCCCTGCCCTGATTCGGTCCCGTGTTCCCTGATTGACAGTTGATCCTCCACGCCGCGCGACCGCGAGAGTGTTGCGGAGGGGCTGACGCGGGCCGGCGGAGAGCATGGAAAATGAAAACAACTTATGATTGCTATTTTAAATATTTTTTGTTTAATTTGTATATAATGCCCGCTTAGGTTGTATGCACTTGACCCCAATGGCCCACTCCGATCTTGCATTTCGCGGAACTTGATTTATATGTCAATTCAAGATACGATCCGAAAACTGCAAACTGACCATATCATCGTCCCATACCAACAACCCCGAACACGGCTGCGCGCAAAACGGCGGCTATTCCTCACCAGAAAGGCCGAACAACAGCTTGTTGATCCGCAGTCTGCCACGAACATCTTGTGTGGTCGCGGTTTCATCGAAGCCGCACTGACGCGATTTGTGTCGGGGGCCGGGTTTTCTGGAGCCGCACGAGCCGGTATCTCGCCGATTTGGAGCCGCCGCCGCCTGAAGTTTGGGAAATACGTGTGACCGAACCACATCCTCAGGTTCGATTGTTCGGTCGTTCTGCCGAGGTGGACACCTTGATCCTGACCGGGTTCCATACGCGGCCCCACCTCGGCGCCAAGGGGTCGCAGGGATGGAGCGATGCGATGGCTGATTGTGTCCGGCAGTGGGATGCGTTTTGTCCTGCGCTGCCGGTTTTATCGGCACCGACCATCCATAGTTACGTTACGGAGAACTGCGATGACTTCGCGATCAAACGCCCCATCGTTGGCCGATCGGGACCTCGTGGACTACGGCGTCGCCAGACTACGGGATCAGGCTTTTGATGCTATTGGCGCATTATGGCGGCGACGCCAGTCGGAGGGTTGGACGCAGAAGCGCGTTGCGGACGCGATCGGGCGCGATCCGGCCTGGGTGTCTCGCACTTTACGCGCGCCGGGGAATTGGACGCTGCGGACGATCGGGGAACTGATACAGGCGCTCGACGGGGAATCCGAGATTACAATCACCCCACTGGAAGCGCCGCTTGAGGGCCGTCCGAAGGATCATGCTCATATCGGGTATGTCTCGACCGGGACGACTATCGAACAGTAAAGCGCAATATTATTGCCACGGATTGACCTTATAAGCCGCATTGCCGGCATCCTTTCGGCACCCCATTGACCCGGTCCCGGTACATACTGTCATAATGGCATCGCAACAGCCGCCGGATACCACCGCGTCATGTCCACCAGCCCGCCGCCCCTGCATTTCCAGGTCTTCCTCGCGGCGCCCGGCGATGTGCCGGAGGAGCGCAAAGCCGCGCGGCACCTGATGGAGACAGTGCTTCCGAAAGACCCGCTGCTGCCGTGCCGCGTGTCGTTCGACGTGGTGGGGTGGGATGGTCCGGCCGCCTCAACGCCGATGCCGGCCCATATCACGCCGCAGGACGCCATCATCCGGTTCAAGACAAGGCCAGCCGAGTACGACATCGTTCTGGTCATCCTGCGCGGCCGGATGGGGACTGTAATGGACGTTGCCAGCCTGCAAAAGCCGGATGGCTCGCCGTATCTGTCCGGCACCGAATTGGAGTTCGAGGACGCCTGGAACGCCACACCGCGTCCGGAGATTATGATCTATCGGTGCGACACTATTCCGTCCGTGCCACTGAACGATCCGCGCCGCAAGGAGAAGCAGGCGCAATACGATACGCTGGACACCTTTCTGTCCCGCTTTCAGAACCCGGACGGGTCCTGGAACGGTGGCGTGAACGATTTTAGGAATGCCGCCGACTTCCGGGGGAAGCTGGAAACCTACCTCAAACATATTGTTGTCAGCCGCAACGATGCGTCGGAGGGCGCGCTTCCGGGTAAGCCGACCGTCACGGTCTCGACGCCGCCTGTGGACAAAGCGCCCAACGGCATTTCGAAACCCGTCGTTCTGCCCAACCCGACCCTCGGCACCTTGTTCAAAGGACGCGACGACGTCCTGGCCACCCTGCGGGAACGCCTCCTCGCCGGAGCCCCGACGGCGATCACCGCCAGCTACCACGCCCTGCATGGCCCGGGCGGCATCGGCAAGACACGCGCCGCGGTGGAGTATGCCCACGCACACAAAAACGACTACTCCGCCCTGCTGTTCGCCATCGCCGACACCCCGGATGCCATGGCGCATAATCTCGCCAACCTGTCCGGTGCCCTCGGCCTATCCGAACGTCGCGATCGACCTCAACAACCTCGCCACGTTGCTGCAAGCCACCAACCGGCTTGGCGAGGCGGAACCGCTGATGCGCCGCGCGCCGGACATCGACGAGGCCAGCTACGGCAAGGACCATCCGAACGTCGCGATCCGCCTCAACAACCTCGCCGGGTTGCTGCAAGCCACCAACCGGCTCGGCGAGGCGGAACCGCTGATGCGCCGCATGGTGGGTATCTTCCTGGCATTCCACCGCGATACCGGACATGCGCATCCACATCGGGACGCAGCTATCAACAACTACGCCGGGCTGCTTGACGCCATGGGCAAGAGCGAGGCGGAGATCGATGCGACGATTGAGTCGCTAAAGCGAGAGGTTGGCCCGGGTCCCACGTGAACCGGTGCTGTCAGAGTTCGGTCATCGCCGGCTATCGAACAGCGACGACAAAACTTGACTTGTTTCCTATATTAATCTACCATCCCAGGAATGAAAACCTCGTCTCCGCCGCTTCCGTCCGTCGAACTGTCCGGGAACCTGTATTACCAGATCGTCCAGACCCTCAACGACCTGTTGCCGCCGCCGCTGGATGACTCGCCGGAAGCGCTGCGCGCTCGAAACCGTGCCGCCATCGCCAGGGTGGCCGCGCTGCTGCCGGTCAACGCGGATGAGGCCGATCTCGCCGCCCGTTGCATTGCCGCCCGTTCCCATGCCGAGGATGCGTTGCGGCTGCTGCGGCAGCGGGCCGGCGATATCGGGTTGGTGCTGCGGCTGAACGCTCAGTACGGCTCGATGGTGCGGACGTCGCTGGCCGAACACGGACGCCTGATGCGGATGCAGGCGGAGCGCCAGAAGCAGGAGGCGGTCGAGGCGGCGGCGAACGGGGAGTCGCGGCCCCCGCCTGTCGCCGAACGGTCGATGCCGGGGGTGGCTGAGCCGGGGGCCGGACGGAGGGAGGCGGCGCGGCCGGGAGCGGCTGCGGTCGCGGCACCGGCGGTTGGTGGGGAGCGGCGGATTGAGGACGACGCATCTAAAAATGAGACGAATTCTCATGGTGCGGCTTTTGAGACGCGGATGAGCCAACATCCGCTGCGCCATGCGTCCGGAGGATCGGGTGGAAGCGTTCTGGATCGGGTTTTACGGGCAGCGAGGGCCGAAGCGCGTTTGGATGCGGGGGGCTTCCGGACAAACGGTCGCGACAGTCCCGGATGGGCGGCATAGGACGGGCAACCAGCAGTTCGCATTTTCGGTTCGCGACTACACGCTCGTCGTGGCGGGCGACGGCCCGCCATCCACGCCTTTCGGCGTCGCGGGTCACAAAGGGCGTGGATTGCGGGCCTTCGCCCGCCATGACGGCGTCGCTAACGGCAGCCGTTTTGCCAATATGAGAACTATCGACGGCCAACGGAACTTCTTGCGATCGAGGCCGGGTGGCCTACGATGCGGCATGGTCACCGCAACCGCATTCCCCACCGGCCTGACGATCCTGCCATGACCGGTCTGGCGCATCTGGTCGCCGCCCCGGGCGCGGCCTCCCTGCCCTGGTTTGACCCCGTGTTCCCGGATCGGCAGTTGATCCTCCACGCCGCGCGACCGGCGGACTGGCATCCCGGCATGCCCGTGTTGTTCGTCCACCACGGCGTCGCCCGCAACGGCCGGGATTACCGGGATTACTGGCTGGGGCACGCCGACACCGGCGGCATGCTGGTGATCTCCATCGAATTCCCCGAGGCCAGTTTCCCGGAATATCTCTGGTACAACTTCGGCAACCTGCACGCTAAAGACGGCTCGCCCAACCCGCGCGAGGCATGGACGTTCGGCATCGACACTCGCCTGTTCCAGGCCCTGCGCGACCAGGGGATCACCACGGCTCCGAGCTACGGACTGTTCGGGCACTCGGCGGGAGGGCAGTACGTCCACCGCATGCTGTCGTTCGGCTACCGCGAGCACGTCGCCGTCGCGGTTAGCGCCAATGCCGGCACCTACGCGATGCCGGACCTGACGGTCGATTGGCCATGGGGCCTCGGCGCCACCGAGGTCACGCCGTTCGGCTTGCGCGCGTGGCTGGAATTCCCGCTGACGATCATGGCCGGGACGGCGGACATCAAGACGACCGGACGTTTCTTCCCCAAAGGCCCGAAGTCGTTGAAGCAAGGCCCGACGCGGCATGCAAGAGCGCACACGTATCTGCGGGTCGGGCAGGCCGCCGCCGCGGCGATGGGTGCCGCGTTGGCGTGGCGGGTGATCGACGTGCCGGATGTCGGGCATGACGGCCGGAAGATGTCCGACGCGGCGGCTCCGCTGATCGCCGAGGCGCTGCTTGGTGTGGCCGGGCGGCGGGTGTAGTTGGTTGGGACAGTTTTACGCCGGAACGCAGTGAATACCGGCAAGTCTTATGCGTTCGGATCGGGTGCAAACCGGGTTATTCGGACAGAGGCCGATGGGCGCGTCTGAACGTGCGTGTTGAAGCAAGCGATTTCACGCAGACTTCGCCGAGCGTTGCGCAGAGGGCGCAGGGAAGCAGGGCGATTGCATTTGCAACCCTTCACCATCGCCGTTCGCCGGGGCGAGGCATCCCGGGAAGCAGAAGAATGGAACCACAGATGCACACAGATAAGAAAGAATTTTCGATTTTATCTGTGTGCATCTGTGGTTCCAAATGGCTTTCTATCGCATCAGCGATCCGGCCAATCGCCCCCTTCCGGCGAAATAATATGAGCCGCCGTTGACATCGACTCTCAGCCGCCCTCACCCCGTCGTGCCGATACCAGGGTCAAGCCCGGGCACAGGCTCCGGTCGGTACTCACGTCTTTTTTGTGTATAAACAAAGACATGGATGGTGTGCCTTCGCGCACCATGACGGCGCGGGGCGGCCGGCACGTGTCACTGTCAACGCCCGTTGCCATAAGATCACCCTGCCCCGCCCCGGCCACCACAGCCGCGTGAATATCCAATGTCACCGGACATATTCCGCTTGCCACGACCGGGAAACCCGCGCACATCCCGTATCATCTACAAAACGTATTGGGAGCGCGTCCGCCAATAACAATACGGGGACACAGTATGCGTTTCGCAAAGACTTTCCTGACCTTAACCACGATCGCCATGTTCGGTCACGCCGGCCTCGCCGCCGCCGCGAGCAAGAAACTACCGGCCGCTGGCGCCGATCCGGCCAGGACATCCGTGTCCGGCCTGTCGTCCGGCGCGTTCGAGACGGTCCAGTACGGAGTCGCTTTCTCCGGCAGTACGATCGGCATGGGCGTCGTGGCGGGTGGACCCTACAACTGTGTTTACGTGAATGTGGGCGGGATCGAGACCTGCATGTCGGGTAGCCCGGATGGCGCGGCCTCTTTCGCCGCCGCTCAGGGGTTCGCCGCACTCGGGCAGATCGATGCGGCCACCAATCTGGCCAATCAAAAGATCTACATGTTCAGCGGCACCAACGATCAGACCGTGCATCAGTCGGTAATGGACGCGACGTATGCCTTCTTCCAGTCGGCGCATGTGCCGGCGGCGAACGTTCAGTATGTGAAGCAATACCCGGCCGGACACGCCTTTATCTCGCCGGCCTCGGGCAATACCTGCGCCACGACCGCCACGCCGTATGTGGATGAGTGTCCGATTCCCGTCGCCTCCGCCGCGACCACCACGCCGGTCGTCAACTACGACCAGCCGAACGCGATCCTGACGCAGATGTACGGGCCTTTGAAGCCGCAACCGGCCAAGCTGTCCTCCAAACCGGTCCCGTTTGACCAGACCGAGTTCATCTCGCCCATTACGTCGGCGATGAGCAGCATGGCTGACACCGGCTATGTCTATATCCCGGCCGCCTGCGGCAAAGGCAGCCATTGCGCGGTGCATGTGGTGTTCCATGGTTGCCAGCAGGGTGCGTCGGTGGTGGGAGACGCCGTCTATGGCAAGGTCGGTTACAACAACTGGGCCGATACCAACGGTATCATCGTGCTGTATCCGCAGGCCGTCATCAGCAGCTTCATTCCGCAGAACCCCGAGGGTTGCTGGGATTGGTGGGGCTATAGCGGCCTCGACTTCCAGGTGCAAAGCGGTGTGCAGTTGTCCGCCGTGCACGCCATGGTTGCCCGCCTGACGACGGCTACACACTAACCGGCTCGCCGCTCGGAGGATTCATTTGGGTCCTCCGCGTGGTTTGCCACTGGATTATTGCAAATTGACGGCATAGGCTTTCGGACAACTGAAAAAACACAGGGGTTGGCCGAATGAAGCGACGTAGAGTGCTCCAATCCGCGGCGGCGATCTCGACAACCCTGGCGATGCCGCGGATTGCCCGGGCGGATGGGCCGAAAACGGTCAATTTTGCGCCGCAGGCCGATCTGGCGTCGCTCGATCCGGTGTGGACGACCGCGGATGTGACCCGCAATTACTCGCTGGCGGTGTTCGACACGCTGTATGCGTATGACGCGCAGTTCCAGGTACAGCCGCAGATGGTTGACGGCCATCGAATCGAGGATGATGGCAAGACCTGGACCCTGACACTCCGGGATGGGCTGGCTTTCCATGACGGTCAGCCCGTTCTGGCGCGGGATTGCGTCGCCAGCATCCAGCGGTTCGCCAAGCGCAACCCGTTCGGTCAGGCGCTGATGAAGCGCGTCGACGAAATCTCCGCGCCGACTGACACCACGCTTCGATTCCGGCTGAACAAGCCGTTTCCGCTGCTGCGCACGGCACTGGCAGAGGTCTATTGCGCCATGATGCCGAGCAGGCTGGCGGCGACCGATCCGTTCCAGCAGATACCGGAGGCGATCGGCAGCGGCCCGTTCCGGTTCATGGCGGACGAGCGGATTCCCGGCTCCCGCACCGTGTTCGCCAGGAATGCGGCTTATGTGCCGCGCAAGGATGGCACGCCCAGCTTCAATGCCGGGCCGAAGATCGTGAACGTTGATCGGGTGGTGTGGAATTTCATCCCTGATCCGGCCACTGCCTCCGCCGCTTTGCAGCAGGGGGAGCTTGACTGGTGGGAGAACCCGACGTTGGATCTGCTGCCGCGTATCAAGACGTTCAAGGACATCACCGTCACGGTGAAGGACCGAACCGGCGAGATCGGCTGCCTGCGGTTCAACCAACTGAACCCTCCGTTCGACAATCCGGCCATCCGCCGCGTCGTGGTGGCCGCGATGGACCAGAAGGAGATCATGGAGGGCGTGGCCGGCGCGGAACCGTCACTCTACAAAACCGATGTCGGGCTGTTCGTGCCGGGAACGCCGATGGCGAGCACCGCCGGTGTAGAAGTCACGCGGGGTCCCAAAGACTATGCGAAGCTGAAGCAAGACCTGATCGCCGCCGGTTATGATGGGCAAAAAATCGTTGTTTTGGCGGGTGCCAACTACCCGACCATCTGGGCCGAGGCTCAGGTCGCCAACGACATCCTGACCCGGATTGGCTTCAACGTGGACCTGCAGGCGATCGACTGGGGATCGGTGGTGCAGCGCCGCGCCAGTCGGGAGCCGATCGACAAAGGCGGCTGGAACATCTTTTTCACGTTCCTCGGCGGCTTCGGTAATATTTCGCCCGCTCCGAACATCGCGATCCGCGGCAACGGGACGGGGGCCTGGTTTGGCTGGCCGAACAATCCGCAGATCGAGGATCTTTACAGCGCCTGGTTCGAGGCGCCCGATCA
The DNA here is from genome assembly GCA_903932145.1 of uncultured Rhodopila sp. Lineage (GTDB taxonomy): Bacteria > Pseudomonadota > Alphaproteobacteria > Acetobacterales > Acetobacteraceae > Rhodopila. The sequence continues at coordinate 61,146 of CAIZFE010000043.1, read as the reverse complement.
GGCGGCGCAACAGAAGATCTGCGAGGCGATGCAGATCGCCTTCTGGCAAAATCCGACCTTTGCGCCGCTCGGGATGTATGACCAACCGACCGCGTTCCATAAATACATGCGCGACGTGCCAGATGGTTGGCCGCAATTCTATGGCCTGAAGAAGGATGTTTAGGCGTTGGTGAGCCGGGTTGTCGTTATTGGCGGCGGGGTCGTCGGACTCGCCTCCGCCATCGAATTGCTGCGGGACGGGCACGACGTCACGATCGTCGAACCCGGCACACCCGGCGGCGAGCAATCCGCCAGTTTTGGCAATGGCACGCTGCTCAACCCCAGTTCGGTGATCCCGATGTCGTCGCCGGGGTTGTGGCGGAAGGTGCCGGGCTACCTGCGCGATCCGCTGGGGCCGCTGACCATCCGCTGGTCGTATCTGCCCCGCGTGCTGCCGTGGTTGCGGCGGTTCCTGATGGCCGGGTCCTCGGTGATGAAGGTGGCGGCGATCGGGCGGGCCTTGGCGCCGCTGCTGGCCGACGCGCCGGCGTTGCACCGGAAGCTGGCGGATGAAGCCGGGGTGGGCGACCTGATCGCGCAGCAAGGCGTTTTGTTCGCCTTCCCCAACCGGGAGGCGTTCGAGGCCGAGGCGCTGTCCTGGAGTGTCCGCCGCTATAACGGCATCAAATGGCTGGAACTGGATGAGGACGAGTTGCGCCAGCGGGAGCCCTCGCTGGACCGGCACTACACGTTCGGCGTGCTGATCGAGGAGAACGCCCAGTGCCGCGACCCTGGCGCCTATGTCTCAGCCTTGGCGGCCCATGCGGTGGCGCTTGGGGCCAGGATCGTATGCACCGGGGCGACCGGGTTCCGCATCGAGGACAGACGATTGCTTGCAGTCACGACGCGCGATGGAGAGATCGCCTGCGACAAGGCGGTGATCGCCGCCGGGGCGTGGTCGAAGGTGCTGGCGAAGGCGGCCGGCGACCGGGTCTTCCTGGAAACCGAGCGGGGCTATCACGTGGTGATTACCGATCCGGGCATCGAGCCCCGGTATCCGGTGATGCCGAGCGACGGGAAGATGGCGTGCGTGATGACGCCGGCGGGGCTGCGGTTGGCGGGTCAGGTGGAGTTGGCGGGGCTGGAGGCTGCTCCCAACTGGCAGCGCGCCGAGGTGCTGCTGCAATTCGCGCGTAAGGTCTATCCGGGGTTGCCGGCCGATCTGCCGGCGGACCGGATCAAGCTGTGGATGGGCCACCGGCCCTCGACGCCGGACGGATTGCCGGTGCTGGGATTGGCGACCGGGTGCGCGGACGTGGTGCACGCGTTCGGGCACGGCCATGTCGGGCTGACGGCGGCGGCGATGAGCGGGAAAGTGGTGGCCGATCTGGTGGCCGGGCGGACACCGCCGTTCGATCTGGCACCGTATGCGGCGACGCGGTTTCGGTAGGTCGTGCGGTCAGTTTCCGGAACGTGCTCGCGCTCGGCCGCGACTGCAAACGGGTTCACGAGGATGTCGAGGCGTTGGCCGCCGCCGGTTTGCTCGACCGCAACGACACCGGTCTGCGGGCTGATTACGACGCGCTCCAGATCGCTTTGTAGCGGGGTGATGTCCGATTACCGAGGTGCGATTGGCGGCCCCGGCGATCGCGGATAAGATAGGTTACCGCATAAACATGGGAAGCAAACGAATGCCCGTCCGCGCGTTGATCGCGACCGCCTTACTCACCGCGACGTTTCCGGCGCTGGCACAAGAGCCGTCCGCCCATTGGCCCGGTTATCGGGAAGGCGATTACGTCGTCACCCATTACGCATTCTCCAGCGGCGAGACCATGCCGGAGGTGAAACTGCATTACCGCACGATCGGTTCGGCCCAACGCAACGCGGCCGGCCAGGTGGTCAACGCCGTGCTGCTGTTGCAGGGTAATAACGGCACCGGTGCCAACTGGTTTCGCGCGAGTTTGGCCGACGAACTGTTCAAGCCGGATCAGCCGCTCGACCCGGCCAAGTATTACGTCATCATGCCCGACGCGCTGGGCCGCGGCGGCTCGTCGAAGCCGTCCGATGGACTGAAAGGCGAATTCCCGCACTACCGATACCACGACATGGTTGACCTGGCGCACCGGCTGGTCACGGACGGGCTGAAGGTCGATCATTTACGGCTGGTCATCGGTAGCTCCCTGGGTTGTATGCAGCAATTTCTGTGGGCGGAGTGGTATCCTGATCTGATGGACGGCACGATAGGGATGTCGTGCCAGCCGGCCGAGATCAGCGGACTGAATTACATGATGCGCCACGCCGCGGCCGAACTGATCCGCCACGACCCGGCCTGGCATAACGGCAACTACGACAAGTCCCCTACCCTTTATAAGTATGCCGAGGCTGGCAGCGACGTGATGGAAAGCCCGGCTCGCGTTCAGGAAGAAGCGCCGACCATGCAGGCGGCCAAGGCGCTGTATGACAAGCGCCTGGCAGCGTCGTTGAAGAACGGAGATGCCAACAATACGCTTTTCGAAATCGAATCGATCTACGACTATAGCCCCGAGGCCGATCTGCCGAAGATCAAGGCGCAGGTGATGCTGATCAACAATGTCGAGGATTTCGCCGATCCACCGACTCTCGGCACCGTTGAACGGGCGTTCAAGACGATCGCGCATGGCACCTACGTGTTGACCCCATACAGCGAAGCCACGCACGGGCATTTCAGCCATTACTACGCGGCCATCTGGAAGCCGTATCTGGAGAAATTCATGGCCGGTCTGCCGCCAACGGTGCCATGACGGCTGCCGCTCCGCGTCCGATCCAGGAAGCGGGTGATAGACATCGCGGCTAACCCTTCAGCCTTTGCCGAACTGCTGCTCCAGCCATTTGCCGATATCAGGGCGAGACAGCAGGCCGGCGATGGCCTGAAGCGCCGCCGCCTGACCCGCGCTGTCGCCGACACTGGCAGCAACCACAAGATCACAGCGATGTGACAACGCAATCCCGGCGGCATTGCGTTGCCGTCCGCCAGAAAGGTGAAGGCTATAGGGGCGTGCAATGCCATCCAGGCCGCCCATCGCGACAGGCTGCCCGGCAGCTCGCGGGACGAAATCGTCAGTCAACATATCCATATCACTCACCCCGTCCACCTCGGCGTCGCCCGTGATGCCGCGCGTGCAGTTGCACAGGCCGACCTTCGGACGGAGGTAGACCTCTTGCTCACCGCCGCACGCGGCCGAACCACACCGGAACGCTCGCCCGGCCGGCCAGGCGTCACGCCCGAATGGCCAGGCGATCTCTTGCCAATCCGGCAATACCGGGTGGCGCCCCGGCAGCACAGCCCCTAGCGCCAGCCCGACGGCCAGCGCCGGCAGCAGCAGCCAAAGACGGCGTCCCCGCCACACGTTACTTCAGCCCGGCGGCCGCCCGAGCCTCACCGGTCAGGGCAAGGATGCTCATGCCGGTGTTGGCGCGGTCGACCACGTAAATGTAGCCGCGGTCGTCATAATCGACGTTGTTGGACTGGATCGCCACCTTGCAGCGCGGCTTGCCGTCCACATCGACACAGCGTTTGTCGGTGTTCGCGGTGATCGACGGGATGAAGTAGCCGACCTCCTTCGGATGGTACGGGTCGCGAATGTCCAGTGCCCGGACCCCGGCGTTGAAAAAGGTAATAAATACCAGTTTGCCGTAATAGACCGGGTCCATGGCCTCCGAAGACGAGTGCGAGCCGAACCGCCCGCCGCGCTGGCAGAAATTCCCGCTCGCTTCCTTGGCCGTGTAGCTGGAGATCACCATCGGCCGCGTCTCGACCGTTATGTCGGCGATCCAGACCATCTGGCGCGCCTCGTTACACTCGTTGAGGATGGCTTCATCGACGATCACCATGATGTCACGGTAACCGCCATCCTTGTCGTTCTTGAACTCCTCGATCTTCATGTGCGGGATCGGGAACGTGGTGTGGGCCCCGTTCATCGAAGACAGGAACATGTGCGAGATTTCCGGATAGCGCAGGTTGTCCGCCGTCGGTGCGGCCGGGCCGTGCAACAGTTTGTCACGATCGACGATCTGCATCATCCCACCCTTATTCGTGCCGTAGCCAAAATAGACCCGGTTCGCCTTCGGCCCTAGCGAGATGCCGCCATGCAGTTCGGTCGGCACCACGCCCGTGGCACCCGGCTCTTGCCCGGGCAAGCCAAAATCGCGGATCTTTACCGGATGCGCCGGGTCGGAGAGGTCATAGACCTCGGTCATGCGGCGCACGCGCCAGTCTTTGACGCCCGAAACGAGGTAGGCGATACCGGTGTCGCATTCCCAGAAATTCTTGTGCGTATCGGCCAGTCCGGGCAACCTTGTGATCAACTTGGGGTGCTCGGGGTCGGCCACGTTGTAGATTTCGTGGGCGTCCTGACCCTCGGCGCGCAGCAGATAAACGGCCGATTTGTCGCCCTTGGGCAACTGGCTGCCGTCGCACACCCGCGCCATCTGGGCGCCGCCGCTTTCGTAGGTGCCGGGCATGCCGGGAATATGGGCGAGATAGCGTGGATGCGCCGGATCGGTGACATCGACGATCGAGGTGCCGTTCGGTTCGGCCTTGCCATTCAGCGGGTTGACCGGATTGGGAATCGCGTCGGTGCCCCCGTGATGGCCGATATAGGCGATGTAGCGGTCGCCCTGACGATGGATGGTCGGCTGATAGGCCGATCGCGCCTGTAGGTCGTTGTAACCGACCAGTTGCATGTTTGACGCCTCGGGCGGGTCGCCGATTGTCTGCGATTGCCCAAAGGCGGGTGCCGCAAGCGGCAGGCAAATGCCGAGCACGGCAATCCCGTGCAGGATGTTTCGCATGGTCTGGTGTTCCCCTCATTTTCTTATTGGTTTGGCTTCGCGGCGGTTCGGTATGGGAGGAGAACGCAAATCGGTCAGGTCGGCAAGGCCGCCGGAAAAACGTTCGCCGGTGCCGACCTGCCGCGAAGGCGTCCATTGCGGCGACAGCGGTCGCGGGTCATTTCCCGTCCCGCGTGTCCCGTCTATGCTGTCCGCCAACAATCTTGGGAGCGGACCATGGATTTCGGACTGAAGAATCGCCGGGCTCTCGTGATGGGCGGGACCAAAGGACTGGGCCGCTCGATCGCGGACGCCCTGGCGGAGGAAGGCGCTGTGCTGACGATCAGCGGGCGCGACCAGGCAACGCTGGATGAAGCGGCGGCGGCGCTGCGGGCCAAAGGCGCTCCGAACGCGATCGGCGTTGTCGCGGATGTCGCGTCCGGCGAGGCGATGGACAGGCTGGCCGAGGCAGCGGTCGCGGCGATGGGCGGCGTGGACATCCTGGTGCTGAACCATGGCGGGCCGCCGCAATGCACCGCCTCGGACATGACGGAAGCCGATCTGGTCAAGTGGTTCCAGCACATCGTTGTTTCGCCGATCCGGATCGCCAATGCGTTGCTGCCGGCAATGCGCGCGCGTGGCTGGGGCCGGATCATCGTGGTGGGCAGCACCGGCATGCAGCAGCCGATCCCGAACCTGGCCCTGAGCAACACGCTGCGGGCCTCGATCTGGGCCTGGCTGAAGACGATGTCGGGCGAGGTGGCGAAAGACGGCGTGACGATGAACGTCCTGGCGCCGGGAACGATCCTGACCGACCGGACCCGGGATTCGGCGGCGGCGCTGGGGCGGCAGAAGAATATCAGCTTCGAGGACGCTCTCGCCGAACGAATGGCGGGCGCGGTGGCGCAGATTCCCGCCGGACGGGTTGGAGCGCCCGACGAATACGGACCGATGGGCGCGTTCCTGGCCAGCGACAAGGCTGGATACATCACCGGCAGCATGATCCGGGTCGATGGCGGGCGCATCCGCGGGATGGTTTAGCGGGCATCGTTGAACCGGTGGGTCGCGGTGTGCCAATATGTTTTTTCTCCATCGTGGGAGCGTGCGCCATGGACCATACGGACCTCGTGCTGACGCGGTACAAACTGAATGTGGACGACTACTACCGGATGGCCGAGGCCGGCATTCTGAGCGAAGACGATCGCGTGGAACTGATCGACGGAGAATTGATCGCAATGGCGCCGATCGGACAGGGCCACGCCGGAATTGTGAACGGGCTGAACCGTGTGTTGGTCATGGCCTTCGGCGAGCAGGCGGTCGTGTCGGTGCAGAACCCGCTGCGGATCGACCGTCTCAATGAGCCCCAGCCGGATTTCGTGGTCCTGCGGCCACGCGATGACCTTTACCAGCATGGCGCAAGGCCCGAGCCGGCCGATGTGGTGCTGGTGGTCGAGGTAGCGGACAGCTCGCTGCGGTATGACCGCACCGTGAAGTTGCCGCTGTATGCACGGGCGGGCATTGGCGAAGTGTGGATCGTCGATCTGCGGCGGCGCGTGGTGGATGTTCATCGGACGCCGGCCGGGGACGGATACGCGACGGTCGAGACGCATGGGCCGGACGACACGGTCACGCTGAGTTTGGCGCCGGAGATCGCGGTGGCGTTGCGCCGGGTCTTCGCGTGAGGGGCTGCAACCGGGCGTGACAGCCCGGACCCTGGGCTAATCGGGTATAAGCGTGCCTGGGTTGCGCGCTCAACCGCGCCTCAAAAGCCACACGCTGAGAATTCGTCCCATTTACAAGACGTTGTTCCCAATCCTCCGGTCCACAGAGACCGCCGGTGCCGCAGTGTTTTTTAGGTGTCGGCAAGCGACGGCAACAGGCCGGTGAGGCTATATGCGAACTGGTCATACCGGCATGGGGAAAGGTCGGTGGCCAGACGCGGAGGAAAAAGGCTTTTATTCCTTAAATTATAGGCTTATATAGGTAATTTGTCAATGACTGCCGCTGCTCCGATCCGGGTCCCTGGGCGAACCCGGGTGCATCCGGTTTTCCATACGATATCGTCGGCTGAACGGCCCCATCCGGACATAACCGTGCCGGGCTAATGCCGTTTCCCCGTCGTCATCGCCGTACCGGCCTGGCCGCGATAGCGCCATGAGGCCAAAATGTGTCACCGGCTGACTCGCTTATTGCCGGACATCGCCTGCCGCGGCGATTCCGCTGGATCATGTTCGGCGCACGTCAGAAATGTCACTCCCCGCGCACAGTAAAAATGCCCCCCCGAACCGGACCCACTCGCGCGACACAGCATATTCGCTAAACGTTGGCAAAGGCCGGGGGTTAAGGGCCACCACGTTATTCTCCCGAGATCACCTTCCCGGCCGCGATCCAACGGCCGCCCACAAAGCGCTGGATCTGAAACTTGTTGATCACGCTGTAATCGGAAGGTGTCGTCGTGACCGTGATGCCAGGCAGCAGCATGGGTACGTGGAGGTTATCCAGATGCGCTGCGATGGTGAGCAGGTTCTCGCGGGTCAGGTTCGATCCCGCCTTCTGAAGCACATAGGCCATCAGAAACGAAGCCACGTAAGCGTTCGTCACAACCGCCTCGCGCGGACTGGCCTGTGTCAGATAAGCGTTGGCCCAATCCATGTAGGCCTTTACCTCGGTGTCATCGGACCATGCCGGATCGGACGGATCCTTGGCATACGCCGTCGAGATCAGGCCTTCGGCGTTTTCAAGCCCCGCCGGTTTGATAGCCTCCAGCCCGCCGGCGATGCTGCAAACAAGATGAAGCGGTGACCAGGCAAGATTATGAACGGCCCTGATCTGTCCGGCGCTGGCTTTTTGCGTTCCCGCGAAATAGAACACATTGGCGCCGGAGGCTTTCGCGTTGATTACTTGCGAATCGACCGTCGGGTCGGTAACTTCGTAAGTTTGCTCGCTGACGATCAAGGACTCCGCCTTATCGCCAAGACCAGACCTGAACCCGGCCCGAAAATCCTTTCCGAGATCGTCATTCTGGTAAAGCACGGCGATTCGCGGCACCGGAACGGTTTCCAGGACGTATCGCGCCATCGCCCTGCCTTCTGAAACGTAGCCCGGAACGAACCCCATCGTCCATGGGAAGGTCTTCGGATCCCTGAAGCGGCTTGCCCCGGTATTAATGAACAGTTGTGGCACCTTCTTCTGGTTGAGGTATTTCTCCACCGCCGCGTTGGTGGGCGTGCCCAACGATCCGTACATCAGCAGGACATTCTCGTCCTCGACCAGCCGCCTTGTCGCCTCGACCGTTTTCGGTGGCGAGTAGGCATCATCAAGGGCGATCAGCCGGATCTGCCGTCCGTTGATGCCGCCAGCTTTGTTGACCGCGGCGAAATACGCCAGCGAGGCATGACCCACAGCCCCGGCAACCGAAACCGGCCCGCTGAAAGGCACGGTTTGTCCGATCCTGATCTCGGTGTCAGACGCGCCGGGGCCGTATTGTTGTGCCATGGCCGTTCCGGCCGTGGCCGCCAACAGTGCCAGAACCAGTCGAAATATCCCGCCGAACATGCGAAGTCCTCCCTTTATCGCCGGCCACCCGAACCATGACGCAAAGCGCGCGCTGATCCGGTTGATGACGGGGAATTCCGCCATGGCACACTCCAAGGCCAAAGCACTTCGAGTTCACTGAACACTGGCACACGCGATCGATCCGGCAAAGAGCGCAAAGTTCCTGTTCCGCAACCCAAGCCCCCCGGCCGGTGCCGTCGCGAGCGCGTTGATCGCTTAGGGGGCGGCGCGGTCTCGGCGGGCCGGTCAGGCCCCACCGCCGTACGACCAGAACGCTGACAGCGGCAGGGCCACGCGGTTCGGGCCGAACGACAGCATCTGGTCCCCCAGATACACGACCACCGCACTCCCCTTGTAGGCGCTGCCCGGCCCGTCTTTCAAAAACCAGTCCATATGGCGAAAGTCTTTGGCATCGACGCCGGTCGAGGCTTTCATTTCAAACAATGCCAGTATCCGTCCCGGCGCCTCCGCGATGATGTCGATCTCGCGCGGAGCATGGCGCCAGTGGTATAACTCCCAGCGCCGGTCAAGAAACGGCAGCGACTTCTCCAGTTCGCAGAAGACGAAGCTTTCCAGCAGGTGACCGAGCGCGGTGGGATCGGCGCCGAGACCGAAGCTGCCGGCATCCTCTCCGCGCAGTGCCGTGGCGCATCCCGTGTCCATGAAATGCAGTTTCGGGGATCGCACTTCCTTGCGCGCACCCGACGACGTCCAGGCGCCCAGCCGGTGGATGATGCCGAGCCGCGACAGGATATCGAGATAGGCGGTGATGGTTTCCTTGCGCGCGCCCAGCACGGTGCACAGGTTGGCGACGTTGAGCTCTTCGGCCGTACGATGGGCGAGCTGATTGATCAGCCTCCGAAGCGTGTCAGGCCGGCGGATCTCGGCAACCGGCGCGACGTCCCGTTCCACAATGCTATCGATATACGCCCTGTAGCGCTCCATCCGATCGGCCCCGTTCAACAGCCGGATTTCGGGAAATCCCCCGCGCACGATCAGGTCGATCGCCTCGGTCCGGCCGAATTTCACGCAGGGCGGCAGTCCCTGAAGGAGCGTCACAGGGTTGTCACCGATGGCGTCCAAAAGGCCGCATGCTCCGTGACGGCCGATCTCGGCCGCGCTGAAGAGGCGCAATGTCAGTGTTGAAACCCGGCCCGCCAGGCTGTCCAGTGCCTTCGGTGTGCTGAACACGTCGGACGAGCCGGTCAGGACAAATTGCCCCGGGCGCCGGCTGGCATCGACGATCCGTTTCAGCGCCAAAGTCACCTCCGGGAGGCGCTGTATCTCGTCGATCACCACCGGAAGGCCGGCCGCTTCCGCCGCCGCTGCTACGGCGGAGAGTTGCCCGAATGCGTCGAATTTCAGCGAGGATAACAGACCCTCATCATCCAGATTCAGAAACCGCGCGGCCTGGAGCTGGTCGCGAACCAGAGTGGTCTTACCGGTCTGGCGGGGACCCACGATGTTGATCACCCGGCTGGTCTTCAGTGTTCGAGCCACTTTGCTGGCGAGGTGACGCGGAATGATGTGCATTATCAACCTGTCAGGGTGATCGGCTATTTTTGATCGTATAATTAGGCTAATATCCCATTAGAAATAAAGCTACTAGAAAATGGGAAATCGGTCGAGCAAAAAGGCTGTCGTTCCCAGCCTTGCGGGCCGGCCGCACTGCCAGCACGACAGCGGCGAACCCAGCGGCCAGGTATGACTTGCGTGCGAAGGTCAGGAGCCGCTCGGTGATGTCTGTCATCACGACCGACGCAGCCTCGCCGGCACTCCGTTTGAGTCGCGGCGTTGCCCGCCTTGTCCGGGCCATGACGAACGGAAAACGATGCACCCGCCTGAGGCGGTGAGTGCCGGGCGTCCGCCTTACGGCGCGACCGGCGCCCCGACCAGCGCGCCGACGCCAGCGGTCACCGCCATCGCCAGGGCACCCCAGAACAGCACCCGGCCCGCGCCCTTGACCACGCTCGCCCCGCCTGCCCGCGCCGCCAGGGCGCCGAGCGCTGCCAGGAAAGCCAGCGACGTGGCGGCAATCACCGGGACCAGATCGGGTCCGGTCACGAAGAACGCGCCTGTCAGCGGCAAGATGGCACCGGCGGTGAAGCTCGCGCCGGACGCCAGGGCGGCTTGCAACGGCTGGGCGGATTGCGTCTGACTGATGCCGATTTCGTCCCGCGCGTGAGCGCCCAGGGCGTCATGCGCCATCAGTTGCTTCACGACTTCTTTGGCCAACCCGGGTTCGAGTCCACGCTCCTCATAGATCGCCGTGAGTTCGGCGTACTCGTAATCCAGGTTGGTCTCCAGTCCGAGCCGCTCCAGCGCTAGATCGGCGTTTTCGGTGTCGGCCTGCGAACTGACCGAGACATATTCGCCGGCCGCCATGCCCATCGCCCCGGCGGCAAGACCGGCGATGCCGGCAATCAGGATAGCAGCGTGACTGGCGTTTGAGGACGCGACGCCAATCAGCAGGCTGCTGGTCGAAAGAATACCGTCATTCGCGCCCAGGACCGCGGCACGCAGCCATCCGGAGCGATGAGTGCGATGGTGACCGATGTGGGGCATGACACTCTCAAGGTTTTTACGGCGGCGGTTTGGCAGGTTGGCGGGGGCGGGACAAGACGGCACACTGCCAGGCCGACGCCCCGCAATAGCCCCTTCCGGTTGATGCCGTTTCATGATCGTCATGGCCCGGCGGTGATGTCCGGTCCATAGCCGTCCGTCGATGCCGTCGCCCCTTGGTATCAGTCCCGGTCGATCTGGGACGATTTCTTGGTATCCCCCATGAACGTGTAAACCAGCAGCGACGCGAAGATCAAAATGGTCACGTACCAATAGAACCAGCTTTCGTGCCCGCCATCCTTGAACGCCAGCGCGATATACGGTGCGGTGCCGCCGAACAACGACGCTGCCACGGCATACGGCAAACCTACCCCCAGCGCCCGGATACCCGCTGGAAACAGCTCGGCCTTCACCACGGCATTGATGGACGTGTAGCCGGACACGATCAGCAGCGCCGCCATGATGATGCCCAGCGCCGTCGTGTAATCGCGCGTGGCACCCAGCGTCGTCAGGATCGGCACCGTGCACAGTGTCCCCAGGATACCGAACCACATCAGCACCGGCCGCCGCCCGATCCGGTCGGAGATCGCGCCGAAGACCGGTTGCAGGGCGGCATAGATCACCAGGGTGATAAACGAGATCTGCGTCGCCTGATCGCGCGTCAGCTTGACGGTATTGACCAGGAAGGTCGGCATATATGTCGTGTAGGTATAGAACGCCGTCGTTCCGCCCATGGTCAGGCCGAACACCAACAGGATTTGCTTCGGATGTTTCAGCAGCTCGGTCAGCGGGCTGCCGCGCTTTTGCAGGGCGGCTTTCTTGAACGCGTCCGTCTCCTCCAGATTGCGCCGCAGATACAGGCCGAACACCGACAGCGCCGCGCCGATTGCAAACGGGATGCGCCAGCCCCAGGCCTCCAGTTCCGCTCCCGAGAACCCCTGCTGCATCACCAGCAGCGTCAGGCTGCCCAGCACCTGACCGCCGATCAGCGTGACATACTGGAATGAACTGTAGAAACCGCGATGTTTCGAGACCGCGATCTCACTCAGGTAGGTGGCGGAGGTGCCGTATTCGCCGCCTAACGAAACGCCCTGGATTAACCGGGCGACCAGCAGCAGGATCGGGGCACCGATGCCGATGGCGGCGTAGGTCGGGGCAATGGCGATCAGGAACGATCCCGCGCACATAAGCGTCACCGACAAGGTCAGCGCCGCGCGGCGTCCTGCTTTGTCGGCGTAGGCCCCCAGTATCCAGCCGCCAACCGGGCGGATCAGAAAACCGAGCGCGTAGATGCCGAATGTGTTGAGAAGCTGAACCGTCGGATTGGCGTTCGGGAAGAACGATTTCGCGAAATACAGGGCGAAAAAATTATAAACGTAGAAGTCATACCACTCGATCAGATTGCCGATCGAACCGCCGAAGATCGATCTCAGGCGATGGCGCATGATTGCGAAATCGTCGGTGGTCCGGGTGGCCTGACTCACGGTGTTTGTCCCTGCTGCGGTATCGATCCTTTCCTTTGGCGTGAAATCGCGCCGTCCGCAACAGTGTCATTCGAGTGGAGGGGAACAGGGGCAGGGCTTTGGCGGTCAGGTGCCTTATCGCGGTGCTTAAACCTCACCTGGCGAATGATCTGCCTGTAGGTAGATTCCGATTCTGGCACCGCAAGGCGGGTAAACGCTATCTATAGGTCTGTGTAACAATCGTTCGTGAAAGTACGTAAATTATGAATCTGATCATCCTGGTACTTATACTGATGTTCCTGTTTGGCGGTGGCGGTTTCTACTATGGTGGGCCGTATGTCGGTGGCGGGTTTGGAACCATTTTCGTGATCATTTTGGTCGTCTTGCTGGTGCGATGATGCGGTAGCGCGTTTACGATCCGACCGGCGATAGTTCCGGTCGGTGGAATACAGAAAGCGCTCGGCCGTCGCGACTTGTCCGCGACAGCCTCCTGACAGCACGAATGGCATTTCCCGAGGGGGGGAGTCACAATGTATCTTTCGAGCGAAGCGATCCTCGTCATATTATTGGTTGGCCTCGCGGCCGGATGGCTGGCCGGTCAAATAGTTCAGGGGACTGGCTTCGGTATCGTCGGCGACATGGTCGTCGGGGTCGCCGGTGCCTTCATCGGCGATTGGCTGATGCCCCGGTCCGGCATCCATCTCGGTTTCGGCATTGTGGGCGCCGTCATCGACGCCACCATTGGCGCCGTCGTGCTCCTGTTCGTCATCAGGCTACTCCGGCGCGGTGGCCACTGGGGCAGTGGTCCTCGCATTGGCTGGAGCCGTCGCTGGGGAGGCCGCTGGTAGGTGCGGAGCGATAATTGGTTGTTTGGTGAACCCCGCCGGCCCGGCCTGTGCTCATGCGCGGGCCAATACATTTCGGGAATCGACCGGTAGTAAAAGAGGTCGAATTGGATACCATACTTGGTGAAATTCCGCTTTTGGCCTAAAATTTCACACCCGTAGATTGTTTGCCGCGCGACGGCCGGGCCCTGACGATGGGCGGCAGCCTCTCCGCTGGTCTTTTAAACCCGTGTTAGGGCGAAAGACCCGTCCGCCTGTAGGCCGGTCAGCCATCCTTCATCCCGATGTCTGTTTTGATCCCGCTCGGCTGGCTGACCTTATCGCCCGATCGCCTGGACAACCGGCGACATGCCGCGTAACGCTGTGGCCTAATAACCACATGAGGCGGCCGATGCTGTTCGATTTCACCGACACCAAAAACGAGAATATTTATAAGCTGCTGACATCGACCATCGGGCCTCGCCCGATCGCGTGGGTCACGACGCAGGATACCGATGGGACGGTAAACGCGGCGCCGTTCTCGTTCTTTAATGCGATGTCCGGCAATCCGCCGGTGCTGGCGTTCGGGATCGGCGGCCGCGGCCCGGGCGATGTGAAGGACACCGGCGGCAACATCCGGCGCACCGGACAGTTCGTCATCAACCTCGTCAGCTTCGAACTGGCGGAACCGATGAACATCACCGCGATCGATTTCCCCAGGGGCGTGGACGAGCTGAAAGAGGCCGGACTGACCACGGCCCCCTCCCTGCATGTGAAACCGCCCCGTATCGCCGAGGCCCCCGTGTCGTTCGAGTGCGAGCGGCTGGTGATCGTCGATGTCGGGATCGACCGGGCCGTGGTGCTGGGCAAGGTGCTCGCGGTTTACGTGCGTGACGATTGTGTGCTGGACGCCGAGCGTTGCTACATTGATACGCCCAAGCTGGACCTGATCGGGCGCTTGCATGGCGGTGGCTGGTATTCGCGGGTGACCGACCGATTCGAATTGCCCCGCATTCCGCTGGATGAGTGGCCGGCTCGGAAGGCCAAGGCAGCCGAATAAAATCCCGTGAGCGCTGCCGGTTCGACCATCGGCAGCGCTGGTTACCGATCATTAATTTTATTGCGAATTATTTCATTAACCCTTTGTTATATTACCGAGGCCGCTGAAACCGGCCGTTTCCGCCGCACCACAGGCGTTCGGGCGGCCGGAATGATGCCCATTTACCACGGTATCGCCACAAAGTGTCCAAAACGTGCGAAAAATGCCCAATCACCGGCCACGTTAAGACACAATTCATTTCCATATTGTTGAACAGCAGCCGCTACACTCCTTATGGCGCTCAACGGGAATGGTGACAGTGATGTGCACGACGACGATCAGCACCCTTACATTGGCTGCATTGCTGCAGGACCCTCTGATTCAGATGGTGATGCGGAGCGATAATGTGTCGGATGAGGACCATTCCGAACTGCTGTTCCGCGTGCAGGACACGCTTGTCGCACGTGCGGCACGGGCCGAGGCGGTGTATCGACTATCATGATTGTATTGTGCAAATCCAGCCCGCTCTCCCATCGTCATGGCTCGGACAAACCGAACCATGACGGAAGTAGATCGGCTTAACGGCTCGCCCGTATCGCTTCCCAAACACGCAAAGGTGTCGCCGGCATATCGATATGGGTGATGCCATACGTGGACAGCGCATCCACCAAAGCATTCATCACGGACGGCAACGCTCCCGCACACCCTGCCTCACCGCAGCCCTTTGAACCCAGCAGGTTGGTTTTCGCCGGCACCGGGTGCGAGGCGAAATTGAACATCGGCGCGTCATTGGCGCGGGGCAGCGCGTAATCCATGTACGACCCCGTCATCGGCTGACCGCTGTCGTCATAGACGACGTGTTCCAGGAACGCCTGACCGATACCCTGCACGATGCCGCCATGGGCCTGGCCCTCGACCAGCATCGGATTCACGATCACACCGAAATCGTTGACCATGTGATAGCGCACCACCTCGGTAACGCCGGTTTCCGGATCGACCTCAACCTCGGCGATGTGGCAGCCGTTCGGGTAGGCAAACGGCGGCCCAGCCGCGACATGCGACACAGACAGGGTCTGCGGACCATCGTCCGGTAGCGTGACCGCGCCGGACCGAATTTGGTCCGCCAATTCCATCAGACCGATCGACCGATCCGTGCCGGCAATGCGGAACTGACCGCCAGTTCTGACGATTTCGAACTCGATATCGGCTTCGGCGGCTTCCAGGACGTAGGAGGCGATCTTGCGTCCAACCTCCCGGACCTTTTCGGCGCCCTCGACGATCGCGGTGCCACTGGCCATCAGCGATTTGGAGCCACCGGTGCCGCCGCCCGCCAGCAGTTCGTCGGAATCGCCCTGAAGCAGCTTGATCTTTTCGAACGGAATACCCAGCCGCGATCCCAGCACCTGGGCGAAGGCCGAGGCATGTCCCTGACCGTAATCCAGCGTGCCGGTGATGATGGTGACGGTACCGTCCGCCTCGAACCGGATGCCGCCCATTTCGGGGGCCGGCGGGCCGGTGACCTCCAGATACTGGCCGATGCCACGGCCGCGCAGTTTGCCGCGTTCGGCGCTGTCCTTCTTGCGCGCCGGGAAACCGTCCCAGTCGGCCGCTGCCAGCGCCTTTTCCAGGATCGTCGGGAAGTCGCCGCTGTCGTAGGTGGTGCCGGCCGGCGTCTTATACGGGAAGGCGTCGGGCTGGATGTGGTTGCGGCGGCGGATGTCGGTTGGATCGATGTTCATCTCGCGCGCTGCGGTATCGAGCAAACGCTCAATATAATAGTTGCCTTCCGGCCGTCCGGCACCGCGATAGGGTCCGACCGGGCTGGTGTTGGTGAAGATCGCCTTGGTGACGACCTCCTGCAACGGCGTCGCATACACGCCGATGGTGTTGCGGACGATGTTGCCGGTGGGCTGCAGGACAGTGCCGTTGGACAGATAGGCGCCGATGTTGCCGTAGCCGGTCACCCGCAGGGCGAGGATTTTGCCCGTCGCGTCGAGCGCGATTGCCTGCTCCATGTCATGGTCGCGGCCGTGGCTGTCGGACAGGAAGCTTTCGCCGCGCTCATCGGTCCATTTGACCGGGCGGCCGAGCAGCCGGGACGCATACAGGATCGCGGGATATTCCGGATAGCAGGACGATTTCATGCCGAACGAACCGCCGACATTGCCAGTCAGCACGCGGATTTTCTCGACCGGGGCTTTCAACGGCCCCATCAGAAGCTGGCGCATGCCGAACACGCCCTGGCAGCCCAGCCGCAACGTCCATCGTTCGGTTTCCGCATTGTAGTCACCGATCGCCGAACGGGGCTCCATCGGGCAGACCACGACGCGGCTGTTACGGATTTTTAGCCGCGTTACATGTGCGGCTTTGGCGAAGGCCTCGGCAACGGCTGCCGTGTCGCCGTGATGGAAATCGAGGATGACGTTACTGACCGTGCCCTCATGCACCAGCGGCGCGCCCGGGGCCGCGGCCGCGGCGGCATCGGTGACGGCTTGCAGGCCGTCGATATCGACGAACACCGCTTCAGCGGCATCCTTGGCCTGCTTGGCCGTTTCAGCCACGATAACCGCGACCGGATCACCGACAAAGCGGACCTTGTCCGTGGTCAGGATCGGCTGGGTCGGTTTCGGCATGTCCGAACCGTCCCGCATTTTGAACGCCATGCCGGACGGCAGATTGCCCATGCCGGCATCGATCAGGTCCTGACCGGTCAAAACGGCGAGAACGCCGGGCATCGCCTTCGCGGCACTCGTATCAATTGAGCGGATGATGCCGTGTGCCGCATTGGAGCGTACCATCACCGCGTAGGCCTGGCCGGGGAAATTGAGGTCGTCGGAATAGCGGCCCTCACCGCGCAGCAGCATCGGGTCCTCCTTACGGAGAACCGGCTGACCGACGGCGTATCGTTCCTCGGCGAACTGTGTCAGGTCCACTTGTCCATTCATACGTCAGTCCCTCAAGTCGTTGTGCTGCGCAACATGGCGTTGGTTGGCGCGCCCGGCAACCCGGTCTCTGGCCGGCCGATCCGGAAAATGGCAGTATGAGGACAACGGATGACGGAGGATTTGGATGCCCACCTACGACTATGAATGCCCCGATTGCGGCCCCTTCAGCGAGATTCGGCCGATGGCGGAGTTCGATCGACCGCAGCCGTGCCCCGATTGCAGCGCCCTGGCGCCGCGGCTGCTGACCGCTCCAGCACTGGGTGGCGGCGCGCAGCAAAGCGAATCCGGTGCCGCGTCCGCACCCTCCCACGCGGGCGGCTGTGCCTGTTGCGCCCCGCGTCGCTTGTCGGCCGAGGCGGTTTGACGCGTCCGCCCGAATAATCATTGTGGCGGCGGATTAGGATGATAGTCCCCGTCGCTTGGCTTATCCACAGTGCACAACTGTGAAAATCGTCCAAGATCCCCGATTGGCCACCCGCCCCCCGTTGTGATGTCCGCCCCCCGCTGTTAGGCCGCAATCACTCGGCGCCGAGCAACGTGGTTTCATATGCAATGGGATGGAGGGCATTTATGTCCGGTTCGACGACGAATAATACGGTTATTGGTTCTGGCTCCGACAATATTACACTCAATATGTCAGAGGATCAGGCGGTGGGCACAGATGCCCAGTTCACGGTCAATGTGGATGGGCAACAGATCGGTGGCGTGCAAACCGTAACGGCTTCGCATGCGGCGGGGCAGGATCAAAGCTTTACGTTTGCCGGTAACTATGCGCCGGGTGCGCACACCATTGCGGTTACGTTCACCAACAACTTCATCTACCCGGGGGTGGCGGGCGATCGAAACCTGTTTGTCGACGGCCTGAGCTATGACGGACAGACCATTTCGAACTCTACGACACCGATCTATGAGTCCCCGTTTTTTCCTCCAAACTCGACCGAGGGAAATGTTTATGGGAATGCGATTTATACAGTTAACGACACGACGGCCGTGCCCGACAATGCACCGTCAACCCCGACGACCACGCCCGGTGCGGTTTCGGTCGGCAGTGGTGCAGATACTCTTGTGCTGAACATGGCGGAGAATCCTTATCTGGGGGATGCGCAGTTCACTGTGTCGGTCGATGGGCAACAGATTGGCGGAACTCAAACCACGACCGCTGACGTTGCCCAAGGCCAACAGCAGGAATTCGA
Organism: uncultured Rhodopila sp.; assembly: GCA_903932145.1. GTDB lineage: Bacteria > Pseudomonadota > Alphaproteobacteria > Acetobacterales > Acetobacteraceae > Rhodopila. Next base: position 42,777 of record CAIZFE010000043.1, on the reverse strand, counting down.
TGTCCATGGCAGTTTCGGATCTGGCAACCACACGGTTTCAGTTGCCTTCGTTAATGATAAGATCGGTGACTTCTATCCCGGTACCCAATTGGCCGTGGATACCACAGACCGCAACCTGTATGTCATGGGCATGAGCCTGGATGGCGGGGCACCGGCATCCAATACGCCGTGGGAGCTTGCATCCGACGGCTCCAACAGTTGGTCCGTGACCGCGGGGAGTAATCCAACCGCCGGCGATACGATTCCGGCTTCGGGTTCCGGTTCGGGTAGCAGTATGAGTTTCGTTGCCTCAGCATCGACGCCGACGACCGCGGCCGGAGGTTCAACCACCACGGGATTGCCAGCCGTGGCGAACACCACCAGCGTGACCGATACCACGCCAACCGTTACATCGCCCACGACCCAGGACTTTAGCGCTCCTACGACGACTGCTTCGACTGTTCCTGATAGCGCTGGCTCATCGGGTGGAAGCAACCATAGTTGGTGGATCAGCCACCAGTCGGCAAATGATCAAGCGCCGGCCTGGCATCAGCACGCCTGAACGCTACCCCGGGCGGTTCATCGCCGCTCGGGGTTTCTTATTTTGACAAAACGTTCTTGCCGATCACTGCCGGAGGCGGAGGACAGCATCCTTGATCAACGGCATGCGGTCATTGCCGAAATACATGTCGTCACCACCCACGAACATGGTGGGAGAACCGAACGCGCCGCGGTCGATGGCGTTCTGCGTATTGGCACGCAACGTATCTTTCACCGGCTGCTGGTCGATGGCGGCAAACAGTTTGGCCGCGTCGATGTCGAGGCCATTGCAGATCTCGGTCAGAACCGGAATCTGCGAGATGTCCTTGTCGGCGGTCCAATATGCCTTGAACGCAGCCCGAGCGAACGGGACCAGCTTGCCGTCCGGTGCCAGCACAATGCAGGCGCGCATCGCCTTGACGCTGTTTACCGGGAACACGCTCGGACGGTAATGGATAGACAGGCCGAGATGGCGGGCCCAGTCCTGCTGGTCCTTCTTGCTATAGGCGGACTTGGCCGGGACGGGGGTATCGCGGGAGTTATAGACGCTCTGATTCACGGCATTGAACACGCCGCCAACCAGGAAGGGACGCCATTCGATCGTTACCCCGATTTCATCCTGCATGCGCAAGAGCGATTCGAACGCGAAGTACGTCCATGGGCTGGAGCAGTCGAAGAAGCATTCAAGTTCGGCCATAAAGAAGTCCTGAAGTTGTCGGTTGCTGTCTGGGCGGTATCGGGCGCCGCACCCCGGCGAATGTTGAGGCCGGCGATCGGCGGCGTTGCCGGGGCTTTCTTATTCTGCCGGAACCGGCCGTGCCCGCTGGTTGTACATGATCTTGGCGCGACGATCCTGTTCTTCCTGCGAGAGTTTCGTCACGTCTTCAGACAGATCAGCGCCAACCGCCATGCCGCGCTGGACGCCCGGCCGAGCGGCAAGCTCTTCCTGCCAGCGCTTCACGTATTTGAATTCCTCGATGTCCTGACCTTGCGCCTTCCAGTTCACCGTCCACGGATACGAGATCATGTCGGCAATTGTGTAGTCGTTGCCGGCCAGGTATTTGCTTTCGTGCAGCCGGTTGTTCAGAACGCCGTAGAGGCGGTTTACCTCATCGGTGAAGCGGCGCACGGCATAGGATTGATCGCCCTGCTTGTCTCCAAGCCGCCGGAAATGGCCGCATTCGCCGGATTTCGGGCCTTGGTTGGCCATCTGCCAGATCAGCCACTCGGTCACCGCGTATTTGCCGCGCAGGTCTTGCGGGTAAAAGCGTCCGACTTTCTCGGCGAGGTACATCATGATGGCGCCGGATTCGAAGATCGCGATCGGCTCGCCGCCACCGGCCGGGGCGGTATCGACCATCACCGGCATGCGGTGGTTGGGGTTCATTTTCAGGAATGCAGGGGTGAACTGGTCACCGCGGCCGATGTTCACCGGAACGACGTTATACGGAATCGCGGCTTCTTCCAGCAGGATCGTCACCTTTTTGCCGTTCGGCGTGGGCCAGTAATGCAGGTCGATCATGGTGCCTGGTTCCTCTCTGTTGTGGTTGACGTGGATGCTACCCCGAACCGGCGGATCAGGCCAATGACGGTTGACGGGCGGCGCCGGCACCGGTCTGATGGAGGGCTGTAACTGACCGGGTTTTCAACGTGACGTCCTCCGATATCGTTTTGGTGCATAGTTCCGACCTGCATGTCGATGATGACCCGCATCAGGGTCCGTATGGAGAGGACGGCACGACCGGATTGCGCGTCGTGCTGAACGCCGCGAAGGCGCACGGCGCCGATTACGTCCTGCTGGTCGGCGATATCTTCGACAACAACCGTCAGTCCGCCGCGATCATCGAGCAATGTGTCGCCATGCTGAACGAAGTTGATGTGCCGGTGATCGTGCTGCCGGGCAATCATGACCCGGTGACGTCGGATTCGGTCTGGCTGCGGGGTGGTTTGAACCAACTGCCGCATGTCCACATCATCGGGGTCACGCACGACCTGACCGTGCATTTCCCGGATCATGACCTGGAGGTCTGGGGCCACGCGCACGTCGATTACAACAATATGGTGCCTTTGCGGGAGCCTCGGCTGAGGACGGCGCGCTGGCACGTCACCCTGGCACACGGCCATTACGAGGACGACGGCGTGCCGCCGCTGCGTCCATCCTGGCTGATCAGCAATGCTGAAATCGAGGCGACCCGATCGGATTATCTGGCGCTGGGCCATTGGAACCGGGCGGCCGAGGTGGGGACGGGCACGACGGTGCCGGCGTATTACTCGGGGTCTCCGGATCTGGCGAAGACAGTGAATGTGGTGAGGCTACGCGGGAACGGCACCGTGGCAGTCGCGCGAGAGGCGATTGTCTGGGATTAGGTATTGTCCGGGCGGAGGATAAGTGCGCAAACAACAGACTAAACGGCCGTGCCAGCTTCCGAATTTGAGGACTGGCACGGCCGGGCCTATTAATCAAAGCGGGATGATTTTCCGTCCGCCGCTGCTGCCGTGTCCGTAGTCCCAGCCGCTGCCTTGGCCATAAGGATAGCCGGTGCCAGGGCGGTCACGATCATGGTTGCCATATTTGTCGTTGTCGTATTGGTACTTCGGACGGTCGTAATTGTCGTAGCGCCCCCTGCCATAGTCACCCCCCGAGCGCCCATTATCATTCTGGTGGTAACCATAGTCGTGGCGGTCCGGCACGATCTCGCTTGCATCCTGAGCCCGCGCGGTTGCCACCGATCCCGCGATGCCCACAAGCGCGAGCGCGGTGAAGCCAGAAAACAAAAGCTTACGCATGGTATGGCCTTTCAATCTGAAGAAAGCTGAAACCCATCGCTTCAGCGCCCGTCATTCATGCCCCGGGGAAACACGCGGTCGCTGTGGACCATTCCACGCCATCGCCATTTTTTTGGAAACCAGACGCGAGCATCAACGCGCGGCTGGTACACCGTAACGCACACGCGACCCGAATGGCTGATTGAGTCGCCCCCTTCAATCGTGCAACGCTACGGTTCAAGCACGGGCAGCAAGCTCGGCCGGGAGGAAAAAGCCGATGGTATGCGCTGTCCGAAGCAAGGCGTGGCTGCTTTTTCTGCGTATCGTTCCAATTGTGTGGGTGTTCGGCATCGCTTTGGGGCACGCCCTGGCGCAGCAGCACGGCGGCGTGCTCCGCATCACCCACCGCGACAGCCCGGCCAGTATGTCGATCCATGAGGAGGGGACCATTTCCGTCGTGCTGCCAATGATGGGTGTGTTCAATAACCTCGTCCTCTTCGATCAACACGTTCGGCAGAACAGTCTCGACGGGATCGTGCCCGATCTCGCCACAAGCTGGACCTGGAGTGAGGACGGCAAAAAACTGACTTTCGCTTTACAGACAGGTGTCACCTGGCATGACGGCAAGCCTTTCACCGCCGCGGACGTGAAATGCACGTGGGATCTGCTGGCCGGCAAAGCGAAAGAGAATTTCAAGGTCAATTTCCGAAAAGGCTGGTACGCCAATGTCGAAAGCGTCACGGTTAATGGCGACCATGAAGCGATATTCAATTTAAAAGCACCGCAGCCAGCGTTGCTGGCATTGCTGGCATCCGGCTTCACACCTGTTTATCCGTGCCATGTTTCACCCAGGGAGATGCGCCAGAGACCGATAGGCACCGGCCCGTTCATGTTCGAATCCTATAAGAGCAATCAAAGTATTAAGGTCGTCCGCAACCCCCACTACTGGAAACCAGGCTTGCCGTATCTCGACGGCATCGAATACACAATTATTCCCAACCGCTCGACCGCGCTGCTGGCATTTGTGGCAGGTCAGTTCGACATGATCTTCCCGTATGAACTGACCGTCCCGCTGGTGGCCGACGTGAAAGCCCAGATGCCGGAGGCGATCTGCGACATCTCTCCGATGAATGTCGCGGCCAACGTGCTGATGAACCCGGTGCCTCCGTTCGACGACCTGGATGTCAGACGTGCGGTTGCCATGACGTTGGACCGCAAAGCCTTCGTGGACATCCTGACGCAGGGGAAAGGCGATATCGGAACCGCCATGCAACCTCTGCCAGAAGGGCGATGGGGTATGCCGGAGGCGATGCAGCGGGAACTGCCGGGCTACGATCCCGACATCGCGAAAAATCGGGAAAACGCGCGGGCGATCATGACCGCGCATGGCTACGGGCCGGACAAGCCGCTGAAGCTGAAGCTGTCCACGCGGAACCTGCCGACCTATCGCGATGCGTCGGTCATCCTTATAGGCCAGCTCAAGGATATCTATATTGAGGCGGACCTGGAGACGGTCGAAACCGCGCTGTGGGTGCCGAAGCTGATCCGCCGTGAATATCAGATCGCGCTGAGTCAGGTCGGCAACGGCGTCGATGATCCCGACCAGAACTACCCCGAGAACTATGCGTGCGGGTCTCGCACCTACATGGATTACTGCAACAAGGAGGTCGATGCCCTGATCGCGCGGCAGTCGGCAGAGCGGGATCAGGACACGCGCAAGCAGATCGCCTGGCAAATCGACCAAAAGCTGACCCGGGAGGCGGTGCGCCCGATGATCTACTACCTGCGCGGCGGAACCTGCTGGCGGCCGGAGGTGAAGAATATGACGGTGATGGTGAACAGCATCTTCAACGGTTGGCGCCTGGAGGATGTCTGGCTGGACCGGTAAAAAAGCGACACGAATCGTCATCGCAAGGTGATTTGCATGATCGAAACGGGGAGGTCACAACGAGGCACGCTCGACACGCACCTTGATGCGCCGGTCACGAAATTTTGTCGGCAAGCAATCGATCCGCGGCGCCGGCGCAGGCGAAAGTCCAAAACGATCTGTCCAACCCGCTCTGGGCGGTGTCCGACGCTGGGGCCGTTACCGTTTGGTCCAGGTAAATTTCCAGCAATATAAAAATTACGTATGTGACAATAAAACGACCACGCATAGCTGATCCAGGGTTTTGACGGGCATTGTCGGCCAAAGCGGGATTTGTGGGCCATTCTTTTCGTTGTGATGGTGTGTGGTTATCAACTCGTGATTTGCCATAAATGGCGCGGCGCACCAAACATCAATGATCGAGACTTGCCCTTCGCGGCTCGATGCGAACGATAAAGTCCAACGCCGGTCCCATGGGGTGCGTCGATGGTTTATAGTTGGGTTCAGATCGAGCAAGCCAAGCCTGAGACGGCGTCGGGTTCTTGTGATATCGATAACGGCCGTCGGTTCGGGCCGGCGGAACGATAGCGGCGGCCTGATTGTCTCCCGTTGCACCAACACGCGGCGACCCTCAATGACGTCTCGAATACTCAATTATTTGGCTTTAGCTGCGAGGAAACCTCAATGATCCGCGGGATGTGGCTATCCGTGCGACTTCCGTCCATCAAGAAGGTGGAAGTTTAAAAGAAACCAACAATTTCGGGTGGTCATGTTCAACCGATCGATCACACAGTCCTGAACAGGTGAATTATGCAGGTTTCCGAATACACATCCTACAAATCCATCGTTGAGTCCATCGAGGACCTTAACTGGAAGGAGTTGTCGGCATTCGATCTGACGAATGTCGCGGTGATTTATTACTATTTTTCGATCCAGTTTCGCGAAAACCTGATGTTGGCGCGCAGCCTGCATCCTGATGACGAAAAACTGAAAGAGCTCGAAACCGGCGAGTGCGACACGAGCAATCTGTCGCCGTGGCCCAATGTCGCGGCCGCAGATGAGCGGATGAATCATGACGAATTCATGCGCCGAGCCTTGGAACTGTCGCCGATCGATGCGGATCGGCGCTATAGGTTGGATCGTATTGGCCAATCCTACCTGCGGAGTGTTCGGGCCATGGGACCCCAGGCGCGCGCCCAAAGCATCGCCAGTTACGAAGATGGCGGTCTGGAGCGGGTGTTTCGGGCGATCCTGACCTGTCAGGACTGGAACAGCGACGCGCTGCGGGCCTTCAGACATTTTCTGGTCGAACACATCAAATTCGATACCGATCCTGAAAGCGGCCACGGGGCGCTCAGCCGGCATTTGCGGCCCACCGAACATGTCGTGCCTCTGTGGGAAAGCTTCCGGCATATTTTGGTCGAGGCCGCCCCGGCACTGCTTGTCTGAATCGTCCAACATCCAGACCCGGAAACAATCATGTCGATCCGATCAACGATTATTGAACAGATCCGTAGCATTTGCGTAAGCCAGGGCAAGCCGGCGCCAGCGTTGACGGACGGAACGCTGCTGCTCAACACGGGTCTTGATTCATTGGGTATCGCCGTGCTGGTGGCCTCCTTGGAGGACAAGCTGGGTTTCGACCCCTTTTCGCGTGACGATAACGGCTTCTTCCCGGTCACCGTCGGTGATTTGATCGCGCTGTACGAACATGCACCAGCATAGAGGCGGCGCGCTCTGGGATCTGACCGCCAGGGCGGGACTGTCTGACACGCGTCGTGTTTCCGACGCATCCGGCGACCTGCGCCTGGCTGACCTCGGTCATGCCGGGAACCTCGAAGGGGGCGTCGAAACGCTGCGCGATAAGTCCGTTCTGATATCGTCAGCCCGGCAATTGCCAGCGGTGGCCGCGCTGCTGCAACTGGATGGCATCGCGCGTCGCTTACTATTGTGCCCTCCGGATCTTGCGCCAGAGCATTTACCGGCTGTGATCGCCGAGGCGGAGGTCGATGTCATTGTATCCGACGGAACCGGTCCAGGGTCGCAACCGCCTGACGGCACGACTTTGGTCTGCCTGCGTGACAAACTGCTGCCCGTCAGTGATATCCCTCGCCGCAACCGGGTGACCGATTGGCTGTTGTTTACTTCGGGCACGACCGGGCGGCCCAAGATCGTGGTTCACACACTTGCCAGTCTGACCGGGCCGCTTGACGACGGGTTGGCGGTCGCCAACGACGCCGTCTGGAGTACGTTCTATGACGTCCGTCGCTACGGCGGATTACAGATACTGCTACGGGCACTGCTCGGTGGCGGCTCCATGGTATTGTCACAGGCCAACGAGACCGTGAGCGACTTCCTGGTGCGAGCCGGCCGATCTGGTGTGACACATATCTCGGGAACGCCGTCCCATTGGCGCCGCGCCCTGATGACGCCGGCTGCCCGGGAAATCCAGCCAGGTTACGTTCGCTTGTCTGGTGAGGTTGCGGACCAGGCGGTTCTGAACAGCCTGGCTGCCGCCTACCCGAAGGCGGACATCGCGCACGCGTTCGCCTCCACCGAGGCCGGGGTCGCCTTTGACGTGCGCGACCGGCTGGCGGGTTTTCCCGCCACCGTGATCGGCCAGCCAGGAGCCAAGGCAGAGATGCGGGTGGTGGACGGGTCCCTGCGCATTCGTTCGGCCCGCACGGCATCGCACTACCTCGGCGATGGAAAGGTGCTAACGGACGCAGAGGGCTTTGTTGACACCGGGGACATGTTGGAACTGCGGGGCGATCGATATTACTTCGTCGGACGCAGGGAAGGCATCATCAATGTCGGCGGCCAGAAGGTGCATCCCGAAGAGGTCGAGGCGGTGATCAATCAGCACCCGGCCGTGCAAATGGTTCGGGCGAGGGCGCGGCCCAATCCGATTACCGGTGCGGTCATCGCAGCGGACATCGTCGTCAGGCCATCCGCCCAAGGCATCCCGTTCGAAACGATCAAGGCCGAAATCCTGGAGGCGTGCCGGCGCGTCTTACCCCGTCACAAGATTCCCGCCACGCTGCATCCGGTTGCATCGCTGGAGATCGCGGAGTCCGGCAAGCTGGTGCGCCCGCATGCGTAACGTTCTGGTGACCGGCGGTAGCCGGGGGCTGGGTCTGGGAATCGCTGTGGCACTCGCGTCTTCCGGATTTCAGGTCATTGCCATTGCTCGCCAGCAGGGCGACCTGATGGCGGGCGCCCGGGACCAAGTAGCCCTGGCGCAAAAGGGCGCGCTGCACTTCCGAGCGTTCGACCTGTCGGATATCGATGGGATTGCGGATCTTGGGAAAACTTTACGGAACGAGTTCGGGCCGTTCTATGGTTTGGTGAACAACGCCGGGCTCGGTTCCAGCGGGATATTGGCGAACATGGCGGATGCCGCGATCGAGCGGCTGGTGCGGCTGAATGTCCTGTCGCCGTTGATACTGACAAAATACATCGTCCGATCAATGATGAGCGCACAGGTCGGAACGACCAAAATGGGCGGCCGAATCGTAAATGTATCGTCAATTGTCGGTGCAACCGGTTATAGCGGTTTGTCGGCTTACAGTGCGACCAAGGCGTCTCTTGTGGGTTTCACGCGATCTCTCGCCCGCGAACTTGGTCCGCTCGGGATTACCGTCAACGCGGTGGCTCCAGGTTTTCTCGATACCGAAATGACACACGATCTGAATACGGCCCAGAAAGCGCAAATCGCACGGCGTAGCGCTCTGCAACGGATGGCACAGATCGCGGATGTCGCAGATGCGGTGGATTTCCTGTTCAGCGAGAAGGCACGCAATATCACCGGGACCGTCATGACGATCGATGCGGGAAACACAGCCTGATTTACATGCGGCGCGTTCCGTCACCGTTTGATTCAAGCAAACCCGCGTTGCAAACGATGAGGCAATCGGTCGAGCGCAGGAATGGTTTCGAGCATCGGCCAAGCGTGTAGACGAAGGTCACCAAGCCAGCAGCATCGCGGATCGAGTCCACGTTTTCCGGATGGGGCCCGATCCGTCTCGTTCATCCAAACATCGCAAGCTCACTGTAAGTGACATCCCCCAGACGCATCCGATCGGGTCCCTTGTAGAATTTCGGCCGGCCATCACGGAATATGCCGGCCAACCCGGGGATCGGTCCGTTTGAGTCGATAACGACCAGCGGGATCAGGCGCCGTGCCAAATAGTGTCCGATGGGCCCGGCGAATTGGACAAAGTCGTTCAGATCGCGGCAATAAATCAGATTTGCCCGTCGTATCACACCGAATTTTAGTCCTACGCGAAAGACGAACGGAAACCTGCGGCCGTTGAGTTCGCAGATTAAACTCAGGCAACCATATTGAGCGTGATCCCTTAGTAATTGGAGCTCGAAAGAGGATAAGGTTTCGTCGGCGGACGTGCCGGGAGCAATTGCTTCAACATGCGAGCCGGCCACCGAACCGCTAAGCCAGGGAAGAGAAACGAATAGTCCGCTGGAGAATGGTTTGTAGCCCTGGGCCACCAAGGTGGACCATGTGTGCGGAGCGGGCGACAGGTTCGAGTAGGTCACGTCTTTATGCTTTAAGGCCCGAGAGGCCAGCAGGGGTGCGTAGCTTCTGAACCCCGGTTCCACGTACCAGCTCGAGACATTGCACCGAAGCGCACTGGCATCATCAGCCGGACCCATTGAAAAGATGCTGAGAAGCACGCCAACCGGAACACCCGCATTTTCCAATAGGTAACCATATTTCGGCAGTCCGGGCGGTACCGGATGTTCAGACAGAATCCGAATCGCGTTTTCCCAATAAGCGCGCCGCCGGTCTGCGCGAAATCCTGTGGTGAGCAATTTAATGATGGCGGTGGTGTCACGCGCCTCTATTTCACGACAGCGTAACCCTGACATTCAATGGTGCCCAGCTGGAAGCGATCCGTTTGCACTGCTTTGAAACATGAGCAGGATATTATCAGGTCCTGGAGTAGTCCAGTCACTGTTACGGCTATTATGTCGGCCTTGTGACTTCCGTCCGGATCACGAACCCGCTGGATAGCATGACCCGGGACGCCCCCAACAATCGCCAACAGCCTGACGCAGTCCGGCCAGCCGTTGACGGGCTCTGGGGCACCAGCGCGAGGTCTGCGCGTCAGTTATCGGTTGTTCCAGGGATTCTGAAAATTGGGATCGACCTGCTGCCGCTGGCGCAGGTAATCGTCGCGATTTTGGTAGGCTTGCTGGTTCAACTGGTGCTTGTGATACGCATGCCCGGCAACGCAACCGCCAGCAGCGCCAAGGACGCCGTGCCCAGCCATATGACCGGCGATTGCACCGGCAATGGCACCACTGAAGCAGCCGAGAGCGTGCGCCGGAGGGCTGCTCAATGCAACACCACCCAGGACGCCAACGGCGATAAGAAAACGTCGCATCATCGATCTCCGTCTTATTGAGATTGTTTATGGAATTCCATCACGCCCCCCGACCCGGGCACAAGACGCAATAACTGACCGCCTTGTGCCAGCGTATAGGTGTCGGTCTCGACCCGGGCGGCGCCATGTGCGGCGCTCACGTGAGTCTTGGCGGCATCGGGCGTAAAGACCAGCGTGCCGGTCTTATCGTTGACTTTCTTCTGTTCATAGGCGCCAGCCATTTGGCCAACCTTCTGGCCATTTTGGACATTCTCGCTGAGCCAATAGCCATCCGCCAGAATGGTCATCGAAATCAGCTTTCCCTTGCCAAGATCGGCGTCCCATTGACCGGCAATACTGTCATCAGCCCGAGCTATTATAGGTGTGAAGCCAATCAAAAATGCTGCGGCCCAAAATGCGCGACGATACATTGATACCCCCCCCTGATCGATGCTGATCCAGTTTGACGCCCGTGCGATCCTGATGGCTTTCGTGGCAGATCAGGGACCTTTTGACCATCAGCCTTCCGATCAAATCCTGCGGCTCGGTTTGTCAGGTACTGCCCAAACATAGGACAATCGCCCGCCAGACTATCCGTTTCGTCTGACCGCGGCTTGTCCTGGCCACGACGAAGGTGCGCAAGGGTCCGACCTCAAAGCGGTTGGTATCAGGTTCTTGCGGGGCCGATCAGCCGCAGTCGCAAATACCGGGACGTGGTGTCGATCAGCGCCACAGAAACCAGGATCAGGATGATCACATACGCCACCTGATCCCAGGCGTTGATCTGAATCCGCTCCGACAACCGCAGGCCAATCCCCCCTGCCCCGACCAGGCCGAGGATGGTGGCCTCGCGCGAATTGGATTCGATCGAATACAGCGTCTGGCTGATCATCACCGGCAGCACCTGGGGCAGCACGGCGAAGCGAAGCCGCGCGATGAAACCGGCCCCGACCGAGGTGATGCCCTCAACTTGCTTGCGGTCGATGTTTTCCACCGCTTCGGCAAACAGTTTCGCCAATATCCCGGTTTCCGCCACCGCGATCGCCATGATCCCTGCGATCGGTCCCAGGCCCATCGCGCGGACGAACACCAACGCCCAAATCAGTTGGTCCAGTCCGCGCAGTCCATCGAACATCCGGCGGGTGACGAAATGGAAGACGCGTTCAGGAATGACGTTGCGCGCGCCCAGGAACCCAAGCGGCACGGCGAAGACAACCGCCAGCATGGTGCCGAGATACGCCATCGCCACCGTTTCCAGCATCGATCGCCAGAGTTCCACATGGTCCCACTCGGCGATGCCGCTCCAGTCCAGCATCAGCCGCACGATCACCCAGACTCGCGGCAGGTCGGTGAAAACGCGGCTGAAATCGAACAGCCACATCAGGTAGCCCAGGTAGGCAAACACCGCGCCCAACAGTAACCAGCGCAGCCACCCCTTGCCGCGGAAGACCTCGGGATGGCGCAGGCGTTCGGCGGCGAGGTCCAGGCTCATGCGGCCGCACCGATAAAGCGGTGACGGATTTGTTCCGAGATCAGGTCGATGGCGACGACAATGAGCAGTATCAGAATGACGATCGCGCTGACTTCCTCATAAATGTTAAACCCGATCACCCGCTTCAATTCCTGACCAATACCGCCGGCCCCGACGAATCCGATGATGGTGGAGGAGCGGACGTTGATCTCGAACCGCAGCAGCGCGTAGCTGAGGAAGCCGGGCAGCACCTGCGGCACGACGGCGAACCGGATTTGCGCCAGCCAGGACCCTCCGACGGATCGGATGCCATCGACCGGACGCAGATCGGCGTTCTCGTTTAGCTCGCAGAACAGTTTTCCCAGCGTCCCTGTCGTGTGAACGGCGATGGCGAGAATGCCCGCCAACGGCCCGATCCCGAACGGCCAGACCAGGATGAAGGCGAGCACGACCTGGGGGATCGTGCGCATCATCTCCAACAGTCGTCGCGTGACGAATACGACGGCGCGATTGCCAACAAAGGTATGCGTGGCGGGGAAGGACAGCGCGAAGGCCGCGCCGAAGCCAAGGGCGGTGGCCAGGATGGCCATCTCGATGGTCTGCCACAGTAACGCCGCGTAGGTCCCGATCCGGTAGAACCAGTAGGCGATCGATTGCGGTTCCTTCACCCCGCCGAACAGATGCGGAACCGCGAGAACGCCAACCGGCCCGGCGCTGCCCTTCGGTTCAATGGAGAAGAGTTTGCCGAAATACTCGCCAATGCGGGGAATGCCGTTGGCGATTTGTTCGGGAGAGAAATCGGTCCACACGGCGGCGATAACGAACAGCAGAACCACTGCTGCCAGCGTCAGCAGCGACTCCGTTTGGCGCGACCGCCGCAACGCACCAAACCGTTGCTGAAACAGACGGTAGGCCGGATCGTCGGTGGGATTGACGGCCGTCATGCGCCCTATCGGCTTCCCTGCCGTTCGGCTTCGCGCAGTCCGATAATGTCGGTGTAGAGGTCCATCGTCGCCGGCACGTAACCGACCCCCGAACCCTGTTCGATCTGGTCGTAGATGTCTTTGTGCGATTTCGGCAGATCCAGCATGAACGCGGTGAACGCCGCTTTCAGGCCGGCGGGCAATGAGGACCGCAGACCCCAGGGACCGTTCGGGATCTTGCCCGATTTCCAGATGATATTGACGTCGGACATCTTCAGCATGCCGCGGTCCACCATGCCCCGGATCGCGCCACGGCTGTAGCCTTGCTCGATGTCGCCCTGGCCCGAGGTCCAGGTGACGCACGCGTCATACTGCTTGTTCAGCACCGCGATGATCCCCTGCTCGTGTCCACCGGCGAATCCGGTGCGGGAGAAATACGCCCCGTCGGCCAAATCGATACCGCTGGATTTCAGCGATGCGCTGGGGATCAGATAGCCGGACGCCGAATTAGGGTCGGCCCAGGCGAGCGAATGCCCCTTCATCTGGTCGATCGAGGTGATGCCGGAATCCTTCCGGGTCAGCATGACCGAGACGTAGAAGACGGTACCGTCCTTCTCCAGCGGAACGACGGTCGGCTCGACACATTTACAGTCCAGCCACGCGCCGGCAAAGGCTGACGGGCTGAACTCGGCGAGGTCCAACTGCCCAGCCCCCATCGCCTGCATCACGCCGGCATAATCCGCGGCCGGATACAGTTTGACCGGTATGCCGAGTGTTTCTTGCAGCAAATGTTGAAAATTGTCGTAGCGGGCGAGGCGGCTGGACGTGTTTTCACCGCCCAGCAGGCCGATGCGCAACTCCTTGACCTGCCCCTTCCAGTCCTGGGCGTGCGCCCGCAGCGGCGCGATCAGTGCCAGCATGGCAAAGGCCAAACGAATAAAGGTGCGGCGGATCATGACACAGGCCTCCCGGTTGAAGCCCTATCCCGCCAAAGCAGCGAGCGCGGCTGTAGGGAGACTAGTGGACGTCAGGCGCTCGTCCAGGGTTTCGTGCGCGTTTTGGCCGTAGATGTCGCGTAAAACGTGATCGGTCAGCCCCGCCGGTGCGCCATCGTACACGACCCGGCCGGCCGACATGCCAATAATCCGCCGGCAATAGGCGCGTGCGGTGTCCAGCGTATGCAGATTGGTCAGCACGGTGATGCCATCCCGCCGGTTGATGTCAGCCAGCGCATCCATCACCAGCTTGGCGTTCAGCGGATCGAGCGAGGCGATCGGTTCGTCCGCCAACACGATCTTCGGGCGTTGCATCAAGGCCCGAGCGATGGCGACGCGTTGCTGCTGGCCGCCAGAGAGGGCATCGGCGCGGTTCATCGCCACATCCGCCATCCCCAGCCGATCCAGCGCCTGGATCGCCAGCGCCCGTTCGGTCGGGGTGAACCACTTCAGCAACACGCGCGGGGCGGGTATATCATACAGTCGTCCGCACATGACGTTGGTCAGCACATCCAGCCGGTTCACCAGATTGAACTGCTGAAAAATCATCGCCGTGCGGGCCCGCCAGGCTCGGAGGTCCTTGCCCCGCAGCGCCGCCACGTCCGTGCCGTCGAAGACGATTTTGCCCTCGGAGGGATCGATCAAGCGATTGATCAGACGCAGCAGAGTCGATTTGCCGGCTCCGGAGCGGCCGATGACGCCGACCATCTCCCCGTCACCGATGCTCAGGCTGACCCGGTCAACCGCGCGCTTATCGCCAAAACGGCGGGTGAGATCAACGAGTTGCAGCAACGGATCGCCCTGTCCATGTCAATTCCTCCCGGCACCACTGAGGGCCACCAGACTGAAGGCATTTAGCAGCGTGCGGCCGGTGGTTGTGTGATGCTTTCATGACGCGGGGCTGAGTATGGCCTGCCTCGCCGCATGAGGCGAGACATAGATACCGAGGTCGCAGCGCCTGAAAAACGTCAATGTCCATTCACATCTGATACCATTGTTAGACCAGCATATAATCGTAGGCCGTACACACCGACGGGCCAGTAGGCTGAGCATGTCGATCCGGTATCACATCATTGCACCCAGACCACCCCAAATAGCGGCACAAAAATCCAATATTAATTTCCGCTATGGTAACGTAATGATCAGTAGCATGTTCATCTGACAAGATAATCAATCATGCTTTACCCTTGAGCATGCTCACGGACCCGTGAAAACCCTGCCGCCCTCAATCAGACTTCAGGGAATTCAAGGTCATGAGCGGCACGCAGATTTCGGCCTCCAGCCAAACGCCGGCATCCTCCTCAAACGCAATCGCATTAGCCCCTTCCCCGAATGATACGGCCGTTATCGGCACGACGTCGGCGATCAGCGATGCCAGCGGCAACGTCTGGACCATCACCGCCGGCGGGCAGGTCGCGGTCAACGGCATCGCCGACCCCACAACCGCCAACGTGACCGAACTGGCGTATGTCAACGGCACGATTTGGCAGGAAAATGCCGGCAAGCTGTGGTGGGGTAAGACGACACCGAGCGCCTCATGGTCGCCCGCGACAGGGACCGCGACCAGCCCTCTGCCGGCAACCACCACGCCGCCCCCCGGCCCGTCGGGCGTGATCGGCAGCGGGTCGGACACGATCGTGCTGACGATGTCGGAAGATGCCGATGGACCGGTCGGACTAGCGGGTCGCGACGCGGAGTTCACCCTCAATGTCGATGGTCAGCAGATCGGCGGGCTGCAAACCGTCACGGCCTCGCACGCCTCGGGCCAGACCGAGACCTTCACATTCCAAGGCAATTTCGCAGCTGGACCGCACGCCGTCACGGTCACCTTTGCCAACAACTCGATGACCCAGGGCGACAAGGCGGCGTTCAACGACGGCGGCGACCGCAATGTCTACGTCAACAGCGTCGCCTACGACGGGGTTGCCGTGTCCAATACCGTGACCGGACTCTATCAGTCGCCGATGGCGGTTCCGAACTCCCCCACCTTCGTGCCGGGGAACGCGGTGTTCACCGTCAATGATACGACCGTTGTACCGGCGAATGCGCCGTCAACGCCAACCACGACTCCGGCTTCAGTCAAGAACGGCACCGGGGCGGACACATTGACCCTGGCCATGTCCGAGGATCCCTATCAAGGGGATGCCCAATTCACCGTCTCGGTCGATGGCAAACAAGTCGGCGGCACATTCACCACCTCTGCCATCAATTGGGAGGGCCAGCAGCAGCAATTCGTCCTGAATGGAAACTGGGGTTCAGGAGCGCACACCGTTGCGGTCACGTTCCTGAACGACCTGGCGGCGCTGGATGCGGCGGACATGGGCATCGATTCGTCCGACCGCAACCTGTATGTCGATGGCATTACCTATGACAACGTGACGGCGGGCGGAACACCATACGAGATAGCCAGCACAGGTAGCCACTCGTTCAGTGTGCCGGCGGGAGGCCAGGGAACGCCATCGCCGACGCCCACATCAACGGCATCGCCCAACGACACGATGGTATTGGCTGGCGCCAGCAGCGCGATCACCGATTCGACTGGCAACACCTGGACGATCACCAGCTCCGGTCAGGTCGCGGTGAATGGCGCCGCCGACCCAACCACGGCAAACGTGACCGAACTGGCCTACGTGAACAAGGACGTCTGGCAGGAGAACACCAGCCATCTGTGGTGGGACAAAACCAGCCCGACCGCTGGCTGGGTTGGCGACACCGCCACGAGCCCGCTGCCGGCGCCAACCACCATCGCGGCTGGCCTCGCCAGCGACACGGTTGGGCAAAGCCAGATTTCGATCGTTGCCACAGCTGGCAATCATATGCTGTTCCTCAGCGGTTCCGGTGACGTCGTGAACCTGTCCGGCGGTACCAACACAGTCACCGATACCGGCAGCGGCAACACCTATATCCTGCCGCCTGCCGGCAAAGGAACCGATGCCTTTACCAGCAACATCCTGGCCTCCGCTGATACGCTTGACCTAAAGACAGCGCTGGCGGCCACAAATTGGAATGGTGCGGCCACCACGCTGTCGCATTATCTGACTGTGGCCGACTCGGCGAAGGGTGCGACACTATCGATCGCACCAATTTCGGGCGGGGTTGGCGTGGCCATCGCGACCATATCCGGCAGCAGCACGAACCTGACAGGCCTGCTTGCCCACGCGTTGAGCTAACCCGCAAGCGCTGCCGGGGAGACCCGGCAACGCCACCATGGATGGGGCCTCCGAAAGGCCCCACCACAACCCCTAGCGGTCTGTACAGAGGGTTATCCACATTATTTTGTGCGAGGCCCTCGGATTCCCGTTGACCGGCCTTGCGTCAGCGGATACGTCGGGACTGTGACACCTCCAGAGACAAAACCCCTGATCCGACTCCGTGGTCGCTCCATCATGGCCTTGGTCCTGGCGCCCGAAGTGCCCTTGACCAACTGGTTGACCGCATTAGATGCGCAAATGGAACGGTCTCCGAACTTCTTCGATGCACGCCCGGTCGTGGTCGATCTGGGGTCCATCCCGCGCGAACAGCAGGGGGTGGCGGAATTCCTCCAGTTGCTTGAACAACGCGGTATCCGGATCATTGGCACCGAAGGCGCGCACCCGTCCTGGGCCGGAATCGAAGCCTGGGGCCGGTCGCTGCCGGTGTCCGGCAAGCCCGGCCGGGAGATCGAGCCGCCACACGCGAAGAGCACACCGCTCGTTGAACCCGCGGCGCTGTCCGGCGGGGAACCGAATATGCTGGTGATCGATCAACCGGTTCGCTCCGGCCAATCGATCGTGTTCGAACGCGGCGACGTGACGATATTGGGTTCGGTGTCATCCGGCGCCGAAATCATGGCCGGCGGCTCCGTGCATGTCTATGGAACATTACGCGGAAGAGCCATTGCCGGTCTGTCAGGACATCCCGGCGCTCGGATCTTCTGCAGCAAACTACAAGCCGAATTATTGGCAATCGACGGGGTCTATCAGACCGCGGACGACATGCCCGCCAAATTCCTGGGCAAGCCGGTGCAGGCCTGGCTGGATGGCGACCAGATGAAAATCGCAGTGCTGGATTAAGGGAAACGCAGATGGGCAAAGTGTTGGTGGTGACGTCCGGTAAGGGCGGGGTTGGCAAGACAACCTCCACAGCCGCGCTTGGTGCTGCGCTCGCGCGCGGTGGTGAGAACGTTGTGGTGGTCGATTTCGATGTCGGTTTGCGCAACCTGGATCTGGTGATGGGGGCGGAGCGCCGGGTGGTGTTCGACCTGATCAACGTGGTGCAGGGCGACGCCAAACTCGCGCAAGCACTGATCCGCGACAAGCGCCTCGATACGCTGTCACTGCTGCCGGCCTCGCAAACCCGCGACAAGGATGCGCTGACGATCGAAGGCGTGGACAAAGTCGTCGCTGAACTAAAGGAAAAATTCGACTGGGTGATCTGCGACAGCCCCGCCGGGATCGAACGCGGCGCCTTGCTGGCGATGCGGAACGCCGACGTCGCGGTCGTCGTAACCAATCCTGAGGTATCGTCGGTGCGTGACTCGGATCGCATCATCGGGATGTTGGACTCCAAGACCTTAAGGGCCGAACGCGGCGAACGGATGGAGAAACATCTGCTTGTCACGCGCTACGACGCAGGCCGCGCGGCACGCAACGAGATGCTGAAGGTCGAAGACGTTCTGGAGATTTTGTCGATCCCGCTGCTGGGGATTATTCCCGAGAGCGAAGAAGTTCTCAAGGCTTCCAATATCGGCTCGCCGGTCACGTTGAACAATCCGAACAGTGCGCCATCCCGAGCCTATTTCGAAGCGGCGAGGCGGCTCAAGGGTGAGTTAGTGGATGTGGTCATCCCGATGCAAAAGGGCGGCCTTATCGGCCGGCTGTTCGGACGGAGGGTAGCATGAACCTATTCGACTTCTTCCGGAAAAAGACCACCGCCCCCGTCGCGCGCGATCGCCTACAGGTATTGCTGGCGCACGAACGCAGTGTGATCGGCAAATCGGACTTGCTGGCGATCCTACAGGAAGAAATCCTGGCAGTGATCGCCAAGCACATCTCAGTCGATCGGGATGCGGTGCAAATAAAACTGGACCGCGGGGCGTCTTTCTCGACGTTGGAGATCGATGTGGAAGTACCTTTGAATGCCGCGAAACTGTCCCGCCCTGCTGGTGGGACCGGGGTAGCGGCGTCCGCTTAAAGTATTTTCGGCCTGACTAGAATCGCACTGGTTTCCCAGATCGTCATGGCCCGGCTTGTCCGGGCCACCTATAACGGCACCATCAGCCCATAGGTGGCCCGGACAAGCCCGGCCATGACGACTATGCAAATCCTCCCCACCCACCGCTTAAGTTGATGCATATGCGGTCAAGTCGGGCCATGACAATGTGTAAGCGCAATATCACCGGTCAGCGTGAAAAGGCACCAGTCATAACCGGACTTACGCGCATGACCGGGAAGCCCCGGCCACGCGACTGAAGTAAAGCCCCCTGCCCGATCAGCCCTGGTTGTCCTGATCGCCCACGGTCACGCCAACAAACACCGGCTGACCGTTTCGAATCACACGTAATGCAAAGCTGTGGTCGCTGCCGCTCATCGCGGTGCGCATCGCCCGAGCCGCCTCGGCCGGAGAGGTCACTTTCTGCTGGCCGACCCCGACGATGACATCGCCGGGCTGCAATCCGGCGCTCTCAGCCGGCGAGCCAGGTTGGACGCCCTGCACCACCGCGCCCTTCGTCCCATCCGGCACGTCGAGTTGATCGCGCATCTCCGGCGATAATGGCGCCAGAGCCAAACCGATCTGCGCGTGGTGTTCGCCATTCCGCGTGTCGCGGCTGGCGACCTGATCATTCGGCAACGTTCCGACCTTGACCGTCATGTCCTTGGTCTGACCGTCATGCAGCACGCTCAAGCGCGCCGAATCACCGGGCTGGATGTTGGCGACGTTCAATGCCAGGTCCCTTGGATTAGAGATCTTGGTACCGTTGACGGACTCAATCACATCGCCGGACTGCAGACCCGCTGCCGCGGCGGGACTGTCCGGCTGCACACCGGCCAGTAACGCACCCTGGTTTTCCTTCAGATGCATGGCCTGGGCCATAGAGGCGGTGATCTGTTGCGCCTCAACGCCGACATAACCACGGGTTACTGTCCCGGTCTTCTCAAGCTGGGCCGACACGGTACGAATCATATCCGACGGAATGGCGAAGCCGATACCGACCGATCCGCCGGTCGGGGACAGAATCGCGGTGTTCATACCGATGACCTTGCCGTCCTGGGTAAACAGCGGACCGCCCGAGTTGCCCTGGTTGATCGGCGCATCGACCTGAATGAACTGGTCGTACGGTCCCGCGCCGATATCGCGGCTGACAGCCGAGACGATTCCGGCGGTCACGGTGCCGCCCAGGCCGAACGGATTGCCCATCGCGACGACCCACTCACCCGGTTTCACGTCCCGCGAGTTGCCGAGTTGGATGAACGGCAGTGGACGCGGCGCATTGACTTTCAGCACCGCGATGTCGGTACGCGGATCGGTTCCGATGACTTTCGCCTGCAGTACGGTGCCGTCATCCAACGTAACACTCAGCGTCTTGGCCCCTTTCACCACATGGTTGTTGGTGACGATCGTACCGTCCGCGCTGATGATAAAGCCGGAGCCGCGCGCCTCGACAGCATGCTCGCTTTGTTGCCGTCCATTGGGGACCATCTGATTAAACGGAAACGGCAGTTGCGGCATCCGGCCGTCCTGTTCGTCGCCTTCGAAGGCCGCCGGCGTGGCGCGCAGTTTATTGGTGATCGACACGACCGCCGGTTTCACCTGTGTTACCAGATTCGAGAAATCCGGTAGCGCATGCGGCAGAAGTTGCGCGCCGGGCGGATTGACCGGCGTAGCATCGTCGGCTCGGGCGGCATGCACGAGGGCGAAGCCTCCGAGGCTGGTACTGGTAAGTAACGCCGCGACAAGGGCGGCCTTACGAATGGGATGCATTTGGGCGTTCATGTGGATCTATCCTGTGCTCAATACTGGCCGGTTCAACAGAGTCGATGCGGCACAGGTTCGATAGCGCCGCACGACCGA
Source organism: uncultured Rhodopila sp. (assembly GCA_903932145.1). GTDB lineage: Bacteria > Pseudomonadota > Alphaproteobacteria > Acetobacterales > Acetobacteraceae > Rhodopila. The sequence continues at coordinate 21,802 of CAIZFE010000043.1, read as the reverse complement.
CAGGTTGAACATAATGCCCGGTAGCTAACCGTTCCCCGGGCGGAGCGGTTAAACTGCTGTCATAATGTTTGAACGAACCAGACAATGTGCGTGACAGCACGCCAGGAGCCGCGGCAGTTGTTGATCTGGCTTTCGGGGGTTCCGGCGCCGCTCCCGTCATGGCGGGCGAAGGCCGACGGCCCCGGCTTTGCCAGAACGAGTTCAACACCGGCCTCCCCAAAACTTGCGGCATTTCCTGTTCGAGGGGTATTTTTCCAGCCAAGGAAGCGGCCACCGGTTTATCGACGAAAGGCCGCCAGATTGAACCAAGCTACGGGGCCGCGCGCCTCAACGGGGGAAACACATCATGCCAGATACCCATGTTCTGGTGGAGCGTCAGAATCAGGACCAGGTCGCACATTATGACGCGATCGTCATTGGCGCGGGCATTTCCGGCATCTTCATGCTCTACCGCCTGCGCGAACTCGGCATGACGGCACGCGTGTTTGAAGCCGGCACCAATGTCGGTGGCACCTGGTATTGGAACCGCTATCCCGGCGCCCGCTTCGATTCCGAAAGCTGGACCTATGGCTACTCGTTTTCCAAGGAACTGATGCAGGAATGGGACTGGAAGGAGCACTTCTCTCCCCAGCCAGACACGCTGGACTACCTGAACCATGTCGCCGACAAATTCGACCTGCGCCGCGACATGCAGTTCGGCAGCACCGTCACCTCGGCGCACTGGGACGAGGCGGCGAACCAGTGGACGGTGACGCTGGACAGCGGCCAGCAGGCAACGTCGCGGTTTCTGATGACCGCCGTCGGCATCCTATCCGCCCACACCCTGCCCGCCATTCCCGGCCGGGACAGTTTCCACGGCCCCGCCTATCACCCTGCCCGCTGGCCGCACACACCGGTCGATTTCACTGGCAAGCGCGTCGGCATTATCGGCACCGGAGCGACCGCCATTCAGGCGATTCCCGAGATCGCCAAACAGGCAAAGCAACTCACCGTCTTCCAGCGCCGGCCGAACTGGGCCGCGCCCTTGCACAATGCCAAAATCAGTAAGGAGGAGATGGACGCGATCAAATCCCGCTACGAGGAAATCTACGCCCACTGCGCCCGGACGCCGAGCTGGTTCATCCACGAAGCCGACCCGCGTAAGACCCTGGACGTGCCGCCGGAGGAGCGTGAGGCATTCTGGGAGAAACGCTACAGCGAACCCGGCTTCGGCATCTGGATGGGCAACTTTCGGGATATCCTGATCGATGAGGACGCCAACACCGCCGTCTCGGCGTTCATCGCCAAAAAGATCCGCCAGCGCGTGAAGGACCCGGCTGTGGCGGAGAAACTGATCCCGAAGGACCACGGCTTCGGCTCCCGCCGGGTGCCGCTGGAGAGCGGCTATTTCGAGGCCTATAACCGGGACAATGTCTTGCTGGTGGACGTCATCCACGATCAGCCGATCGAGTGCATCACCCCGAAAGGCGTCCGGACGGCGAAGCAGGACTATGAATTCGACATTCTTATCTATGCCACCGGCTTCGACGGGGTCACGGGTGCCTTCGATCGCATCGACATTCGCGGGACCAATGGCGTGCGGCTGAAGGATGCCTGGATGGATGGTCCTCGTACCTATCTCGGCATGCTTTCGGAAGGTTTTCCCAACATGCTGATGGTGCTGGGCCCGCACACCGCGCGCGGCAATATTCCGCAGGCGATCGAACACAGTGTCGGATTTCAGACCGGCATGCTGCGTTTCATGCAGGAGCACAATTTTACCCATGTGGAAACGCGGCCCGAGGCGGTGGACGATTGGACGCAGACTGTGATCAAGGCGGCCGAACCGCTGCTCTCCTCCAAGGTCGATTCCTGGCAGACCGGGGTGAACCGCAACGTGGAGGGCCGGACCGTGCGGCGTGTCCTCGGCTACAATGGCAACGGCGTGCATTTCCGGCGGACGACCGACGCCGTCGCGAAGGGGGCCTACAAGGAATTCGTCTTCCGGTAGCCGCTGGTGCCCGGGCTTCAGGTCTTCCTGAAGCCGCATCCCTGTAGGCGATGGCTGACCGGTTGCCTGGTGGCAGTTGACCGAGGCACTGCCATTTCCGTCATGGCCCGGCTTGTCCGGGCCACCTGTCGCGGCACCGGCGGCTCGTACATCTTACCGGTTCACTGCGCCCGGCAAGCCACCGCGTTACGTCAGGCGGCGGCTTGTCCAAGCCAATTCTCGCGGCACCTGTGCCGCCACAAGTGGCCGGGCCAAGCCGGCCAAGCCCGGCCATGACGATGAGCGGAAAGAGCTAAACCCAACGTCGCCGTCGTATCACCCCGCCACAGGCCGCAGATGCTCCTGCAACCGCGGCATCAGTTCCACCAGGTTGCAAGGCCGGTGGCGATTATCCAACTGAGAGACAAGAATGTCATCCCAGCCATCCTTCACCGCGCCGGTACTGCCGGGCAGCGCAAACAGATACGTCCCCCCGGCGACGCCACCGATCGCCCGCGATTGCATCGTGGACGTGCCGATCTTCTGGTAACTGAGCATCCGGAACAATTCGCCGAATCCCTCGATGCGCTTCTCCATCACGCGGTCGAAGGCCTCCGGGGTGACATCGCGGCCGGTGATGCCGGTCCCGCCGGTCGTGATCACAACGTCGATATCGGGATCGGCAATCCATTGACGTAGCAGCGCCTCGATCGCCGCGGTGTCGTCTTTTTCGATGGCTCGAACGGCAAGCCGGTGGCCCGCTGTGACGACGCGGTCGGCCAATGTATCGCCGGATGTGTCGTTGGCGAGGGTACGGCTGTCCGACACCGTCAGAACAGCGATATTCACCGGGATGAAAGGACGGGTTTCGTCAATACGAGCCATGACAGATGCCTCCGGCGTCAGCGTTGCGCCGGGATGTCAGTGCAATCCCGGACCTAGAAGCGCCATTCTGCGCTCCTGGCCCGACGGCGTGAAGCGGGGGAATTCACCGGCCGCAAGCTCGTCCAGGCTGGGGGCCGGCAGATGCATGCGGGCGGCGTAGATCCAGGAGTAAACCAACGCATGCGGCACGAACGCGCGTGTTTCCGCGACCGGAATGGCCTCGATGAACAACAACGGGTCGCCGTTATCGCGGACGTCTGCACTCCAACGGCCAAAGTTACCGGGTCCGGAATTATAGCTGGCCAGCATGCGTATCAGGTCGTTTTCGATTCCCTCCAGTCGAGCCAGATAAGATACATACCGCTGACCTATTTCCAGATTGGACGCCGGTTCGTGCAGCCGGTCCGCCGAATACAATATATCACCCGTAATATATTGTGCGGTGGCCGGCATGATTTGCATCAACCCGCGTGCGCCGGCTGGTGAAATCGCAGTCGTATCGAAATTGGACTCCAACCTGGCCAGCGCATACACCAAGGTCGGATCGATCTTGAAACCACCGGCGGGGCGCAGACGCGGCACCGGAAAACGGAGTTCATAATGACGTTGACCGTCCTGCGCTTGCAGCAATGCCGCCATCTGGGCCGCAAAATCCGTCAGACCGGTCGCCGCTGCCACCATCATCAGCGATCGTCCGAAAACCGGATTGCCAGACCAAAGTCCACGCAATTCCGCCTCGGCGCGGTCGGGCTGGCCGATTTGCAACAGCGCAAACGCCCGCCAACCGCGCGGTGTCGCCGCCACCGCATAGACGTCCGCCTGACTGAGCAACTCAGCGTTCGGTAAAATACCGGTATCCATCCGCAGGATGCGGCGGGCCAGCAATCCGTGTAACGTCAGCCGTTCCTCGGCCGCGGCCTTAAGCCAAGCCGTCGTGCCGCCAAGGTCGTGCATCGCGCGGGCCGATCGCGACGCCCAGAAAGCCGACGCCGCGTGCAGCCGCGCTGACGTATTGGTCGCCCTGGCACCGGATTCAAACAAGCCGCGCGCGAGCTCGATCCGCTCCAGTCGCCACGCGGCGAGGCCGCCAATATAGAAGCCAAGGCTGGGTTGATCCTCGGGGGCAAGGTCCTTCAACGAAGCCTGCGCGATCGCCAGAGCCTGAGGATCCTGATTGCGGGCAAACAAGACCTGCGCGACTTCGGCACGAAGCTGTGCGGCGTAAGCCGGCGACAGCCCGCGGGTGGACGCAATCAGGCGTAAAGCCGACGCGACATCGCCGCGCGTCGCCCGGTCAATGACCGCCCGATCCAAAGCGAGACTGCGGACCATGCTGGACCGCGGCGGATCGATATCCTCCGGGACCGGGTTCGGTTCGCTGGATCGAGCCAGCGCGACGATCTCGGGCGCGGCGGGAGCGTCCGCCCCCTTGGGCAGCCGGCTCAGCAACAAAGCATGAACGGCCGGTGCATCGGGATGATCGCCATAATCGGACAGCCACGCCGTTAATTCCGTTGCGGTAGAATGATGATACCGACCCAGGTAACGATCGGCGAGCGCCGAACCCAACAACAGCGAATCCTCAAGTCCCCCAGCCGCTCGGATTGCCGCCGGAATATCGCCCCTTGCCTGGTATGCAAAAATGCGACGCATCAGTGCCGCGTCCACCGGCCGTAATGGTTGCGGAAAGGCGATCCCCGCGGCCCCGTTGTGCGGAGAGCGCGAAACCGCCCACGCGGCCTCATCGGCGCGTGTGCTATCCGTAGAAAGCGTCCCTGTGCCATTCCCCGATCCGGACGTTTGTCCATGTGCGGCCGACGTAAACGCCCCCGCAAGAATCGCGGCCCCGGCAAGAAATGCCCGGGCGCTGGAAAGGCGGGAGAGCGTATGACCGATCCCTCGCATTCCCAATGGCTAGCCGCTGCGTCAGTGAGATGCAAGCCTGTCGATAGATATATTTTTCTATATTTGAGACTAGGTCATCAATACCGTGCCGTACCCACCAGTAATCAACGTCACGTTTGCGTTTATGCTTCGTCGATTGCTCGTCTTAGCAGGCGGAGTCCTGCCCATGCATCCCGCCTACTGAGCGGATTTTTAAGCATATCCGTCAGCCCGGGCAGCGCCAGGCAGGATAGCGTTGAATGCATGCCTGATATGCTCGCATCGAACCACACACGCGGGCTGCGCCTGCGGTTTTGCGCCTGTGGCAGGATGACACGGGCAGCCGTTCCGCCGAACAGGACGATTCGGCGGGGCTTCAGCAGCACGATCAGGCGGTGGAGGAACGGCAAACAAAGGGCAATTTCCGCCGGTGACGGTGGCCGGCCGCCGGGTGGGCGCCAGGGCAGCAGCGGGGTCAGCATCAGATCCGAACGGCTCAGACCGGCGCTACCGAGCATTTGATCGAGCAACTGGCCTTCGGGGCCGGCGAACGGATGACCGCCACGATCCTCCTCGCGGCCGGGCGCTTCGCCGATGATCAGGGTGGTGCTGGCAGGGTCGCCCTCCGCGAAGACCAGGTTGCTGGCGGTATCACGCAGAGCGCAGCCATCGAAGCCTGCCAGGGCGGCTCGCAGACCCTCCAGCGTCGTGGCCTGACCGGACAAGGCCAGCGCGCGCTCGCCCGCGGTCGCCTTCGCCGCTGGTTCGGCGGCCGCAACCGCACGCACGACCATGGCGACAGGCTTGGCTTCAGGCACCTCAAGCGGGCGCAGACGGTCGATGGGGTCGAGGTCGATCGCCTCGTCAGCCCCCCATTCGACCTGCAAGCGTAGCAGGGCGTAGTCGCTATCCAAGCAAAGCGGCCCGGAAGCGGTCCCGTTCGATGTGGGGCACCAGGTTCTTTTTGCCGTCGTGAGTCGCCGGCCCTTCCAGGACCCGCAGCAGGATGAACGTCAGGCCGCCGCCCTCGCGGACCAGACGGCGGCCCTCCGCCATATCGGCTTCGCTGTTGATCACGTGCACGACAGGAAAGCCGCAGCCGGCGGCGATCACGTCCAGGCGGACTCCCAGGCCGGTATGGCTGTCCTGGTTGCCGGTCTCGCCGTAGTGGCCATTATCGACGCAGATGATCGTCAGGTTGGGCGGGTTCTGTAGCGCAATAGTTGCAAGCGCGCCGACGTTCATCAGCAATTCGCCGTCCCCGGTCGCCACCAGCACGCGCCGCTTCGGCTGCGCCAGCGCCAGCCCCAGGCCCATCATTGGAGCCGCGCCCATCGCGCCGCCCAGCCCGAACAGGCTGTGGGATTCGTGTGTCAGAGCCGACAGCTCCCACGCCGTGCCCGCCAGCCCCGCGACCATCAGGAAGTCGCTCGGATTTTCAATCAGCGCCGGCACGGCCTGGCGCCGGTCCAACACTGGATCGGGTAGCGTAGCGGTCTGGATTTTGTTGAGTTTGGCCATTGTCCGCCTCCCTTAAAACTTCTTGGCGCCGATCAGGCGTTGGGTGAGCAGGACAGCAACCTGCTGGCCGGACTGGTAGGCCATGGTGATGGCGGCGGTGACGCACGGGATCACGTCGGACGGCTGTTCCGCCCGTAATACGATTACGCCCATCGCCTTGAACACGGGTTCCACCGCCTGACCCATGGGGAACTGCCAGGGATTGCCCTCACCGAATTCGCCACGCATCGACACGATGGTCAGCAACGGGAAGCGGCAGCCCGCGGTCAGCGACAGCATGTTGATGCAGTTGCCGACGCCGGACGACTGCATCAGCAGCACCGCCCGGTCGCCGCCGAGGTCGGCGCCGGCGACCATCGCCACGCCTTCTTCCTCGGTGGTCAGCGGGATCGAATGCACGTCCGGATCGGCGAGCGAGCGGTCGATCAGCACCTTATGCCCGGCGTCCGGCACGTAGCAGAACTGGGTGACGCCGTTCGCGCGCAGCAGATCGTATAGCGCCTCCGGCCAGGAGTCTTTGTCCGCCATTCTTGGTTTCCTACTTCGTAACCAGCTTGCAGCCGCCTTGATCCAGCGGCCGGAAGGCCTCGTTTCCAGGCACCCGAGCGAGGACCTTGTAGGTGTCCCAGGGGGATTTGGAGTCAGCGGGCGCTTTCACCTGGAAGGTGTACATATCATGGACCGCGCGTCCATCCTGACGGACCGTGACGGTGCCGAACAGCTTGTCCTGGATCGGCGCCTTGCGCAGTTGGGCGACGACCTCCTCACCCACGATGGTATTGCTGGCCTTGACCGCGTTCAGATACGCCAGGACCGAGGAATAAACACCGGCCTGGTTGGCGGTCGGCATCTTGTCGCCGAAACGTTGGGCGAAACGGCGGGCAAAGGCGCGGGTGTCGTCATTGAGGTCCCAGTAATAGGCCTCGGTCACGGTCAGGCCCTGCGCTGCTTGCAGGCCGATCGCTTTGACGTCGACGATCTGGGTGAACAACCCGGCGAGGATCTGCTTGCCGGTCAGGCCGAACTCGGATGCCTGCTTCACCGCGTTGATCAGATCGGCGCCGGTATCGGCCAGCGCCACGACCTTGGCGCCGGATGACTGCGCCTGGAGCAGATAGGACGAGAAGTCGGTGGTGCCGAGCGGATGCTTGACGGACCCGACGACCTTGCCGCCGAGGCTGGTCAGAACGGCACCCGAGTCACGCTCCAAAGCGGCGCCCAGGGCGTAATCGAAGCTGATATAATACCAGGTGTCGGCATGCTGGGCGAACATGGCGCGCGCCATGGTGTTGCCCATGGCGTAGGTGTCCATGGTCCACTGTACGGTGGTCGGCTCACAGAACTTGCCGGTCAGGTCGGAGGTGCCGACATTGGTCGCGACGAAGGTGCGATGCTTCTCCGCCATGATGGTGTTGACCGCGAGGCCGACGCCGGAGTTCACCGAGTCAGCCACAGCCGCCACACCGTCGCGGTCAATCCATTCGCGAACGATGGCGCCGGCGACATCGGGTTTGTTCAGGTGATCGGCGGACAGGATTTCCACCTTGAAGCCGCCGCCCTGTTCGGCGAAATCCTCGGCCGCCATTTGGGCGGCCACGACCGAACCGCGGCCGGACTGGTCCGCGAACGGCCCGTTCATGTCGTTCAGGATGCCGACCTTAACCGTGGCGGGCAGTTCCGCCCGGGCGGTGACGGCTGGCAAAAGCAGTGCGACGGCCAGGGCCGCGTGACGGATCGACATCTTCAGAAATCTCCCTTGGGGTAGTCTTTTTGATATACCATCAACCGAAGCAGGACGTCAGCACCTGGGCAAACGCGCGTGCGCGGTGGCTGACCGCGTGTTTTTCGGCCGGATCGGTTTCGCCGAACGTCTTCTGCGAGCCTTCCGGGACGAACATCGGGTCATAGCCAAACCCCTGATCGCCGCGCGGCGGCCACACAACCGTGCCGTCGATACGGCCGAGGAAAGTCTCGGTATGACCGTCCGGCCACGCGAGGCACAAAGCGGCGATAAACCAGGCGCGGCGATCCGGATTGTCGCCGATGCGGTCGTTGACCAGCGCCATTGCTTTCGAAAAATCCTTCGACGGGCCGGCCCAGCGGGCGGACAGCACGCCGGGGGCACCGTCCAAAGCTGCAACGCAGAAGCCGGAATCGTCGGACAACGCCGGCAACCCGCTCGCGGTCGCCGCCGCCAGCGCCTTGATGCGCGCATTGCCGGCGAAGTCCGGAGCGTCCTCCTCGGGTTCGGGAAGCCCCAACGCGCCGGCGGAGATCACTTCGATCCCCAACGGACGCAGTAGGGCCTCAATTTCCCGCAGCTTGCCTTTGTTATGGCTGGCCAGAACCAGCTTCTGACCGGAAGCGAGCTTGCGCGGCATCAGTCACCCAGCGCCTTGCGTTGCAGTTCGAACAGCGTGCTGGTGCCCTGGCGAGCCAGTTTCAGCAGTTCGTTGAACTGGGCCTCATTAAACGCGGTCTTTTCCGCGGTGGCCTGAATCTCGACAATGCCGCCGCCGTCGGTCAGCACGAAGTTGGAGTCGGCCTCGGCGTTGGAATCCTCGTCGTAGTCCAGGTCCAGCACCGGGGTGCCGTTGAAGATCCCGCAGGAGACCGCGGCGACCTGACCGCTCAGCGGGATCGTCTTCAGCACGTTCATCTTCACCAGATGGCGGAAGGCGAGCGACAACGCGACCCAGGCGCCGGTGATCGCCGCGCAGCGTGTGCCGCCATCGGCGTTCAGCACGTCGCAATCGAGCGTGATCTGCATCTCGCCCATCGCGGCGCGGTCCACCACGGCGCGCAGGCTGCGGCCGATCAGGCGCTGGATTTCCTGGGTGCGGCCGGATTGCTTGCCGCGGGCGGCTTCGCGGTCGCCGCGGGTATGGGTAGCACGCGGCAGCATGCCGTATTCGGCGGTGACCCAGCCCAGGCCGGTGTTGCGCAGGAACGGCGGCACCCGGGTTTCGACGCTGGCGACACAGAGGACCTCAGTGTTGCCCATGCGGATCAGGGCGGAGCCCTCGGCGTGGCGGGCGAACCCCGTGGTAATGGAGATTTCGCGAAGGGCGTCAGGCGTGCGGCCGGATGGGCGCATATTTAGGATATCCTTAAGTCGGTTCGGGCCGGACCATACAGCGTCGGCGATGGGCTGCAACCGCGTTCATCTTTCGTTAACCTTTCATCGCTACGGTAGCGGCGGAAAGGATGAACCGACATGCCCCGCCTGCTGCTCGCCGATCGGATCAAGGGACGCACGGACAGCTTCCTGGCGCCGCTGCTGTCCGCGCTGGAGCAACACTATGAGGTGGAGTTTACCTCCGCAGGCCCCGGAGAAGCGCTGGCCGCGGCGATCGGCCGGGCGGATATCGTGTGGTTGGAATGGTGCTGGGATCACGCGGTTTGGGCCACGCGGAGCGGGATCGTGGCGGGAAAGCCCTGCATCGTGCGGCTGCACTCGGTCGAGGCGTTGCAGACAAACTACCCGGCGCAGATGGACTGGGGGCAGGTAACGCGTCTGGTCACCGTGGCGGACGATATTTCTGAAACGCTGCTGTCGCGGTTCCCCGGCGTGATTGCGCCGATCCAGATCATTCCGAACGGGATCGACATGGATCGGTTTCGGCCGATTGCGCCGGATCGGTTTCGTGTGGGTTGGGTGGGACATCTGGAGCCAAAGAAGAACCCGATGCTGCTGATGCAAATCGCGCACCGGTTGGTTCAACGCGATGACCGCTTCAGCGTCCATGTCGCGGGCGCGTTCACCGATCTTCGGACGACACGGTATTTGAAGCAGATGCAGGCCGCGCTGTGCCTCGGCGGCGTGGTGCGGTTCGATGGGCATGTGGGCGACATGCCGGGTTGGTATGCCGATAAGGGCGTGCTGCTTTCGACGTCCATGTATGAGAGCTTCGGCATGAACATCGGTGAGGCGATGGCGGCCGGTGCGTTTCCGGTCGTGCATGATTTTCCGGGAGCGGATCGGCTGTGGCCGGCGGAGTGCCTGTTCGCCTCGGTGGAGCATGCGGTCGCGTTGATCCAGGCCGCGCAGCCGGGATTATATCGGAAGTGGGTCGCGGATCGTTACGGCCTGGAGCGGCAGGTGCGCGATCTGCTGGCGTTGCTGCGCGCGGTATCGGTGGAGCGGTAACCAATGCCCCCGCTGATCGGGCCTCGGTTCCAGTTTACCGGTGTGCGACGTGCGGGTTGAGCGGGCTTTACCGGTTCGGCGTGCCGTCATAGTCTCAGACTTATGAAGCACATCGCGGTCCTTACGAGTGGTGGTGACGCCCCCGGCATGAATGCGGCCATCCGAGCCGTCACGCGCAGCGCGCTGGATCAGGGCATGACGGTGTCCGGGGTGTTGCAGGGTTGGCAAGGTTTGGTAGACGGCCAGTTCAGGCAACTCAGCGCCCGTGACGTCGGTGGTATCATCCAGGTCGGCGGGACGTTTCTTGGCAGTGCAAGATCGTCGGACTTCCGCACCGAGGCCGGGCGGTCGAAGGCGCTGCGGCACCTCTCGCAACGCGGTATCGACGGGATGGTGGTGATTGGCGGCAACGGGTCTCAGACGGGCTCGTATATGTTCAGCCAGATGGGGGTTCATGTGGTCGGCATCGCCTCCACCATCGACAACGACCTGCTTGGCACTGATATTTCTATCGGCTGCGACACGGCCATCAATGTGACGCTGGAAGCAATCGACCATTTGCGGACCACCGGTTCGTCGCATAATCGCGCGTTTCTGGTGGAGACGATGGGCCGCGACTGCGGCTATCTCGCGACGATGGCCGGTTTGGCTGGGGGTGCCGAAGTGATTTCGACCCCGGAGTTCGAAGTGCCGGCCAGCGACATCGCCTTGCGGCTGCACGCGGCGTATGAACGCGGCAAGACGCACGCGATCGTGGTGATCGCCGAGGGTGTTAAAGAAAATACCACTAAAATCCTCGCTTATTTTGAAGCAGACAAGCAGAGGACAGGTTTCGAGTTGCGCGCCACAACGCTCGGACATGTCGTGCGCGGTGCCCCGCCCACCGCGTTTGATCGTATCCTGGCGACCCGGTTGGGCGTCGGAGCCATTCAGTCCCTGACCGATGGCGAGACCGGTATATTGGTCGGTTGGCAGAAGAACCAGGTGACCCGAACGCCGTTGGCGGACATCACCGGACGCATCAAGCCAGTGGATACGGAACTCCTGGACCTGGCACGCATCCTGGCAAAATGACCGGCATCTGAATTTCTTGATGATGACTCCATCAGCGCTTCGACCATAGTTGAGAGTGACCTACCGCGATTCCACTTCCGTCATGACCCGGACAAGCCGGGCCATGACACGGAGAGGCGAAAATCGGCCTCAACAGTGATTAGTAATACGCATCCGACGGAATGTGCTCCACTTTCCCTCGCTTATCGGGGCCGTTCACTCCCGACGCCCAGCCGGCCTGCCATTTCCTGGATGAATTGCCAGGCGACGCGACCGGAGCGCGCGCCGCGCGTGACCGACCATTCGATGGCTTCAGCGCGCAGATCCTCGAGACCGATCGGCAGCCCGACATCGGCCGAATACCCCTCGACCATCGCCAGGAATGTCGCCTGATCGCAATTGTGGAATCCCAGCCACAAACCAAATCGATCCGACAATGAAACCTTTTCCTCAACCGATTCATTCGGATTGATGGCCGTTGCGCGTTCGTTCTCGATCATATCGCGCGGCATCAGGTGCCGGCGATTGGATGTGGCATAGAACAGGACGTTATCAGGACGCCCCTCGATCCCACCGTCCAGGACGGATTTGAGCGCCTTATAGTCGGCGTCCTCCTTCTCGAACGACAGGTCATCGCACAGGATCAGGCAGCGACGGGTTTCGGGACGAAGCAGGTTCAGCAGGTCCGGGAGAGTGCGAATATCCTCGCGGTGGATTTCGATCAGCACCAGGCTACCTGGTTTTTGCTGGTTGGCGACCGCGTGGGTCGCTTTCACCAGCGAAGACTTGCCCATCCCGCGCGCGCCCCACAGCATCGCGTTATTCGCGGGCAGTCCCCGCGAAAAGCGCAACGTGTTTTCGGCCAGGATGCTTTTCTGGCGGTCCACACCGCGCAGCAAATCGATATCGACGCGCGAAATTTTATGCACCGGCGCGAGATGAGCGGGCGACGGGTGCCACACAAAAGCGTCGGCTCGGGTCAGGTCCAGAGACGCTGGCGGCGGCGGCGCCAGTCTCTCCAACGCATCCGCGATGCGAGTCAGCAGGTCGAGCGAAGTCTGTTCCATATCGGCGGGGTTCCCGGGCACTGAACGAAATTTATACGGTGGCTTGACGAAAGAGGGGCGGAAACTATGGTCCGGCCTCGCTCATCGCAAGGACCCGCGCAGCTATGAACCCGTTTACGCTTATTTCACCAGCCTACGCGCAGGATATGTCCGGCATCATGGGGAGTGCGACGCAGTTTGCGCCGCTGGTCATGATCTTCGCCGTGTTTTATTTCCTGTTAATTCGCCCCCAGCAGCAAAAGCAAAAAGAGATGCGCGGGATGCTGGCGGCGCTGAAGCGCGGCGATAAGGTCGTCACCGGTGGCGGCATCCTCGGCGTCGTGCAGAAAGTGCCCATGGTGCAGGACAAAGACGGCAAGCAGGTCGCCTCCAACGAGATCGAGGTCGAAATCGCCCCGAATCTGCGCGTCACGGTCTTGCGGGACACAATCACCAGCGTAATCAGCCCGATTGCGGCGAATGACACCAGGCCGATGAAGGAAAAGGCGTCCTGACGGACGCCCTCTGATCCCAACGCAGGCAAGTTATACCAGCGGCCGTTGACATTGACGTACTGCCATTCAACGGCCGTCATGGCTTGGCTTGTCCGAGCCATCTGGCGCGGCACCGTCAGAGCATAGGTGGCCCGGACAAGCCGGGCCATGACGATCAGGGGTGAGCGTCGGCCCCAACGGCGGTTGGTATCAGGCACCAAGCGCCTTCGCATAAGCCGCAACCGTCGCGGCGAACCCCATCTCCAGCGCATCCGCCGTCAGTTCGTGGCCGATCGACGCTTCCGCCAGGAATGGCACCGCCTGCATCAGTTCCGGAATATTGAGCAGGTTCAGATCGTGACCGGCATTGACCACCAGACCGGATTCGCGGGCGCGCAAGGCGGTTTCGGCGATCTGACCAAGGATCGAGGCGTGTCCCCCTTCGTGGAAGGCGGCGGCGTAGGCACCGGTGTAAATCTCCACGCCATCGGCACCGGATAGGACCACGCGCGCGATCACCGCCGGATCGGGATCGATGAACAGAATCACCCGGCACCCCAGTGCCTTCATCGCGCCAATGGCCGGCGTCGCCAGCGCGGCCTCGACCGGGTCCAATTTCCAGCCTTCTTCCGACGTGAACGCCTCCGGTGCATCGGGCACCAGCGTCGCCTGCTCCGGCCGCGTGTCGCGCAGTATCGTCAGCAACCGGTCGTCCGGGTAACCCTCGATGTTGAACTCCATCGCCGGGCGGTATGGGCGCATGACCTCGGCCAGCATCGGCACGTCGGAGCCTCGGATGTGCCGCTCGTCCGGCCGCGGATGCACTGTCAGGCCCCTCGCCCCTGCCCGCAGCGCCAGGCGGCCGAAGTGGCACACATCGGGCACGCCGGTACGGCGGGAGTTCCGCAACAGGGCGATCTTGTTCAAATTCACACTGAGTCTGGCCATACGCACACAACTAGCGCGGACGCGACAACGACTCAACGTGACGCGAGGGGCAAACACCTTAGCGTGAATGGATTTTGCAGAACGGTTACCAACTCTAACAGGGGCCCGCCTCGGTCATTCCGTGGAGGGCCAGCGTATCCGAAACCCCGTCAGAAGTTGGCTCGCCATGTCCAGGACACTCGTCTCCCAGGCCAACTTCGCGGTGCTTGGCGGTTTGCTCGCCATTCTGGTGGTGATCGGCATGCTGACCTGGGATCAGTCCAACGCGGCCCGCTCCGACCGTGCATGGACCCTGCACACGTATCAGGTGCTGGAATCGATCGGCGACCTTGGCATAACAATCCGTGATGCGGAGACCAATCAGCGCGGATACCTGTTGACCGGCAACACCGCCTATCTCGCCCCTTACGAGTCGGCCACCAATCGCACACCCTATCTGTTTGGGGAATTACAAAGCCTGACGGCGGACAATGCCTCGCAACAGGCACGGCTGCTCGCCTTGGCACCCGTATGGCAGCAACGGCTACAGCAACTCGCGGAAACCATACAGGTCAGGCGCGACAAGGGCCTGGAGGCTGCCGCCGCCCGGGTCGGCAACGACCAAGGCCGGGAAACAATGGCGCGAATCGAGGCGTCGCTGGCGGGCATGACCGATTCGGAACACACCCTGTTACACGATCGAATTGAGACAACCGAAAGCCATAACCGCTCGGTTGGCATTCTGGTCTTCGTCGCGACCACCATCGCCATTCTCGCGCTGATCCTGGCGGCGCGCCTTCTCAACGTTGCCTACGCGCGGTCTCATCGAGCGGAGGACGAACAGCGATCCCTGGCGGGGCGTCTCCGCACGTCATTGGATAGCCTGAGCCAGGGGGTCGCGGTATTTGGACCCAACAACAAGCTGCGGCATTGGAACGAGTGCTTCCAGGTCCTGCTAGACCTGCCGCCGGCCATGGTCCGGGCGGAAACGCCTTATACGGCCTTCGTGGAACATCTGACGACCGACGGCGAGTCGTTTCTGGAAACGCAAGACCAGATCGAACACGGCACACAAAATGGCAACGAACCAATCGTCTATGAGCGTCCGCATCACGCGGGCAACCTGCTGGAGATTCGCCGCACCCCGACTCCCGACGGCGGTTTCGTTCTGACGGTTACCGATATGACCAAACGGGCGCAATCCGAGGCCATTCTGCGTGAATCACAGAAGATGCAGGCGATCGGCCAACTGACCGGCGGCGTGGCCCATGATTTTAATAATTTGCTGACGGTGATCTCCGGCAACCTTGAACTGGCGAAAATGACGCTGGAGCCGCACAGTCCGTTGCTTGATCCAATTGACCGGTGCTTGTGGGCGGTGCGGCGCGGCGCGGCGCTGAATTCACAGCTTTTGGCGTTCGCGCGTAAGCAACCGCTGCGGCCGGCGGCGATCGACCTGTCGCTTAGCCTGCCGGAATTGATCCCGCTGATGAGCCGCACGTTGGGGGAACATATCGATGTACGCTTCGTGGACAGCGCGGGCCTGTGGCTGGCGATGGCCGACCCCTCGCAGTTGGAGAGCGCGGTGCTGAATTTGGCGCTCAACGCCAGGGACGCGATGCCGGATGGTGGCTGCCTGACGATCGAATTGGCGAACAAAGTCCTGGATACCGGCTACGCCCGCGCCCACGCCGAGGTTTCTCCCGGTGATTATGTTATGGTGGCGGTGTCGGATACCGGCCACGGGATGACACCGGATGTCATCGCGCGGGCATTTGAACCGTTCTTTACCACCAAAACCGACGGACGCGGCACCGGGCTCGGTTTGGCCATGGTGTTCGGCTTCGTGAAACAGTCCGGCGGGCATGTGAAGGTGTATTCCGAGCCGGGCCAGGGCACATCGGTGAAAATGTATCTGCCACGGGCCATCGCCGGTGCGGTGTCGGCGGTTCAACCCAGCCGCGTGCCGACCGAGTTGCCGCGCGGATCGGCGACGATCCTGGTGGTGGAGGATGAGGCCGGCGTGCGGGACGTCGCGGTGGCGATCCTGCGGGGCCTCGGCTACCGCGTGTTGGAAGCGGCCGATGGTGATGAAGGGCTACTGGTGTTCGGCGCCCATGCGGCGGACATCGACATGCTGCTGACGGACGTGGTGTTGCCCGGGAAAGTGCGCGGCCGAGAACTGGCCGAGCGGATCACCGCGATGCGCCCGGCGGTCAAAGTGCTGTTCATGTCGGGATATACCGAGAACTCGATCGTGCATCACGGACGGTTGGACGACGGCGTGCAGCTTTTGAGCAAACCCTTCAAGCGCGAGGACCTCGCCCGCAAGGTCGCGGACGTCTTGGCCGCCGGGGGCGGTGCAACCGATGGCGGCAACGTGGTCGATTTACGGTCGCGCAAACGGGATTGATACCAGCCGCCGTTGAGGCCGACTCTTGCCCCCATCGTGATGGCCCGGCTTGTCCGAGCCACCTGTCGCGGCACCGCCAGGCCATAGGTGGCCCGGACAAGCCGGGCCATGACGGGTATGGATGGCGGTATGTCAATCTCAACGCGGACTGGCATGATTTGCTCTGAGAGGCTGTTACACGCGTCCCCGATAGGTTTCGGGCGCGAAGGCCGCGAACAACCCGCCAGCCGTGACCAACAGGACCGCGGCGGTCACCAGCGCCGCGACCGCGCCGAACCCATCGGAGATGAATCCCAGCGCTAACGGACCCACGACGTAGCCGACGTCGCCGGCCATGCGGAACATGCCGACCGTCGTTGCGTTCAACCCGGGTGGGGCGCTGTCGGCGGCATAGACGGATGGGGCGGCGCCTCCTACTGACCCGGCGATGCCCCAGACCACGCTGGCCGCGACAAACCATGGGTAAGTCGGTGCAATACAGAACAGTAGCATGGAGGCTCCGGCAATCATCGTCGCGGGTGCGATGACAGCTTTGCGACCGAAATGATCGACCAGCATGCCGCTGGGGTACACCGCTACCAGACCCACGACCGTACCAACGGCGAGGGCGAATCCGATCTCGGTGACGGATAGCCCCAGACGCATGCTACCGAGCAGGGGGACGACGCTGAACAGGCCTCCGGTGCGGGCGGCGGCGTTGGCGAGGGAGACCATGCAGGCCAGCATGAAGCCGGTTTGTTTGGCCAGCAGCCGCATTTGCACGCAGGTTGGGACAGCTTTGCCGCTGCGCCGGATCGCGGCGTGGGTGGCGTCCCGCGTTTCGCCGACGGCCAGGCTCGCGACGATCCCGGCGCCGATGCCGGCGATCGCATAGGCGTAAAAGGGCGCGGTCAGGCCGTAAGCCTCCGACAGCAGGCCGCCGGGCAGCGGGCCAACGCCTGCCGCGAAGATGAACACGCCCTGATAGATCGCCATGATGCGGCCGCGGCGCGCCGGGGTGGTGATGTCGGCGAGGACGATTTGGCCGGTAGTGACGATCAGTCCGGCTCCAGCCCCGGCGATCAGGCGGGCGAGGATGAACTCCGGGTAGCTGGTGGCGAGGGCGCACCACAGGTTGCCGGCGGCGGTGATGAGGCCGCCGAGCGCCAGGGTGGGGCGGCGGCCGACCGCGTCGGACAGCCAGCCGCCGGGGACAGCGCCGGTCAGGCGGCCGAGGCCGTAGATGCCGACCGCCATGCCGATGGCGGAGACGGACACGCCGAAGGATTTCGCATACAGCGGAAGCGCCGGAAGGACTCCGCCGAACCCGAGTTGATTGATGGCGGCCAGCACGCACATCCAAAAGAGAGTCCAGTTCGCCTTCGTCATCGCCACCACCTGTTGCGTGGAGTTGTCGGTCGGTGGCGGGATGCGGTCAACAAAGCGGGCGGAGGGCGTTTGGCTCTGACGCGCTTTTCATCTGGTCATGCTATTCAAATCGCTCGGAAAACTTGACTTTGTTTTTGGATTGTGGGAAATCGGAGGTGCTGGGGGTGTGCCGGAGTGCATCAGGGGGCTTGCCCCCCACCCGGCGGCACCCACTGCCATCCCGCCGGAAATTTTGCCAGCCCATACCCGCCGATTGCGCCGGAGGCGTCGCATCTGAACGATCCGCGGATTTGCCTCGCGTATCGCGGATCGCCGGAGTTGTACGCGCGTCCCACCGCACCCGCCACCATATCGGCGAACTGAATGCCGACGCTGCGGTGCGATGGTGTCAGGAAGACGGTTTCCACGAAGTTCGGATGTTTGCTGGTGAATGTATCGTCCTCATCGACGAATCCGTGGTGGGCGGAGCGCAGCAGATCGTCCTGGTTCTTGCCACGATGGTCCGACACGACGATGCCGATTTGTTTGTCGCCGCACCGCCGGCCCACATCCCGAAGAAAGTATTGAAAGCGCTCGGTCACCGCCGCGTAGGTGCGATGATAGATGTCCTCCGGGCCGGCGACATGGCTTTGGCGATAGGCGTCCTCGATCCTGGTGACGCAGCAGATGATGCGAACGCTTTTTCTTCGGGTGATGATTTCGAAAAACTGGGCACGGAATGAGTCTCTCGCGGCCGGGGGCAGATGACGGACGGCGTTGTGGCGGTCGTTGTTCTCGTTGCCGAAGAACCGCCACTTGATCTCTCCGGTGACGTTGAACTCCGGTTTGGCACGCAGGCGGCGGAGGTCTTCGGCGACGCCATGCCATTGCGTTTCGTGCATGATCACGCCCGCGATGACGAAATACGGGCGCGGGCTTTTGGTCTGGCGCGTCGGCGGCGAGCCGGATTCGTCGATGAAACACAGATACATTGCGGCGATCGGTTGGTTGCGCGGCGGGATGTCACGACGACGCGGCCAGCATGCACCAACATGGCCAGGCAATGGGTTAACGCGGATTGATTTAGGTTTGCTATTGCGAGGTGGTTGCCTCTGGCGCTGCTAAAATATCCCTGCGACGATCCCGGCCGCCAACGCCTGCCCGGCCTCCCGGCATGAACAGAGATCCGCCGATCCGATCGTTTTCGGCGCCATAATCGCCTCCGGCGTCTGCGCCCCGGTGCGGACAATCAGCGGGTCAGCAGCCTGACGCAGCCGCCAGCCGGTGGCGATGCGGGCAATTTGCCGAGCGGCATTTTCGCCGTCGGAACCGGCACAAATTAAACTGGCGTAGGGACGGCCGTTGATAGGGTCCAGCGCCGGATAATACGTGCGGTCGAAAAAGTCTTTCATCCGCCCGGCCATCGCCGCCAAATTCTCTGGAGTGACGAAAATGTAGCCGTCCGCTGCCAGAACATCCGCCGGTCCCGCGTCGGGCGCGGCCAGCAGCCGAACTGTGATCTCGGCTTCGGTGGCTGCGCCTTCGGCCGCCGCCTCGGCCATCTGCCGGGCGCCACCGGTCAGCGAGTGAAACACGATCAGCAGGGTTTTGCGGCCGGGGTTCAACGACCCACCGGCCGTCCCGCCGGCGCGCCCGGCATGATGGCTCGCCGCGCTCGTGCGCAGGCCAGCACCGCCTCGTGGATTTCATGTTCGGCGGCTTTGGTCACATCGCGAAACTGTTGGATCAGACCGGCACAGTCCTCCGTTGACATGTCTTTTTCCCGATCTTCCGCGCGCTCACGTATCCCAATGGCGATGCCGCGCACCTGGAACAAAACCCCCATCGCTCTGTCCGCGCGTTCGGGGAACTTCGGGGCCGGGGTGCTACCGACCAGACCGAGCCCGAAGTTCCAGACCTCTTGCTCCCGCATCAAGGCCAGCGTGGCAACACCTTCGCGGGTCGCCGAGACCTCGATCCGGGTCAGGCGAAACGGTGCGGAGCGATGCTGGTGTTCAGAGAGTTGGTTCCACAGCCCCATGACCAGCACACTGATCAGTTCATTGGCATCCTCCATGGAGTCGAACACCGGCAACGCGCCGCCCCACAGTGCCTCCACTGCCCGCAGCGGGGTTACCAGTGGATCGGGCGAGGCGATGGAACCGAGCAACCGGGTGCGCACCGCGTGGAAGGGCAGTTCGCAGGCGAAGCGTGCAAGCACGTCGCGCACCTGAGCGTCCGTGACCGTTGGCGGGCGGGGTCGTTTGCTCATCTTGTTCCTTCCTCGGGTCATCGCAAACTAAGGCTCCTCCGGGTTGCCGGCAACGCCTGCTCCCCGACCATCGCGTGGACCTGATAGACTGCTTCCCGTGCTGGAACAGGGCGAGTCGCCGATGATCGAAAAATCCGGAGCTGAAGGCCAGACTGCTGGCGAAGATGGTAGCGGCATTACCGTTGCCGGCGCTGGTCACGCCGGATTTGGCCGAGGCACTCCGCGCGAGGGAGCCAGACGTATCAATCCCGAAGAACTGCGAGATAGTCGAGGTCTATGATGCCAGGGAGGAGGGCGGCATTATGTGTGCGCTCCGGCTTCAGGGAATTGCCGAAGACGCGCATGTCATTTTCGCGTCGATTACCCATTTTGACTTCGACCACCGGCATCCGCTGAAGCGTGAGATTGCCGCCTATCAGAAGCGCCGGATCAAGAAGCTGAGCCGTCTGGCCGAGTGAATGCCCTCAGGCAGACCTTTCCCGATCGTGCCTCCCGGGGCAATATCGCGGCGAATTCCAAGGAGGATCACCAATGCCACCAATCGTCGCGGTTATCGCCCCCGGCATGATGGGAAGCGCCGTTGCCACCAGGCTGACGGCGGCGGGCGTCCAGGTGCGAACCTCACTGACCGGGCGTTCGGCTGCCACCATCGCGCGGGCCAAGGCGGCGGGCATGACGGATGCCACGGACGCGCAACTGGTTGAGGCGGACTTCATCCTGTCCATCCTGCCTCCGGGTGACGCGCTGGCCCTGGCCGAGCGGCTTGCCCCCGCGTTGCGGGAGGCCAAACGCAAACCGATCTATGTGGACTGCAACGCTGTCAGCCCGCAGACCGTTCTGGGCATCGACCGCGTGGTGCGCGAAACCGGCGCCTCGTTCGTCGATGGCGGTATCATCGGGCCACCGCCGGATGTCGATTCCAGCCGGACCCGGATATACCTGTCCGGGCCGGACGCCGGGAAAGTGACTGTGCTGCAACAGTATGGCCTGTGGACGCCGGTCCAACCGGGTCCGGTGGGTGCGGCGTCGGCGATGAAGATGTCGTATGCCGGGATTACCAAGGGGTTTACGGCGCTGAGCGCGACCATGATGCTGGCTGCCACCCGAGCCGGCACTGCCGATGCACTGATCGCGGAAATGAAGGTCAGCCAGCCGGCGCTGCTGAAATGGTTGACGCCGCAGATGCCGAAAATGCCGGGCAAAGCGTATCGCTGGATTGCCGAGATGGAAGAAATCGCGGCCTTTATTGGCGAGGACAATCCCGGATCAGGCTTTTACCAGGAGGCGGCTCGGTTTTACGAAGCGATTGCCGCCGATTTCGAGGGGCCGCACACCGAAACGAAGGCGCTGGAGGCTTTCTGCGAAAAAGCCAAAACAGGCTGACGTAACGAAGCCCACCGGGAAAGCGGTTGGCATTCCACTTCCGTCATGGCCCGGCTTGTCCGGGCCACCCGTGACTCGACGGTGCCGCGACAGGTGGCCCGGACAAGCCGGGCCATCACGATGGGGGACGAGAGTCCGCCTCAACGCCGATTGGCATCAATAGATACCAGGAATAACCTCGCGGACTGCCGCCGTCAGGGACTCACCCTCCAGCACAACCTCGGTCCCCAGCGTAATACGGTGCGCCTGCCAGGAGTCGCCGGCATTCGCTGCATCGGTCAAAGCCGTGGACAAGTCGGGCGCCATCAGCAATCCCTCGTTGTGTCCGTCAATGTGTGCAAAAGGCATGGCACCATAGCCAGTGATGTTTCTTTGTTTGGCTGAACGGGACCGTTTCTTCGTCCCGGCCTGAAATCCCGATGGCAACGCCCGGGGCCGCGGTCAAGGACGGCCTTTAG
>CAIZFE010000042.1 GCA_903932145.1 uncultured Rhodopila sp. | reverse complement strand
CGCCTCCGCCACCACCGTGACCGGCGGCGGTTCGGTTACCGTGTCCTCCGGTGGTTGGGTGATTTCCGACAGCATCGCCGCCGGCGGTTCGCAGATCATCGGGGCTGGCGGCAGCGGTTCGGCCACCACGGTCAACGGCGGCGGCACCGAAACCGTGACGAACGGCGGCTCAGCCACCAGCACCACCGTGAATTCCAGCGGCGTACAGTCGATCGATGCCACCGGCAGCGCCTTCGGCACCATCGTCAACAGCGGCGGCACCGAAGTCGTCGCCTCGGGTGGCACCATCAGCGGCACCGTGATCAGCAGTGGCGGAGCGCTCGACCTTCAGGCATTCGCGTCCGGCACGGACCTGTCCGCCAGCATCGACCTGACCACCGATTTGCTGACTGTCATTGGCGGCGGGGTCACCAGCACCTACCAACTCTCCGGCACCTACGCGACGTCGGCCGTCAATTTCATCTCCGACGGTAACGGTGGCGTTGATCTGTTCGTTTGCTACATGGGCGGCACCCAGATCCTGACGCCACGCGGCGAAGTGGCGATCGAGACCATCAGGCAAGGCGACACCGTCGTGGTCCGCCGTAACGGGCAGGACGTGGCGGAGCCGGTGACATGGATCGGCGCCTCCCGCGTGGATCTCACCCGGCATGCGCAGCCGGAACTGGCGGCGCCGATCCGCGTCAAGGCCGGCGCTCTGGCCGACAACATCCCGATCCGCGACCTGCTGCTGTCGCCCGAGCATTCCCTGATCCTGGATGGGGATTGCGTCCCGGTGAAGCTACTGGTCAACGGCGGTTCCATCGCTCGGGAATACCCGGCGGCTCCGTTCAGCTATTACCATCTGGAACTGGAACGCCACGGCATCCTGCTGGCCGACGGTGCCGAAGCCGAAAGTTACCTCGACACCGGCAATCGCTCCTGGTTCGACAATGCCGGAGTGCCGCGAATGCTGCATCCGATGTTCGAACCGGATGCGACGTCCTCGCGGTGGGAGACCGACGCCTGCGCGCCACTGGTATCCATACCAGAGGGAGTCGCCCCGATATGGCAAACCCTCGCGGATCGGTCCAACACGCTGGGTTTCGTGGTGGCCGCTCCGGTGTCAATCGCGGATCCGGATCTGCACATCATGGCCGATGGCCGGCGGATCGAGCCTATCTCGGATCGCGATTCGCGTTTCGTGTTCATCGTGCCTGCGGGCGTCCGTTCGGTGTCCCTGGGGTCGCGGTTCACCATCCCGGCGGACCAGATGGTTGCCGACAGGCGTGACTCGCGGCGCCTGGGCGTCAGCGTCAATTGGATCGCCATCCGATCCGGCGACACGGAAACGCTGCTGCCCGCCGACCATCCCGCATTGCGGCACGGCTGGAATGACGCCGAACAGAACGGTTCCGCGGTGTGGCGCTGGACCAACGGCGCCGCGACGATTCCATGGGACGCTCAGACCTGTGCCGCCGTGCTGACAGTGCGGTGCTCCCCAGCCGCCCGATATCCGGTCGAACAGGATGTATTTGCCCAAGTCGCCTGAACCCCGCGGAAAAGCGGAATCGTTATGCGGCCGCAATATGGCAGAATAGCCGATCGACACCAGTCTTTCGCCGTCGAGGTTGAGGACCCGGCCACTTGAGTGATAGTCAGATACTGCAACGCAGATTGGACCAGCCATGACCGAACTCCATTGGCTGCCAATCATCCCCGACTGGCGGGCGCGCCTAAGAGCTTTGCCAGCCGACCCGGCCTCGGTGTGGGATAAGGCCGTCGCACTCGGGACCGCTCGACTGAATTTTGTGCTGACGAACGGGCTGGATGAAACCGTCCGCCGCATCCTGCCGAACGGGCCGGAGACGCTGGCCACCAAAAAGGTTCGGCTCGCGGTTCTGGGATCCTCCACCATCACGCACCTGCTGCCGGGTATCCGAACCGCCGGGCTGCGCCGGGGGATTTGGATCGACACCTACGAAAACGATTACGGCCAGTACCTACAGGAATTATCAGAAACCGACTCGCCGTTGCACGCATTTCAGCCGACCGCCGTGCTGGTGGCGCTCGACGCGTATCACCTGACGGCCGGCGTCACCTCCGGCATGGACATGGCCACCGCCGAGGCGGCGCTGACCGAGATGCAGGACCGGATCAGGGACGTGTGGCGCCTCGCCCGCGACGCCTTCCGTTGTCCGATCATCCAGCAGGCCGCTCTGCCGTTGCACCTGACCATCCTCGGCAACAACGAGCACCGCCTGCCCGGTTCCCGAGCCTGGTTCGTAACCCGGCTGAACGCCGCGATCCGGACGATGGCCGAGCAGGACGGGGTCGATATCCTGGCAATCGATGAGCGCGCCGTGCGCGACGGAATCACGCGCTGGCATGATACAGCGCTGTGGCACCGCTCCAAGCAAGAGGTCTCGCCCACCGCCAGCCCGATGTATGGCGATCTGGTGGGACGCTGGCTGGCCGCGAAGCAGGGCCGGTCGTTCAAGTGCCTGGTGCTGGACCTCGACAACACCGTCTGGGGCGGCGTCATCGGCGACGACGGCCTGGAAGGTATCGCACTCGGGCAAGGCAGCCCACTTGGTGAAGCCTACACGGCGTTCCAGGAGTATGTCCGCGAACTCAGCCGGCGTGGCGTGATCCTGGCTGTCTGTTCCAAGAACGATGAGGCGAACGCGCTGGAACCGTTCGAGAAGCACCCTGACATGGTACTGAAGCGCGGCGACATCGCCAGCTTCGTCGCTAACTGGTCGAACAAGGCGGACAACATAAGGGCGATTGCGCAGGAGCTAAACATCGGCCTCGATGCGCTTTGCTTCATCGACGACAACCCGTTTGAGCGGAATCTGGTGCGCCAGGAACTGCCGATGGTGGCGGTGCCGGAAGTATCGGACGATCCCACCGGCTACCCGACCGCATTGTCGGATGCCGGCTATTTCGAGGGGTTGGCGGTGACCGAGGAAGACCGCGAACGGACCTCGCAATATCAGGGCAACAAGGCCCGCGATGCGCTGAAAGCCGCTGTCACCGACCTGCCGTCGTATCTGCGCGGCCTGGAGATGGAACTGGTCTGGAAGCGGTTCGACAGGATCGGTCTGCAACGGATCGTGCAGCTTATTAACAAGAGCAACCAGTTCAACCTGACGACCCGCCGCTATACCGACGAAGATATTGTCGCGGTCATGGCCGACCCGGACGCGTTCGGGTTGCAACTGCGGTTGACCGACCGGTTCGGCGACAACGGCATTATCGCGATCATCATCGGCCGGCTACAGGACAATAAGGACCTGCAGATCGATACGTGGCTAATGAGCTGCCGGGTGCTCGGGCGGCAGGTTGAGCCGACAACACTGAACCTGATCGCGCAAGAGGCGGCGAAGCTGGGCGCGCGGCGGCTGGTGGGCGACTACATTCCCACCAAAAAGAACGCCATGGTAAAGGATCACTATGCCCGGATCGGGTTTACCGTTATGGAAACGGACCCTGCGGGCGGCAACCGGAGCGTGCTGGATTTGGCAACATTCGCGCCCGCGGAAACGTTCATTCATGTGATTGAGGGCTAAGCCGATGGCGACCCAGGCAGACATCTATACCGCGTTGACCGAGATTTTCCACGACGTGTTCATGCGTACTGACATCGTGCTGACCCCCGAACTGACGGCCAAGGGCGTGCAAGGCTGGGACAGCTTCAAGCAGATCGAGATCATCATGGCCAGCGAGGAGAAGTGGGCCATCAAGTTCAACACCCGCGAACTCGATGCGCTCCGTTGCGTTGGCGATCTGGCGACAATGGTCGGGACGAAGGTCGGTTAGGCAATCGCCGGAACAAAGAACCGGGGCAGACGTAAGCTGCCCCCTTACCCCTCCCCAAACGTCAGCCTTAGCGTCGGCTTATGCACCTTCCCCGTCGCGTTGCGTGGCAGCGCGTCGGTGAACACCACCGAATGTGGCAGCTTGTATCGCGCGAGATTGGCCGCGCAATGCGCAACGACTTCGTCCTCGGTCAGCCTCACTCCCGGCTTCACCACCACAACGGCGCGGCCGACCTGACCCCACCTCCCATCGGCGATACCGATGACGGCAGCCTCGGCGATGGCGTCGTTTTGGTACAGAACATTTTCCACTTCCGCCGGATAGACATTCTCTCCGCCGGAGATGTACATGTCCTTCCAGCGGTCCACGATGAAGTAGTAGCCCTCGTCATCGATCAGGGCGGCGTCGCCGGTGTGCAGCCAGCCGTCGGTGAAGGATGCCGCGGTCACCTCTGGCTGGTTCCAATAGCCTTTGGTGATGTTGGGACCTTTCACCCACAGTTCGCCGATCGTTCCCGCCGGCGCGTCGGCGCCGTCATCCCCGACGACCCGCATTTCCATGTTCAGCACGGGTTTTCCGGCGGACCCCGCTTTGCGAACGGCGTCTTCCTTGTCGAGCATCAGCACCAGCGGGCTGGTTTCGGTCATGCCGTAGCCTTGCTGTAGCACCGCGCCCTGATCCTGCCAGATACGCAGGATTGTATCGGGCGTGGGCGCCCCGCCAACCCCGGCATAGACCAGTC
The DNA here is from genome assembly GCA_903932145.1 of uncultured Rhodopila sp. Taxonomy (GTDB): domain Bacteria; phylum Pseudomonadota; class Alphaproteobacteria; order Acetobacterales; family Acetobacteraceae; genus Rhodopila. Next base: position 259,305 of record CAIZFE010000042.1, on the reverse strand, counting down.
GGGTGAGATCGGTTTCGGCGAAACCTGGATGCTGCGCCATGAACTGATAGCTCGCCGGAACCCCGAAGATATGAGTGACGCCAACAGACGGATCACCGAGCAGTCGCAACGATTCGCCGGGGTCGAAGGTGCGGAGGATGATCACGGTGCCCCCAGCCTCGAACACCGGGTAGGGAAATACGTTCAGACCGCCGGTGTGGAACAGCGGCACAAGCCCGAGGAACACGGTGGATCGCGCAATACCCGCCACGCTCATGCTGTGGACGGTGTTCCAGAAATTCATGCCGTGCGTAATGATCGCACCCTTGGGGCGCCCGGTCGTGCCGGACGTGTAAAGGATTGTCGAAACATCGTCCAAACTCGCCACGACCGGCCGGTCCAACAGCGGCCCATCCAGCGCGAGTTCTTCGAACATCGGCCCGAACGAAACCAGCCGCGGGATATGGCAGGCTTCCGCGAGTTCAATTGCCCGATCAGCGAACTCCAGGTCGAACATCAACATCGCGGGCATGCAGTCGGCCAGGATCGCGCGGAGTTCGGGATTCGCCAGCCGCCAGTTCAGCGGCACGAAGATCGCGCCGATGCGGCCACAGGCGAACTGCACATCGAATGTATCGGTCGTGTTGGGTGCCAGGACCGCGATGCGATCATTCGCAACGATCCCGCGTTCCACCAACGAGCCGGCCAGCCGTGCTATGCGGTCGTTGAAACCACGATAGCTGTGCCGCCGGCCGGTCGCCAGATCGACCGCCGCCAGGGACTCCGGCCGGCGCATCGCGTGATGGGCGATGCAGTCATAATACGGAATTGACATGCTGAACCTCCATCAGGCCACGGGAATACACACCGGCAAGAAACCGATCGATCGCAGAACGTTGGAATATCCACGCGTGGGTTCACCCACGACCTCGATCATTGGCAGTTTACGTCGAAGAATTTCCTCCCACAGAATCGTCAGTTGCATTTCCGCCAGGCGGTTGCCGACGCAGCGATGGATGCCGAATCCAAACGACAAGTGCTGCCGGGGACGGGCGCGATCGATAATGAAATCGTCGGCCCGCTCGATGGCGTCCTCATCGCGATTGCCTGACAGGTACCACATCGCGACCTTGTCGCCCTTGCGGATCGTTTTGCCAGCGACGTCCGTGTCCTGCAGCGCGGTGCGCCGCATATGGATCACCGGCGACTGCCAACGGATGATCTCCGGCACCATCCCGGTCACCAGTGCAGGGTTGTCGCGCAACTTGCGATATTCATCGGGATACTGGTTCAAAGCCAGCAACCCACCTGAAATCGAGTTTCTCGTGGTGTCGTTTCCCCCCACGATCAACAACAGCAGATTGCCCATGAATTCGTGCGGGCGCGACGGCAGATCGCGCGTCGCCTCGCCATGCGCCAGCATGGAGATCAAATCCGGCCGCGGCGGCTGCTTCGCCCGTTCGTGCCAGAGCTCGGTGAAATACGCGACGGCCTTATCCAGGATTTCATTTCGCCTGGCCTCGGAATCCACTTCCGACCCGGCGCGCGTATTCACCGAAGCGACGTTCGACCAGTAGGTCAGCTTGTTGCGTTCTTCAAATGGGAAGTCAAACAACGTCGCCAACATCTGGGTGGTCAGCTCGACCGAAACCCGCTCGACCCAGTCGAACGTTTCCCCGCGTGGCAACCCGTCCAGGATGCGGCCAACGCGTTCACGGATGGTGCCGGACAGGTTCGCCAGATTTCCCGGCGCCACGATCGGCGCCACGATCTTGCGCTGCTCATCGTGCTTTGGCGGGTCCATGGAGATGAAACTCGGCCGCCGGAAATCCATCGGCAGGTCGCGCAACACGATGCCACCCATCATGGCGTCGGAGGAAAATGCCTTGTGATCGGTGTCCACCGCCATGATGTCGCGATACCGGGTGACCGACCAATACGCGCCATAAACCCCGTTCTCACACCAGTGAACCGGGTCCTCGCGGCGCAGGCGTTCGAAATACGGGCGCCACGTATCGTCTTGATAGTAATGCGGATTACTGACGTCGATCTGCCCGATCGGCGTGTCATAGGCGTCTTGACGCGGGTCAACCTGGACCGGTGCGTTCATCGTCAGCCTCCCTGTTTCATGCGGGCCGAGCTCTTGGGTCCGGTCCTGCCGGTGCATCATAGCGCTGGTTTCGCCGAAAACTGGTAGACGAATGTGTGAGCGGCTGGCCTTACGCCGCGACCCGGTCCAGACTGGCCGCAGGAGGAACCCAATGACGGATCGAACGTTGCGCGGAAAAACCGCGATCGCCGGGATCGGCGAGACAACCTATTACAAATACGGCCAATCGCCCGACAGCGAGTTCAAGTTGGCGCTGCAAGCCTGTGTCAACGCATGCCAGGACGCCGGCATCAGCCCGCATGAGATCGACGGTTTCGCCTCTTACGGCAATGACCGCTCAGAAGCCGGGCGCCTCGCCGCCGCGCTGGGTGTGAAGGAACTGCGCTTCTCCAATATGTTCTGGGGCGGTGGCGGTGGCGGCGTCTGCGGCGCCGTGGGCAATGCCGCGGCGGCGGTGGCGACCGGCATGGCGGACTGCGTCATCGCCTTCCGTTCGCTGGCGCAAGGACAATACCAACGCTATGGCCGCTCCGGCGGGGCGCCGATCGCCGCCGGAGACGATTCGTTCTTGTTTCCGTATGGCATGATGTCGCCAGCACAACGCTTCGCCATGAAGGTGACGCGCTTCATGCACGAAACCGGCATCAAGCAGGAAGCGCTACGGGCCATCTCTCTCGCCTGCTATCACCACGCGCAGAACAACCCGAACGCGGTGATGCGCGGCCGGCCGCTGGACGCCCAGAAATACGACGACTCACGCTGGATCATCGAGCCGTTTTTTCATCTGTATGACTGCTGCCAGGAAAATGACGGCGCGGCGGCGGTGATTGTCGTTTCGGCCGAAAAAGCCAAACAACTGAAGAATACACCGGCCTATATTATGGCCTGCGGCCAGGGCTGCGATCATCGCAGCGCGGCGCCGGTGCACAACATGCCGAACTACCCTAGCTCCCATTTCGCCAAGATCGCGCCCCGCATGTACGAGATGGCAAAGATGGGTCCGAAGGACATGGGCATCGTGCAGTGCTACGAAAATTTCACCGGCGGCGTGCTGATGAGCCTGGTGGAGCACGGTCTGGTCAAGGCCGAGGAAGTCAACGAGTTCCTGACAGTGGAGAATCTCATCGTCGAAGGCGGCAAGATGCCGTTGAACACCAGCGGCGGCAATCTGGCCGAATGTTACATGCACGGATTGGAACTGGTGATCGAGGCGGTTCGCCAGATCCGCGGCAGCGCCATCAATCAGGTGAAAAACAACGACGCCGCGATCATCATCGGCGGGCCGATGGTCACGCCGGTCAGTTCCCTCATTCTTGGTTCGGAGGCCACGCTGTGAGCACCACCTATCTCCCCGCCGGCCTGCCGGCACCAGGCACCGGACCGGATGGTTTGGCCGACCCGTATTGGGCCGGCACACGTGAGGGCAAGCTGCGCATCCAGAAATGCAAGGGCTGCGGCGCCTGGCAATGGGGGCCGGAATGGATCTGCCATCGCTGCCATTCGTTCGACCTGTCGTGGGAGGAGATTCAGGGCAAGGCCCGTATCTACAGCTATCAAAAGCCGCACCACCCGGTACATCCGGCGCTGAACGCCCATGGGCCCTATATCATCGTGCTGGTGGAGCTTCCCGATTACGGCAACGTTCGCATGGTCGGTAACTTGTTGGGCGATCCAAAACAGGAGGTGCCGATCGGCGCGGCGGTCGAAGCGGTGTTTGAGCCGCACGACGATGCCAGTCCGCCGTTTACCCTGGTGCAGTGGCGACTGGTTTAGTCAGCCACGGTTTTGGGGCTTGGCGCGTCGGGTTCGTTATCCGACCGTCATGGCCCGGCACCGTCAGGGCATAGGTAGCCCGGACCAGACGGGCGGCTTCCTGTTGCGTCACCAGCGGACCTATCCCGAAGGCCGCTGCCTGTTGGTCGAGGCAGCCGACACCTATCGCCATCCCGCCCGGGTCGCCCGCTTATTATTGGGCGCCGGTTTGGGCGAGTTGCGCATTGTCAGGCCCCGGGACTAGGCTTTGTCTCTGCATTTTTCGCTGAACAAGAAAATCGGAGGAAACGATGCACTACAAGAGAATTTCGGCCGATTGCCATCTCGACATGCCGTGGATGCCGCCGGAGTTGTTTACGTCCGAAGCGCCTCGGGAATTGCGCGACCGCATGCCGTATGTGACCGACGGGCCGGACGGTCCCAAATGGGTCACCAAATCAGGCGCCTATTTTGGTCTGCTGAACGGCGTCGGACCCAGCGGCGCGAAATTGGTGCCCGGGCAGAACAAGCGCGTCGATATCATGGCCGAAACCGGCCTGTTCGCAGACGGCAAGCAGGGCATCCAGCGCGTCTCCGACCCGCATCTGCGCCTGAAGGACATGGAACGCGACGGTGTTGATGCCGAGGTCATTTTCGGTATTCTGGGCTCTGCGTCCAAGATGCAGGACCACGAAGCCGCGAACGAGATGTTCAGGATTTACAATGACTGGCTGAAGGATTTTTGCAGTCATTATCCGGATCGACATATTGGGCTGGCCTGCATCCCCTATGCCGACATCGACAAAGCGGTGGACGAGATCTACCGCACCGCCAGGATGGGTCTGCGCGGTATCGAGGTCTCCTGTTCCTGGGACATGGAGCCAATGTGGCACCCGTATTGGGAGCCGCTGTGGAAAGCAGTCAACGACGTGCAGTTGCCGCTGCATTTTCATACGTTTCCGACGATCAATCCGAAAGCTCGCGAAATGGCCAAGGGACTGACGCAACGCGCCGCGCTGTTCGCGGGGGTTTCGTCGTTCCAGATGGGCTTGATTCACATCATCGCCGGGATGATGGGCTCCGGCGTCTTTGAGCGGCACCCGCATCTGAGGGTCTCGTTCGGCGAGAGCGGTATCGGCTGGATTCCGTATGCGCTCGATCGCATGGATTTCGAATTCGAGGATCGCTTTCGCGATTTGATGACGCTGAAGCCCAGCGAGTACTGGCAGCGCCAGTGCAAGGCGACGTTCCAGTTCGACCCGATCGGTCCGAAGCTGATCGGTGCGAACAACCTGATGACGGTGGAAACGCTGATGTGGGGATCGGATTACCCGCACACTGACGGCATCTGGCCCGAGTCCTCACAGTATATCGAAGAACAATTCGCCGGTCTGTCCGCCGAGGACATCCACAAGATCACCTGCGAAAACGCGGCGAAATTCTACAATCTGACCAACTGACGATGACCCGCCTTGACGTCCCCGGGGACGTCAAGGCGGGTCCAGACTACGCCCTGTAAAACGGCCTGTCGCCTTTCACTGTCACTCGATAGCCGGATCGCACATCGGGAAAGTAATCCCACATGGCGATGTGCTGGACGCACCGGTTGTCCCAGAACGCCACGCTGTCCGGCTGCCATCGGAAGCGCACTTGCCAATGCGGCCGGCTGCAATGTTCGTACAGGAAATCCAGAATCGCTTTGCTTTCGCCCTCCGGAATGTCCTTGATCGCCATGGTGAAGACCGGATTGACGAAGATCGCCTGCCGCCCGGTTACCGGATGCGTACGGATCACCGGATGTTCGGCGCGAGGGAAGTTCTGCGGTCCGTTCGCCCCGATCAGGCGGTTGGTGCGGCTATAGTTCATTGATCCGTCATGGATCGCGGTCAGACTGGCCAGATAGGTCCTCATGCCCGGACTGAGCGCGTCGTAGGCCGCGTACATGCTGGTGAAAATCGTATCCCCACCCACCGGCGGCACGATCTTCAGGTTCAGGATGGACCCCATTGGCGGTTCAGGATCGCAGGATACGTCGGAATGCCAACGCTCCCCGGCGATGCGCTTCGAGTTCGCATCCGCGTGAACCGGCAGGATTTCAGGATGCCCTTCCGGCCCTGGCGTGTTCGGATGAATGGAAAGTTCGCCGAACAACCGGCCGAATGCCTTATGTTGATCGAGCGTCAGCGTCTGGTCGCGAAAGAACAACACTTGATGCGCCATCAGGGCATCATGCACTTCCTGAAATTGCTGGTTGCCCAGCGGGCGGGACAGGTCGATGCCGGACACCTCCGCTCCGATGGCGACGGTGGCCGGCTTCACGCTGATGGTTTCGTAGGACATGCTATGGTTCCCTGTTGGACGCGGGGCATTATTATGGCCGGGGTATAAGCCCGGCATCCTGGACCGCTTTAGTCCAGCATCTTCGCGCCCGTTCGACAACCACGTAAGCCGTGATCGCCCGGGCGATGAGAGAATCGAGCAAACTCCCAAACGTCGCACCGTTCTGACCGTGACCGAGCCAGCGTCCAGCACGGCTCGGGCGCCACACCCAGGTGAAAATACTGATGCGCCGGGCCGGTGCGGAGGCGTTATTTCGTGGCGGCGGCAGCGGCGAGACGGACCCGGTTCAGCGCCAAGGCGCCAGGGACGACGCGGGTCGGAGCATCCCTGTTGGCCCGGCCGCAGCATGGCGCGCACGCAAATATTGACATAATATAACTTTTATGTTAATCAATAAAACATGGAGCACACGGCGCCACCCTTAACCCGGCCTGCCCCGCCCGATCTCACCCGGGACCGGACCGGCCGCACTATGCCGGAGCGCCTCGCCGCCCTGTTGCATGTCGTCCGCGTTCTGCTCGGCCACGGCCGCCGCCTCGCCGAAACCGTCCCGCATCGCGTCGCCGACCTGGAATTTGCTGCCCTGGCCGTGGTTTGCGGCACTTACACGCTGCCGACCATCCTCGCCCGCCTGCAGCGCGGCATTTTGCGGGCGATGGCGTTGGAGCGTTACCTGCTGTCCCGCGCCGCAAAAGGCCGCGAGATCGGATTCGTCTATCAGCGCGAGCGCCCGCCGGCCAAGCCGCCCGTTGAAGCGCCCAATGGGGAGCCGACTTCTGGAGAGGCAGCAGGCGAAGCCCCGGGTGGCCGGGCCGAACCGGCCGAGCCCGGCGGTGACGAAAGGATGCCCAAGCGTCCCGCATTCGATCCGGACGATCTCCGCATCCCCACGCCCGAGGAACTCGACGCCGAGGTGCGCCGCCGGCCTCTCGGCCGTACCATCCTCTCCATCTGCATGGACCTCGCGGTCATTCCGAGTTTCTGCACCGGCCATTTCTGGAATCAGATATCCGACTCGCTCATGAACTATGGCGGCAGCTTCACCACGCTGTTTAAAATACGGGAACACCGCGAGACATCGTTTCAGAAAGAGCGGGACAGGAAGCCGGACACCTGGAGCTTTGCCTGGAGACATCCCGAACCGGAGACGGTTCGCCGGGTGCTGGGGTATATGATCGGCGAGGCGCCCATTTTGGACCCGCCCGGGCCGAGGCTGGCCACCGCTCCACCCTGAGTTCCATCACCTGGCCTGCGTCGCACCCTCTGATTCCGGGGGCGCTGTCGCGTACGCACCGGCCAGCCGGAGCATCATCGGGACTGGACGTTGCATCGGTCCTGATCAGAATGTTTCGCCATTTCACTCGTTTCCCTGGCACTCGGGCATCCGGGATTGGGTGCCGCCACTCAGCGAGCGGCCATCCAGTTGTTCTGGTCGTCGTTGTGGGCAGAGGCTTGATACGATGACTGAGAATGCGCGATCCCCATGGAATTCAAACTCAAAGCGGCGAACGCGACACGGATCAGCGCCTTCACCGTGAGGATGCGTCCAAACAATGCGTGTGCCACGATCTCCTCCGTCGCCAGAATTGCCGGGCGAGCCGCTCGGCTTTACTGGGCACACAATAGGATCACGCGCCGCAGATGATAATCGGGCCCAACAATATTGAAATTATCGGTTGGACAGTGAGATGACCGGCAGGCCGGCGCAAGGCATCCGCCATATCCGCAAGGCTATCTCTGCTCCCGCCATCGTTCCCGCCTTGCACCAAACTCCGGCGAGCCGTTCCGGTTACAGTAATATCCTGGTTTCCGTCATCCAAGTAGCATCGCCGCGACCTGATCGAGCGAGCGAACCCGCGCGTAAATCTTCATCGCCTTGTCCAGGCTGTAAGCGTGGGCCGCCGCATCGCCGCTCCAGCAGCACTCGCGCACCACGACCGTCGCAAGATCGAGGTTGAACGCCTCGCGCACGCTGGTTTCGACGCCGCGATTGGTCGCGCCGCCGCCGATGATCACAACGTCCCGCCGCAGCATCCGCAGCAGTTCCGCCACACCCGTCCCATAGAACGCGCTGGGCCTTCGCTTGAGGAACACGTAATCCTCGGGAAGCGGCGCGATTGCATCGGGAAAGCCGGCCTCGGCCGATCCCTCGATACCGTTGGTCAGCGGCGGCACGCCGGTTTCCGCCGACAGGTCAGTCGGCAGCATGACGACGTCGACGCCATCGGCGCGGCTAACCGGCGTCGTATAGATCACCGGCACGCCAGCCTCGCGCGCGGTTGCGATCATCCGCACCCAGGCATCCAGCACGGGGCGCATCGCCGCCCTCCGCCCCTGATCCGATGGAGTTAGCGCCCGCCGGCAAACATCATACGCAATCAGCGCCGAACGGCGCGGGTCGAGGCGTTCAGGTTCGGACATCGCAACCTCCTTACAAACGGGGCCGTCGCGCGGGCGTTCCGGCCGCCATCAGCGTAACCCCCGGGCCGGCGAAATCAACCGATGCGCCGCCGCCTCAGCAGCAGCAAACCGACCGACCACGCCCCCGAAACTATCAATGCAACCGCTAACGCGGCCGTCACACCCCACGGCCGGACGGCCAAATGCAAAACCAGCAGCATCACGCCAAACCCCAGCATCGCCCGCAGCGCATTCGCCGCCAGCAGCCCGGATGCCTCCCCGCCAATGCGGGGCCGCACAATGACGATCAGGCTGATCAGACTGATCGGGAACACCGCGGCGATTCCGGTCGCATCGGGACCCAGCATCGAACTGACCGTGACGACCAGCGACACGAAGCCGGCCACCGCCGCCGCCCGCGCCAGAAGATCGAACCGCCCGCGCCGCACGGCCGGCATCGGCCGCGCTGTCCCCGCGACCGTGTCCGACACCAGAAATCCAACGCCATACACCACACCGTTCAGCACCAACGCCGAGGCCGGAGTCCAGGCAACCTGATGCACCGCCAGACTCGCCGCCAGCCATGCCAGAACGGCAAGACCGAGTCCTCGCCAGGGCGGCAGCCGTGCCGCCAGCAGTGCATACACAATCAGGAACAACCCGGTCGCCGCATTGGCCGCGCAACTGCTCAGCGCACTCGCGGCCACAAAATCCGGTCCGTGCCGCATCGCCAGAAACACATAGGCCGGCCCCGCCGAGACCGGCAGGCTGGCGATCAGGGCGCCCCAGAATGGACCCAGGGTTTCAGCCACCGCGGACGCGGTCACGACAATCAGCCCTGTCGCCAGGGCTCGGATCAACGGCGGCAGCCAAACGATTTCAGTCATTGAATACGATCTTCCGCCTGCCGGGCGGATCATCCAGGCCGCCCTTCGACAGGACTCGGTGGCCGGATGTCAGGTCGAGGAACACGCATGAACGCCTCGCCTGATGCTGAGATGCGGCACCGGCCACCCGCTGTCAAGGGACCGAGCCTTGCGACGCCGGCCGCAACACGGGCATGAATGGCCTGCCAATTGCCGCGCCCGAACCGGAGCAACCCTATGCCGAACGTTACCGTGCTGGATCATCCTCTGTTGCGTCACAAGTTGACGTTGCTCCGCGACAAAACCACCCCGACCGCCATGTTCCGCCAGGTCGCTCGGGAAATCAGCCTGCTGATGGCCTACGAGGTCACCCGCGACCTGCCGCTGGAAACGATCACGATCGAGACGCCGCTTGAAGACATGCAGGCGGACCATCTGACCGGCAAGAAACTCTGTATCGTTTCGATCCTGCGGGCCGGCAACGGCATTCTGGAGGGGATGCTGGATCTCGTACCCTCCGCCAGGGTCGGCCATATCGGGCTGTATCGCGACCACGCCACGCTGCAACCGGTGGAGTATTACCTGAAGCTGCCAACCGATATCGCCGATCGGCTGGTTATCCTGGTCGATCCGATGCTGGCCACCGGCAATTCAGCCATCGCCGCCACCGCGCGGTTAAAGAACGCGGGGGTCAAGGCCATCAAGTTCGTCTGTCTGCTTGCGGCTCCGGAGGGGATCGCCGCGTTCACCGCCGCCCATCCGGATGTCCCTGTATTTACCGGCGCGATCGACCGGGAACTGGACGACAACGGCTATATCCGGCCGGGCCTCGGGGATGCGGGGGATCGTTTCTACGGGACGCGATAAGACGAAACTTCGCGATTCTGACGATGCCTGAAATCGGCGTCGAACTCCCCCTGCGGGACGTCTATGCCAACGTGGAATCTCCCCGGCCGGAAACCGACGACTTCCCGAAACACCGGACCAACGCCCCAACTCCGGCCGCCGCGAACCAACTGAACGTCAGCGACCCGGCGAATACCATCAGCGCCTTGGAAACCGCGCCGACCCTGGCTTCCAGCAACGCATATTGACCCCAAACGATGAACGGGTAGTGCAGAAGATAGATGCCGTAGGCATCGCGGCTTAAACGATCCAAAACCACTCGGGGACGAGTCAAGCCCGCGAACACCCCCAGCATCGCCAGAGTCGCCGCCGCGCAAAACAGCGCCAGCGCCACACCGTAGAGAACCAGCCAGACCAACCCCGGCAAGGCTCCTGGATCTCGCGACCGGTAAACCTGCTCGGCCAGCAATACGGCGAACAACGCCAATGCCAACGCAATGCGGCCACGTCCGCCCGGGCGGATCGCCGGTCCTACCGAGACGCCGGCAAAGAAATAGGCGGCGTATAACAACACCCGGCTCGCCTGAACCGCGAACGGCCCGAACGTGAACCAGTGCACAGGCCCAAAGCCGATCAGCAACGGGAGGAAAGTCACCAGGGACAGCGCGGCCAGCCCGCCGAACGACAGGCGCCAGCGCGGTAGCCACGGCTGCACGACCGCCACCAGGACGTCAAAGACCAACAACACCCCGACGAACCATGCCGGCCCGTTCGGCCACGGACCATCGAAGATGGTTTGGACCCAGAACGCGCTGAAGCCGATCGTGCTCCCGGTCATGCGATAGGACGGATAATAGGCCACCGGCATGACCACCAATGCCGCCAACACGAACGGCAGCCCCAATCGTCGCAGACGATCCAGTACGTAGGCACGCGGCCCTTTGCGCCGCAGGCTCGGACCGACGAACAGACCGGACAGCAGGAACATCAGCGGCATGAAGAAGCTGTCGTTGAACAGCACCAGGATGTCGAAACCCGCCCAACGATCGGCATCCACGATCGGTGCGGTGGACCACAGGTAGTGCTGCGTATCGAAATACCCGAACCGGCAATAGGCCAGCACCGCATGGTGCAACACCACCAGCACGACGACGAACCCGCGCAGATAATCCAGACCGGCCTGCCGCTGCGTCATCCGTCCCCTCGGTTTGTGCGGCGCCCCATGACAAACCGACCGCCACGGTCTAGCGTGTTTTCCCCATGGCATACATCAAAGTCCAGACCGAGGATTTCGACACCGGCGCAGAGATAGCGAAACTGACGGCCGGCCGCACCGATGTCGGCGGCATCGGCTGCTTCGTCGGCGTTGTCCGCGACAACGGCAGCACGGTCACGGGCATGACCCTGGAGCACTACCCGGGCATGACCGAACGCGCCATCACCCGCATCGCCGAACAAGCGGCGGAACGCTGGCCGCTATTGGGATGCACCGTGATCCATCGCGTCGGGACATTGCGTCCGGGCGAGAATATCGTGCTGGTCATCGCCGCCTCATCGCACCGCCAGGCCGCCCTGGATGCGACGGAATTTCTGATCGACTGGCTAAAAACCAAGGCCCCGTTCTGGAAGCGGGAAGATTTTGCCAATGGTGAAGGCGCCTGGGTGGATGCGCGGGAGGACGACGACATAGCGGCATCCCGCTGGGGCTAAACACAAAAGGGAGGCAAGGCAGCATGACAACGAAACTGCCCATCGATCGCATGATCGACACGAAAAACGGCACGATCAGCCGGGAGATCTTCGTCTCTCCCGAATTCCATCGGGAGGAACTGGAGAAACTGTTCACCCGAGCCTGGCTGTTCATCGGCCACGAAAGCCAGATCCCCAATCCCGGCGATTTCTTCGTTTCGCGCATGGGCGAGGAATCCGTCATCCTCTGCCGCGACACCAAAGGCGCCGTCCACGTCTTCCTGAACTCCTGCCGCCACCGCGGCATGAAAGTCTGCCGTTACGAATCCGGCAACACGTCGCTGTTCGTCTGCCCGTATCATTCCTGGAGCTACACCACCGACGGCAAGCTACAAGGCGTCCCGCTGTACCGGGTGCTCTACGAAGGCCAGCTTGACCGCAACGAGTGGTCGCTGATCGAAACCCCCAAACTGCACATCTACAAAGGCACCGTCTGGGCATCCTGGGACGCCGAGGCACCGGACTTCATGACCTATCTTGGCGACGCGGTGGATCATTTGGATCAGGTGCTGGACTGCCGCGACGGCAGGCCCGGCGGGTCGGAGGTCATTGGCATCCACAAATGGATCCTGCCTACCAACTGGAAGTTCGCCGCCGAAAACTTCCTTGGCGACACCTACCACAATCCGTCCCACCGCTCGGTCGATATGATCGGCATCGGGCCCAGTGCCCGAGCGGGCCAGACCGGAAGGCGAGACAACGAATACAACAAAGGCCAGCACGTCTGGGCCAGCTTCCCGGCGGGTCACGGCGTGCACAGTGTCTGGATGCCGGAGGATTTCGAGTATCAGCCGTCCTATGCGCAATATCCGTTGGTGGACGAGTATTTCCGCCATTGTTTTGAAGAGCGCAAAAAACGTCTGGGCGACAAAGCCCGCATCATGCCGTTCACCGGCAATCTGTTTCCCAACACGTCCTATCACGGTCGCCAGCCGCGCGGCCTGTGCGTCTGGCATCCGCACAGCGCGACGGAAACCGAGGCCTGGCGCTTCTTCCTGGTCGATGCCGATGCTCCGGCCGAGGTCAAGGACGTGCTGCGCCGGTTCTACATGCGTTATTCCGGCCCGGCGGGCATGACCGAGCAGGACGATATGGAAAACTGGTTGTACGCAACGAAAGCGAGCACGGGAACGATCGCGCGCCGCTACCCGTTCAACTACCAGCAATCGATGGGGGCGTATAAACACAACGATCCGATTCCCGGCGATGTCAGCACCCAGATCACCGAACAGAACGCTCGCAACTACTACGACGTCTATGCGAAATACCTGAAGGGCGACGGTTGGGCGTCCTTGCTTGGCACCGGTGATGCCGTGCGGGCGGCCGCGGAATGAGCCGCTTCGACCGCCTCGCCCTGAAACAAGAGATCGAGGATTTCCTGTATATGGAAGCCGATCTTCTCGATCAGCGGGAATTCCTGAAATGGCTGGATCTGCTGGCGGACGACCTGATCTATTTCATGCCGATCCGTCGCAACGTGAAGTTCGGCCAGCACGCCGAGAAGGAAAACACCAAACAGGGCGAGGGCATTTCCTGGTTCGACGAAGACAAATGGACGCTCGGGAAACGCGTCGAGCAAATTCTGACTGGGGTTCACTATGCCGAGGAGCCGCTGTCGCGCGTCACCCACATGGTCAGCAATGTGCGCCTGCTGGAGGTATCCCCGTCAGCCGACGACGCGCAGGATGTTGTCGTGGGCTGCCGTTTCCTGATCTATCAGAACCGCGTCGAATACGAATCCAACACGTTCATCGGCCGCCGTATCGATACCCTGCGCCGCAACGGCGACTCATGGCTGATCGCGCGCCGGGAACTGATCCTGGAACAAAACGTCCTGCTGGCGAAAAACCTGAGCATTCTGTTCTGAAGGAAACCATCCGATGCTGGCCGTCAACGAAGTCGCCCCGGGCGCGAAACTGCGGATCGCCGGTGGCCTGACCGCCGAGGTGCTGGAAAACATGGGCGACGGCGAATGGCTTCGCGTCCGGATATTGTCCGGCGCTGACCTTGGCGCCGAGGAACTCTGCCACGCGACGGATGTGCTGGACGTCACATGATGCGCGTCGGCTTCCTGCCCAGCGACTTCAATCCGATGGTCCTGATGCTCGGTGAAGCGGAGGACTGCCGCGCTTTGGGCGGCGTCCTTCGCCGCTTCGCCCGGGATCAACAGGACGTCTCTTTCCGCAGCCTCGGATTCTGTGACGTGCAGGGTGCGGACGTTCTATTGACCGCTGCCGCAGGACCACCCGGCGTACAGCAGTGCGAGGAATTCGCCTTCATCTGGCGCGTTCCTGTCGAGATGGCCCCCGACTTTGCCGACCGACTGGACGACCTGGCCGACCCCGGACGCATTGCCGGGTCGGAGGACCTGGCCTGCGGAACCGGGGACGGCATCGCGGTGAAAGTTTCCCGGGGGGAATATACTGATGATTTTATGCTGTAAGGTGATTCGCGGTCATTATTGGACTCGTCAAGGCGCCGCCGCGGTGGTCACCAGAAGCGACAGGTTGCCGGTCGAATAAGACAGACCCGCGATCACAAACACCTTATGCCGCCAGTCCTTCATTGCGATTCCGCGAGTATGGTCGTAATGTGATCAAGTCAATTACTGCGACGCGGAGGATTTATTTATGTCCACCGATGCGGCAACGCCTGAGGGCAACGACCTTGTCAGGACCGCCGAACCGGCCGAACCGGAAACCGATGCATTGCCCCCGTGGCCGCCGTCCACATTTGGTGAATCGACCGCGAAATTATTCGACCTTCAAAGACAGTTGGGGTTAGAGCAGGAGGAACGCGACCTGAAGCAGACGGAGCGGCTTGCGCTGCTGCAAGAACGCAATAACGCCGCCCAGGAGCGGATGCTGCCAGGAAACGAACGCATCGCTGAGGCGCAACGTGGCATCGCGCAAGCGCAACTGCAGATGTGGCAGATGCAGCAACCCTTCCGGGAGAAGATGAATGAAAACTACGAAGAGTCTCTCAAAAAAGAAGCGAAACTGATAGACGACACATTCAATACAATGTTCCAGCAGACAAAATGGGCTGGATACATGTTCTGGATCACATTCCTTCTGGGCGCCTTTCTGGTCATTGCTTCGGTCGCGGACGTTATGGTTCGCCCGGATTCCAACAATCCATTGGTGGCGGCCTTTTTCGGTGCCGGCGCCTTGTCGATGTTGGCGTTCTTCCTGCGCGATCCGGCCGACAAGGTTCAGCGCGCCGGCGGCAAACTGGTGCAATTACAGGTCGCCATGCGCTATCATCTGCTCGAAACGCGGTATTGGGGAAACTATTTTAACAACAAGGCGATGGCCGGCCTGGAGGTCAGCGCGCTGGAATTGAGTGGCGCACTCTCCAGTATGCGGGACGGCATGCAGGTCATCATGCGTCAGATCGACGAATCGCTGGACGACCGGTCAGACGGCGCGGTCGTCCAGCGATCGCGCCGTCAAGCCGAAAGAGAGGCCTTGGCCAAAGGCGGCCGGGCACCGGCGACCCGCCGCACTGACCCGCACGCCGCTACGCAGCCAGCGCACACCCCTCGATCGTAATCCGGTGCATCAACCGGCGTTCCCCCTGATAATCGTTTACGGCGTAGTGCCAGGTAGCGCGATTATCCCAGAACGCGAGCGATCCATTCTGCCAGACGAACCGGCACCCGAACTCCGGCTTCACGGCGTGGCGATACAGATACTCCAGCAGCCCCCTGGACTCGTCGTCGGTCCAACCCTCGAACCGCAGCGTGAAGCCGGGGTTTACATACAAAGCCTTCCGCCCGCTGTCGGGATGCGTGATCACCGCCGGATGCACCGCGTCCTGCACCGCGGCTTCGGCATTGCGGAACCGGTCATCCCGCGCCACCCCGAACACATGCCGGCTGGAGTGAACCGCCCGCAACCCGCCCAGCGTGTGCTTCAGACCGTCCGATAACGCGTCATAGGCAGCATACATGCTGGAAAACAGCGTATCGCCCCCGGTCGGCGGGACCTCCCGAGCATACAGCATGGAACCCAACGCCGGTTCGACGTCGTAGCTGTGATCGGTATGCCAGCCGCCGCCGATGTTCTTGGTCTGGTGCGGCTCTTTCACCACCAGGGCGATCTCGGGGTAGCCCTCGGCATTGCTGAAAAAGCGATTGACGTTGATGTCGCCGAACTGGCGCGCCAGACCGATATGCTGTTCTGGGGTCAACGTCTGATCACGAAAGAACACCACGCCCCGGTCGGCCAGCGTGCGCTTGATCGTGTCGCGCAGAACGCCGGTCAGCGGTTCGGACAGATCGACGCCGGTGATCTCGGCCCCGACAGAAGCACCGGCCGGCCTTATCTGGATCGTGTTGCTTCGCATATCTCACCTGCCCAATTCTCCGCATTTTGGCCGCGTCAGCGACTTCTTGGCAAGAAGCGGTCACGGATTTGTCTTAAAATCGCAACCATTGTTTCGCTGTTCGGATCGGTGACGCGGCCATAGAAGCCGATCGACCTTGCTGGCCGAAAGAACAATGATGAACCCGAACCTCTCCCTGTTGCTGGCCGGCGGTTTACTCGCGGGCATCCCGGCCGCGATGGCGAAAGACGCGATCCTGGTGCAGCCTGCGCAATTTGACGTGCGCGCGATGGTACGCTCACCGCCCGCGGACGCGTCCGAACAAACCAAATCGGAACTGGCCGAGTTGCATCAGATACAGGCAACCCGGACGCAGGCTGAATTCGACAAGGCGGCAACCGACGGCAAAGACGAAACCGTCTTCTTGTTCCACGCCCTGTTCGGCGACGGTTTCACGGCTGACCGGCTTCCGGTGACGGCTGCCTTCTTCAAGCAGGTCGGCAACGACGAGAGCGTCTATGCCACGATCGCGAAGAATGAGTGGCACCGTCCGCGTCCGTTCCTGGTCGACGCCGACATCCATCCCTGCGGCCCGGGCAAAAGCTTCTCCTACCCCAGCGGTCATGCGACCCGGGCCTATGTGCTGGGGATCGTCCTCGCGGCGGCGCTGCCGGAGAAGCGCGATCAGATTCTGGAGCGGTCGGCCGATTACACCCAAAGCCGTCTGATCTGCGGCGTTCATTACCGCACGGATGTCGAAGCCGGGCGCGAGGTCGGCATCGCGTTGGCGGCCGTGATGCTGTCGATGCCGCAGGTTCAGCAACAAGTCGCCGACGTGCGAACCGAGCTAAAAGCGGCCGGGTATATCGCCACACCTTAAGGGGAATGCCCGGTTCCCCGCGTACCCCACGCCGGCTTGTTGCGCCTTAACCAAACGTAATGGCATTTGACTTGCCGCGCCGGGGCTTTCCGGGCATCACGAACCGGATGACGTTCGCTTACGCCGAATGAACCCGATTGCCTGGCTGATCGGCCTGGCCCTGCCCGCCTGCGGCTTTCCCGCGGCGGACGGGTTGCCGCCGCCGTCGTTGATGGACATCGCGGCGATCGTTCGACCGTCCAGCCCCAACACCGCGCTTGCCGCACCGGCCGGTTTCAACCCGCCCCCCGATATCGTAACCCCGGTATATCACCTGCCGGCTGGCGCGCTGTTCGCGCTGATTCGACAGGTGGCCTCCAGTCAGCCCCGCACCTGGCAGGCCGCGCAATACCCGGATCAGCTTCAGATCCACTACGTCGTCCGCAGCTTGGTGTTCAATTTCCCCGACCAGATCATGGTGCAGGTGCGGCAAGAAGGCCCGGACAACAGCGATCTGATCGTGTATTCCCGCAGCGTCTATGGCCAATCCGACTTCGGCGTGAACCGTAAGCGCATCGAAGCCTGGCTTGCGGCGTTGCAAACCAAGATCCCCTAACCATCGAGAGATGATCCCTTCATGCGTGGTATCGGCCCCTTCCTGAAAGACGCCTGGCGGCTCTCCCGCCCTTACTTCATGACGTCGGAGGAAAGATGGTCCGCGCGCGGACTGCTGCTGGCGATCATCACGATGAACATGACGATCGTGGGTGTCAGCGTCGTCTTCAACTTTTGGCGCCGGGAGTTCTACAACACGCTGCAGGACAAGGACTGGCATGCGTTCCTGGATCTGATTTTCCTCTACCGCGTGACCCCGGACGGCATCATCCCGGGCTTCAGTGAACTGGCCACGATTCACATCGTCCTCGCGGTTTACTCGATCTATCTGAATCAGTTGCTGCAGATCCGCTGGCGCACCTGGCTGACCCGCGAATTCCTGACCGAGTGGCTGGCGGATCGCGCTTACTACAACATCAGTCTGACGGCGGATCGGGCGGCGATCGGCACCGACAACCCCGACCAGCGGATCGCCGAGGATCTGCGCGATTTTACCGAGAACACCCTCGGCCTCGCCCTCGGCCTGCTGTCAAACGCCGTCTCGATGAGTAGCTTCATTGTTATCCTGTGGGGCCTGTCCGGCGACGTGGAACTGTTCGGTATCCCGATCCCCGGTTACATGGTCTGGGTCGCGCTGGCCTATGCCGTCCTCGGCACCTGGCTGACCCACCTGGTTGGCAATCCACTGGCGATTCTAAGCTTCAGGCAACAGCGGGTGGAGGCGGATTTCCGCTACGCCCTGGTGCGCATTCGCGAAAACATGGAGGGCATCGCCCTGTACCGCGGCGAGCATGAGGAAGGCGTCACCCTGCGCGAACGCTTCGCCGCTGTGATCGCCAACTGGCGCCAGATCATGACACGGACCAAAATGCTGAACTCGCTGGTCGTGGGCTACAGCCAAATCGCCGTCGTCTTTCCCATTGTGGTTGCGGCACCGCGTTACTTCTCCGGCGCCATGCAGTTGGGCGGAATGATGCAAACGGTGGGCGCGTTCGGGACGGTCCAGGAAACGATGTCGTGGTTCATCCAGTCCTATGCCGATCTCGCGAAGTGGCGCGCGATCGTCGAGCGCCTGTCAACGTTCGACCAGGCCATCGTCAAGGCTCGGGCAGACTCCAACGGCGGGTTTGTCATGTCCAACGGAACCGCCGGCACCACCAGCCTACGTGACGTGACCGTGAGCCTGCCCGACGGCACCAGGCTGCTGGATGGCGCCGACCTGACATTCACCGCCGGGCATTCGGTGGTGATCACCGGGCGCACCGGCTCCGGTAAATCCACCCTGTTTCGGGTGCTGGCCGGCATCTGGCCGTTTGGCCATGGCGAGGTGACAGTCCCGTCGCGCTCCTTCTTCCTGCCGCAGCGCCCGTACATTCCGCTGGGCACCCTGCGCCACGTCATCACCTACCCGAACACCGTGGACGCATACAGTCAGGCGGATATCGATCAGGCCCTGACTGACGCCGGCTTGCCGCAATTGATTTGCCGGCTGGACAGCGACGACAACTGGCCGCAGCGCCTGTCCGGTGGCGAGCAGCAGCGGATCGCTCTGGCCCGCGCCCTGCTGGCCAAACCGGACTGGATCTTCCTCGACGAGGCGACCGCCAGCCTTGATCCGAAGGCTGAGACCGACCTTTACGCTGTGCTGAAGGAGCGCCTGCCGCAGACGACCCTGGTCTCGATCGCGCACCGTCCGTCGGTCGCCTCGTTCCATGACGAGAAATTGCTGTTCACCCGCGCCGAGGGTTCGGCCGGGACGCTGGTGGCCGTGGCTGCCCTCCCGGAGATTGCCGGTGAGTAACGCACCCCAATTCGACCAAATCGTCGAACCGAGGCCAACTCTGGCGGGTTTGACGGACGCCTACGCCGCGATCGGGACGGCGCTGGATCGCGGCGATCGGGCGGCGGCGTTAGCGGAATGGGACGGGTTGCGGCGTCGCTACGATACGTGGTCCGCGCTGGTACATCTGCGGTTCGCTCAGGACACCACGGATACGGCCGCCAAAGCGGATCGCGATTATGCCGACGCGTTGTCTCCCGAGGCCGCCGATCTGGAAGTCGCCCTGAAGCGACGTTTGCTGGCTGACCCCGATCGGGCCGGGCTGGCGACGCTGGTCGGGGAGCACGCCCTGCGGCTGTGGGAAACCGACGTCACCACGTTCGACCCGGCAATCAAGCCCGACCTGGAGGAAGAAGCCCGGATTTCGGCGCGCTACACCGAACTGCTGGCCTCCGCCAAACTGGAGATCGGGGGGAAGACGGTCAACCTCGCCGGCCTCGGACCCTATGCAGAGGATCCGGATCGGGCCGTGCGGCATGAAGCCGAACGCGTGCGCTGGGCGTTCTTCGAAGCCAATGCCGGCGCGCTGGATGAGATCTATGACCAACTGGTCAAGCTGCGCCACGGCATGGCGGTGAAGCTGGGTTTCTCCAGCTACACCCCGCTCGGTTACCGCCGCCTGCGCCGCGTGGACTACGGTCCCGAAGACGTGGCGCGGTATCGCGAACAGGTTGTCCAACACGTCGTCCCCCTGGTCGGCCGGCTGTTGGAGGCTCGGCGTGCCGAAAACGGTTGGGATCGGTTGCGGTATTGGGACGAAGCCCTGGTCGATCCGGCTGGTAATCCGAAACCGGCGGGAGATCACGATACGCTGGTCGAAGCGGCGGCGGCGATGTTCGACGGCATGGATGACCGGTTGGCCGCGTTCTATCGGTTGATGCGCCAGGGCGGGTTCATGGACCTGAAGAACCGCCCCGGGAAATCCGGCGGCGGCTTCTGCACGTCTTTCCCGACCGAGGGCGTGCCCTTCATTTTCGCGAATTTCAACGGCACCCACCACGATATCGGCGTCTTCACCCACGAAATGGGGCACGCCTTCCAGAACTGGGAAAGCCGTGGCCTGGACGGGATCGATTACCTGTGGCCGACGATGGAAGCGGCCGAGATCAACTCCATGGGCCTGGAATTCCTGGCCTATCCGGAAATCGGCAGGCTGGTTGGCGACGATGCCGCCGACCGGTTCCGCCGCATGCACCTGATCGGCGCGTTGGCGTTCCTGCCCTACGGCGTCTGCGTCGATCATTTCCAGCACGAGGTGTATGCGAACCCCGACGCCTCCCCGGCGGATCGCCACGCTTTATGGGCGCGCCTGGAGAAACTGTACTTGCCCCGGGCCGACTATGGCGATCTGTCGTTTTTGGCGAAGGGCGGCCGGTGGCAGGCGAAATCGCATATCTATGGCTCGCCGTTTTACTACATCGACTACACGCTTGCGCAATGCTGTGCGATGCAGTTCTGGGTAAAGTCACGCCGCGATTACCCGGCGGCGATGGAGGCTTACGTGGAACTGTGCAGTCGCGGCGGGTCGGCGCCGTTCCAGGATTTGGTGCGGTCGGCCGGGTTGGTATCGCCGTTTGCTGACGGGGCGCTGCAGGATGTCGTGAGGGAAGCCGCGGCAGTGCTGGGGGTTTAGCGGCGGGCAACTGACGGGTGCATCGTCAAGACGCACCCGTTAGCGCTTGTTCTACCCGAAATTCAGATTCAACCCCGGCGTCGCCCACTGCATCGTGCCCAGACGCCCGGTATCCGACAGCGTAATATAAGCCGTCCGCATGTCCGCCCCACCAAAGCAGATATTCGTCGGATACGTATCCGGCATCTTCACCGCCCGCACGATATCTCCGTTCGGAGAGATTTCGGTTATATACCCCGTGTTCAGCGTCGCCACGCAGATATTGCCGTTCGCGAGCACAGCCAAACTGTCGAACCGGGCATTCGATCCCAGCCCGCAGATCACACGTCCGCTGTGATGGGCGTGCGGCGCCGGCTTCCGCAGCACGCCGGGAGCGTCGATATCAAACGCCCATAACCGCGCGCCCTCGGTATCGGCCGCGTATAGAATCTTGCCATCCGGCGACAAGCCGCAGCCGTTGGGACTCAGGATCGGATGCGCGATTTCGGTCACTTTCGACCCATCCGGCAAAGCGTAATAAATCCCGCCGTGATCGCGATGCCGAGCATACCGTTTGCCGAGGTCGGTGAAATAGAAACCACCGAGTGTGTCGAAGACGATGTCGTTGGGCGCGGATAATTTGTGGCCATCGACCTCGGTGTACAGCGTCTTGGCCTCACCAGTGTTGGCGTCGATCCGCTGGATGTAGCCGAACCGGTAATCCGGGTGCGGCGCGACGCCCATCGAGTAGCCCTCGACGTATTTGCTGCCGCCATTGTTGCACAGGTACAGCGCGCCGTCCGGTCCGAACGCCAGCCCGTTCGGGCCACCGCCGCAGCGCGAAAAGACACTGTTTTTGCCCTCCGGAGTCACGCGGGACAACTGGTTGTTGCGGATTTCGGTCAGGATGATGGATCCGTCCGGGCAGACGACAGGGCCTTCCGGGAAGCCGAAACCGGTGGCCAGGATTGTGACGTCGCTCATTGTGGTATTTCCCCCTTCGCACGATTGAGGCAGTGTCCTCCGAATGCTCGCTGCGTCAAGCGAGGCCAGGGAGTCGTTACCATGAAGGCTGTCAGATTCACCCGTCACGGCAAGCCGGACGTGCTGTCCATCGAGGACTTGCCCGATCTGTCGCCCGGTGCTGGCGAAGCATTGATCCGGATCGAGGCAGCATCGATCAACCCGAGCGACGTGAAGAATGTGCAGGGTTTGATGGAGCAAACGACGCTGCCACGAACCCCCGGCCGGGATTTCGCCGGCATCGTGGAAGCGGGTCCATCGGAATGGATCGGCGCCGAGGTTTGGGGAACCGGCGGCGACACCGGCTTCACTCGCGATGGATCGCATGCCGAACGGATCATCGTCCCGGTCGCCAGTTTGCGACGCAAACCATCGACGCTGAGCTTTGCTGAGGCGGCCTCGGTCGGGGTGAATTTCGTCACCGCCTGGAAGGGCCTGGTCGAGGGTGCCGATCTGCGCGCGGGTGAAACGGTTTTGATCATCGCCGCCAGCGGCGGGGTCGGCAACGCCGCGGTCCAGATCGCTCGGCGTATCGGTGCCAGGATCATCGGCACCGATCGCCGCGCGCCAAGGCCCGGCGCCGCCATTGCTGAAATGGGCGTCTCGCTGCTGGCCGACGGTGCCGGCATTCCGGCCGCAGTCCGCGAGGCGACCAATGGGCGCGGCGCCGATGTCGTGCTTGACTGCGTCGGTGGCGTCATGTTCCGCCCCGCCCTGGACTGCCTGGCGCTGCGCGGCCGGCTGGTGGAGATGAGCGTGACCAGCGCCAGGGAAGTAACGTTCAACCTGGCGGACTTCTATCACAACGAAAACCGTCTGATCGGCATCGATACGCTCAAGCTCGACCTGACCGCCTCGGCCGGGATTCTGGAAGTCCTGCGGCCCGGCTTCGAAACCGGCGACTATCGTCCGGCACCGATCGCCCGGCGGTTTGCGCTGCACGACGCGGTCGCGGCGTACCAGGCGGTCGCCGCAGGTGAGCAGGGACGGGTTGTTCTCTGCCCGTTTGAAGACCGGTGATCTTAAATTCGAAATGAAAGGTCGGCCGGCGCGAAATGCCGGCTCGCGCCGGCAGAGCGGTAATGGCGTTTCGGCAATCGTGACAATGGCGATTCCCGACCGACCGGCTATCGTCCCGGCCGCAAAACCGGATGGGTTGCACAGTCCGCTTGGTCCTCGCTGATTCGTGTTCGCAATTCGGCGGCACCGGGCCAGCCAAGACGTTGCGGCGACTAAGGGCGACGCCCAGCTAAAGTGATATGGTCGCAAGACCCTTGTTGTCATGGTGGTTCAACGTGCTTGAAAATAAGAGAACCGGTCGGCGGACTACCCATTTCGTCATGGCCGGTTTGTCCGGGCGCGGCGCTGATGAAATGGTGGGCGGTCCCGGATCATGCGGATGGTAAAATCCTCATTGTTGGGGCCGTCACACCGAGTATGCCGTGGGCATGTATCCTCCGTTCGATCGCGGCGGTCGAACTCGCGCCATTAGCAATGATCGATCGAATCGATGAATTCGTCTGATATAATCAATTAGATCGATGTATCCGGATGCCCTAACGTGTTCTTCGGATACGCACCACCACTCTGTTGGAGGAACTATGACCACTGAAAGCAAGTGCCCGGTCTCGGGCGGGCATCATGGACACCAGACCGTTCTGGCCAGGGTCAATCGAGACTGGTGGCCGAACCAGCTTAACCTGCATGCTCTGCACCAGAATTCCCCCTTGCCCGATCCGATGGGCACGGCTTTCAACTACGCCGAGGCATTCAAAAGCCTCGACCTGGATGCCGTGGTTACGGATCTGCACGCGCTGATGACGGACTCGCAGGACTGGTGGCCGGCCGATTATGGCCACTACGGGCCGTTCTTCATTCGCATGGCCTGGCACAGCGCCGGCACCTACCGCATCGGCGACGGCCGCGGCGGCGCATCCTCGGGCACGCAACGCTTCGCACCGCTCAATAGCTGGCCGGACAATGTCAGCCTCGACAAGGCGCGCCGGTTGCTGTGGCCGATCAAGCAGAAGTACGGCCGGGCAATCTCCTGGGCCGACCTGATGATTCTGGCCGGCAACGTTGCCCTCGATTCCATGGGCTTCAAGACATTCGGTTTCGCCGGCGGCCGCGAGGATGTGTGGGAGCCTGAGGAGGACATCTACTGGGGCTCCGAGGACACATGGCTCGGCGACAAGCGCTACAGCGGCCAACGTGACCTCGAAAATCCGCTCGCCGCCGTTCAGATGGGGCTGATCTACGTCAATCCGGAAGGGCCGAATGGCAAGCCCGATCCGGCCGCCTCGGCCGTCGATATCCGCGAGACGTTCGCGCGCATGGCGATGAACGATGAGGAGACGGTGGCACTGGTGGCCGGCGGTCATACATTTGGAAAATGCCACGGCGCCGCCGATCCCGGCCAATATGTCGGTCCGGAACCGGAGGGTGCCCCGATCGAGCAGCAAGGTCTCGGCTGGAAAAACACCTTTGGCAGCGGCAAAGGCGTCCACACCATCAGCAGCGGTCTGGAGGGCGCATGGACCACCAACCCGGTGAAGTGGGACAACAACTACCTGGACAATTTGTTCGGGTATGACTGGGAGCTGACCAAAAGCCCGGCCGGCGCGTTCCAGTGGACCCCCAAGGACGCGATTGCCGCTAACACCGTGCCGGACGCCCACGATCCGTCCAGCCGGCACGCGCCGATGATGTCCACGGCCGACCTCGCACTGAAGGTGGACCCGATCTACGCGCGCATCGCGAAACATTACCACGATAACCCTCAGGTGTTCGCCGATGCGTTCGCCAGGGCGTGGTACAAGTTGGTCCATCGCGACATGGGGCCGCGCGCCCGGTATCTCGGCAAGCTGGTGCCGGCGGAAATCCTGCTGTGGCAAGATCCGGTTCCCGACGTCGATCATGCCTTGGTCGGAGAGGCGGATGTCGTCGAACTGAAAGCCAAAATCCTCGCGTCGGGGCTGTCTGTATCACAACTGGTCTCCACCGCCTGGGCGTCGGCATCGACGTTCCGCGGTTCCGACAAGCGCGGCGGGGCGAACGGGGGACGCATTCGCCTGGCACCGCAGAAGAATTGGGAGGTCAACCAGCCGGCTGAACTGGCCAAGGTTCTACAGACGTTGGAGCAGATCCGGACAGACTTCGAAAAACCGGTTTCGCTGGCCGACCTGATCGTGCTGGGCGGCTGCGCGGCGGTCGAAGCCGCGGCGAAGCAGGCCGGACACGACGTAACGGTGCCGTTTACGCCGGGCCGGACGGATGCGTCGCAGGCGCAAACCGACGTGGACTCGTTCGCGGTGCTGGAACCGACCGCGGACGGGTTCCGCAACTATCTCCGCGACGGACATCGCCGATCGGCTGAGGAATTGCTGGTGGACCGGGCGCAATTGTTGACGCTGACCGCGCCGGAGATGACGGTTTTGCTGGGTGGTCTGCGTGTGCTGAAGGCCGGACAGTCCGAACACGGCGTGTTCACCAGCCGGCCCGAGGCGCTGACGAACGATTTCTTCGTCAACCTGCTCGACATGGACACGATTTGGGAGCCATCCCCGGCGTCCGAGGGCGTGTTCCATGGCCGCGACCGCAAAACGAACGAGCCGCGGTGGACCGGCACCCGCGTCGATTTGGTGTTCGGGTCGAACTCCCAGCTACGGGCCATCGCGGAAGTCTATGCCTGCGACGACGCGAAGGCGAAGTTCGTGACGGACTTCGTGGCTGCCTGGACCAAGGTGATGAACCTTGATCGTTTCGATATCGCTTGATCGGGCGGAAATTTGGCGTCGGTCGCGCCCGGGGTTACGAGGTCCCCGGGCGCGGATCACAGCTATCGATAAGACGTCAGGGCGGCGTTTCAAGACACGTTGTGACGCTGCCCTGGCGGCGAATACCGTCAATATAGCAGCCGTTACTTGACCGGCAGCATCAGGTGTTCGTACGGGCTGCCCGGCCACATGACATACGGTTTCGTCGGATCGGCATCGGCGCTCTTGCTATACCCCACCATCGTTTTCGCGGCGGCGCCCACGATCATGACATGCGGACCAGTGACAACCCAGTGATTATCGGCGGTCTTTCCTTTCGCCCAAGGGTCCGTATTGCTGGCGCCGTTATCACCAGCGAGCATATATATAAAGCCGGTCTTATCGGTCGCCGGGCCATGGGTCTGCCATGCATGCGCCCACTCCATGGCATTCGGGTCCATGCACATGGGAACGCCGTTCGCTTCCATACAGGTCCACTCAGTGGTGCCTTTTCTGATCGTTCGGGACGCCGTCCCGTCCATGCGAACAACGCTCGCGTTCTCGATAATATGCGACGGCGCCGCTGTCAGGACACGCTTCATGTACGCATCATCGGACACAGGAGCCGTCTGTTGTGCAAAAACGGCCCCGCCCGACAACACCAGTGCAACAGACGTAACGGATACAAGTGTTCGCATATCGTCCTCCCTTGCTCGGGCGGCGTATTTAGAGATTTCAGCCGCCGCAACTTGCGGTTACACTGATATGGCGCGCATTTCAAGTTTTTATTACGGACATCCGCCGTTATCCTTGGCAACATCGGCTGTTTACATGGATACTAAGGTAAATAACCAGTGAAACACCAGCGTACCAAACCCCGACATCAGCCGGGCCCCTCGACATCATGATTCAACCGTGCCGTTCCGGTCCACCGCCAAGCGCGGCGCTTCGACTTCCGGGCGACGTCAATGGCCGGCGCGGGCCCGCGAGCGGCCCGATTTACTCCCCCGCCTTCACTGGCACCACGGTTACCGGTTCCGGCGACGGCGCGTGCCGCCCCGTCAGATCGTCCCCCGCACTCACCGGCATGAACCACGCGATCGGTGCCGCCATCAGCGTCATCAACCCCACCACCACAAACGCCACGCTGAAATCCGCGTTCTCCGGCGTCCCGTGATGCGAGATCGTCCGCGCCACCTCCAACGACAGCGCCCCGACCGACACCCCGATCGTCGCGGCCAACTGCTGCCCGGCGGTATACAGACTCGTCGCCGCGCTCATTTGCGAACGCGGCACATCGCCATAGGCCAGCGTGTTATAAGCCGTGAACTGCAACGACCGCAGGAACCCGCCCACCAGCAGCACGAAATAGATCGCCGCCGCCGGCCATGTCGGACGGAACCCCGCGCACAGCATCAGCATCACCCCCGACATCACGCCGTTCCAGATCAGCGTGTTGCGGAATCCGAACCAGCGCAGCGCATATTGCGCGCCCGGCTTCATCACCAACGCCCCGGCCGAACTGGCGAAGGTGATCAGCCCGCTCTCCACGGCCGCATCGCCGAAGCCGACCTGCAGCATCATCGGCAGCAGGAACGGGATCGCCCCGATCCCCGTCCGGAACAGCATCATCGCGGTGAACGACAGCCCGAAGCACGGCAACCGCATCAACGTGAAATCCAGCAGCGGCGCCGCCGTCCGCCTCGCATGCAGGAAATACAGGAACGCGATGCCCAGACCGGCGGCGATCATGCCTTGAGTCACCGCCGGGGCGACAAGCCCGCGCCCCACCGTCTCCAACCCGAACATGCCGCAGATCAGCGCCGCCCCGGTCAGCACCAGCCCGCGCAGATCAAATTTACCCTTGGGCGGCTCCCGGAAGTCCTGAATGAACAGCGACACCATCACAACACCCAGAATCCCGACCGGGATGTTGATGAAGAAGGTCCAGCGCCAATCGAAATACGTGACGATAAAGCCGCCAACCGGAGGCCCCACCACCGGCCCCAGCAGCGCCGGCATCGTCAGCCATGCCATCGCCGCCACCAGTTCCGACTTGGCCGCCGTGCGCAGCAGCAACAGCCGCCCCACCGGCACCATCATCGCACCACCCAGCCCCTGCAGCACCCGCGCCGCCACCAGTTCGGGCAGTCCGTTCGACAGGCCGCAGAAGATCGAGCCGATGGTGAACACCACGATCGCCAGCCGGAACACGTTGCGCGTGCCATACCGGTCCGCCACCCAGCCGCTGGCCGGGATAAACACCGTCAGGCTGAGCAAATACGAGGTCAGCGCCACGTTCATCCGCACCGGATCGTAGCCGAACGACCGAGCCATGGTCGGCAGCGCGGTGGCGATGATGGTGGAATCGAGGTTCTGCATGAACAGAGCCGACGCGACGATAACGGCGGTCAGTCGGGTCTGACGCGACACTCCGGTTGAACGGATGATTGGTTGGGACGGCATAGCGCCAGTGTCGCGCGCCCGGCGCTGCGGGGGAAGCCCCGGAGACGTAAGCAACGGTTGCAATCGTCACAACCATCGACAGAATCCCCCGGCGAACCGCCGGAAAGCCGTCCGATGATCTGTAGAGCGGGATTCACGTATTGTCGGTTGAACGCACGCCTATGTGCCAGGCCGAGCTACGGATCGGACTGTCAGTTGGGATCTCCTGGTCAGGTGCGAAGTGTATTCTTGGTCTCCTTGATCCCGTGCGCCTTCAGCCAGGCCTTGTGTTCAGCCTGTGCCTTGGTCAGCGCGGCGGTCTTGGGCAGGCTGGCCGGCTTGCCCTTTGGCGTGGTCATGTTGATTACGCGAGACATTCGCCTGGCTCCCACCGGATTTGCCGCACTTTACCAATTTTCAAAGCGGATGTCGCGTTCGACGAAGTCCCGCTGACGCTGCGTGCCTCGGTCATTCAATAAGGCCGATACCCGACGAAATTTCCCGGGGGATCGTAATTGCAGACCCAGACCTGCCGATACGGAGTCGCGGCGGTCGCACAGCCCACAGCGCGGGTCTGCCGCCAGACAATTTGCGTATAAT
Organism: uncultured Rhodopila sp.; assembly: GCA_903932145.1. Taxonomy (GTDB): domain Bacteria; phylum Pseudomonadota; class Alphaproteobacteria; order Acetobacterales; family Acetobacteraceae; genus Rhodopila. The sequence goes on along the minus strand of CAIZFE010000042.1, from coordinate 230,185 downwards.
GTCCGCACACGCCCGAGCAGGCGTTGCCGCGGATGTCGTATCCGCGCGCCTCGTCCGCCCACATTCCGACAGCATCGGCTGGAGATGCTGTCCCGCCTGTCATCGCATAAAGGTTCTCGCCAAATCGGTTGTCCGGACGATGGCTGAAAGCGTTCGCCGCGATCAGATGGTTGGCCCAATCCTGTGCGACGGTGGCGAGTGCGTCTGACCAGATCAACGGTGGAATACCGACCCGGGCACGGACGCCGTTATGGGCATCGAGCATCGCCTCGGGGATCGATGATGCCGGGACCACCTGACGCGGTGCATAGCTTTGCGGCAGCGGATACCCGGGCGGCGGCGGATAGGCGGGAGCATAATATTGCCCGCCGGGATATTGTGCTCCGGCCGACGCTGAGAGAGCCAGAAACACGAAGATCAGTAGAATGCGCATAGAGACCGCTTACACTCGGAATGTGGCTGTCTCCGGGCAGGAAAATCCTCCCCGCGAAGAAAGCGCCGGTGCCGCCACGAACACCAATCCCCGGCATTCCGACCACAGCAGCAAAAGCACAGGACCATTGGTATTACTTAACTTTCACGCGCAACCCGGGCCAAAGGCCCTTAATGTCCAGCCGAATTCTGGAGTAGGCACATGCGCGCAACAACACTCGGGATCATCTGCGCCGCCGCGCTGTCAGGCACCGCCCGGGCTCAGGAGTCCCCCGTCGTGGTGGAACTGTTCACCTCGCAAGGCTGCTCCTCCTGCCCGCCGGCCGACGCGTTCCTGACCGACCTCGCGCACACCCGAACTAACGTACTGCCTCTGGCGTTTCATGTGACCTACTGGGATTACCTCGGCTGGAAGGACCCGTATTCACTCGATGCCGCGACCACTCGGCAGCGCGACTATGCCAAACAGATCGGTGCTGACGGGATCTATACCCCGCAAATGGTGGTGGACGGCACCACCGGATTCGTCGGCTCCGACCGGTCCCGGGGTCTGGCCGCGATCGGTAACGCGACCCGCAAACCCGTTGCGCTCAGCCTGACCCGCGACGGCGAGACCCTGCGCGTCACCGTCGGCGCCGGCTCCGGTCAGGCCAGGGTTCTGCTGGTCGGCTTCGATCGCACCAGGCAAACCCCCATCGGCCGCGGCGAAAACAGCGGCCGGACCCTGACCGAGTCCAACATCGTCCGCTCCTTCACCTCGATCGGGACATGGACCGGCACAACGCTCTCCCTGCACCAACCGCCCCCGCCGGGAGACAGCGCCGCCGTCCTGCTGCAAGCCAGCGACGGCCGCATCATCGGTGCCGCGCGCCTCGCGTCCTGATCTGGCGGGGACAAACGTGAAACAGGATTCGTAATCAGTCAGAAATCACTATCTTGTGATATATCAACGAAAACGCTATCTCCCGCCCCTGAATCAGACGGAGGCGGATGCACGCCCTCCGAATACTCAGCCGGGGACCAATGTTTCATCAACTGCTAACGCCGATCGCCGACAGTTTGCTGCTGTCGTTTCTGGTCGCCTCACTGCCGATCGCGGTTGTGCTGGTCATGCTGGGCGTTATGCGCCGCCCGGCCTGGCAGGCGTCGCTGGTCGGCCTGATCGTCGGTCTTATCGTCGCTGTGGCCGGCTGGCAGATGCCGATCGGTCTGGCGCTCGACAGCATCTCGGCCGGCGCGGTGTTCGCCATCTGGCCGGTCATGTGGATCGTGTTCAACGCCCTGCTGCTTTATAACATCGCAGTCGCCTCCGGCCGGTTCGATGCCTTCCGCGACTGGGTGCTCGATCATCTCCCGAACGACCGCCGTATCGTGCTGGTCGTCATTGGCTTCTGCTTCGGCTGTCTGCTGGAAGGCATTTCCGGATTTGGCACCCCGGTCGCGATCACCAGCGCCCTGCTGATCTTGGTCGGCTTCCCGCCGCTGGAGGCACTGACCTTCACCCTGATCTTCAACACCGCACCGGTGGCGTTCGGAGCCCTCGGCGCCCCGATCACCGTTCTCGGTCAGGTCACCGGCCTGCCGGCCGTCCAACTCGGGGCCATGGTCGGGCGGCAATTGCCGTTCCTGGCGATGCTGCTGCCCTTCTACGTCATGGCGATCTATGGCGGCATGCGCTCGGTCAAGGCGCTGTGGCCGGTCCTGCTGGTCTCCGGCGTCAGCTTCGCGATGGGCCAGTTCGTCGCATCCAACTACCTGGACTACGCGCTGACCGACGTACTCGCTTCCTTGAGCGCGCTGATCGTCACCCTACTGTTCCTGAAAGTGTGGAAGCCGGCGTACGACCCCGCCTTTGCCATGAGCAGCGCCGTGACCAACGCCGCCCGGCAAACCCTGGTACCGGCCTGGCAGGGCTGGGTGCCGTGGATCGTAGTGTCGGCACTGGTGATCGCATGGACGCATCTGAAAATATTCGCCATCGGCGCCCAGGCGATCCAATGGCCCGGCCTGCACAACCAGATCGCGATCACGCTGTATAACGACAAGCCGTATGCGGCTGTCTGGACGTTCCAGCCGCTGGCTACCGGCACCGCGATCCTGCTGGCGGCGATCATCACCGCTGCATTGGTCGGCGTCGGACCGGGCCGCTTCGCCACAGCAGTCTGCACCACCTGGAAGCAGGCCCGCATCGCCATCCTGACGGTCGCGCTGATTGTCTCGCTGGCCTACCTGATGAACTACTCCGGCCTGACCTACACGCTGGGCAAGGGCGCCGCGTCGATGGGCTATATCTTCCCGCTGGTGTCGCCGTTCCTCGGCTGGGTCGCGGTGTTCCTGTCCGGCAGCGATACGTCCGGCAACGCCCTGTTCGGCAACCTACAGGTCGTGGCAGCCAATCAGCTCGGGCTTAACCCCGTGCTGATCGCGGCGACCAACTCCTCGGGCGGCGTGATGGGCAAGATGATCTCGCCGCAGAATATCGCGACGGGCGTGTCGGTCACCGATCTGAAGGGGCAGGAAGGCGTCGTGTTCGCGCGCACCTTCAAGCACAGCATCGCGCTGACCTTGCTGTTAGGCTGCCTCGTGCTGCTGCAACAATACGTCTTCCCCGGCATGATACCCTAGCGTCCCAACGGCGGGCATCGGCACTGTCCGAGGCTTTCCGATCCGGCTTTCGCGGCAGCCAAGGGTTGCGGCGATCCGCGCTCGGCGGCACTGTGATCGCCCCGTCCGCGAAAAGAAAATCACCATGAATTTGACCCATTATACCGCCGCGATGCTGGCCACGCTCCTGCCGTTCAGCGCTCGGGCGGAAGTCCCGGAAGTGCGAATTGCCCGACAGTTCTCCATGGGTTACCTCCAGTTCAACGTCATCGACCATGAGCACCTGATCCAGAAGCACGCCGCGGCCCTGGGCATTCCAGAGGTGAAAGTCTCCACCGTCCGCTTCAACGGGCCGGCGTCGATGAACGATGCGCTACTGTCCGACTCGGTCGATATCGTCGGCGGTAGCCCGAACGGCATGTTTACGCTGTGGGCGAAGGCCCGCGGCACCCCGCAGGAAGTGCGGGCGATCACTGCCTTGGTGACGCTGCCTTACTGGATCACCAGCAACGACCCGGACATCAAGACGATCGCCGACCTGGACAAGTGCAAGCGGATCCCGGTGCCGTCGGTGCGGGTATCGTCCCCCGCCGTGACGCTGGAGATGGCCGCTGCCAGGCAGTATGGGATCAAGAACTACGCCCGGTTCGACGCCGCGACGATGACCATGTCACCCGCCGATGCGACGATCGCACTGCTGACCGGCAGCGGCGACGTGAACTGCACGATGGCGCTGCCCCCCTTCCTGCAACAGCAGTTGGAGCATCCCAACATCCATGCCATTGCCAGTTCGTTCGACCTCGCGGGCGGACCCACCACCTACACGGTGGCCTACACGTCAATGCGGTTCCACGACCGAAATCCGAAGCTGTATCAGGCGGTGTATGAAGCTTTGGTGGAAGCCACGGATATGGTCCGGAAGGATGTCCGAACAGCGTCGCGCTACTGGGTCGAGGACAGCGAGTCGAAACTGACGGTCGATTTCGTCGCCGCCGCCGGGTCCGGCCCCGGCACCGAATGGACGACCATCCCGCTGGATACGATGAAACAGGCCGCCTTCATGGCGGAGATCGGCACAATCAAGGTGAAACCGACATCCTGGAAGGACTACTTCTTCCCCGAAGCCTATGGATTGCCGGGGAGCTGATGGGCCGCCGTTCGTCCTGGCTTCCGCCCCTTATCGCCATGACCCGGTTTTCCGGGCCATGACGATGGGAGGGAGGTCGGCTGCACGGCCGCCCTCACCTAATATCTCCCAAATACAGAAAGCCCGATCCATCCGACCACTTACGACGGCATGGCCGCAATAAACAGTCCGGACAGACCGGGCCAATCCGTCGCATCAATCAGCGGGGTTCGAAAACCCCGCCCGATTATGCTGCCTCGTCTTCTTCCTCGTCGCGCTCCGCAACCGGGCCGCTATCCAGGCCCTTCGCGCCAACATCGCGATCGATCAGCTCGATCACCGCCATGTCGGCGGCATCGCCATAGCGAACGCCGGCGCGCAGTACGCGGCAGTAGCCGCCCGTGCGGGTCTTGTAACGATCGGCCAGCGTGGTGAACAGCTTGCTGACGATCACGTCGTCGCGCAGTTCGGCAAACGCCAAACGCTTGTTCGCCAGGCCACCCTTCTTGCCGAGGGTAATCAGCTTCTCCGCGACCGGGCGAAGCTCCTTCGCCTTCGGCAGCGTGGTGGTGATCTGCTCATGCTTAATGAGGGCATGCGCCATGTTCCGGAACATCGCGAGGCGATGGCTGGATGTGACGCTGAGCTTCCGGCCCGATAATCCGTGACGCATTGATCTATTTCCCTATTCCGGCTCAGAACGGCTCTTCAAGCCGCTTGGCCAGGTCTTCGATATTCTCAGGCGGCCAACCCGCGACACTCATGCCGAGACCGAGACCCATGGCGGTCAGGACCTCCTTGATCTCATTCAGCGACTTGCGGCCGAAGTTCGGCGTGCGCAGCATTTCCTGTTCAGACTTTTGCACCAGGTCGCCGATATAAACGATGTTATCGTTCTTCAGGCAGTTGGCGCTACGAACCGACAGCTCCAGCTCGTCAACCTTGCGCAGCAAGTTGCGGTTGAACGGCAGATCGTCCTGCGGCTCTTCCGTGCGGATCTGCTGCGGCTCATCGAAGTTGATAAACAACTGCAACTGGTCCTGCAGGATGCGCGCCGCGAGAGCGACGGAATCTTCCGGCGTCACCGCGCCATTGGTTTCCACCGTCAGCAGCAGCTTGTCATAGTCGGTGACCTGACCCACGCGGGTCGGGACAACGCTGTAGGACACGCGGCGAACCGGCGAGTAGATCGAGTCGATCGGGATCAGCCCGATCGGAGCATCTTCCGGACGGTTGACGCTGGACGGCTGATAGCCCTTGCCCAGGTTGACTGTGAATTCCATGCCCAGCTTCACGCCGTCATCCAGCGTGCAGATCACCAACTCGGGGTTCATGATGTCGATATCATGACCGGATTGGATCTGCCCGGCGCGCACTTCGCCAGGACCGGTGGCGGTCAGGGTCATCCGCTTCGGACCTTCGCCATGCATCCGCAGCGCGAGCTGCTTGATGTTCAGGACGATGTCCGTCACGTCTTCACGAACGCCGGGGACGCTGCTGAATTCATGCAGAACGCCGTCAATCTGCACCGCTGTCACAGCCGCGCCTTGCAGCGAGGACAACAGAATGCGACGAATGGCATTGCCCAGCGTCATACCAAAGCCGCGTTCCAGCGGCTCAGCGACGACAGTGGCAACTCGTGACGGGTCGGCGCCCGGCTCGACTTCAAGATTTTCGGGCTTGATCAGAGATTGCCAATTCCTCTGAATAACTGCGCTCTGCCTCATACTTACAACACCTTTCGAACCGCGTCAGGCGCGGTTGACGTCCCTTGGACAGTGTCAAACCCAGTCCCGGGGTTCAGACTTAGCCCTTCAGTCTAAACCCTGTGATCCGCACTGCGCCGGACGAACCGGTTGGCACGAAGCACCCTTAGACCATCCAGCCTAGACGCGACGGCGCTTGCGCGGCCGGCAGCCGTTGTGCGGGATCGGTGTCATGTCGCGGATGGTCGAAACCTGGAAACCGACCGCCTGCAACGCGCGCAGGGCGCTCTCACGTCCCGAACCCGGGCCGCTGACTTCGATCTCAAGCTGCTCCATGCCATGCTCACGGGCTTTCTTGCCGGCATCCTCAGCCGCGACCTGTGCCGCGTACGGGGTGCTCTTGCGGCTGCCCTTGAAGCCCTGGCTACCAGCGGACGACCAGGCAATCGTGTTGCCTTGTGCGTCCGTGATCGTGATCACGGTGTTGTTGAACGTAGCCGCGACATGCGCCACGCCAGCGATGATATTCTTTCGCTCTTTGCGGCGAGGCCGAGCGGCTGCGGCGGGTTTCGCCATGTTCTTTGATCCTGCTTCAACTGCCGCCGCGCCGAGAACCGGCGCGGCATAACGCTTCGATTAGCCATACCAAACAGAAAGGGCCGAATGGCCTTCCTACTTGGTCACTTTCTTCTTGCCGGCGATCGCCACGGCCTTACCCTTGCGGGTGCGGGCGTTGGTGTGGGTCCGTTGACCGCGCACCGGCAGACCACGGCGATGACGCAGGCCGCGATAGCAGCCCAGATCCATCAGCCGCTTGATGTTCATCGACACTTCACGCCGAAGATCACCTTCCACGCGATACTCACGGTCGATCAGTTCACGGACGCGGAGAATTTCCTCATCCGAAAGCTGGTTGACCCGGCGATCGTCCGGAATGCCAAGCTGCTGGCAAATCGCGGCGGCCTTGGTCGGGCCAATGCCATAGATATAGCGGAGGCCAATGGTGACCCGCTTGTTGGTCGGGATATTCACGCCGGCAATACGCGCCACGCTTTACTCTCCTGTCGTCCGATGTCTGACCCGGACCTTTTAACTGCCCCGAAAGGCTGAAATACGCGCAAGCGGCGCCAAACCCCCATATGGGGTTGCGCCGGAGCGCGGGACTATAGTTTCCGCGGCGCAGGAGTCAACGAAGACTTATCAACTCTGCGCGAAGATCTCAACATCTCTGACAAATTGACGATCACAGGCCGCAGCCAGTGCCCATCGATCCCATGATTTGCCGCGATCTTGTTCATTCCGCCAGCACAGCGTTGAGCTGAGCCGTGACATCGTCGATATCGGCCATGCCATCGACGGTCCGTAAAATCCCCGCCGCCGCATAGTGCGGGATGATCGGCGCGGTCTGGCGATGGTAAGCTTCCAACCGGGCCACAACAGTTTCCCGGTTGTCGTCGGCTCGGCGGACAAACGCCGTGGCGCCGCAGGTATCGCAAACGCCGGACACCGCGGTCGGCTTAAAGCTGTCGTGATAGCCGGTCCCGCACTTCGCACAGGTGAACCGGCCGGCGATCCGATCGACCAGGGCGGCGTCATCGACCTGTAGTTCGATGACCGCATCAAGCTTCAGACCCATCTTTTCCAGCATCAGATCCAGCGCCTGCGCCTGCGGCACGGTGCGCGGAAAGCCATCCAGGATGAACCCCGGCGCCGCGTCAGGCTGTGCCAGGCGGTTCGCCAGCATACGGACCAGGATGTCGTCGGAAACGAGCTGCCCTGCCTCCATGACCGCCTTGGCCTCCTTGCCCACCGGGCTGCCGGCGGCAACCTCGGCGCGCAACATATCGCCGGTCGAGATCTGCACGATCCCGAATTTGTCCTCAAGCCGCTTGGCCTGAGTACCCTTGCCCGCGCCAGGCGGGCCTAAAAGAATGAGTTTCACCGGCGTCCCTTGCCCCGAGTCTTTTTGATCAGGCCTTCATACTGATGTGCCAACAGGTGCGACTGCACTTGTGTCACAGTATCCATCGTAACCGACACGACGATCAGGATCGAGGTGCCACCGAAATAGAATGGCAAACCGTAATCGCTGATCAGGATTTCAGGCAGCAAACAGATCGCCACCAGATAAACACCACCGACCGTGGTCAAACGCGTCAGAATACGATCGAAATAGTCCGCCGTCGCACTGCCCGGCCGGATGCCGGGAATGAAACCGCCGTATTTTTTCAGATTATCCGCCGTTTCCTCGGGGTTGAAAACCACCGCCGTATAGAAATAGGCGAAGAAGATGATCATGAACGCATACAGCGCCATATACAGCGGCTGACCGTGCGCCAGTTGGCCGGCAATCGTCTGCACCCAGGGCGACATGTTCGTCGCGAAGCCCGCGATGGTCGCCGGGATCAGCAGAATCGAGCTGGCGAAGATCGGCGGAATGACACCCGACGTGTTCAGCTTCAGCGGGATATGCGTCGAGTCGCCGCCGAACATCCGGTTGCCGACCTGACGCTTCGGATACTGCACAGCGATTCGCCGCTGCGCCCGTTCCACGAAGACGATCACGCCGATCGTGCAGACCGCGATCACCATGAAGAGCAGGATAAAGAACGGCGACAACGCACCGGTCCGCCCAAGCTCCAACATCGAACCAAAGGCCGTCGGCAGGTTCGCGACAATGCCCGACATGATGATCAGACTGGTGCCGTTACCGATACCGCGCGCGGTGATCTGCTCGCCCAACCACATCAGGAACATCGTACCGCCGACCAGTGTGATCACGCAGGAGAAGCGGAAGAACCAGCCCGGATCGATCACGGCCGGCCCGAAGCTGCCATGCATCGTCTCAAGCCCGACCGAGATCCCGTAGGACTGGAAGATGGCGATCAGAACTGTCAGATAACGGGTGTACTGGTTAAGCTTCTTGCGCCCGCTCTCGCCTTCCTTTTTCAAGGTTTCAAGGGTCGGGATGGCGCTCGACATCAACTGAATGATGATGCTGGAACTGATATACGGCATGATGTTCAGCGCGAACACGGTCATGCGCTTCAGCGCACCGCCGCTGAACATGTCGAACATACCCAGAATACCGCCACCATGCTGCGACAGCATCTCTCCCATCACCGACGCATCGACCCCGGGGATCGGTATGTAGGTGCCGAGCCGGTACACAATCAGTGCGCCCAACGTGAACCAAATGCGCTGCTTCAGCTCGGTCGCCTTCGAAAAGACGCCCATGTTCAGGTTGGCTGCTAATTGTTCGGCAGCGGAGGCCATGCGTGTTCCCTTTATCGACGCCGTTGTCATTGTTCGGCGGGTGATCGGTTCCGTCGTCGCCCTATCCCGCCATCAAGCGAGAAACAGGCTGCGGCCGGTGTTAGACCACATCCAAGCCAGTCAAGCAAAAAGCCACGCAGGGGATTGAACCGCCCACGTGGCTTTCACTTTAGCGCATCACGGGACTAAGCCTTGGCTTCCGGCTTAACCTTCTTGGCAACCGTCGTGGTCACCGAACCACCAGCCGCTTCCACCGCCGCGATCGCCGTTGCCGAAGCACCGGAGACAGTGATGGTGATAGCGCGAGAGATTGTGCCTTCGGCCAGCAGACGGATACCGTCTTTGTTGTTGGTCGCCAGACCCGCCGCGAACAGAGTCTCTTCAGTGATCGGCTGCGAGCCGTCCAACCGTCCGGACTCAATCGCCGCATCGAGCGAACCGACGTTGACCGGCGCATACGACTTGCGGAACAAGTTGTGGAAGCCACGCTTCGGCAGACGACGATAGATAGGGAGCTGACCGCCTTCGAAGCCGTTCAGTGCCACACCTTCACGCGCGCTCTGGCCCTTATGGCCCTTGCCCGACGTCTTACCCTTGCCCGAGCCAATACCGCGGCCAAGCCGCTTCGACTTCAGACGCGACCCGGGATTGTCGCGGATTTCGTTCAGATTCATGCCAGCTCCTCCACCTTGATCAGGTGGGCAACCTTACGGATCATGCCGCGGATGGAGGGGGTGTCCTCCAGCTCGCGGGTGGCCCGGATCTTGTTCAGACCCAGACCGACCAGAGTTCCTTTCTGGCCGGGCTTGCGGCCCAGCGCGGAAGAGGTCTGTGTCACGCGCACCTTAGCCATTGGGCTGTGCCTCCGTCGCTACGGCTGCGGCCGCTGTCGCTGCCGGGGCTTCACGGCGACCGAACAGTTCGGGCACCTTCTTCCCACGACGCGTGGCAACCGAACGCGGGCTGGCGCATTTCTGCAACGCCGCGAAAGCCGCCTTCACCATGTTATGCGGGTTCCGGCTGCCGAGGCTCTTCGCCACGACGTCGCCAATTCCCAACGTCTCAAACACCGCGCGCAACGGGCCGCCGGCGATGATCCCGGTGCCGGCCGTGGCCGAACGCAGAATAACGCTACCGGCGCCGAAATCGCCCGTGACATCGTGATGCAGGGTGCGACCTTCCTTCATCGGCACCCGGATCATGCCGCGCTTGGCACGTTCGGTCGCCTTACGGATGGCCTCCGGCACTTCACGCGCCTTACCGGCGCCGTAACCGACGCGGCCTTTCTGATCGCCAACGACAACCAGGGCTGCGAAAGCGAAACGACGTCCGCCTTTTACAACCTTGGCCACGCGGTTGATGGTGACCAGCTTGTCAATGATGCCATCGTCGGGCTCACGGTCGCCACCGCGCTCCCGATCCCGGCTCCGGCCGCCACCTTCTCTTGGTTCACGTGCCATTATGGGTTCCCTTAGAAGTCCAGCCCGCTCTCGCGGGCGGCATCGGCCAGGGTCTGCACCCGGCCGTGATACAGATAGGAGCCGCGGTCGAAGACCACCTGCTTGATGCCGGCGGCGAGCGCCCGTTCGGCGACCAGCTTGCCCACCGCGGCGGCCGCGGCCTTGTCGGCCCCCGTCTTCAGCGAGGCCTTCAGATCGGCGTCCAGCGTCGAAGCAGCGGCAACGGTGATGCCCTGCGCGTCGTCGATGATCTGGGCATACATATTCTTGCCCGAGCGAAACACCGACAAGCGGGGGCGGCCATGCGCCTTCTGCCTGATCTGATAACGAAGCCGGCTTTTGCGGCGAACCGCGAGATCGTGCTTCGCGCTCATTTCTTCTTACCTTCCTTGCGCCGGATGACTTCGTCCGTGTAACGCGCGCCCTTGCCCTTATAGGGTTCGGGCGGACGGAATGCGCGAATTTCAGAGGCGACCTGGCCAACCTGGCGCTTGTCCATACCCGCGACCTTGATCGAGGTCGGCTTCTCGCAGGTGATCTTGATGCCTTCCGGCACCGGATAGATCACGGGATGCGAAAACCCGAGGTTGATCTCCAGGTTCGGACCCTGCACCGCGGCGCGATAACCGGTCCCGGTGATTTCCAGCGACTTCGTGAAGCCGGTGGAAACGCCCGTTACCATCGTCGCGATCAACGCCCGGGTCGTGCCCCACATCATGCGGGCCTTCGTCTCGTTCGTGCGGGGTTTGACGCTGACCTTGTCGCCATCGACCGTGGCTTCCACCAGATCGGTCAACGACAGGTTCAACTCACCCAATTTGCCCTTCGCGGTCAGCAGGTTTCCAGCGATGGCGATCTGCACACCTGCTGGAATTGTGACCGGATATTTGCCTACGCGTGACATACCCGCCCCTTAGAACACGCGGCAGATGACTTCGCCGCCAACATTGGCAGCGCGAGCCTCGGCATCGCTCATAACGCCCTGCGGCGTTGACAGGATGGAAATACCCAGGCCGGCATAGACCCGCGGCAGTTCCTTGATCTTCGCATACACGCGGCGGCCCGGCTTGGAGACACGGCTGATCTCTTTGATCACCGGCTCGCCTTCGTTGTATTTCAGCTCGATGCGCAATTGCGCAACGCCCGGGCGAAGCTGCTCCGAGGCATAACCCCGGATGAAGCCTTCGCGCTTCAGGACACCCAAAACATTCTCACGCAGCCTGGACGCGGGAGCCACACAAACCGAGTGGCGCGCACGCTGTGCATTGCGGATTCGGGTCAGCATATCCCCGACGGGATCGGACATTGACATCGTACCGTTCCCTTACCAGCTCGCCTTGACCATGCCAGGGATCTGCCCGGCACTGGCCAGATCGCGCAGGGCGATACGGCAAAGCTTGAACTTGCGATAATTGCCGCGTGAGCGGCCGGTCAGCTCGCAGCGCAGACGCACCCGCACGGACGCACCGTTACGCGGCATCTGAGCCAGCTTGAGCGACGCATTGAAGCGGTCCTCGACGGGGAGCGTGCGATCCATCAGCACGTCCTTGAGCACCTGGCGCTTCGACTTATCGCGCTTCGCCATCTTCTCCCGCATCTTATTGCGGTTGACCTGGGAAGTTTTGGCCATCCTGTTTAGATCCTCCGGAACCTGCCTTGGGTCCCCGGTTCAAGCCCGGGGACAAGGGGGTTTTCCAAATACTCAGTTGGCGAAAGGTAGATCGAAAGCCTTCAGAAGGGCTTTCGCTTCGGCATCCGTCTTCGCGGTGGTCACGAACTGGATGTCCATGCCGCGAACGTCGTCCACCCGGTCGTAGTTGATTTCCGGGAAGATGATCTGTTCCTTCAGGCCCATGGCGAAGTTGCCACGACCGTCGAAACCCTTACCGGTGATGCCACGGAAATCGCGCAGCCGGGGCATCGCGATGGTGACCAAACGGTCGAGGAATTCATACATCCGAGCGCGACGCAGCGTGACCTTACAGCCGATCGGCAGACCCTTGCGGATCTTGAAGCCGGCGATCGCCTTCTTCGCAACGGTCTTGACCGGGCGTTGGCCCGCGATCGCGTTCAGTTCGGCCACCGCGGCGTCCAGCTTCTTCTGGTCGCCCGTCGCTTCGCCGACACCCATGTTGATGACGATCTTGTCCAACTTGGGGATCTGCATCTCGTTCTTATAGCCGAACTCGGCCTGCAGCTTCGCCCGCACTTCGGCGCGGTAGCGTTGCAGCAGACGCGGCAGTTCCTCGGGCGAGGTTACCGGCGCATCGACGCCGACCATCTCGACCCGGCGGGCCGCGCGTTGCGCTTCCTTACCGGCCGGGGGACCACCGGCACCACGAGGCGCTGCCGCGCCCTTGGCACCCTTGCCGCCCGGTTTGCCCTTTGGGGGGGCGCCCTTTGTTCCGCTCATGGTATTAGCCTTCGATCACTTCGCCGGTCGCCTTGGCGACGCGGACCTTGCGGCCGCCGTCCAATACGCGGAACCCGACCTTGGTCGGCTTCTCACTCTTGGGGTCGATCAGCTTCAAATTCGACAGATGGATCGTCGCTTCCTTATCGATGATCCCGCCCGGCTGGCCCATCCCGGTCGGCTTCGTGTGGTGACGCGCCATGGCGGCCCCCTGCACGATCGCCCGTTCGGCTTCCGGGAACACCCGCAGCACTTCGCCGCGTTGTCCCTTGCTTTTGCCGGTCGTCACCAGAACGGTGTCGCCCTTGCGAATACGCGCGGCCATTACAGCACCTCTGGCGCGAGAGAAATGATCTTCATGAACTTCTTGCCACGAAGCTCACGCACCACCGGCCCGAAGATACGGGTGCCGATCGGCTCTTGCTGCTTGTTGATCAGCACGGCGGCATTGCGATCGAAGCGGATCGCGCTGCCATCGGCCCGGCGCACCGGAAAAGACGTGCGCACGACCACGGCCTGGTGGACGTCGCCCTTCTTCACCTTGCCACGGGGAATGGCTTCCTTGATCGACACCACGATCACATCGCCGACCGAAGCGAAACGACGCTTGGAGCCACCGAGAACCTTGATGCACTGAACCCGGCGGGCGCCGGAATTGTCGGCAACTTCGAGATTGGTCTCAACAATAATCATCGACCGTCTCCCTTACGCTGTCGGTTCAGAGAGCGACGCCATCACGGCTGCCGATTCGGCTTCAGCGTTGCCAATGCCGGAGCCATTACGCTCAAGCAAAGTCCACGTCTTACGCTTGCTGATCGGAGCGCATTCCTGAATGCGGACCAGATCGCCGATCTTGCAGACGTTCTCTTCGTCGTGCGCCGCATACTTCTTCGACTTGCGGATAAACTTCTTGTACAGCGGGTGCATCACGCGACGATCAACAAGAACCGTAATGGTCTTGTCCATCTTGTCGCTGGTAACCCGTCCATTCAGGACGCGCCTTGGCATCGCCCTTTCTCCTTACGACTTCGAGGCGGAACGAACTTTTTCCGCCTGGATGGTTTTCACACGCGCGATCTCGCGGCGACATTCACGCACCCGGCCGGTGCCTTCTTGCTGACCGGTTGCACGCTGGAAGCGCAGGTTGAACTGCTCCTTACGCAGATCCAGCAGCAATCCCGACAACTCGTCCGGCGTCTTCGCCCGAACGTCGCCGGCCTTATAGAGAGCATTCTTGGCCATCAGGCGTCTCCGATCCGCGCGATGAACTTGGTCTTGATCGGCAGCTTGGCGGCGCCAAGTTGCAGCGCCTCCTTGGCCAACTCGGCGGTGACGCCGTCGATCTCGAACATGATGCGGCCCGGGGCGACGCGCGCCACCCAGAATTCCGGCGAACCCTTACCGGAGCCCATGCGGACTTCGGCAGGCTTGGTGGAGACGGGCACATCCGGGAAAATCCGGATCCACACACGACCGGCGCGCTTCATGGCGCGCGTGATGGCGCGACGAGCGGACTCGATCTGGCGGGCCGTGATCCGCTCCGGCTCCAGGGCCTTCAGGCCGAAAGAGCCGAAATTCAGCGCGGTGCCACCCTTGGACAAGCCATGGATGCGGCCCTTGTGCTGCTTGCGGTATTTAGTACGTTTCGGAGACAGCATTGTCTGATCCCATCTACCCTGTCATCTACCGTTGGGGGGCCTGTTCGGCCGCCTTACGGTCTTGAGCCATCGGGTCGTGGGCCATGATCTCGCCCTTGAATACCCAAACCTTCACACCGCAGGTGCCGTACGTCGTCTTCGCCGTCGAAACGCCGTAGTCGATGTCGGCGCGCAGCGTATGCAGCGGCACGCGGCCTTCGCGATACCATTCAACGCGGGCAATTTCAGCGCCACCGAGACGGCCGCCGCAATTGATCCGGATGCCCTGGGCGCCCAAACGCATGGCGGACTGAACGGCACGCTTCATCGCACGACGGAACGCGACGCGGCGTTCGAGCTGCTGGGCGATGTTCTCGGCCACCAGGGTCGCGTCGATTTCCGGCTTGCGGATTTCGACGATGTTCAGCGACACCTCAGCCTTGGCCATCTTGGTGAGATCCTTCTTCAAGGTCTCG
The DNA here is from genome assembly GCA_903932145.1 of uncultured Rhodopila sp. GTDB lineage: Bacteria > Pseudomonadota > Alphaproteobacteria > Acetobacterales > Acetobacteraceae > Rhodopila. The sequence goes on along the minus strand of CAIZFE010000042.1, from coordinate 215,055 downwards.
ATGTCCTGGCCCTTCTTGCCGATCACCACGCCGGGGCGCGCCGCATAGATCGTGACCCGCGGCTTCTTCGCCGGGCGTTCGATCACAACGCGGGAAACGCCCGCTCCGCGCAGCTTGGTGCGCAGGTGGTTACGCAGTTTGAAATCTTCGTGCAGCAGCTTGGCATAGTCGGCGCCAGCGAACCAACGGCTATCCCACGTCCGGTTGATGCCGAGGCGCAGACCGATCGGATTGACTTTGTGACCCATATTATGTGGTCCCCTCTTCTGCTTCCTGCGCGCGTTCGGCGACGACGATCTTCAAATGGCTGAACCATTTTTCCACGCGAGACGCGCGACCGCGGCCACGGGCATGGAAGCGGCGCATCACCAGCGAGCGGCCGACTTCCGCACGCGCCACGACCAAACGGTCGACGTCGAGCGAATGGTTGTTTTCAGCGTTCGCGACGGCGCTTTCCAGCGCCTTCTTAACCTGCTGCGCGATGCGGCGCTTGCTGAAGGTCAGCGTGGCGATTGCCTTGCCGGCCGGCAGATTGCGAATCATCGCGGCGACCAAGTTCAGCTTCCGCGGGCTAACCCGCAGATTGCTGACGACCGCCTGGGCTTCGGTTTCGGGGAGCGCCCGAACATGCTTCGGCTTGCTCATTAGCCGCGCCTCGCCTTCTTATCGGCCGCGTGACCCGTAAACGTGCGGGTCGGCGAGAATTCGCCGAACTTGTGGCCGACCATGTTCTCGTTCACCTGAACCGGAAGGAACTTGTGACCGTTGTAAACCCCAAACGTCAGGCCAACGAACTGCGGCAGGATCGTCGAGCGGCGCGACCAGATCTTGATGATCTCGTTGCGCGCGGACGCCTTCGCGGCTTCGGCCTTGGCAAGGAGGTATCCGTCAACGAACGGACCTTTCCATACGGAACGCGCCATCTTACTTACCCTTATTGCGGCGGCGGATGATAAGGCTATCCGTCCGCTTGTTGCCGCGCGTCTTGAAGCCCTTCGCCGGCTGGCCCCACGGAGAGACCGGATGACGACCGCCGGAGCTGCGGCCTTCGCCGCCGCCCAACGGGTGATCGACCGGGTTCATGACGACACCGCGGTTACCCGGCTTGAAACCCAGCCAACGCATGCGGCCGGCTTTACCAAGCTTCTGGTTCATGTTGTCGGGGTTGGACACAGCGCCGATCGAGGCGATGCATTCCGACCGAACGACACGCAATTCTCCGGACATCAGCTTAACCTGGGCGTAACCGCTGTCCTTGCCGACCAACTGAGCAAAGGTGCCGGCCGAACGGGCAATCTTGCCACCGGCACCGAGCTTCATCTCGATGTTGTGGATGATTGTGCCCACGGGGATCGCTGCCAGCGGCATCGCGTTGCCGGGCTTGATATCGACCTTGGCGCCGGCGATGACCGGATCGCCAACCTTCAGGCGCTGCGGTGCGATGATATAGGACAGCTCGCCGTCCTGATACTTTATCAACGCAATGAACGCGGTCCGGTTCGGATCGTATTCCAGCCGTTCAACGACACCCGGAACGTCGAACTTGCGACGCTTGAAGTCGATGATGCGGTAGGCCTGCTTATGCCCGCCGCCACGGAACCGGGTGGTGATGCGGCCGTGGTTGTTACGTCCACCGTGGCTGTGCTGACCTTCGGTCAAACCCTTGAGGGGCTTGCCCTTCCACAGCTCGGAACGATCGATCAGCACCGTGCCGCGAAGGCTCGGCGTGATTGGATTAAATTGCTTAAGTGCCATCTTCCGCGAGCCTTATGCCAGGCTGGTGGTGAAATCGATCGACTGGCCGGGGGCCAATGTCACGATGGCTTTTTTGACGTCGGACCGAACGCCCGGACGACCTTTAAAGCGCTTGGTCTTGCCCTTCTGAATCAACGTGTTCACCGAAGTGACCTTCACGCTGAACAGAGCCTCGATCGCCGCGGCGATTTCCGGCTTGGAAGCGTCGATGGCGACCTTGAAGCCGACCTGGTTCTTCTCGGAGAGAAGGGTCATTTTCTCGGTGATCAACGGCGCCCGAATGATCGTGTAGATGCGCTCTTTGGAGAGCGCTTTTTTCGGTGCCATGGTCATGCGGCGTCTCCCGCGCTCTCGGCGATTCCGTTGATGCGCGTCCGCAGGCCTTCAAGGCCGGCCGGCGTGATCGCCAGAATGTCGTGGTTCAGGATGTCATAGACGTTGGCGCCGATGGTCGGCAGCAGGTCCAGCTTATAGATGTTGCGGCTGGCGCGGACGAAACCCTCGTCCAGCACACCGTCGATAATCAAAGCGGACTTCCAGCCCAATACCTTGATCTTCTTTGCCAGCTCACCGGTCTTGGGCGCGCAGACAGCGGCATCAAGGACGACCAGCTTGCCTTCGGCGGCCTTCTGCGACAGCGCGGAGATCAAACCGAGGCGGCGAACCTTCTTGTTCAGGTCATATTCGTGCGAACGCACGACCGGACCGTGCACGACGCCACCGGTGCGGTGCTGAGCGGAACGAAGGCTACCCTGACGGGCGTTACCCGTGCCTTTTTGCTTGTAAGGCTTCTTGGTCGTGCCGGACACTTCCGACACGCCTTTGACCTTGTGGTTGCCGCCACGGCGTTTTGACAACTGCCAGTGAACGACCCGCGCCATGATGTCCTTGCGCGGTTCGGTGCCGAAAATGTCGTCCGGCAACTCGGTGCTACCGGCGGCGACGTTTTCCAGCGTGATGATATCGATCTGCATCTACCTGTTCCTCAGCCCGCGTCCGGCGTATCGGCGACCGGCGTTTCGGCAACCGCGGCTTCGATGATCGACGCCTGGATAATCCCTGCCGGGTAGGCCGCATCGACCGGACGGCGGCGCTTAATGGCGTCGCGGATCGTCACGTAGCCGTCCTTGCTGCCCGGAACGGCGCCCTTAATCATCAGCAGGCCTTTTTCGGCATCGACGGCGGCCACTTCCAAATTCAGAGTGGTGATGCGATCGACGCCCATGTGGCCTTCCATCTTCTTGTTCTTGAAGGTGCGGCCCGGATCCTGACGGTTACCGGTCGAACCGAGCGAACGATGGCTGGCCGACACGCCGTGCGACGCTTCAAGACCGGCGTAGTTCCAGCGCTTCATGCCGCCGGCAAAACCCTTACCGATGGACACGCCGCACACGTCGATCTTTTGACCAACACTGAAATGTGCGGCGGAGAGCGTCGTGCCGGGCTCCAACAGCGCATCGGCGGCGACGCGAAACTCGACCAGCTTCTTCTTCGGCTCAACCTTCGCTTTCGCGTAGTGGCCGCGCATCGGCTGCGTGACGTTCTTCACCTTCGCCTTGCCCCAGCCGATCTGGACGGCGTTATAGCCGTCGTTCTCTTCGGTGAGCGCGGCAACGACCTGAACCTGGTCCAAATGCAGCACGGTGACCGGCACATGGGTGCCGTCATCGCGAAAAATCCGGGTCATCCCAAGCTTCTTGGCCAGGAGACCGGTACGGAGTGGCTGTATGATGGTTGGTGCGGCCATGATCTTAGATCTTGATCTCAACATCGACGCCGGCGGCGAGGTCGAGCTTCATCAGCGCGTCCACGGTCTGCGGGGTCGGGTCCACGATGTCCAGCAGACGCCGGTGAGTCCGGATCTCGAACTGCTCACGGCTCTTTTTGTCCACGTGCGGGGAACGGTTCACGGTAAACCGCTCGATATGGGTCGGCAGCGGGATCGGTCCGCGAACCCGGGCACCCGTGCGCTTGGCCGTGTTCACGATCTCCTTGGTGCTGTTGTCCAGCACGCGGTGATCATAGGCCTTAAGCCGGATACGGATATTCTGATTGTCCATCGTTCGCTCTTCAATGTTCCCGCCGAAACGAGAGCCAACACCCGCCCAACCGAAGGGTTGGGCCAGATGCCGGCATCGTTTTCGTTATCAGGCCTGGATGCTGGCAACCACGCCGGCGCCGACGGTGCGGCCACCTTCGCGGATTGCGAAGCGCAGCCCGTCATCCATCGCAATCGGATGGATCAGTTCAACGTTCATACGGACGTTGTCGCCCGGCATCACCATCTCGACGCCTTCTTCAAGCATCACCACGCCCGTCACGTCGGTCGTGCGGAAGTAGAACTGCGGGCGGTAGTTGGTGAAGAACGGGGTATGACGACCGCCTTCTTCCTTCGTCAGAATGTAGGCTTCCGCCTTGAACTTGGTGTGCGGCGTGATGCTGCCCGGCTTGGCCAGAACCTGGCCACGCTGTACGTCATCCCGCTTCGTGCCGCGCAGCAAGGCGCCGATGTTGTCGCCGGCCTGGCCCTGGTCGAGCAGCTTGCGGAACATTTCGACGCCCGTCACGATCGTCTTCACGGTGTCGGAGATGCCAACGATTTCGACTTCCTCGCCGACCTTGACAATGCCGCGCTCAACGCGACCGGTCACCACGGTGCCACGGCCGGAGATCGAGAACACGTCTTCGATCGGCATCAGGAACGGACGATCGATCGCGCGCTCCGGCTGCGGAATGTATTCGTCAACCGCGGCCATCAGCTTCAAGATCGCTAGTTCGCCGAGTTCCGGGTTCTTGTCTTCCAGCGCCATCAGGGCCGAACCATGGATGATGGGGATATCGTCGCCGGGGAACTGATAGGAGGAGAGAAGCTCGCGCACTTCCATCTCGACCAGTTCCAGCAATTCCGGATCGTCAACCATGTCGCACTTGTTCAGGAATACCACCAGAGCCGGCACGCCGACCTGACGGGCGAGCAGGATGTGCTCACGGGTCTGCGGCATCGGGCCGTCGGCGGCGGACACGACCAGGATCGCGCCGTCCATCTGCGCGGCGCCGGTGATCATGTTCTTCACATAGTCAGCGTGGCCGGGGCAATCGACGTGGGCATAATGGCGGTTCTTCGTCTCGTACTCAACGTGCGCGGTCGAGATCGTGATGCCACGCGCCTTCTCTTCGGGCGCCTTGTCGATCTGATCGTACGCCGTGTAGGTGGCGCCGCCGCTTTTCGCCAGGATCTTGGTGATCGCGGCTGTCAGCGATGTCTTGCCATGATCGACGTGGCCGATCGTGCCAATGTTGCAGTGCGGCTTGTTCCGCTCGAATTTTGCCTTACCCATCGTAATCTCCGTAGATCCAGCACCAGACCTGGTGGGTTAAACCGTTGTTTAGACAGATTAACGCGAAACAGGTTCGCGCTCCGGCGTTTCGCCTTACCAGCGGTAGTGGCTGAATGCCTTGTTGGCTTCGGCCATCCGATGGGTATCTTCGCGCTTCTTCACCGCCGAACCACGGTTGTTCACCGCGTCCAGCAGCTCGTTGGACAAGCGATCCTGCATCGTATGCTCACCGCGCTTGCGGGCCGCATCAATGATCCAGCGGATCGCCAGCGCCTGACGGCGTTCGGCACGGACTTCGACTGGCACCTGATAGGTGGCGCCACCGACACGCCGCGACCGGACTTCGACGGCCGGCTTCACGTTGTCCAACGCCTCGTGGAACATGCGCACCGGATCGGCGGCGGCTCCTCCGCGACGCTTCATAACGTCCAGGGCGCTGTAAACGATGCCCTCGGCCGTGGACTTCTTGCCATCATACATCAGCACGTTCATGAAACGTGTGATGACAATGTCACCGAACTTGGCGTCCGGTAGGATTTCGCGCTTTTCCGCGCGGTGACGACGAGACATACGAGCGCCCTCTTACTTCGGCCGCTTCGCGCCATACAGCGAACGACGCTGACGGCGCTTGGGCAGACCTTGAGTATCCAGCACACCGCGCAGGATATGATAACGAACGCCCGGCAGATCCTTCACGCGTCCGCCGCGGATCAGAACCACCGAATGTTCCTGAAGGTTATGACCTTCACCAGGAATGTAGCTAACCACTTCATAGCCGTTGGTCAGACGAACCTTCGCAACCTTACGGAGCGCCGAGTTCGGCTTCTTCGGCGTCGTGGTATAGACGCGCGTGCAAACGCCGCGCTTCTGGGGGCAGCCCTGCAGGGCCGGAACAAGGTTCCGGTTCTTCGGCCGCTCGCGCCCTTGGGCGATAAGCTGGTTAATGGTCGGCATGGACCTCTTTCTCTTTCCGTACGCTCTATCCGCACTGGGCTTCGCCACGGGTCTTGGGGCGATCGTCGATTAACAGGCAAAGCCCGCCGGCATGGGATAGCGCCCATCCTGCGGGGTGACGATGGGCAGACGGCCTAAGCCCAACTAAAGAAGGGCGGCGCCGCGTGCGTCGTTTGCCAGCGAACCAACGAGCGTCCCGGTGAGTAAACCCTGGGTCGTCCGAGGGCGCGATCTCTAGAAGCCCCTCCTTCGCGAGTCAAGCGTCGATGGCGGGGTGTATTACAGATTCGTGCATGCCTCGTATTCGGCGGGCGAAATCGGCCGCCGCACGGGGCTTCGGGGGCGTCCGTTGGGGCTTCGCGACGAGTCGGCGATCATGGTAGGTTCGGGTTGAGACGGGAGACACCCGGATCGGCTTTCGGAGAGATACTCTATAATGTGTGGAATTGCTGGGCTGATCCTGTCCTCCGGCGCCGCGCCGCCGGACCCGACGGTTTTGTCGAAGTTGATTGGCGCCCTGCACCACCGCGGACCCGATGGCAGCGGCCACGCCGTGATGGGACGGGTGGCGCTGCTGCATAACCGCCTGGCGATCATCGACCTGGTCACTGGCGACCAACCTTTTTTCGCGGGCGCCGCCACGTTGGTCGCCAACGGCGAGATCTACAATTACCGCGAACTGCGCGAGTCGCTGCCCGGCGTGAGCTTCGCCACCAACAGCGACTGCGAGCCGCCCTTGCATTTGTGGCTGCGTGATGGTGCTGACTATGCCAGTCAGCTTCGCGGCATGTATGGGATCGCGATCCATGAACGGGTGCAACGCACCGTCACGTTGTCGCGCGACCCGTTCGGTATCAAACCGCTCTATATCGCTCAGGTCGAAGGCGGCCTCGCCTTTGCCTCGGAACCGCAGGCGCTGCTGGAAGCCGGCCTGGTCAAGCGCGCGGTGCGTCCGGCCGCTGTGGAGGAGTTGCTACAGCTTCAGTTCACCACCGGTGCCGACACCATCTTTGAAGGCATCCAGCGCGTTCTGCCGGGCGAGACGATCACCTGCTCGGACGGCCATATCATCGAACGCCGCCGCATAGAGGCCATTCCCGCCGAACCGCCCGAGGAGATCGACGAAGCCACCGCCATGCGCCGCCTGGACCGGGCGCTGATGGAGAGCGTCGATCTGCATCAGCGTAGCGATGTGCCCTATGGCATGTTCCTGTCCGGTGGCATCGACAGTGCCACCCTGATCACTCTGATGGCCCGGCTGAACGACCAACCCGTGTTGGCCTTCACTGCCGGTTTCGACGCCCCCGGCGCGGCCGACGAACGCGAACAAGCCGCCGTCATCGCCCGCGCCGTCGGGGCGAAGCACGAGTCGATCGAAGTCACCGAGAAGATGGTCTGGCAGCATTTGCCGGAGATCGTCGCCGCCATGGACGATCCAACCATGGACTATGCCATTATCCCGTCCTGGTTCCTCGCCCGCCGAGCCCGTCAGGACGTCAAGGTCGTGCTGACCGGTGAAGGTGGCGACGAGATCTTCGGCGGCTACCAGCGCTATCGCCAGGCGACGCTGCCATGGTGGCGCGGCGGCCGGACCATGTGGGCCGGCGGCAGCTTCGACAAAGTCCCGGTCCTGCGCACCAAACCGACGTCCTGGCGCGACGGCATGGCGGCGGCGGAAATACGGGCCGCACAGGGCGGACGCAGCACCCTGGCGGCGGCGCAGGCGCTGGATATGGCGGACTGGCTGCCACACGACCTGCTGCTGAAGTTGGACCGCTGCATGATGGCACACGCGATCGAGGGGCGGACGCCGTTCCTCGATTCGGGCGTCATGGCGGCGGGCTATCGCCTGCCGGACTCGATGAAGATGCGCGGCAGCATGGGCAAGTGGCTTCTCCGCAAATGGCTTGAGGAAAATCAGCCCGCCGCGCAGCCGTTTGCGCCGAAATCCGGCTTCACCGTCCCGGTCGGCGCATGGATCAAGGCGCAGGGCGCCCGGCTCGGCCCGTTGGTGGCGGCGCAGCCCGGCATCGTCGAAATCGCGCACCCCGAGATGGTGATCGTCCTGTTCGGCAACATCCGCCGCTGGCGGCACGGGTTCGCCTGCTGGAAGCTGCTGTTCTATGCCTTGTGGCATCGGCGGCACATTCTGGGCCTGCCGCCCGCGGGTGATGTGTGGGAGACGCTTTCGACGCGTTAAGACCGCTTGACTTCCCGGGGCGCCCCGATCATTAGAGGCGCCTCGCGACCGGCACTTCCAGAGTGCCTGTCAACCGGCGATGGGGCTGTAGCTCAGTTGGGAGAGCGCCTCGTTCGCAATGAGGAGGTCAGGGGTTCGATTCCCCTCAGCTCCACCACCATCCCCGGTTCTACTCTGTCGCGATCACCTTTGGCTTTCCAGCATCCAGTCCAACTACAAACAACGGCGTATGCGCGTGATTGTGGGCGTCCGGCGCATAGTTGCCGCCGAGTCGCGACGGCATGGCCGTGGTTTTCAACGCCTTCTCGACCGCCGCCGGTTCATCAATGCCCGCTCGGCGTATGGCGTCCACGGCCAGCCAGGTTGCCTCATACACAAAGAACGACCGTTGCGTCGGCATCAGCCCGTAATGCGCCTGATAGGCAGCAACAAAGTCATGCACGCCTTGTGTGTCGATCAGCGGCGTGAACGGTGAAATCGTGGTCAGATCGTTCAGCCCGCCGGCCTCGCGGAAGGCCGGCGACACCGCGCCCGTAGCAGCACCCGGATCGAAGCGGCCGCTGACCGGAACTTTCCAGCCGGAGGCCTCATAGGCCTTGAAAAACGCGCCGGTGGATGATCCGGGCATGACCAGCAGGATGTCGGGCGTGCTGCCTTTCAGCCTGACCAGCATGGCAGCCAGATCGGTGACTCCCGGAGTTATGATCTCCTGCCCTGTCACCTTCATGCCGGCGCTATCCGCCGCCTTGGCCAAGGCAATCGCGCCCGCCTGCGGGAAGCCGCCCGATTCGGCCGCGATGGCAACCGACGTGACATGTTTGCCGGCCAGGAAGTGAATCAGGCCGCGCGCGATATCGACCTCTGACGGGATTGTCTTGAACAGGTAGTCATTGCCGCCAACCCCCGAGGCATCGACGAAATCCTGTCCGGCCGAGGTGGCGATCAGCAGTGGGACCTTGGCGGCCTGCATCACCGGCTCGATCGCATGCGTCACCGGCGTGCAGAGAGCGCCGATGATGACCGGGACGTGCTGTTGCTCGATCAGCCGTTTGGTCCCCGGCACGCCGATTTCCGGTTTGCAGGCGTTGTCGGCGTAGAACGCCTCGACCGGGCGTCCGAGCACGCCGCCGGCCTGGTTGATTTGGTCGAGCGCCAGTTGGGCGCCGTATTGTTCGGACTGCCCGCGATCGGCGAACGGCCCGCTCAGGATCGTCGTAATGCCGATCTTGACCGGTTCGGCGGCGACGGCCGACGTGATGCCGAGCAGGCCGGTCAGCAGGACGGCGGTGCGGATCATGGCGTTTTCCCTGAATGTCGCCGCGAGCATGGCACGATCCCGAAGGGCCACCAACCCGAGCTACTCCAGCGCGACCGCCACGGCCTGCCGCAATGCCGGCAACAGATCCTCGGCGAACCAGGGATTACGCCGCTCCCACCCCGTGGTGCGCCAGGAGGGATGCGGCAGCGGGATGATGGCCGGCCCATGGTCCCGGAACCGCTGCACGCGATCGGTCATCGCGCCCTTTCCGAGACGATGCCGCAGCGCATAGGAACCGACGAGCAGGGTGAGCCGGACTTGCGGCATCAGACGGGTGAATCGATCCAGCCACAGCGGGGCACATTCGGGCCGGGGCGGAGCATCGCCGCCGTTTGGCAGACGTCCAGGGTAACACAGGCCGGTCGGCACGATGGCGATCCGGGTGGCGTCGTAGAAGAGATCCCGGTCCATCAGCAGCCAGCCACGCAGGCGATCCCCCGAGGCGTCGTTCCAGGGCACTCCGGTCATGTGAACTTTCGTGCCGGGCGCCTGGCCGATGATCAGCACGCGGGCAGTGTCGGACACCCGGAACACCGGACGCGGTCCGAGCGGGAGGACCGCCTCGCAGAGGCGGCACGCGAGGGCTTCGTCGGCGGCAGCAGCGAGGGTATCGTTATGGCTTGCATCCATCGGTCGGCACCGGCGGCGTTGCGACTCTCTGGTCCAATCGAACGGGATCGGCGGCATGCCGGGCGCCCGTCAAACCTGCCGGACGGTGTACGTCTTCTCCAAGGCCTCGACGATGGCGTTGGCATGCACCTTGTCGCGGGCCTCGACCATCACTTCCAGTTCCGCTGCCTGCACGGACGACGACGCAAACAGCCGCTGATGCGAAACTTCGATAATATTGCCGCCGGAGTCGCCGATCTTGCCCGCGATATCGGCCAGCACACCCGGCCGGTCAGGGATTTGCAAATGCAACCGCAGCAGACGGCCATCACGCAACAGGTCCCGCAGCAGCACGTTGGACAGGATGCGGGCGTCGATGTTGCCTCCCGTGATGGCGACGCCGACCTTCTTGCCGCGAAACCGTTCCGGATGCGCCAGCAGCGCGGCAAGTCCGACGGCGCCTGCCCCCTCGGCGACGGTCTTCGCGGCCTCAACCAGCAACCCGATCGCTTCCTCGATGGCGCGTTCGGGCGTGACCAGGATGCCGGCAATGCGCCGGCGTACCATTTCGAACGGAATTTCCCCGATATCGCGTACCGCGATTCCCTCGGCGATCGTGGCACCGCCAACCGACACAGAACGGCCGGCCAAGCGCTGCGCCATGGCGGCGTAGGTTTCGACCTCGGCGCCATAAACAGCGATACCGGGCTTCATCGCCGATGCCGCGACAAGACACCCGGCCAGCAAGCCGCCGCCGCCCACAGGAATGATCAGCGCATCCAGATCAGGGGCGTCCTGCAGCATCTCCAGCGCCAGCGTGCCCTGACCCGCTATAATGCCGACGTCGTCGAACGGATGAACAAAGACCAGCGACCGCTCCGCCGCCAGTTCCCGAGCATGGGCGGTTGATTCAGCCAGGGTTTCCCCAAACAGAATTACCGTCGCACCCCACGACGCCGTGCGCGTCACCTTGGTCGACGGGGTAAACTTCGGCATCACGATCGTGGCGGCGACGCCCAACAGACTGGCATGGCGCGCCACCGCCTGCGCGTGATTACCGGCCGACATGGCGATGACACCACGCGCGCGTTCCTCGGCGGTCAGCAACGCCAACCGATTCGCGGCGCCGCGTTCCTTGAACGCGCCGGTGACCTGGAGATTGTCCAGCTTCAACACAACCTCGGCGCCGGCCAGCCGCGAAATCGCATCGCACGGCAACATCGGCGTCCGCAACACGCGACCGGCGATCCGCCTGGCTGCCTGCTCAACGTCCTGGAGCGTGATCATCGGCTCGGACGTTACGCTCAGATAAACCTGACTTCCAGAATTTCGTAGGATCGATCACCGCCAGGAGCGGGAACCGACACGGTTTCACCGACCTTCTTGCCGATCAGCGCCTTGGCCAGCGGTGAGGACACCGACAGCATCTTCTGTTTGATGTCGGCCTCGTACACGCCAACGATCTGATACGTGGCTTCCTTGTCCGTCTCTTCGTCCACCAGCTTGACGTGAGCACCGAACTTGACGTGAGACCCGCTCAAAGTCGCGGGATCGATCACCTCGACGGCGCCGACCACCTCCTCCAGCTCCTGGATACGGCCCTCGATAAACGACTGGCGTTCGCGCGCCGCATGATACTCGGCGTTTTCCGACAGATCGCCATGCGACCGCGCTTCCGCGATGGCGCGGATCACCGCAGGCCGTTCCTGCGAACGCAGGGTCCGGAGTTCTTCTTCTAGGCGTACCAATCCTTTGGCCGTCATCGGAAACTTCTGCACGGCGTGGTCCTTCAAACCTTGGTCAACGCAACCATGTCATATGGCACCGCCGCGGCCGGGATTTTCCCCTGCCGCGGCGCATTGGCTAAAACGAACCGCGAAAATAGGACTGTAGCGGCGCAACTTCAAGCGTTCCCGCTTTTAATGCCGCAATTGCGTGTACGGCAGCCCGAGCGCCTGCCAACGTGGTGTAATGCGGCACCCCGTGCGTGAGCGCGCCGCGGCGGATCGCGAAGCTGTCGGCGACCGACTGCGGCGTGGAAGCAGTGTTGATAACCAACTGAATTTCACCTGAACGGATCGCATCGACGCAATGCGGCCGTCCCTCCAGCACCTTGTTCACCACGGTGACCGGCAGGCCGGCCTCGCGAATCCGAGCGGCGGTGCCGCGGGTGGCGACAATGGAAAAACCCATCTCGGTCAGGCGGCGAGCCAGCGATGGCAGGCCCTTCTTGTCGGCATCCTTGATCGACAGGAACACCCGCCCCGCCATCGGCAGGATCACGCCAGCCCCGAGTTGCGCCTTGGCGAAGGCACGCTCGAAGCTGGAGTCGAGGCCCATAACCTCACCGGTCGATTTCATCTCCGGTCCCAGGATCGTGTCCACGTTGGTAAACCGGGCAAACGGGAAGACGGCTTCCTTGACCGCGACGTGCGGCGCGATGGAGTCGTCGTCCAACTTGAAGTCGGTCGCCAGCTTGGCGCCGGCCATCACGCGGGCGCCGATCTTCGCAACCGCCACGCCGGTGGCCTTGGCGACGAACGGGACTGTACGGGAGGCGCGGGGGTTCACCTCCAGAACGTAAATCGTGTCGTCCTTGATGGCGTATTGCACATTCATCAGCCCGATCACGCCCAGCGCCTTGGCCAGCGCCTCGGTTTCGGACTTCAGTTCGGTGATCATGGCCGGGGACAACGAATACGGCGGTAGCGAGCAAGCCGAGTCGCCGGAATGGATGCCGGCTTCCTCGATATGTTCCATGACGCCAGCGACGTACACGCTTTCACCGTCGCAGATGCAATCGACATCGACCTCGATGGCATCGTTCAGGTAGCGGTCGATCAGGACGGGATTGTCGCCGGACACCCGTACGGCCTCGCGCATGTAGCGCTGCAGGCCGGCGCGATCGTACACGATCTCCATAGCGCGCCCGCCAAGAACATAGCTGGGGCGGATCACCACCGGATATCCGATGCGGTCGGCGATTTTCTCGGCATCCTCGGCCGACCGGGCCAGGCCGTTGTCGGGTTGGCGCAGGCCGAGGCGTTGCAGAAGCTGTTGGAACCGCTCGCGGTCCTCGGCCAGATCGATGGCGTCGGCGGAGGTACCCAGGATGGGGATTCCTTCGCGCGACAGGGCCTGCGACAGCTTCAACGGCGTTTGGCCGCCGTATTGCACGATGCAGCCTAGCAACGTGCCGTTCTGCTGCTCGCGGCGGATCAGGGCGACGACGTCTTCCTCGGTCAGCGGTTCGAAGTACAGCCGATCGGAGGTGTCGTAATCAGTGCTGACGGTTTCCGGGTTGCAGTTGACCATGATGGTCTCAAACCCGGCGTCCTTCAGGGCGTAGGCGGCATGAACGCAGCAGTAATCGAACTCGATCCCCTGCCCGATGCGATTCGGGCCGCCGCCGAGAATGATGATCTTGGTGCGATCGGTCGGGTCAGATTCGCAGACCGGCGTGCCGTAGCCGCCTTCGAACGTCGAATACATATACGGGGTCTTGGAGGCGAACTCGCCGGCGCAGGTGTCGATGCGCTTGTAAACCGGAGTTACGCCCAAGGCCGCGCGTGCTTTGTGGATTTCGAGAGCACTGGTTTTGGTCAGTTCGCCGAGGCGAATATCGGAGAAACCCAGCGCCTTCAGGCGACGCAGCGCTCCGGCCTCGCGGGGCAGACCGTTGGCCGCGACCTCGCGTTCGGCATGGACGATACGTTCCAGTTCGCGCAGGAACCAGGGGTCGAATTTTGTCGTCTCGTGGATTTCTTCCACCGTCAAACCGGCGCGGAGTGCCTGCCCAGCCATCAGCAGCCGATCCGGCGTCGGCGAGGACAGCGCCGCTCGGAATGCGTCCGGGCCGCCATCGCCGGGGGCGTCGATTTCGTCCAGCCCGGAAAAGCCGGTTTCCATGCTGCGGAGGCCCTTTTGCAGGGCCTCGGCGAAGGAACGGCCGATCGCCATCGCCTCGCCCACTGACTTCATCGACGTCGTCAGCAGCGCCGGGGTGCCGGGGAATTTTTCGAAGGTGAAGCGGGGGATTTTCACCACCACGTAGTCGATGGTCGGTTCGAAGCTGGCCGGCGTGACCATGGTGATGTCGTTGGTCAGCTCATCCAGCGTGTAGCCGACAGCCAGCTTGGCGGCAATTTTCGCGATGGGAAAGCCGGTCGCCTTCGACGCCAGGGCCGAGGACCGCGACACCCTCGGATTCATCTCGATCACCACCAGACGGCCGTCGGCGGGGTTCAGGCCAAACTGCACGTTCGACCCGCCGGTATCGACGCCGATCTTGCGCAGGCACGCGATCGAGGCGTCGCGCATGATCTGATATTCTTTGTCGGTCAGCGTCAGGGCCGGAGCCACCGTGACCGAGTCGCCGGTGTGGATGCCCATCGGATCGACGTTCTCGATGGCGCAAATGATGATACAGTTGTCCTTGCTGTCGCGGACCACCTCCATCTCGTACTCTTTCCAACCGAGAACGGATTCTTCGATGAGTACTTCCGTGGTGGGGGAGGCTTCGAGACCGCCGGCGACGATCTGCTCGAACTCTTCCTTGTTATAGGCGATGCCGCCGCCGGTGCCCCCGAGGGTGAAGCTGGGGCGGATGACGGCGGGCAGGCCGGTCAGTTCCAGCGCGGCGCGGGCTTCTTCCAGCGTGTGCGCAATGGTGGAGCGGGGGGATTCGATACCGATCTCGGCCATCGCGTCGCGGAACTTCAGGCGGTCCTCGGCGCGGTCGATGACGTCCGCCTTGGCGCCGATCAGTTCGACATTGTAGCGCTTCAGGGCGCCGTTGGCGTCTAGCGCCATGGCGGTGTTCAGCGCTGTTTGGCCGCCCATGGTGGGCAGCAGCGCGTCGGGCCTCTCCTTGGCGATGATCTTCTCGACCATCTCGGGGGTGATCGGCTCGATGTAGGTCGCGTCCGCCAGACCGGGGTCGGTCATGATGGTAGCGGGGTTGGAGTTGACCAGGATGACTCGGTAGCCCTCGGCCTTGAGTGCCTTGCACGCCTGGGCGCCCGAGTAATCGAACTCACAGGCCTGGCCGATGATGATCGGACCGGCGCCGATGATCATGATGGATTTTATGTCGGTGCGTTTGGGCATGGGACTAGGTGCTCTCTGGGAGGACAGGCGGATTGGTTTTGGATGCGGCGGGTGACACCCAATCGGGCATCATGCGGCGCAGGAAGTCGTCGAACATCGGGACGGTGAACGCGGTCTCGCCAAACTGCGGGCTGTAGATCATGCCCTTGCCGATCAAACCGTTGCGTAACGGTGCCACGCTGGTTGGCTTAACGCCCAGCCGTTCGGCTATCTCACCGGCCCGCCAGACACCGGGACCGAACGAGGCCATGGCGCGCAGGTATTGCTTCTCGCGCGGCGTGAGGCGATCGAACCGGACCCTGAAGAAACTGCCATCCAGACGCCTGGAGGCGGCAGGTGTCGCCGCCAGAACGACCGCGCGATCGATGATCGGTCCCGGTGCGGCGTTCCAGGCGTGGTACGCCCATTCCTGAATGAAATACGGATAGCCCCTGGCCACAGCGTCGATCGCATCCAGGGCGTCCGGGGTCACGACGACGTTTTGCTCGGCGGCCGGCGCAAGGATGGCCCGATCCGCGTCGGCGCGGCCCAACGCCTCCAACGCGGGAAAATCGAACATCCGTTCGGCATACGATTTCGCCCGGCCGGCCAGCCCCACGATCTGCGGCAACCCGGCACCGATCAGAATGATCGGTAGCTTCTCTTGCGCGCAGCGATGCAGCGCCTTGATCAGCGCGGCGAAGTCCCGATGACTGAGATATTGGACCTCGTCGATGAACAGCGCGACCCGCGTGTCCCTGGCCATCGCGGCCTGACCAATGGCGGCAAAGAGTTCCGAAAGATCGTCCTCCAGATCGCCGCTGTCTCCGATGCCGGGTTCGGGATCGATATCGAGCGCGAGTTCCGCATCCCCATAGGTCAGCTTCAGGCCGGACAAAAAGCTCTTCAAAACGCGCAGCCCACGCTTCACCTCGGACGCGAGTTTACCCATGCGGTCAAGGTCGAGCAGCAGGCGGCGCAAATGCGGGACCAGGAGTTCGCCCAGGGATTTCTGTCCGTCCGCCTCGACGAAGCACGTATAAAACCCATCGGCGGTCGCCATCGCCAGGGCTTCTCGCAGCAACACTGTTTTACCGACCCCCCGCAATCCGACGGCGAAGAATCCCTTGGCGGGACGCCCCAACCGGGTGCGGCCAAGGGCGATCCGCACCTGCTCCAACAGATCTTGCCGGCCGCTGAGTTCAGGCGGTGGCGTGCCGGCGCCGGGCGCATAGGGATTGCGGGTGGGGTCCATTGTTAGGGAGTTTATCCGATATTACCGTGATTTCGATAATATTGGATAAACTTTCTTATATTGCAATTGAACGCCCCGAAATTGTTCACCGGGCCGAGACCCGGTCGGCCAGCCAACCGTGCGAACAGATCACGACCACTGATCGCACCGATACCGGGAATCGCGATGGATCTGGTGGTATTGCAACCGGACATGGGCCTACCGACTCACGGTTGATGGCGATCAGGCTTTTGACGGGTTTCCCAAGGCGGGTTTTCCCCAGGGCAATACGGGCGTGTTCAAGCAGGTCCCGCCGCCCTGTCAGTTCCGGGGGTTGAACGCCAGCACCAGGGACGAAGGGATTGCGAAGAGGGTCCATATATGGCGATCAGAGTGTGCAGAATTCTTGTACACTTTGTTTAACTTCGGGCATTACGCCCGCCCGTCCATCATCCCCACGAACCGCGCGAACAGATAATGACTGTCGGACGGACCGGGGCTGGCCTCCGGATGGTACTGCACCGAAAACGCGGGCCGATCCGTCGAAGCGATGCCCTCGTTCGATCCATCGAACAGTGACACATGCGTCACCTTCACGTTCGCCGGCAGCGCGGTCGCGTCCACCGCGAAGCCGTGGTTCTGGCTGGTGATCTCCACCTTGCCGGTTTCCAGATCCTTCACCGGCTGGTTGGCGCCGCGATGGCCGCGTTCCAGCTTGTAGGTCTTGGCGCCCAGCGCAAGAGCCAACAGTTGATGCCCGAGGCAGATACCAAAAATCGGCACGCCGCTGTCCAGCACGTCCCTCAGCACGGGGACCGCATAGACCCCGGTCGCCGCCGGATCGCCGGGGCCGTTCGAGAGGAAGACGCCGTCCGGCTTGTGCCGCAGAATGTCCTCGGCCGTCGCGGTCGCCGGGACAACGGTCACGCGACAGCCGGCCGAGGCCAGGCAGCGCAGAATGTTCCGTTTCGCCCCGTAATCCACCGCCACGACGTGATGCGTCGGCGCGGTCTGCCTGCCGGAACCGGTCGGCCATACCCAGGCGGTCTCATCCCAGGAATAGGTTTGCCGGCAGGTGACCTCCTTCGCGAGGTCCATTCCCTCCAGCCCTGGCCAGCCAACTGCCTGCGCCCGCAGGGCCACCAGATCGAACCGCCCATCCGCCGGGAACGCCAGCACGCCGGTCGGCGCGCCACCGTCACGGATGCGAATGGTCAGTGCCCGCGTGTCCACACCGGAGATGCCGGTGATGCCCTGCCCCAGCAGCCACGCCTGCAATTTCTGCGTCGAGCGCCAGTTGGAGGGTTCGGTCACATCCACCTTCACGATCAAACCCCGAGCGGCGATGGTCGTGGCCTCGATGTCCTCGATGTTGGTACCAACGTTGCCGATATGCGGGAAGGTGAAGGTGATGATCTGGCCGGCGAAAGACGGGTCGGTCAGCGTCTCCTGATACCCGGTCATGCTGGTGCTGAAGCAGACCTCGCCCACCGGGTTGGTCGCGGACGTATGGGCGCCGAAACCGCGGCCCCAGAACACCGATCCATCGGCCAGCACCAAAGCGGCGGTCGCACCAGCGGGAATGGCGTCGGCACTCGAAGCATTTTGCATGGGGACACTCGTCTTTTCTTGAAGGTCGGTCTGCAGGTCGGCCATGTTAAGGCCGGTCGCCGCGATGACCGCGGGCCAGTGACGGGACGGGATTGCCTTGGACTGGCGCCACTTGCGCACAGCCTCGGTCCCCACACCCGTCAATCGAGCAGCCGCGTCAGCGCCGCCCATGCGTTCTATGATAAGATCGATCGAGATCGGCATAAGGACCACCATATGGGAAAAAAATTCCCATCGCAACCTTACGCCATCCGCCAGGGAAGTTTTTTCCGCGTCCAGCAAGGGAGAGACCGATGTACAAGACCAAACCCACGATGACCGGCGGCTGCCAGTGCGGCGCGGTGCGTTATGCGTTGTTCGAGGCGCCGGAGTCGACCATCTGCCACTGCCGCATGTGCCAAAAGGCCGTCGGCGCCCCGTTCGCCGCCTTCTGCAAAATCAAATCACCCTGCTTCGCCTGGACGCTCGGTGAGCCGGCCAGCTTCCAAAGCTCCTCCGTCGCCGAACGGCATTTCTGCCGAAACTGCGGCACGCCGCTGACCTTCCGCTATCTGGAGGGCGATGCGATCGAGGTCACCACGGCCACGCTGGACGACGCGGCAAGCGTGCCGCCGACAAAGAACTTCGGCACTGAGTCGCGCCTGCCCTGGATCGAGCTCATCGCGCCCGGCCGCCTTCCCGACGTTCCGACATCCGAAACCAACAGCGCGACCATGGTGATCGTCAGCTACCAGCATCCCGACCACGACGCGCCCGATGCCTGACGCGGCGAGTAGGCTGCTGGTGGGTGTGCGCCGTGCAAGCTACTCCGCGGCAAGTCTGGTGTCGGGGACCGTCGCCGCCGTCAGCGCGCTGATGCGATTGACGGTTTCCAGTCCATCGAGCAGCCCGAACAATCGGTTCGCCACGGCCGGCGATAACGCCCGCCGGGCGCAATCGATGAACTTGCCGCGCAGCAATTCGGGCGGCAACGGGATCGTGGGGCCTCGGCCAAGCGGCCGCGGCACTGACCGGGTCAGCACACGTCCGTCCGTCAACGTCACTGTCACATCGGCGCCGAAGTGTTCGGACAGGTCCATCGGACGATCCGGCCAGGCCGAGGATGTCACCCGCGCCAGAACCGCGCGAACACCGGGTTCGTCGTAGCGGCCGTCTTCGAAATGCTCGATCAGCACCTGCCGGCTGATCAGGGCGCGAGCGAGGCAGTATTGCACGCTGAACTTCGCATCCAGGGCGCCACGCGGGTCCGGCCGGTTGGTGTGCGCGAACCGCCTGGGATGCGTTTGCGATTCGATTTTTGCGACGGTCTCGGGAGTCAGATCGTTCTCCCGCACCAGCATCAACATGGCGTCGATCGCGGGGTGCGTGCTGCCACAGCACGGGTACTGCTTAATGGACACCCCCGGATCGGCGATGTCCCACGGCGCGCCCCATTCCGCGACGATCGGCTCGACGTTGAAATGGCCGTCGCCGTTGAAGAGCCGCAGAAATCCTTGCCGGTGTTCGATCGCATCGGTGGACGCGGTAAAGCCCTCCGACGCCAGCAGCGCCGCATACAAGCCGTTGCGCGCCGACTGGCCGACATGCAGCGGCTTCGTCATGGTGCCGAAATTCGCCTTCACCCCGGACGAGAAGGTCGTTGCCAGCGCCAATGCGCGCGCGGTGTTCTCCACGGACAGGCCGAGCAGTTTGGAGCACGCGGCGGCGGCGCCGAAGACGCCGAGGGTGGCGGTCGGGTGCCAGCCTTTCTCATAATGATGGAAATTCACCCCGCGCGCGATACGGGTCTCGGTTTCCCAACCAGCGACGTAGGCAGCGATGAAGTCGCGTCCGTTGACGGGCCGGGTTTCCGCCAGCGCGAACAACGCCGGCAGGATCGGCGCCGAGGGATGGCCGCCCAGCGTGTCGCTGCAATCGTCATAATCCAGCGCGTGCGCCGCCGTGCCATTGATCGAGGCGGCATCCATCGGACCAACCCGCCTAGCGGTGCCGAACACCACGCAGGACCCGGTTGCCCCGGCGATCGCCGCCACCTTGCCGGCGATTTGCGCGCAGGGTTCGGCGGCCCCGGCCAACGTACAGCCCACCGTATCGATGATCGCGACCTTGGCCCAATGCCGCACCGGGTCCGGCAATCTGTCGTAGGCGACACCGGCAATGCGGGTCGCTAAAATTTCAGCAATAGTTTTGTCCGTGGTTGTCATGCGAGCGCTTCCCATCGGTTAGGATGGAACCCTACAACCCGATTCCCGGCGCTGGCCAGATCAGGCGCCGCTCGCTCTTCATCGCCGCCGGCGTCCATAAAGGGTATAGAGCCAATTTTACGCGCAGGAGCGCCGCCATGAGCTTGAGAGAATCCTTCCTCGAACAGATGAAACTGTCGATGAAAGCCGGCACCCCCGCTCGGACGTCCAGCCTTCGCATGATCATGGCCAAGCTCAAGGACGCCGACATCGCCGCCCGCCCAAAGGGAGTCGATCAAATCCCCGAGGATGACATCGTCGCCATGCTGCGCGGCATGGTGAAGTCCCGCCGTGAATCGGTGGAGATGTACACGCAGGGCAACCGCCCCGAACTGGCCGCCAAGGAAGAAGCCGAAATCGCGGTGATCGAGAGCTTCCTGCCCAGCCAAATGGACGACGCGGCGATGCAAAAGGCCGTGGCCGACGCGGTCGCGGAATCCGGTGCAGCCAGCATCAAGGACATGGGCAAGGTGATGGCCGTTCTGAAAGCGAAGCACGCGGCATCGCTGGACATGGCCAAGGCCGGCCCGATGGTCAAAGCGCACTTGTCCGTCTGATCCGGAATAATTCCGCCGCATGGCCCTTCCCGCCAGCTTCCTGGACGAGCTTCGCCTCCGCACCCCGCTGTCAGCGGTTATCGGCCGCCGTGTGAAGCTGGCGCGTTCGGGCAAACAATGGAAAGGCTGCTGCCCGTTCCACGGGGAGAAAACACCCAGCTTCTATGTCTATGACGACGCCTATCACTGCTTCGGCTGCGGCGTGCATGGCGATGTGATCAGCTTCGTCATGCAAAGCCAGGGCCTCGCGTTCATGGAGGCGATCGGCCAACTCGCCGCCGAAGCCGGGATGGAAGTCCCGAAATCCTCGCCCGAAGCCGCCGAAGCGGAACGCCGGCGACTGGATGTGGTGGAGGTGCTGGAAGCGGTGCAGGCACACTATCAAAAACGCATCGCCCTGCCCGATGGCCGCGCCGGCCGCGACTATCTGCTGGGCCGCGGCCTGACCGAGGACACCATCGCTCGATTCGGTCTCGGCTGGGCCGGCGAGCGTGGCGCCCTGACGGGTGACATGACGCGCCAGGGCATCGACCTCGGCCAGCTTACGGAAGCGGGATTAATTCGGCGTGATGAGGAAACCAATCGCACCTTCGAACTGTTCTCCCACCGGGTCATGTTTCCGATCCGCGACCGCCGGGGCCGAATCATCAGCTTCGGCGGTCGCATCCTGGGAGCTGGCCAGCCGAAATACGTGAACGGGCCGGAGACGTCGGTGTTTTCCAAGCGGCGCAACCTCTACGGCCTCGATTTGGCACGGAATGGTGTGCGCACAGGTGGGACACTGATTGTGGTCGAAGGGTATATGGACGTCATCGCGACCGCCCAGGCCGGCTTCACCGCCGCCGTCGCACCCTTGGGCACGGCGCTGACGCAGGAGCAGCTTGAGGAATTATGGCGGGTGTCGCCGGTTCCGGTGCTGTGCTTCGATGGCGACTCGGCCGGCGCGCGCGCGGCGTCCCGCGTCATGGAACTGGCGCTGCCGATGCTGACGCCCGAACGGTCGCTGCGATTTGCCACCCTGCCGAAGGGCGACGATCCGGACAGCCTGGTGCGCAAGGGCGGCGCCGGGGAGTTCCAGCGCTATCTCGACGCCGCCAAATCCCCCACCGATGCGCTGTATGGCATGTTGCGGGAGGAGGTCGGGGATGCGACGCCGGAGTTGCGGGCCAAGCTGAACTCCCGCCTGATCGAATCCACCGAACGGATCGCCGACAAATCGCTGGCCTGGGAATATCGCCGAGCGCTGCTTGATTTGTTCAAGGCCGGGCGGAGTCGGCCGGCCAATGGCCGCACGCAAAAATGGGACAAAGGCAAGGCGCCGCTGGGGCTTCCCGCCAGTCTCCGGCTACCGAGACCGGCGCTCCGCCAGGACACCACAACCGTGGAGCGCACGCGCATTTTGACCGCGATCGTGCTGCGCCACCCGATTTTGCTGCACGATGTGGCGCAGGCCTATAAGAGTCTGGCGATGGACCCGGGGCTGATGCGCCTGCGCGACGCCATCGAAGATTGGGCCGAAGCCGCCGAAACCCTTGACTCCGCTGGTCTGATGGACCACCTCACACTATCTGGATTTGCGCACGACGTTCAGCATGCACTGGCCGAGGCACCCATGCCTTTGCCAGCATGCGCTGCGTCGGAAGCAATGCCAGCCGAGGCCGAGTCTGGATGGTGGCATATTTTTGGCTTTCTCAATGAGGAACTTCTGCGTGAGGAAGTCGCTTCGGCTCAGCAGGACGCGGCCCGAAACCTAACGCCGGAGACATGGCGGCGCCAAAAAGCGCTGGTCGAGGCATTGGCAAAAATTCGCAGCGGGGAGCCCGACGGTGTCGGGTTCGCCGACATATAATATTGGTGGGGTTTCGGTGTGCGCACACCGTGACCCGGTCGGATGTAAGGAGTGCCCTGAGCGATGGCAACGAAGCCCATGGTCGCCGGCGATACCGCCACGGCAGAAGCGGAAGCCGAAACCACACTGTTGGACGTAACCGCGGCCGGCGTAAAGCGGCTGATCGCGAAGGGGAAAGAGCGCGGTTTCATCACGTTCGATGAACTGAACGCCATCCTGCCGCCGGAGCAAAACAACTCCGACCAGATCGAAGATGTGATGGCCAATTTCTCGGAAATGGGCATCCAGGTGGTCGAGGGCGAAGAGTCCGAGGACGGCGACGCGCCGGTCGCCAAGGCCGAAAAAGCCGACGAGGAAGAAGCCGAGGAGCAAACCGGCAACGTCGACGAGGCCAGTTTGGGCCGAACCGACGATCCCGTCCGCATGTACCTGCGCGAGATGGGCAGTGTCGAACTGCTGTCGCGTGAGGGCGAAATCGCCATCGCCAAGCGGATCGAAGCCGGCCGCGACATGATGATCCACGGGCTGTGCGAAAGCCCGCTGACCTTCGCCGCCATTATCACCTGGCACGAGCAACTTAAAGCCGGCCGCATGCTGCTGCGCGACATCGTCGATCTGGAAGCCACTGATGGCGCCGGCGCGCCGGTCGCGGATGCCGTCGATGGCGTCCACGACGCCCCGGCCGAGGGCTTTCCCCCGCCCAACGACGACATGGACAGCGACGACGAAGACGCCGGTCCCAGCATGTCGCTGTCGGCGCTTGAGGAAAAGCTGAAGCCCGAGGTTCTGGCGAACTTCGAGGAAATCGAGAACCTGAACAAGAAGCTGCACAAGATGCAGCATCGCCGGCTGGAGACCATCACCAGCGGCGAGGAAATGAGCTCGCGGTCCGAAAAGGGCTATGAGAAGATCCGCGAGGAATTGGTCGAGAAGGTCGGCCAGGTCCGGTTGCACAACAACCGTATCGAGGAACTGGTCAGCCAGTTGAAGCTGCTGAATCAGCGACTGACGACGCTGGAAGGCCAGCTCATGCGGATGGCCGAGAGCTGCAAGGTCAATCGCGAGGACTTCCTGAAGCACTACCGTGGTGCCGAACTGGATCCGAACTGGTTTGACCGGGTCGGCCGCCTGCCGGGTAAGGGCTGGAAGGTGTTTGTCATCAAGCACCCGGACGACATCAATAAGATCCGCGCTCAGATCTCCGCCGTCGCGACCGATGCCAGCCTGCCGATCGCCGAGTTCCGCCGCGTCTATATGACGGTGTCGCGTGGCGAGCGTGACAGCGCTCGCGCCAAGAAGGAGATGATCGAGGCCAACCTGCGGTTGGTGATTTCGATCGCTAAGAAATACACCAATCGCGGTTTGCAATTCCTGGATTTGATCCAGGAAGGCAACATCGGCCTGATGAAGGCTGTCGATAAGTTTGAGTATCGCCGCGGCTATAAGTTCTCGACCTATGCGACATGGTGGATCAGGCAGGCGATCACCCGCTCGATCGCCGATCAGGCGCGGACGATTCGTATTCCGGTGCATATGATCGAGACGATCAACAAGCTGGTGCGGACATCTCGGCAGATGCTGCACGAAATCGGCCGCGAACCCGCACCGGAAGAGCTGGCCGAGAAGCTCGGTATGCCGCTGGAGAAAGTTCGCAAGGTCCTGAAGATCGCCAAGGAGCCGATCAGCCTTGAGACGCCGATCGGCGATGAGGAAGATTCGCATCTGGGCGACTTCATTGAGGACAAGGCGGCCGTCATTCCGCTCGACGCCGCGATCCAGGCGAACCTGCGCGAGGCGACCACGCGGGTGCTGTCGTCACTGACGCCGCGCGAGGAACGTGTACTGCGCATGCGGTTCGGCATCGGGATGAACACCGACCACACGCTGGAAGAGGTCGGCCAGCAGTTCAACGTGACCCGCGAACGTATTCGTCAGATTGAGGCGAAAGCCCTGCGGAAACTGAAACACCCGAGCCGGAGCCGGAAGCTGCGGAGCTTCCTGGACGATTGATTTGCTGTTGCCGGGGAGCATCCTCGGTTAACGGCCCGGGAAATCGGCAAAAATCCCGGCCGCGTTGCTTCATTCCCTGATGGCAACGCGGATGGTGGCCTATACCCGACGACTAGCTAAGCCGGAGACGCTGGAAATCCTCCATTTGCTCGTGTAGCGTTTGATCATGATCTTTCAGCGTATCACCATCGACCCGGCCGTCTGCACGGGAAAACCCTGCATCCGTGGCTTGCGGTTCTCGGTCGCCCGCTTGCTCGGGCTTCTGGCCTCCGGAGAATCACGGGATGTGATCCTCGCCAACTACCCCTATCTCGAAGCCGAAGATATTGATGAGGCTCTCCGTTACGCCGCATTCCTGGCGGATGATGAGACGCTCGAACTCGTTCGGTGAAGTTCCTGGTCGACATGCCGTTGTCACCCGCGTTGGCACTCTGGTTGAGCGGTCAAGGACACGATGCCGTGCATGCGCTCGACCTGGGCCTCGATAGGGCGCCTGACACAGCAATCATCGCTCGGGCGGGGACAGATCAGCAGACCATTCTCACTGCCGACCTCGATTATCCCTGATTGCTGGCTCTCAGTCGCGCAAGCGAACCAAGCCTCGTGTTGTTTCGAGGCGGGAATTGGGCAGAGACAACCGTGATCGAACGGATGGGCGATATACTTCGAAGTTTGACGGCCGGGGAAATCGAACAGTGCATTCCCGTGGTCGATGCAGATCGGATCCGGCGCAGGCGTTTGCCGATCGGATAGACCAAAACGGTCGATGCTGCGGCCGCCCGGCGATTAGGTCCGCACGCTGTGGGAACCACCGGCCGCAGCGTGGCCTGCGAATATTCCCCACCCGCGACACGCGGGATCGCAACAAAAAAGCCGAGAGCCAGGGTGGAAATGTCCACCTCGGCTACCGGCCAGTTCGGTTAGGCGATCAATTCGGTTAGGCGGCCGGCCCGGATGGGGCCGATCGATTAGCGAACCGAGGTAATGGCGTTACGGTTCTGCGCCCAAGCCTGCTCATTGGAACCCTGAGCGGTCGGACGATCCTTGCCGTAGCTGATCGTAGTCACGCGGGCCGCGGCAACGCCCTTGGCCTTCAGGTAGGACGACGCAGCGCTCGCACGGCGGTTGCCGAGGGCGAGGTTGTATTCTTCGGTGCCGCGCTCATCGCAGTTACCAGCGATCTGCACGTTCACGCTGCCGAACTTGGCAAGCCATGCGGCCTGCTTGTC
Organism: uncultured Rhodopila sp.; assembly: GCA_903932145.1. Taxonomy (GTDB): domain Bacteria; phylum Pseudomonadota; class Alphaproteobacteria; order Acetobacterales; family Acetobacteraceae; genus Rhodopila. The sequence continues at coordinate 189,060 of CAIZFE010000042.1, read as the reverse complement.
CAGCGTGCCCTTCGCGTCGGCGCGAACGGTGGACTTGTTGAAGTCATAGAATACGCGGTCGCCAACGTTGGCGACCAGGTCTTCCTGGCTGCCGGGAACGATGCTGGCCTGCGTGGCGCCCGGAGCTGTGGTGGGCGTGGTCGGGGTGGTGCACGCCGCCAGCAGGGCGACGGCGGACAAAGCGCCGAGGATCTTGATGTTCATCTTCTATTCGTCCCTGGATGGGGTGCAATCCAATGCCCGGGCGGTGCCCGCGCAGGAAGAAACGGTAATCCGTTCCGTCCGCGTGAGCGATTAACCGTCCGGACGAGCAGGGTCAAGTTCCAGAAAGGGTTTTACCAACGCATGCCACCTATGTTGCCTTAACAACACAGTGTGGCCGGGTTGCCGACGCCGAAACGGGAAACCTCCGCCTCGAAGTCAGGCTCATCATCGGGCATAATGCCGTGCGTGCCCCGAACGGCGCTGTTTTCCGCCCATTGGCAATGCTGTGAGTGCGTCAGGTGCCGCCATTTCCCCACCGTCATGGTTCGGTCCACCCGGCCCCTGATCGTACCACGGTCGATGTCCGGCAAAAAAACCGGCCACGACAAAGTGAATCGTCGGATCGCTTATTGTTATGGCCGCCGCATGAAACCCGTTGCCGCCTCAGTACGTTGCCCGGCCGCCGGTCACGTCATAGGTGAAGCCAGTAGTGAAGCTGCACTCTGGGCTGGCGGCCCAGGCGACGGTGGCGGCGATCTCCGGTATCCGCACAAACCGGTTCATCGGGATTTTGGCCTTCATAGTGGCGATATGCTCCGGCGTCATTTGCGCGAACAAATCCGTCTCGGCGATGGCCGGCGCCACCGCGTTCACCAGCACGCCGGTCGCCACCAATTCCTTCGCCAGCGACTTGGTGAATCCGATCACGCCGGCTTTCGCGGCCGAGTAAGCGGCCCCTCGGGCGTTGCCTTCTTTCCCGGCGATCGAGGCGATGTTGACGATACGGCCGTATTGGCGCGCAACCATGTGCGGCACGACCGTGCGGCAGCACAGAAACACGCTGGTCAGGTCAACAGTCAGGATTTGAGTCCAAACATCGACCGGGCAATCCACAACGTCGTGGATCGGTCCATTGATGCCGGCGTTGTTCACCAGAATGTCGATCCGTCCGGTCTGTTGCAGGGCCGCCGCCGTGGCTGCCTCGATGGCAGCCAAGTTGGTGACATCGACGATATCGGTGCGAATCGGCTGGAACCCCGCCGCCTTGGCGTCGAACGCGGAGAAATCCAGATCCCACAGGATGACCCCGGCGCCTTCTTTCGCGAGGCGTTGGGCGATCCCCAGACCGATGCCGCGCGCTCCGCCCGTGACAATGGCGGTATGACCTTCGATGCCGAGTGACATGGATGTTCTCCTTTATACGGCCGGACCACGCACGCCGCTCAGCAGCGCACGCGTGGCGGCGCCGCAGATACGGGCCCGTTCCAGGACCGGCAAGTGGGCGTAGCGGGCGCAGGGCGCCTCGACGCCGATCGCGATATCCGCGGGAAATGCGCGCAGAAAATCCGCCAGGGGCAATGCCCCCTCACCCGGATAAAAACGGCTGCCACGGCTTTCCGCGCGCAGGCCCTCGGCCGGAGGGGCGATGGAAGGCGCGTCACACAGATGAATGTAAGGAAACAGTGACGTGTCGATCCCGGCCAGATCGGCGGGCGTCGCTCCCGAACGATACAGATGCAGCGCATCGACCAGCAGGCCCGCATTCGGTTTATTCACCCGTTTCAGCACCGCCAGCGCATCCAAAGGCGTGCGCAGGCACACATAGGGCATCGGTTCCAACGCGATCCCGATCCCATAGGCCTGCGCCAGATCGCACAGCGCGGAGAACCTGGCGTCCGACCGCGCCGGGTCCGGGTCATTGCAGACCACAAGAAGGTGTTTCGCCCCCAGGCGGCTGCCCAACGCCAGAGCCGGTTCGAGGGCGGCGACATCGGTGTGCGGCAACAGCCAGACCGACTCGATATCGAAAATCCGCCGCCCGGTGGCATCCAACCGTTGCTCGATCTCGCGGATCAACGGTTCGTCGCCGATCACCGGGACGATGGCATCCGTCGGCATCGGCGCCACGATCCGTAACCCCAGCGCATCGAACCCGCCGGCCAGAGCGGCGTCGATCAGTTCCAGCGGATGCGCATCCAGGACCGTCAGATGGGCGAGCGACAGCACGTTACAGACCGCCGCCAGCCAACCAGGCCGCGCCTTTGGCGTAGAGACGTTCGACCTCCGGCCCCTTCAACCCGGGCATATCCGGCTTCACCGTATAGCCGATGCGCGTCTGGATATAGGCGAGATGGCGATATCCGGCGGGAAACCGAGCCAGCAGGGCGGGATCGAGCTCCAGTTTGGCTGAGGGGCTGACCGGTACCAGCGTGTCTTTCTCGTAAATCGGCTGCCGCAGCACCATGCCCCAGCGGCCGTCGCGCTTCTCGAGGAAATCGTAGAAACGGCCAGTGCAAACGATGTCGCTCAACACGCCATCGACGTCGCCGCGCTGAGAGATCGTCATCTTGGTCTGCGATACCGCCCGATTGCCGGCCAGGTCGATCGAGATGCCGCCCAGGAAGTGCAGGATGCTGACGCCCTTGTCCCAGCCTTCCTTGCTGACCCGGATAAATGCGTCGGCGGTGCCCTGAAACCAGGTGGCCATCATCACACCGTCATCGTGCCAGACCGTGCGGAACCGGTCCCAATGCCCGGAGTCGCGCCAGACCACCCAGTTTTCCAGGAGTTCGCGAATTTCGCGGCGGTCGGATACCGGATCGCTGTGGGGCATGGTACGTTTCCTGATTGCTATCGTCCTTTGTTGATGTTCGGCGCTCGGCATTGTCAAGCCCGGGGCCGCCAGCCCACTATGGACCCGTTGATTGGAGGCCACGGCCCGTGCGTAACAAGATACTCGGCCTCTACGCAGTCCTGATCGGCTGCAATCTGGCGATCTGGGGTTTGGCCGTGCTGGTCTCGCGGCCGCACCCGGTGCTGCTGGGAACCGCGTTGCTCGCCTACACCCTGGGGCTGCGCCATGCCGTCGATGCGGACCATATCGCCGCGATCGACAACGTCACCCGCAAACTGATGCAGGCCGGTCAGCGCCCCTTATCGGTCGGACTCTATTTTTCGCTCGGTCATTCAACCGTCGTGTTCCTGGCCTCGGTCGGCATCGCCATCACCGCCTCGGCGCTAGAGGGTCAATTTCGAGACATGCGAGCGATCGGCGGGCTGATCGGCACGATCGTGTCGGCGGGTTTTCTGTTCGCCATTGCGTTCGCCAACATGGTGGTCCTGACCGGGATCTATCGTTGCTTTCAGCGGGTCAAACGCAGCGGCCGGTTTGTCGAAGCGGAGCTTGACGCGCTGCCGGCGAGCCGAGGGTATCTCGGCCGCATACTACGATCCACCGTTAGGCTGATCGGCAAAAGCTGGCACATGTATCCGCTTGGGTTCCTGTTTGGCCTGGGCTTCGACACCGCGACGGAAATAGGTGTGCTGGCGATATCCGCGGCGGGGGCCGCGCAAGGGCTGCCGATCTGGACGATTCTGATTTTCCCGGCCCTGTTCACCGCCGGGATGACGCTGATCGACACCACCGACAGCATCCTGATGCTGGGTGCCTATGGCTGGGCGTTCGTTAAACCGATCCGGAAGCTCTATTATAATTTGACCATCACGTTCGTATCCGTCGCCATCGCCCTGTTCGTCGGCGGGATCGAAGCGCTTGGGATCATCGGCGACAGACTGGGATTGGATCAGGGCGTGTGGAGCCTGGTCGCCGGCCTGAATGCCAATCTCGGCATTTTCGGCGTGATAATCATCGGCATCTTCGTGATGAGCTGGCTGGTGTCGGCGCTGATCTATCGCGTGCGGGGGTATGACCGGATCGAGGTCACCGGGATATAACCGAAAATGGGGCTTACAGCTTAACCAACCAGACAATCGCACCCAGCAGCACCCACGCCGGCGCGGACAGTAAAATGGCAATGACGACCCCGCGTCCCAGGGCCATCCGGTCATCGTCCTCCGCTTCATCGACGTCGTAGATCACGCGAGATCGTGACGATGCCTCAGCGGTCGCCGCCACACGATCGATCAGATCGACTTCGGGGTCAGCCATTGAACGACTGACAAGTTGAACAGGCATAAGGACTTCCTAGTGGTTTGGGGACACTCTTTACGTATTCGTTAAATGTCTCATGAAGCAATTGAAGCGCATATGGATCAAATATTCACGTCAAGAAGTCGTGAGAGTCCGGCATACGCGCATAATCACAAGTGTTTTTAGGCGCAGGCTTGCAGGTCTTTGTCCTGTCTGGTCAGAGATGGCCCTTGGCTACAGTACCCGAGCCTCTTTTCAACCCGTCAATATGCGCTCAGTGTTGCCGGTGACGCGGCCTACGCACCCAAGTCTCTGCCAGACAAGTCAATCGGCCGCCGCAATAAGGGGGAGAAACAAAAATGGCTAAAATTGATGGCGCCACCCTGATGGCGCGCAGCCTGAAGCAACAGGGTGTCGAATACATGTTCGGCATTGTCGGTTTCCCGGTGGGACCGATCGCGGTGGCCGCGCAAAGGGCCGGAATCAAATATCTTGGCATGCGGAATGAGCAATCCGCGTCCTATGCCGCGCAGGCGGTCGGCTATCTGACCGGCCGGCCGGGTGCCTGTTTGGTGGTGTCGGGACCCGGCGTGGTGCATGGCCTCGCGGGGTTGGCGAATGCGCAGCAGAACTGCTGGCCGATGATCCTGATCGGCGGCGCGTCGCCCACCTACCAAAACGGCATGGGCGCCTTCCAGGAGGAGCGGCAGGTGCTGATCGCCACCCCGTTCTGCAAGTTTGCCCACGCGGTCGAACACGTGCACCGCATCCCGTTCTATGTGGAAATGGCGGTTCGAAATTCGATCTATGGGCGGCCGGGCGCCTGCTATCTGGATATGCCGGACGACATCATCCTGGGCGAGGTCGAGGAGGAAAAAGTCCATCAGGCCGCCACCGTCGCCGATCCGCCGCGCTCCCAGGCAATGCCGGTGGACGTGGACAAGGCGTTGAATGTACTGGAATCGGCGGAACGGCCGCTGGTGATCGTCGGCAAGGGCATGGGCTGGTCACGGGCTGAGGACGAAGTACGTGCCTTCATCGAGCGCACGCAACTGCCGTTCCTGGCGTCCCCGATGGGCAAGGGCGTGATGGATGACAATCATCCGCTATCTGTCGGTGCCGCGCGCAGTCACGCGTTGCAGGAGGCAGATGTGATATTCCTGATGGGATCGCGGCTGAACTGGATCATGCATTTCGGCCTGCCGCCGCGCTTCAACAAGAAGGTGCGGATCGTACAGTTGGACATCTCGCCCGAGGCGATCAGCCAGAACGTGGCGGCCGAGGTCGCGCTTGTCGGCGACGGCAAGGCCATTGTCGGGCAGTTGAACAAAGCGTTGGAGAGCCGCCAGTGGTTCTATCCGAAGGACACGCCCTGGCATGCGGCGATTGCTGAGAAATCGGCGGCGAATGCGAAACAAATCCAGCCGATGATCGACGACAACTCGGCGCCAACCAACTATTACAGAGCATTCAAGGATATCAGCGCGTGGCTGCCCGATAATGCGGTGATTATTGGTGAGGGTGCCAACACGATGGATATCGGTCGCACCCAGATGCCGAACAAGAATGCCCGTCTGCGGCTGGATGCGGGAACTTATGGCACCATGGGCATCGGCATGGGCTTCACCATCGCCGCGGCGGTGGCGCATCCCGACCGGCCGATTGTTGCGGTGTTTGGCGACGCGGCGATTGGCTTCTCCGGCATGGAGATCGAAACGGCGTGCCGGTACAACCTGCCGGTTAAGATCATCGTGCTGAACAATGGCGGCATCGGCGGCGGAATCGAGGAATTCCCGGAAGATCGCAGCCAACTGCCGCCACGGGTCATGGCGATCGGCTCCGGCTACGAGAAAATCATGGACGCATTCGGCGGCAGAGGCTGGTACGTCGATGATCCGAAAGATTTGCGACAGGCGTTGAACGAGGCCATGGCCTATCCTGGCCCGGCGCTGGTCAACGTCAAACTGCACCACGCCGCCGGCCGCAAGCCGCAGCAATTCAACTGGCATACCGCGTAGGCCCCCGAATTTCTTTTACGTCATGGTTTGGTTCGTCCGAGCCATGACGATGACGCTATCGGCAATGACGCAACGTCTCACTATTCCACGGCGGTCATGGCCTGGCTTGTCCGGGCCACCCGTGACTCGACAGTGCCGCGAGAGGTGGCCCGGACAAGCCGGGCCATGACGATCGTACGCAAGACCCGGCCTCCCCGTCGGTTGATATCACACCACCTGAAACGTCTTATGCTTCCGGATATGCGCCGCTAACCCGCCGTCGCGCACGATGTTGATCATCACGCGGGGCAGTGGCGCTGCCTCGATCAAGGCCCCGGTCGAGCGATTGCGTCCGGTGCCGGCCTCCAGATCAAATTCCAGATCATCGCCGGTGCTGATGGCCGACGTATCGCAAATAAACACCGGCAATCCGATATTGATTGCATTCCGAAAGAATATCCGAGCGAATGACGGCGCAACGACGACGCCGATCCCGGCGGCCTTGATCACCAACGGCGCGCCCTCCCGCGACGATCCACACCCGAAGTTTTTGCCGGCCACCAGAATATCGCCCTGCCGCACCCGCTGGCCGAACCCGGGATCGATGTCCTCCATCAAATGTCGGGCGAGATCGCGCGGATCCAGCGACGCGGTCTTATACTTGGACGCAATGATATAGTCGGTGTTGATATCATCGCCGAAGCAATGCGCGCGGCCTGCGATGTTCATGCGCGGAACTCCTCCCTCGGATCAGTAATCCAGCCGGTCAGTGCTGACGCCGCGGCGGTGGCGGGGGATGCGAGATAGATGAAACTCTCGGCATTGCCCAAACGGCCTTTGAAGTTACGGTTGGCGGTGGACAATACGTTTTCGCCCACATCGGGCACCGCAAAATGACAGCCACCGGCGCAGCCGGAACAACCAGGCGTCGCAATGACCGCACCGGCCTGCACCAGTGTCGCCAGCACACCGGACTGCATCGACGCCACCATCGTATCGCGCGACGACGGTGTAACGATCAGCCGCACGCCGGGGGCGATGCGCTTGCCCTTCAGGATACGGGCGGCCTCGGCGAGATCGGATTCCCGAGCGGCGTTGCAGGTGCCGATGACGACCTGATGCACGCGGGTGCGGGGTAGATCCTCGATGGCAACGACGTTATCGACGTTGTGCGGCAGTGCGATGCGGGGGGTCAGGGTGCTGGCATCGATGTCCACGATCCGCGCATAAACCGCATCAGCGTCGGCGGTCAGATGCGCCCACGGCCGGGTCAGCCGTCCATCCAACCAGGCCTCCGTTACGGCGTCAGTGCCAATCAGGCCCGCCTTGGCGCCCATTTCGATCGCGAGGTTGGTCAGGGTAAAACGACCATCCATCGACAGGGCGTCGATCGCCGACCCGGCGAACTCGATCGCCATGTAGTTGGCGCCATCGGCACCGATGCGGCCGGCGATGGCCAACGCCAGATCTTTCGCGGCCACGCCGCGTGGCAAAACGCCGGAGCAGCGCACCAGGATCGTCTCCGGCACCCGCATCCATAATTGGCCGGTTGCCATCGCGGCGGCCATATCGGTGGACCCAACGCCGGTCGTGAATGCAGCCAAGGCGCCGCCGGTGCAACTATGCGAGTCCGATCCGATCACCAGATCGCCCGGTGCGATATGTCCGCGCTCCGGCAATATGACATGGCTGATGCCGTCACCCATTTCGTAAAGCCGCACGCCCTGTTGGATCGCGAAGTCCCGTAGTTTGGTGTGCGCGGCGGCGGACAGGGCGTTCGGGCTGGGGTGGTGATCCAGGAACAGGATATAGCGCGCCGGGTCCCAAACCTTGTCGGTGCCCATGCTGGTCAGCAAATCCATCGCCAGCGGGCGGTTGCCATCATGCGAATAGGTCAGGTCCAGCGCCGCGACGACGATGTCCCCGGCGCGCGCGTCAGACTTGCTTTTCGCCGATAGAATGGTCTCCGAAATCGTCTTGCCGGCCATGTTTGCTTCCCCCTCCCACAGGTTAGCCCTAGCATTCGCGCAAGCAAAGCGAGGGGACCACGGGCATGAAAAAAACCACACTGTTCCGCCAGTTGATCGAGGCCGAGGAAATCCTGATCCAGCCCGGTGTGTATGACGGGTTCAGCGCTCGCCTTGTGCAACAAATGGGCTTCAGGTGCGGCGGCATCTCCGGCGCCGGTTTGTCCGAAACCACCCTTGGTTGGGCGGATGTTGGAATTCTGAGTTACGAGACCAATGTTTCGCGGTCCCGCGATATCGCGGCCTGCGTGGATATTCCGCTCAGCGCCGATGCGGATACCGGTTACGGGAACGCCGTTAACGTCTTCTTCACGGTACGCGGCTTCGAAGCCGCCGGGCTGGATGGGGTGATGCTGGAGGATCAGGTGTCGCCGAAACGCTGCGGCCACATGGACGGCAAGGAAGTCATCTCCGCCGAGGAGGGCGTGGAAAAAATCCGCGCCGCGGTTGAAGCCAGGCGCGACCCCGACTTCATTATCAAGGCGCGCACTGATTCCACCGCGACGCATGGGGTGAAAGAGGCTATCCGCCGGTTGAACCTGTATGCCGAGGCGGGCGCCGATCTGTTGTTCGCTGATGCATTGCTGAAGAAGGAAGATATTGCGCTTGTCGCGAAGGAAGTCTGCAAACCTTTGTCGGTCAATATGGGTTTCGGAATCAGGGCGCGCCCGACCACTCCGTTACTTTGTGCCAAAGAGTTGCAGGATGTCGGCGTGGCGGTGGCATCGTATCCCCGGCTGGTCACCAGCGCGGCGATCATGGGCATGCGCAACGCGCTGGGTGTGCTGAAGCAATCGATCGACGAAGGCCGGGTGATCGAGCGGCCGGAATTCGCGGTGTCTTTCCAGGAAATCAACGACCTGATGGGCCTGGGCACGATCCGGGACCTGGAACAGAAATTCCTGACAAAGGATCAACTGGCATCGAAATACGGCGGCGGCGGCAAACCCGCGGCCGGGCATTAGCGGCATTCGATAATAGCCGCGTCAGGTCGATACCGTTTCCTCAGCAGCAAGGCATGGAAAGGCCGGACGCGTCGTTGCAATGGCTCCCTGGCCATGGCACAGAATGGGTCGTGGAAAAGCTGCCCGAGAGCGCGCCCGGAGGAACCAAATGTCAGCACCGATTTCCGCGCCCGCGGGCGCCACTGCGACAGGTCACTATCGATGGGTCATCATCGGCCTGCTGTTTGTCATCACGACCATCAACTACATGGATCGCAACCTGCTCGGTGTGTTGAAGCCGACCATCCAGGGCGATCTGCATTTCACCGAGACCGACTACGGCAACATCGTCTTCGCGTTCAGCATGGCGTATGCGGCCGGCTACGCCAGCATGGGCGCCTTCACGGACAAGGTGGGTGTGCGGATCGGCCTCGCGGTGGCGGCGATGATCTGGTGCGCCGCCTCCGCCGCGCACGGATTGGTCACGTCCGTCGCCGGGTTTACCGCCGCGCGTATTGCCCTCGGATTGGGTGAGGGCGGTAATTTTCCGACCTGCATCAAGTCCGTCGCCACCTGGTTCCCGGTGCGGGACAGGGCGTTGGCGACGGGGATCTTCAACTCCGGCAGTAACGTGGGTGGCTTGCTGGCGCCGTTGATCGCTGCGTTTGTTACGACTTACTGGGGCTGGCAGGCGGCGTTTTACGTGACCGGGCTTGTCGGTTTCATCTGGGTTGCGTTCTGGTTGGTGATGTACCGGGCCCCGGAAGAGCATCCGAAAGTGTCGGCGGCCGAGCTGGCCTATATCCACAGCGACCCCGAAATTCCGATGAAGCATATTCCGTGGGCGCAACTACTGCGGTACCAGGGGACGTGGATGTATATCGTCGGCGGAATCCTCACCAACCCGGTTTGGTGGTTCTACAATAACTGGGTTCCCAGCTTCCTGTTCTCCAAGTTCCACGTGAACCTGTTGGCGCTCGGTTTGCCGTTGGTGGTGATCTACCTGATGACCGATGTCGGCTCGATTGGTGGAGGCTGGTTGTCCGGCAGGATGATCAAACTGGGGTTCGGAGTCTTCACCGCGCGCAAACTGGCGTTGCTGGCCTGTGCGATTTGCACGCTGCCGGTGTTCATGGCGCCGCGGGTCGACTCGATCTGGGTCGCGGTGTTGCTGATCGGGTTGGCGATGGCGGCACACCAGGGGTTTTCGGCGAATTTGTTCACGCTGGTGTCGGATAGCTTGCCGAAGAGCGCCGTCGCCGGGGCGGTGGGGTTGGGCGGGTGTATCAGCTCGATCTTTGGCGGGTTGTCGGCGGCTGTGGTGGGGCGGGTGCTGGACGCGACGGGGAATAACTACACGTTGGTGTTCTTCGTGGGGGCCGGGGCCTATGTGGTGGCGACGCTGGCGGTGCATCTCATTTTGCCGAGGCATCGAAGCGACCTGATCAGTTCGATGGCGCCGGCGGAGTAATGGTGCCGGCGCGTCCGGCACGGTCATACGCCGACGTGATCCGCGTACTCGATGTGCCGCCGTCCATGGGTATTGGTCGAGGGCTCATGCCAGCCGCCGCATCGTCATGGCTCGGTTTTCCCGGGCCATGACGGTCAAGAAATGATACCCGCCTGCCGCTCCCTGGCCGGACGCCCTATCTGCCCGTCGGCGCGTGCGCCCTCACAGCGGCTTCGTTGACCTCGACACCCCAGCCGGGGCCGTCCGGGACGATCAGTTCGCCGTTCTCGATTGCTGGCGCACCTATGAAGAGTTCGTCTCTCCAGGACACGCTGTCGATGTCGATTTCCATCACCCGGAAGTTGGGCACCAGGGCGCAGAAATGCGCGCTGACCGCCGAACAGAGGTGGCCGTAGTAGTTGTGCGGGGCGACGTTGACTTCGTAGGCCTCGGCCATGGCGGCGATCTTGATGGATTCGAGGAAGCCGTTCCAGATCACGTCGATGATGGCGACGTCGGCGGCGTAGGCATCCAGGAACGGACGGAAGGCACGCCGTCCCGTCACCGACTCCAGCGACGCGATCGGGCATGGCGCTCGGCTGCGGATCAGGGCCAGGGCTTGCGGGTCCCAGTTGTCGATCTCCAGCCAGGTCAGGTCGAACGGCTCGACGGCTTTGGCAACGAGCAGATTGCCCTCGGTTTTGAAATGGTAGTTGATGTCGAGGTGGATGTTCATGTCGGGACCGGCACCCGCGCGGAACGCCGCCAGCGTGTCGCGGACGGCGCGCAGGGTGGCGCGGTCGGCGTTCAGTTCGGGATGACCGGGCGTGCGGCCGAAGCCCGGGCCGAAGCCGACAAGTTTCTCGCCGTCGAACGGCAGGATGTTGGTCTTCAGGGCTTTGAAGCCGCGGCGTTTGACCTCAGCGCCCAGGGCGGCAACATCGTCGTAGGTTTTTACCGCGGGGACGCCGACGGCCTCGGCGTTGCGGACGCGGTAGGTGCCGCAATGGGACCAATACACCGGGATGCGGCGGCGAATCGGGCCGCCGAACAGTTCATAGACGGGAACACCGAGCGCCTTGCCCTTGATGTCGAGCAGGGCGTTGCCGATGGCGGCGATCGCGCGTTGGTTGACGCCGTTGGGGGCCTGGACCTGCTTCACATACAGCAGCGAATCGATCGCCTGGACGGGGCGCGGGTCGGTGCCGATCAGCGCCTCGGCCATGCCGTGAATGACGGAGGTGAGGCCCCGGCTGCCGTCGGCCTCGGTGTATTCGGACCAACCGACCAGTCCGTCGTCGGTGGTGACTTTCAGGAACGAGAACGTGCGCCAACCGGCGTCGGCGTGCAGGTCTTCAATCTTGGCGATCTTCATTGGCGGTCCCTCCGGTTTGGTTTTGTTGGGCGGACTATTCGAATCTCTGCATTTATATTTCCGATACTCGTATCGGCTTCGATTTAACTGTTTCGCTAGTAGTCCTGAGGCATCAACGTAGACCTGAGATATAGGGGATGGCCCGGCGTCCCGTCCGCTAGGAGGTGCAGATATTTTAGTCGGGCACCCGCATCTCGAAGCATTCGAATAACATGCTCCCCCCGCGCCCGTAACGGCGTCGGTGGTTTACCATAAGCGAGAACTACGATTGAACAACGAACTGCCATCGATAGAAGCTTATCATCATTATCCGGCCCGACAGGATCATCAACCTCCACCAATCGACTCTTGTCTGTGGCCCTATAGGCATGAACATTTCCAACAAGCTGACCACCGTAGCGTTGCCAGGAGCGAGCAAACTTGCCAGTCTTATCTATTGTTGGGTCTGAGTGCTCCCGTCCCGCAACGGATGGATTCATTAATAGGAACATCACTAACGGGAGTTCGTTATCCCACACCTCTTCAAGCCCGTACCGATAATGGCCGCAATCCGAGAAATCAGCCGATACTCTTGAATTCGGGGATCAATCTCGCTTCGACCGGCCTCCCGGATCATGCGATCGAGGGCCGGAGAAACCATTCGTCCTGACGTCGGCCATAATTCCAAATCCATCTAGTTGCCCCCGCACATTGTCCCGCCGAATCGTCAATGACGCCCAGCGACTCACTAAATGCGAAGAGCCATGTGTGAACTGAAAGCTATTCCGCCAGCACCGCCGCCTCAACACCAGCCGGATTGTCCAGGATGACCCGCGCCTTTTCCAGGTCCAGCGTCCCTTCCCACCACGCGACGAAGATGGTTGCGACGGTGTTGCCGAACAGGTTGGTGATGGCGCGCGCCTCGCTCATGAAGCGGTCGATCCCCAGCACCAGGACCATGCCAGCCACCGGCACCTTGCCGTTCATCGTTGCCAACGTCGCCGCCAGGGTGATGAAGCCGCCGCCGGTCACCGTCGCGGCGCCTTTGGAGGTCAGCAGCAGCACCGCCAGGATCAGCAAATAATCGGCCCAGCTCAGGTCAATATTCAGCGCCTGGGCGATGAAGGCGATCGCCATGGTGAAGTAGATCGACGACCCGTCCAGGTTGAACGCGTATCCCAGCGGGATGGTCAACCCGACCAGGGATTTGCCGCACCCCAGCAATTCCAGCTTCTCCATCAGCGTCGGCATCGCGGCCTCGGAGGACGAGGTGCCCAGCACGATCAGGAATTCTTCCTTCACGAACCGGATGATTTTGAAAATGTTCAGCCCCATCAGCGCCGCCACGCCGCCCATGATCACGAAGATGAAGATGGCGCAGGTCAGGTAGAAGCACAGCATCAGAAACCCAAGCTGGGCCAGCGCGCCGATGCCATATTTGCCGATGGTGAAGGCCATCGCACCGAATGCGCCCAACGGAGCCACCCGCATGATGATGGCGATGACGCCGAACAATGCGCCGCCGACTTCGTCCAGAACGTGCGTCACCGTCTTGCCGCGTTCACCCATGCGGGACAGGCCCAGGCCGAACAGCACCGCGAACAGCAGGACCTGCAGGATCTCGCCCTTGGAGAACGCATCGACGACGGTGTTGGGGATAATGTTCAGCAGGAATGTCACCACGTCCTGATGCGGCGCATCGGCATAGCGAGCGACAGCTTTACTGTCCAAGGTCGCGGGATTGATGTTCAGGCCGGCTCCCGGCTGGAAAACATGCGCGACGATCAGGCCGATGAACATCGCGATCGTGGTCAGCACTTCGAAGTAAAGGATCGCCTTGATGCCGATCCGCCCGACTTCCTTGGCGTCCGCCAGTTTGGCGATCCCGACGACGACCGTCACGAACACGATCGGGGCGATGATCATCCGGACCAGCTTGATGAATGCGTCGCCGAACGGCTGCATCTGCACCGCGATCGCCGGCCAGAAATGGCCGAGGGCGGCGCCGATGACGACACCGAGCAGAACCTGGATGTACAGGCCCTTGGCGGCCCGTGCGCTTGTAGATGCCATCGCCTGTGCCCTTTTTTTTGTCAACCTTCAGATGTTGCTATGGGGCACAAGCGATTGTTTCGTAAAGACCTAAATCCGCGATTCCGGGTGCTCAGGCACGTCCGTAGGTATCTTCGTAGCGGACGATATCATCCTCGCCCAGATAGGCGCCGGACTGCACCTCGATCAGGCTGAGCGGGATCTTACCGGGGTTCTCCAGCCGGTGCACGCAGCCGAGCGGCAGGTAGATACTCTCGTTCTCCCGCAGGATCACGATCTCCGCATCGCGGGTGACCCGGGCGGTGCCGTTCACCACGACCCAATGTTCGGCGCGATGGAAGTGGCTTTGCAGCGACAACTGACGGCCGGGCGAGACAACGATGCGCTTGACCTGAAAGCGATCGCCCTGGATCAGGCTCTCGTAATAGCCCCACGGACGATAGCTGCGATTGTGTGCCACGGCTTCGGAGCGGCCGGCGGCCTTCAGGCGTTCGACAATCTTCTTGACGTCCTGCGACTGGCCGCGATGCATCGCCAGCACGGCGTCCTCGGTCACCACGATCACGGCGTCTGTCAGCCCGACGACCGCGGCCAGCATGCCGTCGCTGCGGACATAGCAGTTCTCGGCCCCCTCCAGGATCACGTCGCCCAACGCCACGTTGCCGTTCGCGTCCTTGGTGCCGAGCTCCCACAAAGCGCCCCAGCTTCCCACATCCGACCACCCCAGATCCGCCGGCACCACAGCCGCTCGGTTTGTCCGTTCGGCGACGGCGTAGTCGATGCTGATCGACGGGCAGGATTTGAAGGCGTCGACCCCGAGGCGAATGAAGTCGAGGTCCGAGGCGCGATCGGCGACCGATTGGCGAACCGGCGGCAGAACCTCCGGCGCGTGGCGTTCCAGTTCTTCCAGCAACGTCCGCGCGGTGAACACGAACATGCCGGAGTTCCACAGATGCCGGCCGTCCGACACGAGGCGTTCCGCGGTGGCGGCATCCGGTTTTTCCAGGAATCGGGCGACGGTGAAGACCCCGTCGGCACCTGGCAGGGGATGGCCCATCTCGATATAGCCGTATCCGACTTCCGGCGCCGTCGGCTTCATGCCAAACGTCACGATATGGCCCGCGCGCGCAGCCGTGGCGGCGGCGTGGAGCGCCTTCTGCAAAGCCACGTTGTCGGTGATGGAGGCGTCGGCGGCCATCATCCACAGCACGGCGTCGGGATCTTCCTCGGCCACCAGAAAGGCGGCGGCGGCGATGGCGGGGGCGCTGTTGCGGCCGACCGGTTCCAGCACGATGCGCGCGTCGACGATACCGGCTTCGCGGAGCTGTTCGGCAATCAAGAAACGGTGTTCCTGGTTGCAGACGACGATCGGCGGGGCGAATTCGGCCGAGGCAGCGCGTAGCGCGGTTTCCTGCATCATGGTGCGGTCGGAGACCAGCGGCCAAAGCTGCTTGGGGAAACTCTCGCGCGAAACCGGCCACAGCCGGGTGCCGGAGCCACCGGACAGGATAACGGGCACGATACGGCGTTCGGTCATGGGCGAAGACTCCTGCTGGTCGGGTCCTTCTTGCCTATCCCGGGGGCGGCTGCCAAGCTGCAAGCGTGTGAAACGATGCGAAGGATGATCAAAAGATGCAAATTGAGATCGAATTCTGCGGAATGTGAGGCTACGAGCCGCGTGCGATCGCGGCGAGGGACCTGATCAGGAAGACACAACCGGCCGCCAGAGTTAGCCTGCGTAAAGGTGGCGGCGGGGTTTTCGAGATCACCGTCGATGGGCGGGTTGCATACTCCAAAAAGGCAACCGGACGTTTCCCGACCGAACAAGAGGTGGTGGCGGCGTTGAGTTAGGCCACTTGTCCCACGTTTTGATCGCAGCGGTGCCTGCCGCGTGCCGGTGGCTTCGTTAAAATACGGTGCTGGGTTGACCTTGGTGTGACGACCGGGGTTGGCGAATCGTTGTGTCAATTGGAATTTCTCGCAGCGTTTGGATGCCGGTGCAGGAACCGAAACAAGGCGTCACTTCAGTGTTGACATTGTCTAACTTTAATGTTAGCTAAAAAGGCATGGAGCATACGGCGCCAACCACGACCCGTCCCACATCGTCCGATCCCGCGCAGGACCCGGCCGGCCGCACCATACCGAAACGCCTCGCCGCCCTGCTGCATGTCGTCCGCGTTTTGCTCGGTCACGGCCGCCGCCTCGTCGAGACCGTCCCGGAGCGCGCCGCCAACGTTGAATTTGCCACGCTGGCCGCCGTCTGGGGCACCTACGCAATGCCGGCCATTCTCGCTCGGCTGCAGCGCGGTATTATGCGGGCGATGGCGTTGGAGCGTTATCTCCTCGCCCGCGCCGCCAAAGGCCGCGAGATCGGATTCGTTTACTACGTGGACCCGCGTGAGCGCACTCCGGCCAAGCCGCCGGCCGAACCGCGGAAGGGGGCGCCGCCTTCTGAAGAGCCGGGAAGCAAAGTGCCGGGTGGCCGGGCCGAGCCGGCCGAGCCCGGCGATGACGAAAGGACGCCCAAGCGCCCCGCGTTTGATCCGGACGATCTCCGTATCCCCACACCGGAGGAACTCGACGCTGAGGTGCGCCGCCGTCCGTTCGGCCGTACCATCCTCGCTATCTGCATGGACCTCGCCGTCATCCCCGGTTTCTGCACCGGCCATTTCTGGAACCAGATCTCGGACACCCTGACTAATTACGGCGGCAGCTTCGCGACGCTGTTTAAAATACGAGAACACCGCGAGATATCGTTTCAGAAAGAACGGGACAAAAAGCCGGACACCTGGAGCTTTACCTGGAGGCACCCGCCCCCGGATACGGTCCGCCAGGTGCTGGGATATATGATCGGCGAGGCGCCCATTTTGGACCCGCCTGGCCCGAGGCTGGCCACCGCTCCACCCTGACTCCCATCCTCCTGGACATGCGTCGTACCCTCTGATTCCGAGGGCGCTTTTGCGCGTGAACCGTCGAACCGGATCATCACATCGAACTGGACGCCGCATTAGCCGGCTTGGTGTGCCGAACGGACAGTCGCGGCGAAGCGCTCAGCACCTCAGCGATGCGGTTCCAACCCGGCGGGGTCACCGTCATCGCCCGGGCGGTCCCGCCGGAGCAGCACGATCATCAGCACCATCCCCGGCAACGCCCCCACCATGCAAACGGCATAAAACAGCGTCCAACCCAGTGACGCCGCCATTACCCCCGATGCGCCACCGAGCGTGTGGATGGCCAACTGCGGCACGGATGACAGCAGCGCATATTGAGTCGCGGCGAAGGCCCGCTCGCACAACGCGGACAGAAATGTCAGGAACGCAGCGTCGGCGAGGCCTTGGGCGAACGCCTCGGTCGTCACGGTGGCGTAGAGGGCAATGTGCTGACCGGGGGCAAGCGACAGCACGACATACATCGCCATCGCCAGGGTCTGCGCCCATCCGGTCACCAGCAGCGCTCGCCCGACGCCGATCCGGACGACCAGCCAGCCACCGAGCGTGATACCGGCCAGTGTGGCCCCCAGCGAGAACGGACCTGTCGCGGCGATAGCGGCTTTGTCGAACCCGAGGTGGCGATAGAACGGCGCGGTCATAATGCCGGCCATCGCCTCACCCAGTTTGAACAGGGCGACGAACGCCAGCACCAGCCAGGCGGACGGGCGCGCCAGAAAAGTTCGCACCGGATCGACGATCGCGTGACGCAAGCCGTGCCCCGGGACCTCAGCCGCACTGTCGGCCACAGTGTCCTCCCGCGCCGCCGCCAGCGTCACGATCGCGCCACATCCGACCAGCACCGCCACACATAACAGCGCCTGATGCCAGCCGATCACGGCGGAGGCGGCGATCACGCCTGTGGTGGAGACCAGCATCGCGATGCGGTAGCCCCAGACATAGCAGGCCAGCGCCACACCCTGGCGGCGCGGGGGAAACACCTCAATCCGCCAGGCGTCGATGGCGATATCCTGCGTGGCGGATAGCACCGCCACGCTCGCCGCCGCGGCGAAGGCCGCCAACGGCACCGCGCCGGGATCAGACAGCGCGAGCATAACAGCGGCCGCCGCCAACAGCGGTTGGATCAGCAGCAGCCAGCCGCGCCGCCGGCCGAAACCGCGCAGCATCCACAGCGGGGGAGTTTGATCCAGCAGTGGCGCCCACAGAAATTTCAGCGAATACGCCAGCCCGATCCAGGCGGTCAGTCCGACGATCGCCAGACCGGCTCCGCTGTCGGTCAGCCACAGCCGGAACGTGAATCCCGACAGCGGCAGCGGCAGGCCGGAGACGAACCCGTACGCTCCCATCGCCGCCAAACGCCGATCGAAACGCATCGGACGCGCCGGTTC
The DNA here is from genome assembly GCA_903932145.1 of uncultured Rhodopila sp. Lineage (GTDB taxonomy): Bacteria > Pseudomonadota > Alphaproteobacteria > Acetobacterales > Acetobacteraceae > Rhodopila. Next base: position 170,765 of record CAIZFE010000042.1, on the reverse strand, counting down.
AGGCCGGAATATTCGCGTCGCCCCGGCCCAGCGAGCGCTGCATCGTCACCACGTCCAGCCAGCGGCCGAACTTGATGCCCGTGGATTTCATCGTGCCGATCATGTGGAACCCCAGGCTGGCATGCACGCCGATCGACCCGACATTGTCCGAGTCACCGATCACCGCGATCATCTGCCGCAGCCCTGCCGCGGTGCCCAATTCGATCAGGCGTGACACCAGCGCCTTGCCGACGCCCTGGCCGCGCACGTCCTCGCGTACATAGATGCTGTCCTCGACGGTGAAACGGTACGCGGACCTGTCCCGAAACTGGGCATAATACCCGTAGCCGAGCACCCCGGTCGCATCCGCCGCGACGAGCCAGACGCAGCCATGATCCACCACCTTGTGGAACCGGGCGGCCATTTCCTCGACGGACGGAGGTTCCTCCTCGAACGTGCCGGTACCGTGCAGCACATGGTGGGCATAGATCGCCTGGATGTCAGGCACATCGGCGTCGGTGGCGTTGCGGATGTCCATCCCGGTTGCTTTCCTGTTGCGTCGCCGAGTGATGATAGAGGCAAACCGCCGCCCTGACGACCGGTACCTTACGCCACCGGGCGTCGCGGCGACACGCGATGCCGCAATCGGCCGGCTGTAACCTTTTGACGTTTGGCGTGCCGGCGCGGGCGTGCCACAAGCTGTGTGACCAAGATGGATATTCAATCCTGACTGGCATCAAGTGCGCAACCGTGGCTGGTCCGATCTCGAAATTAAGATTTCGGTTGGTTTTGAAGTCCAGGGCGGCCATACTCGATTTGTGATCCAGTGGCTGTCAATATCGCGCCAGCCTGGAGGATGCGGTCGATACACTCCCCTGGTTCGCTATAGAAATCGAACCAGTGCCGGGTTGACGCGTCTGTGTTATCAATTGGCGGGGCGGCGCGGCGACCGGAAAGGCCCGGTTCGTCTTGTTGTCCGATACGCCACTAAGAGGGTTTGCTCGTGGATATTTCTGACGGACACGCACCCGGACCGTTCGGGAACAGTCGTACGCCCGTGACAATTGCGCAGGCAGCCGGAGGCGGCGGCTCGTCCGGTGCCGACGCGCCGGCCTCGGGAGGTGGATACAACCGCGGTCAAATCCATCCCCGCCTGCTCGCCCTGATGATGGCGGCGCGATATTACGGCCTGGAACTCGATCCGGGCGAATTCCGCCTTGCCCCGGGTGAGACGATTCCCACCGCCGCCGCGCTGTCCGCCTGGGCGCAGGGCACCGGCATGTGGTCGCGTGCGCTGCGGCTGCGCTGGCGTCATTTGTTCTCGGTGTCCGGCGCCGGACCTGTCACGCTGCTGTTCAAGGATGGATCGGCCGGACTGCTGACCGGCGCCAATCCCGAAACCAAGATCGTCTTCATCCGCGACCCGCGCGCGCCGGAAGCCGACCCGCCGGTGCCAGTGGATGAGATGCGCCTGAACGAGGTGTGGGACGGCGACGCCATTCTGCTGCGCGCCGAACGGTCGCAGGCCGAGGCTGATCCGCCGTTCACCTTAGGCTGGCTCGCCGGCATCGTGTTGAAAGAGGGCAAACACCTGCGCGACCTGCTGATCGCCTCGGTCGCGATCAGCTTCCTCACCATCGTGCCACCGTTGATGGTGATGCAGGTGGCGGATCGGGTGATGACTCATAAGAGCTATTCGACGCTGTTCCTGATGTCGCTCATTTTGGGCACGATGGTATTCTACGAGACCTTGCTGGGCTTTGCCCGGCGACTGATCATTCTTGTTGTCGGCATACGAACGGACGCGAAACTCAGCCTGCATGTGTTCAACCGCCTGATCCGACTGCCGCTGGACTACTTCGAACGGCATCCGGCCGGTGAGACGATGTATCGTGTCAGCCAGATCAACCAGGTGCGGAATTTTATCACCGGCAAGCTGATGACCACGTTGCTGGATCTGATCACGCTGCTGGTGTTGCTGCCGTTCCTGTTCTGGCTGAATGCCACCCTGGCCTGGATCGTGCTGGTTTGCGCGACGTCGATCATGCTGATCATTCTGGCCTATCTGCGTCCCATGCGGGCGATCTTCGGCAAGGTCATCGCCGCGGAAACCATGAAGCAGGCGGCCCTCGGCGAAACCATTTTCGGCATCAAGACCGTCAAGTCGCTCGCGCTGGAACCACAACGGAAAGCTCTGTGGGACGAGCGGACCGCGGAGGTCGGCAAATGGCGCTACGCGATGGGCCGGTTGTCGAACTGGCCGCAAACCCTGGTCACGCCGATCGAACGCTTCATGTGGATGGGCGTCATCCTGATCGGCGCTTACCTGGCCCTGTCGGACGACACCGGGTTCCAGGTCGGCAGCATGTTTGCGTTCATGATGTTGTCGCAGCGCGTCAGTGCCCCGTTGGTCGGGCTGGCCCGCCTGATCGAGGAATGGGAGGAGGTCGGCGGCGCCATGGGTCAGGCGGCCGAGGTTCTGAACCGCCCGCTGGAGGATTCGGCGACCAACGGTCTGCGTCCGAAATTCGCCGGTGCGGTCACGTTCGAAGACGTCACCTTCACTTACGCCGGCACCAAGCTGCCTGCCCTCGACCGCATGAGCTTCTCCATCCCGGCCGGCACCATGCTGGGTCTGGTGGGCCGCTCCGGGTCGGGCAAATCGACGGTCACCCGGCTGCTGCAGGGAATCAACCGCGAGTATTCCGGGTTCCTGAAGATCGACGGCGCCGATCTGCGCGAGATCAATCTGCGGCATCTGCGGTCCAATTTCGGCGTTGTGTTGCAGGAAAACTTCCTGTTCCGCGGATCGATCCGCGACAACATCCTGGCCGGCCGGCCCGGCCTGACCCTGGAGGATGCAATCCGAGCGGCGCGTTTGGCCGGGGCCGAGGAATTTATCGAGCGGATGCCGAATGGCTACGAAACCTACATCGAGGAAGGGTCGCCGAACCTGTCGGGCGGCCAGCGCCAGCGCCTTGCCATTGCCCGCGCCCTGATCACCGATCCGCGCATTCTGATTCTGGATGAGGCCACCAGCGCGCTCGATCCGGAATCGGAAGCCCTGGTCAACGCCAATTTACTACGCATCGCCCGCGGCAGAACGATGTTGATCGTGTCGCATCGCCTGTCATCCCTGGTCAATTGCGACCAGATCCTGGTGTTGGAGCGCGGCAAGCTCATGGATATCGGTCCCCATTCCGTGCTGCTGGAACGGTGTGCGATCTACCGCACGCTTTGGAATCAGCAGAATCGTCACATGCAAAACGAAGGCTCAGGTCATGCAGCTCCTGCCCCGACCCTCCTCCAAGGCCATTAGTTCCTCGCCGGAGGATCGGCTCGATCCGACCCTGCCGGCCATCCTTGAGTATCAGTCGCCCTCGACCGCGATCATCACCCTGCCGATGCCGCCGATTGCCCGCGGCTTCACCTGGACGTTGAGCAGCATGATCCTGACGATGGGCATTCTGGCCGGCGTGATCAAAGTGGACCGGGTGGTCACGGCGGCCGGTGTGGTGGTGGCGCGGGCGCCCACCGTCGTCGTGCAGCCGTTGGAGATCTCCATCGTCCGCTCAATCGACGTGCATCCGGGCGACATCGTGCATGCGGGCCAGATTCTGGCGCATCTCGATCCCACATTCGCCACGGCCGACATGGGTACGCTGGTCGCCCAGGTGTCCACTCTGCAGGCGCAGGTGTCCCGCATGCAGGCGGAACTGGATAACCGTCCGTTCACCTACAGCGGACTGGACCCGAACATGGCCCTGCAGGCCGCGATCTATGGCCAGCGCCAGGCCGAGTTCAGTTTCAAGCTGGAAAACTACAAGCAGAAGGCCGACAGCCTGACCGCCACCATCAGCCGCGCCCAAGCCGATGTCGCCAGCTTTAAGGACCGCCTCGCCTACGCGACGTCGCTTGAATCGATGCGCAAGGAACTGGAACATCTGAACGTCGGGTCAAAGATCAACACCCTGTCAGCCATGGACACCAGGGCCCAAATGCAGGGCAGCCTGGCCGGGGCCGAACAGCAGGCCCTGGGCGGCCAACGCGATCTGGCGGCACTGATCGCCGAACGCAATGGCTACATCCAGAACTGGCACACCGAAACCGCCGACAAGCTGACCGAGGCGCTCACCAAGCTTTCGGATGCCCGCGAATCTCTGAACAAGGCTCAGTTGAAGCGTCAGCTCGTGGAGCTGCGCGCTGAACGCGACGGCACCGTGCTGACCGTCAGTAAAGTCTCGGTCGGATCGGTGCTGGCCGCCGGGCAGCAATTCATTACGCTCGTGCCGACCGATGCGCCGCTGGAAATCGAGGCCAACATCGCGGGCACCGACGATGGGTATATCCAGGTCGGCGATGCGGTCGATATCAAGTTCGATACCTTCCCGTATACGCAATACGGTATGGCGCACGGCATCGTGCGCATTGTCAGCCCGGACAGCTTCACCGCCCAGGACGAACAGCGGAATCCGACCGGCGCCGTGGCGGTCGCCAACAATGCCGGCGGCGTCTGGTTCCGGTCGCGCATCACGCTCGACCAGATCGCCCTGCATAACACCCCGAACGATTTCCATCTGATTCCCGGCATGCCGGTTCAGGCGGACATTCGGGTCGGTCAGCAAACCGTGCTGCGCTATATGCTTGGCAAAGCCGTCCTGCTGGCCACCGAGGGTATGCGGGAGCCATGATGGCACGCACCAGCGGCTTTCCGGCGTCTCTCCCGGTTACGGCTGCCCATGCAAGCGGCGTTCGCGCCGCGCGCGTGGCGCCGCCGCGCCGGCCGGGACGTTAATCAGGCACAGGTTCGAACGGACGCATCGCAGAATGGCTCTTTTCGACACGCTCCTCTCCGGCCTGTCCCCCGCCGCCGCGTTGCGGCGGGGTGTCCGCCAATCGGAACAAGGTGACGTCAAAGGCGCGTTCGCCCTGCTGTCCCGCGCCGCCCGCGCCGGTTTGCCAGAAGCGGAATTCCGCGTCGGCCGCTGTTATCTTGAAGGCGTCGGTGTTCCCCCCAGCCGAACCGACGGGGTACGTTGGGTAGAGCGCGCCGCGACAAACGGATTTGTCGAAGCCCAGGCGCTTCTGGCCACCTTATGCCTGCATGGTATGGGGGCTGGCAGCGAAGTAGCCGGATCGGGTGGGGGCCTGTTCGGCCAGAAAACAACCGAAGAGCCGGATTACGCGGCTGCCGCCAAATGGGCCCGCCGCGCGGCCGAGGCGGGATCGGCCGATGGTCAGGCGGTGCTGGGCTTCATCCTGACCTCGGGTCCGGAAAAACTGCGCAACATCGAGGAAGGCGACCGCTGGTATCAGAAATCGGCCGCCGGCCTGTGCCCACAGGGTCAGCTCGGATACGCGCTGGTGCTGGCGCGCGACACAACCAACCCGGAGACACAAGCCGAACTTCTGCGCCATCTCAGCCAGGCGGCCGAGAAGGGGCTGGCAACCGCGCTGTATCTCTATGGGATGGTGCTGGAACGCGGCGTCGGCGTGACGCAGGACCGCGCCGCCGCCGCGCTGTGCTACAAGCAGGCAGCCGAAAAGGGCCACCGCAACGCTCAGGCCCGATGGGGCTACGCATTGATGACGGGCAGCGGCGTCGAAGCCAACCTGACTGAAGGCGAGTCCTGGCTGCGCCGGGCCGCGCTGGCCGGCGACGCCGAAGCCGCCGCGCTGGTGGGGGATATCTACGCGAAGGGCGGCAAACTGCCGCCGAATTATGCCGAAGCGGCGATGTGGTTTCGCCGGGCCGCCGATGCCAACCACAAAGGCGCCGCCCGCGCCCTGGGGATGCTGCATCTGACCGGCGCCGGTGTGCCGCGCGACCAGGATGAGGCAGCCAGGCTATTCGCCATTGCGGCTCAGGCCGGCGACACCACGGCGCATGTCGATCTCGGTAATCTGCTGCTGCGCGGCCATGGCGACGAGCAGGACTCGATCCGCACCCGCGAATGGTTCGAGCAGGCGGCGGCGTCCGGCGATCTGATCGCCGCCTTCAACTTTGGCGTCTGCCTGGCCGAAGGCGTGGGTATCGAGCGTGACGACCGCCGGGCCGCCGAATGGCTGCGCCGAGCCGCCGACGGGGTGATCAACGCGCAATATTGGTATGGGCGAATGTTGGTCGAAGGCCGTGGCGTCGAAGCCAACGTGGAAGAAGGCCGGCTTTGGATCGCCAAGGCGGCGAACGTCGGGATGATCGAGGCGCAGGTCATGCTGGCGGACATGATGCTGTCAGGGCGGGGCGGTGCGAAAGATCATTCGGCCGCCCTCGTGCTGTTCGAAAAAGCCGCGGCCAACGGCCATGTCGGGGCGATGTTCGCGGTCGGCGCCATGTTCGGCGGCGGCCACGATGTGCCGTGGGACAGGGCAACCGCGCAGCACTGGTTCCGCGCCGCCGCCGAACGCGGCCACCCCTATGCGCAAATGATGCTCGGACGCTATTTGGCTCGCAATTTGGGCGGAGAGCTGAACATCGAGGAAGCCAGGCGCTGGACGGAGCGTGCCGTTGCGCAGGGCCTACAGGAGGCCAAGGCAGATCTCGCGGCGCTGCCACAAGCTCCGGATACCAACGCAACGGCGATGGGCAATCCGGCCCGCGCAGCCGGCGCGTAATGGTTCGGTCCCGGTTGTCGATCGAGGCGGGTTGTTGAACGAACCGACGGGGCAGGTTGATGGTTCGGCTGTTGCCGCACTCGCCCGCATCGCCATGGCAAACGCATTGGCCACCACCGACCCGGCAGACAAGGTGCGCTGGTTGGATCGGGCGCACCGGCTGGTACCCAACGACCCCAATACGACCCTGATGCTCGCCGGTGCCTGTCTGGCGTCAAATGCCACCCGGGCCGCCGCGCTGTTTCTAACTGTCCTCTCGCAACACGATGTGCGGCAGGCATGGCTTGGCCTGGCCGTCGCCCACCTGCGCAACGAAGAACCCGATAAAGCCGTCCGGTCCCTGGCAGTGGCGTTGTCCCGCCATGCCTTTGCCCTGGATACTGGGTCACTCGCCGAGCAAATGGGCGGTGCAGCAGGTTGGTGTGCGCTGCGTTCGGACGGGGGACTCGAGATCCACGGCGCGGGCCGCCGAACCGTCAGCGTGTTGCTTGATGGCAAGCCTGTGCGAGGATCGGCATTGCCCGCCGGTTGGGAACGCGCCCGCACGCTTTCCATACGTCGAGGCGAACGTCCGCTGCTAGGCAGCCCGATCGACATCGCGGCGATCCGCCGCCTGTCCGGCTGCGTGGAGGTCTGGCAGGGCGGATTGCGCGGCTGGGCCTGGCATCCGTCCGATCCGGAGACGCCGCCGGTGCTAAGCTTGACCGGCCCTGGCGGCGGCGCACCGATTACCGTCGTTGCCACGGAAACCTCCGGCGGCGTCCCGGACACGGGCCCACTGGCAATGCCGCGTTCATTCCAGATGACGCGCGATCAGCTTGCCTCAGCGGCGCCGGGACCGATCCACATCCGGGGTCCGGATGGTCTCGATTTGCCGGGCAGTCCGCTCGACCCGTTCGCGGAGGAGGATGGCGAGGGCAATTCGGTGCCGCTTGCAGGTGGGCCTGTCGAGGATGGGACGATGGGCGTCGATGACCTCAGCCGATCCACGACGATTGTCATCCCGGTCCATAACGGCGGCGATATCGTCCAGGCCTGCCTGAGCAGTGTCATCGCCTCGGTCCCCAACCAAACGTCCATAGTGGTCGTGGATGACGGAACGTCCGATCCGGCCGTGATCGCTGTACTGGACGATCTGGCGCAACGGCACGCCATTCGCCTCATCCGCCATCCCGCACCGCTGGGGTTCCCCGCCGCGGCCAACGCCGGCATCGCCGCCGTGACCGATGGCGACGCCGTGCTGCTGAACAGCGACACGCTAGTGCCTCCCGGTTGGCTTGAGCGGCTGCGAGCGGCGGCCTGGTCCAATCCCGACATCGGCACCGTCACGCCGTTTTCGAACGAAGCCTCCATCCTGAGCTATCCTGGCGCATCGGGCACCAACCCGCCACCAGACCAAACAGCCACCAACCGGCTGGACCGCCTGGCGCACCGCGCCAACGGCGGGGAGGTGACGGACATTCCGGTCGGGGTCGGTTTTTGCCTGTATCTCCGCCGCGACTGCCTGAATGCCACGGGGCCGTTCAGAGCCGATATCTTTGCCCAGGGGTATGGTGAGGAGAACGATTTCTGCCTGCGCGCCCGCCGGCTAGGCTGGCGGAACGTTGCCTTGACCGGCTTGTTTGTGGGGCATCACGGTGGCGCCTCGTTCAACGGCACAGCCCGGCATCTGCAACGGCGCAATGGCCGCATCATCGAAGACCTCCATCCCGGCCATGACGCAGTGATCGCCCGTTTCGTCGCGGACGACCCGTTGGCCGATGCACGCCGCCGGATCGATCTGCTGGACTGGCGGGAGCGCAGCAGGACGTGGCGGCAGGCGGCTCTGTTGATTACCCATGCATCGGGCGGCGGTGTTGAGCAGCGAGTGCGCCTTTCGGCGGAAGAGCACGCCCGTAACGGCCGCCGTCCGATTATCCTGAGACCGGCCGAAACCGCCGCGGGAGAGCCGGCCATCGCGGCGCGGGAGGGGCTGACGAACGACGTCCCGAACCTGGTGTTCGCCATGCCTGGGGAACTGCCGGTCCTGCTCAGGCTGCTACGCGCGGCAAAACCGGATCGGATCGAGGCCCATCATCTGGCCGATTATCCGGCGGCCATTTACGAATTGATAACCCGACTCGGTATGCCATACGACGTTCATGTGCATGATTACGCTTGGTTCTGCCCTCGAATCTCGCTGGTGGGCGCGCATAGCCGCTACTGTGGCGAGCCTGACCTGCATGGCTGCGAAACCTGCGTCGCCGATCACGGCGGTTTTCTAAAAGAAAAGATATCGGTCGCGGCGCTGCGGACTCGCTCTGCCACTTTCCTCGCGTCCGCCCGGCGGGTTGTCGTGCCGTCCGGCGACACTGGCCAGCGGCTGCGACGGCACTTCGACGGACTCGTGACAGCAACGGCTCCGCACGAGGACGACGCCAGTATTCCTCTCGCTGATCCCGGAATGACGGCCGGGCGCTCCGGACCGCACGGCGCCAAGCTGGAAACCCGGGCAAGGGTATGTGTGGTCGGCTCGATCGGCGTACACAAAGGATACGAAGTCTTGCTTGCCTGCGCCCGCAACGCGGCACAGCGCAACCTGGATCTGGAGTTCGTCGTTGTCGGCCATACCATCGACGATGCGGCCCTGATGGCCACCGGACGGGTTTTTGTGACGGGGCGGTTCGAACCAGGTGAGGCCGTTGATCTGATCGCGGCACAAAACGCCAATATCGGCTTCATCGCGTCGATTTGGCCGGAAACCTGGTGCCTCAGCCTCGGTGACCTCTGGCGTGCCGGATTGACCGTGGCGGCATTCGACATCGGCGCGCCGGCCGAACGAATTCGACAAACCGGGCGCGGAATTCTGCTTCCATTGGCACTGCCCGCCAGTGCTATTAACAACGCACTGATTGCCGCCATACGGGCGCCGGGGCATTGAGGATATGTGCGTGCAAAACAAACGATCTCGATAATGGCATAATTTTTCCCCCGGCGGCAGATGCTCCGTTGCCTCCGCCGATCCTTTTGACCTGATGACATAAGTCGAGACATGGCCGAAAAATCCACAAAGCGAGTTAGCCGCATTCCTGAAGCCGCGAGCGCGTTACGCACCCGGATCAAGGCGACACCGCCCGCCGCACCGGTCACCCCTTCAACACGGACCCCACCGGCCAAGCTGCGCCCCGGCGCGTCCCAAGCGGACACCGTCCCCGATGGACAATCGCCCGCGGGGCATGTCCCGGCAGGTAATACCCGGGTGGACAACGCCACCCCGAATCCGTCCAGCCGGGTTGCCGAATTGCAGGTCACCGCGCATCTGATGACGCTGGACACCGGACTGTTTTGCGTTTTCCAAACGCCGGGCAGCGCTCCGCCCGATCCAACCACCGGCCTGCCAGGCGTTCGGATTACGCCTGCCCCGGGACTCGGCGGGCGTCAGGAAGCTGTCAGCGTCAGCACCTTTCGTGAAGATGGGTGGCTGGACGGCACGGCCGCCCTGGTTCGCATAGCGGATGGTTCGGCCCCTATTCTGGTGACGATCTATCAGCTCAAAGGCCAGAATGCGCCTCCCAGCCTACAGGTTTTGCGTTTGAGCGCGGAAGCGGCCGCCGCCGGCGCGAGCGGACCCGAAGCGCCGACGACGGCAAAACCGAACGCCGCCACTCCCCCTGTGCCGGAGACAAATCCCGAAGTCATGGCGCACGTCCAGCTCTCCGGCGACCTCACCTGCATGTTGGGCGACTGGCTCGGGATCAAGGGCAGCCGCCAGTGGATAGAGGGCTTCGGTCTTGCGCCGGCCAACGGCATTGCCTTGCAAGACATCGAATATCAGGCGGTGCTCGGCCGCAATTGGCTGTCTCCCTGGGTTGAAGGCGGGAAGTTCTGCGGTAGCCGCGGGATGGCATTGCCACTGCTCGGCCTGAAGGTGCGGCTGAAGGGCGCCGCCGCGAAAGCCTTTGAATGTCGATATTCCGCGACCTTTGTCGATGGCAGTGCGGTAGGACCGGTCAACGGTGGTGAGGCCTGCGAGGCCCCAAGCCTGGCCGCATTGGAAGCGTTCCAAATCGTGCTGCGCCCCCGTGGCGCCGTCGCGGCTGCATCTTCCCCGAAGGTCAATGCCAAAGCGACGGCTGCGAATGCCCCGAAACGACCCGCCGGTAAGGCGAAACCCGGCAAGACGCCGGCTGCCCCCAAAACGCCCGTGAAGCCGCGTGCCAAGGGCCTTTTTCCACGCGACTAAGCATTGCGCGACTAAGCATCCAAAGTCAGCCGGCGCCCGTGCCGGCTGACGACGGTTCCGGTCCGGGCAGCCGCCCGGCCAGACGAGGTGACCAGATTGAAGTTCCTGTTTGTCCACCAGAACTATCCCGGACAATTCCTGCATATCGTTCGCCACCTCGTCGCGTCGGGCCGGCACGAGGTCGTGTTCATCACCGAACCGAATGCCAACGAAATTCCGGGGGTCCGTAAGGTCCCCTATCAACGGCCTCCGCTGGACATCGCCGAAACCCACATTGCCGCGCGGGAACTCGACAACGGTGTCAAACGGGCCGAGGCGGTGTTCAAAACCGCCTTCGGTTTGCGCCATCTCGGCTATACGCCCGACATCATTATCGGCCATCACGGATGGGGCGAGATGCTCAATCTCCGCGACCTGTGGCCCAACGCCCCGATGCTTGGCTATTTTGAATTCTACTACCAGCACGATTCGGCCGATGTCGGCTTCGATCCTGAATTTCCGGCCGAACCGCTGGATTTCCCGCGCATCCGGGCGAAGAACGCGATCAATCATATCGCGCTCAATCTGGGCGGCGCGGGCCAATGCCCGACCGCGTGGCAGCTCTCGACCTACCCGGATTGGGCACAGCCGAAAATCGATCTGCTGTGGGAAGGCGTCGATCTGGAGCTGTGCCGTCCCGATCCGGCGGCCCACAAAAAGACGCTGAAGATCGGCGGCATGACGATCAGGCCGACAGACAAACTGGTGACCTATGTGTCGCGCGATCTGGAGCCTTATCGCGGCTTCCACACCATGATGCGAACGCTGCCCGAGCTGATGCGGGCGCGCAAGGACATCAAGGTTGTGATGATTGGCGGCGATGGCGTCAGCTACGGCTCCGGCCCGGCCGGTGGCGGCACCTGGCGCGACCGAATGTTGGCAGAGGTGGGCCAGGATATCGACATGGACCGTGTCGTGTTTCCTGGACGCGTCGCTTATTCGACTTATCTCGCGGCGTTGCGGCGATCCGACGCGCATGTCTATTTGACGTATCCGTTCGTGGCGTCCTGGTCGCTGCGGGAGGCTTTGGCGATCGGTTGCGCGGTTGTCGGTGGCGATACACAGGCGGTACGGGAATTCGTCACCCACGGTGACAACGGTCTGATAACCCCCACCCTTGATCCGCTGACCCTGGCCCGAACCGTTTTGGGTCTGCTCGAAGACAAGAATTTGACGGGCAAGCTGCGGGAGAATGCCCGTTCCTATGCGATGCGACGGCTGGCAATGGCGGATTATCTCGACTCCTACTGCCAGTTGATCGGTCGTCTGACCGGGGAAAATCCGTCGGTCGAACCGGTGCCGGCACCGATAGCCGGCCGGACACCCAAACCAGCGATTCGGCGGAGCAAACCCTTAACCGGCCCAACATTGACGGCGCCCACCGTTCGGCGCCGGGTCGCGGCCGGACCATGAACACCCCGGGCTTGCCGCCCTTCAGCGTTCTTTGGCGCGAACAAAACGCGCGCCGCCCCTTGCCCGATCCCTTTGCATTGTGCCACCACGACTCAGCGATGCCGTTGACCGGACATCGCCACCGAGAGGATCAACATGACGGATAGTGCGCCGGCACCCTTACCGGTCGAAGGCACCCTGATGCGCGGTAAACGCGGCGTCATAATGGGGGTTGCCAATGACCGCTCGCTGGCCTGGGGCATTGCCCGGGCCTGTGCCGCACAGGGCGCCGAACTGGCGTTCACCTACCAGGGCGAGGCGTTGGAGAAGCGCGTGCGCCCGCTGGCAGCTTCGGTCGGTTCCGACCTGGTTGTGGCGTGCGATGTGGCTGACGATGCCAGTACCGATGCCGCCTTCGCCGCATTGGCGGAGCGTTGGGACGGGCTGGATTTCGTGGTCCACGCGATCGGGTTCGCCGACAAGCAGTATTTGCGCGGGCGCTATATGGACACACCCCGCGTCGCGTTCCTCCAGGCGATGGATATCTCGTGCTACTCGTTCGCCGCTGTTGCCCAGCGTGCGGTGCCAATGATGAAGCCGGGCGGCAGTTTGCTGACGCTGTCGTATCTGGGCGCTGAACGCGTGGTGCCGCATTATAACGTGATGGGCGTGGCGAAGGCGGCGCTGGAGGCCTCGGTGCGCTATCTCGCCGCCGATCTGGGAACCGATGGCATTCGCTGCAACGCCATCAGCGCCGGTCCGATCAAGACTTTGGCCGCCTCCGGGATTGGCGATTTCCGCTATATCCTGCGCTGGAATCAGTTGAACTCGCCAATGCGGCGCAACGTGACGATCGACGAGGTCGGTGGCGCCGGGCTGTATCTGCTATCCGACCTGTCATCCGGCGTGACCGGCGAGGTGCATCATGTCGATTGCGGCTACCACACCGTCGGGATGAAGCATCCGGACGCGCCCGATATCGCCACCGTCGAAGGCTGACAGAGCGCCGCCATGTCCCATAACAGTTTCGGTCATCTGTTCCGGGTCACCACATGGGGCGAAAGCCACGGGCCGGCGATCGGCGGGGTCGTCGATGGCTGCCCGCCGCGGTTGCCTCTGACCGAGGCGGATATCCAGCCGTGGCTGGACAAACGCCGCCCCGGCCAGTCCAAATTCACCACCCAGCGGCAGGAGCCGGACCAGGTTCGCATCCTGTCCGGGGTGTTTGAGGGCGTCACGACCGGCACTCCGATCAGCCTGATGATCGAGAACCAGGATCAGCGTTCTCGAGATTATGCGGCGATCTCGACCCAGTTCCGGCCGGGTCATGCCGACCTGACCTACGACCTGAAATACGGAGTCCGCGATTACCGTGGCGGCGGGCGATCCTCGGCTCGGGAAACCGCGATGCGGGTGGCGGCGGGCGCGGTCGCCCGGTTGGTACTGGGCAGCGCGGTTCGCATCCGCGGCGCCCTGGTGCAGATCGGGCCGCACGCTATCGACCGCGACCGCTGGGATTGGGCGCAGGTGGACGAGAACCCGTTCTTCTGCCCGGACCCTGTCATGGCTGCGATTTGGGACGAGTATTTGTCGGGTGTGCGCAAATCCGGGTCCTCGGCCGGGGCAGTGATCGAGGTTGTCGCCGACGGCGTGCCTCCCGGCCTGGGGGCGCCGATTTACGGCAAACTGGATGCCGATCTGGCGGGCGCGCTGATGTCGATCAATGCCGTCAAGGGTGTCGAGATCGGCGAGGGCTTCGCCGCCGCCGCGCTGTCCGGTGAGGCGAATGCCGACGAGATGCGCATGCGCGACGGGCTGGTCGAATTCGGATCGAACCACGCCGGCGGTATCCTGGGCGGCATTTCCACCGGGCAACCGATCGTGGCGCGATTCGCGGTGAAGCCGACCAGTTCGATCCTCGCCCCCAGGCAGTCCGTCGATCGGCTGGGGAACGAGATCGAGATCGTCACCAAAGGCCGCCACGATCCGTGCGTCGGCATTCGCGGCGTACCGGTGGGTGAGGCGATGATGGCCTGCGTGCTCGCCGATCACCTGCTGCGGCACAGAGCGCAAAACCCGGATGCGCCAACGACGACGCGGTTGCCGCGGAACTAACGCCCGCTCAGTGCCGGCGGCTTCCCTGGCCGCGTCGTCTCGGTTTGAACGAGCCACTCCGGCATTTATCGCCGCTTGGCCATCCGTAAGTAGTTTCCGATTCTTCCCCGATCGGATCGTCCCCTGATAGTTTAGCATCAGGCAACTTGTGACGCCCTGACCGGCTCACCAGGAAGGATGATCCGGTGTGACGAGACGTGTGCTGCTTCTGGTCGTGCTATTGGTTGCTGCCGGTGGCGGCGCCTGGTGGTGGTCATCGCGCCGTCCTGATCCGATCATGTGGCAGGGTTACGCTGAAGCGGACTTCGTCAAGGTCGGCCCGACCCAGCAAGGGCTGCTGACGGCCGTCGCCGTCTCGCGTGGGGATGCGGTTGAGGCCGGCGCGGTCTTGTTCACCCAGGACGACGCCAACGACCGGGCCGCGCGCGATCAGGCCGCTCAGATGCTGGCGCAGGCGGAACGGCAGCTCGCCAACCTGATGGCGGGTGGCAAACCCACCGAAATCGAGCAGGCCGAAGCCAATTTGGCCGACGCGCAGGCGACCCTGGCCCGCATCGCGGGCGATCTGGCGCGCGGCGAAAATCTGCTGCCACGCGGCGACGCCACCAAACAAAGCGTCGATCAACTGCGGGCCGATTACCGTTCGGCGCAGGCCAAGGTCGAGGCACTACAGGCCGCCCTGAAACAGTCCCGCGCCCCGATGGGACGGGATGGGGAGATCGAGGCGCAACGCGCATCGGTCGCGGCATCCCGGGCGGCGCTGGATATGGCGGAATGGCGGCTGGCACAGCGCCGGGTCGTTGCGCCGGTCAGCGCCCGCGTTGCCGACGTGCTGGCTCGCCCGGGCGAAACGATGGCGGCCGGAGCGCCGGTGGTATCGTTGTTGCCGCCCGGCAATATTTTTGTCCGGTTCTTTGTCCCGGAGGCGTTGTTCTCGACCGTTCACCTCGATGACCGGGTCGCGCTTGCCTGCGACGGTTGCCCTACCGGACTGACCGCCCGGATTTCGTTCATTTCTCCCCAGGCTGAATATACGCCACCCTTGATCTACAGCGAGTCGAGTAAAGCCAAGCTGGTGTTCATCGTCGAAGCCCGTCCGGCGCGCGAGCAAGCGGTTCGGCTCAATCCCGGTGAGCCGATCGAGGTGCGGCCGGTGGTGACGCCATGACGGCGGCGCCTGTCATCGATGTCCGCGATCTGCATAAACGATACGGAGAACGCAAGGTTGTGGATGGCCTGACGCTGGCGGTCGGCGCCGGCGAAATTTGCGGGTTCCTCGGTGCCAACGGCAGCGGCAAGACCACCACGATCCGCATGCTGTGCGGTCTGGTCAAGCCGGATGGCGGCGGTGGCACGTGCCTTGGCCTGGATATCGTTCGCGATGCGCCGCTGATCCGGCGCCAGATCGGCTACATGACGCAGCGCTTCAGCTTTTACGAGGACCTAACGGTCGGCGAAAACCTGGATTTCGTTGCCGCGGTGTACGAAATCGACAATCGAGCCGAGGCCGTCAAGGCGATCATTGACCGGATGGGTCTGGCAGACCGAACAGACCAGTTGGCCGGGCAGTTGTCGGGTGGCTGGAAGCAGCGTCTCGCTCTCGCGGCCTGCGTGCTGCACAAGCCAAAACTGTTGCTGCTGGACGAGCCCACGGCGGGCGTCGATGCCAAAGCGCGGCGGGAATTCTGGGACCTGATCCACGATATGGCGGCGGACGGGCTGACGGTCCTCGTCTCCACCCATTACATGGACGAGGCGGAACGCTGCGCCCGGATCGTCTATCTCTCGGACGGCAAGATCGTCGTGCAGGGTACGCCCGATGAGGTCGCCAAGGGCAGCGGTCTGGTCACGTTCGCCGCGACCGGCGAGGGGCTGGATCTCGCGGCCCGGTCCCTGCGAGCGATGCCGGGCGTGGAGTCGGCGGCCGTGTTCGGGTCCGCGCTGCACATCGCCGGGATGAACCGAGCCGCGTTGGAAGCGGCAACCAAAGCGCTCGATAGTGGATTGGTCTGGCGGGAGGTCCCGCCACAGCTTGAGGACGTGTTCATCCATATGCTCAGCCAGCCCGCCCCATGAACGGTTTTTCGTTCCGGCGCTTCCTGGCGCTGCTGCGCAAGGAATGGATCCAGGTTCGCCGCGATCCGTTCACCTTGCGCATGATCATCGCGCTGCCGGTCATGCAGTTGTTCCTGTTCGGCTACGCGATCAACGCCAATCCAAAGCATCTCCCCACCGGGATTCTGACGGTGGATCATTCCAGCTATGAACGTTCCCTGCTGATGGCCCTGAAGAACACCGGCTACTACGACATCAGGCCGCTGGCGTCGGAGGCGGAGGCCGAACGGGGGTTGGCCGATGGCGAACTGCTGTTCGTCGTCGAGATCCCGCCCAACTTCGACCGTTCGGTCGATCGGGGCGAGCAACCCTCGGTGCTGGTCGATGCTGACGCCACCGATCCGACCGCGATCGGCAATGCCGCCGCCGCGCTCGCCGGTTTGATGACCGCACTGGACCGGGATCTGCCGCCGTCGATGCGATCCGTACCGGCACAGGTGCCGTTCCAGTTCAATCTGCATGCTCGTTACAATCCCGAACAACTGACCGTCCTGAACATCGTGCCGGGGTTGATTTGTATTGTTTTGATCATATCGACGCTGTTCGTGACCACCCTGTCGATCACGCGGGAAACCGAGCGGGGAACGATGGAGAATCTGCTGGCGATGCCGGTGCGGCCGATTGAGGTGATGTTGGCGAAGGTCGTGCCGTATATCGTGATCGGCTACGTGCAGGTGGTGATGATCATGACAATCGCGGTGGCGGTGTTCGGGCTGCCGGTGCGCGGCTCCATCCCGCTGCTCAGTGTTGCGCTCGGTCTGTTCATTGCCAGCAATCTGGCGCTGGGCATCACGTTCTCTACCCTCGCGCGCAATCAGATGCAGGCGATCCAGATGGCACAGTTCACGTTGTTGCCATCGTTTTTGCTGTCCGGCTTCATGTTTCCGTTCAAAGGTATGCCGGTCTGGGCGCAATGGGTGGGGGAACTGCTGCCAACCACCCACGCGCTGCGGATCGTGCGCGGTATGCTGCTGAAGGGGAACGGGATTACCGAGATCGCGCCCGATCTTTGGCCGATCGCGGCGTTTACACTGGTCGTCGGCGTGATCGCCACGCTGAGCTATCGAGAAACGCTGGACTGATGTCACGACTTGTCCACAGGGTCCCGGGGCGCTAGGCAGGCGCTCACGGCTCACCGCAGGCGAAGGAATTGCAACAAATGGCGACACGACCGGTCATGCTGGTGATCCTCGACGGCTTCGGCTGGCGGGAGGACAGCGCGGACAATGCCGTGCGACTGGCGAAGACACCCGCGTTCTCCGGCTTGTGGCAGTCCTGCCCGCATGCCTTCCTGCAAGCCTCCGGCCGCGATGTCGGTTTGCCGGAGGGCCAGATGGGCAATTCCGAGGTCGGGCATCTGAATATTGGCGCCGGCCGGGTGGTGAAGCAGGAACTGGTGCGGATTGGCGATGCGGTCGCCGACGGCTCCATCGCGACCATGCCGGCGTTCACCGAACTGGTGGATGCGCTGAGGAAAACCGGTGGAACCTGCCATTTGATCGGCTTGGTGTCGCCGGGCGGGGTGCATTCGCACCAGGATCATGGCGCCGCCATCGCCGGGTATTTGCATTCGGCGGGCATCCGGACGGTCGTGCATGCCATCACCGACGGACGCGACACCCCACCGCAATCAGCCGGTGAGGACCTGAAACGCCTGCAAGCCGCGCTGCCGGCCGGCGTGCCGGTTGCCACCGTCATTGGCCGCTATTTCGCGATGGACCGCGACAAGCGGTGGGAACGCGTCACCCAGGCTTACAACGCGATCGCCGAAGCCGAGGGCGCCCGGGCCGCGACGCTGGGCGACGCCATTCAGGCTGCCTACGCGGCCGGGAAATTCGACGAATTCGTTCCAGCGACGGTGATCGGCGATTACGCGGGGATGAAAGACGGCGATGGCATCCTGTGCTTCAACTTCCGCGCCGACCGGGTGCGGGAAATCCTGGCGCCGCTGCTGGACCCGGCGTTCGACGGGTTTCCGCGCAAACGGGTGCTGAAACTGGCCGCCGCGGTGGGGATGACTCGTTACTCCGATGCTTTGGCACCGTTTCTGGGCGTGCTGTTCGCACCGGATCGTTTGACCAACATTTTGGGCGAGGTTGTCGCCAACGCTGGCAAGACGCAGCTTCGCATGGCGGAGACGGAGAAATACCCGCACGTCACCTACTTCCTGAACGGCGGGCGAGAGATCGCCTATGAAGGCGAGGACCGGATCATGGTCGCCTCCCCCAAGGTCGCGACCTACGATCTGCAGCCGGAAATGTCGGCGCCGGAACTGACGGACAAAGCGGTCGCGGCGATCGACAGCGGCAAATACGATATGATCGTGTTGAATTTTGCTAACCCGGACATGGTCGGCCACACCGGCGTGCTGGCGGCTGCGATCACAGCGGTGCAGACGGTGGATACCGGCCTCGGTCGCATCGCCGAGGCTGTGCAGCGGCAGGGTGGCGCACTGCTGGTCACCGCCGATCACGGCAACTGTGAGATGATGAAGGATCCCGAAACCGGTGGACCGCATACGTCGCACACGACCAACAAAGTGCCGGTGCTGCTGATGGGCGGCGGGGCGACGGCGATCGGCGATGGCCGGTTGGCCGATCTGGCGCCGACAATGCTGGCGCTGATGGGCATTCCGCAGCCTGCGGAAATGACCGGCCACTCCATCGTCCGCCGGTAAAGGAAACGATCATGTCCACCGACCGCCCCCCGCTGCCGCCGTTCACGTTGGAAACCGCGCGGATCAAGGTCCGCGCCGCCGAGGATGGCTGGAACAGCCGCAATCCGGAACGGGTTTCGCTGGCCTATACCGAGGACAGCCGTTGGCGGAACCGGCGGGAGTTCTTCCAGGGCCGGCCGGAAATCGTGGCGTTCCTGACGCGGAAATGGGCCAATGAGCGCGACTATCGGCTGATCAAGGAACTCTGGGCGTTCACCGACAACCGAATCGCGGTGCGATTTGCTTACGAATACCAGGACGAGTCCGGCCTCTGGTTCCGCGCCTATGGCAATGAAAATTGGGAGTTCGATCAGCGCGGCCTGATGCGGGTGCGCTATGCCAGCATCAACGATTTGCCGCTCCTGCCGGAGGCTCGGTTGTTCCACTGGCCCGTCGGTTCGGCTCGGCCGCTGGATCATCCGGGACTGAGCGATCTGGGTCTCTAACCATACAGAGTTAGAAACGATAGCGTCGGTCCGACGCTATCGCCGGATCGGCACCAACCGCCCCACCGAGGTCGCCCCCCTCGGCATCCACAGCGCACACCCCAACGCCGTCATCGTCGAGACGAACGCGGCCCCAGCGAGCACATACAATCCGGCCTCGAAATTCCCGGTCGCGTCCTTCGCATAGCCAACGGCGATCGGCCCCAGATACCCGGCAAAATTCCCCAATGAGTTCACCAGGGCCAGCCCGGCCGCCAGCGCCGACCCGGTCAGGAAGGTGGAGGGCAACGGCCAGAACGGCGACTTCATACCGTAAAACCCGATCGTTGCCACCGAGAACGCCGCCAGCACCCAAAGGCTGTCGTGCAGCATCGCCGCCAGCAGCATCCCGATCGTGGCGATTCCGCACGTCACCACCAGCGTCCAGTACCGATCGGCGACCTTGTCCGACAAGTGCCCGCACACCACGATCGCGATCGTCCCGAACACATACGGCACCGAGGTCAGCAGCCCGGCCTGCGTGTTGGTCACCCCGATCGACTTCAGGATTTGCGGCAGGAACAGCACCGTGCCGACCCCCGCCATGCCGATTCCGGCGAAGATCACGGTCAGGATCAGCAATCTGGGGTTGGTCATCGCGGACAGCACGCCAAAGCTGCGCACCTGCTCGATCGCATGTGTCTCGCGCCGCAGCCGGTCATCCAGCCAGGCCCGTTGGTCCGGTTCCAGCCACTTAGCCTCCGACGGGCGTTCGGTCAGGAAGAACAGCACGGTGATGCCGATCAATGCGGTCGGGATGCCTTCGCCGACGAACATCCATTGCCAGCCGTGCAGGCCCAGGATGCCCTCCATCTGCAAGAACGCGGTGGACACCGGCGCACCGATGGCGGTCGCCAGCGGCAGGCCGGTCAAGAACCAGCCGACCACGCGGCCGCGGTGCTCCTGCGGGAACCAGCGATGAAAATACAGCAGCAGGCCGGGAAACAAACCGGCCTCGGCGATCCCGATCAGCACGCGGACGATGAAGAAACTGGTCGGGCCGGTCACCAGCGCGGTCGCCGCCGACAGCAGCCCCCACGAGATCATGATCCGCGCGATCCACAAGCGGGCGCCGACTTTTTCCAGGATGATGTTGGAAGGGACTTCCAGCAGGCAGTAGCCCCAGAAGAACGCGCCCGCGGCCAGGCCATAGACGTATGCGCTGAGGCCGAGATCCTTGTTCATGGTCAGCGCGGCGAAGCTGACATTGATGCGATCCACGTAGCACAGGATGTAAAGCAGGAAACAAAACGGCACCAAACGAAAATAGACTTTTCGCAACGTCATGCGTTCCAGCACCGCCGCGCGTGCCAATGCCGGACTCATGGATGCGTCCATCGCCGCTGTCCTCCCGTCTTTATTGTTATGCCGACGATGTCACTTCGGGACCTGCCCGCGCAAGCACTATCGAGACCTCCGAACCGAACCCGATCGCGGGAATTTGCACGGCCACGGCACGATTAACTGGGCAAACCAGAGTACAAGAGATTGTGAGTCGGGCCGATGCCCCGCCTGAACCGTCAGGAACCGGGACGGCGGCACGGTTTCAGCCCCCACCCCACCGGTTGCCGCCCGCGCGGACCCGTATAGAGTGCACTTATGCTCACTGTTCAAACCGCCGCGACCCGGATGACCACGACTGAAGTGCTGGACCGGCTGGTGTCGTTTGACACCACCAGCCGGCATTCGAATCTTGGGCTGATCGGCTTTATTCGGGAGTACCTGGACAACCATGGGGTGACGTATCGCGTCAGTACTGACGCCGCCGGCCAAAAAGCCAACCTGCACGCGGTGATCGGACCGGAAACCGCGGGCGGCCTGGCGCTCAGCGGCCATGTCGATACCGTTCCGGTGGATGGCCAGGCCTGGACCAGCGATCCGTTCGCGCTACAGCGGCGCGACGGCAAGCTGTTCGCGCGCGGAAGCTGCGACATGAAGGGTTTCGTCGCCGCCTGCCTGTCCGCGATTCCCGATTTCCAGGCGCTGCCGTTGCTGCGGCCGCTGCATTTGTTCATCAGCTACGATGAGGAAGTGGGCTGTCACGGTGTGAAGCGGCTGATCCAGGATATCGGCGAGTCCGGCCTGCGCCCTGATCTGTGCCTGGTCGGCGAACCGTCAGGCATGAAGCCGATCCTGACCCACAAAGGAAAGCTGAACCTGAACGTGTCGGTGCGCGGACTGACCGGCCATTCCAGTGAGCCCTCGAAGGGCGTCAACGCGGCGCAGGCGGCCGGTGAGGCGATTGCCTATGTTGCCCGCGAGGCACGCCGGCTGGCGGCGGAAGGCCCGTTCGAGGACGGCTTCGACCCGCCGCACACGACCATCCATGTCGGCACCATGCAGGGTGGCACGATTCTGAATATCATTCCGGAAAGCGCCTCGTTCACCATGGAATGGCGGCCCATTCCCGGCGACTCGCCCTATGTTCACGCGGATCGGATGAAGGCGTGGATTGCCGAAACGATCGAGCCGGCGATGAAGGCGGTCCATCCCGACTGCGGGTTTTCTTACGAAGTCGCACTGGAAATGCCCGGCATGGCGCTGCCAGCCGATCATCCGTTGGCCACGGTGGTGAAGCAACTCGCCGGCTCCAACAGCGCCGGCAAAGTCGCCTATGGCACCGAGGGCGGTTTTTTCGAACGAGCCGGTATTCCGACGATCATCTGCGGCCCTGGCCATATCGCGCAGGCGCATCAGCCGGACGAGTGGATCGCGGAGTCCGAGCTGGCCGCCTGCGACCGCTTTATCCGGCGCCTTGCCGATCGGCTGCTGGTGTGACCGCGATGCCGTCGTTCACCTCAACCGCGCCGCTGCCGGACTTCAAGGTTCGCATTGTCGCACCCGACATCGCGCCGTGGATCGCGGGCAACACCGGTATCGCGGGCTTCACGACGCTGGAGTCGAACCGCCCCGGCCCGCATGTCGCGTTGCTGTCATTAATGCACGGCAATGAACTGGCGGGCGCCATCGTGCTGGACCGGCTGCTGCGGGCCGGTTTGCGGCCGGAGAAAGGGCGGTTGTCGTTCGGATTTCTCAATCTGGCGGCGTTCGAGCGGTTCGATCCGTTGCGCCCGACGGCCTCGCGTTTTCTTGACGAGGATATGAATCGCGTTTGGGACGAAACGATCCTGAACGGGCCACGCCGTTCCATAGAACTCGACCGCGCCCGGGATTTTCGTTGCTTAATTGATTCCGTGGATGTGGTGCTGGACCTGCATTCGATGCTGTGGCCGTCCGAGGCGCTGATCCTCAGCGGCGTACCGGAGAAGGGGCGGGCGATGGCCAGGGCGATCGGCACACCGCCGCTGGTGGTAGCGGACCATGGGCATGCGAATGGGCGGCGGCTGATCGATTACACACGGTTTTCCCGGGCGGAGACGCCGTTCGCCGCGTGTCTGGTGGAGGCCGGGCAGCACTGGGAACAGGCAACCGTCGATACGATGAATGCAAGTGTCGCCGGGTTGCTGCGGCATCTTGGGATGGCCGCGCCGGATGCGCCGCTGCCGCCGGTGCCGGAACCCGCACCAACGCGGATCGCCACGGTCACGACGGCGGTGACGGCGATGACCTCCAATTTCTGTTTTGTGAAGACCTTTCGGGGCGGGGATATCATTCCGCGGCGCGACACTCTGATCGCGACGGACGGCGAGACGGAAATCCGCACGCCGCACGATGAGTGTCTGCTGGTGATGCCGAGCCTGCGACCGAGCCGAGGGCACACGGCGGTGCGGTTGGGGCGGTTTGAGGCGGTTTGAGGCTAGACTAACCCCGCTCCCGACAACCCACCGAATACGCCCAGCGCGCAGGTCACCACAGCCACGGCGACCACCACCCAAAGATACACGCCTTGCAGCCGGTGCGCCCGTGGCAGCGCCTTGATCGCCAGCGCGATCAGGAACCCGAGCACAAGCGGCAGCATGAACGCGTTCATCACCTGCACCGCCACATTCAGAGCCACCAGATTGGGCCAGACCCCAACGATCAGCGCGCCCGCGATGACGCAGAACGCATAGACGCCGTAAAACCAATGCGCCTCCAGCGGATGCAGTTCCAGGGACCGGCGATACCCGGCAACCTCCCCCAGGCCCCAGGCGAATGCCAGCGAGACAACGATCGCGGCGACCATGCCGGCACCGAGAACGCCGAGGCCGAAGATGAGGTTTCCCATGGTGGTGCCGAGGAACGGGGTAAGCGCCTGCGCCATGTCGCCGACGGTGGACAAGGCGGCCTCGGAATTGCCGCGCCCGATCGTGGCGGCGCAGGCGATCAGCACCGCCGCCATGATCAATTGCGTGATCACCGCGCCGATCGCCGTGTCCCATCTGGCGGCCGCAAGGTGTTCGGGGCCCAGGCGTTTGTCGGCGATGGCGGACTGCTGGTAAAATACCATCCAGGGCATCACCACCGCCCCGATATTCGCCGCCGCCAGATACAAATACTCGGGATTGCGAAACGGGATATCGATCGAGCCTGCCATCAGCGCCGCCCCGTCGGGATGCGCCGCCCAGGCGACGAAGAAGAACGCCAGCTCGAACAGGCCGACCGCCATGGCCACCCGTTCGACCCGCCGGTAGGACCCCGTAATGACGACGAGCAGCAAGGCGCCGGCAGCCATGGGCAACGAGATGAAACGGGGAAGGCCGTACAGCTCTCCCACCCCGGCGACGCCGGAGAATTCGGTCAGCAGCGCCCCGATCGAGGCGACACCCAACCCGATGGCGGACAGCCAGGCCCAGACCGGACCGAAAGTGTCGCGGATTAACTCGCCGTGGCCGCGCCCGGTGAAGATCGCCAGGCGGACGGTCAGTTCCTGCACCATATAGAGAACCGGAACCAACAGCAGTTGCAGCAACAGCAGGCGGTAGCCCCATTGCACGCCGCTCTGCCCGGCCGTGACGATGCTGCCAACATCCGTATCCGCCAACATGACGACCAGCCCGGGGCCGAACACCGCCATGAAACGGCGCAGGCGGGAGGCCGCGCGACGCGTCGCGTCTGGTGTCAGCAAGCGATCGGACATTTGCGAATGGTTCTCAACAGGAGTGTCGTGGGTAACGTCCCTCCCCTGTTGAGTCAAATCGCGTTGCGTTGGCGGCCGGTTTCGCGGACAAAGCGAAAAGCTGATAATGCAGCGGTTTCGACGATGGAAAGTGGGCTTGTCCGCTGCGCTCCGCCCTCGCCGCCCCACCGTCATGACCCGGCTTGTCCGGGCCACCTGTCGCGGCCCCTGTGCTGCCCGGGTGGCCCGGACAAGCCGGTCATGACGGTAAGGGCGAGGGGTGGGGCCGATTGCTCTCCAAAATCAGAACCGCCGCCGATGATGGACCGTAGTAAAATGCCGCACCTAACCCTGCACAACAGCCTGAGCCGCCACAAAGAACGGTTCGAACCGGTCGATCCGGCCAACGTGCGCATGTACGTCTGCGGCCCGACGGTGTATGATCTCGCGCATCTCGGCAACGCGCGCCCGGTGGTGGTGTACGACGTGCTCGCGCGGCTGCTGCGGCGTCTGTTTCCGGACGCGGTGACCTACGTCCGCAACATCACCGACGTGGACGACAAGATCAACGCCCGCGCGAAGGAGTCCGGGGAGCCGATCAGCGCGATCACCGCCCGCACCACCGCGGACTTCCACACGGACATGGCGGCGCTTGGTGCCTTGCCACCGGACGAGGAACCGCGGGCGACCGCCCACATCGCCGAGATGATCATGATCATCGAGCGGCTGATCGCTTCCGGTCATGCCTATGCCGCGGACGGACATGTGCTGTTCGCGGTGGGGTCTGACGCCAGCTATGGCACTCTGTCCGGCCGCAGCCAGGATGAGCTGATCGCCGGGGCGCGCGTGGACGTTGCGCCGTACAAACGCGATGCTGGCGATTTCGTGTTATGGAAACCGTCGGGCGATGATTTGCCGGGTTGGGACTCGCCCTGGGGCCGCGGCCGGCCGGGCTGGCACATCGAATGCTCGGCCATGTCGTGGAAGTATCTGGGCGAGACGTTCGACATTCATGGCGGCGGCAGCGACCTGATCTTCCCGCACCACGAGAACGAAATGGCGCAAAGCCTGTGCGCGTTCCCCGGCAGCCAGTTCGCCCGCTACTGGACGCACAACGGCATGCTGCAGGTCAACGGCGAGAAGATGTCCAAAAGCCTGGGCAACTTCTTCACCATTCGTGACGTCCTGGCGAAGGCGCCGGGCGAGGCGATCCGCTTGCTGCTGCTGCGCACGCATTACCGGTCGTTGCTGGATTTCTCCGATCACGGTCTGGCCGAGGCGAAGAAAGAACTCGATCGTTTCTACCGCGCGCTGGAGCAGTCTCCGGACGCGGTCGCGGGCGATGTGCCCGGCGAAGTACTGGACGCGTTGTGCGACGATCTGAACACGCCGTTGGCGTTGTCGATGATGCATGCGATGGCGGACGCGGCGATGGCCGGGGATACGGCGGCCGCGTCGGGGCTGCTGGCGGCGGGCACTTTGCTGGGATTGTTGCGGCAGACTCCGGATGTTTGGTTCCGCGGCGGCGGCGATGATTCGGCGGAGATCGATGCACTGGTCGCGGAACGCTTTGCGGCCCGCGCGTCGCGGAATTTTGCCCGGGCGGATGCGATTCGAGCGGAACTGACGGCGCGGGGGATCGCGGTGGAGGATGGGGCTAAGGGCTCCATCTGGCGGCGTGGCAACTGATGACCGGACGCGACGGCGGCGCCGATCTGCACCCGATCGGTAACAGCCCGGTGGTGATCCTGGTCCGCCCGCAATTGGCGGACAATGTCGGCGCCTGCGCCCGGGCCATGGCCAACGGCGGGTTGTTTCATATGCGGTTGGTGGCGCCGCGGGATGGCTGGCCGCAGGAGAAGGCGTGGCGCATGGCGTCGGGCGCGGATCGCATCCTGGAGGAGGCGACGGTGCATCCGACGGTCGCTGATGCGGTGGCGGATTTGCACCATGTGTTCGCGACCTGCCCTCGGCCGCGGCACATTGTGAAGCCGGTGCTAACGGCACGCGGCGCGGCGGTGGAACTGAGGCAGATTTGCACGCGGGGACTGAGGACCGGGCTAATGTTCGGGCCGGAGCGGGCGGGGTTGGACAACGACGATATGGCTCAGGCGGATGCGCTGGTGCGGTTTCCGCTGAACCCGGCGTTCATGTCGCTGAATCTGGCTCAGGCCGTGATGGTGATGGCGTATGAGTGGTGGACGGCCGAGGATGGCACGCCGCCAAAGTCGCTGATGACCAATGAAAGCCAGGTCGCGACCAAAGGACGGCTGAACAATTTCCTGGCGCATCTGGTGGATCAGCTCGATGCGTGCGGTTTCCTCCGCAATGCGCCGAAGCGGCCTGGGATGCTGCGGAATTTGCAGCATCTGTTTCAGCGCGGCGAAGTAACGGATCAGGAATTGCGGACGCTGCACGGCGTGGTGACGGAACTGGCGATCGGCCGGCGGCGGCGTGGGCGGCTGGAGCCGGAGGGGGATGAGGATGTTGCGTCCCGGTAATAGCAACGGACGTTGACGTTGATCGTCTTCCCCGTCTTGGCCAGGCTCGTCGGGGCCACCTATCGCGGCACCGTCAGGGCACAGGTGGCCCGGACAAGCCGGGCCAGGACGGCAGTGGAATAGTCGATCGACGTTAGTCTCAAAGCGGACTGATATTACACCG
Source organism: uncultured Rhodopila sp. (assembly GCA_903932145.1). Lineage (GTDB taxonomy): Bacteria > Pseudomonadota > Alphaproteobacteria > Acetobacterales > Acetobacteraceae > Rhodopila. The sequence goes on along the minus strand of CAIZFE010000042.1, from coordinate 143,424 downwards.
CACTGACCTCCAACCATGTGCTCTGGTAGGTCGCGCCAGCGCCCATGTCCGTATATCCGTCCGCGCAGAGCATGTTCACCGTGCCGCCTTCCGCTTCCTCATCCGGGCGTTGACCCGGAACCAGGACAACACCGGGTTGGACCTCATCGCGAACCCTTAAGCGCAGCGACACCTGGCCGAGATCGTTTTTCAAACGAATCGCCTGCCCATCGGTCAGTCCGCGCGAGGCCGCGTCTTCGGGATGCAGCACAGCGCAGGGCACGCCTTCGCGTTGGCGCAGGAAGGCGACGCCGGAGAAGGCCGTGTGGCTCTGGAAGTATCCCGGGGTGGTCAGCAACCGAAGCGGGTACGCGGCGGCCGGCTCCGGCGCCCAGTCCGGCATCGGCGGCAGGCCCTGATCCGCCAGCGTTTGGGAGTAGAATTCCAGCTTGCCCGATGGGGTCCGGAATTCCTGGCCGGAACGGCCCGCGATCGAGACCGCGACACCGTTCAGTAGCGTCTCCGGATCGGCTTTCAGGCCAGCGCCCCGGAACAATTCCTTCATGATGTCCGGCGGAGTCATATTGAACACCGGATCGGTGACCCCCATCCGCGCCGCCAGCGTCTGCGTCAGCCGCACATTCGACCACGCCTGACCGAGCGGTTCCACGACCTGCTGTCCATACTGCATGTAGTAGGTGCCGTAGCTACGGTAGAAATCCTCCGTCTCCAGATAGGTCGTCGCCGGCAGTACGATATCGGCATAGCGCGCGGTGGCGGTCATGAACGGGTCATGCACCACGGTGAACAGATCCTCACGGGACAGTCCCGCGCGGATTTTCGCAGTGTCCGGATTGGTGATGGCCGGATTGTTGGCGGCGATGAACAGCGCTCGGATCGATGCATCCGCCGACAAAGCCTCGCCCAGTTTCAAATGATTGACGGTGCGCGCGGTCGCCGGTCCCGACGGCTTCCGCACGGCATTGTAGTTCAAATCGAACGACGCGGCCGTCGCGACGATCGCGCCGCCGCCGTAACGGCCGTAGGCACCGGTCACACCCGGCAGCAATGCCACGGTGCGCAGGTTCTGGCCGCCGTGAAGATAGCGGCTCATGCCAAAGCCGATCCGGATGAACGATTTTTGCGCGACACCGTACATCGCCGCAAAACGCTCGATATCGGCGACGGACAGGCCGGTGATGGCGGCGGTGCGTTCCGGGGTAAAGCGCGGCAGCACGTCGCGTTCCACCTGATCGAAGCCCAATGCGTGTTCGGCCAGGTAGGCCCGGTCGGCCAGACCGTCACGCACCAGGATGTGCATCACGCCCAGCGCCAGGGCCGAGTCGGTCCCGATCCGGATGGGCAGGTATAAATCCGCGGCCTGAGCCGTGCGCGTCCGGCGCGGATCGATCACCACAAGCTTAACGCCGCGTTTGCGCGCCTGCTCAAACTTCGCCCACAGATGCACGTTGGTGGCGTGTAGGTCCGATCCCCAGGAGATCAACAGATCGGACTCGGACGCTGACTCCGGATCGGCGCCGCCGATCGGGCCGACCGTCGCCTCCCACGCCGCATCGGCGCAGGAATCGCACACGGTGCCACCGAGCAGCCGGCTGGTGCCCAGGGCGTGGAACAGACCGTTGGTGAGGCCTCGGTTGATTAGGCCCTGATGCGCGCTGTAGGCGTAGCCCAGGATGGTCTCGGGGCCGGACTCCGCGATAAGTCCGGTCCAGCGGGCAACGATTTCGTCCAGCGCCGCGTCCCAGGTGATCGGTTCGAACGCACCGCTGCCTTTCGGGCCGACCCGTCGCAGCGGAGTCGTCAGGCGCTCCGGCGAATAGACCAGCTCCATATCCCGGTTGACCTTGCCGCAGGCGAAACCGGCGGTGAACGGCTGCTCCGGGTCGCCCTGAATGCGCACGATTCGGCCGTCCTCGACGTGTGCGAGCAAGGAGCACATATCGGGGCAATCATGGGCGCAGACGGTTCGAATGGTGGCCACGGGGACTCTCCGGATGACGGTTGCGTTACTTTAGGCCCTTGGAACGGCATTTGCGAAAGACCACTTGCTTTGTCATGCAATGGACCGTTCCACAGGAACGAATCCCGGTTCTATAAAATAACCCTACAGCAGCGGACGGTGATCTGGTGACTCTCGATGAACTCGCGCATTTCCTGAACTCCGACAATGCGCCCCAGGGGTGCATGGATTTGTCCGAACTGGACGGTTTTCTCGCCGGCCTGGTCGCCGGGCCGGAGGTTGTGGCGCAGGACGAATGGCTGGCGGAGGTCTGGGATCATGACGAACCGGACTACGCTGACGATGACGAACAAGCGGCGGTCGAACAGGCCCTGGCGGATCGCTACGCGGCCATCGAGGCAGGTCTGGACGCCAACCCCTTGGCCTATTCGGCGATTCTTTGGCAGGATGAGGCCGGCACGACGGTCGCCGAGGATTGGGCGGCCGGCTTCATGCAGGCGGTGACGTTGCGCGCCAAGGAATGGCAGCCGGCCCTGGCGGATGAGGACGCGTCGATGTTGCTGATCCCGATCGCCAGCATCGCCGGCATGACGCTGCCTGAAGACCAGCGCGGCGGTCAGGCGATGACGGATGAGGCGCTGGACGGGCTGATGCAGGATGCCGAACAGGTGCTGCCGGTGTGCGTGCTGGGGCTGCGCCGGTTCTGGCTGGAACGAGCCACCGACAAGGGGATGGTCCGGCATTAGCCGGTCATGCGCCAGCTTGAAACGATCCGGCTGACGCTCATCTATACCAAAGGGTGATACAGACGATCGCGCTGTAAATTCATGTTGCAGCAATCCTCGCGATTAATCGGCCATCTTGGCAGACGCAGCGCGCGGAAGTGATCGAAACGTGAGCCAGCCCAACGAGATGCAAAGTCGATCCGCCTGGAAGCGGCGCTTGATTTGGGCAGGTGCACCGATCGTGGTGATCGCACCGTTGGTAGGCTTCTGGAACTGGGATTGGTTGATTCCAGCGGCGCAATCGCGCATCTCGGCGGCGTTGGGCCGGCCGGTGACCATCGCCCATTTGCATGTCAGCCCGGGCTGGGTGACGGAGGTCGTGGCCGACGACCTGCTGATGGCCAACCCGACCGGCTGGAAAGATACCGACGCGCCATTCGCCTCCCTGCGTCTGCTGACAGTCACGGTCGATACCCGGGGCTATGTGCTGGGTCACGGCTTGGCATTGCCGGCAATCGGGATCGATGGCCTCAAGATCTTTGCCACAGAGGCCCTTGACGGAAAGACCAATTTTCAAATTTCGCCGATTTACGACCCTGCCGGACCCGTCGTGCAGATCGGTGACATCCGCATCACCGACAGTGATGCCCGGGTGCTGATTCCCGGATTAAAGGCTGATTTTTTACTAAAGGTCGCCACTCAGGTTGACGGCGACACGACAAAAATCGTCGCCGATGCCAAGGGCACCTATTCGGGGCAGCCGATCACCGGCAATTTGTCCACAGGCGGTCAGTTGTCATTGCCGGATCCCGAGCATCCCTGGCCGATCGCGATGACCCTTGCAAATGGGCCGACGCATTTGGCGCTGAACGGCACGCTGCGAGATCCACATTCGCTGGAGGGTGCAGATGTGCGGTTGCAGATCGGTGGACCGGATATGGCCCTGTTGGAGCATCTGGTCGGTTTCCCGATTCCGAAGACGCCGCCATTCCAGATCGCCGGTAAGTTGAGCATGCCAGGCGCTCAGACGATCCGGTTCGACGCGATTCAAGGGCGGATTGGGACATCCGATATCGCCGGCTCGATCGAGGAGCAAATAAATGCCACGCAGGGAAAGCTTGGATCGAAGCCTGTCGTGACGATGGATTTGCGATCGAACCAGGTCGATCTGAAGGATCTGAGCGGGTTTATTGGCGGCACGCCAGGGCGGACCGCCGACGTGGTCGCGAAAACCGAGGCAAAGACAACGTTCCTGCCGAACACCCCTATCAGCGTGCCGCGCCTGGATTGGGCTGATATCCACCTGCGCTATCACGGCGCGCATATTCAGGGACGCAACGTGCCCCTGGATGACCTGACCGTGGTTATGGATGTGGTGGGCGGGACAATCGCGGTGCATCCCATTAGCTCCGGTGTCGGCAAGGGGAAATTGCTGGCGAACTTCGATCTCGCGCCGCAAACCGATAAGACGGTGCATGTGCGTTTGGACTTGCATCTACAGAATCTGGATGTGTCGCGGATCATGGCGGCGACCAATCTGTTCGAAGGGGCCGGGTCGATCAGTGGCGTTGGGGCGCTTGATGGAACGGGAGACTCATTTGCCTCGCTTTTGGCCAATGGTAACGGTCAACTGAAAATGGCGATGGCTGGTGGCAATTTATCGGCTGTATTGGTGGATCTGACCGGCCTTGAATTTGGCAGCGCGTTGCTGTCCGCGCTTGGGGTGCCGCATCAGACTCCCGTTCAGTGTTTCGTTGGCGATCTGGCATTGCGGCACGGAATGGTGGATTTCAAGTCGATGACGCTGGATACCGGCGAGGCGATCGTGAACATCGGTGGCAAGGTCGATCTGGCGAAGGAGACGATCGACCTGGGGCTTAAGGCTGACGCCAAGCACTTCAGTGTTGGTTCGCTGCCGGGCCGCCTCAGCGTTAGCGGCACGTTCAAGAACCCGTCGATCCTGCCGGGGGCAGAGGCGGTGGCCCGCGTTGGCGCCGTTGCCGGTTTGGCCGCGTTGTTTGCTCCGTTGGCGATCCTGCCGACGGTTCAGTTCGGAACGTCCGAGGCCGATGACGCCCGCTGCGACGAGCTCCTGCGGGAGGCGCGGGCGAGCGTGGGCGGCAAGGTATTGCCTCAGGCGCTTCCGCAGACGCGCTGAGGCCGATTTATGGCTATGTCGGCGCCTACGCCATAAGTTGATACAGGCCGCTGCGAACCGGCGGACGGGCCTGCCGTTGCCTCAAAATGGCAGGTTCCCGAGTCACGCGGTGTCTGATCTGGATCGGCATCCCGGTTGTACTGCTCGCTGTTCTTGCGGCGGTCTGGAACTGGGATTGGTTCATCCCGATCGTGCACTCCCGAGCATCCGCCGCGCTCGGAAGGCCGGTCACGCTGTCGCATTTGCATGTGCGGATCGGACGCGTCGTGCAGGTGGCCGCCGACGATGTGGTCGTGGCGAACCCGCCAGACTGGCCGCGAGACGATCTGCCTTTCGTTGCCATTAGGACGCTGACACTTCAGGTTGACCCCGGGGCTTATTTTCGGGGGCAGGGCTTGGTGCTGCCATTGATCGGGTTGGATCAACCCAGGATCCTCGCGGCGGAGACCAAGGATGGAACAGCGAATTTTCGTTTGTCCAGCGGAGGGAAAAGTGACGGCGGAGGAACCGGCGTCAAGGTCGGTGACCTGCAAATTGCCGACGGCGACGTGCATGTCGTCATTCCGAAATTGAAGGCCGATTTCGGCGCCAAGGTCGCGTCGGAGGGCAAGGGCGACGACGCCCGGATCGTGGTGAATGCCAATGGGACATATTCCGATCAGCCCATTACCGCTCGGTTGGTAGGCGGCGCGCTGTTGTCGTTACGCGACAAGCAACACCCTTGGCCAGTGGATTTAAATCTTTCCAACGGACCGACGCAGATCGCGCTGAACGGGACGTTGCGTGACCCACTTGCATTTGAGGGGGCTGATCTGCGCTTGCAGTTCAGTGGCCCGGACATGGGTCTGTTGGAGCCGCTGGTTGGCTTCCCTATTCCGAAAACACCGGCCTATCAGATTGCCGGTCGTTTGAACCTGGACGGTTTTGACAAGATAAAGTTCGACGACTTCCAGGGGCGGCTGGGGAGTTCCGACATAGCGGGTTCGATCGACGAGCAACCGAGCGGGACGGAAGTGAAGGGCAAAACCAAGCCGGTGGTGACGATGAACCTGCGGTCGAACAAGGTCGATCTGGCGGATTTGAATGGCTTTACCGGGGGCGCTCCCGGACGTTCCAACACCGCGAATGCGACGCCTCAGCAGCGGGAGGCGGCGGCGAAGGCAAATGCCAGCGATAAGTTGTTGCCCGATACGCCGATCAGTGTGCCTCGGTTGGATTGGGCGGATATTCACTTGCGGTATAACGGCGCGCATATCGAGGGACGTAACGTGCCGCTGGATAATGTGGCCGTCACCATGGACGTGGTGAGCGGGCAAATCGCCGTGCATCCGATCAGTTTCGGTGTCGGCAAAGGGCGGTTGCTGGGCAACCTCATTATGACGCCGGAATCCGGTAAGAACGTCCACGCCAAGATGGACCTGCACATGCAGAACCTGGATGTGTCGCGCATGATGGCGGCGACGCATACGTTCCAAGGGGCCGGTGCGGTCAGCGGCGTCGGGGCGATCGATGCGACGGGAAACTCGCTGGCGTCGCTGATGGCGAACGGCAACGGCCAGATAAAGATGGCGATGTCGGGCGGCGATCTGTCGGCGGTGCTGGTCGATCTTACCGGCTTGCAGTTCGGCAACGCCTTGTTGTCAGCGCTTGGCGTGCCGCAGAAGACGCAGGTGCAATGCTTCGTCAGTGATCTGGGGCTCCAGCAGGGCCTGCTGAAGTTCAACGCAATGACGCTGGATACCGGAGAGGGAATCACTAACGTCGGCGGCGATCTGAATCTGTCGAAAGAGACGATCGATCTGGCGTTGAAGACGGACGCCAAGCACTTCTCGGTTGGTTCGCTGCCGACGCGGATCAATATTACAGGAACATTCAAGAACCCATCGATCAAGCCTGGCGGCGAAGTAGCGGCAAGGGTCGGCGCGGCGGCCGGGTTGGCGGTGCTGTTCGCTCCGCTGGCAATCCTGCCGACCGTTCAGTTCGGCACCTCGGACGCGGATGATGCGCGGTGCGGCGAGTTGTTGCATCAGGCGAGGGCGAGCGCCGGCGGCAAAGCGTTACCGGCGGCCCCTCAGCCGGAGACGCAAAGCGCTCGGTGAGGTTGCGTGTTTGCGATTGCCGTGGCTTGCTGATGGCTGTCCAAAACCATTACGAGGGAACCCCATGGCATTCTACGAACTGCGTCAATACAAAGTGCTGCCCGGTCAACTGGAGGGCTGGGTGAAGATGATGGAGGAGGAGATCATCCCCTTCCAGGTCTCCAAAGGCATGGTCATCACCGGCAGCTTCCACGGCGAGACCGATCCATCTGTCTACGTCTGGCTGCGCCGGTTCGACAGCGAGGAACAACGGGTCGCGCTTTACGCCGCGGTGTATGAGTCCGATTTCTGGAAGACCAAGATCGCGCCGCGGGTGCCGGAGTATCTGGATCGCTCCGCCATTGTCGTCACACGCATTATCCCGACGGGGAAGTATCAGAATTTCTGTGTGTGAGGCGTTTTCGGTCTCACCCACCATTGGGCAAGTGACTGTATCTGGGTAATGACCTTGCCGGCAAGTTCATGATGCTTTTTGACCCATGTTCCTTGGTTCGATCAAAACGCCTGTTCCGTCGTCCCGACCTGCCATCGTAACGGCGATCACGCGCAGGCCCGGTCAAATTCGCCGCTTTGCGGCGGGACCGGAGCCACGCGCAGCCCCGCTTGGGGCGAGCATGGCGAGGACCCACAATTTGACCGGGCTGAGCACGACGCCATGCTCCGGCATACGAGGGGCTTCTTGTTACTTTCATACGCAAAGGCGCATCAGGCCTCGCGGGTGCGTAGGTCGTTGAACACCTTCATCCAGAATTTGGCGCCCTCGGTCGTCTCGATCCACAGACCCCGAATCTCCCGCGTGCCGTCCCTTCGCTCCCCCAGCGCCAGATACACCGCTTTGTTGCGCACCACATTGTCTTCCCGGATGTTCACCCGCGGCGCATCGAACAATACGACTGCATAAACTGCCTCCAGCGGCCGGCTCTGCCAGGCCGTCACTTCCGCCAGCACCGCGTCGGTCACCGTGCTGATCAGTTGCGGGCTGACCTCGGTGCCATACGTTTCAACAAGGTAACCCTGGATCTCGCGCACCGTCAGGCCGCGCGCATACAGCGCGACGATGCTGTCGTCAAAGGCGTGGAAACGGCGGGCATGCCCGGGCAGCAGCAGTAGTTCGAAACTGCCATCCCGGTCGCGCGGGGCTTCGATCCGCACTTTACCATCACCCGTCAGCACCGTCTTACTCGTGCTGCCGTTGCGATGGTTGGTGACGTGACCGGGCTTCTCCGAACCGGGCCCGTAGCCCAGATAATGGCTCAACTCCGCGTTCAGCGATGCCTCTATCAATGCCGTCCTGAACGCGATACCCGCTATATTGATCGCTTCCCCGGTCATCGGACCCGCCAGGAACAGGTCCACCAACTCCTTCGGGATCGATGGCAGCTTCGCTACGTCACGGTCTACTTTCTTCGCTTTGCTCGGCATAATACGCTCCTTGGCGTTCGTTATGCCTCGCACACAGAATTACGGACAGGCTCGCAACAACAACTTAATTGCCGGGCTGGGCTAGGCGACCCAAACACCACCCCAACACCCACCCCGCGCCCCTTGGCCTGTAGAGTCCATATGCGCGGCGGCAATTCCATCAAACGAGGAATCATGACCCAACTCCTACTCGCCAAGCGTGAGGCGGCTAACCGCGCCCGCGTGTCAGAGCGAACTTTTGAATGCGTTCTTGCCACCAGCAGCGGACCTGCGATTACCCGCATCGGCTCGCGAGTGCTTATTCGGGTGGATCACTTCCTTGCCTGGATCGAGCTTGCCTGGATCGAGGGATGCACCGCGCCTCCACCGCTACAAGCGCCGACAGGCTAGCGGGTATCCGCCTGTTCTGCGGGGTTGAAACCGGGTACCCATGGCATTTGGGAACCTGTCTGGCGACCCGGTAAGTGCTTGGAAAGATTGGCGGACCCGATACGATTCGAACGTACGACCTTTGCCTTCGGAGGGCAACGCTCTATCCAGCTGAGCTACGGGTCCCGCGCACCCTCATCAGAGGGCGACACCCACTCTATAGCGGCATTCCCCGCAAACCTCAATGTCTCCATTTCACCGATTTTCACCACGCCACGATACGGACCTGCCCGCCCAAAACCAAATGAACCCTTGCCGAACCGGCGGTTTGCGGCCACACCCCGACGCCGCTATGGTCCGCCGCCGCCGGCGTTCGGACGCCGTGGCAGACACTGGCAGGCGAGAGAATCCGCGTGGTTGATATTTTCGACGAGGTCGAGGAAGACCTCCGGGCCGAACGCGCCGAAAAGCTGTTCAAAAAATATGCCTGGCTGATGGTTGCCGCGGCCGTGGCCGTCGTCGCCGCGGCGGCCGGCTGGCAGCTCTGGTCCCGCTACCAGAACCAACAGGATGCCGCCGCCGCCGCGCAATTCGTCACCATCCAGACCGCCCTGGAGCAGCCGAACGCCGCCAAGGCCGACCAGATCGCGCCGCTCGAACACCTGACCGCTGCCGCACCTCAAGGCTATAAGACATTGGCCCGCCTGCGCGAGGCTGGACTGAAAGCCGACACCGGCGATCTGCCGGGCGCCATCGCCTTGTGGAACGCGGTCGCCGCCGACTCCGGCGCCGACCGGCTGCTGCGCGATTTCGCCAGCCTGATGGCGACCGCGCGGGAACTCGACCGCGGCGATCCGAACCAGCTCGAAGCCCGCCTGAAACCGCTGGCCGAACCCGGCAACGCCTGGTCCGCCCTGGCTCGGGAACAACTGGCGATGCTGGACTTGCGGCAAGGCAAGGTCGCTGACGCACGCTCGACGTTGCAGATACTCAGCTTCGATGCCAGCGCGCCATCCGGCCTACGGGCGCGCGCCTCCGCCCTTCTGGCCGGGCTCGGCGGCTCCCAAACAAAATGACCTCTGAACCATCCAACCGACAGGGAAGCCTTGGCGTGAGCCTGAATGCATCCTCCAAAGCCGGCATGCTGGCCCGCCGATCCGCCTTGATCGCCCCTTTCGCGTTGGGCGGCTGCTCCTTATTCGACGACTGGTTCGGCGAGAAGAAAGCCATCCTACCCGGTAAGCGTGAGTCGGTCTTCATCGACCGCCGCGGCCTGGTTGAAGACAAGAACGCCCCCAAGGTGGTGCTGCCACCGGCTGTGCGGAACGCCGCATGGCCGCAGGACGGTGGCAATCCAGCCCATCTCATGGGCCATCTCGAGGCCGGCGACCAGCTCAAAGAGGCATGGAAAACCGACATCGGCGAAGGTGGCGGTTATCGCAAGATCATCATGGCCCGGCCCGTCGTCCTGAACGGGACGGTGTTCACCATGGACTCGGACGCCGTGGTGTCGGCGTTCTCCCTGGCGGACGGCAAGCGGCTTTGGAAAGTCGATACCAAGCCGGCGGACACGGACGACAGTACCAATGTCGGCGGCGGAATTGGCGCTGACGGCACCACCCTGTACGCGGTGAATGGCCTGTCCACGCTGGTCGCGCTGGACGTCGCATCCGGCAAAGAAAAATGGCGCCACGATCTGGAGGTGCCCGGCCGCTCCGCCCCGATGATCGCGGACGGCCGCGTTTTCGTCACCACGATCGACGATCGCCTGTTCGCCTTTACCGCTCACGACGGCCGCCAGCTCTGGGTCCACCAGGCTGCCGAACCGGTCACCTCCATGCTCGGGCAACCCGCCGCGGCGTATTACCGCGGCCTGGTGGTCGCCGGTTTCGGATCGGGCGAACTGTCCTGCATGCGCGCCGACAGCGGATCTGTGGTTTGGTCCGACAGCCTGGGCGCCTCACAAGGGCGTGCGTCCATGGCCGACTTCCTGTCGATCCGCGGCCTACCGGTGATCGCCAACGGTCTGGTCTATGCGATCAGCATGGGCGGCCTGCTGGTGTGCAACGACGTTCCCACCGGCCGGCGCGTGTGGGACCGTCAGGTCGCGGGCGAGGACACGACCTATATTGCCGGCGACTGGATGTTCGTCATCTCCGCGCAGCAGGAACTGGCGGCGATCAACATCAATGATGGCCGGATTGCGTGGATCATCCAGTTGCCGCACTGGGAAGACCCGGACAAACGCAAACACACGCTGACATGGTACGGCCCGCTGCTGGTGAGCGACCGGTTGATCGTCACCGGCATCAGCCAGGACGCTTTATCGATCAGCCCTTACACCGGCGAAATCCTGGGCCATATCGAACTTTCCGGAGAGGCCGCTCCGTTCGCTCCCGTTGTCGCGAATGGCACGGTTCTCATCACCACCAATGACGGGCGCCTGTTGGCGCTACGGTAGAAAACAATGTCGTCGCCCATGCTGCCCATCGTTGTCATCGCCGGACGGCCCAATGTCGGTAAATCGACGTTGTTCAACCGTCTGGCCGGACGGCGCATCGCGATTGTCGCCGACACGCCGGGCGTTACCCGCGACAGCAAGGATGCCGAGGCGCAGTTGCGCGGCCGCATGGTGCGGCTGATCGACACCGCCGGCCTGGAGGAATCCGCCCCCGATACGATCTACGGGCGGATGCGCACCAGTTCGGCGAGCGCCGTCAGTCAGGCCGATCTGGTGCTGTTCGTGCTGGACGCGCGCATTGGCGTGACTCCGGCGGATGAGCATTTCGCGAAATGGCTCCGCCGCCAGGGCAAGCCTGTGTTGCTGGTCGCCAACAAGGCGGAAGGCCGCATCGCCACCTCTTCGATCCTGGACGCGTATTCGCTGGGCCTGGGCGATCCGGTCGGGGTTTCGGCGGAACACGGCGATGGCGTGGCCGATCTGATGTCGGAAATCGCCGACCGCCTGCCACCGGCGCCGCCCCCCGAACCCGAGGATTACGACGACACCCGCCCGCTGAAGCTGGCGATCGTCGGCCGCCCGAACGCTGGCAAATCGACGCTGATCAATCGCCTGCTGGGTGAGGAGCGGATGATCACCGGCCCAGAACCCGGCCTGACCCGCGATGCCGTCGCCACGATTCTGCATGACGAACATGGTCGTGATATCGAGTTGGTCGATACCGCCGGGATGCGCCGCCGAGCCCGGGTCGAGGAAGAGCTGGAGAAGATGTCGGTCAGTTCAGCGATTCAGGCGCTGAAAATGGCCGAGGTCGTGGTGCTGTGCCTGGACGCCGCGCGCGGCATCGACGACCAGGATTTGCAGATTGCCCGGCTGGTGGAGCGCGAGGGTCGCGCCTGCATCGTCGCCCTGAACAAATGGGACGCGGTGCCGGATCGCAACGCCACCCGCAAGCTGGCGAGCGAGCGGCTGGAGGAAAGCCTTGCCCAGATGAAGGGCATTCCTGTCGTGACGATCTCCGCGCTGACCGGCGCCGGCATGGATCGCCTGCTGCCCGCCGTGCGCGCCGCACACGAGGTGTGGAACAAGCGCATTCCGACCGGCGAACTGAACCGCTGGTTCGAGCATGCGCTAGAGACTCATCAGGCGCCGCTGATCAGTGGCCGCCGTTTGAAGCTGCGTTACGTCACCCAGGCGAAGGCTCGGCCGCCCACCTTCGTGGTGTTCGGCACGCGGGCGGAGCAGACGCCGGAGGATTATTCCCGGTATCTGGTGAACAGTCTTCGAGATCATTTCAAGCTGCCGGGTACGCCGATCCGGATTCAGTTCCGCGGCACGAAAAATCCGTTCGTCGAAGAGGACTAGGTCCTCTGACGGAGGAGGCCGATCAGGTGGCTACCGCGTTGGCGGGTTGAGGCATGACCCCGGGTCGGCCGAATGGCCCTCTCCTTCCCGGACGACTTTGAACAAGGCGAAGTGTGGGCCGCTTGCCTCGCACGCCAGCGGCAGGCCGGGCGCGATATGGGCCAGCGACGGAACCAGTTCCAGGACGTGGTCATAGTCGGGATCGATCCTGTCCAGTGTGGACGGAAGCCCGGTTGTATACCAATCGGCCTGTAGAAACAGCCCCCGGTAGTGCGGCTGGAAATACAGGATCTGGCCGGGAATGCTGGCAAACATGCCCGGCTGAAACGCCTGGCGGCGCGCGACGGCGTAGCCGGCGACCGTGTTCATGTCGGGATCTCGGAACGGCACCCCGGACGCCGGTTGTCCCTCGATGACAGTCAGCCGGCTCCCGATCGGCAGGTGGCTCAACGCCTGGTCTATGGCGGAGAAGGTGGGCTCCCAGGATAGCCAAAGACCGGCGATGATGGCGATGCGGGCGACGGTGAGGCCGGCGAATACGGCGGTGAGCGGGCCGACCCATCGTCTGTGAGCGGGATCGGGGATCAAGCCGGCAAGGACGAAGAAGGATATCGCCCACGGGAAGCGGTAGTCGATGTAGGAAGCGCCCATGGCGATGGCTGGCAAGGCCAGCCAGACAAGCGTCATGACGGCCACGATCACCAACGCGGTGCGATGGAAACGGACAGTTCGCGTCAGCAGCGCGACGGCCAATCCGGCGATGGCCAGCGCCAGCAGACCGACCTCCAACTTCGGACTGGTGAAGAAGGTGATAGATACAAGCCCGCGCAGTCTCTCATGCAGTGTGCTGTAGGAAACGGCGTTGGTGGCCACCGCTCCGGTCGTCGGACTGAGGACAACGAACAGCAGGAAGACCGGGGTCAGGCAGGCGATCGGCAACAAGACCCGGAGCACGCTGGATAATGGCCGGCGGAAACCCGTGGCCGAGACGCCATCGCCGGCTTCGCAAATCCCAATGGCGATCGCGAACAGGCCGAACGCGGCGAAGTGGCAAAGCATCAGGGCGAAGCCGGATACGATCAGGAATGTGGCTTTTGTGGCGACCGAGCGGCCGCGCAGATGCAACCATGTGCCGAACAGAACCAAGGCCAAACCGATGCCGAAGCAGTAGCTGACGAACCCGTATTGAAACGGGCCTCCGTAGCAAAGCAGCGGGGCAATCCGATAGGCGCGCGACGTTCCGCCGCTGAGGCTTAGGTTGATCGATCGGGTGCCAAGAAACAGCATCAGCATCGTCGTGATGCAGAACGCCCGAACCGCCATGTCGATCGACATCACCTGTCTGGCAGCGATGACGAAAAGCTCCAGCGCAAGGTTGGGGACAAGGTCCCAGTGAATGAAGTAGATTTGTTGCAGCGCCGGACTGGTGGCCCAGTCGCGAAGGACGTATTGCCGGGCAAGGTGGTTCGGGAGGTCGGACAGCGGCAGGTGGGCGGTCAGCAAAAGCGGTAGAATGCAGAGCGCACCGGCCAGGATGTCGATCCAGACGCCGGCCGTTTGGCCGGAAGGACGGTGCGTAACGGCGGGACGATACTTCATCATATCGACAATCGGCATGCGGCAAAGCCTCACAGACTTCGGTTGAACAGGCGTATGTTCGGATCGTATCTCCCAGAATGGCTAAACCCGGCGGCCCGGTTGGGAAGAAAGTTTACAACCTGTCGTGAATTCGCGGCGACCAATGGGACGGGATCAGGCGCAGGTTGCCCGGCCGGATTTCAGGCTGCGGATCGTGCCAGTTTTTGCTTGCCTTTCTACAACCATTCATTGTAAAGAACATATAAGGAACTTATACGCGCCACCCCAACCAAGGTCGCCCTTTTATGGCCAACCCGACGCAAGCCCCTCAGCAGCCGTTCGCCATCGACCCTCAACTCGGCCTGATGGCGGTCGCCGCCGAACATCTCACTGCCGTGTTTGAGATCGGGCCGGTAGGCCACTCGCTCGCCAACAGCATGGCGGTCAGCGCCTTGCGCGCCTACCAGCCCGAAACCCACGCGGACTTCGTCAGCGCCGCCCGCATCATCGCCTTTTCGATGGCCGCGGTTGCCTTGCTCGGTAAAGCCGCTGCACAGGACATGAAATTTCCCGAACAGATGCGCGCGTACGGCCGAGCCAATGCGCTGCACCGCTCCGCCAACCAGAGTGAGCGCACGATGATGCAGCGGCGGCGGGACCAGAGAAGGGACGCGGCGGCCGAACAGGATGGGCCGCGGCCCGCACCGCGCGATGCGCGGGCCGACGCCGCTGCGGTTGAAGCCGGCGTGACCGAGGTGATGCGGGAATACAGGGCTGCCTGCCCGCCGAAGAAAGCCGAGACGGTGGTGGCGAGTCGGGCGCCGGTGGCTGGGAAGTCGGCCGTTTTGCAACCTCCGGCTGTTCCGTCGGCAAGTGCGATTCGGAGCAGTGTCGCCATGCCACAGGCCGGCCCGGCCACATCGGCGCCGTTCAAAGAAGCGCTGTTGCGGCAAAGCGCGATCTATCGGGCCGGGATGCAACACGGTTCGGGTTAGCCAGGCGGTACGGGCGAAATGCCGTGTTGAGGCGGACGGGGGACTTATTCGTCATGGCCACTTGGTCCCATGACGATCAGGGAGACCCGTGCGATTCCAGTCGGGCTGAAGATGCTGAGGGGGCGAAATCGTCCGCCATCCCTTAGCCGAACGGCGGCGATCGTATAGGATGCCGATCGTATCGTTCGGGAGATAGCACAACGTGGACAACGGCATTCATTTCATCTCAGGCTTGCCGCGGTCCGGCTCCACCCTGCTGTCGGCGCTGCTGCGGCAGAACCCGCGGTTCTCCGCCGGCATGACCAGCCCGGTCGGCGCCATCTTCAACGCCATGCTCGGCGTCACCAGCGCGCGCAACGAGGGTTCGGTGTTCATCGAAGACGAGCATCGCCAGCGCCTGCTGGCCGCCTGTTTCGATGCGTATTACGCCGACATTCACCCGGCCCAGCTTGTCTTCGACACCAACCGGCTGTGGACCACCAAGCTGCCGGCGCTGGTGCGGCTGTTCCCGGCGGCCAAGGTGATCTGCTGCGTGCGCAATCCGGCCTGGGTGATCGACAGCATCGAAAACCTGATCCGCCACAATGCCTTCGAACTCTCCGGGATCTTCAATTTCGATCCGGGTGGCACGGTGTATTCCCGCGTCGAGGCCCTGAGCAAAGGCGACGGCATGACCGGCTTCGCCTGGAACGCCCTGCGCGAGGCGGTGTATGGCCCGCAAGCCGACCGGCTGATCCTGGTGCGCTACGAATCGCTGACCACCAACCCGCTCGGCACCCTGGCGGCGATCTACCACGCGATCGGCGAGCCGTTATTCGCGCACGACCCGGAAAACATCGAACCCACCTACGACATGATCGAATTCGACATCAGGCTCGGCACGCCCGGGTTGCACCATGTTGGCTCCGCCGTGCGAGCGCGGAAGCGGCCGACGGTGCTGCCACCCGACCTGTTCGCGCGGTTCCAGGGCGATGCGTTCTGGGAGGATTTGACGCAGATCCCGGCGGCGGTGCGGGTCATTTAGGCGCTGCACTGTTCCGGGATGTTGCGTGCCCGCAATACCCTCTGACTTAGAAGGTGTTCAGACGCACGATTATATCGAATACAAAATGGCGTAAAGTTTTCCGACACCGAATCAGTCGGGCGAGCCGGCATTGCGGCCAGCCCGCCCGACAACCTGTGTTTCGCGCGATTAGCGGCGGATGCGGCGGCGTGTCATGCCCAACCCGGCGAGGGCGGCACCGAGTAGCGTCATCGATGCCGGCTCGGGCACCGGCGAGGACGAGGACTCTTCGCTGATGGTCACGAAGCCGTTGCCGTAGTTCGCGCCGGCATTGAAAATCGGGTTCGTTGCACCGGGACCGACATACGAACTGCCACCTTGGCCGCCGCCACCGTAACCGCCGTTGCCGCCGGTAAAGCCGCCGCCGCCACCGCCGCCGCCGCCGCCTGCGGCATATCCACTGCCACCGCCGCCAAAGCCACCTGCGAAATAACCGCCAGTGGCCGCGAGGCCGTTGCCGAAAGAGGCGCCACCAGTGACAGAACCATAATTGGCATTGCCGCCGTTGCCGAGAAAGCCGCCACCGCCGCCGCCAGCTTTACCGTATGCCGCCGCGCCACCGTAGCCGCTGCCGCCGATGAAGGCGCCGCCACTGCCGCCTCCGATACCCACATAGGCACCGCCGCCACCGCCAGCGATAACGAGCGGGGCGACACCAATCACGAAACTACCTCCCCCGCCACCACCATAACCACCGGCCTGACCACCCACGGCGATTTGTAGAACCGTGCCTGCTGTCAGCGTGAAAGACCCCCCCGCTTCGCCGCCCAGGCCGCCGGCGGCGTAGGAAGTGGCACCTCCCTGTCCGCCGTAAGCAACGATGTCGTAGGTGCCCGTGTCAGCCACCGTCCAATCGACGATCGCGCCAGTATAGTCGATCGTCGTCGCGCGCGCCGAAGGCGCTGCGAGCGTCAGTGCCAGAACGGAGGCTCCGGCTAAAAGAAACTGCTTCACGATATCCCCTTTGTGTGTTCCCGACTCTCGGGACAGGTTGGTGACACTACGAAGCGCCACAATCAACAATTGCAAATAATATGCCAAAGCGCCGATTTTAATCAAACTCCGGATGCTTTTGCAATTTGTTCCGACAATTCAACATACTACCGCGTTGAGATCGCGGCGCGGTGGGCGGGCGTCCGCCGGTTGCGGTGCGGGAGCGGCGCAGAGTGTAAAGTTTTCCGACACCCAGACGTCCCCGATTGAGGAATTGGACGCGCCACGCGGCGCGGAACGGCTGGCGTTACAATCGGAGATACGACCGACCGGCTTCGCGGTGGGTTGCTCGATGAGCGCGAAATATTTCCGCCGCACAGGGTTAGTCATTCATTCTATGGACGAATATTATGCGTTTTGAACCTTTGTCGTTACGGCGACCCGAAATGCCGGTTATTGAGGCGGTTGTGCATGGAAGGACGCGGCGCCGCCGGTTGTGCCGATTGCCCCATTTTTGCCCGTGGAAGTGTAAAGTTTTCCGACACCGGGCCGGCCTTGCAGCCGGCCGCCACAGTGTCCTTCCAGAATTGCGCAGGTCAGGCCGGCCGCTGGTCGGCCCTGCGTGAAATCCGGCGTCGATGACAATCATAGTCCGACCGGTTGAATCCCCGTGTGGATGTCCGCCCTCCGACCCTCGCCTCTAAGGCCGGGTTTAACCCGCCATCAAACGGTTGCTTTGGCGGTCGCCGAAGAAGATATCGGTCGAAATCTCGTCCACCCCGTTGCAGCCGGTGTAGGCCATCGTCTTGTCCATCTCCGTCTTGATGAACCCGACCGCCTTGGCGGCGCCCTCCTGGCCGCCCGCCGCCGTGCCGTACAGGGTCGCCCGCCCGGTCAGCACACATTTCGCGCCCAGGGCCAATGCCTTCACGATATCCGAACCGCGCCGAACGCCGGAATCCAGGATGACCGTCGCCTTGTCGCCGACCGCCTCGGCGATGTCCGGCAGCATGTCCAGAGTGGCCGCCGCGCTGTCCATGTTGCGGCCGCCGTGGTTGGACACGATCAGACCATCGACACCGTAGCTGATCGCCTTCAAGGCATCGTCCACGCGGTTGATGCCTTTCAGCATCAGAATCCCCGGCCATTTATCGCGAAATATCCGGATGTCGTCCCAGTTCAGCGAGTCCTGCCGCATCACTTCCCGCGTGCCGGGATCGGTGCCGATCGGGCGCCGGTACGGTTCGGGATAGTTTTCGTTACGCGGCATGCCGATGGTGGTGAGATACTTCATCAGCACTGTGGTGAACCAGGTCGGGTGCTGCATGATATCCCAGGTAAACCGCCAGGTCGGGTGGAACGGCAGCAGAAAACCATTCCTGGCATTGTATTCACGGTTCGGAGGAACGATTGTGTCTGTCGTAACGATCAGTGCCTCGAACCCGTTATTCTTGGCCCGCTCGATCAACTGGTAGGACAACTCCCGCTGCTTCCACACATAAAGCTGGAACCACAAACGAAAGTTCGCCTCCTTGGCGATCTTCTCCATCGAGGTCATCGCCCCGGTCGCGAGTGTGAACGGAATTTTGGCGCGTGCGGCCGCCTTGGCCAGCTCCAGTTCGCCCTCGTGCCAGCACAGACCCGCCGCGCCGGTGGGCGCGATGGCCATCGGCAGCGCGATTTCCTTGCCGAACAGGGTTGTTTTAGTGGAGCGGCCGGAGACATCGACCAGCGCGCGATGCTTCAGCTTGATCTTCTCGAACGCCGAGCGATTGTTGCGCAGCGCCAGTTCATCCTCGGTGGAGCGGTCCACGAACTCGAACACGGCTTTCGGCAGGCGGCGTTTCGCGACTTCTCGCAGATCGTACACATTGTAGCAGTCGTCGAGCCTGGACATGCCCCGTTTCCCCCTGTTGGAGCGATGATGAGGCCGGGACGGGCGGTGTCAAGCCAAGCGGCTCACCGTCCCGTGGTGACATCCGTCGGCGACACCCTATCTATGGCTTCCAATCCAAACCCGGTATGAACATGCCCGAGCCAGCGGCGGAGACACTGAGACCATGACCGACTACCTATCACTCGTATCAGACCTCGTCCGGCAGGCCCGTGCGGCTGGCGCCGATACCGCGGATGCGGTGCTGGTGAATGGCACGTCGCTGTCGGTCGCCTCCCGCCAGGGCAAGATCGAACATCTGGAACGATCGGAAGGCCGCGACCTTGGCCTGCGCGTGTTCGTCGGCAAGCGCGCCGCCATCGTGTCGTCCACGTCGCTGGACCCCGCCGGTTTCGCCGCGTTGGTGGAACGCGCCGTGGCGATGGCGAAAGTGGTGCCGGAGGACCCGTTCGCCGGCCTCGCTGAAACCTGGGCACCGCCCGACGGCACCGATCTGGACATGGCCGACCCCGCCGAACCGTTGCCGGACGTGCTGGCCGCGCGCGCCGCCGCCGCCGAGGCAGCCGCGTTCTCAGTCCCCGGTGTCACTAATTCCGAAGGTGCGGAGGCCGGGTATGGCCGCAATGAGATCGTCCTGGTGACCTCCGCCGGATTCGCCGGACGCCGGGTCGGTACCAGCCATTCGATCTCCGCCACCGCCCTGGCCGGCACCGGCACCGGCATGCAGCGCGACTACGATTACCACAGCACGGTGTACTTTGCCGACCTGGACGACCCCATTAAGATCGGCAAAAGTGCCGGCGAGCGCGCGATCGCCCGGCTGAACCCGACGCGTCCGAACACCGCCAAGATCCCGGTCCTGTTCGACCCCCGCGTCGCCGGGAGTCTGCTTGGGCATCTTGCCGGGGCGATCAACGGCGCCGGTGTTGCCCGTGGCACCAGCTTTTTGAAAGAGAAGCTCGGCCAGCGGATCTTTGGCAGCGACATCAACGTATTTGACGACCCGAGGCGCGTCCGCGGCCTGCGGTCGCGCACGTTCGATGGCGAGGGGACACCGACGGCGGCGCGCAAGCTGATCGAAAATGGCGTGCTGACGACGTGGTTGCTGGATAGCCGTTCCGCCCGCCAGCTCGGGATGACCCCGACCGGGCATGCGGTTCGAGGCACCAGCGGCCCGCCGTCGGCCTCGACGTCCAACCTGTATCTGGCCGCCGGGACTCTGACGCCGGCCGAACTGATGGCTGACATCAAGGAGGGCCTCTACATTACCGAGATGATCGGCATGGGCGTGAATGGTGTGACCGGCGACTACAGCCGAGGCGCCGCCGGCTACATGATCCGCGACGGCGCTTTGGCGGAACCGGTGGCCGAGGTGACCGTGGCGAGCAACCTGATTGAGATGTTTGCCAACATGGTGGCTGCCTCCGACCTGGTGTTCCGGAGGGGCACCGACTCGCCGACCGTTCGCGTTGATGGGATGACGATGGCGGGCGGGTAGATCGGGCGAGGCGGGTCATGACGGCAGGTCGCCAGAGCCCGGTTCAGCGCGGTCTTAACAGCAGCGGCCGTTGAGGCCACTCTCCGCCCTCATTCGTCATGGCCCGGCTTGTCCGGGCCACCCGTGACTCGACGGTGTTGCGATGGGCGGCCCGGACAAGTCGGGCCATGACAGAAGACGCATGATCGCGTCAATCACCTCTTGATGGACGCGCATCCCCAGACCATCGATCGTTGGTTCCCTTCGCAGCGTGATGCCATCCACGGCGGGGCCTTCGCGCACCATGGCCTCGATTACGGCGCGATCCAGGGCGGGATTTAACCCTTGCAACATGGCGGCCGACCAGTCGGGCCGCAGCAGCGCCAGCGCCGCCAGCATGGCGTAGGCGCCCCAGTGGGAAACGCCGCACGCGACCAGGAAATCCGCCGGAACCACGCAGCCGATCTGATGCCCCAGCGGGATATGCTGATCGACCGGCACGCTGCCCATGCCGATTTCGTTGCCGCCGTCGCCGATCGCGATGGTGGTCCAGGGTCCGGCGCTGAACAGGACATCCATCGGCGCGGTGTAAGGCGACATATCGCTGCCGCGCATGTTTCTCGGCCGGCCATCCGCGGCGGGACCGCAGCGTTCGATGGCAATGACCAGGCCAATGCCGTCTCGCCGCCAGAGATCGATCAGCGGGCCGACGCTGCCGTTCGGCGCCACCGCATCGATTGGAATACCTCCGGCGCCGGCGGCGTCCAGGGCGGCACGACAGGCCGATTGGCAGAGCGTATCGGTTGCCAGCCGGCATGACAGCCCGGCGCTGGTCAAACCGAATGCCAGCAATGCGGCACCGGCCGGGCCGTCAGTCTCCGCGGCGGGCGGGTCGCCGAAGGGGACGAAGAAGCCGGTGATCAGCCCGATCCGCGGAGCGGGCGATACCGCCAGAGCCGATGCCGCGCCCCACAGGCCGCCTTTTGTCGTCCGGAAGACAGCGTCCATGCCGCGTCCCACGTCGCGCTGGATGCACGCCTCGATCTCTCCGATCAGCGTTTTCATGACGAGTCACGGGGGGTCACAGCAACAGCGTTGGAAACTCCGCCCGTGACCACCCGGCCCCTACAACGCCGCCAGGGAGGTATTGCGCAGATCGGTGATCAACATGCTCCCGGGTGCGTGGGTGATGCAGAACTCCGGTTTTATCTGTGCGATTACCGCCTGAGGTGTCACGCCGCACGCCCAGAACACAGGCACTTCGTCCGCCGCGATTGGCACGGCATCGCCGTAGTCGGGTTTTGCGATATTGGCGATGCCGATCGATTCAGGAAATCCCAGATGCACCGGCGCCCCATGCACCGACGGAAACCGCGTCGTGATCTGCACCGCTCGGATGGCATCCGCCGGCTTCAGCGGCCGCATCGACACCACCAGCGGCCCGCTGAACACGCCGGCCGGGACGCACGGAATGTTCGTCCGGTACATCGGCACGTTGCAGCCGCGGGCGATGTGGCGGACCTCGATGCCGTCCTCGATCAGCGCGTCCTCGAACGAAAACGAGCAGCCGATGGCGAAGCTGACCAGATCGTCGCGCCAGACGTCGCGGATTTCGGTCGGTTCGGACACAAGCTCGCCATCCCGCCAGACCCGGTAACGCGGCAAATCGGTGCGAATGTCGAGATCCGCCCCCAGAGTCGGGAACGCCGGTGACCCGGTTTCCGACACCGCCAGGATCGGGCATGGCTTCGGATTGGCTCGGGCAAAGCGCAGGAAGTCGTAGGCCAGCGTTTTCGGCAGGATCACCAGATTGGCCTGCACGTTGCCTTGTGCCAGGCCGGAGGTCGGGCCGGTGAAGGCACCCGTCCGGATACGGAGTCTCTCCCGCTCGCCGGCATTGCCGCGCATGGCATTCATCGTCGGCCTCCTTCACTGGATGGTCCCAACACGCTAGAACCCGTGCCCTATCGGCGCAACAGGAGGACATGAACCATGAGCACACCCCCGTTCCAACTCGGTAAGATCGGCCACGTCGCGCTGTATGTGACCGACGTCGCACGCTCCACCCAATGGTATAAAGACGTCCTGGGCTTCGAGGTGTCGGACGCGTACGAGGACGACATGATGCCGGGCGGCGCGGCGTTCCTGCGCTGCAACCGCGATCACCACGGCGTCGCGCTGTTCAAGGCATCGGAGAAAAATCCGGCCGGCGCCGGCCTGCACCACATGGCGTTTGAGGTTCCGACCCTGGACGACGTGGTTCGCGCCCGAGCTCATCTGCACAAGCATAACGTTGAAGTCGATTTCGACGGCCGCCGCCGCGCCGGTGTGCAGATTGCGGTGGAGTTCCGCGACCCGGACGGGCACCGGCTGGAGATCTACTGGGGGATCGATCAGATCGCGCCGGGTGAACAATCCCGGCCGGCGTCGGAATGGAAAGGCGCGCTCAGTCTGGAATCAGCGATCGCCGATCCGGTGAAGGGTCAGGACACAACCCTGAAGGACCCCGGTCTGCTGAATGCCTGATCCGGAAGGCCGGTTCCCACCCGCGAGCGAAGCAGAACCTTCGATTCGAAGCGTTCGTGCTTTGCTCCCCGGGGGCCCGGCGTGGTAACGTTGCTGAATGGGATATTGGGGTAAGATCATCGGCGGCACCGCCGGCTTTTTTGTCGGCGGCCCTTACGGCGCTGTGATCGGCGCCGCGCTGGGGCATGCGGCCGATTCCGGTTCGACGGAGGGTTTCCGCCATCCGTTCCTACAGAAGTCGACCCACAACCCGGCGCGCGTGGCCGGGATGTTCGGCCGGCGCGAGGAAGTCTTCGCCATCGCGGTGACCGTCCTCGCCGCCAAACTGGCCAAATGCGACGGCCCGGTCACACGCCTGGAAATCGATGCGTTCAAGCGCAATTTTCGCATCCCGCCGGGTTCGGCTCAGGGGATCGGGCGGCTGTTCGACCAGGCGCGCGACAGTGCCGAATCGTTTGAACCGTATGTTGCTCAGTTGGCGGATGCGTTCTCCGACAATCGTGGGGTGTTGGAGCAGGTGTTGACCTCGCTGTTCAACATCGCTCGCGCCGATGGGCCGCTGAACCAGCGCGAACAGGACTTCCTGCGCCGCGTGCATCGCCGGCTGATGCTGGACCAGGTGTCGTGGGATCGCGCATTCGGCGAACAGCCTCGTTCCGCGCCGCAGGCGGACCCGGCCGACGACCCGTATTTGACACTCGG
This sequence comes from uncultured Rhodopila sp., assembly GCA_903932145.1. Classification (GTDB taxonomy): domain Bacteria; phylum Pseudomonadota; class Alphaproteobacteria; order Acetobacterales; family Acetobacteraceae; genus Rhodopila. Next base: position 119,697 of record CAIZFE010000042.1, on the reverse strand, counting down.
GGTCCCCCGCTCCACCAGCGGCGAGGAACTGCGGGCGACCTGGAAGCGGTTGATGCGGGAGAACCATCCGGACAGCCTCGCCTCCCGTGGCGTGCCGGCGGATTTCGTCGCGCGCGCCAGCGACAAGGTGGCCCGCATCAACGCCGCCTGGGACCGCATCAAGCGGGAACGCGGGCTTTGAAGCCGCCGCGGACCCCGCCCTGGTTGCGCGAGGTTCCGCCGCCGGCGTCGCACCGTTCGGCGCTGCCGATTGTTGACCTGCCGAGTCCCAACCAGGACGAGCGTGGGTGTCCGGTCGATATGCTGATCCTGCACTATACCGGCATGCAGTCGGCCGGGGCCGCGATCGACCGGTTGCGCGACACCGACGCGGCGGTGTCCTCGCATTATGTCGTGGATGAGGACGGCACGGTGATTCGGCTGGTGCCGGAGGACCGGCGCGCCTGGCACGCGGGTGTGTCGCATTGGCGTGGCCATACGGCGCTGAATGCGCGCTCGATCGGGATCGAAATCGTCAATCCGGGCCACGAATTCGGCTACCGCGATTTCCCGGTCCTGCAACTCGCCGCGGTGTGCGACCTGTGTCTGTCGATCCTGACTCGGCACGATATTCCGGCGCGTAATGTGGTGGCGCACAGCGATGTGGCGCCCGACCGCAAGGAAGACCCCGGTGAGCGGTTCGACTGGCGGGCATTAGCGGAAAATGGCGTTGGGTTGTGGCCGGAGGATTCGCCGGACATCGGGACCACCGGCCCGATTCGCGACGCCGTCACATTGCGTCCGGTGCGGGCGGCGTTGGCCGAAATCGGGTATCGCGTCGCACCGGAAGGCGGCCTGGACCCGGCACTTTCCACCGTGTTGCGGGCCTTCCAGCGGCACTGGCGGCCGGAGGCCATCACCGGTCAGGCGGATGACGGGACCCTGGTGCGCCTGCTGGGCGTGCGGAACCTTGTGCGAAGTGGTTGACGCGGGACAAAGGTGCGGGTATTCCGCCGCCTCTCGCAGGATGGCGACGTAGCTCAGCGGTAGAGCAGGAGAATCATAATCTCTTGGTCGGCGGTTCAAATCCGTCCGTCGCTACCATCCACGCCCTTGGACAGAATCCGCCGTTGCTTCGTGCCGGTGCTTCCGGGGCCTTGGTTGCGTGCCGAGCTTCACCACTCCGTTTCACTATTCACCGTCGGCCATTCGAATTGAGAATAGCGGTTACGTCGTCGGGCCTCGTGCTCATCGGCTTCTCACCTGAATGGCTACCCTGGTTAGTAGAAACCCGGTTTGCCCGGATGGGGCGGACATTGTTCAACCGCGCCGCGAATTTTTTTGGTGCCGTTAACGAAATATTAGGATTTTTTCGGCATAATCCGAGGCTTCGGGTACAGCCCGAAGTGAAGTGGATTAGATGAGCGTGCGCGAGTGCATTCCGGCCCATCAATGCCGCCTCACAAGCGGTCGATAATCCGTGAAGTCAAATCAGATTTCGCTTTTCTGCTGCGTTGGCACGGAAACAGTTGCGGCCAAGCTCCCGAGTAGGACACACGTTTCCGAGATTTCGGGCAACGGCCTCGCCCGCTCTTGTTAATGCCGTATGAACATCGGAAAGTTCTTATTGATGCAAAATCAGATTGGCTCTCTCGTCCTCGGGGGCCTCAGCGCCATCTTCGCCGGATATGGCGTGCGGGAACTCGCGGGCGCCTACAAAGCCGACGCATTCAAGGCCTGGGGGGAACGGGCCTTACCCGGCGCCGGCGGCGTTCTCCTTGCCGCCCTGTTCGCCGACATGACCTTCCATCTGCTGGGCTAATTCAACCCGCTTCCCGGGCAGCCCCTTCGGGCGCTACACCGCACCCATGTCCCTTCTGGTGATCTCCGGCGCCGTCATACGCATGGGCGGCCGTGTTCTGCTGAACGACGCCGACCTGACGATCGACCCTGGCCGTCGCATCGGCCTGGTCGGTCGCAATGGCGCCGGCAAGTCCACGCTGCTGCGTGCCATCGCCGGTGAACTGGCCCTGGACGGTGGCGATATCCGGCTGTCGTCGCGCGCCCGCATGGCGACTGTCCGGCAGGAAGCCCCCGAGGGTCCGATGTCCCTGCTCGAAACCGTGCTGCAAGGTGACCCGGAACGCCTCGCGCTGCTGGCCGAAACCGAGACGGCCGATCCCCACCGGGTGGCCGAGATCCACGAACGCCTGGTCACCATCGGCGCCGACTCCGCTCCGGCCCGAGCGGCGACGGTCCTGGCCGGGCTGGGTTTCGACGAAACGGCGCAGGCGCGTCCGGTGAAGGAGTTCTCGGGCGGCTGGCGCATGCGTGTTGCACTGGCCACGGCGTTGTTCGCCAACCCTGACCTGCTGCTGCTGGACGAACCGACCAACCATCTCGATTTGGAAGCCACGATGTGGCTGGAGACATGGCTGGCCCGATTCCCCGGCGCCGCGCTGGTCGTGTCGCATGACCGGGGGCTGCTGGATCGCGCTGTCGAGGCGATCGCGCATCTGGACAAGGGCAAGATCTCGCTCACGCCGGGCGGTTTCGACGAATTCGTCCGCATCAAGACCGAACGCGCCATGCAGCAAACCCGGGCGGCGGAGCGGGTGGCGGCCGAACGCGCCCACATCCAGTCGTTCGTGGATCGCTTCCGCTACAAAGCCTCGAAAGCCCGCCAGGCGCAGGCGCGGATCAAGGCCCTGGAACGTCTGCCGCAGATCGAATCCGTCATCGAGGACGCACCGACCCGGTTTAACTTTCCGGAGCCGCAGCGGCTGGCTCCACCGATCCTGGCGCTGGAGCGGGTGGATATCGGCTATGGTACGACGAAAATCCTCTCCAACGTCTCCCTGACCGTCGATATGGACGATCGGATCGCTCTGCTCGGTGCCAACGGCAACGGCAAATCGACGCTGGCAAAACTTCTTGCCGGACGGCTACCGGCGCTGTCCGGAGAGGTTCGGCGTGGACCGAAGCTGAAAGTCGGCTACTTCGCCCAGCACCAGACCGATGAACTGGTCCTGACCGAGAACCCGATCGACCACATGGCGCGGGCGCTGCCAAACGCCACGCCACCCAAGTTGCGGGCGCAATTGGCTCGGTTCGGGCTGGACGCGGATCGGGCGGAAACGCCGATCGCCAATCTGTCCGGCGGTGAGAAAGCGCGACTGCTGCTGGCCCTGGCGACCCGCGACGCGCCGCAGTTGTTGATCCTGGACGAACCGACCAACCATCTGGACATCGACGCCCGCGATGCCCTGGTGAAGGCGCTGTCGGATTTCCAGGGCGCGGTGCTGCTGATCACCCACGATCCGAACCTGGTCGATCTTGTTGCCGACCGGTTGTGGTTGGTCGGCGACGGGACGGTCAAGCCGTTTGACGGCGATCTGGACGATTATCGCGCCCTGCTGGTCGAACGCGCCCGCCCGGCGGCGAAAGCCGGAGCCGTCACCCGCAAGGACGACCGCCGGGACCGCGCCGAGGCCAGGGCCGCGTTGGCACCGATCCGCAAGAAGGCACAGGATGCCGAAAAGCGGATCGCCGCGCTGGCCGCCGAACGGGCCAGGATCGAGGCGAAACTGGGCGATCCGGCGCTGTATGCGCCCGGGCGGATCGCGGAGGTAACGGCGGCCAACGCCCGCCTGTCCGCGATCACGAAGGAGGCGGCCGCCGCCGAGGAGATATGGCTGATGGCCGAGGAAGAGATGGAAGCAGCGTCCTAGCCCGGGCAACAGACCGATGGGCATTATACCAATGGGCCTAAGTCACAACTCCTCGCCGTCATGGCAGGCGAAGGCCTGCCATCCACGCCTTTCCTGGCTTTCACAGCAAGCCGTGGATGGCGGGCCTTCGCCCGCCATGACGGGTTTGGGCCGACCAGTCGAAACTTAGGGCCGCTGGTATTAGGTCTGTTTACGAAAAGGTATCAGACGGATCGATTCCTTCAGCCGGCCCCTGAAAGGCCTGTTGGAATGGACCGTTCCCCAGGGAGCATCCGCATAATCGCGTTACCCCGGGCATCCGGCCCTATCCATAGTCAACACCCGTAGCCTCGTTATTGCGACGTGATGGCGCAACCCATCCTGTGTCCGATTATAGCCTAACTGTTTGTTTCAAGGCGTATTTTACGTCTGAGACGGGCGCAACCGCGGACTATCACGCTCTAGCCTACCGACACAGAAACAAACCGCAGAAGGTCACGGTGCGACATTGGTTTCTCCAATACCGTCATGACCCCAAGTTCCGATGCCCTGCGGTCAACGGCCGAATCATAGACGCCGGTGATCAACAAGGTCGGGATACTGACACCTTGTTCGGACAATTTTTCGATCATCTCAAGCCCCGTCATGCGCGGCATGTTCTGGTCCACGATCAGACAGGCCAGTCGATCCGTCCGCGCACTGGACAAGAACTCCAGGGCGGACGTGAATATCTCTACCTGATAGCCCATCGTTTCCAGCAGACGGCCGAGAACGGCCCCCACGTCATTATCATCGTCAATGACGGCCACGATGTTCCCATTGCCCCGCTCCATTGAAGCCACCCCTTTTGAAAAGCGCAACCAGCGTCGCGTAGACCGATGCTACCTGCCCCGCGAATGATGAATAAGCTTTAAAGCAACAGATCACTTGCTATTGTTAGTATCTGCCCATAAATAAGCGGTGTGATGCGTTGCGAATCGGACAAGGTTTAACGCCGGGACATATTTCAGCTCGCGCGGCCATACCCGAGACGGGAAGATCACTACAAAAATATGCCTTTTGGCACGCACTTCCAAGGAAGAACCGACCGAGTGAGGGTTACGCGGCAAGCCCATGCATCCACCGAGGCCACCATTGGCCCCTGGAATGCGTTCGCCTGACGATGTCCTCCCACTCCCAATCCCCAGGTGATGGAATTGTCTGAAAATCTGAAACTGCGCCTTGATAATCAACCCGCTGAAACGCAGCAAGAAAGACTGGCTCGGGCGCCGGATCCCGGCATGCCGGGCGATTCAGGACCGGCCGATGCCGCTGAATCCCAGATGCGTCGCGCCCTTGGCCTACTCGGCGAAACGTCGCGCAACCACAAGGAACTGGAGCGCATGGAGCCGAACCGCATGGGCGGTGTGTTCGGCGGTGGCGGCGGCGGCGGTGGCGGCAACGGCGGATTGCATCGCCGGCGCTTTGTTCAGGATGGCGACATTCCGGTGACAGTGCTGCGGCGCGAACCCGGCTTTGAACAACAACCGGCCTATCGCAGCGCGGCGGCGCCGGCCGCGCCTACCAGCAGCCGTCTGCAACGCACCGAAGCGGCCCTGGCCGCGGAAACCGCGGCGCGCGAAAAAGCCGAGCGGTCGCTGGCGGACGCCCAGTTCGCGGTGCGCGACCTGCAAACGAAAATCGGCCACGCGGAACTCGCGAAGAACGAGGCAATCGAGGCTTTGCGACGCGAACGCGAATCGATCGGCGAGGTGCGCGCCAATGCAGAGGCGCGCGAGGAGCAGCTCGCGGAAGCGCTGGAGGAGGCACGCCACGCGGAAGAGCAGGCGCACACCTTGCAGACGCTGCTCGCCGAAGAGCGCCATGCCCGCAAGGCCGCGGAGAAGGCATTGCGGATCGCCGAGGCCGCGCGCGACGCCGCCGAAGAACTCGTGGAGGCGTTGACGGAAGCCGCTCAGAATCCCGCCCGCGAGCCGGTTCGGGTAGAACCTGTGCGGATCGAGCCTGTGCGGGCGGAATCACCGCGCCGCGCGCGTGGTGTTGCGGAACCAGAGGTTGTTCCCGTCGCGCCTCGGCGTGGCCGGCCGCCGTCCGTGGCGGTTGTGGCGGACGTTGAGCCCGAGCCGGTAAAATGGTGGTTGAATGCGAAACCGGCGGTCAAAAAGCGGTAACCGCTGCCGGTTTGTTTCTGCGTCAGGCTTTTTTCTGCCAGCTTGTTTCGGTCTGCTGCCAGTACGCCAGCGTATGACCGGCATCCTTGGCTTTTTTCCAGCGTAACCGGGCGGCTGCGACGGCGTCCGGGGTGTTGCCGTCGAACAGGTCGAACACCCGATCGAATGCCGCGAGGCGATCGGTGCCGGCGCCTTCGACCAGGAACAGGAAGCGGGCGCCGTTCAGTGGCTCATCCTCGGCACTGAGCCAGATCGGCTGCAGGTCGGGATCGCCGTCCGCCGTCAGGCCATGCGGCAACCAAGCTGGCTGGCTCCACAGTGCAATGCTCAGCGCCTCCAGCCCAGCCGGATTGCCCCCCACCACCAGGGCACGCTGCCCAGCCGCCAGGGTACGACCCAGAAGCTGCGGCAGCGCCTGCGCCAGAGTGGAGCGCGTCAGGTGGTAGAAGCCGATCTCGGTCATTAGCTCTCGTAATTGTCCGCGACAAGCCGATCGAGCAGCCGCACGCCGAACGCGGTCGCGCCCTTTGGGGTGACAGCGGCGTCCTTCGTGCTCCAGGCCATACCGGCGATGTCCAGATGCGCCCAGGGCTTGCCGTTGACGAAACGCTGAACGAACTGCGCCGCGGTGATCGACCCGCCCGGACGGCCGCCGACATTCTTCATGTCGGCGATGTCGGAGCGGATTTGCTTGTCGTACGCCTCATCCAGCGGCATGCGCCACAAACGTTCCCCGGTCACCTGGCCGGCGGCCGTCAGTTTCTGCGACAACGCATCGTCGTTACTGAACAGACCGCCGTATTCATGTCCGAGGCCGATAATGATGGCGCCGGTCAAGGTCGCGAGATCGACCATGAACTTCGGATCGAATTTCTGCTGCGCATACCAAAGCACGTCGGCCAGAACCAGGCGGCCCTCGGCGTCGGTATTGATTACCTCGATGGTTTGGCCGGAGTAGCTGGTGACCACGTCGCCAGGACGCTGGGCGTTGCCGGAGGGCATGTTCTCCACCAGACCGACCAGCCCGATGGCATCGACCTTCGCCTTGCGGCCGGCCAGCGCGGCCATCAGCCCAATGACCGTGCCGGCGCCGGCCATATCCCACTTCATGTCCTCCATGCCGCCGGCCGGCTTGATGCTGATGCCGCCGGTGTCGAACGTGACGCCCTTGCCGACAAACACGACCGGCTTTTCCTTCGACTTGCGGCCGTTTCCGCTGACGCCGTTCCAGTGCATGATCACCATGCGCGGCTCTTTAACGCTGCCCTGCGACACGCCCAGCAACGCGCCGAATCCCAGCTTGCCCATTTCCTTCGGGCCGAGGATTTCGACCTTCAGGCCAAGTTCGGACAGCTTGCGGCAGCGTTCGGCCATTTCCGGCGGGTCGAGCACGTTGGGCGGCTCGCTGACCAGATCGCGTGTCAGGAACACGCCTTTCGCGGTCGCGTCCAACGGCTCCCACGCGGCCTTGGCCTTGGTGTGTTCGCTTGTCAGCACGGTTACCTTGGCCAGTTTCGATTTGTCCTCGGGCTTCTCCTTGGTGCGGTAACGATCGAACCGATAGCCGCGCAGGACCGCACCCAAAGCGACCTCGGCGGCCTGTTGCGCGGTCAGGGCGCTGTTGGCGACGGCAACATTCGTCTCTTTCGACAGGTTGGAGGCGACCGCGCCGCCGGCCTCTTCCAGGATTTTCTGTGTCAATTCGGCCGGCTTGCCGAGTCCGACCGCCAGAACGCGGGTCAGGTTGGCGCCCGGCGCCAGAATCAGGCAGCTCTTGCCCTTGGCGCCCTTGAACTCGGCGACGTCGAACGCGCGGGCGATGGCGCCGCCGGTCGCCTCGTCCAGTTGCGCCCAGAGGCCGGAGGGCTTCTCGCCCTCATGGATCAACAGCGCGAGCGCGCCGGATTTCGGTAGGGCCGGCTTGGCGAAGGCGATGTCGAGCATGGGCGTGATGTCTCCGGTCGATCGGTCGATGATCGTACACCGCTTCTTCGGGTTTTGCCATGCACCCGCGGAATCGGTATGGGGTGCGGCAATGACCGATATTGTGCCAATGACCGACGACGGCGTGACCCGCGCGGCGGAGCTGCTGCGACAGGGCAAGCTGGTCGCGTTCGGCACCGAAACCGTGTACGGGCTCGGGGCGGATGCAACCAACGCCGAGGCGGTGGCAGCGATTTTCCAGGCCAAGGGACGGCCGCGATTCAATCCGCTGATCTGTCATTACCCGTCTTCCGCCGCCGCGTTCCGGCATGTCATCGCCAATGACCGAGCTGTGATGGTGGCGCATGCTTTTTGGCCGGGTCCGCTGACGCTGGTGTTGCCGCGGCAACCGGATTGCCCCGTTGCGTTGTTGACCGGCGCCGGCCTGGACACGCTGGCGGTACGCGTGCCCAACCATCCGGCGGCAATGTCATTATTACGCCAGTCAGGGCGGCCGATCGCGGCGCCCTCGGCCAACCGGTCTGGCCATGTCAGCCCGACATCGGCCCGACATGTGCTGGACGAACTGGGCGGCAGGATCGCCGCGATCCTCGATAGCGGGCCATGCACCGTCGGGGTGGAATCCACCGTTCTGGACCTGAGCGGGCCGGAACCCATTCTGCTGCGACCCGGCGGCGTTTCGGTCGAGGACCTGGAGGCGCGCCTCGGGCCCATTCAGCGCGGCGCCCCGCCTGCCGCTTCGGGGGGCTTGCGTTCGCCCGGTATGCTGGAGTCGCACTACGCGCCCGACCTGCCGGTGCGCCTGAACGCCGGGTCGGTCGCCGATCACGAGGCGTTGCTGGCATTCGGCGCGCCGCTTGCGCGTTCTGTCTGTTGCTTCCAGCTCAGTGCATCGGGCGACACGACCGAAGCCGCCGTCCGGCTGTTCGAGGGACTGCGCTGGCTGGATGCCGAAGGGGGCCGGCTGGGTGCGCGGTCTATCGCGGTGATGCCGATCCCGGATCAGGGACTCGGCCTGGCGGTGAACGATCGGTTGCAACGCGCGGCGGCGCCGCGGGGTTGATCGGATATTGGATGAAGCATGGCCTGAGCCGAGAAGTCGCTGCACTACTATTCTAATTACAACTCATCACAAATTGCTTTTTCTGACAGTTATGAATTTATCCTTCCACCAGTTACTTTGTAATATTTCGGAAATGCCGGGTTTAACTTGACACATGCGGGCGCGGGTTCCTACGGTGCGCTCTCGGTGATTTGATTTCGATGCCGGGCACAATGGCTCGTGGCTTCAGGCAGCATTTTGCGCGATCAGACTGTGTAATCACGCAACGATCGGCGGTCACGGCTCTGTTGACCCGGCAAAATGGACGTGGGGTAGCATGAACATCTCAGTCGTTTTGCCGCGCGCGCTGCCTCCGGTCAATTTCAATGCCTGGATGGAGACGTGTGTTGAACTTGCCAGCTTGCTGGCCGCGCCGCCCCCGGGAGGACGGGATCAACGTCTGGCGGGTCCTGATGCCACCGAACCCGGATCGGGTCTGATTGCGCTGGTCGGCCCCGCCGGATCGGGGAAGACGTTTACACTGACCGCTTTCGCCCGTGCCCCGATGGTGCCCAACCGGCGCGCCGGTCTCCGGCGGCCGGGGCAGCCACGCGATCCGGTTACGACGTTGGATCTGGTGGACGCCGTCGATAGCGCGGGGTTACGGCGGCTCGATGACGAATTGGCTTTCGACGGACAGCGTGTGATCGCGATACGCCCGGGCCTGCTCGAGGACGTCGAGCGGTTACATCCGGATGTGCGGGTCGTGCGAATCCGCCCGATGGCGCCGCGCGACATCCGGACTCTGCTCGAAGCCCGCCGCACCGGTTTCGGTCTCCCGGAGGATGCTATCACACCGCGGGCTTTGTTGGCGCTGGAGAGATTCAGCGCCGGTCGGCCCGGTGTGCTGGACGCGCTTTACCTACGCACCATGCAGATTGCCCGTATTGCCGGCACGCCCCAGATCGCCGAGGAGCACGTCGAGCAGGCAAACAAAAGTCTGAGCGTGGATGCCACGGCTCACCAGATGGTACCGCCGCCACAGCGGGCGGTTGCGGTGCCGGCCTTCAGATCACCTGACGATCCCGCGGTGTTGGCGGGCTCTGAGGTCGCCGGCGCGGGCGCTCAAGGGGCCATCGCATCAAAGCCTTCGACCGAGACGTCACCGCCGGCGGCTCCCGGACCGGCCGCGGCGGAGGGCCATGACGGCGGGGAAACGATGTGCCCAACCGGCGCGGTTATCTCGCGGAATGGCCTGGCCACCACGGGTCAGGCGTCCTCGGCCTGGGATGTTCTGTTGCGGCCAACCGCACCGGAGGTGATCGCCCGGGCGAAGCGGGCCAAACTGATGCGAGCCTGCCGTGATCTGGCGTTGGCAGCGCTGGCGATAGCGGCCCTTGTGTGGGTCTTGGACACCGGGGCGCTCGGGCGGGTACGTGCCTTCGGGGAAGCCTCGGCGTTGAGGCTTGACCGATATGCGGCCGCGCTGGATCTGCCGCGAGCGGCTTCATTGGCGCGTCAGACCGCGGTTCGGTTGCGGCCGGCGGCCACCGGCATCGACGTTGCCCCTCTGATATTGACGATCCCGGCGATCGAAACCACCACGATGATGGCCGCTGGTCCCGGGGGTGACGGGGCGATCCGAATGGTCCTCCCCAACCTGACACTGAACCTTCGCCCGGAAGCGGCCGCTCCGGATGCCTTGCGCCCGCCCATTACGGGCGATGACCCGGATGGCGCCGCGGCACGGCCGGCCGATCCGGCGGCGGCGGCGCGTCTGTTGGCGGTGGCCAAGGTCCTGCTACAAATTGGCCAGATCGCGGACGCCAGGGAGATGTTCAATGCGGCGGCGAGGCGGGGGAATGCGGACACGGCTCCGCTGAGCATGGCCGGCGCCCCGGATGGCGCTACTGCGGCGCACGCGGCGCTGGCGTTGCCCGATCGTGGCGGGCGACACGGGACCCCGCGCTCGTCACGGCCCTGAAGACTACCCGGATCGAGCCTTACGGCTGGTTATCGATTAGCATGTCGCGGGCGGATGCGTGCTGCCCTTCCGTCAAATGCGCACCGACGTCCGATGCCCCCTTCAGGGCGGCAGTCCTGACGCTTTCGACGGACGAAGCGGATGCGCGCAAGTAATAGACGTACGACCTGACCGGGTCCGCCGGCACCCCGACGCCATGTTCATAGATGAATCCCACGTCGTATTGCGCCAGGGTGTTGCCTTTTCCGGCCTCATCGGTCAGCACGGGGACCAATGTCGAGACGGCCTTGGATGACCCCGCATCCACCGCGGCACGCGCCAAAGCGGCTTTCTGGAAGCGCGCGATCTCCTCCAGTTCGTCCGGCGTCGATGGCGCCGGCGGCGGGGCGGCGCGTGGACGCGGGTTCCGGCCGGATTCGGGGGCCAGGGGACGCCCGAGCGCGGCGAGGTTGGTGCGGGCAGCGACGAGGCCGGCGGCGGCGGCAACCTGGAAATATTTGATCGCGGCCGTCGTATCGCGGCGAACACCGTCGCCATCACGGTAGATGACACCCAGGTTGTAGGCGGCCCGGCCGTCACCTTTTTCCGCCGCTTTGCGATACCATTGGACGGCCTCCGCACGATCGATCGCGGTTCCCCGGCCGCTGTCGTACATGGCCCCGGCGTTGAACATCGCCCGCTTGTCGCCCGCGAACGCCCCGGCGCGATACCAGGCCAGAGCCATGGCAAAGTCCTGCGGCACGCCGTGTCCGGTGTCATATAAAGTCCCGACCGCCGTCATCGCCGAAGCGTCCCCGACCTCGGCGGCCTGCCGCCACTCCCGGTAAGCCAGGGCATAATCGCCGGCCGAAAAGGCCGCGTCGCCGCGCATCGCGTCGGCCAGGGCCGGCGTAACCCGCAGGCAAATAAACGCGAGCCCCGCGAACAGTATTTTTCTCATCGGCCGCATATGGGAGAGACTTGCCTGCTTGCATATGGACACCCTCGACATCAAGTCGAAGATGTCGTGTCCGCGCCTTTCGGTGTTTCCACAGTGAAGATGGAGGCCTCCATGAAAATGCACGCTGCGATCACTCTGCTCTGTGCCGGATCGCTGGCAGTTTCTTGTTCCGCGCCGCAGGCACCCCCGCCATCCGCGACCAATGCTCAGCTCGCGCCCACCAGCGCATCCACCGCGCCGGCGAAGCCCAAGGCGTCCGATGAATCGGTGACCATCGCCTTCAACAATGACTCGGCAGCGCTGTCATCTGACGCCCGGGGCCAATTGGACGGCGCGGCGCGGCTGTACCGGCAGGCCGGGCCCGAGGTCATGATCGTGTCCGGCCACACGGACAAGACCGGCGATGAATACAGGAACATCCTGTTGTCGGCCCGCCGGGCGGAGACAGTAAAGCACGCCCTGGTTGACCGCGGCGTTCCGGCGGACAAATTGCAGATCGTGGCGGTGGGGGAGGCTGAACCGGTCCCCGGTATTCCGCCCGACCGGGCAGCCGTGATTACCTGGCGTTAGGAATCGCTTCCGGCGCGCGCGAAACGCGGTCGGTATCGATCTGCTGGTTGTCCAAAAACCGCCCGGTGCGATCCGTAGCGGGTTGCGTTTCGGCTTTAGGTTGCCGTCGCAGGCAGGTGGCGCGTCCGGGCGACGCGCCAAAAATCAGAGGTGACTACCCACGTCGACCAACGATGCAGGCGACATTGCGCCCGCCCGGGCGCCTAACCATGCCGGACGGATGGGCAGCGGTACCTGCTGCGGTACGGCGCCTCGGGCGCCTCGTCGGCATTGACCGTCAGCACCGCGTGATCCGTGGCAGGGCTGTCATGCGGTAAGCCCATGTTTCAATGGCGCGCGAGGCGGCGGGCGGTGCGAAGAAGCATCTGGCGATCCTCAGGTTCACACGCGCGATAAAGGCGCAGCAGGGCCATTTCATCGCCTTGCCGTGCCTCCGCCGCGCCGCGTTTGTCGTCGCCGGACATCATGTATTCGACGTTGACATCCAGCGCTTCCGCGATGCGCGACAGGTTGCCGGTGACCTGACCGGTGCGCCCGGTTTCCCATTGGGCGACGGCGCTGCGGGAGACCCCCACGCGCTCCGCCAGTTGATCCTGGGTGAGGCCGCGATTGCGTCTGGCGGCGCGAATGCGGGTTCCGATGTCTGCGGGAGTGTTCATATATGTTAGCATAGCTTCCAAATTCTAACATGGCCAGCGGAATTTTCCGGGGACAGCATTCGGCCTCGAGGGCGGGCGCTTGCCGGGAGCATTCACGACAACCGGCACTGATGCCGACTCTCGCCCCATCGTCATGGCTGGCTTTTCCGAACCCTATCGGACGTGAATAGCCGTCCCGTCTGGAATTTTGTCCGGGCCGCCCGTTGCGACCTCCGCCGCGATAGTCGGCCCGGACAAGCGGTTCCACGACGATGAGGGGGCAAGGGTCGGCCTCTTCGATGATTGGTCTCATTTGAACTCGGCGGCGGCGTACCCCGGGCTCAGGGACTTTTTTCCTCCAGCGGCGTTATTTATATTGACACTATCAGTTATTATAACTAACTAACCGGGCGTTCCCTCATTGTTCACCATTGGAGCCGCCAATGCCTAGGAAGACAGTCTGGACCGACGGACAGGACGCCCAAATTCGCCGCCTTCGCACGGAAGGGGCCACCTGGGACATCATCGCGCTCGCCCTCGGCTTCACACGCTGGACGGTGATCGAACGCGCCCGCGCCATCGGCGCGGAACGGCCGCCGTCGCACACTGTCGTGGCTCTGGATGACCTTGATCGTCAGCCGCTGCCCGCCGGTCACGCCGACACCTGGTGTGCGATCAACCGCGGCACGGGGCTTGAGAACGTGCCGTTCCAAACGCCCGGCAGCCTCCGCTGAACGTCGCGCCCCCACAAGCCAACCGCACAGAGGACCCGACCATGACGTTCCCGCGCGCCAGCAAAGCAGCCGTCCCGACCCCGGCTGTGCGTCCCATGATGATCAGCGGCTTCGAGATCGATGCCGACTTTGTCGTTTACCGGCTGGAGGAAGCCGGAGCGACGCTGCTCGCCCTGCCCGGTACCGGCTGGTCAACACGGATGCGCGGTTCCTCGCTGGAAATTGTGCGGACGGCCCTGGAAGCCTATGGCTGGAGCGAGGCGCGCATTCGCCCGCTGGTGCCGTCGGCTGAGAAGATCACCCGGATGGATGAGGCCATGGCGTGGATCCCGCTGATCCCGCTGGACCGGTATGTGTTGCGCCGCGTGGTGGGCGCGCGCAGTCTGGTGCACCCGATCACCGACCGGCATCTGTTCCCGTGGCGGCGGCTGGGTAAAGCGCTCGGGGCGGATCACAAGGCGATCCAGCGGTGGCATGCCCAGGGAATCGCAATGATCGTGGCAGCGTTGCGGGCGGCACCGTAGCCCGAATACCCGTGTTACACGTGGAACATCGGGAGCCTCCGCGACTCGTTTTGGGCGTAAGCGTCACGCGCGACCGGGGGATAAACTCCAGAGTCAGTCAGCGATCAGGCATCAATACGGATCGCCCACGAAAATGAACGTCGTGCCGGTCACGATTGGCGCGCTCGCCCCGACGAACGACACGTTGGCATCCTTCACCTGCCGCGACCCCGCCCGCCCGGATGCCTGCAACGCGCCTTCGATGATATGCCACAACCCGTGAATCCGTCCGGTGCCGAGACTGCCGCCGAACGTGTTCAGCGGCAGATCGCCGTCCAGTTCGATGCGGCCGTCCTGGATGAAATCCAGCGCCTCGCCCTCCTTGCAAAATCCGTAGGATTCCAGCCCGTAGATCACCGAGGCGGAGAACCCGTCATAGATCTGCGCCACATCGACATCTTTGGGCGTAAAGCCGGAACGTTCCCATGTCAGTTTCGCGGAAGAACTGCCGCCCTCCATATAGCTGGACAGGCTGCCGATCCGCCCCGCCGTCTCGAAATGCAGCCGCTGGCCGTAGCCGGCGATGTAGGCCGGTTTCGGCTTCAGATCTCGAGCCCGGTCGGCGGTGGTCAGCACGACGGCGACGGCGCCTTGCACCGGAATGTCGCAATCAAACAGGCAGAACGGATACGCCACCATGCGCGACGCAAAGTAATCCTCACGCGTCAGTTCCGTGCCGTGGAAGTAGGCATGCGGATTGTGCTGCGTGTGCTTGCGCTGGGTCACCGCCAGGGTCGCCATCTTGTCGCGGCTCTGGTTGTTGGTCTCCAGCCAGCGCGTGTAGGCGACCGCCATGCCCTGCCCAGGGCCGCCGAACCCGTACGGGCCGGTGAACTGAGCCGCGCCCTGCGCGTAGGCCCCCGGCAGGTTCTGATACGTCCCGGCCGGATTATGCATCGCGCGCCACACCACGGCGTAGGTGCACACACCGGCCAACAGCGCATTGGTTGCCTGCTGCACCGCGCCGCCGATATTCGTCGTTCCCACCTGGATATGCCAGGTCAACGCCGGCAGCTTCAGCATCGCCATCATGCAGTTGACCGACACGATGGAGATGCCATCCACCTCGGCATGCCCGGTCGCCGGCAGTTCCGGATACGTCGCCAGACCGTCGATATCCTGCATCCGCAGCCCGGAATCCGCCACCGCGTCGCGGACCGCGTCCAGCGCGTGTGCCGCCAGCGGGCGGTCGGCCGTCCGCGACACCTTGGAGTAACCCACGCCGCTGACGGCGATCTTGCACCGGTTGTCCCACATGCGCGTTTCTCCCTACCCGGCCGCGAGACGGAACTGCGGCAGCGTGATGTCGTCGTTCAGTTGTTCGAACATGACCTCGACACGGCGCCCGACTTTCGCCTCGGTATAGTCGGCGTCCAGCAGGTTGGCGGCGAGCAGCGCGCCGGGGGCGTCGTCCAGTTCCACGACGATGGAGGCATAGGGCACCGCGGAGGCGAAGCGCTTGTCGCCGGTGTGATACATGATCGTATAGGCATAGATGGTGCCGGCCCCGCGCACTGGTTCGAAGGTCAGGTCAACGCCGATGCATTGGGTGCAGGTCGCATAGGGCGGGTGCTGAACATGACCGCAACTCCGGCAGCGTTGCAGCGCCAGAACGCCTTGTTTCGCCGCGTCCCAGAATGGTTTCGTCCATTCGTTGGGAACGGGGATCGGGCGGGTCACCTTGCTCCAGTCGCTCATGCTCGTCGCCTTGTGCCTGCGGTTCGGTGTTTTAGTTAGCGGCGGATCGCGACCACCGTAAACAGCGCGACCGTTGCCGGGGCAGCTTCCACCGCTGGTCAACATCGGTCAAACCGGTCAGATTGGCGGATCAATGGGGAAACGATCATGAAGACATCGCGGTTCATCGTGGCCGGGCTGCTGCTGGCCTGCCTCGGGCAGGCGGCTCAGGCCAAGGTCACGCGGTTGGAGATCACATCGAAACAACCGTACGGGTCATTCCAGGCGGGCGATTATGTCCGGTGGGACGGGCGCATCGTAGGCGAGTTGGCGCCGGATGCCGGCACTATCCCCGACCTGGATAAGGCGATGCGCAATGCGCACGGGATGGTGGAATATTCCGCGCGAGTCATCCTGTTCATGCCCGCCAACGGCAATGGCGCGCTGCTGGTCGATGTGCCTAACCGGGGCCACGCCTATGCCAATGCGCTGTACAACAGTCCGCGCGGGCTGCCCTCGCAGTCAGGCAACCTGGAACCCGGCACCGGCTTTCTGGAGGACCACGGTTTCACCGCCGCCGAGGTTTACTGGGAACTCGGCCAGGGCGCGGACCTGCCGTCGTTCACCGATGCACAGGGCAAGCAACGATTTGTCGAGGGTGTTGGATTCGCCATCGTGCGCGATGCCGCCGATTTCCTGGCGCACGCGGCGGCGGACTCAGCGGGCACGCCCAATCCGCTGGCCGGCACGATCAGCCGGGTTCTGGCGGTCGGCAAGTCGCAGGACGGCAGGTTCCTGAAGACCTTTCTGCTGAACGGTTTCAACACGGTGGACGGTCGCAGCGTGTTCGACGGGATGCATGTGTTCGTGTCCGGCGCGGGGTTGTTGCCGATCCTGCGCTCCGGCACCGGGCCCGGATCCAGCGCGGATGGGGCACCCAGCTTCGCGGAACCGGAGTTTCCGGGGGTGCATGACGGGGTGCTGACGATCGGTGAGATCGTTGCCAAGGCCGAGGCACGTGGCGAAGTGGCGCCGAAGATGCTGTTGCTGAATTCGACCGTGGATTATCTGTCGATCCGCGCCTCACTGGGGCGCACGGGCGCCACCGGCACGGTCGATCTGCCGTTGCCGGCGAACGTGCGGATGTACGACGTGGCCGGGGCTTCGCACGCGACGGTCGTCAAGGCCGAGACGTGCAATCTGACGCCGGGCCGGCTCGATTGGGCGCCGGTGGCGCGCGCGACGCTGCTGCGGCTGGATGACTGGGTCGCGGCCAACGTGGCCCCGCCGCCGACCACGCTGATGCCGCTGGTATCGGCGAAGGGCGACCCGGGGGTGTTGCAGGCCCCGAAAAACCTGCCCGATGCGGTGGTTCAGGTGCCGCAACGCGATGCCGACGGGAACCCGGTGGGGGGCGTGCGGATGCCGGATATCGCGGTGCCGTTGGGCGTGAACGGCGTGCAGAACGAACCGCTGAGCTTCACCTGCTCCCTGGTCGGGGCGTACCAGCCGTTCGCGCAGACGAAGGACGCCGCCGGGTCGGATCAGCGGCCGTCGCTGGCCGAGCGCTACAAGGACAACGCCGATTATGTGAACCGCGTGCGTATCGCGGCGCGCGAGGCGGAGACGGCGGGATTCCTGCTGCCGGAGGATGCGGCGGTGATCGTCAATGCCGCGGTGGCGGCGCCGATCTTTGGCCCGGCGGCACCGAGCGGTCCGCCCCGGTGATCGGCACGACGCCGGTGATTTGATTTTGCGGGTAATGGTTTGCGGAGACCGTCGGAAGCAGCACGGGATTTTGGGAGCGTAACGGTCGCATTTGCGTGGCGATACACCGTCGCCGGATATTGAACGGTGAAGAAAGTAATTTGGAACCACAGATGCACACGGATAAGGCAAGAGATCCTTATTATCTGTGTGCATCCGTGTGTTTTTGTGGTTCCATTTTTCTGTTCTGTCCGGGCTATCTCTGACAAGGCGAATGGCGCTGAAGGATGTCAAATTCAATAGGCCGGCTCTTGAGGGTGTCGTGGCGATAGTTCCGATTTACGGGCGGAAGGATGGCCATTGTGACACTTGATTTGTTTGGGGAGCCATCCGGTGGCCTCATTTTGTCCGAGGGGGCCGTGGTCCTGCGCGGCTTCGCCCTGCCGGTGGACGTCCCGCTGTTGACGGCGCTCGGCACCGTAGTGGCCCGGGCGCCGTTTCGGCACATGGTCACGCCGGGCGGCTTCACCATGTCGGTCGCCATGAGCAACTGCGGTGCTGCCGGCTGGGTCACGGATCGGCGCGGCTATCGCTATGACGCGATCGATCCCGACAGCGGTCAACCCTGGCCGGCTCTGCCCGCTATCTTCGCAGACCTGGCCCGGCGGGCGGCGACAGCGGCTGGCTTCGACGGTTTCGAACCGGATGCGTGCCTGATCAATCGCTACCAGCCGGGGACCCGGTTGACGCTGCACCAGGACAAGAATGAACGCGACTACACCGCCCCGATCGTTTCTGTATCACTCGGTCTGCCGGCGGTGTTTCTGTGGGGCGGTTCGGCACGCGGCGACCGCCCCCGGCGCGTGCCCTTGTCGCACGGCGACGTCGTCGTGTGGGGTGGACCGGCGCGGCTGACCTACCACGGCGTGGACACGCTACGCGCTGGCGAGCCCGCGCTGACCGGCGGCGTCCGTTACAATCTGACGTTCCGGCGGGCATTGTAGGTCCATAAGGCCGATCGACCGGTTAGGCCAAGGCAATGTTCCGTCAGGCCCCACGCCGCCGGCCCCAATAAGCAAACAAGCAGGACCTTCTGGCACCATTACGGAACAGCACTCGCGCCGAGCCGTGCGGCGGCGAGTTGAAGCAAGCGTGATGCGACCTTCGGCGGTCCACGCTCGAACCTCGCGGTCCGAGATTGTAGAACACCTCTTGATTTCGGTTCGAAGATCTTGTCCGGGCGACAGCGGCAAACAGAGTTTCAAGTATGGCGAAGGAACCTCAATCGACCGATTGGCCGGATCTCCCGCTTTCGGAGTGGGCAGACACCTGCGCGACGCTCCATCTCTGGACGCAGGTGGTCGGAAAAATCCGCCTCGCCCATGCACCGATCATCAATCATTGGTGGCAGGTAACGTTGTACGTCACCAGCCGGGGGCTGACGACCTCGCCCATCCCTTATGGCTCCCGCTGCTTCCAGATCGACTTCGATTTCATCGCCCATAAGCTTGAGATACGAACAAGCGACGGCGCGATCACGGCGATCCCGCTGATTGCCCGCAGCGTTGCCGATTTCTACGCCGAGGTCATGGGGCGGCTGCGCGAACTTGGGCTGGAGACCCGGATATGGACCATGCCGGTGGAGATCCCGGATGCGATCCCGTTCGACCAGGATCGGGACCACGCCTCCTACGATCCGGAATACGCTCATCGATTCTGGCGCATCCTTTTGCAGGCGGATCGCGTCTGTACGCGCTTCCGATCGCAGTTCCTCGGCAAGGTCAGTCCGGTGCATTTTTTCTGGGGCAGTTTCGATCTGGCGGTGACGCGCTTTTCCGGACGCACGGCGCCGCGGGTGACGAGCCAGTCGCCTAACCTCGGAGCCCGGGTCATGAACGAGGCCTACTCGCACGAGGTCAGCAGTTGTGGCTTTTGGCCGGGGAACGGGGGCTTTGGCCAGGCTGCGTTCTATAGCTATGCCTATCCTGAGCCAGCGGGATTTGCCGGCGCGGCCATCCGGCCGGTTGGAGCATCCTACGGCAGGGGCCTCGGAGAGTTCATTCTGCCATATGATTCGGTCCGTCGGGCACAGGCGCCGGACGAGCACTTGATGGATTTTCTGGAGAGCACCTACGACGCGGCGGCCGGCCTCGGACAGTGGGATCGTGCCGCGCTGGAACGCCCGGATCAGAGATCACAGGGTCGGTCGCCATCCGGCATATGACCGTGTTCGTAACGTCTGTGCCTGAACCAGGGGCGTCGTCGTGGTGCATGGAGGGAGCGGGCGCATGATGGAACTTTTCAACGATACGGTTCGCACGATCGCCCCTGAGCGCGGTGACCGGCATGGTCCGCTGCAACCGTTGATGCTGGTCCTGTCCGTTGTCACCGGCCTCGTGGACGCGGTCAGTTATCTTCAGCTTGGCCATGTTTTCGTTGCGAACATGACGGGGAATGTCGTGTTCCTGGGGTTCGCGCTCGCCGGCGCAGGCGACCTGTCGGCCGTTGCGTCACTGGTTGCGCTTGTCGCATTCATGGCCGGCGCATCGATCGGTGGTCGCGCCGGTCTTCGTTTTGAACACCACCGAGGTTATCGGTTGATCCTCTCCGTCGCGATCAAGTTCGTGATCGTCGCGGTTTCCACGATGGTGGCCGTGCTGGCGGGCGGCCACCTGACGGAGCTCGCTCGTTACGCGCTGATCGTGCTGCTGGCCGTCGCGATGGGGGTGCAAAATGCGACGGCTCGGAAGCTTGCCGTGCCCGATCTGACGACGACGGTCTTGACTCTGACCGTCACGGGGCTGGCGGCGGATTCGCGGCTGGCCGGCGGCAATAGTCCGCATCCCGGCCGACGGCTCGCTTCTGTTCTGGCGATGCTGACCGGGGCCATTGTCGGCGGGTTGCTCGTACTTCATGTCAGCATCGCGGCGGCGCTGGGTTTGACCACCGGGCTGCTGCTGCTCACAGGGCTCGTGGCTTATCGGGCTTCGACCGGAACCGCCCCTTGGACGGCTCCGACGTGACGTGCCTTGCGCCGTCGGCTGCGGGAGCGACCTGCATATCTCGTCACCGAACCAGCATCGCCGCCAGTTCAATCGCCGCGATCAGACTGGTGGGGTCAGCCACGCCCTTCCCCGCGATATCGAATGCCGTTCCATGGTCCGGCGAGGTCCGCACGATCGGCAGCCCGAGGGTCACGTTCACCCCGTGGTCCATGTCCAGCGTCTTCAGCGGAATCAGCGCCTGATCGTGATACATGCAGATCGCGACATCATAACGCGTGCGCGCGGCGGCGGTGAACATCGTGTCCGGCGGCCAGGGGCCGGAGACATCGATGCCCTCGGCGCGCAGGATATCGATCGCCGGTTGCACCAGGGTCGTTTCTTCGCTGCCGAGCGCGCCTTGCTCCCCGGCGTGGGGGTTCAGGCCGGCGATGGCCAGGCGCGGCGCGGCGATGCCGAAATCCCGGCGCAGCGCCGTCGCGGTAGTGCGGGCAGCGGCGACGATCATCTCCGTCGTTAGCATCGCAATGGAATCCCGTAGCGAGGCATGCACCGTCACCGGCACCACGCGCAGCATCGGGCTGGCCAGCATCATGATCTGCTTGCCGGTGGCACCGGTCAGCGCGGCGAGGAATTCGGTATGGCCGGGATAGGCGAACCCGGCCTGATACAGCGCGGCCTTGTTGATCGGGTTGGTGACGACGCCGCTGACCTCACCGGCCAGGGCCAGTTTGGTCGCCTGTTCGATGGAGGCCACGATGGCCGCTGCGTTCGCCTGATCGGGTTGGCCCGGGATGGGGGGAACGGCCAACGGAACCGGCAGCACGGGCAGTGCGTCGGGGAAGATTTCGGCTGCCGTCGAGGCATCGGTGATGGCTTGCACCGGAACCGCAAGACCCATGTCGCGGGCCAGACGTTCCAGACGCCCCGGGTCGTCCAGGGCAACAAAGCACGGGCCGGATTCGTGCAACCGCAGCCAGGTAAGAAGGGTCAGTTCACCGCCAATCCCGGCCGGGTCGCCCATGGTCAGTGCGAGTGGTTTCATACCGAACTGCCTTTCCCGTTATGGCCTGGATAGCACCGTTGGGATCAAGCCGTCGGGCGGCTCCGTTTCCGCCCTAATCCTCGTTCGTCATGACCCGGCTTGTCCCGGCGCCCTGCCGAGATAGTTGGCCCGCACAAGCCGGGCCATGAGTGACAGTCGGTCGCAACGGCCACTCTTGAACCCGAACCAAACCGTCAGCCGTTAAATATGCAGCGCCCGGCCATCCACCGCCAGCGCGGCTTCCTTGACCGCCTCGCTCAACGTCGGATGGGCATGGCAAATCCGCGCCACATCCTCGGCTGAGGCACCGAATTCGATCGCCGTGGTCAGTTCGGCGATCAGCGTGCCCGCGTCCGGGCCCAGAATATGGGCACCGAGCAGACGGTCGGTCGCCTTGTCCGCCAGAATCTTGACGAACCCGTCCACATCGCCCATCGCCCGCGCCCGCCCGTTAGCGGTGAACGGGAATTTTCCAACCGTGTAGGCGATGCCGGCAGTCTTTAGTTCTTCCTCGGTCTGGCCGACCGAGGCGACTTCCGGCCACGTGTAAACCACACCCGGAATTGCGCCATAATTCACATGCCCCGCCTGGCCGGCAAGGATTTCCGCCAGGGCGACGCCCTCGTCCTCGGCCTTGTGCGCCAGCATCGGGCCGGCGATCACGTCGCCAATCGCATAGATGCCTGGGACGTTGGTCGCCCAATGGGCATCGACCTTCACCCGTTTGCGCTCGTCCAGCTCGACGCCCACCGCTTCCAGGCCGAGACCTTCGGTGTAGGGACGCCGGCCAATCGCAACCAGGACGATATCCGCGTTCAGCGTCTCGGCCGCGCCGCCCTTGACGGGTTCCACCGTCAGGCTGACGCTATCTGCACCGGCCGTCGCGCCCGTGACCTTGGTGGCCAACCGGAACTTGATACCCTGCTTTTGCAGGATGCGTTGGAACGCCGTGGCGATCTCGGTATCCATGCCCGGCACGATCCGGTCGAGGAATTCAACCACGGTGACCTCGGCACCCAGCCGCTTCCAGACGCTGCCGAGTTCAAGGCCGATGACGCCTCCACCGACCACGACCAGATGTCCCGGAACGGACTCCAGTTCCAGCGCGCCGGTGGACGTCACGATCTGCTTTTCATCGACGGTCACGCCGGGCAGTGGCACGCTGTCGCTGCCGGTCGCGATGATGATCGCCTTGGCCGCGTAGGCGGTGCCATCGACATCGACGGACCCGGGCGTAGTGATACGGCCGGTGCCCTTCAGCCAGGTGACCTTGTTCTTGCGGAACAGGAACTCGACGCCTTTGGTGTTGGCGCCGACGACTTCGCCCTTGCGCGCCTGCATGCGCGCCAGATCCAGCTTCACGTCGCCGACCAGAACGCCGTGATCCTTCAGGGCGTGCACCGCCTTGTGGAATTCCTCGGACGATTGCAGTAGCGCCTTTGAGGGGATGCAGCCGACGTTCAGGCAGGTCCCGCCCAGCGTCGCGCGTTTCTCAACGCACGCGACCTTCAGGCCGAGTTGCGCCGCTCGGATGGCGCACACATAGCCGCCGGGGCCGGAGCCAATGACGATGACGTCGAAGGAATCACTCATTCAGTCCTCGAAGTTCAGGGCGATCCGCCCGGTCAGCGCCCTGGCGCCGCAAAAAGCTCGCTCGGGCGGAATAAAAACAGTAGCCTGGGCGCAGGAATGAAATGCATGAGCGATGACAGTCCCGACCTGTCGCTGCTGGCACGCCAACAGCGACAACTTCTCTCGGAAATGGGTACGCTCCGCGATGACCTCGCGGTGTTAACCGCGATCGCCATGCGCCAGGACGGGACGATGGCCGCATTGCTGACGGGAGTGCGGGCCATGCATGCCCAACATAGCCGACTCGCCAATCGGGTCCGGGACATTGAGGCCCATCAGGACGGCTGAGCGAATGCCCAGCCGTTCCGGATGTTTGCTGGCCTGACATCCCGGCGCCGCTATCAGAGATCCAGCAGCAGCCGGCGGGGGTCTTCGACGCCTTCCTTGACGCGCACCAGGAACGACACCGCCTCTTTGCCATCGACGATGCGGTGATCATAGGACAGCGCGAGATACATCATCGGCCGGATCTCAACCTTGCCGGCGATGGCCATCGGACGGTCCTGGATCTTGTGCATGCCCAGAATGGCCGATTGCGGCGGGTTCAGGATCGGCGTGGACATCAGCGAGCCGTAAACGCCGCCGTTGGTGATGCTGAAGGTGCCGCCGGTCAGGTCGTCCAGCTTCATGCCGCCATCACGGGCGCGCTTGCCGTAGTTGGAAATCGCGCTCTCGATCCCGGCGAAGCCAAGCTGGTCGCAATCGCGGATCACCGGCACGACCAGGCCGGACGGCCCGCCCACGGCGATGCCCATATTCACAAAATTCTTGTAAACCACGTCGTCGCCGTCGATCTCGGCATTGACCGCCGGGAACTCTTTCAGCGCGACGCAGCAGGCGCGGACGAACACGCTCATGAAGCCGAGGCGCACGCCCTTGTGCTTCTTCTCGAATGCATCGCGGTATTCGGTGCGCAGCGCCATGATCGCCGTCATATCCACCTCGTTAAAGGTGGTCAGCATGGCGGCGTTGTTCTGGGCTTCCTTCAGGCGCAGCGCGATCGTGCGGCGCAGGCGGGTCATCTTCACCCGTTCCTCGCGTGGCTGATCCTGGCGCGGCGCCTTGGCGGCGGGTGCCGGAGCAGCAACCGGAGCGGGGCGGTTCAGGAAATCGATCACATCGCCCTTGGTGATGCGGCCGTCCTTGCCGGTCCCGGCGCCGATGGCATCGGCCGACACCGCGCTTTCCGCGATCATCTTGGCGGCGGCGGGCAGCGGCGCATGCGGGACAGCAGCGGGGCGTGACACCGGGCCAAGCTGACGCGGCGGCGGGTTCACACCAGCGAGCGGGTTCGCGGCGGGACGCGCCTCCACCGGCTTCGAAGGGGCAGCGACGGCACCAGCGGCATCGATCAGGCACAGCACCGCGCCGACATCGACCTCGGTGCCTTCCGGGACGACGATGGAGGACAGCACGCCGGCGGCGGTCGCGTTGACCTCGACCGTCACCTTGTCGGTTTCCAGTTCGACCAGCGGCTCATCAGCCGCAACGGTGTCACCGAGTTGCTTGATCCAGCGGGCAACCGTGGCGGTTGTGACGCTCTCGCCCAGGGTGGGCACTACGATTTCAGTCGCCACGGCGATGTGTCTCCAAAGTCAGTAAAAGGCGAAGGCAGTCAATACGAGGGCGGTCTAGCCGATCCCGAGGACGGTGGAAACCAGCCGCGATTGTTGCGCCATGTGGGTTTTCGCAAGGCCGGTCGCCGGGCTGGCGGCGGCTTCACGGCCCACATAGACCGGGCGGCGGACTTTCATGTCCAGACGGCCGAGCACTTTCTCGATCTGGCGATCGACGAAGCTCCACGCGCCCATGTTCTCGGGTTCTTCCTGACACCAGACCACGTCGGCATTGACGTAGGGGGCGAGGACTCGGCCGAGCGTGTTTTCCGGGAACGGATACATCTGTTCCAGGCGGATGATGGCGACGTCGGTGATGTTCTTCGACCGCCGTTCCTGCAGCAGGTCGTAGTAAACCTTGCCGGTGCAGATCGTGACGCGGCGCACCTTCTCCGGCGAATTGATCGCATCGATTTCCGGGATCACGTATTGGAACCGCGTGCCGTCGGCGAAATCGGCCAGCGGCGAGACCGCCAGCTTGTGGCGCAGCAGCGACTTCGGCTCAAACACGACCAGCGGCTTGCGGAAATTGCGGTGCAACTGGCGGCGCAGCGCATGGAAGTAATTCGCCGGCGTTGTCAAATTGCAGATCCACATGTTCCGTTCGGCGCACATCTGCAGATAGCGCTCAATCCGAGCCGAGGAATGCTCCGGTCCCTGGCCTTCGTAGCCATGCGGCAGCAGCATCACCAGACCGGACATGCGCAGCCACTTCGTTTCACCGCTGGCGATGAACTGGTCGATAATGACCTGGGCGCCGTTGGCGAAATCGCCGAACTGGGCTTCCCACAGCACCAGCGTGCGCGGATCGGCGAGCGAGTAGCCATAGTCGAAGCCCAGCACGCCGGCTTCCGACAACAGCGAGTTGTACAGCTCGATCTTTGCCTGATCGGGGGCGATGTTGTTGATCGGGGTGTATTCATTCTGGTTCACCTGGTCGATCAGCACCGCGTGGCGCTGGCTGAACGTGCCGCGCTGCACGTCCTCACCGGACAGACGGATGCGGCTGCCTTCCACCAACAGAGTGCCGAACGCCAATGCTTCGCCGGTCGCCCAGTCGATGCCCTCGCCGGCGTCGATCGCCGTCTTCTTGGCTTCCAACTGGCGGGCGATCTTGGAGTTGACGTTGAAACCGTCCGGCACCTTCGAGAGGGCCGCACCGACCAGCTTCAGGATTTCGAGGGACACCGCGGTGTCTTCCTCGACATGCGGCATGTCCTCCCGTTCGGGGGGATGGAAGCCGGACCAATGGCCTTCCAGCCAGTCGGCCTTATTCGGCTTGTAGGATTTGGCCGCCGCGTTGGCGTCTTCCAAAGTCTTGGTGAAGTCGTCCAACATCGCTTTCGAGTCGGCTGCCGAAACGGCACCCTCGGCCGCCAGCTTCTCGGCATACAGTGTGCGGGTCGTCTTCAGACCGCCAATCGCCTTATACATCAGCGGCTGCGTGAACGCCGGCTCGTCCGTCTCGTTATGGCCGTGACGGCGGTAGCAGACGATGTCCAGGATGATGTCGGCGGCGAATTTCATGCGGTATTCGGCGGCCATGCGGGCACAGAAGATCACCGCTTCCGGGTCGTCGCCGTTGACGTGCAGGATTGGCGCCTGGATCGATTTGGCGACGTCGGTGCAATACAGACCGGAGTAGGCGTGGGCCGGAACCGTGGTGAAGCCGATCTGGTTGTTCACGATTAAGTGAATGGTGCCGCCGGTGCGGTAGCCAATCAGTTGGCTCATCGCCAGCGTCTCGTACACCAGACCCTGGCCGGCAAACGCCGCGTCGCCGTGCATCAGGATCGCCATGACCGAGCCGCGCTTCTTGGTGTCGCCTGCCGCATCTTGCCGCGCGCGGACTTTCCCGATGACGACGGGATCGACCGCCTCCAGATGGGACGGGTTCGGCTGCAGCGACAAATGGACGCTGTGGCCTGCGATCTCGACGTCGGTGGACGTGCCAAGGTGGTATTTCACGTCGCCGGAGCCCTGGACGTCGTCCGGCTTGAAGCTTTCGCCCCCGAATTCGCTGAACAACGCCGTCAGCGGCTTCTTAACGATATTCACCAACGTGTTCAGCCGCCCGCGATGCGGCATGCCGATCGCGACTTCCACCACGCCCTCGGCGGCGGCGGTTTCGATGATCGCGTGCAAGGCCGGGATGGTCATCTCGCCACCTTCCAGGCCGAACCGCTTGGTGGTGACATAGCGCTTCTGACAGAACGCCTCGAAGCCCTCGGCCTCGGTCAGCCGGTGCAGGACAGTGCGCTTTTCATCGGCCGACAGGGCGGTCAGCCACGGGGCGCCCTCAACCCGGCGCTGTAGCCAGGACTTCTGGTCGGGGTCCTGGATGTGCATGAACTCAATGCCGATCGGACCGCAGTAGGTCTGCCGCAGGATGTGCATGATTTCACGCAGCGTGGCGGTTTCCAGCCCGAGCACGTAATCGATGAAGATCGGCTTATCGAGGTCGGCGTCGGTGAATCCGTACGACTTCGGGTCAAGCTCGGCGTGCGGCGCCGGTTTGGTCAGGCCGAGCGGATCGAGCTTCGCCTCGAGATGCCCGCGCACCCGGTAGGAGCGGATGAGCATCAGCGCCCGCAGCGAGGCAATGGTGGCGGCGCGCACCTGATCCGCTGCCAGACCGCCTTGTGCCGCTTTTGCGCCAGCGGCCGGGGTAGCCACGGGTTTGGCGGCAGGGGCCGCGTCGTCATTGAAGCCGGGGCGAGGCGCCCAGGAGGCGCCGCTGGCGTCTTCCAGCACCGCGCGCGCTTCTTCGTTCATCGCGCCGAACAGGTCCGCGAAACTGGCATCGACGGAGGACGGATCGCCGGCCCACCGCGCATAAAGATCGGCCAGGAAGGCCGCGTTGGCGCCGCTGAAGGCAGACGCCAGAATATCCATACCCGCCATTTATTACGGTCCCTTAGCTGTCCTTGTCGCGCCTCTTAGAGAAGCCAAACCCCGGCGGAAAGCCCCTTTGCGCTTCCGCTGGGTTGCTTCCACCGCATGTCCGGGCGTCCCATGGTCACGCATAGATGGCAAAAAAGGGCTACCTACCAGTATTCGACGCAAAAAGATGCGCCACCCAACCGGTTAAGGCCGCGTGACGCATCAGAGGCGTGTAAGCCGATCGTGGTTCAGGCAAATTGACCAGAATCAATCAACGTGCAGGATTTTCTTATCCCGCCGGCTGGTCGTTGGTGGGCGGCGCGGGCGGCCGGGCGCGGCGTTCGGCCATGAACTGGTCGAACTCGGCCTTGTCCTTGGCGAAGCGGAGGCGTTCGAGGAAGGCGCCGAATTCTTTCTGGTCCTCTTCCATGCGGCGGAGGGTTTCGGATTTATATTCGTCGAAGGCCCGGTTGCCCGAGGTCGGTGTCGACCGGTCGGACGAGCCGCAGGCCCAATTCGCCCAGCCGGCCCAGGGACCGGCGTCCTGGCCCGTTTGCTGATACATCGCTCGGCGGCGGCGCCCTCCGAAGCATCCCATGCGTCCACTCCCAATCATGTAAATGAGTAAAGCGAGTCCGACCGGCCACCAGAAGATGAAGCCGAGGACGGTGAAGGCGATGGCGGCCGGGCGGCTGAGGCCGGCCGGGTGCCAGAATGGCGGGCCTGCCCAGGGCTGGTTGGCCCATTGCGGGTTGCCGGCTCCGTTTGGCTGTTGCCACTGGGAGCCTTGGGGGTTGCCCCATGGTCCCTGGTTCCAGCCGCGAGAGCCGTAGGCGTCTTGGTTGGCAGCGCTCATCATCGAGGGCCTCATGTGAATGTAAGACACATTTACATTGGGGAAGGCGAGACGGAGAGTCAAGCGGGATGATGGGGATTTTTGGGGATGAGGGTAGCAACCGCCGCCAGGGCGGAAGGGTATCGGCGCCGGGTCAATCCCACATCATCGGTCGGATAGATCGGTGAAACATAGACCTCATACATCGCGACTTGGATCAACCTATGGTAGTAGGTTTGAAATCCACACCGGATGGTCTGAATGGGGATATTTCGGTACTACATCTTCGTTTTGCGTGTGGCTTTCGGTCGCTCGTTATCTATGGCGCAAGATATCATCTTCGGCGCGATCATTCTCGTCGGGACGGGGACCCTATGGGAGCAGCCTGGATGAACCGTCAGATGGTTGTGAAGGCGCCGGGTCGCTTTTTAGACAAGCTGCGGGGCATGGAGAATCATGCTGCCGGCACCTCAATGCCAGAACGATGGCCGGTGGACGACGAATGGCCCCGGGCGGCAAGGGCTCCGTCGCACGAATCGGTAATAACGACCTTGGTATATTACGATGGCGTGCACGAGACGCGGATTTGCGGAAACACACCCGAAAGGCGTCATCCTTGCAGACGTGAAGCCCCGAGGAGAGTGGCGCAGCTCCCGACATTCAGCCAGTTTCGAGGACGCCTTGCGGTGGGCGCTATAGTGGAATGCCGAAACAATCCCATGGCCCCACAAGGGTGATGATATCGCTGTTGCATCGTCGCCCCTCGCGTATCATGGTCCTCCCCGGCAAGCTTATACCTTGATACTGATCTTAAAGCATCCCAAGCTAAGCCGATGATCGAAGATCGTTTGACAAAGGTCGAGGGCTTTTTGGACGGATTTAGATCCGTTCCCCAACTGGTGCTTGCGGCGGTGGGCGTCATGATGGGTGCCTTGGGTGTCATTCTCACAATTGGCATATTTTCAATCAACAGCTTGAGTGCCCAGATCAACGGTGTGGGCACGCGAGTGGACGCCATTCCCGGGCGGATCGCCGAGGAGTTCAGAGCGATGCGCGTTGAAAGCGCGGCCCAAACATCAGCGATAACCACTTCAATAACGGCCGCAAGGCAGTTCCAGCCGCAGGTTATCGTTATGCCGCTATCGCCATCAGTCCCCGGCGGCGATGATAAGGCGCATCGCCCCTGATCGATCGGACTGCCGTTTTCGATTTCGGCCTCGGTGGCTGGACGCAACGCGCGGCAGCCAAAGCGGAGCGGAGCCACTCCCGGGATGACGCGGAGGGCCTTGTCCCAATCAGCCGCACAGAACAGCAGCGACAAATATTGACTTATTTCCTACAATAAGATAGCATTCCGCGAATGGAAACCATGCCCCCGCCGCCGGCCATCGATCTGTCCAGGCGCCTGTATCATCAACTCGTCTATACCCTCACCGACCTGTTGCCGCCGCCGCTGGATGACTCGCCCGCGGCGCTGCGTGCCAGAAACCATGCCGCCATCGCCAAGGTGGCTGCGCTGCTGCCGGTTAATGCGGATGAGATTGATCTTGCCGCCCACTGCATCGCCGCCCGCGCCCAGGCCGAAGCGATGCTGCGGCTGGTCCGTGAGAACGCCGACGATATCGAGTTGGTGTTGCGGTTGAACGCGCAGTACGGATCGATGGTGCGAACGTCGCTGTCCGTGCATGGCCGCCTGATGCGGGTGCAGGCATTGCGCCGTAGGCGGGAGGCGATAGAGGGCGCGGCGAACCAGGATTCATGGACTCAGCATATAACCGAGCGGTCTATGTTGGCGGTGGCTGATCCGGATGCCGGACCGCCGGAGGCGGTGCGGCCTGAAGCGGCGCGGGTCGAGGCCCCGGCAGCGGAAGTGGACCAGAAGATCGAAGAAAACGTCTCTGAAAATGAGATGGATTCTCAGGATGTGGCTTTTGAGACTTGGTTGAGCACGCAGCCCTGGAAGCGGGGGTCCAAAGAGTCGGGTAAACCGGGTCTGCGCAAGGCTTTGCGCGCCGCGATGGCCGGATCGCCTTTGGCCGCTCGGGACTTGCCGGCGAACCGTCGCGAAAATCCCGGCAGGGCGGAGTGAGCCAGCCAAATCGATGGTATGGACTGGGTCGCATGCTTCGCCGGGCGGGTTGGATGCTCATCGCGGCCCTGGTTGTTGGGGCGATCGCTTCCTGGAAGGTCTCTATAATCATTTCGTGGAGCGCGGCGGTACCCCAGCGGTTCCCGTGGGGGCTGGTTTAGCCGGAGGCGGGCGCTTTGCCATAGCCCGGATTAGCGAACCCCCGTGCGAAGGTCCAGGAACGTGTCGCCCGTAGGGCTCCGGACAGTCTGACGGCGCTCTGATAAAGCAGAATTGTGTCCCGGAATGCGCATTGATGGGCGCCGGCAATTCGCGCCGCGGAGATGCGCGATGACCTGCCCATGTTCTTGGAATACCATGTCAGCACCCACTGGCGGCGCTCTGCCTACACGGGTGCCATGCCTATGCGGCCAGGACCCTTTGGTACGAAGGCTAAGACAATGAGCAACGCGAAAATTCAGCTTCGCCTACCGAAGGACCTCAAGGACGCCGCCACGCGCCAGGCGGAGGTTTCCGGTGTCAGCCTCAACCTTTTCGTGGCGACGGCCATCGCCGCCCGCGTCGGCGCCACCTCCGAGGCAGCGCGGTATTTCTCCGCCCGAGGCACTCGCACGACGCCCGCTCGCGCCAAGGCGCTGCTGATGCGTCTCGGCACGCCGGGCGAAATGCGCGATGATGACAGGCTGGACGCGCCCGACGAGGCGGCGTAGGCGCAGGCGCGAAGTCACCCAGCCCGGGCGACGTCCGAGAATCACCGCGCTAAATGGACACCATTGCTCCACCGTCTTGGTCGGCCTGCCCGGGCCATGACGACGGGATTGATTGGCATCGCCTAACTACTCGACCGCAACCACGGCGCCGGGTTCACCGGCGTCCCGTCGTGGCGTAGCTCCACATACAACGCCGGCCGCCGCGCGGTTGAACCCGGCTCCCACACCGGCATCGAGCCCACCGGCTCCCCGGCCACCAAATTCTGGCCCGCTTTCACGTCCAGGCGTTCGAACCCCGACAGCACGACGTGGTAACCGCCGCCGCAATCGATGATCGTCAGCAGGCCGTAACTGCGAAACCCCTCGGCGAACACCACCCGCCCGCCGCACGGTGAGATCACATGCGCCCCCGGTGGCGCGTGATAGAATACCCCGGTCGCGGGGCCGCCGTCCGTCGGTTCCCCCCAGCCTTTCACCACGATGCCGATGACCGGCGGCTGCAACTGCCCGTGCGGCCCGGCCCCGGCGGCGATCGTCCCGGAACCCCCGGGATGCGCCGCGAACGCCTCCCGCTGCTGTGCCTCTTTCGCTTCCACCGGACGCTTCGCGCGTTCGGCCGCCAAAGCCTCCTCCCGAGCCTTCGCCTCCGCCGCTCGGCGTTGCGCCTCCAGCGCGGTCAGAGCGGAGCGCAATGTCTCCATCCGGGCCGCCGCTGCCGCGGCCTGACCGGCGGCCAGAGTCTCTTGCGATACAGCCGCCGCCTGTTCGGCCTGCGCCGCCACCATCGCCTGATCCAACGCATCGGCCTCGCGCTTTTGCGTCGCCTCGGCTTCGTTCAGGCGCGGTGCTTCCTGCGTCAAGGCGGCGGCCGCGGCGTCCACCTCGGCCTGATCGCGCCGCAGGGCCTCGGTTTCGATTTCCAGTTGCCGCGACAGGCCTTGCAGGATCAGCACTCCGCGCAAGGCATCCTGCGGTGGCGCCGGCACCGCCAGCAGAGTCTCGGCCGGGTACAGCGACAGCCGCTCGATCAGCGGCAGCAGCGGCTGCAAGGCTCTCGCGCGCTCCTGCACCCGCTGTTCCGCATCGCGCCGCCGCTGCGCCAACGCGTCGATCCGCGCCGCGACATCCGCCGTGGCGGATTCCGCCAGCCGCAGCTTTGCCGCCGCCTCCACCCGTTCATGCGCCAACCGCAGCGCCTCGGCCGCCGCTCGCGCGGTTCGGTCCGCGGCATCCTTGCGGGCGGCGAGCTGTTCGGAACTCTGGCGTTCGGCATCGCGCAATTCGCGTTTTGTGTCGGCTTCCCGCGGCCACACCGCCGTCGGCGCCATCGCCGCAAGCACCGCCAGCACAAGCGTCACCGAGGGTAATCGCAGGCTAATGGGCGACCACCATCTGCTGATCCATCACCAGCGTTTCGGGTGCCGCTCCGGTCACCGTGATCCCGTTGGCCAGAATGACGTCCAGCCGGAACGGGCACGCAGTGTCCACTGCATGCACATCGGGAAACAGCATCTGGTCGTCCAGGCCACTGCAGATCGCACTCATGGGCTGATACAGGCCCTGTCCGTTCAGTACCTCATGCACGTCAGGCCGAGACCGCCACACCGGCGCATGGCGGGCGATCCCGGCCAGTGTCAGCCGAACCCACAGGACGGGCACGTTGCACAGGCACCACCCACCCAGCGTGACGGCGATGCCATCTGGCGTATCGCGGGCGAGGAGTTCCACGGACCATCGCGGCTCCGCACCGCCCACCGCCGCGTCGCGACCGAGCGGCCCGGGAGATGGCGGCGCGCGCCGGCCGGTGAATATCCGAGGGCGCGGACCTGTGGCTTTGGTCAGCCACAGCATTATCGATGCGGAGGAGTCCCGCCATGCCAGCAGGTCGAAACCGGCCTGTCCGACCGCACCCACCAACGCACTGAACGGTTCGGAAAAACTGTCCGGCGCTCCGGCGTGCTGGCAAATCAGCCGTGCCGTCTCGGAACCGGCGGGATCGGGGTCCAGCGGGATCGCCTCGGTCGTCGCGAACCCGATCTCATGGCTCCAATCCTCGAGCGTCTCGGCGTCGAACAGGTGCTTTTCCCGCAGGCCGGCCAGGAAGCCCGTGTCGCCGGCATGCAGCAGCAGGCGCCTTGTGTTGGCCAGGACATCCAAAACCGGTGCCTGAGCATTCGGCCAGGTCCGTTCCTTGGCGTGAAGTTGCACCAGGGCTTCGGCCATGGCGCTGCTCATCGCCTGCCAATACCGCCGATTGGGGGCGACGAATGCCGCCCGGCCACCCGGTTTCAACACGCGATGCACCATGGCCAGGAATGCCCGCACATCGGCAACGCAAGACAGCAATCCGGTGCAAATCACCGTATCGGCCACCGCATCACCGATCGCATTCCCGAAATCGCTCACCGCCGCATAGGTGACCGTCTGGTCCGGAACCAGCGATGCGCGCTGACTCTGGCATGCGAGCAGGGCGTCCATCCCGGTATCGAGCACCAGCAGGCTGCTTACCGTCGTGGTTTCCGCGACATCGAACGGAACACTTCCCAGGATGATCGTATCGCCTGCGAAGGCCGGCCATCGATCGGCCGCGGCGGCCTGGATCCGAACAGGAAGGCCGGCCGGGGTCCAGAACCGATAGCCATCCGGCCGAACCGGGTTATCGTCACCGCTCAGATCGACAACCCCATCGGCACCGGGAAAAATCCGTTCGCACCCCGAGCAACTCCACGCGCCGCCGGACCCGAAGGTCAGACGCCCATGGCACGACGGGCAGCGCAGCCGGCCGACCGGATTCATCGGACCCCGGGGCGGGAGTTACCGTCCGGTGAAGGTCGGCTTACGCTTTTCCTTGTAGGCACGAATACCCTCCTGAAGGTCGTCCGACTGCCGCACCCGGGCAATCGTCTGGCTGACCGACACCATACGCTCGATCGGGCCGGCTGGCATGACCTCATTTACCAATCGTTTTAACGCGCTGATCACCAGCGGGGCGGAGTCGAGAAGCTGTTCCGCCATCTGAAGCGCCTCGACCTCGTGCTGACCGTTGGGGGTGACGCGGTTCACAAACCCGACATCGTAGGCCCGCTGCGCCGGGATTTTGGAACCGAGCAGCATGATTTCCATGGCGAGATGGTGCGGCATGCGGGCGGCAAGCGAACTGATGCCGCCGGCGGTCGTCCCCAATTTGGCCTCGGGGTAATAGAACTGAGTGTCCTCGGTGGAGACCAGCAGGTCGCACATCATGACCATGACGATGGCGCCGCCGACCACCCAGCCGGAGGTCGCGGCGATGATCGGCTTGTCGGTGTGGTAGCCGACGTTCGGGATGGCGCGCCACAGTTCCGGCAGGTCGCTGACATCGGCGCCGGAGGAAAAGGCTCGGGTGCCGGCGGCGCTGAGGATGGCGACCCGTTTGTCCGGATCGGCGTCGAAGGCTTTGAACGCCTGCTGCATCTCGACCGCGACGGCCTGGCCGATCGCGTTCAGGCGCTCCGGCCGGTTGATGCGGATGATGGAGATCGCGCCGCGATCTTCGACGGTGACGGCTGGCATGGCTTTGGTTTCCTCTTGGTTCTCGTTGGTTGGTCTGCCCCGTTATCCGTGCCAGAGCGGGTGGCGGATGTATAGTTCGGGGGGCTGCCGTTCGCCGCGACCGATCAACAATGCTCGATTTCGTTGACAATGCGACAGGATCGACGCGACCATGATCGCGTTCACAGCTAAGGCACGGCATTCATGCGCATTGTCCTCGTGCTTCTCACCATGCTGGCCTGCACAACGGTTCGGGCCGAGGACGGCTTGGTTCTGCCGACGGTGGACTTTGCGGCGATCGCGGTGCAGGAAGCCGGGTCGCTCCAGACCCGGGAGACGATCCACTACGCGGATGGCAAACTGCGGATTGATCGTGCCAACGGGTTCAGTTCCACCATACTGGATTTCACGACTCAAACACAGTGTTTACTGATGGCGAACCATACCTATCTGGTTTTGCCGATGGACGACGCGGTCTTCCGCCGCTTCATCGCTCGGTCGCCCGATGTGACCGGTGCCCGCAAAACCGGCTCGCAATGGCTCTACGGCTTAACCACAACAAAATACGCCTTTGGCGACGACGGGGCGCTGAACGCGGCCGGATCCTATTGGCTGACCGACAGCGGGATCATGGTGCGCCGCGAGTATGAGGACGGCGTGTTGGGACAGAACGTCCACCATTTGGAGTATCTGTCCGACATCACTCTGATGAAACAACCGGCGGCGTTGTTCGTTATTCCTCCCGGATACACGGTCGCGAAGTGAATCATGGTTGCGAACGGCCGTTGTCCTCATCGTTAGCTTGAGCCGCAAAGCACGACGCACATGGACCGGCTCGCTGTGCCGATCTGGGATGTTGCACGAGACATCGGACGAATCGGATCCCGGAAATCCGTGCACGGCACAACGTTCCATGGCTTGCCGAACCGCACTTTGGCACGACGTGTAAACCATTTGTTAACCTCGGCCATGCCAGTATTCGCAGGTGCCTGACGCGCACACGCGCGACTTGCCGATGTTCACATTGATGGATACAAATTGTATGCAATTCGACTGATCAGAGGGCAAACGGCTTGCAACCCTGAAAGATCGTGGCATCGATTTCCGGGATGCCCGCGACCTGTTCGACGGGCGGCCGCTCTACACCTACCCATCGCCGCGACACGGGGAGGCGCGGCTCGTCAGCGTTGGTCTGTTCAATCAGCGGTTTCATGCTGTGATCTGGATGGAACGTGACCAAATTCGATGGATTATCTCAATGAGGAGGGCATGGCATGCCGAAGAAAGAGCGTATCGTTCGCTATACGGTTGAAGAACTGGCCGCGTTGCCGAGCGAAACCGACTGGGCCAAATTCGACGCGATGACCGAGGAGGAGGTCGAACGAATCGCGCAGGAGGAAGACGGTCCGTATCCAGAAGGCTGGGAAAAAACCATCATCCTCGGCGTGCCAGAACCAAAAAAAGACGTTCACATCCGCCTCGATCCGGCGGTTTTGCGCTGGTTCAAAGCCGCCGGCCCCGGCTACCAAACCCGCATCAACGCCGTGCTGCTCGGTTTTGTGCGGGCACAGGAGAAGCAAAGACGGTCGGCGGGTCAAACCTGACACGCGCCATTTGCATCAGGAACAAGACCTGCCGCGCCTTACATGGTGGCGCCGAGCACCCAGGGCGCGAACTCGGCCGCGCCGAAGTCGAACTGCTCGCTTTTGGTTTGCTCGCCGGAGGCAACCCGCAGGATCAGCTCGAAAATTCGCTGACCGGCCTGTTGCACGGTTTCGTCGCCATCCAGGACGGTGCCGCAGTTGACGTCCATATCGTCTTCAATATGCTTGAACATCGGCGTATTGGTCGCCAGCTTGATCGACGGAGCCGGCTTGCAGCCAAACACACTGCCTCGGCCGGTCGTAAAGCACACCAGATTGGCGCCGCCCGCGACCTGACCGGTGGCGGCGACCGGGTCATAACCCGGCGTGTCCATGAAGACGAAGCCGCGCGCTTTGACTTCCTCAGCGTACCGCACGACATCGACCAGATTGGTGCTGCCTGCCTTGGCCATCGCCCCCAGCGATTTTTCCAGGATCGTCGTCAGCCCGCCGGCCTTGTTGCCGGGCGACGGGTTGGCGTTCATTTCGGCACCCTCCTGACGGGTGTAGTCCTCCCACCAGCGCATCAATCCAACCAGTTTTTCGCCAACCTCCCGCGAGATCGCGCGCCGGGTCAGTAGATGTTCGGCGCCATAGGTTTCGGGCGTTTCCGAAAGGATCACCGTGCCGCCATGCCGCACCAGTAGATCGCTCGCGGCCCCCAGCGCCGGGTTGGCCGATACGCCGGAGTAACCATCCGAGCCGCCGCATTGCAGCGCCACCGTCAGCTCCGACGCGGGGACGGCAACGCGGGTGACCTTGTTCGATTCGGCGAGGATTTCTTTCACGAACGACACACCCGCGGCGACGGTTTTCCGGCTGCCGCCCATGGTCTGGATGTCCATCGCATGCAGGCGGCCCGCGAGGCGTTGTTCTTCCATCAGGCCACCGATCTGGTTCACCTCGCAGCCGAGACCCAGAACGATGACATGCGAGAAATTCGGGTGGCGCGCATAGCCAGCCAGCGTGCGGCGCAGCACCCGCAACGGCTCGTCCTGGGTCATGCCGCAGCCGGTCTTGTGAGTCAGCGCGACGACGCCATCGACGTTGGGGAAATCGGCCAGCGGATCGTCGCCGGAGAACGGGTTGCGGCGAAACATGTCAGCAACGACCCCGGCGACGTGGGCGGAGCAATTCACGCTGGTCAGGATGCCGATGTAGTTGCGCGTGGCGACCTTGCCGTCCGGGCGGCGAATGCCCTGGAACGTCGCGGCGGGCGTGATGAAATCGGTGGGTCTGGCGTCGATGCCGTAGGCGTAGTCCTTGGCGAAGTCGCCCATCTCGCAGTTATGGGTGTGGACATGTTGGCCCGGCCCGATGCCGGCCGAGGCGAAGCCGATGATCTGGCCATAGCGGCGGATGGCCTCACCGGCCGGGATCGCGCGCACCGCGACCTTATGGCCGGCCGGAATGCGCTGCGTTGCCAGCACGTTGTCGCCCACCGGCGCGCCCGGCAGCAACGTTGCACGGGCGATCACCACGCTGTCGTCGGGGTGCAGGCGGATGACGGGAGGCGGAGCCATGACGTGTGATCCTCGGAACTGGGGCGAGACGTCTTACAGCGGGATTGGGGCAAAGGCGAGCTTCGCGGCGTCCACATGTGTCCAGGGCCAACCTGTGCGCACGCAACAATGCTTTGGCGCGACTTGCCGCCATGCTATTTTCCCGGCAATCCATGGAGGGTCGCATGTCTGTCACGGTAATCGACGATCCCGTCCTGACCCGCTTTCGTCAGCGGGTCATCGAAGCGTATGGCCCCAAGCTGGAACGCGTGGTGCTGTTCGGCTCCCGCGTGCGCGGCGATCATCGTCCTGATTCCGACTACGACATCGCGGTTTTCATCCACGCACCACAGAGCTTCTTTAACGAAGCCGCGCGTTTGGCGCAGATCGCCATGGACATCCTCCACGACACCGGTGAGGTCGTGAATCCGCAGCATTTCCCAGCCGGCGCCTATCGGCAAGAAACCGGTTTTATGACCGAGCTGCGGCGCGACGGGATCGATTTGTGAAGCAAGAGACCAGGAATTATCTGATGACGGCGCGAAGCGACTTGAGTGATGCGCGCCAGATTATCCACATAAAACTGTACAAAATCGCTGCCCGTTCGGCGTATTACGCGGCCTTTCATGCGGCCGAGGCGCTGATTGTCGAGAAAACCGGCAAATCCGCGAAGATCCATCGTGGCGTTCGAATCCAATTCGCTCGATTAACCAAAGACAAGCCGCCTCCAACCAGGAATTTGGCCAATTTCCTTGTTCTGGCCCACCAGTTTAAGGAAGTCAGCGATTACAATACCGATCAAACGAAGACTGTCACGGCGGAAGATGCCGAGTCCGAAATCGCAACGGCCTCGGACTTTGTTGAATGGGCCGAAGCCACACTAGCCTGAATGGGGTTTCGTCGCCGCGACCCCGGGAGAGCGCGTGTCGCGCCCTCCCAACATCGTTCCGCTTAATTAGCGACGTCGCCAGCCGCCTTACGCGTAGCACCCACGGCCTCGCGCGCCGCGCGCGCCATCAGGCCGCTGTCATTCGCGATGGTGCACAACTGAAAGCCCATCGTCATCATGCGTGCGGCATAGGCTGCCGTGCCGTTGTGGATGCCGGCGAACTTGACGTGCTTTTTGCACGACGCCAGCAGCTTGCCATAGATCTCGAGAATGATCGGCTCCTCGCGATCCAGGATCGGGATCATACCCAGCGACAGGCCCATGTCGGACGGCCCGACATAGATGCCGCTGATGCCGGGCACGCTCAGGATTTCGTCGATGTTGTCGATGCCCTCTTGGGTCTCGATCATCGCGATGACCAGGATTTCCTGGTTGGCGGTGGACTGATAGCTGCTGGCCTCACCATACATCGCGGCGCGGATCGGCCCGTTGCTGCGCTTGCCCATCGGGGGATACAGCGCGGCGTTGGCCAGCGCCTTCGCCTCGGCCGCGTTGTTGATCATCGGGCAGATAACGCCCATGGCGCCGCCGTCCAGCACCTTGCCGATAATGCCGGGTTCGTTCCACGGCACGCGCACCAGCGGCGTGACCGGGTGGGCCTGCATCGCCTGGAAGCACTGCACCATGGACTGATAGTCCTGCACGCCGTGCTGCATATCGACGGTGACGCTGTCCCAGCCGCATTGCGCCATCACTTCGGCGGAAAACCCTGATGGGATCGCCAGCCAGCCGTTGACGCTGGCCTTACCGGCATCGATGCGTG
Source organism: uncultured Rhodopila sp. (assembly GCA_903932145.1). Taxonomy (GTDB): domain Bacteria; phylum Pseudomonadota; class Alphaproteobacteria; order Acetobacterales; family Acetobacteraceae; genus Rhodopila. Next base: position 79,838 of record CAIZFE010000042.1, on the reverse strand, counting down.
CCTTGAGTTTTGTAGCCATTGGGACGTGTCTCCTGGAATTGATTACGGGCGGCAAGCTAGGCGTGGGGTGCTGGACCGTCAACGCGGGTGGCAATGTTCACGCTCTTGACGTGGATCAACGACGGGCCGGCCTGACTGGCCTCGAATCCTCGAACGAACCGAGGAACATTGATCGCCATGAATCACAAACAACGCAGCACGCTCCACAGTCTGTTCGCCCATCCGGTCAGCAGCAACATCGATCCCAGACTGACCCATTCCTTGCTCGAAGCGCTCGGTGGCGAAATCACGCATGGCGGCCATGGCCATGTCGTGGTGAAACTGAACGGCCACACGCACGGGTTCCACGATACCCGCCACGCCCTTTCGAAAGAAGAAGTGATGGCACTGCGCAAGTTTCTCGAGACCGCTGGAATCGATCCGGCCCGTGATTTCCCGCTGGAAGCGAATGCCGCCGGGAGCGAACCGGCGATCGGATGAAAGCGAGGCAGGGGATGAGTGTAGCGCACCAATCTGATCGCGTGGCTGACGCCGAGGAGCAATCAAGTCCGGCCTCCGCCGACTCCCCGGCGGTCTCCGCGGGAAAGTCCACAACGTCCGCCGCGCATGCGATCGCGGCGCTGCGCCACGACCCGGCCGCCATTCGCCGGCTGTTCGAATCCGGCGAAAATCCATACAAAAGCATGCTGCGCACGGCTGTTTATGAGGCGCACATGCTCGAACTCCAGCGCGAGCTGTTAAAAGCTCAGCGCTGGATCGCCGAGGCCGGGCAGCGGGTCGTCATTCTGTTTGAAGGCCGCGACGCCGCCGGCAAGGGCGGGACAATCAAACGTTTCACCGAACACATGAACCCGCGGACCGCCCGCGTAGTCGCGTTGCAAAAACCGAGCGAACGCGAGCGCTCGGAATGGTATTTTCAGCGCTACATCGCGCATTTACCCGCCGCCGGGGAAATCGTGATGTTCGACCGGTCCTGGTACAATCGGGCTGGCGTCGAACGGGTCATGGGGTTCTGCTCGCCGAACGAATATCTCGAATTCATGCGTCAATGCCCGGATCTGGAACGCATGCTCGTCCGTTCCGGCATCACGCTGATGAAATTCTGGTTTTCCGTCAGCCGGGATGAACAGCGGCATCGCTTTGCCGCTCGGGAAACCGACCCGCTGAAGCAATGGAAGCTGTCACCGATCGACCGAGCGTCGTTGGACAAATGGGATGATTATACCGAGGCGAAGGAGGCGATGTTCTTCTATACCGATACCGCCGATGCGCCCTGGACGATCGTCAAATCCGATGACAAGAAGCGCGCCCGATTAAACGCGATGCAGCATTTTCTGGCGCAACTCCCGTATGACGGCAAGGACAGAACCATCGTTACGGGACCAGACCCGCTGATTGTGGGGGCGAGCGCGCATGTTATTGGCACGGATCTGCACATCATCAACAAGACCGTACATCCCGCTTTGAAGCGGGGGCGAGAGGTCAGCTCGTCCTGACCCCGTCGCTCGTCTGCACACGGGTTTTGTCCGTCCGTCGCTCGCTCCGACTTGGTGCGGACGGCGGACGGGCCAATCGCTACTCCGCCGCCTGCGCGTAAGCCTCCAGCGGAGCGCACGTGCAAATCAGGTGCCGGTCCCCGTACACATTGTCCACCCGCTTAACCGGAGGCCAATACTTCGATGCCGCCACCCAAGGCAGTGGGAAGGCGGCCTGAGCACGCGAATACAAATGCGCCCAGTCATCCGCCATCACCTCACGCGCCGTATGCGGCGCATGCTTCAACGGATTATCCGCCCGGTCCAACACACCGGCGGCAACCGCGGCAATCTCCGCCCGGATCGACAGCATGGCATCACAGAAACGATCGAGTTCCGCCTTCGACTCACTTTCCGTCGGCTCGATCATCAACGTTCCCGCCACCGGCCAGGACATCGTCGGCGCATGATAGCCATAGTCCTGCAGCCGCTTGGCGATATCTTCCACCTGCACCCCGGCCTCCGCCGCGAACCCGCGGCAGTCGATGATGCACTCATGCGCCACCATCCCGCCCGGCCCGGCATACAGAACCGGATAGGCCTCCCGCAGCCGCGACGCGATATAGTTGGCGGATAAAATCGCCACCTCGGTCGCCCGCTTCAACCCGGCCGGTCCCATCATCCGTATATACGCATACGAAATCGGCAGGATCAGCGCGCTGCCGAACGGAGCCGCCGACACCGGCCCGATCCCCGTCGCCGGCCCGGCATCAGACCGCAACGGATGATTGGGCAAGAACCCGGTCAAATGCGCCGCGACCCCGATCGGCCCGATACCCGGCCCGCCACCGCCATGCGGAATACAGAACGTCTTGTGCAAATTCAGATGGCAAACATCCGCACCGATAGAGGCCGGCGACGTCAGTCCAACCTGAGCATTCATGTTGGCGCCGTCCATATAAACCTGCCCGCCATGCTCATGCACGACAGCACAGATATCGCGGATCGCTGCCTCGAACACGCCATGCGTGGACGGATACGTAATCATCAGTGCCGCCAACCGGTCCGCATGCAGCGCCGCCTTGGCCCGCAAATCGGCCAGATCGACATTGCCTTCGCGGTCGCACGCCACAACAACGACTTTCAACCCGGCCATCGCCGCGCTGGCCGGATTCGTTCCATGCGCCGATGACGGAATCAGACACACATTGCGGAATGCCTCACCCCGGGATTCATGCCATGCCCGAATGACCAGCAAGCCGGCATATTCGCCCTGAGACCCGGCATTCGGCTGCAACGAAACCTGTGCGAATCCAGTGGCCGCGCATAACCAGGTCTCCAACCGCCGGATCAACGTCAGGAAACCGGTCGTCTGGTCAGCCGGCGCGAACGGATGGATATCGGCAAACCCCGGCAGAGTGATCGCGATCATCTCAGCCGTGGCGTTCAGCTTCATCGTGCAGGAACCCAGCGGGATCATGCTGCGGTTCAGCGCGATATCCTTGTCCTCAAGACGCTTCAGATAGCGCAGCATCTCAGTTTCGGCGTGATGCTGGTTGAACGTCGCCTGAGCCAAAAACCCTGACGCCCGCAGCACTGCCGGCGGAATCGCCGCGACCGCGCCGTTAAGCGTGCCGCCCAACAGGCCCGCCAACGCAACCAGGTCGTCGCGCGTTACGGTTTCGTCAAGCGCGATACCGACGGCGTCCGCGTCCACGCGGCGGAAATTGAAACCGGCCGCCACGCCGCGCTCGATCAGATCAACCGAACCCTCGACTACGATCGTATCGAAAAACGACCCGTGGCGAACCCGTAGTCCCGCCCGCACCGCGACATTCGCCAGCATGCGCGCCTGCAACGATACCCGTTGCGCAATTCGTCGCAGCCCGTCTGGCCCGTGCCAGACCGCATAGAACCCGGCCATCACCGCCAGCAGCACCTGCGCGGTGCAGATGTTCGATGTCGCCTTCTCCCGGCGGATGTGTTGCTCGCGCGTCTGCAGCGCCAGCCGCATCGCCGGCTGCCCGGCGGCGTCCAGCGACACCCCGACCAACCGCCCCGGCATCGCCCGCTTGAACGCATCTCGCGTCGCAAAAAGTCCGGCGTGCGGACCGCCAAATCCCATCGGCACGCCGAATCGCTGCGCCGATCCCACAACGATGTCCGCGCCCATTTCTCCGGGCGGCGTCAACAGCGCCAATGCCAGCGGATCGGTGGCCACAATAGACAAAGCCCCCGCATCCCGAGCGGCGGTGATTTCTTCGGACAGATCGCGAAGGGCGCCGGTCGAACCCGGATACTGTAGCAACAACGCAAACGGATTGGCCGCGCCAATGGCGGCAAAGTCCCCGGGTGCGACCTGCACCAAAGTAATGCCCAACGGTTTGGCGCGCGTCGCCAGCACCGCCAGGGTCTGAGGATGCACATCGGAACACACCGCGAGCACATCGGATTTCGATTTGCTTAGCGCATGCGCCATGGCCATCGCCTCGGCCGCCGCCGTCGCTTCATCCAACAGCGATGCGTTTGCGATCTCCATTCCCGTCAGTTCGCAGATCAAAGTCTGGAAGTTGATCAGCGCTTCCAGGCGGCCTTGCGCGATCTCCGCCTGGTACGGCGTATAAGCCGTGTACCAACCCGGATTTTCCAGAACATTCCGTAGAATGACTGGCGGAATAACCGTCCCGTGATATCCCATCCCGATCAGGCTTTTTGTCGACGCGTTCTGCGCCGCCAACGCCCTTAGCTCCGCGATCGTTGCAGCCTCATCGATCGGCGGCGGCAAATTCAATGCGTCGTTCGATCGAATCGAACCCGGCACCGTCTTGCCCGCCACTTCGTCCAACGTCGCCGCGCCGATGGCGTGCAACATCGCCACCAACTCGGTTTCCGACGGTCCGATATGGCGGCGAACGAAACTATCGCATTCTTCCAGCTCAGCCAGTTCGGCAAACACATCCATGCTTACAACGTCTCCAGAAATTCGTCGTAGGCGTCCTGATCCAACAGCGTCTCGAACGTGTCCGGATCATCCAGTTCCAAACGGAAGAACCAGCCCTCACCCTCGGGGTCGCTGTTCACGATAGAGGGGTCTTCGGTGATGGTCTCGTTGATTTCCACCACTTTGCCGGCCAGCGGAGCATACACGTCCGACGCCGCCTTCACGCTTTCGACCACAGCGCAGGCCTCGGCCTCCGACACGGCGCGTTCAAGCTCGGGTAATTCGATATGCACCAGATCGCCCAGTTGGTCCTGAGCATGATCGGTGATGCCGACCGTGGCGATATCGCCGTCCAGAACCACCCATTCGTGGTCCTTGGTATAACGTTTATCGGAGTCCTTCTTAGCCATGTGACGATCCTTTTTGTTTCAGCGAATATAACGATGCGGGGTGAACGGAAGCGGCACCACGGTCGCCGGGACCGCCTTGCCGCGGACAATCAAAATCAGCTTTGTGCCATCGGCCGACAGGTCGCGGCGCACGTATCCCATGCCGACCGGACCGTTGACCGACGGCCCGAAACCACCGGAGGTGACAATCCCGGCCTCGGTGCCATCCTCCGCCATAATGGTGGTCTGCCCCCTGGCTGGCGCGCGGCCATCCGGACGAATGCCCACCCGGCGCCGGGGCGCGCCATTGTCGAGTTGATCCCGCATGACCAACCCCCCGGGGAAATCCCAGTCCATCTTGCGGCGTTTGCCAATAACCCAGGTTAAACCAGCTTCGATCGGGCTGGTCAGTTCGTCGATGTCGTTGCCATACAGACAAAGCCCGGCCTCCAGGCGCAGCGAATCGCGCGCGCCGAGTCCAACCGGCACGACCTCGGGAAATCCGGTCAGCAGGTCAGCCAACGCCTCAACCTGATCGGCGGGCACCGAAATCTCAAATCCATCCTCGCCGGTGTAACCGGATCGGGACACCAGGCACTCCGCGCCACCCAGACTGACCGAAGCCACCCCCATGAACGGCAACGCCGCGGCTTCAGGCGACAAACGCCCCATCACCGCAACGGCGGCAGGTCCCTGCAGCGCCAGCAGCGCCCGATCTTCCAGCCGGGTCAGCACAATTGAGTCCGGCAAACCGGCCGCCAGATGGACAAAATCCACATCCTTGCGGCTGGCATTCACCACCAGGAACAGGCGGTCTTCGCCGACGCAGGCGACCATCAGGTCGTCGATGATGCCGCCGGCCTCATTGGTCAGCAGCGTGTAGCGCTGACGTCCGGGTTTGAGGCCCACGATGTCACCCGGCACCAGCTTTTCCAGCGCCGCCGCCACGCCCGGGCCGCTCAGGAAAGCCTGTCCCATGTGTGAAACGTCAAACAAGCCTGCCTGTGTCCGCGTGTGCAGATGTTCGGCCAGAACGCCGCCGCGGCAGCGCGCCGCCAGATCGCCGGTCAGATCGTACTGCACCGGCATCGCATAGCCGGCGAACGGTACCATGCGCGCGCCATGACGGCGGTGCCACTGATCCAGAGGGGTGATGAGCAAGGGTGTGTGGTCGTCTTGTGAGGTCAAACGACGGACTCCGCGAACAGGGCCATCCACCGGCGGAATGCCGGCGGAGATGACCCCCCTCTGTCGCGGTACCTGAGAGATTCGGGGGTGTGACCCCTTACTCCGTCGGTGCGAACCCCTCGCTTGCGCGCGGTTCGGCTTTCCAGAGATCCCTTCCCGTCGCGGTCCTTTGTGCCTGAGCGTTTCCGGGGGCCGGTTGCGCCTTCGGCGGCGGGGTGTGGCCCGCTACTCTCCCGCGTCGGGTGCCCGGGACGGCCTGACAATGCACATGTTGCGGCGCACATGCCAAGCAGTTTGATGCGGGCGCCGGATGATGACCGAAATCGTCACCGATCGTTCGCCCGCTGTAAAATGGAACCTTTAGGCGACCGGTCCTTCGAATGACGCCCAGGCCAGGGGGCTTTCCCGCACTTGCACCTTGATCCCCGACAGGATGCGGCCTTGCTCGCCGCATTTCCCCGCCCGGCAGGCCGCCGCCAACAGGCCGTGAATGTGCTGCGACATGAATTCCAGGGTGCTGTTCTGGCCGATCAGGTCCGGGTGCTCATCCAGATTCTGGTAGTCGAATCCGTTCAGGACGTTACGTACTTCCAGCTTCGCCAGGTCGATATCGATCAATAAATTCAGATGGTCGAGCGTGGCCGCCCGGAATTCCACTTCGACCACCATGGTGCACCCATGCAATTTTTGGGCGGGTGCGAACACGGCCCCGCGAATGCTATGGGCGATCAAAATATGGTCTGAGATGGTCAGCGTAAACATTCGTTCCGGTCCTATTGTGGTCTGTCTCGGGGTCTCGATCCCGTGTTTGCGGTTAGCACCAATCGGATGCGCTAATAACCCCGGTCCCAATCGACCACGTTTTTGAGTGGGCGGCCCTCAAGCCAGGATCTCAGGTTCTCGCGGAACAACTCCATGCCGCCGTGCCGGTCTTCGTCGCTGGCGCCGGAGACATGCGGCGTAATCAGGACGCGCGGATCGGACCAAAGCCGGTGCATCGGGGCGTGTTCAAATTCCCCCGTATAGACGTCGAGCGCGGCACCGCGCAGGTGATCGCTGGCCAACGCGTCCGCGAGCGCATCCTCATCGACGATCTCGCCCCTGGCGACGTTGACCAGGATGCTGTTCGGCTTCATCGCCGCGAACCGATCTGCGTTGAACAAGCGGTTGGTTTCCGGTGTCCATTGGCAGCAGATGGCGACTACGTCGGCGCGGGGCAGGAATCGATCGAGGTCGGCGGCGCCGCCGATTTCGGAGAAACCGGCCGGACGTTCGGTCGTCGGGTCCCGGCGGGTGCCGACGACATGCATGCCGAGCGCGGAACATAAGCGACCAACCTGCATGCCGATGCCCCCGGCGCCGACAACGCAGACGGTCTTGCCGTCCAGCAGGATCGGCCGGTACGACCTCGCGCTGAACCCACCCTGTTCGCGATCCACGGCCGCTCGGTGCAGGCCCTTGGCGAAATGCAGGATGCCGGCCACCGCGTATTCAGCGATGGCCAGCCCGTTGGCCGACCCGCGGGATGTCGTGACGGTCACGTCGCTGCCCCACAGATCGCCGCGCAGCAGATTGCTGGCGCCCGCCGGACGCTGATGGAACCACTTGAGGCGGGGCGCCCGCATCCTCAGGTCGAGCGGGAAGGGCCATCCGCCGATAATGATGTCCGCAGCAGCCAGAAGCCGGTCCCGGTCCTTGCGGTCACCCTGGCCGTTGGCGTTCGGCGCGAGGTAGCGTTCGGCGGTGAAGGCCGGCCAGGTTTCGCGGTATTCGCCGTCGAACCAGCCGCCGGCGTCGGTCACCCTGACAGACGGATCGATCGCTTCGATCTTTGCGCGATCGTCGGATGACAGGCGGGTCAGCGTCAGGATGTTTGGCATGGGGGCCTTCGCGGTACGGGCGAGGGCGCTACCGTAATGCAGGTTTACTGGCGGTCAAAGCCGGCCGGCGTTTGGTGGGATGTGCAACCCCCACCGTCATGGCCCGGCTCGTCCGGGCCAGCTATGCCCTGGCGGTGCCGCGACAGTTGGCCCGGACGAGCCGGGCCATGACGAAAAGGGGAGGGCTGCTCAAGTCCCCAGCGGTGACCACGCCGGATCGGAGGCATCGGTCGGGGTTTCGACCGGGCGCTCGTTGAAACCGGTGATATCCACCGACACCAGACGCGACGAAAATCCGCGGCCGCGCGCATCCTGCGACCGTGTCTCACGCCAGAACATCAGCACGCGGCCGTTCGGCGCGAAGGTCGGACCCTCAACCAGCCAGCCCTCGGACAGGATCCGCTCGCCTGAACCATCCGGGTGCATAACGCCGATCGAGAAGTTGGACGTATCGCCGGCATACCGGGTGAACGCGATCAAATCGCCGCGCGGCGACCAAACCGGAGTCGCATAACGGCCATTGCCGAAACTGATCCGCTTGGCGCCGCTGCCGCCCGAACCCATGACATAAATCTGCTGGTCGCCACCGCGATCCGAGGCAAACGCGATTTGCGAGCCGTCCGGGCTGAAGCAGGGGCTGACGTCGATCGCGCCCGAATCGGTCAGTTTGCGGGGTGACCGGCTGCCGAGATCCACCGTGACGATGTCCGATCCGCCGCCGTTGGTCACCGCCATCACCACGCTGCCGCCGTCCGGGGCGAACCGGGGCGCGAAGGTCATGCCGTTGAAGTCGCCCAGCACGCTCTGGCGGCCGGAGGTCAGGTCGAACAGATAAACCCGGGGACGATTGTTGGCATAGCTCATGAATGCGATCTCGTCGCGCGCCGGATGGAAGCGCGGCGTCAGCACCAGCCAGGTTCCGTCGGTCAGCAAGCGGTTGTTCTCGCTGTCCTGATCCATGATCGCGAGGCGCTTGGTGCGACGGTCACGCGGGCCGGTGGCGGAGATATAGACGATGCGGGTGTCGAAATAGCCTTTCTCACCCAGCAACCGTTCGTAGATCACGTCGGCCATAATGTGCGCGATCCGGCGCCAGTTAGCCTGGGTGGTGGTGTAGGCGGTGCCCTGGATCTGTGTCTGCGGCAGGATGTCCCACAGCCGGAACTCGACGCGGACCTGACCGCCGCCGAGGATGGTGACGCTGCCTGTAACCAGGGCCTGGGCCCCGGTTACCTTCCAATTTTGGAAGTTGGGCGCTGTGGAGGACGGGGCGCCGGCCTGGATGAACGCGGCCTGATTGATCAGCCGGAACAACCCGCTGCGCGCGAGGTCGGCGGCGATGACCGCGCCAATGTCGTGGCCAAGTTGCGCCGAGGCGCCATCGGGTCCGCCGAGGTCCGGAACCGCGATGGGAATCGGTTCGGAGCGGGCGCGATTGACGTCGATTACCGCTGACTGGCCGTTGCCTCCGGCCGCCGGCGGAGCGACCGGTTGCGCAAAGACAGGGACCGGCGCCGCGGCGAGCAGGCCGGCGGCGCTGGCGATCAGGCCGCGACGGCCGACGGACGAATTCGGGATAAGGATCATGCCGTTGTCTTCCACATCTTGCGGTTCGCGCGCAACGCAGTTGGTTGCCGCGCGGCTGGAGTCAGGGTGGGGAGAGGGTCGTTTTCCCCGGCGTGGTGCGGCTTGCCGCCGATGGTGACGCGGATTTGGTGGTCGTTGCGAAAATCGGCATGTCTGGCCAGAGTTGACGGGCCGGCAGGAAAGCCAAGATTCATCACGGAGCGCGCGGAGAACCTCGGAGCTTCACGGAGCAGCCCGATTATGTCCGCGTACCACGCCATTTGGTGCGACAGCGTCGCGAAACAAGCGGGTCCGACGGATGTCGGCCCAGCGAATGTTACACCAAGGACCGGCGCTTGCGTCCCATCGTCACGGCCCGGACAAGCCAAGCCGTGACGGAAGTGGAATAGCCCCCGATTGTGCCTGCCGCGACGGCTTGCGCTGGACCGCTCCGAGCCCGTTCGCGGTTCTCGGTGTGCTCCGTGATGATGGCGCGTTTTGTCGCGCCTGGTCGCCGGTCCCACAACTCTAAGCCCCAATCGTGTTTGTGCCGGCGCCACGCTCATGGGCTGAACCGGAACGTCAGCACGTTAACCTTGCCCAGGACATTGTTCGGCAGTGGGAAATTGGAGCAGCGCGGATCCAGGACGGCTCGCCTCGCCCGTTCCGCAAAGGCGCGAAAACGCGGATCTTCCAATCGGCCGATGTCGTCGCCCGCGACGTCCGCCTTGCGGGCGACGCCGCCGGAATCGGTTGTCACCGTCAATAACACCTGTTGCTTTTCGATGCCCAACGCCCCGGGGTCTTTGGTCCAGCATTCCCGCACATGGTCGCCAATGGCGCCGCGCTGATCGGCGCTCAGTGCCGCGGTATCGCCCTGCGGATTACCGCCGCCATTCGGCGCGCCACCCGCCGTCGGGTTGGCCTTCGCTTTCGGCGGCTGGGTCTGTGCCTGCAACTGCCGCAACTTCTCCAGCGTATTCTCCACCGAACTGCTGTTCGGCGCTGCATTCTTCGTCGGATTCGGCTGCGACGTCGTGCTCGGTGGCGCCGGCGGCGGTGGCACCAGCGGCGGCGGCAGCGGCAAAGGCGGCTCCGGTTTCGCGGGCGGGGTCGGAGTCGGTGGTGTCGGCGGCGCCGGCGGCGGCGGGATCACGTCCGGCGCGGGCGTCGGCTCCGGCGGTGGCGTCTGCACGGGCGGTGTCGGAGACGGCGGTGCAGGCTCCTGATGCGTTTGCGGCGGCGGTGGCGGGGGAGGCGGCGGCGGGGGAGCGGACTCCTCGGGCACCGGCTTTGGCGGTGTGGTCACTGGTGGCGCGGGCGGCGCGGTTTCCTTCGACGGAGCCGGAACCTTGGCCGGCGTCGGGGCCAGCATAGAGGATTTGGCGGTGCCCTGAAACACCATCGCGACCGTGGTTTCCTCCGGCGGCTCTTCCTTCGGCGACATCGACGGCAGACCGACCAACAGAAACACCAGCACGCCGGCATGGAAAGCAGCCGACGCGATCAGGGCCTTGCGCATGCGCGGCGACATGCCGGAGCCTTGTCTGCCGAAGGTCTCACCGCCGCGGAGGTATTGCTGCAGCACCCGCCTTATCACCCTTACTTGCGCGGCCCGGACGCGGGCTTGCCAACCGGGGCCGAAGCCGCGGGACCAGCGGACGGCGAGCTGGTCTGTTCGGCCAGCAACGCCACCTTGGTGAAGCCGCCCTGTGTGATCGTCCCCATGACTTCCATGATCCGGCCGTACGCAAGGTCCTTATCGCCGCGCACGAAGATGCGGCGATCGGCGTTGTTCTGCGAGATCGCCTGGAGCTTGGCGACAAGCTCGCCGACATCGACCGCCTGCTCCTGCAGAAAGATCGAACCGTCGGCCTTGATCGAGACCGTCAGCGGCTCACTGTCGCTGTTCAGCGGCTGCGCATTGGTCTTTGGCAAATCGACCGACACGCCGGAGGTCATCAGCGGCGCCGTGACCATGAAAATGATCAGCAGCACCAGCATCACATCGACCATGGGCGTGACGTTGATTTCCGCCAGTGGCCGGTATCGGTTCCGGCCGCCGCGACCGCCGCCGCCCGTGGACATTGCCATCTTAAATACGCTCCCCGCTTTGGGCCATGTTAAGAGCGCTCCTCGCTTTGGCGGGACAGGATCGCGCTGAATTCGCTACCGAAGTTTTCCATCCGGCCGGAGAAGCGGGACAGGCTGTTGCTGATCTGGTTGTAGGCCAGCACCGCCGGGATCGCCGCGACAAGGCCGATGGCGGTGGCGAACAGCGCCTCCGCGATGCCCGGCGCCACGACCGCGAGGTTGGTGTTGTGCATGGCGGCGATCGCCGCGAAAGAGTGCATGATGCCCCAGACCGTGCCGAACAGGCCGATAAACGGGGCGGTCGCGCCGACGCTCGCCAGGAAGATCATCCAGCGTTCCAACCGGTCCATCTCGCGCTGCACCGTCACGTTGATGGCGCGATCGATCCGCGCGCCGACGCTGGTGTGCGAAATGTCTGCTCCCGCAACGCGATTGGACCGGCGCCATTCACCCATCGCGGCGCCGAACACCGAGGCCATCGGGTGGTTGGGGTTAGTGCCTTCACGGTCGAAAAGGTCGTCCAGGCTGCCGCCGGACCAGAACCGGTCTTCGAAGGCGTCGGCATCGCGATTGACCTTGCGAAGCGTTGACCACTTCTCGAACACCACCGCCCACACCCATACGCTGGCACCGAGCAGGCCGAGCATGACGAGTTTGACGACAATGTCGGCTTGCATGAACAGGCCCCACAGCGAGAGATCGCCGTTCGCCGTTCCCAGATTGACCGCATCCACTGCCCGATCCACTTTTTAGCCCCCTGTTTGGGTGTCGCCACCCGGGTCACAACTCATTTCGGCCCATCATTGGGCGGCGCGTCCCTGGACGGCCCAGACGGCCCATCGTCGGCACGCCGCATGCCAAGCATCGCCTCTCGCCACTCTGGCGGGATGCGGCCTGGTTTGTTTCCTCCGATCCGGACGCACGCGAGCTTTATGCGCAGCGTCGCGCAGACCCCGTTGGGGCCGCGCACCGTCTGGCGCAATAGGACGGATGCTCCGCCCACGTCCAATGTTTCCGTCTCGACCACCACAAGATCGTCGAGCATGGCCGGGCGCACATAATCTATTTCGGCGCGATGCACCATGAACATCAGATTGAATCGTTCCACCATCTCCGCATGCGGGATTCCCGCGTCGCGCAAAGCTTCGGTGCGCGCCCGTTCGGCGTAGCGGAGGTAGTTGGCATGATAGACCACGCCGCCGGCATCCGTATCTTCATAATAGATACGGAAGGATGCCCGGTGGATGGATTGCGGATGAGCAATCATTTAGGTGCCTCGGCCTGAGCTGCGACGTGTGCGGGCGCGCAGCCAATTGTCACGCTCGCGGAGGCCCCGCCCCATTCCCGTCATTCGTCCCGCCCCAGCACGTCCAGCAGCGGAGCTTCCGGGAACGGCACTGCCGAACGAGGCGGCTTTAGCTGTAGGTGCTTCCAGCCTGGTTCCCCCAGCATCCGGCCTCGGCTGGTGCGCAGGATCAGGCCTTCCTGGATCAGGTATGGCTCCACCACGTCCTCAAGCGTGTCGCGCGCCTCCGCCAAAGCCGCGGCCAGCGTTTCAACGCCCACCGGTCCACCGGCGTGGTGTTCCGCGATCCGCCGCAGATAGCGCCGGTCCATCGAATCCAAGCCGAGATGATCGACCTCTAATCGGGTCAGCGCGGCATCGGCCACGTGCCTATCCACCGGGGTGTTGCCCTGAACGAGAGCGATATCGCGCACCCGGCGCAGCAACCGCCCGGCGATGCGGGGCGTGCCGCGAGACCGGCGGGCGATTTCGATGGCGCCCTCGTCAGTCAGGGCAAGACCCAGCAAGCGGGCGCCTCGAACGATAATCTGGCGGAGTTCCTCGGCCGTATAGAAAATCAGCCGCAACGGAATCCCGAACCGGTCGCGCAGCGGCGTCGCCAGCAGGCCGGCTCGGGTGGTCGCTCCAACCAGTGTAAACGGTGGCAGATCGATCCGCACACTTCGCGCCGCCGGCCCCTCGCCGATGATCAGATCGAGTTGAAAATCTTCCATCGCGGGGTACAGGACTTCCTCGATCGCTGGCTGCAAGCGATGGATTTCGTCGATGAATAAGACATCCCTGGGCTGAAGGTTTGTCAGGATCGCGGCAAGGTCTCCGGCCTTGGCGATCACCGGCCCCGACGTCGCCCGGAATCCAACCCCAAGTTCCCGCGCCACGATTTGCGCCAGAGTGGTTTTGCCCAGACCCGGCGGGCCGTGCAGCAGCACATGGTCCAGCGACTCACCGCGCGATTTGGCAGCCTGGATAAAGATCGCAAGATTTTCCCGTGACGCCTTCTGGCCGGTGAAGTCGGCCAGCGTCTGTGGGCGCAGCGAGGCCTCGGCGGCGTCTTCCGGCTGGCGGTCGGCCGATACAGGCCGATCTTCAGACGTGCGGTCTTCGGGATCGATCATCCGGCGGACCTTTGCGCCAGTTCCTTCAGGCTGTCACGGATCAACGAGTCCAGTGTCGCCTTGTCTCCCAACCGATCGAGCACCCTGGCGACGGTCTGCTGCGCCTCCGGCCGGCGGTATCCGAGGTTGATCAGGGCCGACAACGCGTCGTCGGCCGGCGTCGCGGCGGCAATGGGTGTGTACGATACGCCGGACGCCGAGGTCGGCATCGCCCCGGTCTTGTCTTTCAACTCGGTCAGCAGACGGATCGCCAGACGCGGCCCGACCCCCTGCGCGCGGGTCAGGCTGGCCTTATCCCCGGCGGCGATGGCCCCGATCAGGTCGCGCGGCGACATTGCCGACAGGATGCCCAGGGCGACCTTGCCGCCGACTCCCTGCACTGTCGTCAGCAGCCGGAACCAGTCGCGCTCCGCCGAATCGGCGAAACCATACAAGACGATAGCGTCTTCGCGGACATGCGTCTCAACCAGCACCTTGGCGACGGCAGGTGCCTGCGGCAGGGCGGAGAGCGTGCGCGAGGACGCCTGCACCAGATAGCCGACGCCGCCCACGTCGATGACGCAGGTACCGTCGGAGAGTGAGTCCACTCGCCCGGTGAGTTGGGCAATCATGCGAGGTCCGATCCTGCCCGGAGGGCGTTGGGGAAGCGCCGCGAATCGGGCGGTGATGGATCATACTCCAAACACAGGCGGAGTGTGGAAACGCGATACTGCCTGAGATATATGCAGAGCCTTCCGGACCCACGAGTTCACCGGTACCGCGGTACGCTTCGGAAGCGACGTATTATCTCCCGGTGAAGCGGACAGAAGATTGGAGGCAAAACCATGAGAAAGAGCAATTTCGCGCTGCGGCTACAGCCCTCGCTTCTGGAGGAGGCCGGCACGGTGGCCGAGACCGAGGTGGAGGCGCTGAACCAACTCATCAACGTGGCAGTGGCGGAGAAACTCTCGGCGCTTCGGACGGAAAGCTATTTCCCGGAGAGAGCAGCCCGGGCCGATGTCCCGAAGGCGCTCGAAATTCTTCGGCGTGCCGGCGTTGGTCACCCGGCGATGCAAGGTGACGAACTGCCAGGATGATGCAGGTCAAGGCGGCAGAGTTCAGGTTGAGCCATGATCGGTTGGCGCATCAGCTTCCATCGCTCCGTATAATTGACTAGAGGATGTCCGTGGCCACTCCATCATCCGCCGAACATCGCCGTCCAGCCAGAACGCTGCACCGCTTTGCCAACCCGGGGCAGTTCCTTCGACTGTCCGGTAAAATCACGCCGTGGCTGTTCTGGATCGGCGGCCTCGTGACCGTTGGCAGTCTCACATGGGGGTTGTTTTTCGCACCTGATGACTGGCAGCAGGGCGATACGGTTCGCATCATGTATGTGCATGTGCCGTTCGCGTGGCTGGCGTCCGCGGGCTATTTCTCACTTGCCGTATGCAGTTTCTCCTCACTGATCTGGCGCCACCCGCTCGCTGACCTCGCGGCGGTTGAGATCGGTCCGGTGGGCGCCGGGTTTACCGCCGTTTGCCTTGCGACCGGCAGTCTGTGGGGCAAACCCACCTGGGGCGCATGGTGGGTGTGGGACGCGCGGCTCACCTCGGTTTTTGTGCTTCTCTTGCTGTACCTGGGGCATATCGCGCTGGTGCGTGCTTTCGATGACCCTACGCGCGGTTACCGAGCCGGAGCCATTCTCGCATTGGTCGGTGTGATTAACCTGCCGATCATAAAATTCAGCGTCGAGTGGTGGAACACGCTCCACCAACCCGCTTCTATCGGTCTGACCGGCGCGCCAACCATCGCGGCCAGTATGCTTTGGCCTCTGTTGGGCTCCGCCATCGGGTTCACCCTGTTGTTTGCCGCGATCACAATCACCCGCACACAGGCCGCGGTGATGGAGCAACGGATACGCTCTTTGCTGATGGCAAAGGCCTCATCCATGAGTGGTGAGGAGAGCGTGTCGTGACCCATCTTCCGTATATCGTCGCGGCGTATGCCCTGGCGATTGGACTGCCTTTAGCCTTCTCGATCGAGGCGCTGGTGCGTGTACGGTCGGCCAAACGCCGGTTGCAAGCGATCGACGTTCGCCGCGATCGGGGCCGTGTATGACCCGCAAGAAGCGCCGGCTGCTGATCTTTCTGGCTTGCGGCATTGGCCTTGCATCGGCCACCGCGCTGGTTTTGTCGGCCTTTAACGACAATCTGGTGTTTTTCGTATCGCCTTCTGACCTGGCAAAAACGGCTTCTGCCAAGACCGCCGGCCGGGAAGTGCGCCTGGGCGGCTTGGTGGAGCGTGGCACTGTCGAAAAATCGTCGGCCGGCCTGGCTGGAGTCCGGTTCAGCGTAACCGACGGCAGCGCCAGCGTGCCGGTCGAGTTCAAGGGCATTCTTCCCGATCTATTTCGTGAAGGCCAAGGCGTTGTGATCCTCGGCCATCAGCAACCGGACGGCGTTTTCCATGCGTCGGAAGTGCTCGCCAAGCACGATGAAACCTACATGCCCAAGGAAGTCGCGGATGCCCTGAAAAAATCCGGACGGTGGAATCCCGCCGACGGGCCACCGCCGCCGGCTTCAACCTGGACGCAATCGGCGAAACAAACCCGCTAATACCGACCGAGGTTGAGCGACCGTGGCCCGCGCGAACCTGGCGTTCTACCGCCCCCGCTTCGGAAACCGGATCATCGCGCCGGTCGCCTCATCCCACAATGTGAAGCTCGGTGCCCGCAGCGCCTGCCACAGCGTCAACCCCGTCACATTGGCGGCAAACAACGGCTCCGACCGGTGGGCAGCCTGCAACCGGTAATTCGGCACCCGAGGTGCCAGGTGATGCACATGGTGAAAGCCGATATTGCCGGTGAACCATTGCAACACCTTTGGCAGCCGCAGCCAGGACGTCCCATGGATCGCGGCTCCGGCCGGAGTCCAATCGGTCTGGCGTGACCACAGCGACTCCTCGAACCGGTGCTGCACCGAGAACAGCCACACGCCGATGATCGAGGCCAGCGCGACCACCGGCAACTGAACCAGCAGCACGGGCAACCATCCCAGCAGCAATGCCATCGTCAGCAGAACCGCGCCGATCGCGATGTTGGTCAGCCACACGCTCAGCCGTTCCTTGTGCCAGCCCTTGGGGGTATCGAACGGCACACGATAGACCAGAATGAACACTACCGGAGGCAGCAGCAACTGCGACACCAGCGGATGCAAGGCCGCGCGGTAAAGCCATTGGCGGAACGGCGACAGCGCCTCGTATTCCTTCAACGTGATGCAGCCGGAGTAAATGTCGCCGCCGGTCGGGCGCTTATCCAGGTTGTTCCAAACCGCATGGTGGTTGGCGTGATGCCGCCGCCAGAACGGATACGGCGTGAACGTGGTCAGGCTGCACAGCCAGCCAACAAGCTCATTCGCCCACTTGGACCGGAAATACGCCCCGTGACCGCAATCGTGCTGGATGATGAACAGCCGAACAACAAAGCCCGCGGTCGGTATCGCGAGCGCGACGGTCAACCAGGGGCTGATGTGGTAGTACGCATAATACATTGCCGCCACCAACGACAGATAGGGCGCCACGGTCACGCCTAGCTGCGTCAGGCTGCGGCGAACCGACGGTGATCCAAACGGAGCGAGGCTGGCGAGCATCGTGCGGCGGTCGAACGTTACCTCGGCATCCCGAGGAACTGACGGAACAGGGTCCATGAAGGTCTTTTCGTATGGCCGGAGGTTGGCGGCGCCCGGATGTGGGCAGCTTCGCCTTTGTCACGTTCACACGGACGTGTACCTTAAATCACGAGACCGGAACAGGAATCAAATGACGAATTTCAGGCCGGTTTCACGAGTCGTGCCGAGAATCCCGCGAACGTCAAATAACCGCCCAGAATCAACGAAATCGCCGCCCACGCCAGATAATAATCCGCGTAATGAGAAGCCAGAACGGCGGCAGTCCACCCAGACGCCGGAACGATCACCAGGGCCGCGCCCTTGATCAGCAGCAGCCACCCCAAAACCGTTACAATGACTGCGACGGCGCTGCCGCGCCACACATTATGGGCCAGCACGATGGCCAGGCCGGCGGTGGCGGTGGCCAGCCCCGACATCAGCAGCAAGGCCGGATCATGAACCATTTGGTCAGCCATGGCGACCATCAGCGTTCCCTGCGTGCATTCCCCGGTCCCCATGATCAGCATGAACAGACCCAGCAGGCGGCCAAGATAAGCGGTGCGCGGGGACATTATGGTTCCTGACATCGGGGCATTATTCAACCGCATTCGGCGGCCCGGAGATTGATATAGATCGTGCTCCAGTGGCCGTTTGGTAACCCCTCGTTAACTTTTCCCTGTCATCCTGCCGCTTTCAGCGGAGGCGACGACATGGCATCCCCAAACCATCTCGCGGAGGCATTGCGGCTGCTGTCCGCCGGCGCGTGGCTTCAGGCCGAAACCACGGCGCGCGTGGCTTTGTCCGCCGATCCAACCGACCCGCACGCAACGCTGTTAGTGGGGCTGGCCGTAGCGGCGATGGGGGAAGTCGCTCGCGCCGCGCCCATCTTGACCCTGGCCGCCGCATCGGCACCGGACGCGGACCACCCTTGCCTCGACCTGGCGCGCTTGAAGCCGCCGCTGCCACCCGCCCTGGTGATTCGGCAGTTTCGCGCCTGCCTGGACCTGACCCCGGGGGACGATCGCTTGCGTCTCGGGTTTGCCGGGTTCCTGCTGGATATTGACCAACCGGCACAGGCCGAACAGGTCCTGACCGATGCTCTGGAGACAGCCGCGTGCCATCACCTGCACGGCATGGCGCGGGCGGAGCAGGACCAGTTTCCGGCTTCCATCGCCAGCTTCGAAGCCGCCGTGGCGCTCAACCCGGAGGCGGCGGCAAGTTGGTCCAACCTTGGCATGGTGCTAAAAGTCGAGGGCCGGTTCAGCGCCGCCATTGCGGCCCACGACCGGGCGGTGGCGCTGGAACCCGGCAACAAACGGTTCCGCGTCAATCGCGCCGTCGCGTTGCTGAAGGCGGGACAGTGGGAACCGGCCTGGCGCGATTATGAGGCCAGGCTGGCGTTGACCGGCGCGCCAGCCCTCGCCCCTGATCGGCTGATGCCATCGCTTCGCCCCGGCGATAGCCTACAGGGTGTGACGATCCTGGCGCTGCACGAGGACGGCTTCGGCGATACGCTGCAATTCCTGCGCTATCTGCCGATGCTCGCGGAACGCGGCGCCCGAGTCGTTGCGTGGGTGCCCGATCCGCTGACCCGCCTGATGCGGACCGTGCCGGGCGTGGCCGAGGTCGTGAGGGACCAGCAACGTGTGCCTGCCCATGATTTCGTCTGCCCGATGTTCAGTCTGCCGCGCGTGTTCGGCACCACGCCGGAAACGATCCCGCTGGTGCCGGTGTTAACGGCGGACATGGCGCTTCAGCACCGATGGGCTGAACGCTTACCAACGGGAGGGCTGCGTGCCGGGCTGGTTTGGGCTGGACAGGCGAGGCCGGCACTACCCGGGTTCGGGACGCTGGATCGGCGGCGCAGTGCCGGGTTGGCCGCCTTCGCGCCGGTGTTCGACGTTCCGGGAGTGACCTTCGTCAATCTACAGGCGGGACCCGCGGCGCGGCAGGTTCGGCCGCCCGGGTGCTCGTTTGCCGATCCGATGCCGGATGTGGCAGATTTTGCCGACACCGCCGCCATTATCGCGGGTTTGGACGTGGTGGTCAGTGTCGATACCTCGGTGGTGCATCTGGCGGGGCTGATGGGCAAGCCGGTGTTCCTGCTGGATCGGTATGATGGCTGTTGGCGTTGGCTCAGCGAGCGGCAGGATAGCCCTTGGTATCCGAATCTGACGATTTTCCGGCAGGATCAGCCCGGCGACTGGGCCGGCGTGATGGCCGAGGTGGCCGCCTCGCTGCATGCCATGGCACTCTGCCGCGGCTTCGGTGGGTTTTGGCCTTCCGGCGTCCGGGAACGTACGTTCGTCGCTTGACCCTCGAGCCGATAGCCTGGACACAGTCGGTCGAATGTCGGCTGTTTAGTCGCTGGCCGGTGCCGAGATCGTCACGGCGAGGTGTTGCGATCGTCACGGTGAGGCGAAGTTATCGTCTTTGGCCCGGCTCGTCCGGGCCATCTGTCGCGACACAGTTGGTATGGTGGTAGTTCAGAGCAGCCAAACCACCAGGTGGATTGAAATACGGGCCGGCCAATCCCGGCCCCGTTGAATGGATCGATCGATGAAACGCTTACTGCGGACCTTGAACGGAGAGGCGGTGTGGCCGCCGCCAGTGTGGTTGATGCGTCAGGCCGGGCGCTACCTGCCAGAATACCGCGCGGTGCGCGCCGGGGTGAAGGATTTTGTCGCCCTTTGCACGACTCCCGAACTGGCCGCTGAGGTCACGTTGCAGCCGATCCGCCGGTATGGCTTCGATGCCGCCATCCTGTTCAGCGACATTCTGATACTGCCGTGGGCTTTAGGGCACGGGTTGGAGTTCAAGGAAGGCGAGGGGCCGGTGCTGCCGCGCCTGCGCGATGAAGCCGGCGTCGCCGCTTTGGACCCCGCTCGGGTCGCGGAGCGCGTGGCGCCGGTGATGGAGACAGTGCGGCTGGTGCGCGCCGGACTGTTGTCCGAAGGGTTCGCGGACACGGCGCTGATCGGGTTCGCCGGCGCGCCATTCACGGTCGCCTGCTACATGGTCGAGGGCGGAGGGTCCAAGGACTTCGCCGCCGTGCGCGGGATGGCGTACGCTCAACCAGCGCTGTTTCAACGGCTGATGGACGTCTTAACCGAGGCGACGATCGAATACCTGTCCGCGCAAGTGGCGGCGGGGGCCGAGGTCCTCATGCTGTTCGACTCCTGGGCCGGAGTCTTGTCGCCGTCCCTGTTCCGCACCCATTGCGTGGCCCCGGCGACACGGATTGTCGCGGCGCTTCGGCAGCGGCATCCCGGCGTGCCGATCATCGGCTTCCCCCGACTGGCCGGGATGATGGCGCGGGAATACGCCACAACCGGCGTCAATGGCATCGGGGTCGATACCGGTAGCGACATCGCGTCCGTGGCGGCTTTGGTGCCGCCACACATTGCTGTGCAGGGCAACCTCGATCCGCTGGCGCTGGTGGCTGGCGGGGCGGCCATGGCGAACGAAACGCGCCCCATCCTGGACGCGATGCGCGGCCGGCCGTTTATCTTTAATCTCGGGCACGGGATCGTGCCGCAAACGCCGCCGGACCATGTGGCGGCGCTGCTGGAGTTGGTGCGTGCGGGTTAATGATCGCGAAGAGTCTTCGGCTGCCTGCGTCGGTCCCGCATTCGTCATGGCGGCCGAAGGAACGCCAACTACGCCTTGTGCTGCTGGGGCAGGCGAAGACGTGGATGCTTCCGGTGCAGTCGCTGGGGCCGCCGTTTCTGGCCGCCGCAAAGTGGCAATCATCCTGTTCAATCTGGGCGGCCCGGACAGTCCGGAATCGATCAAACCGTTCCTGCTGAACCTGTTCCGCGATCCCGCCATCCTGCGGGTGCCGTTCTTCGTGCGTCCCTTCCTCGCCCGAACCATAGCCAATGCCCGCCTCGCACCCGCCACCGAGAACTACGCTCTCCTCGGTGGCAAGTCCCCCCTGCTTGGTTTGACACAGGAACAAGCCGCCGCCTTGGAGGCGGCGCTGCCGGATGTCGAGGCACGGTGCTTCATTGCCATGCGCTACTGGCACCCGTTCAGCCTGGAAGCCGCCCGCGCGGTGAAAGCCTGGGGACCGGACGACGTCGTGCTGCTGCCGCTGTATCCTCAGTTTTCGACCACAACGACCGGCAGTTCCCTTACCGCATGGCGCGATGCCGCCGTTCGGGTCGGGTTGGCAGCCGATACCACGACCGTGTGCTGCTATCCGGTCGATCCCGCCTATGCGGCGGCGACTGCGGCGCGGGTAAAGATCGAGTACGAAAAAGCACGCGCGGCATTGGATCCGGCCGTGCCGTTGCGGGTGCTGTTCTCGGCCCATGGATTGCCGGAAATTATCATCCAGCGTGGCGATCCGTATCAGTGGCAGATCGAACACACCGTGGCCACGGTGCTGGCGGCCTGGGGTGCGGAAATCGATTACACCGTCTGCTACCAATCCCGCGCGACACCGCAGAAATGGATCGGCCCCAGTACCGACGAAGAAATCGAGCGCGCCGCGCACGACAAAACGGCTGTCCTGGTCGTGCCGATCGCCTTCGTGTCGGAACACACCGAGACGCTGGTAGAACTGGACGTGGAGTACCGCGACCTCGCGGTGAAACTGGGCGTGCCGGGGTATTACCGGGTGCCGACACAAAACGCGGATCCCGGGTTCATTGCGTCGTTGGCCGGACAGGTCACGCGCGCGATCGGTCGAGGCCCTGGATTGTGCAGCAGCGCGGGCGGCCGAATGTGCCGGCTCGAACACACCGGATGTCCATCCAGGGCGCTGTAACACAGCCACGATGCGCATCCGTCAGGCCAACGGATCCAAACCGGCGCGGCGATCTGAAAGGCTTACCGGCCCGCCGCTCACAAGTGCCCCGGGTGCTGAAACCGCGAAGGCTCTCTTCAGGGGCATCCAGCGACGCCGAATAGCATTCCGAAATGTTGAAATTACATTGAAAACGCGCGCGTCCGATTATATCAACCTTGTATAACTTCCATTATGTAACATCCAGCCAAAATGGCTTACCTCTTAAGGAGGTGACCATGCGCATGTATGAACGTCCCACCCGGCTACAACTGCCAGCAGGGGTGTTGTTCACGGGAGTCATCTTGGCGTTGGCCGGCGCTATAGTTGCGTGTACGCTGCTGGCCGGGGCAGTGTGAGGTGGCTGAGACAGCCTCGTCTCATTACGTCTCCAGCACCAGCAGTCCATACCCGGTTGTAAACGGTGCGGTGTAATTTCTGTGCACCCGCCTGACCGTTCCGCCGAGGGCGCCCCGCATCGCCAGCCACATGATCATCTCGACGCCTTCGGTGCCACCGCGTTCCATGTATTCCTGGATCGACAGTTCCGACAGTCCCACCGGATCGGTTTCCAGGCGGTCCATGAATTCGTTGTCCCAGGCTTCGTTATGCCGGCCGAAGCTCTCGCCATGCAGTTGATGCGTCAGCCCGCCGGTGCCGAACACGACGATGCGTTTGTCCCCGGGATAGGTTTCGATCGCGTGCCGCAAGGCCGCACCGAGCCGGTAGAGGCGCCGCGCGGTTGGGATCGGATGCTGAATAACGTTGACTGCCAGCGGAACGACCGGCACTTTCCAGGCGGTATCCGTCAGTAACGGCAAAAATGATAGCACCCCGTGATCTAATGTCATCTCCTGGCAGATCGTCGGATCGAACTCGTCGGAAACCAGAGACCGGGCCAGGTGCCAGGCGAAATCGGGATCGCCGGGAAGGTCGGGCAGCGGGCGCTTGCCCCAGCCCTCGTCCGCCTGAGCATGCACAGCGCCAACACCTAGCGCGAAAGTCGGATAGGTATCGAAGAAGAACTGGTTCACGTGGTCGTTGTAAACGATCAGGAACAGGTCCGGCTTGATGTCGTCCAGCCATTGCCTGGCGGGAATGTAGCCGTTAAACAGCGGTGCCCATGACGGTTCCTGCTGTTGCCCCCTGTCCCAGGCAACCCCAATGGTGGGGGCGTGCGAGGTGCCGATGCCGCCGACAATTGTTGCCATGTCAGTGTGCCTTTTTTGCCTGGTATTCAGCCACGGTCATGCCGCCGGTCGCGGCGCCGATTTCTGGCAGCGGGTGGCCGGTCGCGGCACCGATTTTCAGCAGCAGGTAAATGCTGGCGCCGTACTCCATCATCGCTTTCCAGTCGCGGCGGTGAACGAGTGCGATCTCGTGGTCTGAGCATCCCATGGCCCGCATGTAGCCTGCTTCGTCGGCCTGGAATTGGGCGCGGGTTTCGGCTGATCGAAGCGAGTTGGCCATCTTATTGAGATGGTAGCTGTGCGCCGATCGCTCACCGGTGAACACATAGGCGCCCAATATCACGTCGTCCAAGGCGGCCTCCCCGATTGCTCTTGGTGATCTTGTATCTCGGTCCTGACGGGACTGCAAACGGCAGGGCGGTTCGACGTGTCTTCAGGTCCGGGGGGTGCCGCCGCCAAATCGCCGCAGGTCGTCATGACGCATTCGTGATGGCGGGGACGGCATTAGAGACTCGCTCGCGCTGTCATCATCTTTTAACTCCGTGCTGCGGGTCGAACCGCTAGATGCCGATTGCAGCAAATTCATAGGAAGCGTCGGTGCGGTCGGACCGGCCGAAATTACGGGAGATAATTGAACGATGAATCAAGGCGCACTCGCTCGGAGCGTCACCGACTGGCAGCGCGCACCCAAGGACGGGTCGCTGATCAACATTGAATTTCCGAACGGAGAGGTCACCCGGGCACGATATGATGTTTTTCAGAAGCAATGGGCGCTGCCCCGTCAGGACGGCAGCCTTGTGTTTATGCAGACCGTCCGAAATGACCTGCCGCTGGATTGGTGGCCATCGTTTTGATGGCCTGTAACTGCCCGGACGCGTGATCGCGTCACCGAAAATCCCCTTTCAAAATCGAGAGTGGCCCAGTGCCCAAAGCTTCGGCGTCTGCGCCAGAATCAAGGTGCAGATGCCAGCAGGACCCCGGTTTGGTCCCTATGCAACCAGTTCAAGTATACGTCCCAAGGCGCGCCGGAGGCTCGGCGACCGTGTGGCGCCTCGTGCGGGGTGCCACTCGTTCCGGACGAGGTCACAAAGACGGTCATTGTAGCCGAGTCCCTTGCTGGCGATGGCTCCCGGTTCGGGAAGAATGTTCCGCCTGACTTCGCGTGGCGCTTTCCTGACGAGATTCAGGAGAAAGGCCTTGGGATCAGCCAGCCGATCAGGTTGATCGGGTAGCCGGGGCCGTATGGCCGCGCCGATCAAAAAAACCATCGCGTCGTGGTCGGCCAGAAGCCAGGCTTCGATCTCCCGTTCAGCCACCCGCAGCAGCAATCCCGGGAGATGGGGCAGGCCTCGCAGCCAATCGCGCCTGAGGGACGCCGGGCAGATTGCTGTGTCGAGGTCGGTCAAAACGAGAACCGGGGCGTGCCGGGCCATCGCGGAGAATGCCGGCATGCGCAGACGCAGATAACCATTGCCGTTGCGCCGTATGCAGGCCGCAACAGTGATCGCGGGAAATTCGGCCAAAAGGCGAAGCGCGACAGCCTCGCTAAGGCGATCTTCTGTGGCCAGGGTTATCTGTAGCACTTAAATCAACTGCAACTGGTCCGCGTGTCCAGGCCGGGTCTTCGGCAAGATCACCTCGGCCGGCGAAAGTCCTGACTGAAGTGCGATGATGTCGCTTTCAGTGGGTGGGAAAATTCTTGTACCCTCGTCTCCGGCCTCCAGCCGGAGGATGCTGCGCCCATCGATCTGCTCGCCCAGAAGGGCCGAACTGTGCGTGGTCAGGATAATCTGGCGGCGACGCTTTTTGTCACGCTGCAATCGCTGTAGCATACGCGGAATTTGCTCGACAATCGCGTCGTTGAGCGAGAGTTCGGGTTCCTCCAGCAACAGCATATCGTTGCCTTCAAGCAGTGACCACAACAGGCCGAATAGCCTTAACGTTCCATCGGACCACTGCTCCTCGCGCTGCCATCCGGCCTTGGGACGAAAATGCTCGTAACGGACCTCCAGGTGAGGTTGACCCGTGGCTTGATCCCGAACGAATTTGAGTTCGCTGAATCGCGGAATGGCAAGCTTCAACGCCTCTTCGATTCGCTTTAGCCGGGACACGCGGGTTTTTTCAGGTGTTCGCGCGACATGCTCCAGCAGTCCCTGGCCGAAAGGATCGTGTTCAAGCGTCTGCCCGCGCAACTGGTCAGCGTGCTTCAGCAATTGCGGTACGACATGAAGGTACAACACGCCGCTGAAGAAGTCGGCGATATCGCGAAAGCCGGCGTTGGTTTGGATCTGTTCTAAATGGGTCTGGGTCAGCCGAGCGGTATCCGCCTGGTCGTCAACGCCCGGACGTTGCAGAAGTGACTGCTGCTCGCCACGCTTCCAGACAGTTTCTTCGGTGATCAAGGTACGCTGGGCACCTTTCCCTTCGGACTTGAAGCCGATCGTGTAGCGCCAGAGCGGTTCCTCATCGTCAGCACTTTCTGCGAGATGAACCTCGATGCGCACCTCGGGATCGCGCCTTGCATGCAAACACCGTAGCTTTGACAGCCCACCGCGTGCCGCCACCGCGGTTTGGAGCCCGCCGCCGGTTGATTTGCCGATGTCACGAAGGAAACGAAACACATCGAGCAAATTGGATTTGCCGGTAGCGTTCGCACCTACCAAATACGTAACGTCCCGAAGCCGGATATCGGCTTGCTGGAAGTTACGCCAATTCTTCAAGATCAGTCGTTGAACGAGCATAAGGTCCTTAAGACGCGCAGGCTTGTTTGGAGATTCCCTTCTATAGCAAGCGGGCCGGCCTCGCCATCGGTCGATGCCGGCCCGGCCCGTTACTTCACGCCAAGCGCGTCAAGCCCGGCTTTGGCGGTGACCGCATCCTGCGTGAAGATGCCGCCGCTGGCGCCGATTGCGCCGATCAGCTTGCCGTCGATCACGATTGGGAAGCCGCCCTCGCTCGCCGCTCCGCCGTTCAGCGCCAGCAGGCTAAGCGTGGCCGGCGAGCCCCCGTTCACGCCTGCCTGGAATACGCCGGACGGACGGCGGAACAAAGCTGCCGTACGGGCCTTGGCCTGGGAAATCGGGATCGAGGCATATTGCGTGCCGTCCATCGTTGCATGGGCAACGAGATTGCCGGCCGGATCGACGACAGAAATCGACATCTTCCAGTTATGCTTCTTGGCCTCGGCGGCAGCGGCCTGAATGGCTTTGTGCGCGGCATCCATGCTGATTGGTGTGCCGTAAGGAATATCGAACGGCATCACTTCCGGCACCGGCGCAGGCGCGGCGGCGGGTGCCGGGGCCTGGGCGTGAGCCAGGGGCGAAAAGGCGACAAGCGCGGCGATCATCGCGGCGGTGAAACGCATCGTGGATATCCTCCCAATTTTGTGCCGCTTCGGTGCGGCTACAGTGTGAGTACGTCCGAAACGGTTACCTCGCAAGCCACCCCACCGGGCCGAAACCTTGACCAACGGGCCGCACGGGTTTCCCATAACGGCCAGGAAGAACACAATCGGGAGCAAACCATGCATGATACGGTGATCCGAGGCGGCACTATCGTCGATGGTACCGGACAACCAGCCTTTACCGGCGACGTCGCGCTTGAAGACGGCAAGATCGTTCAGGTTGGCGGCAAGGCGGGCCCGGGCAAACGCGAGGTCGATGCCAACGGCCTGCTGGTCACGCCGGGCTGGGTCGATGTCCACACCCATTACGACGGTCAGGCGACCTGGGATTCGGAACTCGCGCCATCATCGTGGCACGGCGTTACCACCGTCCTGTTCGGCAATTGCGGCGTCGGTTTCGCGCCGGTGCGCAACGAGGATCATTCCGGTCTGATCGGCATGATGGAATCGATCGAGGAAATCCCCGGCATCGCCCTGGCCGACGGCCTCAAGTGGAACTGGGAGACGTTTCCCCAGTATCTCGACGCTCTGGAGCAAATGCCGCGCGCCATCGATGTCGCCGCGCAAATACCGCACCATCCGTTGCGCGTCTACGTGATGGGCGAGCGCGCGATCAACCGCGAACCGGCCACCGCCGACGATATCGCAACGATGCGCGATGCGGTCCGCACCGGCCTGCAAGCCGGTGCCTTCGGGTTTACGACGTCGCGCACCAATTCCCACAAGACGCCAACCGGCGAAATGGTCCCCGGCCGCTATTCCGAAGTCGATGAGCTGCTCGGGATCGGGTCCGCGTTTAAGGGCCTGAAGCACGGTGCGTTCGGGGTGAACAGTGACTTCGACGATGAGACTGAAGAGCTGAAATGGATGACCAAATTCGGTCAGGACACCGGCCGTCCGGTTTGGTTTCTGCTGACCGACCGCCCAACCGACACCGTGCGTTGGAAGCGTCTGATGGATGGCGTGCACAAGGCCCGAGCGGAAGGTGCGATGGTCACCGCGCAGATCGCCGGCCGCCCGGTCGGCGTCATGCTGGGGATCGATACGGCGCTCAATCCATTCTCCATTCGCCCCAGCTATCAGGCGTTGCTGTTTCTGCCGGTGGCGGAACGGATCAAGCGGATGCAGGACCCCGCCATGCGGGCGCAGATCCTATCCGAAGCACCGTCACCGGCGTTGCTGAACCGCCTGTCGCAGTTCCGCCAGCATATCGTGACCCGCTGGAATCGCATGTTCCCGATGGGCGATCCCCCGAACTATGAGCCGGAGGAACGCGACAGCATTGCCGCGATGGCGCAACGGTCGAACCATTCGCCGGATGAGGTCGCCTACGATTACCTTGCCGGCGGAGCGGAACGATTCCTGTTTTTCCCAATCGTAGGCTACAACGATGACAATTTGGATATCATCCATACCATGCTGATGGATGATGCCACGATCTTGGGCTTGTCGGATGGGGGCGCGCATTGCTCCTCCATCATCGACGCCAGCGTGCCGAGTTGGATGCTGATCCACTGGGCGAGAGATCGCTCGCGCGGGCCGAAGCTGCCGCTGGAAATGATGGTCAAACGTCAAACCAGTGAAACGGCGGACTTTTTTGGCTTCCACGATCGCGGCCGGTTGGCCGTTGGCAAGAAGGCGGACGTTAACGTGATCGACTACGCCGCCCTGCGTCTCCATATCCCGGAGGTCCGTTACGACCTGCCGATGAATGGACGCCGGCTGGTGCAGCGGGTTGACGGATACCGGAACACGTTTATGTCCGGTGTCTGCACGTTCGAGAACGGCGTCTATACAGGCGCCACGCCGGGCCGGCTGGTGCGTGCCCGCGGCGTTTAAGCTATTGGACTGACAACCGGGGCGGTACCTTCGGGTGCCGCCCGTTTTTTTGACGAAACGCAGGAGACGAAAGATGGAAAAGCGTAGATTAGGTCAATCATCGTTGGAAGTGTCGCCGATTACGTTCGGCTGTAACGTGTTCGGTTGGACGGCCGATGAGAAGATGTCTTTCGCACTGCTGGATGCCTGGGTCGATGCCGGGTTCAACTTCCTTGATACCGCCGACGTGTATTCCCGCTGGCACCCCGGCAACACCGGCGGTGACTCCGAACTGATCATGGGCAAATGGCTGAAGGCCCGCGGCAACCGCGACAAGGTCGTGCTCGCGACGAAGCTGGGGATCGAGATGGGGCCGGGCAAGAAAGGCCTGTCGGGCGCCTATATGCAGACGGCGGTGGAGGATTCGTTGCGCCGGCTACAAACCGATTACATCGACCTGTATCAGTCACATCGTGACGATCCGGAAACGCCGATCGAGGAGACGTTGTCGGCCTATGCCGACCTGATCAAGCAGGGCAAGGTCCGGGAAATCGGCGCGTCGAATTTCTCCGCCGACCGGCTGGCGGAGTCGTTGAAGATCAGCACCGAGAAAGGCCTGCCGCGCTACCAGAGTCTACAGCCGCAATACAGCCTGGTGGAGCGTGCGGACTTCGAAGGGCCGCTCGAAGATCTGTGCCTCGCCGAGAAAATCGGCGTGATCGGCTACTACTCTCTGGCCAGCGGCTTCCTGACCGGAAAGTATAAATCCCGCGCCGATATGGAAGGCCGGATTCGTGGACCACGTGTCGAAAAATACATCAACGATTACGGTTTCGGCGTCATCAAGGCCCTGGATGAAGTGGCCGCTCGATATGACGCCAAGCCGGGGCAAATCGCGTTGGCATGGCTGATCGCCCGTCCGAGCGTCACGGCACCGATAGCCAGTGCGACAAATTTGGAGCAACTGGCCGAATTGGTGGAAGCGGCCGAGATCGAACTCGATGCTGAGTCGATTGCCAGGATCGACGCGGCCAGCAAGCCTCGGTAAGCGGCATGGACCATGCGCTATTCTCTCCCCGTCATGTGGATCGGGTTGTCCGGGGCAACCCGATCAATGACGGGAGTAGAACCGTAACGCGGGCATGATCCCTGCCTTGCTTGCTCACACCGGCGCGCGGGTGACCAGGCGCGGCCCGGTCGCCGCTCCGGCCGGACTAACCTGACCGCTAAACCGCCGCGCTGGGCCGAGCGGCCATCCGTTCATACCATGCGGCAAGGTTGGTATTCGCTGGATCCAGTGGCTGGCGGACCGCCGCCGCAAATTGCAGGAACGCGAACAGGATAATGTCCGCCAACGTAAACCGGTCGCCGCACACAAACTGCCGTCCTGCGATCTGCGCGTCCAGCCATGCCAACTTCTCCTTCGCCATGGCTTTCAGATCGTCCGCCGCCTGCGGGATGCAGCGCATTCGCGTGGAGAACATCTTCAGCCCCTCGGCATAGCGGAAACCGGCCGTCATCGGCTCGACAATCCCCAGATCGATCCTCCGCGTCCACATGCGCGTTTCAGCGCGTTCCTGTGGCGTGGCACCGATCAGGCTCGCCCCTGCGGGCGCGGTTTCATCCAGGTATTCGCAGATCGCGGTGATCTCGCTGAGGATGCTGCCGTCGGCCAGTTGCAGCGACGGCAACCCGCCGGTCGGGTTCTTCGCCAGGTAGTCCGCCTGGCGGTTTTCGCCGCCGCGCAGATCGACGGTTTGCACCGGAATGCCGGTAAGTCCGTGTTCCGCGATGAACATCCGAACGACTTTCGGATTTGGCCCGACTGAATCGAACAGCAGCATTGATTGATTTCCTCCTTCGATGAACGGCCCGTAAAGCCGGCAGAACGATGCTGGACGGACCGTCCGGCCGTCAAGCCAGGACGAAAGCCGATTTTACTTTACGTCGTCCCGCGACCGGCACAATGTTGGCGCTCAACACGACGGCCAGAAGCAATCCGGCCGCACCAGGGAGACTAAGCCATGAAACCAACACGCGTGATTACGCGCCGGGTCGTGCTGGCCGGTTCCGCCGGCCTTCTCGCCTCCCCCGCGCTGATCGGACGCGCCGCCGCTGTCACGCGCGGCGTCACCGACACCGAGATCATCGTCGGGCAAATGAGCGATCTGTCCGGTGTCACTGCTGTGCAGGGCGTCAACAACACCAACGCGATGCGGCTGGTGTTCGACGAGGTCAACGCCGCTGGTGGCATCCACGGCCGTAAGATCCGCTTCATCGTGGAGGACAATGAATACATTGTCCCGAAGGCGGTACAGGCAATGAACAAGCTGATAAACCGCGATAACATCTTCTTTGCGATCGGCAATGGCGGCACGCCGCATAACGACGCGGTCATGCCATCAATGTTCGAGAAGAATGTACCCAACGTCTTCCCGCTGACCTGCGCCCGGTCAATGTACGAACCGTTCAATCGTTTAAAATTTGGTCAGTTCTCTTCGTACTATGATCAAATGCGCGCCGCCGTGAAATATTTTGTTGAACAGCGCGGCAAGAAAGTCGTCGGAGTCATGTACCAGGACACCGATTTCGGCCGCGATGTGCAGGCGGGCGTGGTGGCGCAACTTCAGGCGATGGGTCTGAAACTGGCGGCGGAGACGGCTCATCGGCCTACGGATACCGACTTCAATGCCGGACTGGCGAAGCAAAAGGACGCCGGTTGCGACCTGATCTGCATGGGAACCATTGTTAAGGACACGACGATTATCCTGCAAACCGCTCGGAAAACCGGCTGGAACGTCGATTTTTGCGGCCAGTTCGCCAGCTACTCGACGGCAGTCGCGGAAGCGGTCGGGGAACCGGCGGATGGGTTCTACTCAATGGCGCCGGCGCTGTATCGCTACCCCGACGATCCCAAACCGGCGGTGCAGGCGTTTACCGCCAAATATCGCAAGGCGTTCGGGATCGATGTGAATTATCTGGGGGAGGCCGGTTATACCGCCGCGTCGTTTGTCTCAGCAGTCCTGGACAAGGCCGGCAAGGACCTGACCCTGGACAGCTTTATCGGCGCGATGGAAAGCATGAAAGACTGGCACGACATTTTTGGCGGTCCGGCCCTGTCGATGAGCCCGACCAATCACCATGCCTCGAGTCAGTCGTTTCTGTCACAGGTCAAGAACAAGCGTTGGGCTCCGGTGATGGAAGATCCGCTCAGCTTCTGATTGCTTCTCGCTCGTCGTCGTCATGGTCCGACAAGCCGCGCCATGACGACGACGAGAGACGATTTCAAATCTGATTGGCTTACGCCCCTACCCGTATTGCTTTCGCAGTTCCCGCTTCAGCAATTTCCCCGCCGTATTGCGCGGCAGAGTGTCCACGAACAGTACTTTCTTCGGCAGTTTGTACGCCGCCAGATGCTCTCGGGCGAGCGCCACCAGTTCGGCCTCCTCCACCGAATGGCCTGGCCGCACCACGACAAATGCTGTCACCGCCTCAATCCATTTGTCATCAGGCAAACCGACCACGGCGACTTCCGAGACGGCTGGATGGGTGAACAGGATTTCCTCCACCTCTCGGCTCGCGACCAGAACCCCGCCGGTGTTGATCACGTCGCGGATACGATCGACGATATACAGATAGCCGGCCTCATCGAAATAACCGACGTCACCGGAATGAAACCATCCACCGGCGAAGGCCTCCACCGTTTCCGCCGGTTTCTCCCAGTACCCGACCATCAAATGTGGCGACCGATGCACGATCTCACCATGCGTGCCCGGCGGCACATCGTTCATGTCGGGATCGACCACTCGCGTTTGCACGTTGAGCACCGGCCGCCCGCAGGACGCCGGGCGCGCATCGTGCTCCTCCGGCCGCAATACTGTCGCCAGCGGTGCGATCTCTGTCTGGCCATAACAGTTGTAGGGACGCGCCGCTGGCAGCCGTTCGCGCAGTTCGTACAGCACCGGAACTGGCATAATCGAGGCGCCGTAATACACCTTCTCCAGCGACGATAAATCGCGCGCGGCGAAATCCGGGTGCCGCAACAGGCTGATCCAAACGGTCGGCGGCGCAAAGAACGACGTGATCCGCTCTTGCTCGATCAATCGCAACACCACCTCCGGCACGGGTGCCTCGATCAGGATCGTGCGTGCGCCAACAAGCAGTTGCGGCATAGTGAAAGCATGCGTCTGTGCCGTGTGGTACAGCGGCAGCGCTGCCAGTGCGCGGTCGGTCTCCGCATAGTCCATATTGTGGATGACGGAGTAATACTGTGACACCATCGCCTTGTGCGTCATCATCGCACCCTTCGGCGCGGCCGTGGTGCCGGATGTATAGACAATCTGTCCCAGACTGTCGTCATTCAGCTCCGGTTCCGGCGCCAACGGAGCATCAGCGTCCAGCGCCACCGCAATCAAATCCTGCAACGGCAAGACCGAGACATCGATGCCGCCCACGTCCATCCCCGCACCCGTCAACACCAACCGGGAGCCGGATTGGCCAACGATGTACGCCAGTTCCTCCCCCGTCAGCGCATAGTTCACCGGCACATGCACGAAGCCGCCGCGCACACACGCCAGCCAGGCAATGAAATACGCATCGGAATTGCGCCCATAAGCCGCGATCCGATCCCCGGTCTGAAGTCCCAGACAGGCGAAATGCCCGGCAACCCGGTCGGCGGCGCGATCCAGCGCTTCAAACGACCAATCGCGTTCCCCAAACACCAGCGCTGACCGGTCCCGAAACAACCGAGCGGCTCGGCGAACCGCGTCGCCAACGGTATTGCGCCGAATCAGGTCCATCTAGGCGACCGCCTCGGCTTCGACTTCCACCACCCAGGCCGGGTCCGCCAATCCAGCAACGAACAGCAACGTGGAGGCCGGCGCATGATCGCCGAATACCGCCCCGCGCGCCTGACGATAGGCCCCGAGCAATTCTCGATCGGTCAGAAACGCCGTTGTCTTGACGATGTTGTCCACCGTCATGCCGTTCTCGGCCAAAACCGCGCGCAAATTCGCAAATGCCTGCGCGATCTGGCCCTCGGGTGACGACGGAATACTGCCGTCCAGGGCCATGCCGACCTGGCCCGAGATTATCAGGCGGCGATAATCGCCGGTAACCTGAATGGCATGCGTATAGCCGGTGGGCGCACGTACCGCCGCCGGATTGCTGCGGGTGACTGTTGCAGTCATGTCGTATCTCCCTGTTTTATTGGTCCAGCCAGGCTCGGACTTCGCTCCTGATGAACTGCATATCGGCCGGATTGGCAACCGGGTTTCCCGCCCGATGCCCCCAAATGCTCGGGATCGGACGCAGCGCCGCGTTGCTCAGCAGCGGCAGTTCCGCCTCGTTGTCGGCGGTCCGAAAATACAGATCGGTGGCGCCGGGCATCAGTAGCACCCGCGCCTTGATCGCCCGTAACGCGGCTTCCAAATCGCCGTCATACAAAGCGTTGGCGCTGATGTCCGACGCGTCCCAGGTCTGAAGCTGCGCATACAGATCGGCAGCGGGGCGAACCCCGAACCGGTCCTCCCAGTCAGTTTTCAGGAATGACTCCAGGTCGAGCGCACCCAAATTTGGCTTTTCGGCCGATCCCAGATGCAGTCCTGCCCGATAGAAATCCTGACTCAGCGCCCAGGCCGCGTAAATCCGCCCAAACGCCCGTTTCGCCGCCTTCGGTTCGGATGAGAACCGGCCATTGCCAACGTGCTGCGGTGCGGCTTCCAACGTTGCCATCAATGATCGCAGGAACACCTGGTTGTGGACCGAGGTGCGGGCGACGCCGCAGTTAACGACAATCCGTTCGACCGCGTCCGAGAACAGCGCCGCCCAGTGGTAGGCCTGTAGCGCCCCCATCGACCAGCCGTACACGCACGCGACCCGGTCGATGCCGAACATCTCGGACAAGGCCCGCCGTTGCACCTGGACGTTGTCATGGACCGTTACCAGCGTCGGATAGTCCGGCGTGTCGGACGGCGAGGACGACAAGCCGTTCCCGAACATATCAGGGATCACGACGAACCAGCGCTTCGGGTCCAGGATCTTGTCCGGACCCAGCAGCCACGCGAGGTCAGGATGCTGCGCGGCGTAGCTGGTGGGATAGACGATGACGTTGTCCCGCGCGGGCGACAGGGTGCCGTGCGTTCTCCATGACAACCGGGCGGACGGCAGACGGGCGCCGGATTGCAGGGTGATATCGCCGGCGTCGTAGGTGCCTTGCTGCGTTGGCCAACTCATGATGCGGTGCGTTCCCTTGGTTCGCGACACTATGCGGCAGGCGCTGCGTATTGGGCAGAGCATTTTTTGCTTGCCTTGGTCCTGCAACCTGACGTAGAAACGCATTGAACAAACAAGGAACATAAGCGCTATGAATGAACCCTGCAGTTCGACGCTGACCCTGGCGCACCGGTATGATCAGGCGCTGGCCGCGCTGGTCCCGTTCATTCTGACCGACCCGAACGGCGATCCCGCCGCGGCCAGGGACGCCGCCAAGGCCATGCTGGATTGCTATAAAGCCGCCACACCGAAGGAACTTCAACTGGCGACGGAACTCGTCGCGTATGGCTGGGCCTCCCTCGCCTACCTGGGCGCGGCGTCGGCCGTCAGGAAGACTTCGATCGATGAGATGCTGGATTGGCAGGACGCCGCCATCGCGCTGCACCGCCTGAGCACGAAGACCGACAAGGCGCTGGAAATCTTCCGGAAGGAACGCGCGAAAAACCCGAAGGCGATGACAGTGGCGAGCACACGCTGGGACGAGGGTGGATTCCAGCTTCGGATGAATCGGACGTTGGAGAAGGTAATGCTGGCGCAAACCAAAACAGCGACGTTCATGGCGGCGATGGCACCGCCCTCGGCGAAGCTGGTGCCGGTCGCGGCGGTCGTGCCGAAGATCAAGTTCCTCTCTCTCTCCGCCCAACAGATGACCTCGTCGGTCCTGGCAAGGCGGGCATGGCACTGATCGAGTCGGCCGAGGCTCAACTGCTGCCGATCAATATCCCGACCCCGAACACCAGCGCCCCGCCGAACGCGACCTGGAGCGTCGCCGACAACGGGGGCGTGTCCATGTATTTCCAGCGGATCCAGGAAATCACCGCCAGTTCGACGACGACCACGGCAATCGCCACGATCATCGCGGTCCAGAACGACGGGATCAGGAACGGCAGCGTATGCCCAATCCCGCCGGCGGTCGTCATCAACCCGCAAATGCCGCCGCGGATCAGCGGGGCGCCTCGGCCAGTCAAACTGCCATTGTCTGACAGCGCCTCGGCGAACCCCATCGAAATGCCGGCGCCCACCGAGGCGGCCATCCCAACCAGGAACGTCTCCCAGGTGTTGTTGGAGGCAAACGCCGCCGCGAACACCGGCGCCAGCGTCGAGACCGATCCGTCCATCAGGCCAGCGAGGCCCGGCTGGATCACCCGCAGAACGAAGGATTGCCGTGCATGGGCGTCTTCATCGTGGCGGACGTTGGCGGGGAGGTTTTCCTCGACCAACTGGTCGGCGCGGTGTTCGTGCTCGACTTCCGCGTCGGCGAGGTCACCGAGCAATTTGCGGATCGTGACGTCTTCGCTGCGGGCGGCGGCGCGGCGGTAGAAGCCCTGGGTTTCGGTCTCCATGCTCTCCGCGAGGTTGCGGACGGCATCGAGGTTCAACGGACCCATCTGCCAGACGGGTTTGTGCTGGATGAAACCGCGGATGTCCTGGCGCCGGATCAACGGGATGTGTTCACCGAACTTGCCGCGGTACACCTCTAATAGGCGGCGGCGGTGATCGCCTTCCTCGCCGGCCATTTCGGTGAAGATCTTGGCGCTGCCGGGGTAGTCGGTGCGCAGGCCCTCGGCGATATCCAGGTAGATACGGCCGTCTTCTTCCTCGTTGGCGATGGCCAGGGCGAGGATTTCGCGTTCGGTCAGGTCGGAGAAATTGCGCATGGCGCGGAATGTGGCCGGGATGGCTGATCCGTCAAGTGGGGGGCGTAATGATGAGAACGAGTTGCAAAAGCGTCTGCCGACATGCGTGCTCAGGACGATCGGCATTTTGACCGGTGTTGCGATCCAGGCGTGATAGGATGCACGCATGACGCGTCCGTGGTCCGAAAGTGTCGTCTGGCAGGTTTTGGATGAATATGTCACCCGTTTCGGGATCTCCGGCGCACGTCCAAAACTGATCAGTTTGCGGCAGAACGGGATATTCCATCTCGCCGATCACAGCATTTCGGTGCGGGTCTATGGACCGGCAGAGCACCCGGGTCGCGCCGCGCTGATGGTGCAGGCTGCGCGATGGCTCGAAGCGCAGGATTTTCCGGCGGTTCGCGTCTCCCCCATCCCGGCGGAGCAGCCTCTGGATCTTCTTGGCTACCAAGTGTCGGTTTGGCAGTGGGTCAGGCAGGATGATCTCAGACCAAATTCCGCCTTTCTGTACGGGCGGCTTCTGAAGAGGTTTCACTCATTACCGGGCACCGACGCACTCGCCGTTCCGGCATTCGATCCTGTTGAAAAAATTCGGCAACGCCTTGATAGACTGAAGGGGCGAGAGATCATTCCGGCCGAGTCTCAGGCTTTGCTTGAGAGCGTATACGTTCGGGCGGACGCCATGCAGGCCGAATTGCGGAATTCCAGGCTCGGACACGGCATCATTCATGGCGATGCGATGCCGGGGAATGCACTTCAAAGAGACGGTCAAATGGTCATGATCGATCTGGATTCAGTCACCTTTGGACCCCGCGAATGGGACCTCGCTCCCATGGCTGTTACGGCGAAACGTTTTGGCCGGCGAGGTCAGGCGCAATGGCCAGCGTTCCTGGAAGGGTATGGGGTCGAAGCGGGCGACCTTGCCGACCTCGATGCGGCGCAGATGATCAAGCAGCTCTCAATGACAGTGTATTTGTGCCTGAGCGCCGGTCAGTCCCCGGACATCGATGCGGAGATCGCCCGGCGGTTGCGGATGTGGTCGGATGGGGATCTCGATGGCGATTGGTCAACCGCGTTTACCGTTGCGCCCACAGACTAACGCTCTTGATCGTCTATTCGGACCCGGCATCGGTAAAGCGAAAAACCGGATCGTCGCACCGCTTAAGACCGGGGTGCGACAATGACTACCCCACAACCGTCGCAGCCGCCCGCGCCCCAACCTCGAACTTACTATCCGGCTGCATCCGGAATGCCAGCACAACGCCCAACCCCATCAACACCATGCTGCCGACAAACGGCAGTTCCCAGTTGCCGGTCACGTCGATCAGCCAGCCACCCAAAATCGGCGACACGATCGCCGCAAGGGCTGACCCGGTGTTCATCATGCCGCTCGCCGTCCCGGCATACTCGGCCGCGACATCCATCGGGATCGCCCACATCGGCCCGATCGTCATCTCCGCGAAGAAGAACCCGGCGGACAGGCACACGACCGAGACTGTCAGATCATGCGTGAACAACATCGGCAGCATCGCCAGCAACGTCAGCCCCATGCAGACGGAAACCATGTAACTCCGGGCGATCCTGACGCTGCCGGTGCGAACCAGGATGCGGTCGGTCACTACCCCGCCCAACGTGTCGCCAACGACGCCCGCGAGGAACACGCTGGATGCGAACATCGCGGATTTCTTGAGATCCAGGCTGAAGCTGTGCAGGAAGTATTGCGGAATCCAGCTCAGGAACAGCCACAACGTCCAGCCGTAACAGAAATAGACGATGGTCACGGGCAGCATCCGCATGAACAGCCTTCCCCACGGCAGGGCGGCTGCGCGCGGCACGGGGGCGGGCAGCACGCGGAGTTCCTCGGCGGTGATGCGCGGGTGGTCCTTGGGGTGTTCCGTGAAGGTCAGGCTCCACAGGATCACCCACAACAGGCTGAACGCACCGGTCGCATAGAACGACGCGCGCCAGCCATAGGTCGTCATCAGCAGCACGACGATACCGGGCGCCACCGCGTTGCCGATACGCGCTGCCGAGTGGGTAATCCCCTGTGCGAGACCGCGCTTATCCTTGCTGACCCAGCGCGCCATAGCCGCGGTCGCGGCCGGAAAGGTCGCGCCCTCGCCGAATCCCAGCAGAACGCGCGCCGCGATCAGTGTCCAGAACCCCATCGCGAACCCGGTCAGGATGGTCGCCACCGCCCACACGATGCCGCAGACAATCAGGGTGCGCCGCACGCCGAAGCGGTCACTGACCCAGCCGCCGATCACCTGGAACAGCAGGTAGGAAATGCCGAAGGCGCCGAACACCGTGCCAATTTCGGCATTGTTGAAATGGAAATCCTTGCCAAACCCGGCCGCTGCCGTGCTGACGTTGACCCGATCGATGTAGGTCAGGAAATACATCGCGCACAACAATACCAGCACCAGCCGGCTGGGGCGTAAGAGCTTCATCCTGGATCTCCCGAGCGGCGGGACTTGGGCTCCCCGCCTTTTTGCATGCGACGGCGCCGTCGCGGGCGCTTTCACGATCCGTTTACCCCGGGTCTAGGAAACACGCATCCCCATAAGAGTGAAACCGGTAGCCGGCAGCGACGGCGTGCGCATAGGCCGATAGCATTCGCTCCCGGCCGGAAAACGCCGAGGTGAGCATCAACAGGGTGGATTTTGGCAGATGGAAATTGGTCACCAGCCGGTCCACCGCCTTGAACCGATAACCCGGCAGGATGAACAGCGAGGTTTCGCCGCTGAATGGCCGCACCGTGCCGTTGTCGTCGGTGGCGCTTTCCAGCAGCCGCAGGCTGGTCGTCCCCACCGCGATAACCCGGCCGCCGTTACGCTTTGCGGCATTGATCGTCTCGGCGGTTGCGGCGGTGATCTCGCCGCGTTCGGGGTGCATGCGATGGTCGGTCACCCGATTCACTCGCACCGGCAGGAAGGTGCCGATGCCGACGTGCAAGGTCACCGTCGACCGTTGCACGCCCGCCGCATCCAGGGCGGCCAACAATGTGGGCGTGAAATGCAGCCCCGCCGTCGGGGCCGCCACCGCGCCCTGACGTTGCGCGAACACGGTCTGATAGTCGGTCGCGTCGGCCGGCGTCGGGCCGTCCGGGCGATGGATGTATGGCGGCAAAGCCAACGCTCCGGCCTGTCCGAACGCCTGCATCAGCGCCTCGCCTTCGAGGTTGAAGGCCAGCCCGATGCTGCCGTCCTCCGCCTTGTCGGCGACTTTGGCGGTCAAGGTATCGGCGCCATCGATCGTCAATGTATCGCCGACCCGCACCCGGCGGCTGTTACGGGCCAGCGCCTTCCAGGCTCCATCGGCACGCGGCCGGTCCAGGGTCAGGCCCACCCGTGACTCGCCTCGCCGAGCCTGAAGCTGCGCCGGAAATACACGCGTGTCGTTTGCCACCAGGATGTCGCCGGGACGCAGCAGGGACGGGA
The DNA here is from genome assembly GCA_903932145.1 of uncultured Rhodopila sp. Taxonomy (GTDB): domain Bacteria; phylum Pseudomonadota; class Alphaproteobacteria; order Acetobacterales; family Acetobacteraceae; genus Rhodopila. The sequence continues at coordinate 39,687 of CAIZFE010000042.1, read as the reverse complement.
GGTCGCGGATCGAGAGGTCCGCCAGGCCATCATCGCGGATATGCAGCATGCGGGCGGAGTCACGTGGCCGCGCAGGCTCGTGGGCGATCCGGTCGGGTGGCAGATTGTAGTCGAAATCCGCCAATGTCAGGTCGGAGGGGGCGAGCGTCATAAGACCGCTTGAGGGTTGTGGTTCGGCCTCAACGCGACCACCTCGCGCATCGACCACGGACTCGGTCTATCCGCGTTGATCCCTGATTCAGAACCATTTCTACCGAGACTGATACGACGAAATCTCAATCAAATTCCCATCCGGGTCGCGGCAGTACACTGACATGATCGCACCAAGCGCGCCGGCCTTCTCGATCGGACCCTGCAAGATCTGAATGCCGTTATCGTGCAAATGCCCGACGACCTCGTCCGGCGGCACGGCGGTAATGAAGCAAATATCGACCGAACCCGGCTCGGCGCATACGCCGGTCGCCCAGGTCCCGACCTCGGCATCAATCGGCCGCAAATTGATCTTCTGGCCGCCGAACTTCAACGCTGTGCGATGCTGTGTGCCGAAATCCTCACGCTCCATGCCCAGTACGCGCTGATACCACGCGGCGGTGATCTCCACGCTTTTGCAGTTGATGACGATGTGATCGATCCGGTCGATGGTAAAGCGCATTATCCCAGCCCGTCGTAAAAGTCGTTACCCTTATCGTCCATTACGATAAAGGCCGGGAAATTCTCAACCTCGATCCGCCAGATCGCCTCCATGCCGAGTTCCGGGAACTCCAGCACTTCCACCTTGCGGATGCAGTCCTGCGCCAACCGTGCGGCCGGCCCGCCGACGCTGCCCAAGTAGAAGCCGCCATGCGCCTTGCAGGCATCTTTCACCGCTTTGGAGCGATTGCCCTTGGCCAGCATCACCAGCGAACCGCCGGCTGCCTGGAACGCGGCGACATAGCTGTCCATGCGCCCGGCCGTGGTCGGACCGAAGCTGCCGGTCGCCATGCCGGTGGGAGTCTTCGCGGGCCCGGCGTAATAGACCGGATGGTTCTTCAGGTAGTCGGGCAGCGGCAGACCGTTATCCAGCCGCTCTTGCAATTTCGCATGTGCGATATCCCGCGCCACAACCATCGTTCCGGTCAGCGACAACCGCGTCTTCACCGGATAGCGCGACAGTTCCGCTGTGATCTCCGCCATCGGCTTGTTCAGGTCGATCGCCACCGAATCGTCGCCGAGATGATCATCGGTCGTCTCCGGCAGATACTTCGCCGGATCGGTTTCCAATCGCTCCAGGAACACACCCTCGGGCGTGATCTTCGCTTTGATCTGCCGGTCCGCGCTGCACGAGACGCCGATGCCGACCGGCAACGATGCGCCATGCCGAGCCAGGCGGACGACGCGAACGTCGTGACAGAAATATTTACCGCCGAACTGCGCGCCGATACCGATATTGCGAGAGATCTCCAGGACCTGCTTTTCCAGTTCGAGATCGCGGAACGCGCGGCCGGAACGATCACCGGTCGTCGGCAACCCGTCCAGCCATTTGGTCGAAGCCAGCTTCACCGTCTTCAACGTCAGTTCAGCGGACGTCCCGCCGATCACGATCGCCAGATGGTAGGGCGGGCAGGCGGAGGTCCCCAGCGTCTTCATCTTCGTTTCGAGAAACTTCGCCAGCGACGCCGGCGACAGGATCGCCCGGGTTTCCTGGAACAGAAATGTCTTGTTCGCCGACCCGCCGCCCTTGGCGACGAACATCAAGGACAATTCGTCGGCGTGATGCTCGCCGGGGGAGGCCATGATGTCGAACTGCACCGGCAGATTGTTGCCGGTGTTGACCTCTTCGTACATCGACAGCGGTGCCATCTGCGAATAGCGCAAATTGGTCTCGGTGTAGGTGCGATGCACGCCCCACGACAGCGCCTCTTCCTCGTTGCCATCGACCCAGACGCGCTGGCCCTTTTTGCCGAACACGATGGCGGTGCCGGTATCCTGGCACATCGGCAGCACGCCGCCGGCGGCAATATTGGCGTTCTTCAACAGGTCCAGCGCAACGAACCTATCATTTGACGAGGCCTCGGGGTCGTCCAGGATCGCCCGCAGCGACGCCAGATGCGCCGGCCGCAGCAGATGCGAGACATCGTGAAAGGCGCGTACGGCGAGTTCACTCAACGCCTCGGGCGCGATGCGCAGGACGGTCTTGCCCTCGACCGTAATGGTCCGCACGCCCTCGATCGGCAGTTTCCGCCATGGCGTGGTATCGTCCGCCAGCGGGAACATCGGCGAATACAAAAAATTGGCGGGCCGCTGAACCGGAGAATCCACGGACTTGTCCTTATAATGCAAACGGAATTTGACCCGAGGTTACCTTTAGGGCGTACGGCGGCGGAACGCATCCAGGCTGACCACCTGGCCCGGTTCCGCATCCTTGACCACCGGCGGTGGTGCCGGTTCCTCGGGCTCTGGCGGCGGAGGTTCCTCGGCGACAGGCGAGTCCGGTGGCTGAAAGCGCAGGCCGTAGCGGATATGCGGGTCGGCGAACTCCACCACCGCATCCAACGGGATCACCAGCTTGCACGGTACGCCACCGAACGACAGGCCCACCTGGATCGCCATGGTGTCGCGATCGAATCCCAGATCCCAGAATTGGTGCTGCAAAACGATGGTCATCTCTTGCGGGTATTGCGCCCGGACGCGTGGCGGAATTCCAACGCCGGGGTGGCCGGTGCGGAAAGTGATATAGAAATGGTGATCGCCGGGCAGGCCATGCACCGCGGCATGCTCGATCGCCTGCGCGACGACCTGACGCAACGCGTGCTCAATCCATTTTTCGTAAGGCAGCAGGCTGTCGGGCCGCTGCGTCTGATCGTCTTCCATCGGTGCCACCGCGCCCGCCCGGGCGCTCCTCATACATGCAGATCAGCGCACCCATAGCGCGTACCCGCGTGCGGGCAAAGAGGGTTCGCACATACACTACCGGCGGATGGCCGTATCCGCTCAAATTCGCGATGCGGCCGCGGGCGTGCACACCCAAACTCATATGTTGAGGAAGCCGTTCGCTGCTGCGCCAAAAGCGAATCCAGGCGCGTGACCGTCATCCGCGTATAATAGGGATCTCCCATCGGCGCTGACCGAGCGGCGCCATTCCGCGAAATCCCCTGTGTGATCGTCCGCTTGATCTCCGCACCGCTCCGGTGCTCCAGCCCATGGTCCGCAACGACCACAGCCGGCGTCCGGTCTCGGCATAAAGGCCGGACCGGCAATCTCGCTGACACGGACTCATTGCGTAGAGCGTGTGACTGTGGCCGCGAATGCTGAAAGCAAGGCAAGTTGCGCCACATTTCTTAGTGTAACAAAACCGTATCGCAACTGACACCCAAATTCATTCTGTGACTGCTATCACCCGGCCGGACGATCAACGCGCCGCTCATTCGCGCTCTCAATAAGGCATTCGTTTTATGATTTCCCGACGTTTTCCCTCACGGCGCGCCGCGCTGTGTTCAACCGTGTTCATGTTGCCGCTGCTCATGCTGGCATCCAGCATGGCAGCCGCCCAATCCACCGATATCGGCTCTGTTGATGTGAAATCCGGCACCGCCGGCAACGGCGCCCTGCCGCCGATCACCAGCGATGCCGCCGTCGGCCGCAAGGCGCCCCCCGGGTCCGCCCCGGCGCTCGCGCCATCGCAGGGCTCGCTGAATTCGTTCGAGCCGGGATCGATCATCAGCGACAAGGTGATCCGAGACGTTATCCCGCCCAGCTCCGACTATAACGAAGCCGGCAAATACACCCCGGGCTTCCTCTCCAACAACAGCAATGGCCTTGTTGGCGACAGCAAGAGTGGCTGGCGCGGCTTCGCGGATGGCCAGTTCAACGTCACGTTCGACGGGATTCCGTTCGGCGACGCCAACGACCCCACGCATCACTCGGCCGCGTATTTCCCGGGCTCGTTCCTGGGCAGCGTGACCATCGACCGCGGCCCCGGCGCGGCCTCGCAGGTCGGTTACGCCACCTTCGGCGGCACCATGGCGCTGCGGTCGTTCGATCTGTCCGACACGTTCGGCGGCAACGTCGAAAACTCGTTCGGCTCGTTCAACACGATGACCAACACGTTCACCGCTCAGTCGGGCCTGATCGGCGACACCGGCGTACGCACGCTGTTCCAATACTCGCACTCGAACACCGACGGCGCGGTGCAACTGGGCAAGGTCAACCAGGATCAGTTCCTCGGCAAAGCCGATGCCAAACTGGGCGACAACTTCAAGATCACTGTCTTCGCCACCTACGGGCAGGAGCAGTATAATAACGTCGGCGCGATCACCTACCCGCAATTGCAACAATACGGCAAACGCTACGGTGCGGTGAATAACAATCCGCTGACGCAGCAGTTCAGAGACTACAACAACTCCCAAAAAGCGACCGATATGGAATATATCGATCTCGAGGGAACCTACAGCGACTGGCATGTGGACAATAAGGTTTACACCTACTCCTATTGGTATCCGCAACTTCAGAACAACGGCAACGACCAGACCATCGAAGGCAACATTACGGCTGCCAACGGCGCGGTCACCTCGGTCAACATTCCGACGCAGACCGGCGGTAAGGTCAAAACCCCGATCATCGGCGTCGCCAGCACCGACGTGGTCGGCTACATCAAGAACAACAACTATCGCGCCTATGGTGATATCTTCCAGGTCGATCGCACTATCGATGCCGGGATGTTCAGCGGCCGGGTGCGGGCCGGCGTGTGGGTCGAGCATATCGACAACAGCCGTATGCAGGAATACATCGATTACACCACGGGCAAGACCTTCCCCGCTCTCGGAAACGGCGTGAAGGCGTCCTACAAGCTCGATTTGTCTTCCCACATTACCAACGTCCAACCGTTTATCGAGTATGACTGGCGTCCGATCGAAGGCCTGACCATCACCCCGGGCTATAAGTTCGAATCGTTCTCCCGCGACCACGATGGCCTCGTCAACCAGACCACACTGCAGCCGGTGAGCTATACCGGTAACTACACCGCCAACCTGCCGTTCCTGGCCGCGCGCTATAAGCTGAACGACGAAACCACCGTCTATGCCCAGGCCTCGCAGGGCTTCCTGGCCCCGACCGTGTCCGCCTTCTACGTCTTCAGCCCCTCGACGACCCATATCGCGCCGCAAAACACGACCAACTACCAGATCGGCACGGTCTATAAGTCGGAGAAGATCACCTTCGACACCGATATCTACCAGGTGACCGCCACCAACTTCCCGGTGACGACCACCCTGCCGACCGGTGAAGTCACCTACGCCAACGGCGGCACCGCGCAGTATCGCGGCGTGGAAGCCGAAGGCAGCTATTCCATCATGAACGGCTTCTCGGCTTACGCCAGCGGCGCCATCATCAGCGCCCGCTACATCGGTGGTGCGCGTGAAGGTCAGCGCGTCGGCGATGCGCCGGATTACACCGGGGTTATCGGCGGCATCTACGACGACGGCATGATCTTCGGATCGTTGCTGCAGAAGTACACCGGCGCCTTCTACGGCTCCGGCGGCGAGGTCACCAACGCGACAACCAAGACCGGCCTGAACTACGTCAAGGGCTTCAACACCACCGACTTCGTCATCGGTGTCCGCAGCAGCGCCATGCACGACTTCGGCATCGGCACCAACCTGACGGCTAAACTCGGCGTCTATAATATCTTCGATCACCGTAACACGACGGAGATCGCCGGCGACACGACCGGGTTGACCAGCGTCAACAACACCAAGCTGACCTACTCGTTCCTGCCGGGCCGCACGATCGTCGGCACCATCGGGATCGCGTTCTAACCACCGCGCCGACACGGCCGGGGGTGTCTGTCCTCGGCATCGTTACTCGGGGGGGAGATTCGGTGTTGACCGAACCTCCTCCCATTTTCGTAAAAACATCCGAGGCCCAGACCTATGACTGGCGTTAGTTTTTCCCCGATCGATTTCTTCCTCATGGCCGGTACCGTCGGCAAAGTGGTCATGCTGATCCTGCTGACTGGATCGATCTGGTGCTGGGTCCTGATCATCGAAGGTATCGTCGGCATCGTTCGCTTCAAGACCGCGCTCGGTCGTTGGCAGCGTGGCGAGGCCTCCCCCATGCTCGCCGCGATCATCGACGGAGGCAGTGCCGCCGCCGCGCTGCGCCTGCCGGGCGAAGGTATCGGCGATACCCGCCTGCGCATCATTGAGGCGATGAACCGCAAGGCCCGTCGCGTGATCGCCACGGTCGAGGGCGGGCTCGCCAATCTGGCGGTGATTTCGTCGGTTGCACCGTTCGTCGGCCTGTTCGGCACCGTCTGGGGCATCATGTCCAGCTTCACCGCCATTGCCGCCGCCAAGGACACTTCCTTGGCCGTGGTCGCGCCCGGCATCGCCGAGGCTCTGGCCACCACCGCGTTCGGCCTGTTCGCCGCCATTCCCGCCTCGATCGGCTACACCCGCATCGGCGCGTCCATCGGTTCGGCGACTCAGGATCTGGCCAGTTTGATCGAGGAAGAGGCGCTGAGCGCGGTCACCCCCGCCGTCCGGCATCACGGCCTTAAAGAGGTGATGTGATGGCCTTCGCCAACCGGCCGCTCGGCGGCGGAGGCCTGCACCGTCCGATGGCCGATATCAACGTGACTCCGCTGGTGGATGTCATGCTGGTGCTGCTGATTGTCTTCATGGTGACGGCGCCGATGCTGGCGACGGGCCTGAAGGTCGATCTGCCACAGGCGAAGACGTCGCAGCCGGTCAATCCGAAAGACCCGATCGTGGTCTCGGTCACCGCCGACGGCGGCGTCGCGCTTGGCACCGACACCATGGATATTCCCAATCTGATCGCCGCGCTGCTGCGGATCACCGGCAGCGACACGACCCGCATCATCCAGATCCGAGCCGACAAGGCGGCGAATTATGGCGCCATCGTCGGTGTGATCGATGAACTGGCGACCAACGGTCTGGTGCATATCGCGCTGATTTCCGACAGCAAATCCACAGGCGGCAAATCCTCTGGAGGGTCCGTCGATCCGCATCCACCGGCGGACGCCGCCGCGCGATGACGGTTGCGACACCGGCCGCGGCCGAACGACCCGACGTCCAGGCGGAAACCACGGCAATCGTGGTGCGTCTGCGTGCGTCCGATGTCCGGCCGGCCTGGCTGCGCCCGGGTGCATTGGCCCTGGTAGTTGGGCTGCATGTCGGCGCCGTCGGGTTCCTGACGCTGCCACGCGCGGACGTCAGTGCAACGGTGGACTCCATCGAAATCACGATCGCGCAAGGTGCCCCCGAGGAAATGCCGCCGCCACCCGAGGAAATGCCGCCGGAGCCGCTTCCGCCGGAACCACCCCCCGAACCAACGCCGGAATCGCCGCCGCCTGTGTTGCTGCCGCCGCCGCCGCCACCCGAACCGGAACCGCCGGTCGTCGCCGATCCGCCGAAGCGCGTGGCGCGGGATGCGCCGGTGATCGCGGCGCGGCCCAAGGTGCAGCCGCCGCGTCCGAAGCCGGCGGAGCCAACACCGGCCGTCGCGCCACCCCCTCCGCAAGAGGAGGCAGCCCCGGGCGCGACCGAGGCTGCGGCTGCCCAAGTGGCACAGGCGCGCCTGACTTTTGTGGACAAGGTGCGGCAGGAAATTCGAAAGCACCAAATCCACGCCATCGGCCTCGGTTCGGTCGTGGTGTCCTTCATCCTGGATACGGAGGGCAACCCGAGATCGATCGCGGTGGTCCGCTCGTCAGGAAAGGACGTCCTGGATAGCGCCGCGCTGAGTATGGTGCATGCCATTCGTCCCGGACCACCGCCGGATAGCCGGTTCGAGGCCAAGATGCTCATCAACTTCGTGGAGTGAGGCCGGTTTATCGCCGCCTCCGCTTATCCGGGAAGCCCGGTCAGCGGCAGTGCGGTCTGTCCGAGCACCCAGCCCTCCCACCGGGTGATCCAGGGATCGGCCGGCGCCGTGTCGGGCCGGTTGCCGGCCAGGACATTCAGCACGCACAACACGCCGAGAACACTGTCGAAGCGGTCCTCCCCCGAAGCATCCGAACCGAAACCGTCCGGCAAGATCCGGCGCATCGCATCATCGGGGATGGCCGATTGCTGCTCCATCGCAGCCAGCAGCGCGCCAGCGGTGGCACACCGGTCGGCGTGCCGGCGCTTGCTGCCGCGCAGTTTGATCCCGAGGTGACGCAAGGCCTCGGCGGGGTAGGTTTCGGCCAGTGCCACCGAACCGGGAGCCACCAGTGACAGGAACGGCCCCTCGAACGGCCATAAACGCAGGGAAACGCCGCTCGCGCGCGCCGGCAAGATCAAGTGATGCCACGCGGCGATAGCAGCCTTTCCCGACTGATTGGCACCGAGCGTCCAAAACAGCGGCGCTCCGGCCGGCCGTTCCGCCGTTGCTCGGTCGCACGCGCGCGACAAATCGGATGCGCCGGTCAGGCCGAGTGCAAGCGCATGCGACAGGCGCGTCATCCCGGCGATGCCGCGGGCGGGATAGAACGGGCGGTCGTGGCGGATGTCGTTCAGCGCGGCGCAGACGCTGAAAAAGTCGGGAAGTGCCGCAACATTTTGCAGAAACGCGAGGAAGTCGGCTTCCGGCCGGGTTGCGGCATACGCGCGTGGCAACCCGATGGGCAGGTCGGCGCCCAGAGCGACCGCGCCCCCTCCGGCTTCCTCGATCAGCCGAACAAGAAGCGTAGAGACATCACCGACCGGGCGCGGTGCGGTCAGCGTCCAGCCGGTGGTTGTCCGGCGCGCGACGGTGATCCATCGCTTGCGCGGATCGACGCTCCAATCGGCGTGGGCGGCGAGACTAGGACCCAAACGGACGCTGCGCGCGCTCCATCAACCGGCCGAAGAAGCCGGGGGGCTTGGGCGGCTTGGCGGCTTCCAGCGCTTTCAGTTTCGCCTTGGCCTCGGCTTCCTGCTCGCGCTGCTTGGTCGCGAGCCATTTGTCCAGGCTCATGCCTGCCTTGGCGGCGCGTTTGGCTTCGTAGGCCCGCTGGCCTTCAGTCAGAGTCTTGGCTGTGAGTGTCTTGGTCGGTGCCACGTCGGTTCCCCGGATTTCGGATGCCTTTTCGCAGGCGCCGGGCCGGGGATCAAGCGGGATCGGAGAGGCACCAGCGCAATCGGGTGAAACTGCAAACCGCGAAACGGTCGACCCATCACCGCCGCCGCGCCCGATCCCGGCGATGCTATGGCGCGCGCATGCGACGCCGGACTCCCGAGGGTGCGACGGCGGTTCGGGGAATGCGAATCAGGGAGGAGCAGTGGCCAGCAGCGGATCGAACGGGTCCAGCGTTGGCGGCTCGCCGATCATGTAACCCAGCACCTGGCGGACTGTCTCCGGTGCCGGATGCCTCCAGACAAAGCCCCAGGTGTCCGGCTTTTTATCCCGCTCTTTCTGAAACGATGTCTCGCGGTGTTCCCGGAACTTAAACAGCGTCGTGAAACTACCGCCGTAGTTCATGAGCGTGTCGGATATCTGATTCCAGAATGGGCCGGTGCAGAAACCCGGAATAACCGCGAGGTCCATGCAAATAGAGAGGATGGTGCGGCCGAATGGGCGGCGGCGCACTTCGGCGTCGAGTTCCTCGGGCGTCGGGATGCGGAGATCGTCCGGATCGAACGCGGGGCGCCTGGGCGGGCACACACTCTCGTTATGGCCGGGCTTGGCCCGGCTACCCGGGACTTTGCTTGCCGACTCGACGTCTTTCGCCCCCTCTGGTGGTTCAGCTGGCGGCTTGGCCGGCGGGCGCTCGCGCTGGTACACGAATCCAATCTCGCGGCCTTTTGCGGCGCGGGACAGCAGATAACGTTCCAATGCCATGGCACGCAGGATGCCGCGCTGGAGTCGGATGAGGATGGTCGGAAGCGTGTAGGTACCCCAGACAGCGGCCAGGGTGGCGAATTCCACGTTGACGGCGCGCTCCGGCACGGTCTCGACAAGCCGGCGCCCGTGGCGGAGCAGGACGCGGACCACATGCAGCAGGGCGGCAAGGCGTGCCGGTATCATGCGGCCGGCCCGGTCCTGTTTGGGATTGGGCGTGGCAGGTCGGGTCATGGTTGGCGTATGCTCCATGCCCAATTACTAACATTATAGTTAGTAAATGTCAACCCTGACGTGCATGCCCCGCAGGGTGATCGCCTCTGGGATTTTGATGGACCCGGCAGGCGGTGAAGCGTGCGAAGGAAACGTCTTTCAGGGCCGAGGAACACGGATAATATCAGCGGCCCTAGCAGCCTGTCGGACTTAACACGACGCGGCAACGTTTGATAGAATCGGGGCATCGATTCGGCTTCTCCCGCCCTGGATATCCCGCGCATGCGCAACTTCCGCCCCATCGACCGCGACACCGACTTTCTGATGCCGCCGTCGGTCAATGAGGGGCTGCCCGAGCGGCATCTGGCCCGGTTCGTGGTCGAAGTGATCGCGGGACTCGATTTGCGCGCGATGACCGGCGCCTATCGCGGCTCCGGCGAGGCATCGTATCACCCGCGACTGCTGCTCGGCCTGATCGTCTATGGATATGCCACTGGCGTTTTTTTCGAGCCGCAAGCTGGAGCGGGCGACTTACGATTCGGTGGCGTTCCGCTACATCGCGGCCAACGACCATCCCGACCACGCCACGATCGCCGCATTCCGCAAGCGCTTTCTCAAACAGATTCAGACGCTGTTCGTGCAGATTCTCGGCGTAGCGCGCGAGATGGGCGTGCTGCAAATGGGCACGGTGGCGCTGGATGGAACGAAAATCCACGCCAACGCCAGCCGTCACAGCGCGCTGTCGTACGAGCACGCGGCCAAGATCGCGGCGCAATTGCAGGCCGAAGTCGCGGAGTTGATGGTCAAGGCCGAGGCGGCGGATCAGGCGGACATACCGGACGGTATGTCCATTCCAGAGGAATTGGCCCGGCGCGAGACACGGCTGGCGGAAATCGCGCGCGCCAAGGCAATCATCGAGGCGCGGGCGATGGAGCGTTTCGCCCGCGAACAAGCTGATCACGAAGCCAAACTGGCGGCGCGCGAAGTAAAGCAAGCGGCGACGGGTAAGAAGCCCCGCGGCAAGGCGCCCGCGCCGCCGGTCGAGGGGCCTTGTCCTACCGACCAGGTCAATCTGACCGACGAGGAATCGCGGATCATGCCTGTTGCCGGCGGCGGGTTCGACCAGTGCTACAACGCGCAGGCCGTAGTGGCGGCGGGCAGCATGCTGGTAATCGCGGCGGAGGTGACGCAGGCGCCGAACGACAAACAGCAGTTGGAGCCGATGCTGGACAAGATCGCCGATCTTCCCGATGCGCTGGGCAAGGTTGAGAAATTACTGGCGGATAACGGATATTTCAGCGAGGCCAACGAGAACGCCTCCGCCGCGGCCGGGATCGATCCGATCATCGCGATGGGTCGCGAGGCGCATCATCCCACACTCGACGAACGGTTCCCGAGCGAGCAACCCAAGCCGCCACCGGAACCGGCGACGCCGCTCGAGACGACGGCGCACCGCCTGAAAACGACCGAGGGCAAGAAGCTCTACGCCCTGCGCAAGCAGACGCCCGAACCGGTTTTCGGGATCATCAAATCGGTGCTCGGTTTCCGTCAGTTCCTGCTGCGCGGACTGGAGAACGTGCGTGGCGAGTGGAGCCTTGTGACCATGGCGTGGAATCTGAAGCGGATGTTCGTGCTCGCGGGCGCGAACTAAGGGACTAACACGCATTTTGGGGTGTTGCGCGAGCCCGTCATCACTGTTCGCCGTGCGATCTGGGTGGAATCCTCGTCGGCAAGCGGATTTAGACGCTGGAAATCGCGCCGACACATCCCGTTCGCGCGATTTCGGCCTCAGCGGACAAAATTGTTCGAAAACTCACTCCGACAGGCTGCTAGGGCGCCGATAACTGCGTCGTTGTAGCCCGGGTCACCGGCAAGCGAGCAGAACGAGTGCCTGAGAACATGAGGCGTGATGTCCTCAGCTAGTTTGGCCTTCTCCTTTATGGCGTCGAACATCCGAGGCAATCCTTGCAGCGGTCGATTGGCAATCCTGGCCGGGAAAACGTATGGGCTACTCGTGCGAGGCTGGGCCAAGATCAATTCCAGGGCGCTAAGGGAGAGCGGGCGCACTCTGGCATCTGACTTCGTATCTTGCAGCCGAGCCACACGGCGCTTTGTGTCCGGGTTGTCCCAAAGCAGCTTGACCGCATCCCCCGTTCGCCAGCCCGTAAGGATCAGAAGGCGCACTGCGGCAATCCCGGTCAAGTTTACGCCACCGGTCGCCGCAAGGTCCAAGCCCTCCCCCAGTTTCTCGTATTCCACGTCCGAGAGCCTACGGTCTTTCTTCTTGTCGGCAAACCGCGTCACTCCGTGCACCGGGTTGTCGGGGCGAATGCCCTCGGTGACCGCATAGGTGAAGATGGCCCCCAATAAGCCGACCGTGCGGGTTGCGGCGCCCTTGCCACCGCGCACGTTGGAAAGCGCCCGCTTCTTGTCCAGTTTCTCCCGCTTTGCCGTCTTCCCCGCCGCGACATCGTGCATAAACTTGGTGATCTGCTTCGCGGTCAGAGCATCAGCCGCAAGGTTCCCTAGAAGAGGCTTGATGTGTCCGTTAATCCGGCTCTTGTCGCTGGCAATCGTGCTGGCTTTCTTTGCTCGGCCCGCACGCCGCAGCAGAAGCGTGTCCACAGCCGCCATATATGCGTCGCACAACTCGGAAATAGTGGGTTTAGCTTTGCGGGCGTCACGCTCCTCGGCTGGGTCCTTGCCCAGGCGTATGGCGTCCCGATGGGCAGTGGCCTCCTAGCCTGCGGTGTCGATACCGTAGTCACCCCGCCCCCATCGACCAATCGTCATCAGGCGTTGAACTCCCCGGCCGGTCGCCTCCCTGGCAGTTGGGCTTCTGAACTTGAAAACGAAGTTCACATCTCCGCCCACAACCCGCCGCCACGCACCCAGACCGCGCACTTTGGTATCCCAAAGGGTCTTCCCTACCGGTGGCGCCGTGAGCGTGCGTTCATTCATTCGTTGCGGGGGCATCGTCTGGTTCTTAGCGCCTTTGCGGATACCCTGTGGATACCCGCGGCTACCCCGTCACGCGCCGTAACGCTATGCCAGTGAACGCTAACTAACTGTTTCTGGCTCCTTATGACGCGTTCCGTCACTCCTTGTCACCCGATGCTATAACCCTCCGAAGGCAAAGGTCGTACGTTCGAATCGTATCGGGTCCGCCAATTTTTTCAATCAGTTAGATCGTTCTGCCGGTCCCCCGGACATCCATCGGCCTTCAGAAGTCTGCGTGAGCCTTCCGATTGAAACTGACGACTTTTGCGCGAACGGGATCGTCGCGGCAACGCACACGCCCTGCATCATCATGATGGCCGCGGGCTCGAGGCCGCCCAAGATGCGGGACGGCCGGGCCTGAGCCGACGCAATGTGAGAAGGTTCGGCCGGTTCTTCGATGACGAACGCACCCAAGCAAGTGAACCGCGGCGTCACATCGCTGCGGAATTGCCGCTTGCTCGCGCCGTATTTCGCCGGCTCGAAGTTCAAGCTCCGCGCAGATGAGTCCTACAAAGCGGGTGTGGCGGGATATTTGTCGGGAGTCGCGCCGAGTCCAGCCGCAGCAAGAGAAACATGCAGCTACTCGCCTTGCGGATCGCCGGGCAGGCCACAGATTAACCCTCTAAACAAACGCAACGAGTGACCGACCGGCAAGCCAACAGAACGCAGGAGAGAGAACCCGTTCGGCGCACGGCCAGAAGTGTTCACAAGAAATTTGGCGGCGGACGGCCAAACCGCTGCCGCGCTGCCAGTATCCAGAACCGATATCATGAGACGAGCCAAATGCCGATAATTTGGCACGCAACGCTACGATTATCGGCAAAAATACTCAAACGCTATAATTTTCGCTGTTTATATTACATATATAATACTATTTTGCTTCGATGCGATCTGTTTTTGCCACTTGCGTCGCCGCGCCCAAGCTGTATTAGGTTGATTGCAACGGGATCTGCTATTAGACATGGATTAGCCTTCAATAAGCGAATCGACCTACCACTCTCACAACATGGGGAAGCTTCAAATGTCATCTGCTCTTGATCACACGGAATTCGTTTTCTAAAAACAACAGGCAGATTATGCGTCTTGACCCGATCGGGTTCGGGGATTCTTTAGTGGACCTGATCTACTGCGTTGGTAGATGGCGCATTGTTCCGTTGTGACAGCAGTCCTTCGCTCTCCTGAATTCGTTCATCCGCAGAGGTCTTTATCAGAAGGCGGGATTACGATGGTGCATATTGTACAGAATCGTATCTGCTCAACTTTCTTTCGTTAAGACCAGGGGGCTATATGAGCCCCCAAACTGAATGGACGCATTGTTCTACGTTGGTGGATTATTCTGCTCAACCTGATCAATACGACAAACGAGGAAAAAAATTGACGGATATATTGAACGTCACCACCGGGACGATTAGAGCCGACAAGGCACCTTCGGGCTGGAGTACGCGATTGCAGCGTATCGCATCTCGTAGGCGCTTCATCGCCTGCGTTCAGGTATTCGATTATTTGATATTCTGCGTTTTCGGCCTTGTCTGGTTCAGAGGTCTATCGCCGCAGACACTCGACCAGTGGTGGCAGTTTCACTGGGTTGTCGCCGCCCTTGTCGCCGCCATGATCCATTGTGTCTTCCAATCCTTTCGCCTGTACGAATTCAGGGTGTTGGCACGGGGACGTGAGGCGGCGGCCCGAGCGTTTGCGGCGGGTCTGATTTCGTTCGTACCTTTACTTGGTCAGATGCTGATCCAATCGGGCATTACGGATGAAACAGCCATGACCGGCTGCGGTTTCGCGGCCGCCGGTATTTCCGGCATCGCCCTCTCGCGCATGGTCCTCGCCAGTCTCGCGGTTAGGCTCCGGCACTCGGGTGTCGTGGGACGCAGGATCTATGTCATTGCCGACAGCGGGACGGCGGCCGCATCTTTGCGCGCCGCCTTGGAGAAGTTGCCGGACAATCGTGTCACCGGAACATGGCACTTATCCGGCCCAAACGACCCTGCTGAAACCGCGTTGGAAGGTGCCCTGAGATTCCTGCGGATCAATCCCGTCGATGCCGTCATCCTGAGGCTGCCATTGTCCCGGCCAGATCGCATCCGGGAGGCCACGCGTGTTCTGCGGAGCCTTCCCCTTACTGTCCTGTTGGCACCCAGCCCCGAGAACGGCGATGATGTCGCGTTGTACCCGGATTCGTGGATCAGAGGCGAAGCGAATAATTTCGGGAACATGATCCTCGTCAAAATAACCGATTGTCCGTTAGCCGGTTGGCGCTGGGCCATGAAAGACGTGCAAGATAGGACCCTTGCGCTCGTGCTGCTCGGTATCGTAGCGCCCGTCATGCTTGCCATAGCCATCGCCATCAAACTCTCGGATCCCGGGCCGGTTTTCTTTCGCCAAGAACGCCGCGGCTTCGGCGGACACACATTCGATATTATGAAGTTTAGAACGATGCACGTCGCTGCCAGCATGCGGAATCCGCAGACCCTTAAACTAACCACCCGCAACGATCCTCGCGTGTCCTCGATCGGACGCATCCTACGAAAGACGAGCCTGGATGAGCTCCCGCAACTTCTCAATGTGCTTCGCGGCGACATGTGGCTCGTCGGGCCGCGGCCGCATTCCCCTTTTGCCACAGCCGGCGGTATCATTTACGCCAAGGCCATCCGGGATTACCCGTCACGGTACCGCATCAAGCCGGGTATTACCGGTTGGGCGCAAGTCTGCGGATGGCGCGGTCCAACCGATACATTGGAGCAACTGGGTAACAGGGTTGACCACGATCTTTACTATATCGAAAATTGGTCTATTTTCTTCGACATTCGGATCTTGTTCAAGACGCTGTCCTGCGCTTTTGGACATGAGAATGCGCTCTAAGGAGGCCGACCCGGCACGTTACCGAAAGCATCAATTGCGTCCTTTCAGCCGCACCGGCGCAAGTATCAGCGCGATGGGCAACGCCAGGCTGACGCATTCCCCCTTAAAACATATTTGGCGAGCCCACCATGCTGTAAGCAGCCCTCAAACTGCGGGACGCAGCGTTCATCGGACGTTGCATGCAACGTCACCGTTTCAATGTCACCGAGGATATTCAATCCACTAGCGTATCCGCGGCAGGAAAGCGCGACCCGGCAGACCCGCTCGGCCGAGCGGTCGGACACGTCCCTGCAAAGCCGAAGCCAGCTTGCACGGAACGTCTAACACCTGGAAGGCCCACCGCTTGCCATCGACGATCGTCTGATCTCCAGCCGGGCACAGCGTGTGCAGCCCGTCGGGGTAAGCGACGTCCGGTGCGAGACGTCGGACCTCAACTTCCTGAAAACCTTCGTGATCGAGGCGAACGACCTCGTTGAGGACGATCGCGCCGCCATACGTTTTGCTACAGTCCTGAGCGGGTCGGACAAGCTTCCCATCCGCCCAGAACAGCGGACCTGCGGGCCGGCTTGAAGCGCGGTCCTGCTTGATCGGGTTGGCTGGGTGGGCGACCCATGGACCAGCCGGATGACTTGAGTAGAAAAGTTGCAACCGTTCATTCGATCCATCATTACGGAATGTGCAGAAAAGCCACCATTCCGAGCCATCATACCAAGGCGTCGCATCCAGCACCGGGGCCTCAATCACTGGTCCTATATGCCGTAGTGCGCCTTCCTCCTCTCGCCACAAGTGAAGCGCTCCAGATTCCCAACTCTCCATCATAAACCATAAGCTACCGCCGTCATCATGGAATGGAAACGGATACGATAGATGACAACTAGCGTGAATCCATGGCGCCAATTCCAACTTAGCGAAGTCCGCCGACGCCAGAATAGGAGCAGACCAGATCTCACCACGGCCACTCCAATGGTTCATCCGCTCGGTCAGCAGAAACCTATTTCCATTCGGAGTCGTGACGACTGAAGGATCGGCCAACATCTCCCACGGGCTGCGCTGGGGCAGCCAACGAACAGGCTGGGTAATGCCGTTGCGGAATATCTCTTCTGCCGATTGAGCTATGACCCCGACATTCCATTCTTCCCGCCAAAACTTTCGGTGTAGCTTGCCAATTGTGTCGGTTATTTTGGACCCAAACGTCATTCTATTCTCCCGAAGGCTTGCTGGGTTCCTTAAGGCAGTCTCATCGCCGGGCACTTCTCCTGTCCGTTCAGGCGGATTAAATTCCGCCATTTACAATTTCACGATAGTTCCCGAGCAAAGTCAGACTCTTTATCATTTACACAGAATCGCAACCTCCGAAAATCTCATACCGGATAAGTTTCTCGACCCCGCGGGTCAACTTTACATTGTAGGCCAAGCTTGTTCCTATAGCACATGCAATAATTTAGTACCGTCAAACCCACGTTACACTGCGCTGAACTCCTGCTTCCACCCACGTCACTGGCTCTCTGTCACCCTCTCGCGCTTATGGTGCGACCCGCGCCCATCACAGCCCTTGCCAAATTGTTGCGTCGAACTCAAACGGATGCTCTCGCTTTCGACCCGGACAGGCCATACACGGATCCGGAGCTTGGGCTTTCCATCGATGCGACCACGTTACTCACTATCTCACAATCGTGCGGATATCCCTAACGTAGTTCATGGGATATACTCGGATCGCCGGTTCGCGGCGACGAAGGGAGATTCAACTAGTGGATATTATGGCTTTCGGTTCCGCACATTCTTCTCCGAGTCGGGATTTGTCAGAATGGGCCACAAAGCCGCGCAAAGCGGGGCGTGTTCTCCAAATCGTTGGCGATGGTGACCCTGGCGGCGGTACAACGGTTGTTCTTGCCTTAACGCGGTGGCTGGCGGAGCAGGGGATATCGGTCTCCCTCGCCAGTCACCGCAATTCCTATATCATCGCGGAAGCCAACCGGTTTGGAATTGAAACATTAGAGTTCGATTTCAGCGCACGAGCCAGGTCTATCCAGCATGCCAAAGACTTGACGCGTTATCTTAGGCATGTCGGTCGCGACGTTATCCTTCATGCCCATGGGGGCAGGGCCGCACTCCCCGCCGCCCTCATCCCAAAACGTTTCAGATCAGGCATGATTTTCACGATCCATGGTCACCATTACCGTCAAAAGCAAGGTATTCTTCGCCACCTCGGCTGGCGTTCTGACCGCTTCTCTATCCGCCGGTCGGCGACGACCGTTTTCGTCTCCGAGGGGGATTGGCGGATTGCGAAAGAGGATCACCTTCTTGGGCCAGGGGATCGGTTCGAGGTCATTCCCAATGGCTGTCCCAATACCGGCCCCCTGATGGCTGCTCCTGAATTTGATCTAGCATACCTCGGCCGTGTTGTGACCGCGAAGAATATTATGATTCTCCCAGACATCCTGCTCGCCATGCGTCCAGCCCGCCCGAAGCTTTGCATCATTGGCGGTGGTGAAGCCGAAGCCGCGCTGCGGGATCGCGTCGACCAGTTCGGGCTATCCGATCAGGTTACTTTCTTCGGCTCTCTGACCCATGAGGACGCGATGCTGCGACTGGCGCAGACTCGAGTTCTGATTCTTCCATCGCTATGGGAAGGAATGCCGGTTTCTGTCATAGAGGCAATGCATCATGGAATCCCTGTCGTCTGCGCCAATATTCCGGGTACCCGCGAACTCGTAACGGATGGTGAAACAGGGTTTTTAATTGACGATAACGACGTCAATGCCTTCGCCGAACGCCTGGGCCGCTTGGCAACCGATCATCGCCTATACCACTCGATGAGCGCTCTTGCCCTTCGGAAGGCGCGCGACAAATTTTCCATCGATCGTAATTTCCAAGCCCATCTGACACTATATCGGCGCATGCTGGGCGATGATGTGGATCTGGTCCGGTGAGTGCGACGCTTGTTCCGCAGTTCATGCGGTTTTTTGCGACAATATCGGTATTATTCACAGGGACCTTGATCACTTCAGGGCTGGCTATGTTCATCCAGGTGCTCCTCGCGCGCTTGCTGGCCACAACGGATTATGGCCAGGTTGCGGCACTTCTTGCGACCATAAATTTCCTCACCCCCATAGGCTCCGCCGGTGTAAACTACTTCCTACTTCAGGTTTTCGGCCGCGAGCATGCCGCGGCTAAACGTTGGTTTCGTTCGAGCGCGATCCTGGTCGCACTAACAAGTTCTCTCTGTGCGTTGGCCTTGGCCATCTATGTCTTTAGCGGTAAACAATTCGGCGATACGCGGCCGTTGATTCTGCTATACTCGATTTCAATTCTGCTCGGCCAGATCATGGTGGAACTGACCTCGGCCCGCTTTCAACTTGAGGACCGCTACAGCGCGCTTGCCATTTGGCAAACCGCCACCCAGGTGGGACGCTTTGCGACACTGATGGTAGCGGCAGCATTGTCAATCAATAGTATTAGCTTCGTCTTGGGCGGCTATGCGGGTATCGCTGTGCTGGTGACTGCCCTTGGGCTGCTGTTTTGGCGGAAATTATTGCAGAACGAACTTCGCCTGAGTTACCTCGCGCCGGCCACCCAGTATGCGAAAGAGCCGCAACCCCGTCCTTCTGTAATCCAGACGCTGAAGGAGGCGGGACCGTTCGATCTCGTAACAGTTTTCTATATTGTCAATGCCCAGGGAGCGCTCGTCATCCTCAACTGGATGGCTGGAGCCAGTGCCGCAGCCCTATTTAATGTGGCCTACCTTATTGTGGGGACAATTTGCATAGTCCCCCAGGTCATCTACGTAAAATTTCTGATTTCCAAGCTTTGCCGGTGGGCGGAGCATGACCGCAGCACATTTGCAGCCGCTTTTCATGTTGGTTTACCCGCAATGTTGCTGCTGGGCCTATTGTTCTGGGGTGGGATTGTGGTCTCCGCCAAATGGACCATCATGTTACTTTTCGGGTCGCGATATGTTGGCGCCGAGCCGGCGCTGGTCATTCTCGCTCTGGTTATTCCCGTTCGCTTTGCGCAAGTCGCTTACGGTTCGTTGTTTATCAACCGGCGAGAGACGACGCAAAAAGTGACCTACATGGGCTTGAGCGCCACTATCACTTTCATTTTAAATGTGCTCCTGGTTCCCGCTCTCGGTGTTGTCGGCACCGCGATCGCCAATGTTATTGGGGAGACTGCAATGCTCGGTTTTTACGTTTACGGCACTGAGCAAAACATCCTTGGCGTCGACGTAATGGCGACATTCAGGCCATCCACGTTCAGAGCGTCGCTGATCCGCTTAGGTCACTTACGAACGTAAACATGGTCGCGTAGTTAGGGTACGCCAATGGCGAAGCGTCTCGTTTGGCGGTGCGTTACGGCAAAAAACGGCTGCACCTTGCTTCATGGGTAGCGCAGGCAAGCGGAGCTGTCGGCCCCAGATGATCAACAAGCTGCTTCGCGTGCTCGCGGTCGCCGAGCCAGTGCGGCCGAAAAAAGAATGTGCTCAATTGGGCAAATCCTCCATCGACAAAGGGGTGCTCCGCGAAGGTTCGTTCGGGCGCGCGACATATCGGGACGGACGTTGGTCTAGGACTTCGTCTTCAGCCTGATCGCCGTACGACACCGCGCGAATCGGACTAATCGGCACCAGCCGGCGAAGGTGGCAGTCCTTTTCGCAACGTTACGGTTACGTAGGAACAAAAATATGGATTGGGATTGCGAAGAAGAAGGCGGGTGAAGACCTCCTGGATTCGATCCAGCGGGGTCAGTGTCGGCTCGTAGTATCCGTGTCCGAAATAACCATGAAAAGCGACGATTTCGAAGCCGATAGACTTAAATTTCTGTATCATCCGCGGTATCGGGCCTCTGCACCAGCTGTAGTAAGCCCTGAATTTGCCATGGTGCCCGTCATAGTCGCGATTCGGGTAAACTAGGCGATTTATTTTATCCGATACGGGCTCGGGCAACAGACGATTTACGAGGAAGGGAAGGGTAAAGAGAGTCGCGCAACAATGCACTGCCACACCACCCGGGCGCAGCATTCGATAGATGTTACTATGGTATTGACGCCCGTCTCGGATGTGTTCGTTGACCATCCGGCTGAAGACAAGGTCACAACTTTCTAACATCTCAGGCGGCACGATTTTCCCGCCGGCATCAAACTGACACACGTCATATCCAATCGGCGCCTTCCGCAGTTCCTCCTCGGAGGTGTCGGATACCATGTATTGTATCCTCCGGTCTTTCACTTCATTCACAGACATTGTCGGGTTTGCGCCGGCTCCGATCTCCAGCACCCGTCGCGCGCCATATTTATCCACCATCGCGCCAATCAATTGAGGCGCGAGGTTCCAGCCGGGAAACTGCTTCCAGTGATAATACTGTATGACTGGGGTTTGGTCGAGATGTTCCATCCTGGAGCCCACAATTATTGATGTTAAAACGCAATATGTTATCCCGCCAAAGGCACTCGTCTGGCGTAATTAAGCACAGGGAGGGCTACCTCAAGGCACGCACGAACGAAGTCGGACCCATGCAAGCTGTCCATCTGATCGCTCGCTTTGGCTACAGGTCGTCGCGCATCGTGTCACGTTTTAGTTCCCTTCGCATCATGTGGTAGTCGCGCAGCAGGTGCCACCTGGTCCCGTGATTTGGACGGGCTAGCTGAGCCTCTTGTATCACCTTCGAACGTAATGTGGTTGCGTCATCAAAGCAAACCAATGGCGAAGGGCGTCATAGGCCCCGCCCGGCAATGTGTTTCGGCAGAAAACGGCTGCCACTTGCCGCGTGGTTAGCGCACCCGCGAGGCGGGCACGGACAAGCAATTTGATCGACGCAATCGGTGCCGTTTGCCATATCCGCCCGCTGATGTAGCGGGCTTCGGCTGCCAGCAGCACGAGTGGTGGGATCAAACCCCTGGCTTCTTCGGCAAAGGCGTCCATCGCCTTCTGCCACTGTGGTATGTTGTCCGCGCCAGACAGTCGGTCTGGGCGACCCTCGTTATGCCACACCGAAAGTGGCTCCGGAACCAGCAGGTACTCTGCCCCGGAGTTTCCTACCCCAATAAAAAACAGATGATCTTCCATCAGTTTCAGTTGTTCGCAGAATGGGAATTGCCGAGCCAAGGAGGTTGAAAGAAAGAACGTGCTCGTTTGGGCGAAGCCTCCATCGACATAAATGAATTCCGCGAAGCTTCGTCCCGGCATAGGGCCCTTTAATGGCCGGACAAGGCGCTTTCGATCGGATAAAACGATCCAGGACTGCGTGACGCAGAATACATCGTCCGGGTCCTTCGCCCGCATAGTCGCCGCCGCCTGTCGCTCCAACTTTTCCGGAATCCACTCGTCATCGGAATCCAGGAACGCAACGAAGCGGCCTGTAGCGGCGGCGGTGCCCGTGTTGCGGGCTGCAGACACTCCGCGATTAACCGGATGACGAACCAGGCGGATCCGCGGGTCATCGGCGAATGCGCCCACAGCGGCGGCGAGATCATCCTGAGATCCATCATCGACGATGATCATCTCCCAATCGCAAAACGTCTGCCTCTGCACGCAGCGCATTGCCCTGCCGATGATATCGGCCCGATTGTAACACGGTATGATCACACTGACGAGTGGCGAGCTCATGGCACCGTCCTCTGAGGCGCGTGTATCCCGGTGCGGAGGATGCCGAAAGACTGAGTGTGGCTGGAAACCGCTGCCTGCCGCATCATAATGTTTGACCGGATGACGATGTATAGGAACAGCATCTGGATCATATAATCGCCGACCCAAAGGATAGCCTCAAAAAAACTGGTGACCAGGTAGAACGTCAGAAAACTAACCGCCCACTCGAAGAACCATGGACTAGACCTCATCTGGCGCAGTAGCCTGAATAGATTCACCGCCATTATCACAATAGCAACCATAAATAACAATACCCCGACCCCACCGGTGTCGAGAGTCAATTGCAGCCAACCACTATGGGCATTCGGCACGCCATTGCCAGTCATTTGCCAGAAGGCGGCGCCAGGGCTTCGACTGCCTTCCCAAAACGCCTGGTATCCGTATCCGATCAGAGGATTCTGGAAAATCATCTTGGCGACGAACTCCCAGACCTCGGTTCGTCCCGACATATCCGGATCTCGTCCCAATAGTGCAACCAGAGATGCCCAGTTATCATAGAGGACGCTCCCCGCTCCCACTGCGCCGCACACCGCGATTGGAATGATTAGAGAACGACTAGTGGCATCTGAGCGGCGGATCAACCGCGCAATCACCAGCGCGATAAGCACGCTCAACAAAACTGGAACTATGGACGCGGAATGTGCGAGACCCAAGCAGATTATAGCCATGACCCCAAGGGCACCCGCCCCGATCGTGGCCAACGTGCCGATCGATCTCCTCTGCAGGAGCCGCCCGATTACTACCAGTATCGTAATGATAGCGTATCTTCCCATCGCATTTTTCTGTTCAAAGACGCCGCGGAAGTTGTCCGAAAAATCGAAACCGCGAACCGGTGCGACGATGCCGATAATGAGCGAGGCGACCAGAAGGATGCTGGTGGAGTAGGCGAGCAGGCGCAATAACTGCTGCGGATCAAATCGTATCCCCAGATACAGGCTAAGGCCCGTGGTACCTGCAAGCGCTACCGCGCGCCTAAATGAAACGCTGGGATCCACCGACCAGGCAATAGTCATGAATGTCCAGAGCAACAAGAGGCATAAAGGATACCCGAGCAGCAGAAATGTCTTCGGTCGAGCGTGACGGGCAAGTAATATTGCACAGCCGGCATACAGGCAGATTGAAAGGGTCTGCGTCAGTTGATTGCCTCCGTCCCCCTTATTCTGCAGGATGTGAATCAGATTCAGGGAATCACGGCCGGTTTCCTGCGTACCAGCGATAAACGACATTGATCCAAATGCCACCTGTACCAGAAGCATGTAGCACCATTCGAAGCTGCTTGGACCAGAGGCCTTACGCCGCATCCACCATATCCTTCTTGTTCGCTTTGCGGGGCGCCGGGTGTTTCCCGGAAGCGTCCGATAAAATCATGGTCGCCGGTCCCGGATTGTGACAACGATTGGCTGACCGGTCAGCATTAAGGAGATCGGCTCGATCTGGAGGACCTGATCAGTATCGTCGCATTTGGCAACATCAGCTCCAGCGGAACGGGAGCCAACAGCAGCGATACAAAGGCGAGAATCCAATGTCACATGTATATCGGCGGAGCGGGTGGTCCAGGCAGCGATTTTTTTTTGGTTCCCTGCGCCAAACAAAAGCAGGAAGTCGGCCTTCGGTGATCGGACTCGGCCAAGTAGTTCCAATTTGTTTAAGCTGCTGACCAGCGCGGCAAGCCGCTGACCGGCTGGCTTTGGCCTCCCCCAGAAATTCGTTAGCCCAAAGTTGGCTTGTAGGTCCGTACCGCTGAGACTGTCGTTCCGAGCATCATAGATCATGGTGATCGGAACCCCAGCGAGGAGGTCAACCAGGTACAGACGCGCGACGTACTCAGCCTGCCGCTCTAGCGTCCATTCGCCACCTATCGACGAGTAACCCCATTCGCTGTTGGCCAGCACAAAACCCGGGCTCATGGCTCTCAGTCGTTCCCAATCCTCAAGAACCGTCTCGGGGTCCCCGTCTCGATAAGGATGAACACTAACCGCGTCAAAACAGTGGTCGCGATCGCTGGCGATAAAGTCCCGCAGGAAGGAAAACGCGAATTCGGATGAGGCCGGCCCAATAATAGCCGCATCGGGGTCCGCATGTCGCATGGCTTTGCAGACGACACCAGCGAACCGGATATAGGCATCGAGATCGATCGGCTGACCGAAATTTATATTGGGTTCGTTCCAAAGCTCCCAGAGTGCCAAGCCTCGGTATCGGGCGGCGGCGGCGGCGGCGAAGCGGCCAAAGGCCGTTTGCGCGGCGTCGCTTATCGGCGCGGGGGAAGGCTGGCCAACCGATCCCTCACCACCTTTCGTTACATACAGCGGGTTAGCATAGTCGAGGATAAATAGCGGAGTAATTCCATGCGCCCGGCTCTGCGATACAATGGTGTCGTACCTGTGCCAATCGTACCGCCCGGTTTCGCGCTCTATCTCAGACCACAGGAAGTCGGCGCGGATCAAAGACAACCCCAGGCGCTGTACCAGTTCAAAATCTCGAGCGGCCGCCAGTCCTTCGCCGGGATGCACATTTATGCCCAGTCCATGCGGCACGGCCGGGTTACCTAAGATACGTGCGAGATGCGGGTTGTTGGAAGCTTCAGGGGTCATGGCGAAGGCCGCCCCCTCTGCATCTGCCCGGGCACACCATAGAAACAGACAGATTGCAACGAATTTGCGCAGCATGGATGGCCCTCTGTTAAGCCGTGACAAGGCCATCCGCAACGGTACCTTGACTCTCGTTGGCGTTTTGACTTTCACAAGACCCGGAGCCTTCCTCGAGCACATCAGCGACAAAGTCGTTGAATTCCCGCTTGAACCGACCTTTGTCAAAAAGTGCCGCGTGTCTGGCGAGCAGGTCAGGGTCGAAGTCGGCCTGGATGTGCTCGAACTCCAAAATCGCCTCGATCAAGGCCTGTGCGCTCGCCTCTTTAAAGAGGATACCCGTTTGGCCCGGGATCACTGTCTCCAGCGCACCGCCACGCCCTAAAGCGATAACCGGCCGCCCTGACGCCATAGCCTCCAGCGGAACGATGCCGAAGTCTTCTTCGCCCGGGAAAATCAGGGCGCGGCAGCGCGCATAAGCCTCGCGGAGCGTATCCTGCCCAACCCGACCTAATATTTTGATATTGGGTCCTGCCTGGCGTCGTAGTTTTTCATACATCTCCCCTTCACCAATAACAACGAGCGGCTTCCCAAGTCGATTGAATGCTTCTATGGCGATATCCACCCGCTTGTAAGAGGCCAGTTGCCCTGCACACAGGTAAAAATCATCCGTTCCAGAACCATGCTCTCTTTGAAAGGCGGCGACGTCGACGGGAGGGTGAATAACGGCCGCGGAGCGGCGATAGAATTTCCTTATGCGTCCGGCCACGTTATGGGAATTCGCGACAAAATGGTCCACCCGCGCGGCAGAAGTGACGTCCCATTGACGTAGGCGGTGGCTGGCTAGTGCCATTGCTGCTTTGGCAACAACATTCATACCCTCCTGATATTCATGATACATGTTCCAGATGTATCGCATGGGAGTATGACAATAGCAAATGTGCATCGCGTCAGCGCGGGTAATCACCCCTTTCGCCGGTCCTGATTCGCTGCTAATCACAAGATCATAAGACCGCAAGTCCAGAAGCTCGAGTGCAAGCGGCATCAACGGCAAGTACGCCTTGTACAGGGTCCTGGCCCTGGGCATTCGGGCAATGAATGTTGTATGGACTGTATGCCGACGAATAGTGTCGCTCATACGTTCCGGGACGTAGACGTGAGTAAATATATCCGCCTCCGGAAATAGCTCACACAGGGATTCCAGCACCTTTTCACCCCCACGCATATTAACGCACCAATAGTGCACAAGAGCAACCTTCACGCACAACTCCTAATCATTATGCTACTCCGTGATGACCTTATCAATACGGCGCGGTTGCGTACCGGTGTCACCGCTCCCGTCAAATTCCAGCTTTGCTGTTACCTTGCACGGAGAATACACGTGCCAAGGTAATCAAAATGAGTAAACTGATTCCAGATCAAATATTCTCCAGCAGAAGGTTCATGCCGCAGCGGGCCGTGTGTCGTGTGTTTGTTCCCCGATTTCTACTGTTGCACAATCGCATAAGATTTCCGTTAAGCTTTGCCATAACCATTGGCCACCGTATATGAGCAATGACCATGTTGTGATAATTTAGCTCAATTGTGAAGAAATGCTGCCGGCATTGTGAGGCATCGTGACCCTTGCCACTGGGAATTAGGACGTGTAGTTTAAGATGTTGCATTTTCGGGAGAGCATGTAATCGCTCAAAGCGGCGGGTTGACGTACTCCGGAATGATTGTTTGTGCTTGAAGTCGGTTGTAACCAAGAGTTAAGGATCCAGGGGGGGGTCAACTATTCGGTTCACGCGCCGGGACGGAAGCATGTAGTAGGTCGCGTCGATTGCCATCTTGGCACGGCGCGCTGGGGTTCGACACCACTGCGACGCCTCATGAAACCACCTCTCGCCGGTCGGCAACAGCGAACCGTCGAAGGCGGCCGGTAAGGAGCGCGCGCTAGCGTTTTCACGACGAGGCGCCGTTATGCGCTTCGCTGAGCTGAGGGCGCGCCTCGGTGAAGAACAACACACCGCCGGACCGTTCTGAGAGATGCCCGAAGGTCAATCGGTGATCGATAACTGAATCACGACAAGGATAATATTCAATGATGGCACGTGCTCCTCGGCGGGCAGCTTTTCGCTCCGACATAAATACCTTGCGCGCCATCGCCGTTGTTGGTGTTGTTCTGTTTCATTTCGAAGTACCACTGTTCGCGAGCGGGTTCGCCGGTGTCGATGTCTTCTTCGTTATATCGGGCTACCTGATGACGAGCATCATATGGAGGCGAGTCGAAGAAAATCGCTTTTCCGTGATTGATTTCTATCTCGACCGGGCCTCCCGGATCATTCCGGCACTATTGTTTTTGATTGTCGCCCTGGTTGTTTTCGGCTTGGTCTACCTACCTCCGACCGAACTGTCCAAATTATCCCGTCACTCTCTATCGAGTATGTTCTTTGTTTCAAATATTATCTATTGGACGGAAGCTGGTTATTTTGACAGCTCGTCCCATAGTAAATGGCTATGGCATACCTGGTCACTAAGCGTTGAGTGGCAATTCTACATAATATACCCATTATTATTTGCTACGGCTCAAGTTCATTCTCACATCCGCAAAAACATACTCATATATATATACGTCTTTCTAACCGCCTCTCTTATTTCAATGGCCGTCTTCCCTAACCTAATGATCGCGCAAAAGGCGGTCTCATTCTGTTATTTCATGCTTCCTTGCCGGGCCTGGGAAATGCTTTTGGGCGCCGTCGTGTTCTTCATTGAGGAACGTCGTACAGTAGGCCGATGGTCATCGGCAATCCAGGCAACGGGCATCATCATGATTGTGCTCTCATTTGGATTCTTTTCGAGCGATATGGTATGGCCCTCAGTACCCACGGCTCTCCCAACTCTCGGCACAGCACTGGTCATCCTGGCCGCGCGCGAAAGCCACATTTTCTCCTGGAGACCCATTGCTTATCTCGGACGCATCTCCTATTCGCTTTATCTTTGGCACTGGCCATTCGTGGTCCTAATCGAATTCCTTCATCCTGGCGAGGCCCCGTGGGATATTATAATCGGTATATCCGCAAGCATTATCGCTGCGCACCTATCATATGTATTCGTTGAGATTCAGGCGCAGAAATTCCTCAGAACCCGCGGAAATGCTATCAGCGGCCTGAGGAGGGCTTTACTGCCCCTGGGGGTCGTGGCCGGGATTTGCGCCGGCATTATCGTAATGAAAGGCCTACCAAGCAGAATTCGCGGAGATCTCGCCCTCTACGATGATGCCGTAAGGGCTATGTCCGATGACGCGTACCCGACGAGTCGCTGTGGCGGACTGCGGCTCGGCGACTTGCGACTATGCACAATGGGGAATTACCAAGGGAACCACAACACGCTGGTCGTTGGCGATTCATTTGCGGAGATGTGGTGGTCGCGCGCCCAAACCATCGAAAGCCACTTGACCAATCGTGGCGTGGTATTTGCCACCTACGGCGGATGTCCGCCACTGCCCAACGCACGACGCCTAAGGCCAGGATTTGCTTGCCATGAATTTTACGGGAAAGCCCTACAGCTCGCTCGGTCGGGAAATTTTGATACCGTTATATTCATAGGAGATTGGGATGGATATTTCCAGAATGGTAATAACGACATTGCGTTCGACGATGGCATGTCTGTTGATAGCGCAGTCAGCTTGTTTAGGACTCAATTAAGCTCTCTCCGGGCCTTGGGCATCACGGTTGTTGTCGTCACCACCTCGCCGATCGGTGCCGGCGACACTCCCAAGAGCTTACAGGAAGCTTACTTCGAGGGGAAAATGGTTCCTGCCGATCGGAACTTTAATTGGATCGAGGCGTCAGCGAAGTATTATCCAGTTGACGGATTGCTGAAAAGGCTGAACTCCGATGATGTTACCGTCATTGATCCCACCCAGTTTATATGTAATCGCGGCATATGCCCCACCATACGGGGTGGAAAGTCGATCTATATGGACGGAGTGCATTTGCGTCCGGATTTTGCGCGGGAAGTTGGCGGCTTCCTTGATCGATTCTTATCGCCCGGCAAGGGGTAAATGTAGACTGAGCCAGATCCCTCACGCTAAGCCGCGTATCTTCATCGTTTGGCAACGGTATGAGGGGACGTCCGACATCATTTGTCGGAGACTCTGAACAATGCCGTCCGGCCTGCGTGATCGCGCTAACTCCGATAGCGTGTCCGGTCAGGTCCACAAATTCGACGTCGCGTCGCCACACAAATATATCGCTGTAGGCGAACCGGCCCTTTGCCCTTTGCCGTCGCCGACCTGCTCAGTTTGTAAAAATCGAGGTCTGAGCCTAGTGTTTCCGGCTGAAGCGAGCGATTGACCCAAATTGCAAATAATCGTGTGTAATGGCAAGAGGATTGGATGTGAAGACATGCTCTGCATAAATCCGGTCAATGCGTGTGGCTATGGCAGGTGTCAGGCGCTGAATGATCGCCCCCTCCAAACCCTCAATATCGATTTTGAGAACATCAATGCGGCCGTTCACGGCAATTATGTGCTGTAATGTCTCGTTCGAATCGATGCAGGCGACCGAGAGATACTGTCCTGACTGGACCCCCACGCCACCGTATCGCCCAGTCGGCTCCCAGCCGAACTCAACCTGCCCGTCCATGTTGCCAACCGCCACTTCGTTCAGTTCATAACGGGCTTCGAAGCCGTGGAGATTAGTCCGCAGACGTTGTGTGTTGGTTGGCAGTGGCTCATAAAGGTAAACGAAGGAGTCGGGCGCTGCCGTGAGAAAATACGCAGCAGATACGCCGATATTGGACCCAAAATCAACAATTACGCGATCTGCGGGGAGCACGGGATAGTCGTGCCGACAGAATACCTCGTTGATAGTAAAGATGTCGTCCCTGGTATACGCCCTGAGAGATATCTCACCACCGTCCGGGCGCTTTAACGCTACATCGGTGGGGTAGTGCCCATATCCAAACAGATATCGACCGAGCAAATCCCGTGGATTGCCGCACACCTTCCGTAGGTTCAAGGCAGCCGTGTAGTGTTGTCGCTTTAGTAACGCAGACAACACGACACCTAACTCACGATCACCGATACGAATATTCATCATTCATTTAGGCTACCAACTTATCCGGCCATGTCAATCGGTTGGAGTAAAATGTGACATGCGGTACGTCGGATCACTATCTCTATTTAGTCCAAGCTTATGGGGGTATTGCGATCGTTCTTCAAACTGGTGACGGTTATATGATCTTCGTTGATTTGGCCGGCAGCCTCAGGCCCCGAGTGCCAGGCGGACAATAACTGCTGATCCCGCCCCGCGAAGCACACTGGCCGCAAGGGGGAGGTCGAACTGCTCGCATTGAACGACTGGCGGCCATACCAAATGCAATGCAAATAACGTGCCGAATCGGCTCCCCACGGTCCTGCGCAGCGCTGCCCCCAATCGCGTTTTTGATAAATCAGGACGATAAATGCCACGGTGATGTCGAACTCGCTCCCTAAGTTAGATTTCGATACGTAATAGAATTTACCAAATTCCGACCGGTATAGAGACCAAACGCGCCAAGTCACATAGGCATCGCAACAGTTTGGTTCGCGAAGATGCCTAAGGCCGGAATTACTAACTTACAATGTCGTTTTGGATCCTGGCGCATAGCTCAGATTCGCCCCGAAAATATTTGAAACCGTTAGAAATCCGATTTGACTTTAGATTCGTCTGGCATCGAGATACATCACGGGAAGTTGATGTGACTTTAACGAGGTGCCCCGATGTGACCGACCTTAGTACGTTTCCAGGTGAAAGCGCCGGCGCCGCGGCGCCACCGTGAATATAATGGAAACAAAACAAGAAAGCCTGCGACGGACCCGATGTAACCGCGCCTACGTACAGTCCTCGTGACGGGATTTACGACGGCAAGTTGGAGACGGAGCCGCGTCGTCAAGCGATGAGTGACACGTCGAAACCGGGCGATTCATGCCTAATTACATTACGATATAGAATTCATAATCTCAAATAACGACGAATGGAGACTCTTAATGACCGTAACCGCAATTTCAACGAATCAATTCCTCTCCTCGATCGGCGTCAATATTAGTATTGGGTCGTCGTTGCCAGCATATGCCAGCGCGACGGCGCTGGAGAGCGAACTGTCTTACCTGGGCGTCACCCAGGTTCGAGATATGAACCCGACGTCGGGGACCGTAGCAGAATTTGAGGCGGTTGCCGCCTTGGGCATCAAGTTCGATATCGTTTTGGGAAGCAATCCCGGTTATCAGATGAGCACGAGCGAAATCCAATCCGATCTAGGTTTTATCAATCAGGTTGCGGCAGCCGCCCCCGGCAGTGTCATCGGTGTCGAGGGATTAAATGAGCCCTTCAACTTTCCCAACTACTGGAATGGCACGCTGACCAACAACTGGACCGCAGTCTATCAGGTCCAGCAAGCGGAATACACGCTCGTCAAGCAGGACAGTGCCCTCGTCGGGACGACGATGCTGAATACCTCGTCATGGGAGGGCTCCAACGGTTTTTCCGGTACGCCACCAAATTTCGGCAGCGTCGCGGACGCCAGCAACGGACATGTGTATCCATGGGCCAACATGCAGGCTGCGAGCTTTATGCAGAGCATGATATCCGGCGAGCAGCAACTGGTTCCCAATAAGCCGGTATGGATTACCGAATTCGGCTATGGGACGGCCCCGATGGATCCGTCCTTCGGTGTGGATCAGGCGACACAGGCGAAGAATATTCTGAACGGCCTGTTGGATGCATACCAAGAAGGCGCAGCTAAGACGTTTATTTATCACCTGAATGACTGGATAAGTGGCTCGACAAGCGCCTGGGACGAGAATGGACTATTTAATCCGGATAGCACGCCGAAACTGGCCGCGACAGCGCTCCATAACCTGACCTCCATTCTGGGCGACACCGGCGCGACCGCGGCAACCTTCACCCCAGGCCAGATCAACTATACGATCTCGAATCTTCCGAGCACGGGCAACTCTATGGTGATGGAAAAATCCAGCGGCGTGTTCGATCTCGCCGTGTGGAATGATGCCGTTGACTGGGCTGTAGGTACCCCGGGGTCAGAAGTTACGGTTGCGCCGACCGCCACTAAGGTCAGCCTCGGCGCGACATACGCGAGCATCGAGGTGTTCGATCCGATGTCCGGTACATCCCCGATCGCGACTTATACCAATGTGAACTCGGTGACCCTGAGTCTCACGGATCATCCGCTCATCGTGCAATTGTCAGGAGTAGCGACGTCCACCCCGACGCCCACACCGACGCCTACCCCGACACCCACCCCGACACCTACCCCCACACCGACGCCCACACCGACGCCCACCCCAACACCCACACCGACGCCGACCACATCCTCCAATGACACCGTTGTGTTAGCTGGAAGTTCGAACTCGATCACCGACGCCAATGGCAATATCTGGTCGATCACGAGCGGTGGCCAGGTCGCGGTCAAGGGCATTGCTGACTCGGTTACAAGCTCGGTCAAGGTGCTCGCGTATGTGAACGGAGCGATCTGGCAGGAAAATTCCTATGGGGGGTGGTGGGATAAAACGAGCCCGACCGCATCCTGGTCGTCCTCAGCCACCAGCCCATTGCCGACGGGCGACGTCACCGTTGTGGGGAGCGCGATTTCGGCATACGTTGGGTCCGCTTCAAAGATGGTATTCGTCGCTGGTTCGAACGATACCGTGAAATTGGCACACGGCGGCATCACGGTCACCGATACCGGCAGCGGTAATACATATGTTTTGCCAAAGGCGTCGGCGGGGCCGGCAGTCTTTGCGACTGACATCTTGACTGGCACCGACAAACTCGATCTGAAACCCTTGCTGGCCGGAACCAACTGGAACGGGGCGTCCTCCACCCTAAGCCAGTATCTGACCGTGGCGGATACCGCTCAGGGCGCGGTGCTCTCTGTCGCTCCCACCGCTGGGGGAACGGGCGTTGCATTTGCCACGATTAGCGGTGCGATGTCGGCCAGCTTTTCAACCGTGCTGACGCACGCAACAACTTAAAGGCTGCTCCCGTTAGCGATCCCGGTGGTTCCTCGTAGCCACCGGGATGGCAATTTCGAAGCGTGGATCGCGATCGTGAATCTCACGTGAGCAATGGCAATTCCAATCGATGACTTACTGAGATAGTTTGCAATATAAGCTACCGACTTCCGTGTAATTCCGTGAACAGCTCCTCGCCCCGAGGGGCGCATTGGCCGCTGGGCCGTCAGTAGCGGGCCGTGTTGCGGACCCGCTTGATCTCCTCCCACCTGCGCGCCTCAGAGGTAACAATAGGCGGAGGATACATGGGACAACGCTAATTGTTCAACTTCCCGGATTGGCCTTCGCTAATTTCGAAATTAGACTGGCGGCAGTTGTCTGGAACGCCTCCACTCGTAGGCTCATGTTCCGGAATGGTCATGACATAGACATGTCGAGAGGGGAAGCATGAGCTCAACAGTCCCGCCCGCCGGGAATTCCAATCGTGTGGCGCGAATCCCTTTCGACAACTCGTTGCAGCTTGAGCAACCAGATTTGTTGTACGATCGGGACGGACGGAGACGCTCTGATTCGGATCTTCATCAACTGCTTCAGATCTTCCGGCGCCATCGGACACTAATGATCAGCGTGTTCTTGGTCGTTTTGGTTCTGGGGGCGGTCGCGACGCTGATAATGCCTGCTGCCTATACCGCCGACGCTACGGTTTTATTCGACCCTCGCAAACGCCAGGTGGTAAGCTCCGAGCCGGTGCTCGGAAGGCCCACCGGTGATAGTCAGGTTTTGGACACCGTAGTTGAGAGCGAGTTGCAACGGATCCTTTCACGGCGGGTCATCGATCCCGTCATTGACCAACTTCAATTGTCACAAGATCCCGAATTTATCGAGCCTCTGTCGGCAAAGTGGGAGCAGTCGATTCAGGCATGGTCGTTTTTACCCAGCGGCGTGAGAAGCACGATTGACGACGCTTTCCGATTGCTTGGACTGCAACCCAAGCCCCAAGACACTGCCTCGACTCGGCAGATAGTTATGACGACTGTCCTCAAGCGTCTGAAAGCGGAGGTTCAGGGGCATTCGACCACGATCAAGATTACGTTCTGGTCGGAAAATCCAGCTAAAGCCGCTGCGATCGTTAACGCCATCGCCGATCATTATGTGCAACTGTCAGTGCAGGAGAGCACGGCAGCGGTCAGGGATGCGCTGGCTATCCTGAACCTGCGGTCGGACGAGTTGCGCACCAAGGCGTCCGAGACCGAAACCGCCGCCGAGAAGTTCCGGACCGTCGCCCACCTGATTGAGGACACCCACAACGGCAATCTCAACTCGTCTCAGATCACGCAAACCACGGCACAGTTGCTCCAAGCCAGGGGAGATCTCGCGACTGCCGAAGCGCGCGTCATAGCGAGCCAGAGCGTCGCCGCGAATACAGGCGCGTCGCCGGACGTGCTCAATTCTCCGGTGATACAGAGGTTGCGGGAGGAAGAGGCCAAGGAGGCATCTGCTCTGGCAGAGGCGACAAGCCGCTCGGGCAGTGTATATCCGCTAGTGATCGCTCATCGAGCCGCTTTGTACGCGGTACGCAGTCAAATTCAGGCCGAAATCGCGAATATTATTCGAGGCAACGAGGCCGCGCGCGATGGGGCGGTTGCTCGGGTCACCTTGTTGCGCAATCAGCTTTCCGATATGTGGCAGGGATTGGAACATAACAGCGCAGCCGAAATCCAATACCATGAGCTAAAGGTGGAGGCGGACGTAAGACATTCGCTTTATGAGGGGTACCTCCGCCGAATTCAGGAGATCTCGCAGCAGTTGGGCACAGCGCAGCCGGATGCCCAGGTGCTATCCGAAGCGGAAACTCCCATTCAGGCCTCATGGCCAAACAAGCGGCTGCTGTTTCCTGCCATCGCTTTCCTCGCTGTCGTGCTTTCGGCCGGCAGTGCTGTGCTATCAGAGCTCCTGGGCAAGGGATTCCAGTCGTTGGAACGCGCGAAGGACATGTTCGGCGACCAGTCATTTTTGCTAGTACCCCGCGTCCGCGCGGGACGCCGTGGGCGTAGCGCGAGAGGGTGGTCTGCGAAGCCCAGCGGAGCCTACGCGGAGGCAATTCACTCGTTGCGCATCCAGCTACGTAGCTCGGGGCCTGAATTCCGAACGGTGCTCTTTGCGTCCGCTGTGGAAACAGAAGGCAAGACGACGACAGCTATCTCATATGCCCGTCAGGAGGCATTAGCCGGTCTGAAGGTCTTGGTTATCGATGCGGACCTGCGGCGTCCAGTCGTGCAGGGTATTTTCGGAGGGAGCGGCCACGGTCTCGTGGATTTGCTCGCTGGCGAAAAATCCTTCGATCAGGTCCTGCAGTTCGACTCACAAGCCAATTTAACGTTTATGTCGGCGGGAAATGCCGTCTCTTCGCCGATCGATTTGCTCTCCACCCCCAAAATGGTCGAGGTGCTGCGCGAGGCCGCAGCGCGTTTTGACCGGATTATCGTCGACTCGCCGGCCGTTCTCGCGGTGGCGGACGCCCGGGTCCTGACGGGATTGGTCGATCGAACCGTATATATCATCCAATGGCGACGAACGCCCCGTAATCTCGCACTCACCGCTTTTGACATGCTCCGGCGGAGTGGTGGCAGCATGGTTGGCCCGGTCTTTGTCCAGGTGGACGGTGGCTCAGAAGTCTATGGAGGTTCTTCCTACGTCAAGACCTACATGGCGGAACGTCCGAGTTTTTCCTGACTTGATCCCTCGTGTCGATGGCACCGCCTGACGCCACACTTCCTGGAGACAACGCGACGGCCACGTTCGATGGCGCAACGATCCGCAATAGCGAGAAGGAGATCAACGAAGCCGCTTTTCGCCCTCGACACTGGTGCTGAGCGGGCGTTGGTGAAACGGACATAGGGACTTTTTTCCGGCGAGGGGGAGCTATCGGGGTCAGTTAAATTTTTCGAACCCCGCCTTCATCCAGACGGCCCCCAATCCTGCCATCCACCAGATCCAATCGCCGGCCGCGCGTTTCCGGCAACAAAAGCAGCGCGAACAACATCAACACATACGGTGCCAGCCCGATCGTGCCGATGGCGGTGCCGAGTGGCAGCGTATTGCCGAAAATCCCCACCAACGCCGGGAACAGAGCGCCCAGCGCTCGACCTCCATTGAACGCGAAGGCCTGGCCGCTACCGCGGATCGCGGTCGGATACAGTTCGGAAAAGAACGATCCGACCCCCGCCAGAATCCCCGACGAGAAAAACCCAAGCGGGAACCCCAGGAACAGCATTTGCGAATCGCTGATCGGCAGTTGGGTGTAAACCTCCAGCACCGCCATGGCGCACACCGCAAACACCGCGAAATTCAGTTTGCGGCCGATCCGGTCTGTCAGATACGCTCCGGTGATGTAACCCAGCAGGGCCCCGCTGTAGAGGACGACAAGGTAGCCGCCCGTGCTGAGCACCGACAGATGCCGCACAGTGCGCAAAAACGTCGGCAACCACACGTTGAACGCAAAATTACCGCCCAGGATTCCGGTCGCCACCAGGGTCGCGGCGATCGTCGTGCGCAAATGCGGCCGGCTGAAAATTAACAGTGGATTCCCCGCTCTTGTCCGCGTCGCTCGGCTGCGCACAAAAATCTCAGGTTCCTGCATGGATCGGCGGATAATCAGGATCAGCAGCGCCGGCAACACGCCGATCGCGAACAACACGCGCCAGCCGGTCTCCACCGGAAACACGGTGAACGCCGCCGCCGAACACAGCGCGGTGGCGATACTGCCGGTTGACCACGCGCTCTGCACCAGCCCCACCGCCCGGCCGCGCGCGGCGGGGGCGATCATTTCGGCCATCAGGATCGCACTGACCGCTGTTTCTCCGCCAAAACCAAACCCCAGCAGCGAGCGGGTGAACAGCAGTTCCCCGTAGCTTTGGGCAAAGCTGCTGAGCAGGCTGAACAGCGCGAACCATCCAATGGTGATCTGTAACGTCCGCACGCGGCCGATACGGTCGGCGGCGATGCCGGCCGCCCAGCCGCCCACCGCGGACGCCAGCAGCGACGCGCTGGCAATCTCACCCGCCTGCCCGCGGGTGAGGGCGAGAGCCACCAAAATGGAGGGAATCGCGAAGCTGTAGAGCTGGGTGTCCATCGCATCCAGCAGATGCCCGGCATAGCAAATCCAGAACGTGCGCCGTTCACCCCGGCTGCTGGCCGGATACCAGGCGAACACCCCCGGGCGGATGTCAGGCGTGGTTGGTCTGCCGAACAGTGACATGGATGACGGTGCCTTCCCTAACTCGCGGCAGCTTCAAGGCTGTGCGGGATTTCGTTGCGGGCACACTCGCCAAGCCCCCGGGGCGTGTCAATCGCGTTCCATCCGGCCGAACAAGCCGCGCGCATATTCGACGCGAGCGCGGGTCATGCTAAGGCTGGGGGAACGCCCGGGAGAGTCCAATGCCAACCATCTCATCACACGCCCTGCAAGCCGTTGCCCACCTCATCGCCCGCCGTATGGGCAGCGACGAATCCGAAGCCGTCCAGGTCGCCGATCACCTCGTGCGCGCCAATCTGGCCGGCCACGACAGCCATGGCGTCGGGATGTTGCCGACCTATGTCCGGCTGCTGCACGCGGGTCTGTTGGTTCCCAATCAAACCGCGGAAACCGTCCTGGATGCCGGCGCGCTGCTGGTGATCGACGCAAAGCGCGGGTACGGCCAGCGCATGGCGGCCGACGCGGTGCGCCGCGCGATCGTCCGAGCCAAGGAAACCGGCGCCTGCGTGCTGGCGTTCCGCAATTCCTCGCATATCGGCCGCATCGGCACCTATGCCGAACTCGCCGCCGCCGAGGGATGCGCCTTTACCGCCTTCGTCAACGTCGCCGACCATCATGATGTCCAGGCGACCTGGGGTTCGGCGGAGCCGCGTCTCGGCACCAACCCGTTCTGTGCCGCCGTGCCGGGACCGGATGGGCCGGCGGTGATGCTGGATATGGCGACGACGACGATCGCGGCAGGCAAGGCGCGGGTAGCCTACAACAAGGGCGTATCGGTCGCTGACGGCTGCCTGATCGACGACGCCGGCAATCCGACCAACGACCCGACCGGGTTCATTCGCGACAAGACCGGGGCGCTACGCTCGTTCGGCACCCACAAGGGCTCCGGCATGGCGGTGATGTGCGAGATCATGGCGTCGGCCGTCGCCGGTGGCCAAGGCGCGTTTCATGAGGCGAAGGGCGGCGTGCTGAACTCCATGCTCGCAACGATTATCGACCTGTCCAAACTGGGAGACCCCGTTGCCATTGCCGCCGACATTCAGGCGGTGAAAGCACATGTGAGATCCGCCCGTCCGGCCCCTGGTTTCGACGAGGTGCTGACGCCCGGAGAGCCGGAGAAGCGTTATACGGCCAGGCGCCTGGAACAGGGGATCGAGGTGGACGACACCACCTGGCGCGATATCCGCGCCGCCGCCGAAACAATTGGGATTGCCGCCGAAGAATTCGATCGAACGGTTGGCGCCAATCACGGATGATACCCGTCATCGTTGGCAGCGACGTATTGCTATTCCATTTCCCTTTTGGCCCGGCTTGTCCGGGCCACAGAGATTGTCGGGGACAAGTTGGCCACCTCGGTATGGGTCTGGTTTGGCAACTGGCAACCGTCGCTTACTGACAAGCGCCATCGATCTGACGGCGGCGCTCTGCCGATCGTTCCGCCACGGCGCTGGCCGTTTTGCATCGAACAGCAAAAATCCCGGCGTTCCTTGTGAGGAAGCCGGGCTGTCTGACGCCGCTAGGGCGATGATCTTTGGTTGCGGGGACAGGATTTGAACCTGTGACCTTCAGGTTATGAGCCTGACGAGCTACCGGGCTGCTCCACCCCGCGACAAGGAGTGTGTGTTGTATGAGGGTGGATTGGAAGACCTGGCGGCGACCTACTCTCCCGTGCCTTAAGACACAGTACCATGGGCGCTGGGGAATTTCACGGCCGAGTTCGGGATGGGATCGGGTGTAGGCTCCCCGCCATGGCCACCAGGTCGTCCAATCCACCCTCAAGAGATGAGGGTGTAAAGAGGTTCTGTTGTGTGCGCTCGGGGGTTGAGACCGGGCGTTTGTGTGCGGAACTTATCGAGGAAGCCATCATTTGGATCCGTTTTACGGAACCTGGGGATGATTTCCATGCATGGTGTTGCCCCGAGGGACAAGCGGTTTATCGAGCCGATCGGGCGATTAGGACCAGTTAGCTGAGGACGTTACCGTCCGTATACACCTGGCCTATCAACGTGGTGGTCTACCACGGCCCTCAGGGAGATCTGGTTTTGAGGTAAGTTTCCCGCTTAGATGCTTTCAGCGGTTATCTTGTCCATACATAGCTACCCAGCGGTGCCACTGGCGTGACAACTGGTGCACCAGAGGTATGTTCATCCCGGTCCTCTCGTACTAGGGACAAATCCTCTCAAATCTCCTTCACCCACGGCAGATAGGGACCGAACTGTCTCACGACGTTCTAAACCCAGCTCACGTACCACTTTAATCGGCGAACAGCCGAACCCTTGGGACCTGCTCCAGCCCCAGGATGTGATGAGCCGACATCGAGGTGCCAAACCT
>CAIZFE010000041.1 GCA_903932145.1 uncultured Rhodopila sp. | reverse complement strand
ATACATGGCCGGATAGGAAGCGATTCGACCGGTTGGTACAAGTAACATGGCCGTGATTACATGGCTACGTTTTCGTGAGGTTTGGGAACGGTTTTCCTGATCCTTCAATGGCTTGAAAGTAAAGGAAGGAGGGAAACTCGGCCTAAGCGGCGTTGTGACGAATGCCACTGGATCTGATCGTCGGAGGCTCCCGCTTCTATCTGATATCAGACCGTTTGCAGGATCATTCCCTCCCGCATTTCCGGCGTAATTTGCCGCCAGTCGGTGCCGTTCGGCAAAACCTCCTCATGCGCGTGGAGCGTATAATAGCTTGGCCCCGTACCATCGGGCGACCCGCCGGCTTCAACCGTCTTCACCGCCTGACGTAGCAACTTGCGGGCCTGAATGATCGCCTTGTCCGCCGGCCCCAGATGCTCTTTCGAGCGATCGACGACCCGCCCCATGCTTTCCTGGATCGCGCGATCCTGCACGTTGATCCCGTCGATGCCGGTATACGATTCGTTGCGCTGCACCGTTCGGTCCAGCAGATAGTTATTCGCGCGATTGGCACGCGACCGGAACGTCGCCGGATCGACATGCACCGGGCCGTTACCAAGACCCCGCTCCAGACGATCCGTTTCGGTTAACGCCTCGGTCGGACTGTAGGCCCAGTTGTACACCATCGTCGTTTCGTCATCGATCGGCACCCAGGCGTGTCCGGCGATCAGCTTCACACCGCTTTCGGAGCGCGACGGGCGGATCTGATGGAACGGCATCACAAAATGATAGGTCCGGATGTGCATCTCTGCCTCACCCAGCGGCCGGATACCGGCATACTGGTAGCCATAGTCCGTGATATCGACCACCAACCGGGGCGCTTTGCCGCGCACGAACGGGTTGGACGGCTTAAAGCCGCCGCGTGTCGACGTCTCGCTTAAAAGCCGGTGCATGATCGGAGCGTGGGAGGTATCGATGCCGCCCTCCAGTCCCTGCAACCAATTGCAGTCCTGCACGACTTTCGTGACGTGCAGATGCGTCTCCGGCGCTTGAGTCCAGGCGAATTGTGGCATGGGCGGCATGTGCTCCGCCGGCCCCAGATACGCCCAGACAATGCCGCCCAGTTCGCATGTGGGATATGCGGTCAACCGCACCTTATGTCTGAAGTCGTATTATTCCGGTTCGTTCATCATGTCGGTGCAGGCACCGGAGATGTCGAACTTCCAGCCGTGATAGACGCAGCGCAGCCCGCACTCCTCATTCCGTCCAAAGAACAGAGAGGCTCGGCGGTGCGGACAGTATTCGTCCACCAGACCGATATCGCCCGCACTGTCGCGGAACGCCAGCAGGTCTTCCCCGAGCAGGCGGACACGGACGGGCGGGCCGTCGGGTTCGGCGATTTCTCGCGCCAGCAGCGCCGGAATCCAGTAGCGCCGCATCGCGTTTCCCATCGGTGTGCCGGGCATAACGCGTGTGATCAACGCGTTCTCGTCGTGTGAGAGCATGGCCGCGATCCTCCTGCGTTGGCGGACGGGCACGGCTTCGCGCACCCGAAGCAGGTTTACCTTAATGCCAACGCACCCAGGCCGGAAAGTCCGGCTGGATCACTTCTCCAGCACGTACTCGCCGGGCGCATCGCCGAGCACCGAATGGGCGTTGCTGCCCATTCCGGGTGGTTTCACCTGGTCGCCTGCGTGATCCGTCAACCACCGGGACCAATCGGTCCACCAACTGCCGTCTTTTCGCGTGCTTGCAGCCCGCCACAGTTCCGGATTTTCGGCCGATTCTTCGTTGACCCAGTATTGGCCCTTACCACCGGGCGGGTTGATGATCCCGGCGATGTGTCCGCTGGATGCCAAAACAAATCGAACCTTCCCTCCAACAACTTGTGTAATCCGCCACGCGGCGTCCCAGGGCACGATGTGGTCTTTCTCTGCCCCGACCGCGTAGGTATCGAGCGTGATCCGGTCCAACTCCAAAGCCTCACCCTTCAGCTCGACCTTTCCCGGAACAATAAGATTGTTCTCGCCATAGGTGTTGCGCAGATACCAACTATGGGCGGCGCGCGCCATGCGTGTGCCGTCGCTGTTCCAGTATAACAGATCGAATGCCGGTGGTTTCTGCCCCAACAGATAGTTGTTCACCACGTTCGACCAGATCAGGTCGTTGGAACGCAGCAGGTTGAACATGTTGGACATCTCACGGCTGTCGAGATACCCGCGCTCCAGCATCTGCTGCTCAACAAAATCGATCGCTGATTCGCCGAGAAACACCGCGCTGTCGCCAACTTTGGAGAAATCCTGCAACGACACCATGAATGTCGCCGACCCGAACCTTGTATCGCCCTTCTTCGCCAGCCAGGCCAGCGTCATGGCCAGCAATGTGCCGCCAATGCAGTAACCCATCACGTTGACGGTTGGACTGCCGGTGATCTCGCGCACCACGTCGCTCGCCGCCAGCGGACCGAGGTCCATGTAGTCCTCGATCGTCGTGCTATCCATTGTTGCGTCCGGGTTCTTCCAGGACACGACAAACACCG
The DNA here is from genome assembly GCA_903932145.1 of uncultured Rhodopila sp. GTDB lineage: Bacteria > Pseudomonadota > Alphaproteobacteria > Acetobacterales > Acetobacteraceae > Rhodopila. Next base: position 54,536 of record CAIZFE010000041.1, on the reverse strand, counting down.
TAAAGCCTTGTTCGACGAGGAACCGCACCATGCTGTTCTTCGGCTGCATATCGAGAATGTAATACTTGTTGATCCAGGGCGGCAGGATCAGCAGCGGAACCTGATGCACCGTCTCAGTGACCGGTGTGTACTGGATCAACTCGATCAGTTTGTTACGATACACCACCTTGCCCGGCGTCATCGCAAGGTTGCGTCCGGGCGCGAAGGCGGTGGCATCCACCATGCTCAGGCGACCCTCTTTCAGGTCATGCATCAGATTCCGGGCACCGTCGGCCAGGCTGGCGCCGCCAGTTTCCATGGCGCGGCGCATGGCCTCCGGGTTCGACAGCAGCATCAAAGACGGACTCATCGCATCGATGAACTGGCGCAGGTGGAAATTCAGGTGCTGTCGTTCCGCGTCATCCATGTCGTCGGCGTTGCTCAGGCGCAGCAGCCAGTCGGACGCCAGCAGGTACATCTCCTTCAGCGACCGAAAAGCAGGATTGGCCGCCCATTCCGGTGCCGCGAAACGCTTGTCGGCAGCGCCGGATGCTTTGGCCTCGGCGGCAACCGGCCCGGCCATCCATCGTTGGGCGGCATCCTTCCACGCTTCGGTCGCCGCGCTGACGAGCCGAGCGTTCAAATCCACCGCCGCGGAGACCGCCTTGGCGGGGTCGCGCAACGACCGCAGCCACACGGTGCGCAGCGCCTTGGAGATTTCGGCCCAGTCCACCGGCACCACTTCGCGCAGCGGATTGGCGTTCCACATCTGGTCAAGTGCCCGCAACGCCGGGTCATTGCCCAGGCGCTCGTTGAGTTGCCGGACGCCGGAGGCCAGCACATCGCCGGCGGCCGCATCGAAGTTCCACTGTTTGCCGGGATCGCTCAGGTTCTTACTCCACGCCTGCGCCGAGTCCGAGGCGGCCCCGATCCAGGAGGTCCAAAGTCCCAATGCGGCATCCGGTTCGGCGGCGGCAAACCCGACGCCGGGTTTTTGGTTCTTGCTGTCCATCGTCAACGTCCTTCACTCGCCGGGTCGCCATCCGTCGCTTCGACGCGCCACGCCCCACCGTCATGGCGGAGGGAAGCCCGACGTGCACGCCGACCCTATTCAAGACCTGGATGCCGAAACCCCGCCCGCCACGACGGTCAATCCGCGGGGCGCCGGCATCCTCGCCGCCGGTTTTGCTCTTTAATCCTCCAATTTGAAACCCGCTTTGAGGGTTACCTGATACGAATCCACCTCATCGCCCTTGATGTGGCCGCGAATTTCCGTGACCTCGAACCATCCCATGTGACGCAGAGTGGAACCCGCCTTGGCGACGGCCCCCTTGATGGCTTTGCTGATGCTTTCGTCGGATGTCCCGACAAGCTCGACGACTTTGAATACGCCCTCGGACATGATTTCTTCTCCGAACTATCCCGTTTCGTTGAGGCGGTCACCGGATGATCTGCCGATGACTTGTGTATGCTAGCCGATATGCCGCCGTCCCGGGCATGAATCCGGCCGCGCGCAGGTCACGGACCCATGATCTGCCGAACCGTCCGGACTTGATCCGGTCGCCCGTCCGGCCATACTGCGGGCGACCCGCCAGAAGGAACGCCCCAATGACCACACCGTTGCCGACCGCAAAGCCTGAGGACGTCGGCCTTAGTCAGGCCGCCCTCGACCGGCTGTCCAACACCTTGAACGATCGGGTTGCCAGCGGACACGTCCCCGGCGCCGTCGCGCTGATCGCCCGGCATGGCAAGATCGCCTACCACCGGAGCTTCGGCCGCCTCGATCCGGCTGGCGATAAACCGATGGGCATCGACGCCATCTTCCGAATCTACTCCATGACCAAAGCCATCGTGTCGGTCGCGGTGATGATGCTCTGGGAAGAGGGGCGCGTGCTGCTGACCGATCCGATCGGCAAATTCATTCCGGCGTTCAATGATACGATGGTCGGCGTGATCTCCGGCGGCACCTATGGTCTGGCCGATGCCGATCGTCCGATCACCGTGCAGGACCTGCTGCGCCACACCTCCGGCCTGACCTATGAATTCCGTGGCGACTCGCCGATCCACAAGGCTTACGGCGAAGCCCGGGTTGCGCGCCTGAAGCAGACCAACGCCGAACAGGCCGACACGCTGGCAGGCCTGCCGTTGCGGCACCAACCCGGCACCGTCTGGGAATACAGCCGTTCCACCGACGTGCTCGGTCGTCTGGTGGAGATCCTGTCCGGCCAAACCCTCGGCGCATTCCTGTCAGACCGTATTCTGATCCCGCTTGGTATGACCGACAGCGGATTCACAGTGCCGGAGACCGATTTCGGCCGCATTGCGGAACCGTTCCGGAAAGACCCCGAGGGCGGGGCTGATGTCGCACTGCTGGATATCCGGCGGCCGGCTCTGTTCGAATCCGGTGGCGGCGGCATGGTGTCCACATCGATGGACTACGCCCGCTTCCTCGCCATGCTGCACGGCAACGGCCGTCTCGGTTCCGTCCGCCTGCTCGGGCGCAAGACGATCGAGCTTATGACGTCCGATCATCTTGGCACAGTCACCGGCGCGACGGACCTGCTGCCGCCCGGGCATGGTTTCGGCCTGGGCTTCGCGGTGCGGACGCACGCCGGGATGGCGCCATTCCCCGGTTCCGTCGGCAACTACTATTGGAGCGGCGCGGCCGGCACGAGTTTCTGGGTCGATCCGACCGAACGGCTGTTCGCGGTGCTGATGATCCAGGCGCCGGTTCAGCGGGAGTATTACCGCCTGCTGTTCCGCGATATGGTGTACGCGGCGCTGGCGGATTAGTAAGGCGGTCGCTGAGATTGACCGCCGATGGTCAGGTGGACGCCGTTTCTGCATCGTCATGGCCCGGCTTGTCCGGGCCACCTGTCGCGGCATCGTTGATTCGAGGCTGAAGGCACAATCAGAGCTATTCCAATCGAAAAACGGGATATTTATTCCGCAACGATTATTCGATGATATGTAAAGGGAAGGGCCGCTACCGGGGCGGCCCTTCCAGTATGAACCTCGGAGGATTTTAATCGTCGTCCCGCGCCTGGACCTGAAGAAAGGGCTATGGGCGCTTTTGATCAGTCTTACCGCCCGTCTGCGGCGCGTTAAGCTGCCTTTTATCCTGGATATCCGCGGAGGCACTTTCCTCCCGCTTTTTCTCGTCCTGCTGGACAGCGGCCTTGAATACAACCGGCAGGCTCGACGGCTGTTCAATTTCAAGTTTGTCGCGCCTCACCGTGTCATGGATCGTTTCGGTTCTGGCAGTCACTTGCTTTCGCAATAAAACCTCTTCGACGAGGTGCACGGCTTTGGACACGACCGGTACTTCATTGAAATCAGACATTTCAATCGTCACTTCCGTCAGTACCTCATTCCCGGAACCTGAAACCGGCTGGCGGCGCTCCAGGACAACCGTTTCAGTGTGCAGCGTGACCTCCTGCTGGACAGGAGTCTGGACAACGATGCGGCGGATCCGGGTGGTTTTACCAGCGACCATACGAGTCCCGACATTCAAGACCTCTTCGCCGATGGCAATGACTTGCTCGTCACTTGTCTCATGTAACTCGCGAAGTCCCGAGGATCGGGCGCGCGTGGATTCGAAGCGCGAGCGCGTTGCACGTTCCGCCGCACTCGTTGAATCCATAAAAGCAGAGACAAGCGGCTGATAGGCCGATACCGCCTGAAGGCCAAGGCGTTGCATATTCATCATCATGTCGAACATCGACAGGGCGCCTTTGGTCATGTTTTCAGATGTAACTGACATTTTGTTCCTTATCAGTATGAGCAGCGACCGTGACGTGGTGCATTGCAGCATCGGCGGCAAGCAGGCTCCGTATGTCGTCATCCGGGGCGGACAGATTAGCCATAACGTTACGAATTGCCGGATTCATGGATGGAATCAACAGAATTAGCGTTTGAGATCCACGGACATCACACCTCCGAGCGGGAAAGCGGCAGTCGTTATCGCGGTCCGTCGATGCCCTGTACGCGGAGGCCGCTGCCTTGCGTGACCGCATTACGACACCAGGGTAACGAACTCGACGCATTAGCAGACCGCCGAAGGTAACAACCCCCATTTCACTCCGCCAAATAAAACGGCACGTGTCCAAAACAGTACAAAACCCCAAGCGATCCCTTCGGAATTTTGACGCAACCGCCAGTCCCATCTTCGCCTTTCAGCGGTTCGACAACCAGACCTGCGAGGATGACAACATTGACAGAACATATCGTAGCGCTGTTTGAAGCTGAGACGGCTGCCGCCGCCGCGGAGCGAGACCTTGAGGGCGCCGGAATCCCCGGGTCGGCTATGCGGCGATACCGGCCGACTGAGACGGAGAAACCAGAACCGGAAACCTCTGGTGCCGGTGCGACAAGCCATTCAAGCGGCGGTGGCTTTTGGGCCTGGCTGTGGGGTGAAGACGCTGACACCGAAACAACTCGGTCTGCTTATTCGAACGAGAGGGACGGTTACGACCGGCGGGTTCGTGCCGGGAACACCGTTCTCAGCGTAAGGCTCGATGACGATTCGATGATCCACACCGCGGTGTCGATCCTTGATGCTCATCATCCGCTCGAGATCGATGAACGTGCCGATGAGACAGAGCCAACAGCCACGACAGCGGGATCGTTCGTCCCGCCAGAGACTGCCGGCAGGACGAACCTTTCGTCGTCCGGTGTGGACTATTCGACATCCGCGGTGGCAACGCCCGGTTCTGACAAAGCAGGTTTTGCATCAGCGGCCTCGGCGACCACGGAGAGCAGTGCGGCCATGCCGGGCACCGATCGCGTGACCCCCGCCACGGAAGAAGAGGTTATCCCCCTCGCCGAGGAACAGCTTGAGGTGGGTAAGCGGACCGTTGATCGAGGGACTACCCGCGTGCGTCGCTATGTGGTCGAGCGGCCGGCTGAGCAAGACGTCACACTCCATGGCCAGCGCGTGACAGTCGAGCGGCGGCGTCCGGTTGAAGGCACCACGGCTGGAGGCGGCGCGTTCGAAGAGCGGACGGTTGAGGTTCGGGAAACCGAAGAGGTCCCGGTAGTCGGGAAAACAGCACGCGTCGTGGAGGAGGTGGCTATCCGGAAGGAGGCCACCGAGCGAACTGAAACCGTCAAGGACACGGTGCGTCGCGAGGAAGTCGAAGTCTCAGGCGACGACGATCGACTACAGTCGCCTCGTCCGTAGCCAGGCATCGCGGAGATGACGAAACGCCGGTTAACCGGCGTCTCGAAAGCCATATCAACCGATCGAAATTTCAGGGAGTCCGAATGCCCCGAGCAGCCATCTTCGACATCGACGGTACGCTAGTCGACTCCGTCGACTTACATGCGATCGCGTGGCACGAGGCGTTGGTCAGATTCGGTCACAAAGTGACCTTCGAGCATGTGCGTCGCCAGATCGGTAAGGGGGGTGACCAGTTGATTCCCGTGTTCCTTTCTGAGGCCGAGCAGAGGGATCATGGTGCCGAGATGGAGCGATGGCGCGGCGAGCGGTTTAAATCGAAATACCTGCCCCTGGTGCGGCCATTCTCGGCGGTGCCGGACCTGCTTCGGTGCGTGCGGGACTCTGATTTAAAGATTGCTGTCGCCTCCTCCGCCAGGAAGAGCGAACTCGAGGTTTATCTCGATATTGCCGGGATCACGGATCTGGTCGACGTGGCGATCTCTTCCGAGGATGCCGGGCGGTCGAAGCCAGCTCCGGACATTTTTCAGGTTGCGCTGGAGACATTGGGTCTCGTGGGTTCCGAGGCGGTCGCGATTGGTGACACACCTTACGACGCCGAGGCGGCGCAAAGGGCCGGCATTCCCACCATCGGGATGCTATGCGGTGGCTTCACCGAAGCCGATTTACGGAGGAGCGGCTGCGTATCCGTATATCCCGGACCCGGTGCGTTGCTCGCCTGCTTCGGCGCTTCTCCCTTGGGCCAAAGCAAACGGGGCTAAAGGCCGGCGTGGTGTGTGCGGATATCTCCGCCCGCCATCGAACGAGTACTGGCATCGGGCATTATGGAAATAATTCTTGATATGCGAAGAACTTTAGCCTAGTCTCGGGACAAGCGAACCGAACTCGAGACCAAAAGGCGTGATCCATGTCCTTCCCGGCCAACATTGCCCAAACCATCCTGGACACAGTCATCGGGCGCCTTGCCCGGCTGTTTGACAACGGTTCTGGCGGTGATTCGGTCAAAGCGCATGAGGCGGCCAGTCAGATGCTGTCCGCGTATAATGCCGAAACGACGGATGAACTCGGCCTCGCCGCCGAGATCGTCAGTCTCCAACTACACACGTTGGAGGCGCTCAGTGACGCGTCAGAGCGGGATTTGTCGCTGAATAAAGTCCTTCGCCTGCGCGGCGGAGCCGTTAGTCTCAGCCGAGAATCCCATAAGGCGCGGCGGGAGCTCGACAAACTCCGAAGCGCGCGCGGCGCCGGCATCGCGTTACCTTCGGTCGAGACGATGACCGAAGCCGTCGCCGCTCAGCCCGCGATTGTTCAAGCAGCCGTAACCCAACCGGTCCCGGTTCACCCCTTGCCGGCCGAGATTACCCCCATCGAGACGACTCCAGGGAAACCCGGGGTAGAAAACGTCCGCAGTATGATCGCGGACGCGCGCGAGGCTGTTCAGGCCGCCAGTAAAACCGGCGGTCAGACCTGGGCGCGGTCGCTCCAAAAGCGTCTGGCGGCCAAGCAGATCACCGACACTTTGAAGAGAAAGCAGGCCCAATATGCCACGCTGACGCCCGCTTGCCACGGCGCCCCTGCCGGAGCCGCAGGCTTGAATGCCTTTGCCTCGACGGGCCGGGGCCTCGCAGCAGCGGTTGGGCCGTGATGGAAACTACCGGCCCGACCACCTGGTCAAACCACGCTGGTCAGTCCACCATCGACATAGATGATCTGCCCGTTGACGAAATCCGACGCGCCCGACGCCAGGAAGATCGCGGCGCCGGCCAGTTCCTCGACGCGCCCCCAGCGCCCGGCCGGGGTCCGCTTGCACAGCCAGTCGGAGAACGCCGGATCGGCGACCAGAGCCGCCGTCAATTCCGTCTCAAAATACCCCGGGCCAATGCCGTTCACCTGCAAGCCGTGTTTCGCCCAGTCGGCGCACATGCCCTTGGTCAGCATCTTCACTGCCCCCTTGCTGGCCGCATACGGGGCGATGCTCGGGCGCCCAAGCTCGCTTTGGACCGAACAGATGTTGATGATCTTGCCGCGCTTGCGGGCGATCATGCCGCGGGCGACGGCCTGCGCGACGTAGAACACGCTGTCCAGGTTGGTGCGCATCAGCTCGTGCCACGTCGCTTCAGGGAAATCCTCCAACGGAGCGCGCCGCTGGATGCCGGCATTGTTGACCAGGATATCCAGCGTGCCCAACCCCGCCACGGCAGCCGCCACGGCGGCATAGTCGGTGACATCGAACGCGGCGGTTTCCACCGTCATGCCCTCGCCGCGCAAAATCGAAGCGGCGGCGTCCAGTTTGCCGGCATCGCGCCCGTTCAGCACTACCGCCGCCCCCGCGCCTCCGAGCGCGCGGGCCAAGGCGAATCCGATGCCCTGGCTGGAACCGGTGATCAGCGCGCGGCGGCCGGAGAGGTCGAATAATGTCACAGCAGACTCCAACGAAATCGGTCTGGACCAACCCCGGTCCATGCCGTTAAGCCTAGCCGCCAGCGAACAAACCGCAAGATAGCCGACCCGGAGAAACGACCATGCGCGCCGCCGTCATTCATGCCCCGCACGACCTGCGGATCGACGACATTCCCGAACAGGCGTTTGGCGACAATGATGTCAAAGTCCGTATCGGTGCCGGCGGCATTTGCGGTTCGGATCTGCACTATTACCACCACGGCGGCTTCGGCACGATCCGCATCCAGCAGCCGATGGTGCTCGGTCATGAGATCGCCGGGACCGTCATCGCCACAGGTTCCAGCGTCACCAGCGTCCGTGCCGGCGACAAGGTCGCGGTGAACCCAAGCCTGCCATGCGGCGTATGCCGGTATTGCATGGAGGGGTCCGCCAATCACTGTCTCGATATGCGCTTCTACGGCAGCGCCATGCGCAACCCGCATGTGAACGGCGGCTTCCGCGAGGAACTGGTCTGCACGCCGGCTCAGGCAATCAAGCTGCCCGCCGACGTCAGCATCGAGGAAGCCGCGTTCGCCGAACCGCTCGCGGTGTGCCTGCATGCCGCCCGGCAGGCAGGCCCGTTGCTGGGCAAGCGGGTGCTGGTGACGGGGACCGGCCCGATCGGGGCCTTGTTGATTATGGTCGCTCGCCTGGCCGGCGCGCGTGAGGTCGTGGCGACAGACCTGCTCGACCCGCCGTTGGCGCTGGCCCGCATAATCGGCGCCGACCGGACGGTGAATATGCGCTCCGACCCGTCGGGTCTGGACGAATACGCGGCCAACAAAGGCACATTCGACGTGGTGTTCGAGGCATCCGGTTCGGCCGTCGCGCTTGCCACCGCCATCGCCCTGGCGCGTCCCGGCGCCACCATCGTGCAGGTTGGCAACAACGCCGACGCAGCACCGCCGGTGCCGTTGAACGTATTGGTGGCCAAGGAAATCACCCTGCGCGGCACCTTCCGCTTCCACGAGGAATTCGCCCGGGCGGTGGATTTCATCGTCTCCCGCCGTATCGACGTGCGTCCATTGCTGACCGAGGTGGTTCCGCTGGCCGACGCCGTCCGCGGCTTCGAACTGGCCAGCGACCGTTCGCGGGCAATGAAGGTGTTGCTGGCGTTCTGATGGCCCACGAAACAGGCCTGCCCGGGTAGAACCACCTATATCGTCGCGAGCAGGGCGGCGATAGAAAGGACGCTGCGAATCGACGCTACCTGCTAACCTGTTGTAGCCTCATCACCTGACCGGAGATGCTCCATGAGACATCGGACCCTGGCTTGCCTTATGGGGCTGGCTTTGCTGACCGCCTGCTCTTCGTCCGACGATTCGAAGAATGCGGACGGATCGGGTGGCGTGAATGCCGGCCAGGGTGCCGGAGGTATGGGTGGCGGAGGCGCTGGCGCTGGCGGTGGTACCGGGCGGGCCGCACCGGGCAGCCAGGAAGATCTGACCCAGTCCGCCGGCGACCGCATTTTCTTCGACTCTGATCGCAACACGATCAACGCGCAGGCGAGCGCCACGCTGGACCGTCAGGCGGCGTGGCTGCAACAATACCCGCAGGTCAATATCTGGGTGGCCGGTAACTGCGACGAACGCGGGACGGAAGAGTACAATCTGGGACTCGGGCAACGCCGCGCTGTCGCGGATCGCGATTATCTGGTCGCGCATGGCGTCACCCGCGGGCGGATCGAAACCATCAGCTACGGTAAGTCGCGTCCAATCGACGCCGCGTCCACGCCCGAGGCCTGGGCGCAGAACCGCAACGCGATTACGTCGGTACGGTAATTTTCTGATGGTCGGGGTGCTGCCGGCGATGCGGCAGCGGCCTTGTTCCCCGGTGTCACGATCCGAACCGATAGTCATCCTGATCCGGTGGTTCGCGGGAGGTGGGCGTAACGGCCGCTCGCCAGCGGTATGTGCCGGGCGATAAATGACGTCTGGGGTCGAGGTCGTTACAGCAGGCGGCGGCGGATGCCGTCGGTCAGGCGAACCACATTGAAATTCAGCATCAAGCCGGCGCGGAGGCCACTGACTTTCATGGAGGTGAGCAGTTGTGCCTCGTGCAGCGGCAGTAACGTCTGGACCGACTTGACTTCCACGATCAGGGCATTCCCGATGACCAGGTCCATGCGGAAATCGCAATCGAGCGAATATCCTTTGTAGATGACGGGCAGCTTCTGCTGGCGGACGAAAGCAAGGCCGCCGGCGGTGAGTTGCTGGCACAGCGCGGCTTCAAAGATGGACTCGAGCAGCCCTGGACCAAGTGTCTTATGCACCTCTATGGCGCAGCCGATCACCCAGCTGGAATACGGTTCGGCGTCGATGAGGGGCATGGATTCGTGTCCTTCGTGCCTGCGTGCTGTGGGACGACGACCAGGACGAATTGCCGTTCTGAGGCAGGCGCTGCGATTTTGCCCGCCGCCCAAGAGCAACCCCGTGAAAGACTGTATCTTTCCCGGTGCATGGAATGGTTGGACAGTGTTGTATGGCGGGCAGGGACCGAGCAGTGGTATCGTGAGGAACGAGGCCCGTCCGATAACATGCGCAAGGAGGGACGATGCCAAACCGGGTTTTTCCCAATCAGACAGTGCTTGCCGCACTCTGCCGGCGGCACGCGATCAAGCGCTTGTCATTGTTCGGATCCGTCCTGAAGGGCACCTCAGGGCCTGACAGCGATGTTGATCTGCTGATGGAATTCATCCCGGAATCGGAACCTGGCCTGCTTCGCCTGGCGTCAATGGAGGCAGAGTTCTCCGCGTTGCTTGATGGCCGCCGGGTTGATCTCCGTACCGCGCACGACTTGAGCGCCCATTTTCGCGACGATGTCCTCCGCACTGCGGCGGTCCAATTTGCCGCCTGAGGATCGCATCCGCCTTCAGCACATGCTGGAGGCGGCGGAAACCGTTGGCACGTTCATCGCCAGTCGGGATCGTGCGGCTTTAGACCGAAATCGCATGCTGCTGTTCGCCCTGGTGCGCGCGATCGAAATCCTGAGGGAGGCTGCGACAAAGCTTTCGGCCGAAACCCGGCAAGCCGCGCCTGACATGCCGTGGAGCCAGATCACGGCGATGCGCAACCGGCTGATCCATGCTTATTTCGAGATTGACCCCGACATACTGTGGAAAACGGCGGAAGAGGAAATACCGGAATTGCGCAGAACGCTGTTGGCGTTGATCGCGGAATCGTAAGGTTCGAAACACGGGCAGCGAAACCTTGACCGCCGGCACGATCGGCTTGCCTGGCGCCCATCCGGGAGACTTATCCGTGATCCATGTTTCGGGAGATTTATTGGTCGGAGTGAGAGGATTTGAACCTCCGGCCCCTGCGTTCCGAACACAGTACTCTAACCAGGCTGAGCTACACTCCGACCGAGATGCGTATATAGCTGGCCCCCATATCGGGGGCAACCCACATAACGCATCCGGCCAGCAATTATGTCGCTTAGCTGCCTTCGCCGGGCTTGGCCTTCCGGTTGTGCCAGGCATCCATCAGTTGCAACACGGTCGCGGCGGTCTCCTCGATCGAGCGGCGTGTCACATCAATGGTCGGCCAACCGTGGCTGTTGCAGAACCGGCGAGCCCACAGCAGCTCTGCCTTCACCGCGTCCTCATCCACGTATTCCGAGCTGTCCGCCTTAATCGGACCGGTCTGGGCGCCGCCGCCAATCAGCCGTAGCCGGTGCCGGCGGATGTCGATCAGGGCCTCGGGCGCCAGGGTCAGGCCGATCACCGGGCATTTGATCTCCTCCAGCCCCGGCGGTATTGGCAGATTCGGCACCAGGGGCACATTGGCGGCCTTGATGCCGCGATTGGCGAGATAGAAGCAGGTCGGGGTCTTGGAACTGCGCGAGACTCCAACCAGCACCACGTCCGCTCCGGCCAGTCCCGGCTGCGCCTGACCATCGTCATGTGCCAGCACGTAATGCATGGCATCGATGCGGGAGAAGTAGTCGGCGTTCAGCACATATTGGCGCCCGGGCCGGGCTTCGGCCTGCTGGCCGATGACGTCCTGGAGGGCGTTGATAACCGGGTCCAGCACGTTGACGACCTTGACGTTCAGCCGGCCGCAGGTGGTGTCCAGTTCCAGTCGCAGGGCGCGATCGATCAGGGTGGACAACACAGGCCCCGGTTCGGCCTCAATGCCTTCCAGCACGCGATGAAGTTGGAAGCGGGTGCGGATCAGGCTCCATCGGTGATGGATGATCTGCGCCGGTTCGAACTGGACCGTGGTGGCCCGCGCGATGGCGTTCAGCGTTTCCCCGGTTGCGTCCGACACGAGGTGCAGGTTGATGCGGTGGGAGTCTGTCGGTGTGTCCATGGATACCACCTTAGCCAGCCTTAACCCTGACGGCGAGTGCCCTCCAGAACAGATAGCAACGTCTTCTCGGAAAAGGGTTTACGAAGGAACGTCCGAACCGGAGTGTGATCGTCCTCGAGCGTCAGGTCGCCACTGATCAGCGCGATCGGGATCAGGCACAGATCGGCTTCGGCCAGGACGGCGTCAATCGGGCCGTCGGGTAGATGGTAATCGAGCAGCACGACGTCGATGGGTTGCGATCGTACCGAACGCAATTCAACCAAAGCGGTCGCGACTGAGACGGCGAGGATAACGTCGAAGACATCCTCCAACAGCAACACAATGGTTTCCCGTACCATCCTGTCATCTTCGACAAGCAACAGACAGCGATGGGGTCGGCTAGAGTTCGGCCTGGATTTTTTTCTTTGTTGGCGAGTCGCCTTCGGGCCTTGTCCTTATCACACTTGTTGATTTTTGATGGTATTTCTAAATATTACTTTGTCTATAACGAGCGTTCCAACAGAGACGGGTGCTCCGGCCAAATTCGGCCGCGTGAGGGCTGGCTTCGGAGACATTCGTCAGAAGCGAAGCGGGTTCCCGAAAACGACTACGACCCCCATGGAACCGCGATGCATCGCGTCCCGATGTCTTCGCTCCGACCAGCCAGAAATTCATGCCAAACGAAGATTGATCATGAAGACATCATTGTCGCTGCCTGCTGCCTGCTGCCATCGACGTGACGGCAGCAGGCAGCGACACAACGGCGGTTAGTGCTTTGCGTCGGCGTAGGGATAAATCACGTCGCCATTTTTCAACGACGGCGGATACAGCACGACCTCCACCTTCGGGTCCTTGAACTGCTCGACATCGTTGCCCTTCACGTTCTGGAACTGGACTTCCATGACACGGGATTCGGTCCACTCGCCGTTCGGTCCGAAGGTGATGTCGCCGGCCACCGTCTTGAAGGTGTGCGAGCGCAGGTAGTCCGCCATCTTCTGCTGATCCAGGCTGCCAACACCTTCGACGGCGGCTTGCAGCACCTGCATGTCGGAGTAGGCAAACGGCGGCAGGTAGAAGCCCAGCGAATCGACGCCGGCGGCGACCGACTTTGCCTGGTAGCGCTTCAGGAAATCCAGCGCCTGCGGCGTGGCATAGGGGCCTACCGGAAGCCAGAAATCGTAATCGACGATACCATTCAGCAACGGGCCAAGCTGCGTCTTGATCGCGGTGGCCTGCAAGCCGACCATACCGCCGCCGAATAACTTCGCCTTCAGCCCGACTTCGTTGGCGGCTCGGATCATACCGACGCTGTCGGGCGGGTAGGACGCGACGAACACCAGCTCAGGATTGGTGGCCTGGATGCCGCGCACGATCGGGCTGTAGTCGTTGGTGGTCGGCGGATACGTCTTGTCATAGACGATGGTCAGGCCGGCTTCCTTGGCCAGTTCCCGCGCACCGTCAGTCGCATTGCGCGGGAATTCGGCGTCAGCCCCGACGATCGCCACTGTCTTGGGCTTCGGGTTCTGCGCCATCGCAACCTCAAAAAAGCCCTTGGAGAAGCTTTGCTTCGGATGCGGGCCGCCGGTCGGGCCGATGGAGAAGTAGTTGGGGTAGTTAAACTCGCTGTTCGCCGCCAAACCAAGTAGGCCAAGGAATGTGCGCTTGTGCTGCATGATCACCGGGAGGGCAGGGGCCACCATATTCGTGGCGTAGCCGCTGACCACCAGATCGACTTTGTCCACGTCCAGCAGCTTGGTGTAGATGCCCGGAACGGTGGAGGGATTCGACTGGTCATCGTAGTAAACCAACTTGACCGGCCGGCCGAGCAGGCCGCCTTTGGCGTTGGTTTCTTCTTCCCAGATTTGCATTGCCAGAAGAGCGGCCTTGCCATTGGGCGCCAGGCCGCCGGTCAGCGCCATGCCGAAACCGATGGTGATCGGTTCGGCTGCCTGCGCGGCACCGAACGTCATTGTAGCGGCCAGTAATGCGCCGCTTAAGCGTTTCAGCATGTTATGGGTATCCTCCGGTTTGATTTCTTGTTTGCATCCTATGACACTCGTTGGCGGCTGGCAAAGCCCCCCGGTTTCGCCCTATGCTCCGTCCCAGACGTCAATTGGGAGGCTACAATGCGTGATCTGGACGAATTCACTGTCACTGACGAAACCCTGTCGCAGATGGCGAACACGCCAAATCCGCGGTTTAAAGAGATCGCCGACGCGGCCGTGCGCCACCTGCACGCCTTCGCCCGCGACGTAAACCTGACTCCGGAGGAATGGATCCAGGGCATCCAGTTCATGACCGCCGTCGGTCAGGCCTGCACACCGCTGCGTCAGGAGTTCATCCTGCTGTCCGACGTCCTCGGCCTCAGCGCCGTCGTCAACGCCCTGCACGACAAGAAGGCCCGCGAACTCGGTTCGCAAAGCAGCCTGCTGGGTCCATTCTTCCGCGAGGGCGTCGAACTGACCCCAGCGGGCACGCAGATCGTCGAGAAGCCGACCGTCCCCGAGATCGTCGTGTACGGGAAGGTCACCGGCAACGATGGCGCACCGATCCCCAACGCCCTTGTCCAGGTCTGGCAGACCAGTGAACGGGGGCACTACGACCTCCAGGAACGCAATGGCGAGTCGATGGACATGCGCGGCACGTTCCTGACCGACGCTGATGGCAACTACCATTTCCGCACGGTTCGGCCGCTGGGCTACTCGATCCCGATGGACGGCCCGGTGGGTGCGATGGTGTTCGCGCAGAAACGACATGGTATGCGCCCGAGTCACATTCATTGCCTGATTGGGGCGGAGGGTCACCGCGAACTGGTCACCGCGTTGTATTTTGGCGATGACCCGTACATCGACTCCGACACCGTGTTCGGTGTGTCCGAATCGCTGGTGGTTGACTCGAAGGAAGACCCGAACAGCCCGATCCCCGGCCTGCGCGCGGTGCATTACGATTTCCGTCTGGCCAAGGCCGCCCCGGGCGAATCCGGCCGCGTCGGCGCCGATCCAACCAAGCTGATGAAGGCGGCGGAATAATGCCGCGGCGGATCGTTGATATATCCTCGCCGCTGAAGGCCGGGATCGCCAGCGATCCGCCGCACATGCTGCCGAAGATCGACTACAAGGACCACCACGATACCGCCCCGGCCATGGCGGACTATTTTGGGGTCAGCGTCGATCAGTTTCCCGGCGGCGAGTATGCGGCGGTCGAGGTGGCCACCATCAGCACCCATAACGGCACCCATATGGATGCGCCGTACCACTTCTTCTCCAGCATGAACCACGCCTTGAAACCGGGCGGCGAACCGTCCTGGCGAATCGACGAGGTCCCGCTGGACTGGTGTTTCCAGCCCGGGGTCAAACTGGATTTCCGCCATTTTCCGGACGGTTATGTCGCCACGGCCGGCGACGTGGAGGCCGAACTGAAGCGCATCCACCACGAAATCCGTCCCCTCGACATCGTCATCGTCAACACCGCCGCCGGTGCCCGCTACGGTGAGGATGATTTCGTTGATAAAGGCTGCGGCATGGGAAAGGCCGCTACGCTATGGCTGACCGAACGCGGCGTCCGGGTCGTTGGCACGGATGCCTGGAGTTGGGACGCGCCGTTCTCGTTCACGCGCGAGAAAGTCAAGGAAACCGGCGACGTCAGCCTGATCTGGGAAGGCCACCGTGCCGGCCGCGAAATCGGCTATTTCCAGATGGAGAAGCTCGGTAATCTGGCCGCTCTGCCTGCGCATGGGTTCGACATCGTCTGCTTCCCGGTCAAGGTGCATCGGGCCTCAGCCGGTTGGACCCGGGCGGTGGCGATCTTTAACGACTGAGCGATTGGGCGCGATCGGCCGTGACTCCCACCCCATTGTCATGGCCCTCCCCCGACTTGATCGGACGAGGCGGGCCATGACGAAAGTCGAAAACGGACAACGCGAACGCCCGCTGGTATAACCAGCTCCAACCAACCAAGGACTCCCTGGCATGTCCCAGTTTCACGTTTCCGATATCCACTGCGACGGCTGCATTCGCTCCATGACAAGCGCTGTGCAAGACCTGGACGCCAACGCGACCTTACGGGCCGATCTGGACACCAAACTCGTCACCATTAAAACCACGGCCAGTGACGCCGCCGTGGCCGAGGCCATCCGCGACGCCGGCTTCACCGTTGGCACGGTCTGACCGACGGGCGGGCTACTCGTGCGCCAGCACCCAGTCGTTGAGGAAGCTGGCCAGCCCGTTGGCTCGGAAATCCCGCCGCAGCGCGATCTCGTTATAATCGTCGCGCACCCAGTCGAGGAACGGCTTGCGGCCCTCGGCGTCCTTTTGGAAGCGCAGGAAAAAGGCATCCAGAATACCGGTTTTCGACTGTTTGATGTGCCCGAACCGCCAGGACAACTGACGAAGCGCCTCGGCCGTCGTGCCTCCCGCGAACATCACGATCAGCGCCGATGCCAGTCCCGCCCGGTCGGCCCCTGATTTGCAGTGCATGACCGCCGGGGTCCGCATCGACGCATAAATGTCATGGAACCGTAGGATACGCTCCCGCTGCGGCGCACCCCGGCTTTCGAATGACATGTCGTAAAAGTCTAAACCGAGCGTTTCGGCTGTTTCGCGTGACAGTGCGTCTGATCCGCTTTGGGTTTTGCCCCGCAGGTTGATCAAACTCGTCAGTCCCAGCCGCCTGACCATGCGGCGCAGGCGGGGTGGGGTAGGATGGTTGCAGCGATAGACCTTGCCGGGGATGACCGGGGCAAGATTGCTCCAAACCAGCCGCAGGACCGCGTGGTCAATGAACAGCGAGTCGATCCAGGCCACGGTGCGGCCTTTTGCTGTGCTGAGATCGCCGTTGAAGATCGAGTTCATGCGTGGATCGGCCGGACCTTTGGACAATGGCCGGATATGGTCACGGGTGGCCGAACGGTGCAACGGCGCAGTTCACGAAACACCTCATTGCGGGAACCGGGGCGAAACGGCACTCTCGTCGCTTCAAAAATACAGATACTGACCCGCGTTGCCTCGTTCGGCTGCCGAGGCTTCCGACGCAAAGGGGTTGCCATGCCATGACGGGCGAGAGTGCCGCCCGTGGCGGTGTTGCAACCGAGCGCTTGCCGGGGCGGCTTGTGCGTGGTGCTCCAAGTGGAGTGATAAGAAAGTGATCAGTGGACGACTTGTCCTCTCTCCGCAACGCTTGGCCGTCTGCTATCAATCGGCATCGGAGGGGGCTAAAATTATATAGTGTGCGTCTTCGTGACGTACCCCGCCATCAGGCCCTGACAGTGAGGTAACGATGCGCCGACGCTCCGTTCTGGCAGGCATACCGGCCGCGACACTTCTGGCCGGCAACCGGTCCTTCGCCGCGGCCGCCCCGGCGTCCCCCGCGACGCTTGGAATAATGGGCGGCGAGATCGACGGTACATTCATGCGCATCGCGACCGATCTGACGTCCGTCATGAACTCCGATACGCTGCGCGTGGTGCCGGTGATCGGGAAGGGATCGCTGCAAAATATCGGCGATCTGCTGCATTTGCCCGGCGTGGATCTGGCCGTGATCGCGGCCGATACGCTTGCCTATGCGCAGGCCAACCATCTGTATCCGGACGGTCTTTCGAAGATCCAGTATATTTGCAAACTATACGAAAACGACGTGCATGTGTGCGCGCGTCCGGAGATCCAGTCGTTGGCCGATCTGCAAGGCAAGCCGGTCAACATTGATGTGGAGGGTGCGGGCACCAACCTGACCGCGCGGGCGGTGTTCGGCATGCTCGGGATCGCGCCGGATTTTCGGAACGAGGAACCCGGGGTCGGTCAGGACAAGCTACAGAGGGGGCTGATCGCGGCGAACGTCTATGCGGCCGGCAAGCCGGTTCGCCTGTTCGCGACGGTTCCCGCGGATACCGGCCTGCATCTCCTTCCGGTGCCATCCAATGAAACCCTGGAGAAAATGTACCTGCCCGGCGGTCTGTTCACACACGCCGACTATCCGACCCTGATTCCGGTCGATCAGATCATCGAAACCGTCGGGGTCGGGGTGACGCTCGCGGTGTTCGCATGGCCGCCCGGTTCCGTCCGGTATCGGAATCTGGTGACCTTCGTCGATACGTTCTTCACGAAGTTTCCAGAGCTGCTGAAACCGCCGCATCACCCGCGATGGCATGACGTCAATCTCGCCGCCGCACAGCCGGGCTGGACGCGTTTCGCGCCGGCGACAGCGTGGCTTGATCAACACAAACCCAAACCGGTGCAGGACGTGAAGGCGCCCCCGACGCAGGCGGAATTTGAGGCTTTTCTTGCCCATAGCGGCATTCCACCGCTGTCACCCGCGCAGCGGGCGGCCACTTGGCAGTATTTCCAGAAACAATACCAAACGCCGAAATGAACCGGCGACGGGTCACTCCACCTTCACCGTCAAGACGTCGGCGGCGATCCGGGTGCCGCCGATGCGGGAAAACAGGAAATCGAGATCACCGGCGAGCTGATCCGGCAGTCGTCCGGCTGGCGCGCCCAGCAGCGCGTGGGGTAACTCAGGAGTGATGTCGCGATCGGCCAGCCAGCAGTGGACCCGATCCAGCCCCGGAAAGGCGGTCAGGCCGATGCTCTGGCGCCGCCCGGGAATCGAAAGCGGTGCCGACCCTCGCAGTTGCGCCCCATCGACGGCACCGGCCGGGAAGATCGGGGCGGCCGTGCCATCGTCCCTGGAGGCAATGCAATACAGGTAGCCGTCAACGTCGGACATGATGGTCAGCCCGATCGGATCGCCCGCATGGTACGCCGGGTGGCGTCCGCGGTCCGTCGTCATCCAGAGCTCGGGCGTCGCGGCGGATCGGGCAATGCGGCGCAGTTCGTCGTCGAACTGGTCATGGCATCCAAACAGGACGCCCTGCGCGATCCGGGTCGCTCCGGTGGCGGCCGGCATGACGTGGAACGTCACCGTGGTGCGGGCGGCGCCATCGGTGGTGATTTCAAACTGGCTGCCGTCGTCGATCGGGACGTCAGCCGGCCACTCGATCCGCAGCGCATTCGCCGGCCAACCCAGCGTACGGTTCCTGCCCATGCGCTGCAGGGCATAGACGCCGTGCTCCGTGCTGGGACGATTGATCCACACCGCGGTCTGCGGCTCCACACAATAGGTGCCGGAGCGCTGTGGATCGACCTGAACGTCATCCAGGATCGGCGTGGTCCGGGTGGGGCCGGTGGAGCGGGTGCCGCCGATGACCGTGGCATCGACCCCATGCAGGCGGAACATATCGGCGAGCATCGCCACGCTGGACTCGCCGCCTTTCGCCTGTTGCTGTCCGAGCGTGCCCTCGAACGGGCCGCGCAGGCGAAGCATGCCGCCGGATTCGAACAGCAATGTCGCCGAGGCGCCGTCCGGGACACTCAGGCGGTCATTGGACGACACGACCATCCCCGGCGCGTATCCCGGCACGGTCGAGGCCAGCAGCACTGCGTCCTCGGCCCGGGCTTCGCCGAGGAGCATGGCGGTAACGGCGATCAAGAACGCGGTTCGATGGGCGAGATCAAAGAGACGGGACATGTTCGGGTTTCCTTATCCACCGCCCTTCACTGTATCGGCGCCGGCCGCCCTGGCATGTGGATCGGTTCACAGTGGATCGGTCACAAAACCGATAACGCAGAGTTTCATTGATCGAATGACCCGCCGAGCGCGCAATACGGAGCCGCTTCGGTGTGTTCGTGACGACTTAATCCTTCTTGGGGGAAGCAAGATGAAGCGCGGTAGTATGCTTGTCCCGCTGGTTGCGATTGGGATGATGTTCGCCGCGACCGCGGTCGCCGATCCCAAGCCGATGCCGGACAATGCCAGGGTGTATCTGATCTATCCCGCTGACGGTCAGGTCATCCCCGGTGGCAAGTTCTGGGTTCGGATGGGCCTAAGCAATGCCGGGGTGGCGCCGGCGGGGATTGAGAAAGCCAATACCGGGCATCATCACCTGTTGATCGACGCCGATCTGCCACCGTTGGATCAGGAAATACCCAACGATAAGAACCACCTCCACTTCGGTCTTGGCCAGACGGAGGCTCGGATCGAATTGCCGCCGGGACGCCATACCCTGCAATTGCTGTTCGCGGACGACGTTCATATTCCGCATTCACCACCGCTCTACTCCAAGAAGATCACAATTATCGTTCCACCGTGAGGAGAGGTGCCCGTGCGCGACCTTAGACTGCCATGGATACTGTTGGCGTTGCTGGCGGTTGTCCCGATGGGGCAGGCGTTGGCACAGACACCGGCTGAGCCGGGTTTCAAGCGGACACCGGCACCGGCTGACGCCTATGTCTACATTGGCTGGCCAAATGACGGGCAGGTCATTCGGACAACACACTTCAAGGTCTGGTTCGGCACGCGGAACTTCGGCGTCGCTCCGGCAGGCACAAGCAAGGCCAATACCGGCCATCATCACCTGCTGATCGACACGGCGTTGCCACCGTTGGACCAGCCGATCCCAAACGACAAGAACCACCTGCATTTCGGCCTTGGGCAGACCGAGGCGTATATCGATCTGCCGCCCGGGACCCATACGTTGCAGCTTTTGATGGCGGACGGCGACCACATTCCGCACGATCCGCCTGTGATGTCGCGCAAGATCACGATCCATGTCCGTGCGGCGGAAGCGCCGGTGGCCGAGGCTCGATAGCGTTATTCCAGATCGCGCGCGACACGGAATCCATTGACGATATATCGCACCGCGGCGTCATAGTTGCCGCGGTAAATGACCGTGATTTCGTCGTGTGGTGCTCGGAACGAACCCCCGCGCAGGACTCGCTTCTCGCAGTTCTTCGCTTCACGCGGTGCCGCGTCCGACGGTGCGCCCTTGTAGTTCGGGAACCAGCAGTCCGCGGTCCATTGCGCGACGCCACCGAGCATGTCGCGTAGTCCGAATGGATTGGGCTGCATCGCATCGACGGGCAGAGGGCCGTACGCGTCCTGGGTGCCGCCGCAATCGCTGCAATTGGCCAGCGCCATGCCGACGGATTCACCCCACCAATAGCGCGTCGCGGTTCCGCCTCGGGCGGCGTATTCCCATTCGGCCTCACTGGGAAGGCGGTAGGGATGCCCGGAGGTCTTGGTCAGCCAGGCCATGTATTGGCCGATATCCTCCCAGCTAACGTTATGCACCGGGGTGTGATCGTCCGCGATACGCATGCGTGGCAGGAAGTTGCACCCGTTGGCGGCCATGCAAGCCTTCCATTCGGCGACCGTGACGGGCGTTTGTCCAATCGCGAACGGACGGATTTCGACGCGGTGGGGTGGCATCGCCTCCGGGTCGCGCGATCCTTGTCCCATCATGTAGGCGCCCGCCGCGATGCGGACCATGGACGGGCAGGTGGGGCAATCCTGGAAGAAGCTGCCGTCGGCTGTGCCTCCGCGAGCCTGCGTCGGTGGCGCGGCCAGCGGGACGTTGGCCGCGGTCACGATCTTTGGCGGCGGGCCGTTCGGCAAGGACTCCGCTTGCGGGGCGGCTACGAGGGCAGGTTTCGGCGTATCCAGCGGAGGCTTACCGGGGGCCGGTGCCGCTGCCAGGACAGGCTTGCTGCCCGCAGCGGCGTCGGTCAGGTCGGTGTGCCGGTGCCTGGCCTCCACGGCATAACGTGAGTTCGGAAAGAACCGCAGGAATGCGTCCAGTTCGGCCGGATCGTTGCTGGCCTTGACGCTTTCCCAAAATAGGGTGTCCGGGGATGCTGGAGGCGCGCTTGACGCCGCGCCGACCTCAATGTCGAGCGAACCGGTCACTGAACCGCCGTGACCGTTATCGACGGTGTAGCGCAGGCTGCCGGCTGGGCCGCTGAAGCCCGCTTCCGGCCAGAATGCCAGTTTGGAGAGTTCGAACGGTGTAACGTGATCCCCGGGATGCAGGATCGTGGTCCCATTGCGAACGGTCCCTCGCGGCAGGGCATCGATTGTTACGGTCAATGGATCGCCATCCGGGCTGACCGGTGGCGGAATGCCCAGCACCTGTTGCGAGACCTGCATACTGGCTGGCCCGGCCAGGACCGGCGCGTGATGCGAGGACCGAACCGCAATCGGCAGACTGGCGGTTATGCTGCCGCCGCGTCCGTCCTCAACCAGGATATCCAGGGTCCCAACGGCGCCGATACTCTTCCCGTCGGGCTTGAATGTCGCCGTCTTGAAGCGCTCGGCGGAGACGACCGTGTTGATCGCGACCGGCCGTCCATCGATCCGGACTTCACCGGAGCGTGGCAGGCCGATGATCCGGATGGTCAGCGGATCCTGATCCGGATCGGTTGGCTGCGGCATCCCCAGAGGGGTCGGGCCAGCGGTGTCGCTGACCTCCAGCGGCGTGATCGATGCGATCTCCGGCGGCCGGTTCGGTGGGCGGGGGTAGAAGTAAAATGGATCAGCGCCGAGCGAACTGAACACATACGGTTCCTGGCGATTGGCTGTCGCGCGCAGCACCGTGTCACGCACGCTGCGGAAGAACAGACTGAGCTCCAGGCCAGGGATTTGGAAATGCGCCAGCAAGGCGGCGGCGAAGGGACTGTGTTCGGCCCCGTCCTCGGCGATTTGGTCCGCCTTGGCGGCCATCACCACCATGGTGTTCCTGGGCACGTTGTCTACCCTGGCCAAGCCGGGCGTGGTCGCCACCGCCCGGCCGGCGATCGTCATGGATCGGGCGACACGCTCAATGAACGGGTTATTGCGGCAGCTATCCAGCAGGACGATGCCGATATGGCTGGCCTGGGAGACCTCGCCCAGCAATCTGTCGAGCGGCATCGCTTCGTAGAGAAGGTCGCGCTCACGTTCCAGTTTGGCATCGGCCGGGATGAGGTAGTTTTCCCGGTCCACCTGCACGCCGTGACCGGCGTAATAGATCAACGCCACATCCGCGCTTGCTGCTTTGATTCCGAAGGCGCGGATCGCGCTGTTCAATTCCCGGAAGTCGGCATCATACACTTCCGCCACGTCGAATTTCAGCCGCCGCAGGCTGTCGCCGATGCTCCGGGCATCGTTGACCGGATTGGCAAGGTGCGGCGCGTTCTGGTAGCCGCCGATCCCGATCACCAACGCGATCCGGCGTTCGGTATCGGGCGCCGCCCGGGCAGTGAGAGATACCAGCGCCAGAAGAAGTGCCGTGATCAAGACGCTGAAGCCATGCCGTGTCGATACCGACGGTCGCCGCCGATCGTCATGGCCCGGCTCGTCCGGGCCACCCGTCGCGGCACCGCCATGGCATAGGTGGCCCGGACGAGCCGGCCCATGACGAGTTGCAATCGCGGCAGATCGGCCGCCAGCCGGTGGGACACGCGAACGGTGTTGGAAGTTCATTGCAGCACCTCCACAGTCAATCTGGCGTCAGTGATCCGGGCCCCGGGAATTCTATGAAATTGACTTGAGACCTCGTCGAGTCCGCTTACGGGCAGCGGTTCCAGGTCCCCCGCTTTCAACTTATCCGGCAGGCGCAGCCCGACTTCCCGATCGGCCCCCATGCAGGCCACAGTTTCTTTGGCGCCCGGTTTGTCGAAGCGGATCGCAAATGATTTGCCTCCCGCGGGGGGGACCTCGATTTGGGTGCCGGCCGACAGAAATGGATCGGGTTGGAAGCGGTTGGGGAAGATGCGGGCGACGGTTCCGGTCGCATCCTGATAATAGCAATAGACGAAGGCATCCCCCCGCGGCTGCACCGATACCGACAGCACGTCGCCAGTTCGGTACTTTGGCAACGGGCCGCGCGGGGTGCTCAGGGTGAGCCCGGGTGCTTCGGCCGCGACCGGAGGGGCGGTCACGGCGGCCGCGAGTGGCGCGGGAGCGGTTGTCGAGGCCGCCGTTTTCGGGTTCCGCGCCTCATTCGCCAGCATCCGGTAATATAGATCGAAATCGATCCGGCCGTTTGGGATCAGATCACTGTCAGACTGATAGCGGGAGATGGCATCCGACAGGTCGGAAGATTGTCCATTGCTGCCGGCGGGCAGATAGCCGGTGCGGACCAGCGCGGCACTGACGAAATCGTCGCGTTCCCGCTCGCCCATGGTATCGAACCAGCCCCTGGCCTCGGCACGGAAATTCGGATTGGTGGATTCGATGCTCAGGCACTGCCAGTAGGGCACGCGGGTCAGCTTGCCGAGGACCTCGATCGTGGACAGTTCGATCAGGTTGCGCACGGCCTGATGAAACCCCTCTGCTTTGTCGAGCGATACGCTCAGCGACACGCCGGCCTTGCCGATCAGTCCGCCCGCGTCGGCGCCTTTGCCGGACTGCACCACGGCGATCGAGTTGCTGGCGGAAATGCCTGGAATAATTTGCCGGGTGATCAGCTTGCCGACATTCAAATCGAGCGAGATGATGGACACGACCTGGTTGTGGTTGATCGCCAGATCCAGATTCGGGATCGAAATCCCGGCGCTGGCCTGCGACTGTAGCACATTACTATCGAGCTGGGTGATCGCGCCCCGGACATAATAATTCGGGGCGACGAAATCCGGGCGCAGGCCCACGAGTTCAGACAGCACCTGCACATCGGTTTGGGTGGGATCGTAATCGACGAAGCGGAAGGAATTGCTTTTCGCCGCCATCCGCGACACGGCGGTGATGAACATCTCTTTCGTGCCAGCCGAGATCAGGCCGGTGGCATCGGGAATGCCTGCGGTGGTGATATAGATATCCTTCTTGCCCTGGGCGAGGAACATGTCGTCCATGCAGCGCAGGGCTTCATTGAAGTTGCCAATGTTGCGCACCGCCGGGGTGCGCGGTTGTGCCACGTCGTAGGCGGTTTCCGGACGTGGCTGACAGGCTGTGACCAGCGTCATCAGCGCGGTCATCAACGCGGCGCGTCGCCGGAGCGGCAACATCTTGGATCGATTAATCATTTAGTATTTCTCCGCAACGAATGGCCGGACGCCGGAAAAGCGCGAAATCGTGCCGATAGATCGAGGGTCAGAGACACGATTGTTCCACCCCTATCCTAAGCGCCTCATGCGTTGCGACGATGGATCCAAGCAGCCCGAAAGCCAGACCAAGACAGAGCAGAATTAACTTCAACACCGGCATTCTCCCACTGTTCAGGCGTTACCGCCTGACGGGAGCGTGCCGGAAGACAAAACATTATACTGTGGTCTCGATAACAAGCCGTGCGCCCAATCTCGTGTAGGACCGGTTTTGCATTCACGTTCTGTTGTTCGTACGCGCGTTCGCGCCGATTCGTCTGGCCCTTCGCGAGCCAGACGGCCACTTTCCGTCCAAAGGGGAATCACATGGCGACTGCACCATTAGACCGGGCGCCATTCAATCGCGCTGAGATACTGGCGGGTCATTTTTTGCTGCGGCATCTCGCGCCTGAGGATTTGTCGCGTCTCGCCTCCAGCGCTGCGCTGGTCCGGCATCGGTCGCATGCCACGATTTTTCAGAAGGGCGACCGGGGCGATAGCATGATGGCCGTCGTGGCCGGACGGGTGAAGATCTGCACCTACTCGCCGGATGGCAAGGAGCTTGTCCTCAACATCATCGATCGTGGCAGCCTGTTTGGGGAGATCGCCTTGCTGGACGGCCAGCCGCGATCCGCCGACGCGGTGGCGATTGAAGACACCGAGCTCTTGGTGCTGGAACGCAATAGGCTGATGCCGATCCTGACCGGCAATCCCGACACCGCCACGCGGATGATCACAGTGTTGTGCCAGCGTTTGCGCCAGACCAGCGAAGTGCTGGAAGACGCCTTGCTGCGCGATGCGCCGTCACGGGTCGCTCGGGGGCTGCTGCGTCTGGCCGGAACTTTCGGGAAGCCGGGTGCCGGTGGGGTGCGGTTGGACATTAAGCTGTCGCAGCAGCAGATGGGCAGCCTGATCGGTATCTCTCGCGAAAGCATCAACAAGTACATCGTGGATTGGACCCGTTCGGGATTCATCAGTGTCGATCACGGGTTCATAACCATCACGGATCGGGAAGCGCTGGAGAGTCTGTCGGACGCGGAGGTATAGTCAACGTGCAGGCGCCGGCCATCCGGACGGCGGCGGAATCGATACGATAAGCCGCCATTGCCGAGTGGCGCCCGCGCAGCATGAACGCACCCAGGCGGATGCCCGCGAATGTGTCGCTGACGCGGGAGAAGGTCGCTTCACTCGCAACGATCGTACAGTAGCCCTGGATCGGCTCTGCGTAGTCCTTGCCGAGCTGTTCCAGTCTGGCGCCGATATTGGCGGTGTCACCGAGCAGGCAGAACTCCATCCGAGCGCCGGTGCCGAGGCTTCCAGCGACCATCGGGCCGGTGTGCAGGCCGACACGCAGGCCTCCGACCGGTAAACTCGCGGCGGCCCAGTTCTCGTTCAACCGCGCCATCGCGCGTTCCATCGCCAATGCGCATCGGGCGGCGTTGCTGGCATCGGTGGTAATTCCGGCTTCGTCGATCCGCGGGATGGGCACGCCGAACACCGCCAGAATACCGTCGCCGATGAAGCGCAGCAGCACGCCGTCATGCGCGGCGATGATGCCGGACATGGCATCTATGTATTGATCCACCCAGCCGATTAGGGGGCCAGGTTCCAGGCTTTCGCAAATCGTTGTGAAGCTGGCGACGTCGGCGAACAGAACCGTCGCGGTCAGCTCCATCGGCTTCGGGCGGCCGCCGGCCATGAAAAGGTCGCGGTCTTTCATGATCTCGTTCACCACCGGCTCACTGACGAAGCGGGAGAACAGGGCGCGCAGCGCTCGTCTGTCGCGACGATCGGCCAGGCCGCGCCAGGCGCGTGCGGTTCCTCCGGCCAGCCCTAGAGCGACGATGGGTGAAACGACCGGTATCAGAATCCCGGTGACCGCATAAGCGCCGAGAGCGGCGACGAGAAACATGACACTGAGTGCGACCAGCGCCGTGGCTGCCAGGTACCCCGCCCAGGCCGTGGCCAACACGATCCCTGCTCCGGCAAGCAGGGTGGTCGCCAGGATTTCGGGCCACGGAATCGCGGGCGGCGGAACCGCGCGATGGTGCAGCAGTTGGGAGACGACCTGTGCGTGAATCATTACGCCGAAGCTGGGTTGACCGAATGCCGAGGCGAGCGTGCGATGTTCATCGCTGCCCGGTATCAGGCTGCCGATCAGGGCGACTTTTCCGTGCAGCCAGAATTTAGGCAGCAACGCGATGGACTCCGCCGGATAAGTTGGCATGTCAGTGCCGTGGCTGCCGCGCTGCCACTCAATTGGAAATGGCTCCGCCGGGACGGGCGTGTTCAGGGCTGTCGCGATGGCTGCCGGCAAACTCGGGATACCTGTGCCAGGATGCCGCGGAACATGGTCGCGGATCACGTCGTCGAACCGGTCACGCGCGAGGTTGGCGTCGCCGGTGCGCACACCAGCCAGGAAGTCAGCCAGGAAGCGGCGGCGATCCGGAGCCATGGTCGTGTCCGGCGCGATGGAAATGGCCACCACCGGGACATCCGTTCGCGTCAGCGCCCGCCGTAGGGCAGCATCTTTGGCCGGTTCAGTCGGGCGGTCGAGCACGACATCAAGGCCGATCGCGGTCACTCCGGCTCTCGCCAAGGTGTCGATCAGATCGGCGAGAAAACCGCGATCAATGGGGGAGCGATAGGGAAATGCGGCAAGGGTGTCCTCGGTGATTCCCACAACGACGACATCTGAACCGTCTGGCCGCTGAGGGCCGAGGACGTGAAATGCCACCGCCGCCACCAACCGCTCGGCGGCAGCCAGCGGCGACGGCGGCCGCGTCGCGAGCAACGCCACGCCGAACGAAACGATCAGGAGGAGCGCGATATGCGCAGCCAAACGCAGTCGGGTGGGAAGCATGGGTGAGACACTATTCGGTCGCTGGAAGAATGACACGTCGGCATCGCCGTCTCAAATTAGTCCTGTGTGCAGGGACTTAGGTGATGCCCAATAGTAAGCGAAACCAATCCCATCGTCATGGCCCGGCCGAGCCCAATCGTCATCAGGATAAGGCCAGTTTGGAGAAAATTTTGTCACAGACCAGGGTATTGTCTTCTCCGTCATGAGCGGGCCAAGCCCGGCCATGACGAATGGGCAATCCTCCCCGTCAAACGCTTAAGTTGACGCCTATGCGGACAAGCCTGGCCATGACGATAAGGCAACGGTATCCACTCGGCGCGGTTATTTTTGGGTGTCGTCTTATGGGAACAATGGCAGTCCGAACGGAAAATCAGTCACCGACAGGGCGTGATTTTGGGCCGGTCCGCCAGGCCGGTGCAGGGAATACGAACGCAACATGCGCCACGGCCAGAACACGAACGCCGGATACATGTGATGGCTGGCACTGATCGCCCCGATGAAGCTGTAAGGGACGATGGGCTGTTGGGTATGCGTCAGGCGATGGCCACCAGACTCAACGGCCGGCAGTGCGGGCGGAGCTTTCCCGTCGCGGATCACCGTTGCGTGGCCTTGCTCCGCCCCTATCTGGCAGAGGACCGCGACGAGCGCGACCGCGAATAGCCGCATGAGGTGCGGGCGCATGACCTAGCTCACCCGGACGAATTGCACGCGCCGATTAGACGGATCGTACCGATTGAAGGTGAGTGGTTCGGCCATCCCCTTGCCAATCAGCGTCAGACGTGATGCCTCGACTCCCTGTCCGACCAAATAGGCGCCGACCGACAGCGCCCGGCGCTCGGATAATGCCTCATTGTAATGGGTGGAGCCGGTTGCGTCGGTATGGCCTTCGACGCGCACCGTTATGTCGGGCGCCTCCTTCATCAGTTGCGCCATCAACTCGATCATCGGGCGAGCCGTGTCAGGCAGTTGTGCGGAATTGAAGGCAAAATTGACATGGAACGCCACAACACCCGGGTCGGTCGCCGGGTCTCGATGTGCCGCGGTAGTTTTGTGGGTCGTCTTTGGTAGTCTGGCCTGTGTGGAGGCCGGTTGAACGGACGACGCCCCCGAATCCGGTCGCTGGATCACGATCGACCGGCTGATCCCCTGACGGGATTCAGGGATCATGATGCTGCGCAGTTGCTCGATTGACGGCACCGCGTCGAATACAGGAATGCTCTGCGCAATGGCCGCGCCATGCAGCAACAGGGCGCCAGTGGTGACAAGGGCGAGCCGGGCGAGGCGGCGCAACATGGAACACTCCTTTTGCCGTGGGACGCCCATTGGCCGGCGTCGCTGATGGCAAAATACGGTGGTGATCCGTAGCGGACAGTGGAGCGGTTCACACGCCCTCAATTTTCGGCTGCGGATTCACATCGTTGTGATACGCGGCTAAAGCCCGAATAGATGCCGCAGTCGCACCAGCAGGTCGTCGCGGGTCGCGCAGACGACAGGTTCCGGTGTCCTGCTCATGCGCGCATTCAATGCCTGATGGTCCGCCATGACTGTGGCAAGACCTTCGACGATGTCGGGCCGCCGGCGCAGGATCGGGTCCAGGTCTTCCCGATGGATTTCATACACCAGCGCCTCGAACGCCGCGGTGATCGTCGCGGTGCGGGGCTGGCCGGTCAGCAGCGAGACCTCGCCGAAGACGTCGCCCGGCGCCAGACGATCACGAATGGGAGGGCCTTCATCGCGCACGACTTCGACATCGAGAATTCCCTCGGCAAGCACATACAGGAAATTACCCGGATCGCCCTGGCGCACGACGACCTGCCCGGCGGTCAGTTCCCGCGGCCGCATCTTGGCGGCGAGGTCGGCGCGTTCCTGCGCATCGAAGCCACGAAACAGATCGACGTGCATCAATACCGCCTCTCGCGGGGACTGCCACGGCACCGGTTCGGGAGCGTGCAACGCGGTGCTTCGGATCGTTTGACCGGCGCAATGCAACGCATCCATCACCCGGGTGGCGACGTCATCTCGGCACGCGGCCTCGCGGCCGAAATCCGGGACGCGGAACCGGACCAGATAGACGGTGGCCCCGTCGTGGAATTCGGTCAACAGCACGTCGGGTGACAAACCTTGAATGTAGCGCCCCGCGGCCAGTGCTCCGGACAGCAGAATCCGTTTGGCTCGGGCGGCCGACAGCGCAGGATCCAACGGCACGCGCAAGGCTGTTCGATAATCCCGCTCGCCGCCGGTGTAGTTGATCAGGCGCTGACCGGCGATGACACCATTCGGCACGACGATGGTAAAACCATTTCGATCCGTCATGCGGGTAGTGCGCCAGGTGATTTCCGCCACCCGGCCGGCACTGCCCTGTACCGTTTCGATCCAGTCACCAATCCGGTACGGATGGTCGATGCCGAGTGCGATGCCGGAAAACAGGTCGCTGATGACGTTGCGCAGTGCGAACCCGACCACCGCGATGAGCACGCTCGAAACCGTGAGCAGCCCTGTTGCCGGTTGCTCGAACACCACCAGCAGGATCAGCGCGGCGGCAATGGCAAAAAATACCGCGCGCAGCAGATCCGTCAGTAACCTCGGGTAGGGTGTGCCGTCGCGGGAGATGATTGCCAGGCGCCGCAGAAATAGATCGCAGCAGCGGGCGACCAGCCAGGCCAGGGCGAGGAACAACCAAACGCCACTGGTGTCATGCAGAAGAAGACTGGTGGTGCCGTTCGGCTTCAGGTTCAGCGCCGTGACGATCGCTGATGTGCTGACGAACACGGCCAAGCCGGCGCCTGCCGCCATTGCCGGTCCGATGAGCGAGCGGCGCGATGCGTCCATCGAATGGTCTTCCGTGTTCCTGGATGCCAAGCGTTACGGCATTTCCCGGCGATCCCGGATGACGCCTGCGTTCGATCACGCTCCGTTTACCAGAAATCGCAAAAATAATCCGCGGTGTGGGCTGCTCCACAGCGGCCGGGGGGAACAACCCGTAGGTTTCCGCTCGTCGATCACCGACACCGGATAGTCCGGACAAACACAGTTAAGGAAACCCAGTCATGCGCTCCATCTTCTTCTCCAGCCTGTTCGCTCTCGCCGCTGTTGCCGCGATCTCCTCCAGCCCCGCCCATGCCGGGTCGGTTAACAACACAAACGGCGGTGGCAACATCAACACGTCGTCGGGCGCGTTCAGCGAGGCGGACCAAAGCGCGGTTACCCTCGGCGGCATCGCACTCGGCAATTCCCACGTCAACACCATGGGCGGCAAC
Organism: uncultured Rhodopila sp.; assembly: GCA_903932145.1. Taxonomy (GTDB): domain Bacteria; phylum Pseudomonadota; class Alphaproteobacteria; order Acetobacterales; family Acetobacteraceae; genus Rhodopila. The sequence goes on along the minus strand of CAIZFE010000041.1, from coordinate 23,640 downwards.
AACCGCAATTCGTCTCCGGGCGCCTTCAGCTTCGCCAACCAGAGCACCACGACGATTGGTGGTTCGGCTTTCGGCCGCGGCCGGGTGAACACCTTCGGCGGTAACAACTTCAACTCTTCTCCCGGCTTTGCGAGCAGCGCGAACCAATCCACGCTGACACTGGGCGGCACCGCTTCCGGCCACGGCCGTTCGAACACCTTTGGCGGCATGAACACCAACTTCGCGGGCGGCGCATTCTCCTCGGCCAATCAGCAGGTCGCCACCGTTGGCGGGACGGCAGGACGCCACTCCTTGAGCAACGTCAGCGGCGGCGCGAACTTCAACGGAGCGACGGGATTCGGTTCCACGGCCAACCAGCAGGTGTTCACAGGCGGCCAGTAATTTCGGCGGCTACACCAGATCCGGTCCCGCCTTGGCGCGGGGCCGGTATCGCCCTCTTGAACCGAAACTTAAAGGAGTAGGGCTCATGTTACGAGTATCGCTCACCGCCCTGGGACTGCTGGCAGCATTGCCAGCCGTTGCACAGGATCGGGGCGGGCTGGCCATGCGTAATTCGCCCATAGCCGAACTGGGGCAGATCGAGGCCAACACCAACAGCGGCTGCCCGTTGTCGTCCACCAGCGTCACGGTGGGCGTTAATCAGGCCACCGCGTTTGGATCGTCGGCACAGCAACGCCTCGGCACGTTTGGTGGAGGCGGGAGCTTTGGCGGAGGTGGCGGCGGATCGTCGTCCTGCCGTCCGCTGGTGAGCACGCAAGTGGTCGCCGGAGCCAATCTGGCGTTGGGCAATGGTTCGTCCGCCGGTCAGACCATTACCGCTCGGGGACCAAGCGGGGTTCTGGCAACCAACACCTTCACGCGTGGATACAATGCGGGGTTCGGCGCCTCTTCCAGTGCCACCCAGCGTCTGACCAACCTGACCGGAAGATGAGGAGCCTGCCATGACAAGCTGTTCGCGCGCCGCCCTGTTCGCCGCCGTGTCCATCCTTTGGTGCGGAGGTTCGGCCTTCGCGGAAACCATGCGATGCCAGTCGGTGAACGGAAATCTCAACTGCGCCGGTTCCAGTGGCGCAAGCTGCCAGACCGTCAACGGAAAGACGGTATGCATCAGCGGTCATGGCGGGGTCGTCCAGTCTTTTGGCGGCCAGTCTTCTAACGGCCAGTCTTCTAACGGCCAGTCTTTGGGTGAAACGAACCCGCCGGCCGGCGATCCCGGTGTTTCAGACGATACCGATGATGCGCCGCCGCGCGCCAGGCAGCGGATCGAGCAGCGCGATCTGAGCGGCCACAGCATGCTGCTGGAGCAGGATGGCAGTAAACTGCATTTCCGTAATGACTGGGTGTCTATCGATCGCGACTGATTCGTTTTTCACCGGCAGAGGTGTGTCATGACAGTTCGACCCTTATTCCCAATGCTTGCACTGCTGGTCTGCAGCGTCCCCGCGATGGCTCAGGATGCCGGCGGCGTGCGTCTGGGCGCCGGTGTTGGCACGGGACCGGTCGGCCTGGCCAGGCCGCTGCCGTTCGTCCGGCCGCCGTTTCAGACCGCCCAGAGTGTGCAGAACGGCCTGGGGCCGGCTGATCATCAGGCACAGAATCAATCGATGATCGCCGCCTTGCGCGGCGATCCGGGGTTCCTGTCCGGATTCCAGTTCGGCACACCACAGGCCGTCAGCCGCCAGCCGGCCCCCGCCCAGGCCGTGCCAAATGACGGCGGTTATTGGTACCGCCGGCACCATAACGGGAACGGCCAAGGGCCGGTCATCATCAACAATCAGGGCCCCCTGGCGGTCACCGTCGGCAACGGCAACGTCATTCAGCAATCGACCGCGAACGGGTCCGGGCCGATTGCCCAACAGCAGGTTGCGACGGTGCCGGGTGCGGCTTCGGGGGGCGGGGCGGTCAATCTGGCTTCGGGATCGGGCAACATTATCCAACGCGTGCCCTGAGCGTTGATCGGAATCAATCTATTGCGCTTCGATGTTCCGTATCCATCTTGCACAGGGAGGATCGGAGCAAACAGTGGAGATCAAGCGCGAACATCACATCAACTTCTGGTATCTCATGGCGGCATTATTCGCGGTCATCCTGATTCAGGATTATTTTGTCGTCTCATCCGCGACCAAGACCATTCCTTACAGCGAGTTCGAACGTCTGGTCGATGCGGGTCAGGTCAGCGATGTGGTTGTCGGATCCTCGCAGGTTACCGGAACGCTGAAGGACGCGAAGCCGAACGAACCTCAGAGGTTTTCCACCTATCGCGTTCCCGCCGATCTGGCCGGGAAGCTGACCAGCGCGAAACTTGAATTTTCCGGGGAGCCGCCGCCCGGTTTGCTGGTGTCAGCGCTTGGTTGGCTGCTGCCTTCTTTGGGTTTTTTATTGCTCTGGATGTTCATGATTCGTCCGATGACCGGCCAGGGGATGGGCGGCCTGATGGCTGTGGGCAAGAGCAAGGCCAAGGTCTATATCGAAACCGACACAAAAGTGACGTTTGCCGATGTGGCCGGGGTGGATGAAGCCAAGGACGAATTGCGCGAGGTCGTTGCGTTTTTGAAAGACCCTGTCGGCCACAGCAGGCTTGGCGCGCGTATGCCGAAGGGTGTGCTGCTGGTCGGGCCGCCCGGAACCGGTAAAACATTGCTGGCTCGCGCTGTTGCCGGTGAGGCCGGCGTGCCGTTCTTCTCCATTTCGGGGTCGGAATTCGTCGAGATGTTCGTCGGTGTCGGGGCCGCCCGGGTCCGCGATCTGTTCGAGCAGGCTCGGCAGAAAGCGCCCGCCATCGTCTTTATCGATGAGTTGGATGCGCTCGGCCGAGCGCGGGGATCGTTCATGGCGGGCGGTGGGGGGCATGATGAGAAAGAGCAGACCCTCAATCAATTGCTGAGCGAATTGGATGGTTTCGATCCGTCGGCCGGCGTGGTTTTGTTGGCTGCAACCAATCGGCCGGAAGTGCTTGATCCGGCGCTGTTGCGCGCGGGCCGTTTCGATCGGCAGGTGTTGGTGGATCGGCCGGACAAGATCGGGCGGGCGCAAATCCTGCGGGTGCATCTGGGCAAAATCCATCTGGCGCCGTTGGTTTCGGTCGATGCGATCGCGGCGCTGACGCCGGGGTTTTCCGGTGCCGACCTGGCGAATTTGGTGAATGAGGCTGCGTTGCTGGCTACCAGACGATCCGGGACCGATGTGACACTGGAAGATTTCACGCAGGCGATTGAGCGGATTGTCGCCGGGCTGGAGAAGCGCAACCGCATTCTGAATCCGCATGAACGCGATATCGTGGCGCATCATGAAATGGGCCACGCGCTGGTGGCAATGTCGCTGCCGGGCGTCGATCCCGTGCAAAAAGTGTCGATTATTCCTCGGGGAATCGCGGCGCTGGGATACACGATGCAACGGCCGTTGGAGGATCGGTTCCTGATGGACCGTGCCGAATTGCTGAACCGGATGACGGTGCTGCTGGGCGGCCGGGCGGCGGAGCGGTTGGTGTACGAGAACGTTTCCACCGGCGCGGGGGACGATCTGTCGAAGGCCACCGATATTGCCCGCAGCATGGTCGTTCGTTTCGGCATGGACGCACAACTGGGGCAGGTTTCGTACGAACCAGAAACGTCCCCTATGATGGACATGCCGAATAGTCGTGACTGGCAACCCAGGCATTATAGCGAGGCGACCGCCGGAGCGATCGACGGTGCGGTTCGCAAGCTGATCGACGACTGTTTCCAGCGGGCGCTGGCGATCCTGTCGGTCAACCGGGCTTTGCTGGATCAGGCCGCAACGGATTTGCTTGCGAAGGAAACTTTCTCGGCCGACGAATTGAAGGAAATTGCCGGAAGGCTGTCTCCGTCGGCCGGTATTATCCCGGATCAAACGTTTGGGATTCGACACGCTGTATAATCAGGAGCTTTTTCATATGCCCAAAGGCCTTTTATTCGTTATCGCGGACGGTGAGCACGTCCGGTTCGTGCGCCCCGCGGGTGACAATGCGCTGCACAGCGAAACGCGTCTGGAGTCTGAGGCCGCCCATAAGCGGTCGTCCGATCTGGGAAGCGATCGACCGGGGGCAATGGTGCCTCGGCACGATCCGCAGGATTTGGAGAAAGCAAAATTCGCCCGGCTTGTCGCCGAGCAGCTCAATGCCGGATCGGCGGATGGCGTTTTCGACGAACTGGTGATCGTGGCGCCTTCGCACACGCTGAACGCCGTCCGCGACGCGTTGAATACCACCACCGCGGCCAAGGTAGTCGGGACGCTGGCCAAGGATCTGGTGAAGGTGCCTGACAACGAACTCTGGCCGCATGTGCGGGAATGGGTGCGGCCTACTCACCGCGCCGTGACTTGAAGTCTTAAGAAAGTCTATTGGCTGCCTTTCCGGCCGGGCGGCTTGCTTAGATGATTTGTTTCAGTTTGAAGCGCATTGCCTTGCCGGAGCCGGTGCGGGGAATTTCGGATACGATATGTATGGCTTGCGGTAGCTTGTAGCCTGACATCAGGGGGCGGCAATACTCCATCAGCGCCGCGATTTCGACGGTCGCCCCCCGTTGTATGACGACGAAGGCGACGGGGACCTCGCCGAGGAATTCGTGCGCTATGCCGACGACAGCACAGTCGGCGACGGCGGGGTGACTGGCAACGATGTCTTCGACTTCGACAGGCGAAATATTCTGGCCGCCGCGAATGATGATTTCTTTCAGGCGGCCAGTGATTGTCAGGTAGCCGTTGGCGTCGTGACGGGCGAGGTCTCCTGTTCGGTACCAGCCGTCCTTTAGCGCAACGGCTGTTTCCGCCGGTTTGCGGTGATAGCCCAGCATGACGTTAGGGCCGCGAACGATCAATTCACCTTCCTGGCCGAGATCGACGTCGCGGTCGTTCAGGTCAACGATGCGCACGGACAGGCCAGGTACCGGTAGGCCGCATGATCCGGGAATGCGCGTGCCGATGGGCCAGTTCAGCGTCACCATGGTGGATGTCTCGGTGATTCCGTAACCATCGAGCAGCTTGATGCCGAACCAATTTTCAAAATCCTGATTGAGGCTTCCGGCGAGAACGGCACCGGCCGACAGGCAGAGGCGCACGGAGCTTAACGAGGTTTTGTCATTGCTTTTGGCGCTGTCGAGCAGAAACCGGAACATGGTCGGCACGCCCGGAAGGACGGTGAACTGTTCAGTTTCCAGCAGGCGTAGGGTGTCGGATGTCGAAAATCGTTCCAGTATGTATTCTTTCGCTCCGGTTGCCAGGACGCTGACAACAGACAGATTGAGCGCGTAGGAATGATACAACGGGAGGGGATTCAGGATGTAATCATGGTGGTTGAGGCCGGCGATCGGCGCCCAGCAGGCGGCGGTGACCCACAGCATGCCGCGTAATGACAGCAGCACACCTTTGGCCTGGCCTGTTGTGCCAGATGTATAGACGATAAAGCTGGGTTGCTCGATGTTTGTTGGATCGCGCGGGGTTTGGTCTGATGGTGTGTTGGCGATTGTTTCAAAATTCGATCCCACCAGGATCATTGGGCCGGAGAACCGAGCGGCCTGATCGGCATTGGCGATGACCGCGACGCAGGAAGCATCGGCGAGACGGTAGGCGATCTCGTTGTCCGTCGAATCCGTGCTAATCGGGACGACGACGGCATCGGCTCGCAAGATGGCGAAACAAGCTTCTACCCAGTTGACGCCGTGCGGCAGAAACAACGCGACGCTTTGGCCAGGTTGCACGCCGATGGTTTGCAGATGCGCGGCCAAACGCGCGGTCCGATCCGCCAGTGCGCCATAGGTGACCTGGCGGGTTTTATCGATGAATGCGACGGCATCGTGACGTTCGTTGGCCTGCCGGCCGATCAGAACGCCGATCGGGGCGATAAGGTCGGCTCGGATCATCGGCGTTCTCCCGTTAAACCATTGCGAACCCGCCGTTGATGCTGATGACCTGGCCGGTGATCCAACTTCCGCCCTCAGACGCCAGGAACGCAACGAGCGGCGCTACGTCGGACGGTTTGCCAATACGTTTCAGCGGATAATTGCGCAGGATTTTGGACAGGTTGGCTTCAAGCCATTCCGGCGAAGAATGGGCGGTCTGGATCAGACCGAGCGTCAAGGCATTCACTGTGATATCGGAACGGCCGAATTCCCGCGCCAGAGATTTTGTTAGCGCGATCGTTCCGGCTCGCGCGGCAGCGGCCAGCGCGAGATTCGCCTCACCGATACGCGACGAATCACCACCGAGTGAAATGATCCGGCCGCCATTGTTGGCGGCGATCATATAGGGCGCAACAGCGTGGATGGTATGGATGGCGCCGTATAGTCCGACATCGATATGACGCTTCCAGTCGGCGGGGCCGGTGTCCAGAAAACGTTCACGCTCCGCCACCCCGGCATTGTTCACCAGGATGTCGATTGTGCCGAAATCGGTGACAACCGCCGCCGCCATCGCTTTGACCGCATCGTAATCGGCCACATCGGCGCGGTAGGCTTTCGCCTTGCCGCCGGCAGATTCTATTCCCGCGACCAATGCGTCCGCTTTATCCGCGGAACGGTTGTAGTTGATTGCAACAACCGCCCCCAATTCCGCAAGCGTCCGGGAGATTTCGCCACCCACGTCGCGCGCGGCGCCGGTGACGAGTGCGACCTTGCCGGTCAGAGAAAAATTCATTGTGGCAGGCTCCCTTGTTGCGTGATCAGTTGGAAAATCCGATCCGGCGTGATGGGCAGGGTGGTGATTTCGATCCCCATCGCCGACAATGCATCGGAGACGGCATTGGCGATGGCGGCGGGGGCGCCGATCGTTCCGCCCTCACCCATCCCCCGAAAGCCGCCTTGGGTCGGGGGCAGAACGGTTTCGACGTGCACGATGCCGATCGGCGGCATGGTGCCGGCGATCGGGATCAGGTAGTCAGCGAGGCTGGCGGTGACGATCTGGCCGTCATCGTCGTGGATGACCTCCTCCAGCAACGCGACACCGATGCCCTGGGCGACCGCGCCTTGCACCTGGCCATCGACGATCATCGGGTTGATCACACGGCCACAATCCTCGGCGACGACGTAACGGGTGACGGTGACGCCGTACGTTCCTGTGTCGATCTCGATCATCGCGAGATGGGTGGCGGACGTCGCGGTGCCGAAATAAGGGTCGTAGGTTTCGCTGGCCACCAGGTCCTCGCGCGCATTATGCGGGATGCGGCCCATCTGAGCATACACCGCGTTGGCGATTTCCTTGAATGTTATCGACTGGTTGCTGCCGGGGGCGCTGACGATGCCGTTATGGGCGACCAGTTTGTCAACCGGCAGTTCCATCAGATGCGCCGCTGCCTTCAGCACTTTCGTGCGGACCACGCGTGCCGACAGGGTGGCGGCGCCGCCACCCAGGACGGCACTGCGGCTGGCATAGGTGCCGGTACCCATCGGCACCAAGGCGCTGTCGCCGTGCTGAATTTCGATATCCTCGATGCGGCAGCCGAGTTCATCGGCGATCACCTGCGCCAGCGTCGTTTCCAGGCCTTGGCCGTGCGAGGCAATGCCGAAGGCGGCGGTGATGCTGCCGGTGGCATCGATACGGATTGTGGCCGTTTCTGTGCCGGTGTTGATTGGCATGCCGGGCGCGACCGAAATCCGAGACCCGATGCCGGTCAGTTCGGCATAGCTGGCAAACCCGATGCCAACCCAGCGTCCCTCCGCCCGGGCTTCGTCGCGTTTACGCAATAAGGAATCGTAATTGGCTTTGTCGCAGGCGGCTTGCAGGCATTCCTGAAAGCCGGAGCGATCCCAGATTATTCCAGAAGCGCTGCGGTATGGGAATTCCGGGGCGGTGATCAAATTGCGTCGGCGCATCTCGGCCGGATCGAGGCCCAGGCGGCGGGCCGCCATATCGATCAGGCGCTCCATTGCGAACGTCGCGGCGGGGCGGCCGACACCACGATACGGGCCGGTCGGGGCTTTGGGGGTGACGACCCCGCGCACCCGGGCCTGATAGTTTTCCAACCGATAGGGACCCGGCATGAAGCTGACCACCTGCACGGGTTCCAGGGCGCCGGTCCAGGGATAGATCGAATACGCGCCGATATCGCCGATCACGTCGGCCTTCAGACCGAGCAGGCGGCCGTCGGCATCGACCGCCAGTTCGGCCTGCATGATTTCGTCAAATGCCTGGCTGGTGGAGGCGAGGTCCTCCAACCGGTCGCTCGTCCATTTGATGGGTCGTTGCAGTTTGCGGGCCAGGACCGCGACCAGCATTTCCTCGGGATACAACGATCCCTTGCTGCCGAAACTGCCGCCGACGTCGGGGGCGATCACGCGCAGCCGGTTGCCGGGCAGGTCAAGACAGTCCGACAATACGTCCCGGATAACGCCCGGAATGTTGGTGGAGGAATGCAAGGTCAGGGCGCTGCGTCGCTTGTCCCATTCGGCCAGATAGCAGCGGTTTTCGATCGCCACAGGTGTTTTGCGCCGTAGCCGGAACGTGGCCCCCACGCTGAAGGCCGCGCCGGCAAAAGCGGCATCGACATCGCCTCGGCCGAATGATCGCACGACGATAGCGTTGGTGCCCGCGTCCTCGTGCAACAGCGGCGCGCCGTCCGCTACCGCATCTTCCGCTCGGTTTGCGAACGGCAGCGATTCATAGTCGATTTGAATGCGGTCCAGCGCGTCCTCGGCGGCGTAACGGCTTTCCGCGGCCACCGCCAATACCGGTTCGCCGACGTAGCGAACCTTGCCGCGCGCCAGCGGCCACAGCGGCGTCGCGTAATAACCTTTCATGCGAGACGACGGGATGGCGGGACGCAGATCGTTTTCAATGTCGGTGGCATCGAAAACCGCGACGACGCCGGGAACCGACAAAGCGGAACCGAGGTCAATTGATTTGATCAAGGCATGCGGATGATCGCTGCGCCGGAAAGCCAGAAACAACGTGCCAGGTGGTGTAATGTCATCGACGAAACGCCCTGCACCGGTCAGTAAACGCGGGTCCTCGAAACGCTTGATGCGTTGCCCGACCAACTTCGGACGCAGCTCGACATCCATGCTCAAGCGTAGAACTCCGCGCCGTGCCGCAAGCCCGCCCATTGGTCCGCGTCGTGGCCGCACAGCACGGTTGCGCCCAAGCGGGCGATGGCGTCGATCGAGGCGACGGCCAGATCCATGTTCCAGGTATTTTTCGGCGCGTACCGTTCATTCAGGTGCGCCATCACGGCGATTGCATCGGATGCCAGAACGAAGGGGCCATCACGATCCAGGACGACGTGCGCCACCATCATTCCGGGTGTGTGGCCGGGCATATGCAGCAGCGTGATACGGCCGTCTCCGAACAGATCGCGTGTTCCTTCGATCTCCTCAAGACGAACAGGATTTTCCCATTCAACAGCCAGGTAGCCTTGCCCGGCGGCATTATCCGCCCGCGCGGCGGCGATTTCAGCAGCCTGAGCCATGACCGTCGCGTTGGGAAAGAACACGTTGCATCCACAATGATCGGGATGCAGATGCGAACACACCACCACATCGATGTCCTCCGGCGTCACACCTGCCAGCGGCAGTTGGCTGATCAACGTGTCCGGTTCGGCGAAGATCGGCGTCATGAAGCGGGCCAGCGAGCCCCACCGCGCCTCGGCATCGTTGATAACGGACGGATGGCAGCCGGTGTCGAACAGCACCAGACCCTGCGGATGCTTCAGCAACGTGCAAGAGACGGGCATTTCCATCGTCTCTTCCTTGGCCGCGCCGGGATAATAGATGCCGCGGCGCATGCGCAGACGGCCGCCTGACAGTAAATGCATCTTCATCACAACGGGCCTCGCTTTCGGACGGCGTCTCGAACGGCATTGACGATATGCTCATAGCCGGTGCACCGGCACAGATTGCCTGACAGAGCCTCGCGGATCTCCGCGTCGGTGGTCAACGGCAGGCGGCGCAACATGTCGGTGCAGGCCATCAGGAAACCGGGCGTGCAGAAACCGCATTGCAGCGCATGATGGTCCTGGAATGCTTTCTGTAACGGGTTCAGCGCTTCGGTGGTGCCAAGGCCCTCCACCGTTTCGACGACTGCACCGTCGGTTTGCACCGCCAGTAACAGGCACGATCGGACGCTGTAACCATCGACGATGACGGTGCAGGCGCCACACACGCCATGTTCGCAGCCGACATGGGTGCCGGTCAGGCTGAGGTCGTTACGCAGGAAGTCGGACAGCAGCAGCCGGTCCTCGACGTCGCGGCGATACACGGTTCGATTCACGGTCACGGACACGACGGTCATTGCGCGCTTCCCCAGGCGGCGGCGATGGCTCGGCCGGCCAATACACCCACAAGGTGACGGCGATACTCGGCTGACGCATGCAGGTCGGTCGCGGGTTTGACGGCGCGGCGAATGGCTTCGACGACATCAGCCAAGGCATCGAGATTGTTGCGGTCCATGACCTCTTCAGCGGCGGTCATGCGCAGCGGGGTTTCGCCCACCCCCATCACCGCAATCCGGACATGCCGCGCCTGGTTGCGGCGGCGAGACAGGGTGACGGCGACGGCGGCCAGCGCGTAATCGCCATGACGCCGGGCGAATTCCTCGAACCCCCAGCCGGTGGAGGAACTGGTGAACGGCAGGTCCACCGATGTTACCATCTCCTGAGGTTCCAGCACGGTTACCAGTGGCCCCAGGAAGAAGTCGCGCGCGGACACAAGACGTTTTCCCGTAGCGGAACTGATTTCGATCTCGGCATTCAGCAGCAGTGCCATCATCGGTAGTTCGGCTGCCGGATCGGCGTGACACAGACTGCCAACGAAGGTGCCGCGATTGCGGATCGTGTGGTGGGCGACATGAGTCATCGCCTTGGTCAGGATCGGAAAGTACTTGGCGATCACCGGGTGGGTCGCTGTCGTGCGATGACGCACAAGGGGGCCGATCGTCACCATATCCCGTTTGACGATGATCCGGTCCAGGCCGGCGATGCGATTGATATCCAGCAAGATCGCCGGATTCAGCAGGCGAAAATTCAGCATGGGCATCAGGCTTTGCCCGCCGGCCAGGATCTTGGCGTCGCCTCCGGCCTGCGCGAGCACCTGCAGCGCGTGATCAAGGTCACGCGCCGCGACATACTCGCAGGCGGCCGGTTTCACGTCAGCATCCCTTAATCATCGGCGGAAAACCCATACAGTTGCCGCGGATTTTCAACCAGGATCTGCTGCCGGTGCGCTTCGTCCGGCACCCAGTCCAGCAGCAGGTCAGCGATGTCGGCATCATTCGGCATCCGTTTCTTCATCATCACATGCGGCCAGTCGGTGCCCCATAACAACCGCTGAGGCGCCGCTGCCACCAGGGCATGTGCCATCGGAACGATATCGGCATACGGCAGTTCAACGCCCGATATACGGTAGGGGCCGGTCAGCTTAACCCAGCATCGGCCGGTGTCCATCAAGCGCACCAGCGTCTGGAAGCCGGGATTATTCGCTCCACCCTTGTCGGCATGGACATAACCCAGATGCCCCAGCACGATCGGCACCGGAAGCTGCGCGGCCGCTTCGGCGAGGTCGGGCACCGCATCGGCCTGTAGCAGGAACTCGATGTGCCAGCCCATTGGAGCGATACGCCGGGCCAACGGCATCAATTCGTCCAGGACCATCACATTGCGGTTTTCGCGGCGGTCCACGATGTTGATCCGAACGCCGCGCGCGCCCGCCTTGTCCAACGCCTGCAATGACGCATCGTCGATGGACGGGTCCACGACCGCGACGCCACGCACGGATAAGCCGCCGGCCGCCAGCGCATCCACCAGGGCGGTGTTGTCGGTGCCGTAGACGCTGGGCTGCGTCAGGACCGCGCGATCGACGCCGAGCGTGTCCAGCATCCGGCGATACATCGGCCATGTCTCGTCCGGCGGCGTGTAGAGACGTTCGGCCGCGTAGGCGTATTGTTCGAACGGCCCGCAAACATGCGCGTGGGTGTCGCAGGCGTGCCGCGGCATGACGATCCTGGGCGTGCGTGTGTTCGGGTCCGCTGCGGCGCATAACGGTGCGTTGGCGGGAATCTCTCGGGTCATGCTTGTTTCCTCTCACGCATCGAAAATGCGGCCCAACCGAGCAGGCAAACGGCCAGGATAAGCAGTGTGGCACTGATCGGCCGCATTACGAACACCGTCAAATCGCCCCGCGACAACAACAGCGCTCGGCGCAGGCTTTGCTCCAGGATCGGTCCGAGGATAAAGCCGACGATCAGTGGCATGGGCTGGCAGCGCAACAGGCTGAAAGCATAGCCCAACGCCCCGAATCCGGCTGCCAGAACCACATCGAACGCCGCATTGTTCACGCTGTAAACGCCGATGCAGCAGAACACCAGGATCGCCGGGACCAGGAACCGGTACGGTATCGTCAGCAGCTTGATCCAGATGCCGACCATCGGCAGGTTCAACACCAGCAGCATCAGATTGCCCAACCACATGCTGGCGAGCAGACCCCAGAAGATGTCCGGATGGTCGGTCAGCATGCGTGGGCCGGGGGTGATCCCCTGCACCAGCATGGCGCCCAGCATCAGCGCCATCGCGGCTCCGGCCGGGATGCCGAGCGTCAGCATCGGAATGAAATGGGTGATGGCGGCGGCGTTGTTGGCAGCCTCGGGTCCGGCGACGCCTTCGATGGCTCCGTTGCCGAAGCGCGACTTATCCCGCGCGAGTTGACGTTCCAGGCTGTAGGAGGCGAAGGAACTGACCATCGGCCCGGTTCCCGGCAGCAGGCCCAACGCGGACCCCAGGATCGTTCCGCGCAGGATCGGCTTCCATGACGCGGCAAGATCGGCGCGGCGTGGCAGCAGGCTACGAAGTGGCGCAGGGACGGGGCGCGTCGTGCGTCCCCGGCCGAGATTGCTGATCATCTCGGCAAAAGCGAACAGGCCAACGGCGATGACGATGAAGTTGATGCCGTCCGCGAGATTGGGATTGTCGAAGGTGAAACGCGCGCTACCAGATTCGATATCGGTGCCGACGGTTCCGAGCAGCAGCCCGAGCAAGGACATGCCAATGTTCAACAGGAAGCGGCCGCGGGCCAGCACGACCGTTGCGATCAGCGCGACAATCACCAGCGAGGTGTATTCGGGGGCGGCGAATTTCAGCGCCACGCCGGCCAGCGGCGGCGAAAACAGGGCCATCAGCAGCACGCCGAAACTGCCGGCGAAGAACGAACCGATCGCCGCAATGCAAAGCGCCGGGCCGGCACGGCCTTGCTTCGCCATCGGGTGTCCGTCCAGGCAGATCACCAATGACGATGGGTCGCCGGGGGTATTGAGCATGATCGCGGTGGTCGAACCGGCGTGGTGCGCGCCGTAATAAATCCCGGACAGCATGATCAGCGACGCGACCGGTGTCATTTTGAAGGTCAACGGCAGCAGCATGGCAATCGTGGTCAGCGGGCCGATGCCGGGCAGCACGCCGACCAGTGTTCCGAACGTGGCGCCGAGCAGGCAATACAGGAAATTGTCGGGGGTTAAGGCGACACCGAAACCGGTGGCGAGATGGGCGAACAGATCCATGCTAAAACAACGAGAATGGCAGTTTAAGGCCATAGTAGAAAATACCCGCCGAGAGGATGGTCAGGCAGGCGGCGATTAGCCCGGCCTCCGCGACGTTTGGCCGCGGTGTTGCCTTGCTGGCGATCAGGGCGGACACAAATACGCTGGGTATCAGGCCAATCCGGTCGATGCCGGCGGCGAACACGACGACCGCGGCACCGATGGCCAGCACCGGGCGTAGGGCGATGCGGCCGGGGCGATCCTCGGTCACGACCGAGGCCCGTAAAACGGACGCTGCCCCCACGATCGCCAGGAGAAGACCCAGCGCTATGGGAAAATAGCCGGGACCCATGTGCAGCGCTGAACCGATCTGGTAATCACGGGCGATCCCGACCGCTCCGGCGCCGACGGCGAGAAACAGGAGCCCGGCAGCGAATCCGGCACGATCGCGAATCCGCAGGCTCATCCGAGATGCACGCCCGCGCGCTTGATGACGTTGCCCCATTTGGCGGATTCGGCGGCGATGAAGGTGGCGAATTGCGCGGGCGTGCTGCCGACGACTTCGACGCCCAAAGCGGCCAGGCGGCGGGATACGTCAGACCGGTGCAACGCGTCCAATGTTGCCTTGTTCAAGCGGTCGATGATGGTGGCTTCGGTATGCGCCGGGACGACCAGGCCGTGCCAGGTCGTTGCCTCAAAATTCGGCAGTCCGGCTTCCTGCATGGTTGGCAGATAGTCGGCGGCGGCTGACCGGTGCGCCGTCGTGACCGCAAGGGCTTTGAGCGTACCGCTTTGCATGAACGGAATAGCAGCGACGGACGTCGCGAACATCATCTGGATCTGGCCGGCAATAAGGTCGGTCAGGGCGGGGGCAACACCCGGATAGGCGACGTGGACGATGTCGATGCCGGCTTGCAGCCGGAACAACTCGCCCCGCCAGATGCGCCGCGGTGCCGTTACCGGACGAGCCGAAATTCAGTTGGCCTGGTTTGGCCTTGGCCAGGGCAATCAGGTCCGCGACCGACCCGACCCCGAGTTGCGGGCTGACTACGAGGATGTTGGGCTGACGGCCGATCAGCGCGACCGGGTCGAAATCCGTCAAAGGATTGAAGGTGAGGTGCTGATACAGGAAGGCGTTGGCCGCCAAAATGCTGTTGTTCGCCATCAGCAGCGTGTAGCCGTCCGGGGCCTGCTTTGCGGCGATCTCGGCCGCGACGTTGCCCCCGGCGCCGGGGCGGTTATCGACCACCACGGATTGTTCCAGTTCCTGGTTCAATTGCTGCCCGACGATCCTGGCCAACACGTCGCTGGGTCCACCGGGCGGGAATGCAACGAGCAGCCGCAAGGGCTTGGCCGGATAAGTGGCCGCCCGCGCCGGCAGGCCGGTGGCGGCCGCAATACCCAAACCAATAAAACCGCGACGCACGAGCATACTCAATGCTTCCTCCAGTGGAACGGGCCGGACAACAGCACGCCGCCGTGTTGGGGGCAAGGCGCGCCAGCGACGATTGCCGGATGCCCGATTTTCGCGCGATAGTCGGCACAACGGAAACTGTCGGAGCGACCCGCATGATCGAAGAAGAGTCCAAAAATTTCCGGCTGATCGGTCACGATCCGTCCGCCGCTTTCGGCTGCGGCAGTTTGGTAGAGATCCGCAACGGCCACGCCTATGTCGGGTCTGTCGGTGTCGATGGCGTGGAAGGGTTCACCGTGCATGACGTCCGTGACCCCCGGAAACCCCGGAAAGTGTGGGAGTTCAAGGCGCCTCCCGGTATCCATATGCACAAGATCCGGTATGTGCATGAGAACCTGCTGTATGTGAATTCGGAGCGGTTGCCGGGGGATCGCGGGGCGAACTCGCAAGGCGGGTTCTATATTTTCGATATTTCCGTGCCGCATGCGCCGCGTCAGGTCGGGTTCGTCAACATGCCGGGCAGCGGGCCGCACCGGTTCGGGGTGGATAATGTCCGTCACCTTGCTTTTATGCCGTCGGACGCTCCGGGGTGGGACAAGCGGGTTATCTGGACGATGGATATCAAGAATCCGCTGAAGCCGGAGGTGATCAGCATCTGGGGCCTGCCGTGGCAGAAGTCGGAGGGCGGCGAGCTGGGTAACGATCCGGTTCCGGGTTCCCACACCTGCACTTTGCACGGGCCGCCGATGATCCGGGGCGACCGGATGTTCGCGGCGTTTTGGGGCGGAGGCATGGCGGTGATCGACTGCGCCGATCTGACCGATATGAAACTAGTGGGACATGTGAACTGGTCGCCGCCGTTTGTCGGCTGCACCCATACCGCGTGGCCGATCGGCAACCGGCCGTATCTGGTGGTGACGGATGAGGCCAGGGGGAAGCAGAACTACTGGGACAGTCAGTTCATGTGGATCGTCGATATCCGGGACGAAACGAAGCCGGTACCGGTCTCGACATGGTTTCCCGAACGCGAGAAATACTTCAATCGGGGCGGTCGTTTCGGGGCTCATAATATCGTTGAGAACATTACGGATGAAGGGCCGTGGGCGAACATCGTGTTCATCACGTATTTCAATGCCGGGTTGCGCGCGGTCGATGTCTCCGACGTGCTGCGGCCGAAAGAGATCGGGTGTTTCGTTCCGGGCGTGGCGGATGGCGAACGGGCGGTACAGTCGAACGATATCGGGGTGGACGATCGTGGGCTGCTGTATCTGATCGATCGCTGGGGCAAGGGGATGCACATCGTGGAATACACCGGCTGATGTGCCAGGCGTGCGAAGCGGGAGAGCGGCAGGCCGGGATCAGCCCGGCCCTGGCGGCGTATGCCCGCCGGATCGAGGCTGCCATGCCGGGCGCGTCGGTTCCTGATCTGGCTTGGGAAATATTGCTCGGGCGGCAGGGCGGGGCGGTGCCTTGGGCGGAGACGCAGCGGATGATGGCGAGTTTAGATCAGGCGGTGCAGATGGTTGGGGGGCGCTTGCGGTGCGATGCGGCGTGATGGTTCCCGGGGACTGAGGAGGGAGGCTACTTGCGTTACGGGGATCGTCGGCCGCGGTGACGGTCCGGCTGAGTGCTGGCGCCATGCTTGTTGGGATGATCGCGAGGAGAAAGGCTTTTGGCACATAGCAAGAGTGAGAACGATTCGCATCTTCTTCCTGGAAATACCGGGCGATGTCAGGCGTCGTCATGGTGTCTGGGCCTTTCCTTACGATACCGTCCTGATCGAAGACGGCGAATCAAGTCACAGCAATAATATATCCGAAATAATGACTTCGGGAAATTCAAGAGCTTTCATGCCTGGCCCAATGCCGGGGCGTGGCGCCATGGAACCCGGTATCTCCTCGGCCAAGTCCGGTCTTGCTATGCGTGGCGGACTACCTGGGCCCTTGCCCACCTGAGGTTGCAGGATAAACGGAGGCTCAACGCGTCCATGGGGCTTCCTCACCCTACGAAACCGCAACGCACGATGAAATTTGGGGTGACCAGGTTCTGCTCGTGGGTTTCGTAATTTTGGATCGTGCCGTCCGGGGCGGGACGATACGTGGAATGTGGATCTACAGCCTCCGGGGCAGGCTTGAGCGGCTTGTCGGTACCGGCCGCTTCCGCCATCCCGATGGGTTTGAGATGGCGTAACAAACTACCGACTGTGCCAAAGCTTTTCCCTCCGCATCCATGAATTATCTGACTTCGAAGAACTCCAAACTATAGATGCTGCCACTAACGCTGGGTTCCAGAACAGAGACTGAAAAATCCGTGACGGATAGAGTCGTTTGAGCTTGTCGCTCCATGCGTCTTGCATGATGTGTGCCAATTTCGCCTCAATGGCGTCGTCTGTAATGCCATCGTCGGTTCGGAAAATATAACCGATTTCGACAAAATTGAACGACGCCTCCAGCGCGGCGAGGGTCATCGTGGTATCTTTTTTTGCGGTGGAAAACCGCCCTTCCATGTCGTCGGTGTTGTCCTTTACGAGAATGCTTCCTTCGACTTCGATAAAATCCGGAGAAAAAATTGTCGAATAAAGCAATGCAAACCTGATATCGCCATACTGCATGAGTAAATCACGAGACGGAACCGTAAAAGTTGCATCTTCCTGCAAGAAATATTGGGCGATATCGGATTTTTTCGTCACGTTGGATCCTTGGCTGAAGATGAGATTAGTAACGAACCCGGCGGACAATCCTATGGCAGGAAGATGCGCGGAATAATGACTTCGGGCAATTCAGGAACAGCGACATCCGACACAGGGGCTGGTCGTGGGGCAATGGTTGCCGGTATCTCTGAGGGCAGGGCCGGTCTGACCACACTCGGAGTACTGCCCGGCCCCTTGCCGGCCGGACGTTCCAGGATGAACGGAGGCTCAACCGTTCCATGCGATTTTCCGGCCCCGCGGAATCGCGGGACCGGGTCGTATGTTTTGGTCACCGGTTTTTCCTCATAGGTTTGGTAGTGCTGAATGGTTCCGTCTGGGGCGACGCGGTAGGTCGAGTGAGGACCGGTTGCATCCGGGTCCGGCCCAAGCCGATTATCGGTGCCAGCCGCTGCCGCCGTCCGGGCGTCGGTCCCCTCGGTCAGTTGGGACGAAGCAGGCTTGATCGTATTGCTGCCGACATAAACTGGCGGCTTATTTTCAGCGATCGAACCTACTCGCTCGCTTGGCGTCGGCCCGTCCCTGGTGCTTGCGCTGTCCGGGTTCGCTTCTCTTCGACCCGACGAAACACCCTCAAGGTAGGGGCGAAAATTTCTCCAGTTTGCCGGGGAGGCCGATGCGAAAAGACTTGGGACAGGTGGAACGCCGTCACCGCCGTGGACGAACCGCCCGGGGCGTGGCGCCGGATTTCCTCCGCTGCCGTCCAATCGTTGGATTGGCGCCCATGATCGCCGGCCAAACGCCGGGGGCGATGTCACGGTTTTGATCAGTACCGTCGGCCGTATTCCGGGTTGGGCGGCAGTCCCCGACTCTCGCCTATCGCCGCGTCCGGCAGCGAAACCGCCGGTCCGCGCGGTTTCCAGGACCGCCATCAGGTTCGGCGTGATGCCGTCGCCCAGCAGCGGACCCGACACACCGCCTCCATCGCCCAATATCACAGGAATCGCGATCGGGTCGAAGATGCCGGCTTCCGCCAGTGCCGCCGACGGGTCCTCGCCGTCATGGACCAGGACCGCCCGAATGGAGACCCGGTCATAAGCGGGAAGGCGATCCAAGGGGTTATCGCTCATGTCGTTTCCCAATTGTTCACGAAACGTTCTTATCGCAAGCGAGGCGATTTTGCAAGTGCAATTTCTCCGCCCAGACGATCGGACACTGGCGCGAGACTGCGGCCAAAGGGCCGCGATCGGAGTTTTGACTGGTCCGAGACGCTGAAGGGCGTGGATGGCGGCCCTTCGCCCGCCGTGACGGTGGTGTTCAAGGGATCCGCTTTGCCAAAAGGAAACCTGTCGGATGCCACATCCGCCAATCCGTCAGGCGACGGCCACCATTCTCAAAGCGGCAAAGTCTCCTGCGCCACCGCACCCCGGCCGCGGCCGGTTCCACCCTGCGCGACCGCATCGACCTCACCGTCGCCAAAATGCAGCCGCAGCTTGCCGCCGGGTTTGACCGCGGCGGCGCTCGTCACCGGCACACCCGCCGGAGTGGTCACCAGCACGTACCCGCGCTGTAGCAGCGCCATCGGCGACGCCGTCTCCAACCGCGCTCCCAACCCCGAAAGATGCGCCCGCGCCTCCCGCACGGATGATCGCAACGGTGCCTCGGACATCCGACCCAACACGCGTTCGGCCTTTCCGCGCAAAGTCGCCAGCGCGCGATGCGCCGCACCAGTCAGACCTTGCGACGCCCGATCCAAACCTGAACGCCGCGCCGCCACCAGACCCGGCGCCGCCAACCGCAAGCGCAACGCCCGATCCCGCACCACCTCGCGCGCCGCCGCGGTCAGGCTGCGCGGATCGGGCAGCCGGCGCTCCACCGAGGTCAGCACCACGCGCCGCCGAGCCACCAGGCCCAGCAAGGCCATCAGCGCCCGTTCGGTGCGGTCATCCAGTCGCTGACGCGCCGCACCCAGCAACGCCGGCAAATCCGGAATGCCGCGTTCCGCTCGGGTCAGCCGCAACCGGCTTTCCTGCGTCAGCCGGTTCAACGCCCCGATCAGCCGCGACGCCTTCTGCAACAGATCGGCCACCAGATCGGCCCGCGCCGGAATCGCCATCTCGGCGGCGGCGGTCGGAGTCGGCGCGCGCCGGTCAGAGACGAAATCGATCAGCGTGGTGTCGGTTTCATGCCCGACGGCCGAGATCAGCGGGATGCGACAAGCAGCAGCAGCCCGGACAACGATCTCCTCGTTGAAGGCCATCAGGTCCTCCAAACTGCCGCCGCCACGCGCGATGATCAGCACGTCCGGACGAGGCGGATCGCCCCCCGCCGGCATGCCGTCGAAACCGGCGATGGCGGCGGCGATCCGTTCCGCCGCGCCCTCACCCTGCACCGGCACCGGCCACACCAGGATCGTGGTCGGAAACCGGCGGGAGATGGTGATCTTGATGTCCTGGATCACCGCGCCGCGTTCGCTGGTGACGACTCCGATGACCCGGGGCAGTCCGGGCAGCGCGCGTTTCCGGTCCGCGTCGAAAATCCCCTCGGCCGCCAGCCGCTGCCGGATCATCTCGATTCGCGCCAGCAGCGCGCCGACCCCGGCGTATTCCATCCGCTCGATGATCAACTGATAGGAGGATCGTTCGGGGTAGGAGCTGATGCGCCCGATGGCGATCACCTCGGCGCCGTTCTCCGGCACCATGCCCAGGCGGGGGACGGATCCCTTCCAGACAATGCCCGAAATCTTGGCGTTTTCGTCCTTCAGCGACAGATAGATGTGGCCGGAGGGGTAGCGCTTCACCTCCGTCAGCTCACCGCGCACGCGGACACGGCCGAAAGTTGTCTCCAATGTGCGTTTCACCGCCCCCGAAATCTCGGAAACGGTGTATTCGGGCATATTGGTCGTGGTGGTGGGGCGAGGGTCGTCCATATGCCTAGCCTATGCTACGGCGTGGCCGTGTGGAACCGGGTAAGGAGTCATTGATGAAAGTGCTGGTCGTCGGATCGGGCGGACGGGAGCACGCCTTGTGCTGGGCGATTGCCGGGAGTCCGCTGTTGACCAAGCTGTATTGCGCGCCCGGCAACCCCGGAATCGCCGCGGTGGCCGAATGCATCGATATCAACGTCCTGGATATCCCAAGCCTCGTCGGGTTCGCTCAGGACAACGCCATAGACCTGGTGTTTCCCGGTCCCGAAGCCCCGCTGGTTGCCGGCCTGACCGACGCGATGGACGCCGCCGGCATCCCTTGCTGCGGCCCAACCCGTGCGGCTGCGCAGCTTGAGGGCAGCAAGACCTTCACGAAAGAAATCGCTGACGCCGCCGGCATTCCGACCGCCCTGTGGGAGCGCTTCGAAAACGCCGACTCGGCACGCGCATTCGTCCGGCGGCGCGGTACCCCGATCGTGGTGAAGGCCGATGGACTGGCCGCCGGCAAAGGCGTTGTCGTCGCCATGACCGAGGACGCAGCCCTGGCCGCGATCGACGCCATGATGGACCAAAAGGTATTCGGCGATTCGGGCGCCGCAGTCGTCATCGAGGAATGCCTGGTCGGTGAGGAAGTCTCCCTCTTCGCCCTGTGCGACGGTGAGGACGCCTTGCTGCTTGGTTCGGCACAGGACCACAAACGCGTGGGTGACGGCGATACCGGGCCCAACACCGGGGGCATGGGCGCCTACAGCCCGGTTCCCTGCTTCTCGCCCGAACTCGAACAGGCCTGCATGGACAAGATGATCCGGCCGGCCCTGAAGGAAATGGCGCGCAGGGGCATGCCGTTTCGCGGCATCCTGTTCGCCGGTCTGATGCTGACCGGGGAAGGCGCCAAACTGATCGAATTCAATGTGCGCTTCGGCGATCCGGAGTGCCAGGTGCTGCTCGCCCGCATGAAGTCCGACCTGTTGCCGGCGCTACAGGCCGCCTGTGACGGTGAACTCGGGGATTTTGATCTGCGCTGGAATGACCAGGCCTCGGTCGCGGTCGTCATGGCCGCTCGGGGCTACCCGGAAGCGCCGGAACGCGGATCGGTGATCGCGGGTCTGGACGCCGCTGCTGCTCAGTCAGGCGTTGCGGTCTTCCATGCCGGCACTGAAACAGGTCCGGATGGAACCATCCTGGCGGCCGGTGGCCGCGTGCTGACGATTTGCGCCACCGCCCCGGATTTGAAACAGGCTCGCGACCGCGCTTACGCCGGGGTAGATGCTATCAACTGGCCAGAAGGTTTCTGTCGCCGAGACATTGGGGCACGTGCGTTATGAGTGAAACCGAAGAAGCCCGTGGCGACCGGATCGCCAAATGGCTGTCCCGAGCGGGTGTCGCCAGCCGGCGGGATGCCGAGAAAATGGTGGAAAGCGGCCAGGTGACCCTGAACGGCAAGAAGGTCACTCACCCGGCGACCTTCGTCACGGCGGACGATGTCGTGCAGGTGAAAAACAAGGTCGTCGATCAGCCGGATCGCACCCGGGTCTGGCGCTACCACAAGCCGGAAGGCCTGGTGACCACGCACAAGGACCCTGAGGGCCGGGCGACCGTGTTCGACAAACTGAAGCACCAGTTACCGCGCGTGATCAGCGTCGGGCGGCTCGATCTGACCAGTGAGGGGCTGCTACTGTTGACCAATGACGGCGGTCTGGCCCGCACGCTGGAACTGCCGGCGACCGGCTGGCTGCGTCGCTATCGGGTGCGCGTGTTCGGCGTGCCGAACGCGGCGGCTTTGAAGGCGTTGGCGGATGGCGTGACGGTCGAGGGGGTCAAATACGGATCGATCGACGCGGCCGTCGATGCCACCAAAGGCGACAACACCTGGTTGACGGTCAGCCTGAAGGAAGGCCGCAATCGCGAAATTCGCCGTGTGATGGACCATTTGGGGCTGGCGGTGTCTCGCCTGATCCGGGTCGCCTACGGGCCGTTCCAACTCGGCACCCTGGAACGCGGCGGCATTGAGGAAATCCCCTCCCGCGTCCTGCGTGAACAACTCCCCGCCGGTGCCGGCGCCCCGCCGATGCCGGAGCGCCACCGGTAATATGCGGATTGTCGCCGGCGAATGGCGTGGCCGAGCGCTGGTCGCGCCGCCGGGGCAGGGGACTCGCCCCACGGCGGATCGGGTGCGTCAGGCCCTGTTCGATATGCTGATGCATGCCGAATGGGGAGGGCGCGCGGCGCTCGAGGGTGCGGTCGTGCTGGATGTCTTCGCCGGAACCGGGGCGCTGGGGCTGGAGGCGCTGTCGCGCGGGGCGGCCTCGGCGTGTTTTATCGAGAACGACCCCGCCGCGCTCAAGGCGCTGCGGGCAAATATCGCGGCGTGCAAGACCGGGGATCGAACCGAGACTTTGGCGGCCGACGTGCTTCAGGTAGCAAAGGGAAGCGCCGCCTCCGTGGTGTTTTTGGATCCACCTTATGGCCAAAGCCTCGTGCACCGCGCCATTGCTCGTCTGCGAGAGGTCGGGCGTATTTTGCCGGGCAGCTTGATCGTCGCCGAGACGGGGCGAGAGGAAATCTGGGCACCGGCGGAGCCGCTGCTGGCGGAGCGCCAACATGGGGCAGCGCGCGTGCTAATCTTTCGCGCGGCCTGATCCCTCAGCTTCAGAACCGAACACGTCTTGATGTCGATCGCCGCGATCCAGGAACTGTTCGTCTTGATCCGCGACTGTATCCATCCGGCGCGGCGTAATTCCGTGAAGGCCATGTTGCTCATGAACACCTCGCAGCGTTGTCGTCCATCATCGCCCGGATCATCAGCCTACGGGCCGTGACCAGGATTTAATGCTCGCAAAAGTAGTGAAAATATTAATATAATACTCTACAGGATGTGTTGCCCGGGGTGCTTCTGCCACCCGGATCGGAAGGACAAGCGCGTGGCATCGACCGTTGATCATATCGAGAAGACGCTTGCAGATGCCTACCGCAAGGAGATCGATCAGGAGGAGAATGTCTGGCGCTCGCTACCGTTCTTCGCAGCCACGATTTCGTTCGAGATCGCGGCGATGTCCCAGGTGCTGGTTCGCTTGCCTAAGCCGAGATTCCGTCTTTAAGGGGGCGCAAATATCTGAAATATTTAAGTAAAATGCCAAAACTCCCCGCGCTACTGGCTACATTTCACTCCCAGGAGATCGAATGCCT
>CAIZFE010000040.1 GCA_903932145.1 uncultured Rhodopila sp. | reverse complement strand
TACATGGCCGGATAGGAAGCGATTCGACCGGTTGGTACAAGTAACATGGCCGTGATTACATGGCTACGTTTTCGTGAGGTTCGGGAACGGTTTTCCTGATCCTTCAATGGCTTGAAAGTAAAGGAAGGAGGGAAACTCGGGATAGAAATTCTGTTCGAGGAACACCAAATACGTGCCGTGTTCGCCTTTGATGTTGCCAAGGCTCGCGAAGCTCAGGTTATCGCGGGCGGACGCATGGCAATTCAGGCAGTATTGGCCGAAACCCATGGCCGGCAGCCCGTTGGAGGCGGACGGCGGATAATCCGGAACATAGGGTTCCGGTTTTCCATCCTTGACCGGCGGCCAGCCATAATAACCCCAAAACCAGCCGTCCTTCGACGCGGCATTGTCGCGGATCATAATCGCCGCGCCTTGCTCCACCGGCTTCAGCTTCATCAGATCCGGCACCTGACAGGCGGCGGCCGGGGTGGAGTTGTACATCTCCTTGATCATGATGGCGCCATCCGGCACCGGGGCCGGGTTGACCACCGCGGGGGCGCCCTCGGGCCGATTTGTCTTCAACCAGGCGATCATTTCGGGCGAATACCAGATCAGCACCGGCATGTGGGTGGCTTGGTAGCTGCCAGTCCACACACCTTTATTCAGTGTGCCAAAGAACGGTCCCGCGTCGCGCACGGTCTTGTCCATCTTCCATCCGGACTCCAGCCGGCGGTGGCAATACCGGCCGATGAACTGATTGAGCTTTTCCTCATACTGATCCAGTGGCAGCGCGCTCGGTCTGCGCACCACGGGATCGAGCGCGGCGCAGACCGTCGGATCGGCCGGCGGAAGCTGCCGCGTGGTCTGTTCGTCCGGGCAAAGATTGGAGGCGCGCACGCCGGTCGCTCCCAGCGTCAGCGCCAGTGCAACAGCCGCCAGACGACGGAAGCCAAACAACCCGGCCATGGACCGAACCCCCCGATACGATCCACCGGACGCGAGGCATCATTGCGATGCGACCGATGTGCCGGTACCGTATCATTGCTTTGTCGGGCGGGTCCAGGGGAGGGGCGAAATGATGGCGCCGCGCCGGGTTTGGCCGGGCGGGCACTTCCACGTACCGATGTCGGCGAAACGACCGCACGCACGCGATCCGTTATCCCGGGGCCGGCCCGGACACGGGCACGTTGGACCCGAACACCGAATTGGAATCGCTTTGATGTCCAGACTCCCGGCCGGTCAGCCGATCGGAAACTACCGCCGGCCGAACATCGTCTCGATATCGGCTTTCGACAGTTTCAGCACCGTCGGGCGGCCGTGACTGCACGTCGCGGCCCGCGGCGTGTCTTCCATCTGCCGCAGCAGCGCGCTCATTTCCGCCGGCGCCAACTTGCGGCCGGCTCGGATGCTGCCATGGCAGGCCATGCGGGCGATGACACCATCAATGCGGGCGGACAGCACGGTTTCCTCGTCCATATCGGCGAATTCGTCGGCAAGGTCGCGCAGCAGCGGGCCGGCTTCGGTGGTGCCGAGGGCGGCCGGCAGGGCGCGCACCAGGATCGCGCCGGCGCCGAACTCTTCCAGCTCCAGCCCCAGCCGGGCGAGGTCATCGGCGCGCGCGACCAGGCGTGCGACGTCGCCGGCCGGCAGATCGACCACGGCCGGCAGCAGCAGCGGCTGGCTACGAACACCGCCGTCCAGCATTTGCGCGCGAATGGCTTCGTGGGTCAGACGTTCGTGTGCGGCATGCTGATCGACCAGCACCAGCGACCCGTCGGCGGCGACGGCGATAATATACGTGTCCAGCACCTGCGCCACCGGTGCGCCCAACGGATAATCGGCCGACGGCGCCAGGGCGGTGAATTGCCGCGCCGACGGCCCGGGCATGAACGGAAGCTGCGCCTCGGCCAGACTGCCGTGCGGAAAGTCCGGTGTCGCGATCGGTCCGGTCGGGCGCAATTGGAGCGGCGGCGCCGGATAGGATGGCCGGCCCGGCCGGTGCCAGGATGCAAACGATGGCGCCGGGAGCGACGGCGACGGCCCGAACCCGGTGATCGGCATCCCCTGGCCGGTGCCGACGCCCAGCGCGCGGCGCAGCGAGCCGATCACCAGCGAGCGGATCGCGGCGGCGTCGCGGAAGCGCAGCTCGGTTTTCGCCGGATGCACGTTCACGTCCAGTTCATCGGGCGGCACATCCAGATACAGCGCCACGATGGCATGGCGGCCGAACGCGATCACGTCGCGATAGGCGACCTTCACCGCCGTCCGCAGCACCGGATCGGCCACCGGCCTTCCGTTGACGATCAGCGTCTGCGCCACCGGAGTCGCCCGGGTGACCGCCGGCGAACACAGATAGCCGCTGATCCGCAAATCGCCGCGATCTTCGTTCACCGGCAGCATGACGGCGGCGGCCTCCGGCCCCAGCAGGGCGGCGACGCGTTCGGCGCGTTCCTGCACCGGGGCCTCAAACACCACGCGGCCGTCGAGTTCCAGCCGGAACGCGACATGCGGGGCGGACATCGCCAGCCGCCGTACCACCGCTTCGGCGTGTTCCGCTTCAATGCGCGGCGATTTCAGGAATTTGCGGCGCGCCGGGGTGGCAAAGAACAGGTCTCGCACCACCACGCGGGTGCCGGCCGAGCCACCCGCGGGTGCGACGGCGGCGACATGGCCGCCCTCGACCGAAATCACACAGGCATGGTCGGCGTCCCGTGTGCGCGAGGTGATCTGCAACCGCGCCGCCGCGCCGATGGATGGCAGCGCCTCGCCGCGAAAGCCAAGCGTGGTGATGCGCACCAGCATCTCATCGGTCAGCTTCGACGTGGCATGCCGCAGCACACACAGGCCGAGTTCTTCGGCGGTCATACCTATGCCGTTATCGGTGACTTCGAGACGATCGATGCCGCCGCCATCCAGGCAGACGACGATCCGCGTCGCGCCGGCATCCAGGGCGTTTTCCACCAGCTCCTTGGTGGCGGCGGCCGGCCGTTCAATGACCTCACCGGCGGCGATGCGGTTGACGGTGCTTTCCGAAAGGAGGCGGATCCGCGACATCGTCCGGATCAGGACTCCCCGCGCAGGCTTAGGAAGCGTTCGATCAGCGCATTGGTGGACGCGTCGTGCCGATGGTCCTTGGCAGCGTCGGGAGTCAGTTCCGGCAGGATACCACTGGCGAGCTGCTTGCCGAGTTCCACACCCCACTGATCGAAGCTGTCGATGCCCCACAGGCAGCCCTGCACCGCGACCTTGTGTTCGTAGAGCGCGATCAGCCGGCCGAGGCTGAACGGGTCCAGCCGGGTGAACATAATGGTGTTGGACGGCCGTTCGCCCGGGGCGACGCGGTGCGGCGCGATGGCGTCGATTTCCGGCGCGGCGATCCCGCGCGCCGCCATATCGGCGCGGATAGTGGCTTCGGAGCGGCCGTGCATCAGCGCCTCGGCCTGGGCGAAGGCATTGGCGGCCAAAGCGCGATGCGCGTCGGGGCGGTCATGATCGGCGTTGGCGGCGAGGATGAAATCCACCGGCACCGTGCGTGTGCCCTGATGCACCAGTTGCATAAAACTGTGCTGCGCGTTGGTGCCGGGCTCGCCGAACAGGATCGGGCCGGTGTCCCAACCGGTCGGTGCTCCCGACAGCATAACGTGCTTGCCGTTGGATTCCATCTCGAGCTGCTGCAAATGCGCCGGCAGCCGGCGTAGACGCTCGTCATAGGCCAGGATGCACTGGGTGGCGCAGCCGAGCGCGTTGGTGTGCCAGATCCCGGTCAGACCAAGCAGCACCGGCAGGTTCTGCTGCCAGGGCGCGTCACGGAAATGGCAGTCCATCGACCAGGCGCCGTCGAGCATCTGCTGGAACTTCTCCCAGCCCACCGCCAGCGGAATGACCAGGCCGACCGGAGACCACAGCGAATAGCGGCCACCGACCCAGTCCTGGAAGGCGAACACCCGGTCGGGATTGATGCCGAACGCCGCCACCGCCTTGACGTTGGTGGACAACGCGACGAAATGCGACGCGACTGCCTGTTCGCCCAGCGCCGCGACAATCCAGGCGCGCGCCGCCGCCGCGTTCATCGCGGTTTCCTGCGTGGTGAAGGTCTTCGACGCCACCAACACCAGGGTGCGCGCCGGATCGAGGCCGCGCGTGGCTTCGAGGAAAGCGTGGCCATCAACGTTGGACAGAAAATGCGGAGTTAGTTTGGCGTCGGAACGGCCGATCGTCAGCGCCTCGGTGGCGACGCGCGGCCCGAGGTCGGAGCCGCCGATGCCGATGCTGAGTACGTCGGTGAACACCTGGCCGGTGAAGCCGCGGATGTGGCGGTCATGTACCGCCACCACGAAGCGGCGCATACGGGCGCGTTCATCGCCCGCCATCGCGGCGGCGTCGTCGCTGCCATGCGGCAGGATTGCCTGTAGCCCGGAATCCTCCGGCGCCCGCAGGGCCATGTGCATGGCGGCACGGTGTTCGGTCGTATTCACCGGCTCGCCGGCGAACAGCCGCCGGCGAAAATCGTCCAGCCCGGCGGTCGCGGCGAGGCCGAACAATGCCTGCAACGCCACGTCATCGATCGAGGATTTCGAGACATCCAGCGACAGATCATCGAACCGGGCGGTGAACCGCGCCGCCCGCGCCGGGTCGGCGGCAAACAGCGGCGTGATCCGGCGCCCGTCCATACGATCGGCCAACGCGCGCAGATGGCTGAAACCAGCCTGACGATCGGCAAAAGGAGCGATTTCGGTGTGGGTCATGGACATTACAATAACTCCCCGGCGATTGCGGAGAATAGCACGATGCGGTGCGCGGACAAGCGAGCAACCGCCCGGTCGCCGGGGGGGGCGGCCACGACGCGGTCACGGGCCGGGCGCGCCGGGACGGCGTCGCTGCGCTGGCACGGTACTGCGCCACAGTGCCGGCCGATGGTAAAAATTTCCACGCACGGCGGCAAACAGACGACGTTTTCGCTATTTCATCCTGGCATCTTGTCAGTCCGGGAAAACCTTGCCTTTTATGCGGCATCCCTACCGGCCGCTTCCATCGCCGGCGGCGGTCCAGGAAAAAAGGAACAGCACCATGGCATCCGAACATAAGCCGCTCGTTTTCGACCGCCCGCTGCGCGGCCGCATCTATGACAGCATCGCCGAGACCATCGGCAACACGCCGCTGGTGCGGATTCCGAAAATCCTCGCCGAGGAAGGCATCACCGCCGACATCGTCCTGAAGCTGGAATTCTTCAACCCGATCTCCAGCGTCAAGGACCGCATCGGCGTCAACATGATCGTCGAGCTGGAAGAATCCGGCGCGTTGAAACCGGGCGGCACGCTGATCGAGCCGACCTCGGGCAACACCGGCATCGGACTGGCGTTCGTCGCCGCCGCGCGCGGCTACAAGCTGATCCTGACCATGCCGGAATCGGTGTCGATCGAACGCCGCAAGATGCTGGCCTATCTGGGCGCGGAACTGGAGCTGACGCCGCGCGAAAAGGGCATGAACGGCGCCGTTGCCCGCGCCAACGAGTTGCTGGCGGCAACACCCGGCGCGATCATGCCGAACCAGTTCGGCAACCCGGCCAACCCGGCGATCCACATGAAGACCACGGCCGAGGAAATTTGGTTCGACACCAACGGAGAGGTTGATGCGGTTGTCTCCGGCGTCGGCACCGGCGGCACGCTGACCGGCATTGCACAGGCGCTGAAGCCCCGCCGTCCCGGCCTGAAGATGATCGCGGTGGAGCCGGTGGCCAGCCCGGTGTTGTCCGGCGGCAAGCCCGGCCCGCATCCGATCCAGGGCATCGGCGCCGGCTTCGTGCCGGATGTTCTCAACACCGAGGCGATCGACGAGGTGATCCAGGTCACCAACGAAGAAACCCTGGCCACCGCTCGCCGTTTGGCTCGGACTGAAGGCATTCCGGGCGGAATTTCGTCGGGCGCGGCGCTGGCGGCGGCGTTGAAACTGGGCAAGCGTCCGGAATACGCCGGCAAGCGGATCGTGGTGATCATCCCGTCCTTTGCTGAACGTTACATCACCACGGTGTTGTTCGAAGGGCTGTAAGTTCCTTTCTATTACGTCATGACCGGGCCAGGCCCGGTCATGACGTCCGTAGAATGGGCGCAATCGGTTCGCGACTAAGTCCCGATCTTTCCGGTATATTTCTCCAGCACCGACCAGGCGTCGGCGCCGTATTTCGCCTTCCACTTGTCGTAGAAGCCGGCCTTGATCAGCACCTGCCGGAACGCCTCGGGGTCGGGGTCGTTGAACTCCATGCCCTGCTGTATCAGTTGCTTGCGATACGCCCCGTCGGTGGACGCGTAATCGTTACGCTGATCCTCCGCCGATCCGTTCAGGTTCTTCGCAATCAGAGCCTGCACATCCGGCGGCAGTCCTTTCCAGTTGCGCCCGTTCGCCAGCATGATGAACCCGTCCCACATATGGCGGGTAATCGAAATATACTTCTGCACTTCATACAGCTTGGCGGTCTCAATATTCACCAGAGGATTTTCCTGGCCCTCGACGATCTTCGTCTGCAAGGCCGAGTAAACCTCGCTGAAATTGATGCTGGCCGGCGCGGCGCCGAACGCCTCGAACATGCTGGTCCACAGCGGACTGACCGGCACGCGGATCTTGTAGCCCTTCAGATCGTCCGGGGTGCGGATCGGGTGCGTGCTGCTGCTGATCTGGCGAAAACCATTGTCCCAGATTTTCTCGAACCCATACAATCCGGCCTTGCCGATCGAGTCCCGAATCATGTTGCCCAGATCGCCGTCCACCGCTGCCCAGACGGACTTGTAATCCTTGAACGCATAGCCGATCCCGTAGATCGAGCTCAGCGGCGTGAACGTCGAAAGAATCAGGCCCGACAGGGTCATGAACTCCAGCGCGCCGGAGCGGAGCTGCGACAGCATGTCGGTGTCGCCGCCAAGCTGGTTGTTCGGGAAGACCGAGATCTTCACGCGTCCGTTGCTTTCCTTTAAAATCCGGTCCGCCGCTTCCTGCTGGCGGATGGAATTCGGATGCGACATGGGATTGTCGTTCCCCATCTTCATTTCGAATTCCGGGGTATCGCCGCGGGCGCGGATCAGGCCGGGCAACGGTAGCATCGCGGCGGTGGTACCAAGCAGCAGGCGTCGTGAAATCAGGCCAGTCATAACGTATCCTCCAATCGCCGGGTCATTGCAGCCCGTGCGGGCCGGACCCTGTCGGCGCCTCGGAAGAAGGTCAAGTGGGGAATTGAAGGGATTACTGTAATCGCTCCGTCAGACGTGATAGGATGACGGATCGAGGCACGGGGGCGGCATGAGCAAACAGTTTACCGTGTGGCACCACGACCAGATCGGGTCCACCAACGATGAGGCTCGGCGGCTGGCCGCGGAGGGCGCGCCGCACGGCACAGTGGTGCATGCGGACGAGCAAACCGCCGGCCGCGGACGTTTGTCGCACACCTGGTACAGCCCGCCTGGCAACCTGTATCTGTCGATCGTGTTGCGCACCGGACTGCCGGCTTCGCGCAGTTCCGAACTCAGCTTTTTGGCCGCTCTGGCGGTCGCCGACACGGTGGAAACGCTGCTGCCACGCCAGATCCGTGCCATGCTGAAATGGCCTAACGACGTGCTGATCAACGGCGCCAAAATCGCCGGCATCCTGTTGGAGCAAGTGGACGACGACGCCACCGTCATGGGCATCGGCCTGAACGTGCTGGAGGCGCCGTCCAACACCGCTTACAAGACTACGACGATCGTCGCCAACGCCGGCATCGCCTCGGTCGACGGCGCGCGCGACATCCTGCTGGACCGGTTGGCACATCATTTGTCGGCCTGGCAGGCGGAGGGTTTCCCGCCGATCCGCGAACAGTGGCTCAACCGGTCCTACCCCGTGGGTGCGGCGATCCGGGCGAATGCGGGCGGGCAGCCGGTCGCCGGGCACTTCGCCGGATTGGACACCGATGGTGCACTGCTGCTGGACACCAGCCGGGGCCGCCAGCGGATCGTGGCGGGCGAGGTCCTGCCAGGGTAGGTTTGACCGGCGCGCTGGTGAGTGGGACGATCCGTCAGGACCGTCCGTCATAAGAGCAACGCCCCATGGACCAGATCGCCTCGCCCACCATCCCCGCGGCCGGGGTGTAGCCATGCCGCTGTCCAGATTTCGGGTCGTGCAGATCGGGTCCGGCATCGCGTTGGATTATTGCGGCAAGCTGTTCGCCGATTTCGGCGCCGATGTCGTGAAGCTGGAACCTGTTGGCGGCGATCCGTTGCGGTCGTTTCCGCCGGTGCTGGAGAACGGCGAAAGCGGCACGTTCGCATGGTTGAACACCAACAAACGCAGCGTGACCCAAACGGAGGCCGCCTTGCCGGCGTTGTTGCCGGGGGCCGATTTGTTATTGGATGGCCGCGCCCCGGGGGCATTACCGGTGACGGATGGTGCCACAACGGCGATCTCCTGGTTCGGCGAGCACGGTCCCTACGCGGGGTTCGCTGGTTCGGAAGCGACGATCCGGGCGCTGGGAGGACTGGTGGCGTTGACCGGCCGGGCAGAAGGACCGCCGACATTGGCAACAGACTGCCAGTCAGGCATCGTTGCCGGTCTGGCGGCGTTCATCGCGTCCTGCGCCGGCCTGTTCGACCGCGCGTCGGGGCATCGGCGGTTTTCCGTCAGCATCCACGAAACCGCCGTTGCTGTCGCCGAATATGAGGCGGCGGTCGCCTGGGACGCTGGATTTTCCCGCAAGCGGCCGGGCGTCAATCGTTTCGGACGCAACTACCCGGTGGGGATCTACCAGACGAAACACGGCATGATCGGGGTCACCATCGTCACGCCCGGCCAATGGCGCGGCCTCTGCGGCATGCTGGGGATGCCCGAAGTGGCGCGCGATCCCCGTTACGCCGTGAACACGGAGCGGCTGGCACAGGCACACGCGATCGACGCGTTGTTTCAGCCGGTGTGGGAAAACCGCACCGCCGTTGAATGGTTCGAACTCGCACTGGAACACAAGCTGCCGATGGCGGTGGTCCCGACCATGGCGGAGCTGCTGGAACAATCAGTACACCGCGAACGGGGCGCCTTCGTTCCGGTTCGGATTGGTGACGTAGCGTTCGAGGCACCGGTCCTGCCGCAGCATCTGCTGGCGACGCCGCCGCGCACCGGGGGCACCGCGCCGCTGGCCGGCGAGGATCACGCCGCATGGTTTGTTCCGGAACAGGAGCGTGTCGATCGGCCGGCACCAGCGGGATCGCTGCCATTACAGGGCATGCGGATCATCGACCTGACCATGGGCTGGGCCGGTCCCACCGCCGCCAGGCATCTGGGCGAACTCGGTGCCGAGATCATCAAGGTCGAGGCCTGCCAGTATCCCGATTGGTGGCGCGGCACCGATCTGCGCGCCGCGTTCATCGCCGCCCAGAACTACGAGAAAATACCCTGGTTCCAACTGATGAACCGCAACAAACTGGACGTCACACTGGATCTGACGCAACCCGATGGCGTCGATCTGTTGAAACGGCTGGTCGTGGGCGCCGATGCGGTGATCGAGAACTACTCGTCCGAGGTGCTTTCGAAACTGGGTCTGGATTACGCCGTTTTGCGCGGTGTGAAGCCGGATCTGGTCATGCTGTCGATGCCGGCGTTCGGATCGAACAACGCCTGGAGTGCGTGTCGCGGTTATGGTTCGACCTTGGAACAAGCCTCCGGCCTGCCAACGATCACCGGGTTCCCGGACGACCCGCCGACGATGAACCAGACGGCGTATGGCGACCCGATCGGCGGCTTCAACGCGGCGGCGGCGCTGATGGTCGCCTTGCTGCACAAGCAGGCAACCGGCATCGGCCAAAACATCGATCTGTCGCAGGTGGAGTGCATGCTGCCGCTGGTGGCGCCGGCGTTGATCGCGCAATCCGCAACCGGCGTCATCCCGCCGCGCATCGGCAACCAGCATCCGCTGTTCGTGCCGCAAGGCTGTTTTCGGTGCGCCGGCGACGATGCGTGGATCGCGATTTCGGTGACAGACGATACGATGTGGCGATCCCTGTGTGCCGTCCTGAACCTGCCGGTGTTGGCGGAGCTGACGGCACCGCAACGGCGCGAACGGCAGGAAGAGCTGGAGGCGGCCATCGGCCATTGGACCGCTGCGCGTGATGCCGACGCAGCCATGCTAACGCTACAAGCCGAGGGCATCGCAGCCGGGGTTGTTCGCACGCCGCTGGCACTGGTCGATGACCCGCATCTGATCGCCCGCGGCTTCTGGCGTCGCCTCGACCGTCCGTTCATTGGCATGCACTGGCAATCGTCAGCCCCGTTCCGCGAAGGTCCTGACCCGTATCCGGTGCGCCGCGTCGCGCCGACTTTGGGGCAAGATAACGAAGCCATTCTGGGCGGACGTCTGGGGCTGGCTCGCGAAGACATCGACCGCCTTGCCGCCGCCGGTGTAACAGGCACCATCCCGAAACCCAGACGAGCCCAGAGCGATCAATGAGCACGCCGCTTCCCCGCCTCGAAGTGAAATCCCTGGCGCTGATTTGTTCGGCGCATCTGGTCAGCCATTTCTACTACCTGGTGCTGGTACCGCTGTTCCCGATGCTGCGGGACCGCCTCGGCCTGGGTTTTGTGGAACTGGGTTTCGCTCTCACACTGTTCAACATTGTGGGCGGCCTGGCGCAGACACCGATGGGCTGGGTTGTCGATCGTTTCGGTGCTCGGCGGGTGCTGACCGGCGGGCTGGTGTTGGGTGGCGCGGCCTATGTGTCCATTGGATTCTTCCCGTTCTATCCCTGGATTTTGTGCGCGATGGTGTTGGCCGGCATCGCCAACGCGGTTTATCACCCGGCCGATTACGCCATCCTGGGGTCGGTGATCGAGCCAAGCCGGTTGGGCAAGGCATTTTCGTTGCACACCTTCGCCGGTTTCCTGGGCAGCGCCATCGCGCCGATCCTGATGCTGTTGGGTGCGCGGGCCTTCGGTTTTCAAACCGCCATTATCGCCGCCGGTGTCCTCGGTCTTGTCGTGGCGATTCCGCTGGCGATGGCGGGATGGCTGGATGTGCATGCGGCGGCACGCATCCCGACCGCGGCGGCACCGCATATCCCGATGCGAAAACTGCTGACCCCCACCGTGATGGGGCTGGTTGGCTTTTTCGCGCTGCTCAGCCTCAGCAGCGGCGCGCTGACAAATTACTCCGCGGTTGCGCTGGTCAGCGTCTATGGCGTGTCGCTGTCCTCCGCCAATCTTGCCCTGTCAGCGTTCCTGTTTATGTCGGCGATTGGAGTTCTGGCGGGCGGCATTATCGCGGACAAAACGACCCGTCACGGTGACGTTGCGGCGTTCGGGTTCGGCGGCGCGGCGGTGCTGATCCTGCTGGTCGGCACCGTCGATCTCGGTGCGGTGTTGCTGGTGGCGGCGATGGGGATGGCCGGGTTCCTGTCCGGTATGATTTCCCCGTCGCGCGACATGCTGGTGCGGGCGGCGTCCCCGCCGGGTGCATTCGGCCGGGTGTTTGGCATCGTAACAACAGGGTTCAATATCGGCGGCACGATCGGGCCGCTGATCGGCGGTTGGATCATGGATCATAACCTGCCGCGCTGGGTCTTCTTCTCGTCGGTGCTGTTCATGGCCATGACATCGCTGATGGCGCTGGCCAGCGACTGGCGCAGCCGGCGCCGGACATCACGGGAGATAACGGTATGAGTTTACCCAACGCCGATGTTGAAACGAAGAGCTGGTTTGTTGCCTGGTTGGAGGGGTTTTCCGCCCACGTTCGCGCCGTCGATTATGCGTCTGCGCGGCCGCTGTTCCATCCGGAGATACTGGCATTCGGCACCCACAAGGACGTGCTGCCGAGCCTGGAGGCCTGGGTGAATTCGCAGTGGGACAATGTGTGGCCACGCACTGATGATTTCCGCTTCACCATTTCCGGAACGCATGTCCTGATTTCGCAAGATCGCAGCATGGCGGTCGTGGTCGCGCCGTGGACCAGCACCGGGTTCCATCCCGACGGATCGCCGTTCGACCGCCCCGGACGCGCAACGATCGTCTTTGAGAAAGCCGGCGAAGGCTGGCTCGGTGTCCACTCGCATTTGTCATTGAACAGGGGCGTGCCGCAAACCAGCCATGGCGACCGCCCTATCAAAGCCCGCTGACCATGGTTCGCCCGGCCGCGACATGCGGCCGGGCGATTTGTTCGATTAGTGACTACCGCCGCCGCTTGATCCGAAGGAGCTCGCACTGCTGTTCGGATCGGGTTGCACGCGGTTCGCCCCCGCGACGCTGCTGTTCGATCCGGGAACGATCGTTTGGCCCGTGGCACCCGGCTGGTTCGGGTTCGCCGATGCTGCCGTATTTCCATTATGCCCTGGCCGGGCGTCCGTCCCGGTTGGCATGGTCTTGGACTCATTGCTGGACGGTGTGGTCGGTTGGGCCATCGCGAGACCCCAAGGAACGGCGATCAGCACAGCCGCCATCAGCATGGTATTCGATCTTGACATGATCCAGTAACTTTCTGACCGGGCCGCGAGGACATCCCAGCGGCAACCGACCAGTAACGCGGCAGAGCCGCTTCCGTTCTACCGATTGCAGTGCAGCATCACATCAATTCGATCGAGTATAATACCGTTACTGGACAATCGGCCAGCAGAGGCACAAGCGACACAGCGCGTTCAAGGGCAATAACCTCACCGCCGCCAAATAGCGATGCAACCCGCCGGCCGTGGAGGGCCTCGGGAATCAACACCGTGGTGTCATCACATCGAACCGGATTCAGTGCGATTGAATCGCCGATTCGCAGCAAGCGGAACACCAAACGTGGCACGATGACAATCAGAACGAGGTTTTCCTGGCAACGGGCAAAGGCAACAATGTGATTGTCCAGCGGTCCTTTCACCTCCAACGGCGTATAGGTTCCGCGCGCGAACAATTCCGGGACCCGATGGCGAAGTCCAAGCACGTTCTGGATCATGGCCTGCTTGATACGTCCGTCGCGCCAGGTCCTTTGGCGATCCGCCCAATCCGACGGCTCATGCAGGGCGGCGCGCCGCATGTCATAATCAACCGGCCTGCGATTATCCGGATCGACCAGACTGAAGTCCCAGAACTCCGAACCCTGGAAGAAGTCCGGCATGCCCGGAACGGTCATCTTCAGAACGGTCTGCACCAGGCCGTTGACGGCTCCCGCTGGCGCAATGGTATCCACGAATGACCGGGCGACCGGCAGGAAGGCACTATGAGGCGCCAGCAGGTCAATCAGGAAGTCACGTGCCTGACTCTCGTAGTGCAGGTCAGGCGCGGTCCAGTCGGTGCGTAACTTCGCCTCACGCAACGCCTTTTCTTGCCAGCCGGCCAGACGTTCGGCGAATGCCTGCAACTCCGGCTCATCCGATAAGGTCATGTGCGGCGGCCAGGCACCGACGATCATCTGATACAGCATGATCTCGTCGGCCGCGTCGGGTCTTGTGGCCTCGATCGCCCGGCAGTTTTCCAGGAACGCGGCCCATGCGTCCGGGATCTCACTGATGACGGCCAAACGCGCCCGCAGGTCCTCGCCGCGCTTGTGATCATGTGTGGCCGTGGCCAGCATCGCATCGGGAAATGTCGCCAGCCGATCCACGCAGACGCCATGAAAGGCCGCGATGGATGACCCAAGCCGGGCCGCATCGAAACCGACGTCATTGCGCGACAGCAACCTACCGTAGCGATAAAATGCCGTGTCCTCGACCGCTTTCGCGGCAACCGGTGCGCTGAGCTGTTGAAACCTGGTGGCGGCAACCTTGTCCCCCGGCTCGCCGCCGAGCCATCGGTCGAGTTGGTCGAGAGCGGCATGAGTCGATGCGGGCGAAGATTGTTTTGCCGCTGACAAAGCCTTACCGAACGATACTTCGTCCATGGCCGATCGCTTCGATCCCGCGTCGTAACCGCGATAAACCGGGAAATGCGAGAGCAACGAGATCAGGCCCTGGCGAATTGTAGCGGCTGAAAAGTCTCGTGTGTTCCGATCCGAACGGGCCACTCGGTGCAGCGCGGACGTGACCGCGTTCAGTTGGGCATCAAACCCACGCTGGAGAATTTCCTTCCGGGCAGGGATTTCCTCGGCGTCAAAATTTTCGGGCCGCTGCGTCAGGTCGTGCCACAGGCGGCCAAGCGCTGGCGCACCGGACGCGTCATGTTGCAGGGCGCTGACCTCATTCATAAAATCGTAGCCGCTGGTGCCATCGACGCCCCAGCCGGCCGGCAACGATTCACCTGAACCCAGAATTTTCTCGACCACCAGATAAGCATGCTTGTCAGGAACGAGGTCTTTCAACCGTTGTCGCAACCGGCGGCAATACCCGGGCGGGTCGGACAGGCCATCGACGTGGTCTATCCTGAAACCATCGATCAAACCTTCTTCGTATAAGCGGAACAGAGTGGCGTGGGTTTCCTCAAACACCGCCGGCACTTCAATACGCAAGGCCGCCAATCCATTGATGTCAAAGAAGCGCCGCCAGTTGATTTCGTCGCCTGCCACGCCCCACCACGCCAGCCGGTAATGTTGCGCTTCAAGAAGCTGGTGCAGATGGCATCGGCCGTGATCCGTGTCCGGGTCAAAGGATTCCGTGCCACTTTCACAAATGGCAGCGTAATGATCCGGATCGATTGGAAATTCGCTACCGAAATACCGGATCACCGGTTCGCCCAGAGGCGTCTGACCCAGCCGGATCTCTCCTGCGTCCAGTGCCTGCCCATACGGGCGGCCCAGGAACGGGGCAAGTATCTTTCCCCGCAGCTCCGGATCGGCTGTTTCCCAATCTACGTCGAAGAAATCCGCGTATCGGCTGGCCCTGCCGTATCGCAGTAAATCGGTCCACCACGGATTGTCGGCCCCACCGACAGCCATATGGTTTGGCACGATATCCACGATCAGCCCCAGGCCGGCACGGCGTAGCTCCGACACGAACGCGCGCAGGCCGGTTTCACCACCCAGTTCAGGATTAACGGCGGTCGGATCGATCACATCGTATCCGTGCATCGATCCGGCCCGGGCGGTCAGAATAGGCGACGAATAGACATGACTGATCCCCATATCCACCAGATAAGGAACCAAAGCGGCGGCGTCCGGGAAGGTAAAGCCAGCGTGCAGTTGCAACCGCATGGTCGCACGGGGCGTCACTGCCGCGGTCTCTCCGCCACGACAAATTCGATCCGGCGAGCAACCGCCTCATCCAGCAATACGGCGTCCGCCGGCACAGGCAGCCGGCGCCGCCAGTTGGGATGTTCGGTTACCGTGCCGGGCAGATTGGGCTGTTCCACCTGGCCCAGAAGATCTTCGAGTGGAATCAGCGACAATGGGACTTCCGTTTTGGCAATGAAGCGCACCGCGGCATCGACCACGCGATCGGTTTCCTCCGGCCCTGGGACTGCCCCTTCGCCGACCTGTTCTCGCACAAACGCATTCCACAAACGCGGCCTGTCCTGTTCCCGTTCCTGGCGCACGGTGTCGGGATCGACACCATCACCCAGCCGGCCGAACTGATGCCGGACATCGATATCGTTGCCCTTCCACCAACCTGCAACGGTTGGAAGATCGTGGGTGGAGGTCATCGCCACGTCGGTGCTGCCCCAGCCCCTTGAAGGGACGAACCCGGTCTGGGAGTCACGTTCGAACCATAGGACACGCATGCCATGAATACCGCTCTGTTCCAGCATATCGTGGAAACCCTCCGGCACCGTTCCAAGATCCTCCCCGATCACGACCACGTTGTGACGCACGGATTCCAACGCCAGAAGACGTAACAGATCGGCCACCGGATAATTCAGATACGCGCCCTCGGCGGGCGAGCCGCCCTCTGGGATGAGCCACAACCGGGCCAATCCCATCGCATGATCGACACGGATTCCACCGACGTTGCGCATGGCCGCCCGCAGCGTCGCCAGG
This sequence comes from uncultured Rhodopila sp., assembly GCA_903932145.1. Classification (GTDB taxonomy): domain Bacteria; phylum Pseudomonadota; class Alphaproteobacteria; order Acetobacterales; family Acetobacteraceae; genus Rhodopila. The sequence goes on along the minus strand of CAIZFE010000040.1, from coordinate 18,904 downwards.
AACGGCGCGTACCCGTTATCCTCCATGGCCCGAGGTGAGAAGCCGGTCAGGCCCCAATCCTGCCCTTGCGGGTTCAGCAGGTCCGGTGGCGCGCCAATAGTCAAACCAAGGAGAACATCGCTTTGCCGGCTCCAGGCATGGCTGCCGTTGGGGTCGGTGCCGACCGCGAGGTCGCCGATCAGACCGATCCGCATGCCCGCCTGCCGCGCCGCGCCTTGCGCCGCCGCCACGGATCGATCGGAAATCCATTGCAGGAACTGGTGAAACAGGACATCGTCGTGTTGCGACGCCGCAAAGAAAGCAATGGCGGAACCTCTGGGATCGCGCAGATCCGAAGGCCACGCCCGCCAGTCACGTTGCGGCATCCGCGTGGCCTGCAACGCTTCAAAACACGCATGTTCGAACAACAAAGACCCCTGATCCGCTCGGTATCGCGCGAAATCCGCACCCAGCGGGCCGTCCCAATCGGTTCCGTCAACGAATGATTCGAACAATTGCCGCAATGAAGCATATTTTGCCGCCGACGCTTGCGGCCAATCGATCAGGCCATTGGATGGCGGTGCCTCGTCGCCGACGCCCTGCCCGAATACCAATCCCGGCGCGGCATACAGCGGATTCAGGAACAAACGGCTCGACGGCGCGTAGGGGCCGAAACGGGCGGGGTCGGCAGCGTACAACGCATGCATCGGACTCAGCGCGATAGCGTCCGCACCTTTCGAACCCGCCACCCGCGCCAGATCCGCCGCGCCGGCCAGGTCACCAATGCCGGCATCGCCTGGATGGCTTAAACCATACAGTTGTGCGGACAATCCCCATAGTCTCGCATCTGGAACAACATCCTCGATCGAACGGCACCGGGCCGGCGACACCGCCAGGACGATCTCTCGATCCTCCACCCGCAGCCGATGGTAGCCAATTTCGGCTACGGCCGGGATGCGCAACCGCCCTCGCGCCGGCAACAGCGACACAGATCGGGTTTCCCCGCGTTCTAACAGCAATTCGGCGGCTTGCGCCTCGTTACCGCCCACATCCAGGCGCGTCGGACGCCCTGCAACTGCGGTGACCAGCGGTGGCAAATCCGCCAGACTGCTTCGTTTGGTGAGTAAACGCCGGCTGGACGATAATTCGCGGCTGGTGTCGGCGGGCAAACCCAAGGCGGCCAACACCCGCTTCAAGACTTCACCCGTAACGACCTTAGGTCGCCCCGCGTAATCCTGCCATTCCACGGCGATGCCGGCCCGACGGGCCAGGTCTCTCAGGACTTCGTCACTCATGCGGCATCCTCCAGATACGCGGCCGTCATTGGAGCAGCTTCCGCGGTCTTGAACAGCAAGCGCCCGGTTGGCGCGTCAACCGGAAGGATTTCCGGCCCCAGATTGGTAATGATCGTTAGCCTGGTGCCATCCCCCATCATCCAACGGGCGCGGACCGCTTTCGGGCCGATCGGTTCGGCGCCCAGCGAGGTGGCGCCGGGAAGGCGCGGAACGATCTCTGCCATGCGCAGCGCGATCAGGTGTTGGTAGAATTCAAAACGATCCGGCGCGTCCGGTTGGGGAAAAGAGGCCGTAAATGTCGAAACCGCATTCGGATCGGGAATGCGCTCACGCTGCGCCGGGTCGGCGAATTGAACAAAACCGGCAAATTCTTTCCGCCGCCCTTCGCGCACCGTGTCCGCCAGAGCGTCGTGATGATCGGTAAAGAACAAAAATGGCGTACGCGACCCGGTTTCCTCGCCCATGAACAGCAACGGTATTTGCGGACAGAGGATTTGCAGCGCGATCGCCGCATCCATTGCCGCCACGCCCGCCAACGACGTCAGTCGCTCGCCAAATGCTCTGTTTCCAATCTGATCGTGATTTTGCAGGAATAGGACATGTGCGTATGGCGGCAGGTCCGAACATGGCTCACCGCGCGGCGCCTGCAGGTAGGCCGACGTCTCACCCTGGTAGATCCAACCGTCTGACAAAACCCGAGCCAGTTTCGCGGCGGGGTCGTTTGCATAGTCGGCGTAATAGCCGCCATCTTCGTCCGTGAGCAAAACGTGCAGCACGTTGTGGCCGTCATCGTTCCACTGCGCATCGGCCGATGTGCGCAACAGCGCAGCAGCGTTGTGGTGTTCCAGAACCAGATGAACATGGCGATCGCCGATGGCGGATCGCACCGAAGCAGCCATTTCCTCCACCCAGTCCTGGTCCTGAATGGCGTGCACCGCGTCGAATCGCAGACCGTCGAAGCGGTAGTCCTGTAGCCACATCAAAACGTTGCATGTGAAATAATCACGGACTTCCGGCCGGCGGAAGTCGATGGCCGGCCCCCACGGGGTGTTCACATCATCGCGAAAGAATTGCGGCGCATAGGCCGCGAGATAATTTCCGTCAGGACCAAAGTGATTATAGACCACGTCCAGGAACATCATCAGCCCCAGGCCATGGGCGGTGTCGATCAATGACTTCAGATCCTCCGGGGTCCCGTAGGTCCGATCGGGAGCATAAGGCAGCACACCATCATACCCCCAGTTCCGCCGGCCCGGAAAAGCCGCGACGGGCATCAGTTCCACTGCCGTAACGCCCAGGGCCTTCAGGCGCGGCAAATCGTCGCGGATCGCACAGAAGCCGCCCGCCGTTCCGGGATGAACCTCGTACAGCACCGCCTCCGTCCAGGGGCGGCCAAGCCATTCCGGATGCTGCCATACGTAATGACCGCTTCCCACCACGCTCGCACCATGGACGTCGTCACACTGACCGGTGGATGCCGGATCAGGAATCAACAGGCCATCCGCCAACCGATAGCGATATGCCGTGCCATCTGGCACGTCCGCGACTGCTTCGAACCAACCGTCGATGGAACGGTGCATCGGCAACAGGTCCCCTGATTCGAACGCAACTGAAACCGTTTCCTGGACCGGCGCCCACAGGCGGAATCTAACCGAACCGGCGGTCAACCGCCGGGCCCCAAATCCGCAAGCGGACTCTAAGATTTTTTCCATATCCGCTTTCCTTACCCAAGCCGCGGGACCAACAGGCACCGAACCCGACACCGTTGCCTTCAAGCATTGACAACGGTCATCGGCCGATCCCGTTCCTTCGGCGGAGAGATAGTCTCACGGCAGCGCCGAACGCTCTGTTTGGAAGTCGTCGGAGCAGAAACCGGACGCTTAAGTGCCTGTGGACAAAAAGATCGTCGAAAGAGGCGGCAACGTGAGAAACACCGCCTGTGCCTCTCCATGCAATTGAGAGGGCACCGTATCGACGCCGCCGGCATTGCCCAGGTTGGAGCCGCCATAGATGCCCGCATCGGTATTCAATAACTCCCGCCAATAGCCGGGCCGAGGGACTCCAATCCCATATCCGAACCGCGGCACCGGCGTCATGTTACAGACGACCAGGACAAACTGGCCGTCTTCATTTCCTTGCCGCAGGAACGCAAAGACTGAATTCGCGGAATCATCGCCGATGACCCAGCGGAACCCCGTCGATACGGAATCCCTTTGATGCAGCGCGGTATGCTGACGATAGAACCCGTTCAGGTCGCGCACCAGTGTCTGAATGCCACGATGCCTCGGTTGATCCAACAAATCCCAGTCAATCGCAGTATCGTGATTCCATTCGCGCCATTGGGCGATCTCACCGCCCATGAAAATCAGCTTCTTGCCAGGGTGCGCCCACATGAAACCAAAATAGCAGCGCAAATTGGCAAACCGCTGCCAGTCGTCACCCGGCATTTTTTGGATCAGCGATCCTTTGCCATACACGACCTCGTCATGCGACAGCGGCAAAACGAAATTCTCCGAGAACGCATACAGCAAACCGAAGGTCATTTCGTTGTGGTGGAATTTCCGATAAACCGGGTCACACTCCATGTAGTGTAACGTGTCATGCATCCAGCCCATGTTCCACTTAAACGTGAAACCCAGGCCGCCATCTTTGATCGGGCGTGAAACCCCCGGCCATGCAGTGGATTCCTCAGCGATGGTCATCGCACCAGGGCAGCGTTCCGCCACCACCGCGTTGAAGTGGCGCAGGAAGCCGATCGCTTCCAGATTTTCCCGCCCGCCATAGATGTTCGGAATCCATTCGCCCTGTTTGCGGCTGTAATCCCGGTACAGCATCGAAGCGACGGCATCGACGCGCAGCGCATCAACGTGGAAGTGTTCCAGCCAGTGCACACCGCTGGCGATCAGAAAGCCTTGCACTTCCCGGCGGCCAAAATTGTAGATGAATGTGTTCCAGTCCTGATGGAACCCCTCCTTCGGGTCGGCATGTTCGAACAGCGGCGTGCCGTCGAACTGAACCAATCCATGAGCATCGCCCGGAAAATGCGCCGGCACCCAGTCGATAATCACCCCGATACCGGCAGCATGGCAGGCATCGACAAACCGGCAAAAGCCATCCGGCGAACCAAAACGGCCGGAGGGTGCAAACAGCCCGAGCGGCTGGTAGCCCCACGAGCCGCCGAACGGATGTTCCGCAACCGGCATGAGTTCGACGTGGGTAAACCCAAGGTCCTGAACATAGGGAACCAGCCGGCCGGTCAACTCGTCCCAGCTTGCCGTCAGATCGGGTCCGGGACGAAACCAGGACGCGGCATGGACCTCATACACCGAAATGGGTGCGGCGGCGGTGTGCCGGGAAGCGCGAGTCTGCATCCAGGTTTCGTCATGCCAGACATACGGAACCGGATCGACAACGATCGAGCCGGTGGCCGGGGCTGCCTCCGCCGATTTCGCCAACGGGTCGGCTTTATCGGGCAGACGCACGCCATCCGCTCCGACCATCGCGAATTTATACCGAGCGTGCGGACCGACGCGCGGAACGAACAATTCCCATACCCCGGACGGGTAGCGCAGCCGCATCGGGTGACGCCGGTTGTCCCAGGTGTTGAAGTCACCGATGACCGACACAGCCTGCGCGTTGGGCGCCCAGACGGCGAACCGCACTCCGCGCACGCCATCGATCGTCATCGGGTTGGCGCCGAGGGTAAAGGCGATCTCGAACAGCCGACCTTCATTAAACAAATGCAGGTCGGTTTCGCTCAACAACAGATCGAAGCTGTAGGAATCTTCGATTTCTTGTATCGCGTCCTGCCATTGAATGCGAAAGCAGTACGGGTCGTGGCTTTCCACCCGCCCCGCGAACAAGCCGTCGGGTTTCCCGCGTGTCAGCGTCCCCAGATGCCGGCCGTCGGTTCGGGCGATGACGTCCACACCCTTTGCACCCGGAAGAAAGGCGCGAACGATCCGCCCCGGGTCGGCGTCGAATGGTCCCAGAACCGCGAACGGATCACGCAGGCAACCAGCGGATAATTGCCAGGCCTGCGTGGGTGAGATCGACGGGACAGCAACGGCATCATTCATGCGACAGCCTCAACTCCGAGCAGAAGGCGCGTTCGGCGGACCAGTCCGTGCAACGGCACATCGACCCAGGCCGGACGATTGGCTGCCTCATAGACCACCTCATACGCTGCCTTTTCGATCAAGAACAAATCGAGCAACCTCGTATCGAGCGCAATAGGCGCCTGCCCGGCATCGGATGCAACAGCGTCCCGGTAACCCGCCAGGAACGCTTCGGTTGCCCGTTCAACGAAGCTTTCCAGGAACTGGTTCACCTGCTCATCCGCCAGATGAGCGTGGCTCGCCAGGCTGCGCCGCTTCACCACGGCCGCGGCGTAATCAAACGACCGGATCATGCCGGCGACATCGCGTAACGGGTGGTCCTTGCGGCGGCGGAGTTCCACCGGTTTGGCGGGCTCTCCCTCGAAGTCGATGATGGCAACGTCGCCGTTGCAGACAAGCACCTGACCCAGATGCAGGTCGCCATGGATACGGGTCAGTGTCGTTCCGACGGCGGCTTGGGCCAGCCCCGGGAGGGCTGCGCACAAGGCTTCGTACGTCGCCTCCACGAAGCCGCGATCGGGTTCGGTTGAGGTTTGCAGGACACGCCAGGCGGCCTGAAGTTGGCTCAACGCCCGATCGCCGAATAACGCCACCGTGGCCGCGGTTCCGGTTTCCGGCGCGAATTCCGGATTGCCGCTCGGGCGCGCCAGGACCATGTGCATTTCCCCGACTCGTTGCCCGAGCAGCCCGGCAAAACGCACGTAGTCGGCGTGGCTGGCGGCATCGCCAGCCGCGGCTTCATCGCCGCCGGCGATATCGGACAGTCCGCGCAGAAGCAGGTCGGTCGTCCAAATCCACGCGTCACCCTGGTTGCGAAGGAATGCCTGGGCGATGGCCAGCGCATGGCGGGTGCCGTCCGGATCGACGCGCACGACTTCGCCCAACAGAGCCGGTGTGTTGGCGAATCCCTGATCGGTCAGGTATCGGCCCATCTCGGCTTCCGGGTGCGGGCCGTCCGTTACCCGGCGAAACATTTTAATGATGGCGACGTCGCCGACGATGACGGAGGAATTCGACTGTTCCGCTGAGATCCAGTTCATTTCAACGCCGTCGGGCACGACGATCTCGGCCATACGGGCTGTCGGCTCAAACCGGATCATGCCGTGTTCAGTGGCGATGATATCCTTCTGAGCCAGGCCAGCCAACACGACCCGCGGGAACGCGGGTAACGCGAAAGCATCGGTCAGCAAGCCGACTTTCGCCCCGCGCCGGACGCGGGCCAGCGCCAGTTGCGATTGCAACGGCGGCACGGTCGCATCATCCCAGACGATACCTAGCGGCAGCAGCCAACGGGCGCTGCCGGATGCCGTTTCGGTTTCGATCTCCATCAGCACCGCGTCGTTGGATGGCACCCGTGTCATCAGGGCGATGCGAGCGGATCGTAACACCTGATCCTTCATGCCGAACCAGCGGCGCATGGCGAGGTATTGCGGCAGCACGTCACGCTCGATCACCGCGCGTGCCGCGAGGACGGCGTCATAGAGGGTCTGACGCATGACGATTGTCTGGTATTCGGGCATGGGTTCCGGCGCGGGGATATGGAGGGACGGCCAGTCGTCGGCTTCGGATAACAGGAACCAGTAGAAGCCGTACGGCGGTAGGGTCAGCATGTAAGGCAATTGTCCGATCGGCGGAAATTGCGAGTGACCATCCAACTCGATGGGAACCCGCGCCTGGAACTCCGACAGGTCCAACTCAACCGCCTGCGGGGTGCGCGACAGGTTGGCGACGCACAGGATCGTCGTGCCTTCGTATTCGCGCAGATAGGCAAGAATTTTGCGGTTTTTCGGATACAGCAAACGGTATGATCCGCGGCCGAACACCTGGTACTGCCGACGGATGGCGATGGTTCGCCGCATCCACATCAGCAACGAATGCGGGTCGGACGCCTGCGATTCGACATTGACGCTCTGATAGGCGTACAGCGGGTCCATCACCATCGGCAGCACCAGTCTGGACGGATCTGCCACCCGGGAAAAGCCGCCATTGCGATCGGGCGACCATTGCATCGGCGTGCGGACGCCGTTGCGGTCACCCAGGTGGATGTTGTCCCCCATCCCAATTTCGTCGCCGTAATAGATCACCGGCGTGCCCGGCATCGACAGCAACAGGTAGTTCATCAACTCGATACGCCGCCGGTCATGTTCCAGCAACGGGGCGAGGCGGCGGCGAATACCGAGATTGATCCTGGCGCGACGGTCGGCGGCATAGGTTTCCCACAGGAAGTCGCGTTCGGACTGGGTCACCATCTCCAATGTCAGTTCATCATGGTTGCGCAGGAAGATCGCCCACTGACAGCTCGCAGGAATGTCGGGGGTCTGCCGCAGAATATCGGTGATCGGGAAACGATCTTCCCGCGCGATCGCCATGTACATGCGGGGCATCAGCGGGAAATGGAATGCCATGTGGCATTCGTCACCGTCGCCGAAATAATCCTTGGTATCCTCCGGCCACTGGTTGGCCTCCGCCAACAACATCTTATCCGGATACAGAGCGGTCATTTCCGCGCGAATTCGTTTCAAAACCGCGTGGGTTTCCGGCAGGTTTTCGTTGTTGGTACCTTCGCGCTCGACCAGATAGGGGACCGCGTCCAGCCGCAAACCATCAATGCCCAGTTCCGCCCAGTAGCGCAGCACCGCCAGAACCTCCCGCATCACGCGCGGATTGTCGTAGTTCAGATCGGGCTGATGGTGGTAGAAGCGGTGCCAGTAATACGCCTTGGCGGTTTCATCCCAGCTCCAGTTCGACCGTTCCGAGTCCACAAAGATAATACGCGTCCCGGCATATTTTCGATCATCGGGTGACCAGACATAGAAGTCACGGTACATCGATCCCGGTTTGGCCAGGCGGGCGCGCTGGAACCACGGATGCTGGTCGGAGGTATGGTTGACCACCAATTCGGCGATGACGCGAATGCCTCTGTCGTGAGCCGCCGCGATAAACCGCTTCACATCCGCAAGTGTGCCGTAATCGGAATGGACGCCGCGATAGTCGGCAATGTCATAGCCGTCGTCCAGTCGAGGCGACGGATAAAACGGCAGCAACCAAATCGTGTTCACCCCAAGTTCAGCGATATAATCGAGCCTCGCGATCAGTCCGGCAAAATCACCGATGCCGTCGTTATTGGCATCGAAAAAGGACTTGATGTGAAGCTGATAGATGATGGCATCCTTATACCATAACGGATCAGCATCTACTATCGGGGGAACTATGTGCGGGCGCGGATGAACAACGTTCATCTTAACGCGCCACGAGCCGCCAAATGCGGAACGGCAAATCCGCGGGGTCCAGCCGGATATGCTGATTTTTGCCAAACCACATGAAATGTCCCCCACGCATCAGATCGGTTGCCGAAATGGCCGCATCGTCCGGCAATCCGAACGCCCACAGAGGCACCTCGATATTCGCCTCTTGCGCGATATGGGGATCGAGGCTGACAGCCACCAGGACCATGCTGCCGTCGATGGGATCACGTTTCCCATATAGAATGACCAGATCGTTGTACGCAGGGTAGAATGTCAGGCCGAGAGGGGATTGCAAGGCCGGATGTTGGCGTCTGATATGATTTAAAGCGGAAATCTCCGCGACGATGTTGCCGGATTGCTCGTAATTTCTGGGCCTGATCTCATATTTTTCGGAGTCCAGATATTCCTCGCGTCCCAGCAACGGGGCCGCCTCACAGATCTCAAATCCAGAATAAATACCCCACAGGCCGGACAGCGTGGCGGCCAGCGCCGCTCGGATCAGAAAACCTGCCCGGCCGGAGGTCTGCAGGAAAACCGGATTGATATCCGGGGTGTTGACGAAGAAGTTCGGCCGGAAAAAATCCGCAACCGGCGGAGTGGTTAATTCGGTGAGATACTCGGTCAGTTCCTGCTTGGTGTTGCGCCATGTGAAATACGTATAGGACTGGGAAAAGCCGATTTTGGCGAGGCGATACATCAGTTTGGGGCGGGTGAACGCCTCTGACAGGAACAGGACCTCCGGTTGGCGGCTTTGGATATCGGCGATCATCCACTGCCAGAACGGCAATGGCTTCGTGTGCGGATTGTCCACGCGGAAGATGCGCACGCCCTGCTCAACCCAGAACTGGATCGCATCCCGCAGCGCCAGCCATACCGCAGGGAATGAGGCGTCGCTGTAGAAATCGGGGTTGACGATATCTTCATACTTCTTTGGCGGATTTTCAGCGTACCGCATGGAGCCATCGGGGCGCCATCGAAACCAGTCCCGATGCTGAGTAACCCACGGATGATCCGGCGCGCACTGGATGGCAAAATCGAGCGCCAGTTCCAATCCGTTCCGCCGCGCGGCGTGCACCAGCGTCTGGAAATCGTCCAGGGTACCCAAGGCTGGATGGATCGCATCGTGACCGCCCTCGGCGCTGCCAATCGCATAGGGGCTGCCGACGTCGGATGGCTCCGCTTGCAGACTGTTATTGCGGCCCTTGCGATTGATCCTGCCGATCGGATGGATCGGCGGGAAGTACAGCACGTCAAATCCCATGGTCCGGATGTCCTGCAGACGATCGATGACGGAGCGGAGTGTGCCATGGACCCCGGGGTCATCGGTGGCCGATCTGGGAAACAGCTCATACCAGCTCGCAAATTCGGCGGCCGGGCGATCAACCCGCAATTTATGAACTATACCCCGGGCGGCGAACGGGCGGGTGTCGGCTTCTTGCATCTTGTCCGCCAGATCCTCCGACAGCAGGTGATCAACCGTCGTCTCGCCGGCACGCCCGAGCGCTGTCTGAACCAGATCGCGGCCCTCCCGGATCTCCAGCGTCACGTCCTGACCCGCCGCGACCTTGGCGTGCAGGTCATGCGTGAAGGTCCCCCACCGATCCCACCAACCTTCAACAGTGTACTGAAACAGGCCGATGCGATCCGGCCGGATCGAGGCCTCCCATCGGTCATTGGCCACCCTGTGCATCGGCACACGGCGCCAATCCGCCGCATCCGCCGGTCGCCAAAGCAAGGCGGCAGCCAGCACGTCATGGCCGTCGCCGAATATGTCGGCGCTGACGGTGAAACTCCGGCCGACGACGGTTTTAGCGGGAAAATCGCCGCCGGGTAGCACCGCTTCGATCGCGATGCGGCTGGATTCCGCCCATTTCCGGGCCAGTTCCAACCCGCCGCCGGCAATGTCCGGCGTGCGGCGGCACCGTAGCATGCGGACCTCGCCCGGTCGCAATGGCGTACCGGTGTCGCCCTCGGCGATGAATGCCTGACCGGCAACGGCCGGCAGAGGCGCCAGCGAAAAGCCGATCGGGGCTGAACGAACAATGTCCGGGTTGATCAGCACCAGCACCTCCGAACGCATCACGGCGGTTACCGGCGCGGCGGGGCTGGTGATCGGACGAAGCGTCTCGACGGGAGGCAGGTTCGCGATCGAGGCGATAGCCGCGGCAATGTCTTGGCTTAGATCGGCGGCCCGATCCTGTTGCGCCGCCTGGTAATCCGCCGGCGTGGCTCGCGCGGCGTCAAAGCGGCGACTGGTGGCACATTCGAATCCCATCGGGATGAACAGCCCCGAAGCGGTGGCGGCGGCAACGCCCAGGGCGAAACGATAGGCCCGCGCCGTGTCGGCATCCGGGGGAAGGTGCTGGACCAATCGATCGAGGAAAGACGGTTCGGGTGTTGCCAAAACCGGGGCCACATCGCTTAGCGCCTCGTGTTCGCTGATGAACCAGGTCGCCCGGTCGTCCCAACGGCCGGCCGAGGCACAGGTCAGATCAAACCCGACTCCCGCCAAATCCCGGATGTTGGACGCTCCCGGCGTCCAGGCCAGAAACAACGCCTCGGGCAACGCGGCGGTGAGCCGGCGCCAGAAAGAGGGTGGGACGCGATCCAACGTCAGGCAACGAAACCCGGCGACACCTGCCGCGGCCAACCGCATCGCGAGGGCGATCCACCATTCTGTAACGGCATCCGCCACCTCGGTCTGACCGAACCTTGGGACCGCGACATCGGTGCGCCTCGGGGGCCGCCGTGGGTCTGCGACCCATGGGCCACTGGCGGACCCGAACCAATCCGGGTGGCGCTGATGCAACGGCGACGCGATCGCCACCTGACCGGGGGCGATATCCAGCATCAACCGCAGCCCGGCGCGATCGGCCATGTCCGCGATTCGGGCGATGCCCTGGTCCACCGATCCGGAGAACGTAAGGGCGGGATGCAGACGATCGAACGTGGCGTGGACGAAAATGTCGCCGCCGGTCCCCGGTTCGAAGGGAGGAGCGAGACAAACGTGGCTGAATCCCATCGCCGCTATGCGCGCGAACAGGGCCGGCCACGTCTCAAACGGGCCGGCAACCAAAGGATGCAGATGATAGATGTTGACGACCGCGCCCCGGCCATAACGGAGCGTGTCAGGAGCGAGCGCGCCGGACCTGAGGAGAGTCATCACTCCCCGTTAACGCCGCGCACCGGCGACGGTTCCGCCGCCTGAAAATTAAACCAGGGTTAGACCATCGTTAAATTCGCGTGAACCCGGGTGAACCAATCTAACCCGACGGACATTACTCCGCGGCGATCGCCATCGGGGCAAAAGCGGCTTCACGTTGCATCAGGCGCTCACGGTCGATCGCCCTGATCTCCCGGTAGATTGTATCCGTGATCTGCCGCTGTGACAGGGCAAACCAAGCCTGATCGTCGTGACGGCCACGCACCCGGGCGTAGGCATCCTGGAAAGTATGGTCGCTCATTAAACCCTCCGCCTCGGTTTGTTCACTCTGACGCCCCTTGGCGTTGAATGACATTGACGTTATGCAGAATGCTAATGCAACGTTAAAAAAACGTCAAAGCTTCATTTTCGCTGAAGGACCGATTCGTATGGCTACCCACAACCGTCACATCCTGAATATTTCCGCCCAAATCATTTCGGCACACGCACGACACAATCAGGTCGCGGCGGATGCGCTAACAGGTGCCATCCAGAATGTTTACAGAACATTGGTCGAACTCAGCCCGGCGGGCACTGAGACTCCCGAACCGGCGCCTTACACGCATGCCGAACATCATGCTCATCACCACGACCATTCCGGGCATGCTCACCCGGCATCAGATGACGTGTACGTGCATCCCGCGTACGGCCAGACGGTGTTCGGCGACCATCTGATTTGCATGGAGGACGGTCTGAGCATGAAGATGCTCAAGCGGCATCTGCTCACCGTGCATGACATGACGCCCGAAGAGTACCGGGCAAAATGGGAATTGCCGGAAAGCTATCCGATGGTCGCCAGAGACTATGCCAAATTGCGCTCCAGCCTGGCATTGCAGAGCGGGCTCGGCCTCAAACCCGATGACCGAGGCTCCAAGGGGCGCAAAGCCCGCAGCGGCTGATATCCGGCATTGATGACGTCCCGGGCGGTACCAGTCCAACCGCCTCGGCGGCCGGACAGACGTTACCGCCACCCGGCCGCGCCGCCCCTGAGAAACCCGGCTACCTCCAGGGGGGGGCAGCCGATTCGGGCATGGGCCACCTACGGATGCAATCGCTACACCCGCCGATCGAGAGCCTTCGCGCAAACAGCCTCGAACTGACGCGCGACCCGAGACCAGGAGAAACGCTCTTCCATCAGTTGGCGCGCCGCGGACGCAATGCGGGTGCGCATGGAATCGTCGTCCATCAGCGTCAAAATCGCCTTGGCAAATGCCTCGCCGTCGTCGGCGCGCAGAAAATTATCGCCATCGGTGACATCAAGCCCTTCGATGCCCAGGGTCGTGGAGACAACCGGCCGGCCCATCGCCATGGCCTCGAACGCTTTGATGCGCGTGCCGCTGCCGACGAACAGCGGAATGACATAGACATTGGCCTGCGCCACATAGGGGCGGATGTCTTCGACAAAGCCGGTCAACGTCACATTCAGTCCCCGTTGCGCGATCTTTTCCGACAAAGCCGCCGGGGGATTGCGCCCAATGATCACCGCCCGGATGTTCGGCCGAGCGCGCAATAACCGGGGAAACACCTCATCCAGCAGAAAATGGATACCATCGACGTTGGCGGCCCAACTCATGGTCGCCGTAAACACGATGGTTCCGCCGTCCGCATCGGGTGACGGCTCCGGCGGGTTCATCGCGAAAAAATCGAGATCCACACCGGTGTCGATCGCCTCAACCGCCGGCAGGCGATACCGCTTTGCCAACGCATCGCGGTCGCGTTCGGATACGGCGATGACCGTATCGTAGCGGGCGAGGCTTTCCTGCTCCAGACGCGCCATTTTGCGGCTTTGGTTGGCCCAGACCAGGCGCCAGAGTCCGCGGCTGCGTTTTGCGTGCCGTTCGAATATTTCCGCTTCGACGTTATGGGTGAACAACGCTGACGCGGCATCGATCCGGGCCGGCATCAGCACGTCCGCATGCGGAAAATCGACCACGACCACATCCGGCCGAGCCGCCATGGCCTGTCTGACCACGGCGCTGCCGGCGGCGGAGCGATCGGTCGCCGCCGCGACCGGCAGGTGGCTGGCCAGCGCCAGCACCCGCCGAAGCCGCGACGGCGCCTGTTCGGGCCAGCCAAGGAAATGATCGCACGCGGCATCGATCTCGCCGGCGAACCGGGCTTGGTCGACCGGCGCGGGTGACGCCAGAGTGACATCGAACGCGCCGCCCTTCAGGCCACGCAGGATATTGCCGGTGCGTATCTTACCGCCCTGGTCCATCGGAAACAGGAAGCGTGGGCTGACGAACAGCAGGCGTGGTTTCACCAGCACAGGCCCTCGTAGCCCGGCAAGTCCCGCAGGGCCGGCAGTCCAGCCAGGTCGATCACCACATGATCGTGCAGCGAAGCCAACAAAGCCGGCCGGTCTTCGGAGGCGATGTGGCCGATAACTGCGATCCTGGTCCCGGACAACGCGGCTTCCGGACTGGCCACCATCAGCCGCTCCAGATGCGGAATTTCACGGTCGATGTAAGCACGGTTCGATCCCATCAGGGTCGCGACCTGCACGAACCGATCAAAAATGCGGAGATCATAACCCTTACCGAGCAGCTTTTCGGCCAGCAGGACAAACGGCGATTCACGCAAATCGTCGGTGCCTTGTTTGAATGCCAGCCCGAACAGAGCCACCGTCTGGCGGCCATGCCGGGCAATGGCGTCGAACGTGCGGTCGATGATCGCGGTATTCGCCGGGAGCAGGTTTTTGAGCATCGGGGCCGCGAGGTTCTTTTGATCCGCCAGCGCCAGGAAGCTACGCACGTCCTTGGGCAGGCAAGATCCGCCGAATGCGAAACCGGGGCGCAAATAGGCCGGCGAGATGTTCAACACGCGGTCCTCGCACAGCAACCGCAGCGCCTCCCGGGCATCGACGCCATGGGCGGACAGAATGGCACCGACCTCATTGGCGAAGGTCAGTTTCACCGCGTGAAACACGTTGGAGATGTGCTTGACGCTTTCGGCCACACGAATGGGGGCGACATGCACCGGCGCATCGATCGCGGCGTAAATTTCCCGCAGGATTGGTGCATCATCCCCCTCCGGTGCGCCGATCAGGGTGAACGGTGGGGCTCGGAAATCACGCACCGATGAGCCTTCGCGCAGGAATTCCGGGTTGCTGTAGTAAAACAGGCGATCGCCCAGGCGGCGGCCGCTGGCTTCCTCCAACAGAGGAATCACCCGGTCTTCGGCGGTTCCCGGCGGCACGGTGGACCGCATCACGACGGCATGCGACCCCGGTTTGCCGCGGATCGCCGCGCCGATGGCCTGGATCACGGCGTCCACCGCACCCAGCGCGACGCTTCCATCCACCGCACTCGGCGTTCCGACGGAAATAAAAGAGACATCCGAACCGAGCACGGCCGCGATCACGTCGTCTGTCGCGGTCAGCCGACCCTGTTTGACGGCGCCGGCGATCAGTGTGTCGATCGCTTCCTCGACAATGGGGGAACGTCCGGATGCCAGCATGGCAATTTTGTCAGGCGAGACGTCAACGCCAATGACCTCGTGCCCCAGCTCCGCCAGGCAACCGCAGGAGACGACGCCAACATAGCCGATACCGAAAACCGAAATACGCATGCAACCGCAACCCCTGCCGTGTGGACGTTGCTCTTATCGCATGATCGCGCGCAGAGCGAGATTGGTTTCGGAATGTTAGCGCAATATTAGAATGACGTGCTTGACCGGCACCCTTCGCCCGCACAGTCTCCGCCGCAACGGACCCACCGGGAGAGGAATCCAGCATGACCAGCCATGACGACAGCAACGACAAGCGCCTTCGGTCCCGCCGGTGGTTTGACAACCCGGCTGACCCGGCACTGACGGCGCTGTACCTCGAACGTTACATGAACTACGGCATCACCCCGGACGAACTGCGGGGGGGCAAGCCGATCATTGGCATCGCACAAACCGGCTCCGACCTGTCGCCGTGCAACCGACATCATATCGAGTTGGCGAGCCGTATCCGCGACGGCATCCGAGACGCGGGCGGCGTGCCGTTGGAGTTCCCCTGCCATCCGATCCAGGAAACCGGCAAGCGGCCGACCGCCGCGCTGGACCGGAATCTGGCGTATCTCAGCCTGGTGGAGGTCCTGCACGGGTATCCTCTGGATGGCGTCGTGCTGACGGCCGGGTGCGACAAGACCACGCCCGCCCTGCTGATGGGTGCGGCCACCGTGAACATTCCGGCCATCGTGTTGTCCGGCGGCCCGATGCTGGACGGCTGGTGGAAGGGACGCCTGTCCGGTTCGGGCACCATCGTCTGGGAAGGCCGCAAACTCTTCGCCGAGGGCAAGATCGGATACGACGAATTCATGGACATGGTGTCGTCGTCCGCTCCGTCGGTCGGACACTGCAACACCATGGGCACCGCGACATCGATGAACTCGCTGGCCGAGGCACTGGGGATGTCGTTGCCCGGTTGCGCGGCCATCCCGGCGCCGTATCGCGAACGCGGCTGGATGGCGTTCGAAACCGGCAAGCGCATCGTTGGCATGGTGAAGGAAAACCTGCGTCCGTCCGACATCATGACGAAGCAGGCGTTCGAGAACGCCGTTGTCGCGGCGGCCGCGCTGGGCGCGTCCTCTAACTGTCCGATCCACATGATCGCCATCGCCCGTCACATGGGCGTCGAGCATGATTTGGAGGACTGGCAGCGCCTGGGGCCGGACATCCCCTTGTTGGTTGATCTGCAACCGGCCGGCCGTTTCCTCGGGGAAATGTTCCACCGTGCCGGTGGCGTACCTGCGGTGATGAAAGAACTGCTCGCCGCCGGGAAGTTGCACGGCGATGTGCGCACGGTGACCGGCCGCACCCTGGCCGAGGATCTGGCCGGCGTGAAGGATGGCGACCGCGAGGTGATCCGCGCCTATAATAAACCGCTGCTGCCAGCCGCCGGATACGTCGTGATGTCGGGTAACCTGTTCGACAGCGCGGTGATGAAGATCAGCGTCATCGACAAGGATTTTCGGGAGCGCTTCCTGTCCAATCCGGATCGCCCGAACGTCTTCGAAGGCCGCGCGATCGTGTTCGAAGGGCCGGAGGATTATCACGCCCGCATCGAGGACCCGGAACTACAGATCGAGGAGCAATCGGTTCTGATCATCCGCAACTGCGGCCCGGTTGGCTATCCCGGCAGCGCCGAGGTGGTGAACATGCAGCCGCCGGCCACGCTGATGAAGCGCGGTATCATGACGATGCCGACGATGGGCGACGGGCGGCAGTCCGGAACATCCGGCTCACCGTCGATCCTGAACGTCTCGCCGGAGGCAGCGGTCGGCGGCGGTCTGGCGCTGCTGCAAACCGGCGACCAGATCAGGATCGATCTGAACACGCGCAAGGTGGATGTGCTGCTGCGCGAAGGGGAACTGGAAGCACGTCGTGCCAAATGGACTCCGCCCAACCTGGTCTCGATGACCCCGTGGGAGGAAATCTATCGGTCCATGGTCGGACAGATGGGCAGCGGCGCGTGTCTGGAGCCCGCGACTTTGTTCCTGGATATCATTGAAACCAAGGGCGAATCGCGAAACAATCATTAGCATCCGTCGGAGTGAAGGCGCCGGTTCAGCGGCGCCTTCCGCTCCGCATGCCGGAGACGAGCCGCAAAAGCGGGATCACCATCTGGGTCAGGCTCAACGCGCTGACGATACCCTCAACAGCTTTGCGCCGCACATCCAGCGCCTCGATCTCAACCCGGCTCGGGCTGGATCGGGTGGCGAAGAAGACCAAAATCAGCGCCACCACCAAATCGGCACCACCCAGGATGCCGGTCGTCACCAGATACGACTGGTCCAAAGCGGTCCGAATCTCATACCACGCCGCGATGTGTCCAAACACTACCGCCCCGAGCACAAAAAACAGCGCGATTACGGCCAAAATCGCGCGCGTAACGATGCGCGTCGCCATCCCACGCAGGCGGACCCCCTCGGCCTCCGCCGCGATACGCGCCAATCGAAAAGGGCGCATGGCTCAGCGCATCACGCGACCAATAGCCCAACCAACCGCCGCCGCGATCATGATCGCAATCAGCGGCTGCTCCTTGACGCGTCCCGACACGACTTCCGCCTGATCGCGCACCGCGCCGCTGGCGCTATGCACGGCGCTTTCCGCGCGGCCGGCAAAATCCGCGACCGCCGGGGTCACGCGGTCTTTCATCAATGTTTCGACCTGTTCGCGCAACCGAGCGATTTGCGCCTGAGCGTCTTCGAGTTTGCCGTGGGTGTCACTGCTAAAGGCCATGGTGTCGCTCCGTCCGAATTCACTTCGGCATGGAACGAAAGGTAAGCAGTGTGGTTCCCCAACGAAACCCCGGGGCCAGCACGGTTTCGCGAGTGTGGCGAATATACCAGGGGCACCGTGTTGTACCAGTCTGCGTTGATGTCGGCTCTCGCACCCATCGATAGGGGTCGGCTTGTCCGGGCCACCTATCGCGGCACCGTCAGGGCTCAGGGAGGATTTGCCCATTCGTCGTGATCGGGCCAAGCCGGGCCGTGACGATAGAGCAATGGTGTCCACGCGGCGCGGCTATTTTGGACGTCGCCTCACGGACAACGGCCGGAAGAGCGTTCAGCATCCTGGCTTTGAATCGGCCTGTTCAGAAAGCGCTTGCCGACACACGGAACGTCTCCGCCGCCACACCGCACCCGTCGGGTCCCCGCATCGGCACGCGCCCGCTGGTCCGGCCACCGCAAGGCATGCACGTCAGGGTTGACATATCATAACTGTTATGTTAGTAAAAAAGACATGGAGCACACAGCGCCAAGCATGACCCGGCCTGCCACGCCCGATCCCACACAGGACCGGGCCGGCCGCACGATGCCGCAACGCCTCGCCGCCCTGCTGCATGTCGTCCGCGTTCTGCTCGGCCACGGCCGCCGGCTTGTCGAGACCGTGCCGGAGCGCGCCGCCACCATGGAATTCGCCATTCTGGCCGGGGTCTGCGGTACTTACACCCTGCCGACCATCCTCGCCCGGCTCCAGCGCGGCATCCTGCGGGCGATGGCGTTGGAACGTTACCTGCTCGCCCGCGCCGCAAAAGGCCGGGAGATCGAATTCGTTTACTACGTGGACCCGCGC
>CAIZFE010000039.1 GCA_903932145.1 uncultured Rhodopila sp. | reverse complement strand
TCAGGCTGCCAGCAATGCCGATCGTGCCGGCACTCAGAGAAATATTCGGACCGGAGACGAGGCCCACCACCGATAGGCTGCCGGTATCGGTCAGGCTGAAGTCGCCGCCGCTCACCGTCACCGAACCGATCGTGGCGATCGCGTTGCTGGCATTCGCCAGCGTGACGCCGCCGTTCGGATCGTTCAGCACCAACGTGGGCGCCGTGATCGGTGCGGTCTGCGTGATGGCGCCATTCGCGGCCAGGGTCAGCCGGCTGACGGCGGACACCGCACTGTCCACGGTCAAGGCGCCACCGGAAATCAGATCGACATCGGTCGAACCGTTCAACGGCAGGATGGACGCCAGGCTGAAGCCGGTGATCAACGACGTCCGCGCCGAGATCAGGCCGGACAGCGTCGCCGTTCCGGTTCCCAGCGACTGCAGCCGGACGACGCCGCCGTAGATGTTGACCCCGCTGGTGGAACCGGTGAGCCCGGTGACCAACGTGTTGCCGATCGGTCCGGAGGTCGTCGTCGCCAGTGCGCTGGTGCCAAAATCACTGGCGGGCAGGCTGAGCGACCAGTCGCCCATGCCGTCGGTGGTGATGCCGGTGAAAGCGGTGCCGCCGGTCAGGACAGTCACGCTCGTCGCCGTGGCCGCTGTGACGCCGCGATCCGTATAGGCCGTGCCGCTCAGGATTTCGTTGGTGGTGGGAATGCCGATCAGCGTCGGGTAGCTGCCGTTGTAGGTCCGCCATACGCTGCTGCTGAAACCGCTCGGCATGGCGGACTGTAGGGCCGTCGTGCTCAGGCCGGTCCCGTAGTTCGGGTCGCCGCCGGGGTTGAGCGTGGAGTCGAAGTAGCTGTTGCTGACGCTGCCGCCAGCGGCGCCACCGACCAGGGCGCCATTGCCGGCGGAGACGCTGCCGATGACCAGGGCGCCGGAGATCGGGCCGGTGTTATAGCCGACGATTCCGCCGCTACCGCCGCCACTGACCTGGCCGGCAAAGGATACGTCCTGGATGGTTCCCGGATTACCCTCACTGGCGTAATTGGTTCCGGCGATGCCGCCACCGTACAGGTTCGCCTGCACGGTGACATTGACGCTGACGTTGCTGATCGTTCCAAAGTTCCAACCAGCAACGCCGCCGACATTATTGGTGCCGGTAACACTGCCGGCGACCGTCACGTTGGAGATGGTGCCGTAATTATAGCCGGCCACCGCGCCGGTGAAATTCCCGCCGGTCACGTTGACGCCGGTCAGCATCAGATTGGTGACGGTTCCGTATGATGTGCCAATCAAACCAACCCGAGTGGAGTCGGAACTCGAGATATTCAGGTTGGAAATCGTGTGGCCGCGGCCATCCAAAATGCCATCCAACGCGGTAATCCCGGCGAACCCGGTATCGGCGAGATTGATGTCGGTATTGAGCGCGAAGTTGCCGGTGATGCTGTCGATCGCGGCGAGCTGGGCTCCGCTGTTGACCAGCATGAATGACGTCAGCGTCCCGCCGGACACGTTGCCGCTATAGTCGGTGGGGTTCGTGTAGTCGCTGGTATTGTAGTAAATCGACGCGGTGCCGGTGTTCAGGCTGATCAGCCCGCCCTGACCAAAGCTAACTGTGCCCGTGCCGGTCCCGGTGCTGTCGGCACTCAGCACGACGTTGCCCGCGCCGGTCGCCGTGATCGTCGCGTTCACGCCGATGTTGCGATAGGCGGACAGTGTCAGCGTATAGGCGCTGCCGAAGGTGACCGGGCTGTTGACGAAGATATCGCCGTAGCCAGTGCCGCCGTTGGTCGTGACCGTCAGATTGGACAGTGCCAACTGAGCTTCGATCGTCGAGGGCGCGATCGGCGATGCCCCCTCCGGGGCGCTTCCCGTCGTGATATAGACGTCCGCCGGATCCAGCAGCAGCGAGCCGGCCTGGCCGTTGGCGCCGCGCAGGTCAACCGACCCGGTGTAGTTCAGTACGCCGTGACTGGAGACTTCGGCCGATCCGCCGGTCGCGCCGCGGGCGGAAATCGTGCCCGCGAAATTCGTTTGCTGGTCGGACCAGACAACAACCGTGCCGCCCTGGCCGGTACCGCCATCGGCGGTCAGTGTGGCGCCGGCCGCTACGGTTGTGGTTTGGGCGGTCGCGACCGGGTGTTTCTTCGGCCCGATGTTGCCGCTGCCGCCAACCAGGATGGTGCCGCCGGTCTTCGGCCCGCTGGCGTTTAGCTTAGCCGTCTTGTCCAGTTGAACGGTCTGGCCGGTGACCACGATCGAGCCGGACTCGGCGGTGACGCTGCCGGACACCTCGGTCTCGCCGCCGGCCACCAGCATGACGCGGCCGTTTTTCGTCGCGGTGCCGGTCGCGTGGATATAGCCGCCTTGTTTGCCGGCCAGCGCGAATACATCGCCGCCAGCCGCCTTCAGCGCGACCTCGGCCGCCTGGATGCCGCCGGTGTTGCGGACATTGCCGGTGCCGCCTTTGATCGTGACGCGGGAGCTGTCGCCCTCGGGTTGCAGCACCACGTCATCCGCCGCGGCCAGGATCGCCGAACCGCCGGCGTTGATCGTCCCGGCATTGACGACGTTCTGTCCGACCAGAACCGTGTTGCCGCCCGACTGGATGGTGCCCAGGTTCGTCACATTGCCGGAACCGGAGCCGCTGAGGTTCAGCGAGCCGGTCGCCATGAACGCGATCGGATCGGCCAACCGGGAGCTGGCCGCGAAGCCGCCGCCGGTGGTGACCTGGCCGCCGGGCATCACGATGACGCCCTGCGGATTGACCAGGTACACGCTACCGGTGGCGTTGATCGAGCCCGCGATTTTGGACGATGCGGTGCCGGTCACCATGTTGAGCGTGGCGCCGGTGCCGTTATTGACCTGGACCTTGTTGCCCGCGCCAACCGAGAAGCTCTTCCAGTCGATCACGCCGCGCGCGCTGGTCTGCGCGATGGTGAGCTGGGTCTGGCCGGTGATGATCTGCCCGCTGCCGGCGGCAAAGCGGCCCCCCGTTGGCAAGGGGGGCTGAGTCGGACTGCCGGCATAGGCCGGTATCCAACTGGCGCTCAGCATCAGGGCGGAGCGGAAGGATAGTTTCCCTACCATGTCGCGGTTGCCCCAATATGCAGGAACGCGCCATTGGCGGCCTGGCGTTCCGAACGGATAAGCTGCCAGCCTTCCTCCATGCGCAGGGAGAAATAGCGGTCAACCTGATAGCGGCCGCCGACCCCGACGCTCGCCGAATGCACGTAGGCCGGCGCCGACTGGCTGGCGGTCGGGTTCCAGGCTTCGCCCTCATCGACAAAGATGTGCGGCTGCAGGCTGTCGTTCGGCAGACCTGCGTGGAAGACCGGCCCGCGCAATTCGGCGGACAGCAGCAACGCGCGCGATCCGGCGATGCCGAATTCCTGGTAGCCGCGAACCGCGTCCAGGCCGGCGATGGACATTTGTTCCGATCCCAGCAGGGTGCCGGTGGACTCCTGTCCGCTGGCGCGCAGCACCAGGCCGAGCTCGTGCGGCAGCGGTACAATTTCGGTCACGGTCAGTTTGTCGTAGGCGTAGCGGGCATGCGCGCCGGGTGTGCCGGATTTGCCGGGGCCCGACGGGTCGAACGAATTGTCCGTGTTATAAGAACTCAGGCCGCCGGGACTGAGAGTCAGAGCATTGTCCACCAGTGTCTGGCTGTACCGATGGCTTAGGCTGAGGTTGTAGTGGACCGACGCTTCCTCGACCTCGGTGAAACCGTTTTGCACGGTGATGCCGCCAAACGACAACTGGTTGTTCGACCGCTTGTAGTCGAGCCCGAATGCCAGTTGCTGCGTTTCCGAAAGGGGGATCTGGTATTGCATGCCGAGCAGGTCGGTGATGCCGACCGATCCCAGGTCCGGTCCGAGTTGCGGAACCTGCCGCGAATAGCCGCCGGTCAGCAGCAACGTGTGGCCCCAGGGCAATGGCATCGACCAGGAAACATTTTGCCCGATAACGCTGGGGTCCTCGGATCGTAGCATGTCGTGCTCCAACCCGTGCCAGAAGGCGGAACTGGTCCCGAGCTGATAGCTGAATGTTTGTCCAAGATGCAGTGCATCGCCCCAGGCGACGCCCAAATTCCAGCGATCCCATCCGGTGGTCGGGTTTCCGGTGTTGCCATAACCGAGGGAGAAATCGACTGGAAAGCGATCTTCCGCCTTCAGCGTGACGTCGGTGGTGCCGGCGGCGTGGCCGGACTGAAACTCGGGCGTCACTTTCAGGAACGCGTTCTCATTCAGCTGGCCGATGCGGTGGTCGAGTTCGGTCTTGTCGATTGTGGCACCGGGGGGGAGCGCGGCGGCATCCAGGATCAGCCGGTCGGAAAACCAGGTATTACCCGCCGCCTTAACGGTGCCGACGCGGTATTCGGTGACGACGACCATCAGGATGCCGTCGGTCACGTCCTGGGGCGGAAAGCCGACATCGAGAAACGGGTGACCCGCCTGCTTGTAGTGGTCGAGAATCGTCTGCCGAATGCGCTGCATCGTCGCCGGATTGACCGGTGCATGCAGCAACGGAGCCAGTTGGGTGCGGAGCAACTCCGGGTCGGGCGCGGGAACGTGCGACAGATCGACGCCGGGCAGGGGCGGGGGGGCAGATTCGGCCGCTGGCAGCAAGACCAGGGATTTGATCGCCGGAACCTCAGCTGCCAGGGTTGTTGGGGCGAGCAGCATGCTGATCGCGATGGGTGCAACTATCCTGACACCGCCCAGCAGGCATCGCAGCGGTCTTCGCGTCAGTGAGGCTAGACGCACCGTGTCAAACTCCGGTCCTGGAATGAGATGGATTTCATATAATGTCAGATTTTAATTGGTAACAGAGTCGTGTATTTTGGTCAATGAAATGCGGTTGCGATGCATGACAGTTGCCCTGTGATTGTATCTCCGGATCGATGCCGCGCAGCTTTAAAGGCACAGAGGTGAGCCGATTGCCTCGCTTGATCGAAGCAGAACAATGACCACATCGAACTGACGTAATTTTGGTCTGATTGTGTTTTTATTTTGTCCGGTCCAAAAAAACAATCCAGGCCGCTTGACGCGGTAGGATGTCCCGGACGAGCCGGCCAGGCCGGATTGCGACAGGACACGCGGCTTCGGGAACGCGTCGGCCCCGATCGGAAATACGGGGCCGACGGACGCACCCTAGGGCGACGCCCAATCATAAGCGAATCCAATCCCATCGTCATGGCCCGGCTTGTCCGGGCCACCAATCGCGGCACCGTCGAGTCATCGGTGGCCAGGACAAGCCGGGCCATGACGATGGGGCAACGGTGCCGCGATTGGCGTGGTTATTTTTTGGCGCCGCCTTAACTAATGTTCCCGCGTATCCGCAGCACCGCGACCACCTGGTCAGCCAGCGCATCCGGAGTCTCTTCCAACGTCCGCAGCCGGATCTCCGGGTCCAGCGGCGCCTCGTACGGCGCATCGACGCCGGTAAAGTTCCGGATCTGGCCGCTGTCGGCCTTCTCGTACAGTCCCTTCGGGTCGCGCCGGCGGCATTCCTCGATCGGCGTATCGACGAAGATCTCCAGGAACTCCTCCGCCCCCACCCGGTCGCGCGCCAGCATCCGCTCGGCTCGATACGGCGAGATGAACGACACGATCACGATCAGCCCCGCCTCGACGAACAACCGCGACACCTCGGCGATGCGACGGATATTTTCGACGCGGTCGGCCTCCGAGAACCCGAGGTCGCGGTTCAGCCCGTGCCTTACGTTGTCACCGTCCAGGGTCATCGTGTGATGGCCCAGCGCATGCAGGCGCTTCTCGACCTGGTTCGCGATGGTCGATTTGCCGGCGCCGGACAGGCCGGTGAACCACAGCACCGCCGGTTTCTGCGCCTTCATCAGCGAGCGCGACGCCTTGTCCACCTCCATCCGATGCCACACGATATCCGCGTTGCGGGTGCGGATCGCGGTCACCATGCCGGCGCCGACCGTGCCGCGGGTGAGCCGGTCGATCAGGATAAACCCGCCGAGTTCGCGGCTGGTCTCATAGGGCTCGCATACGATCGGATGCGTCAGCGAGATCGACACCCGGCCGATCTCGTTCAGCGCCAGTTCGCGCACGCTGACTTCCTCCAGCGTCTCCATGTCCAGCCGGGTGGTGATGTCGGTTACCGTCGCCACGACGGTCTTGCTTCCCAGCATCAGCAGGTAGGCTCGGCCACGGAACAGCGGTGTCTCGTCCATCCAGACGACCCAACTGTCCAGCCCGTCCGCCGCCGCCGGCACCGGATCGGCCGCCAGCACGTCGCCACGCGAGATATCGATCTCGCGGTCCAGCACCAGGGTAACCGGATCGCCGGCACTGGCTTCCGCCAGGTCGCCGTCCATGGTGACAATGCGGGCAACGGTCGCTTCGGTATGCGCGGCGGCGTTAAATACCGTATCGCCCGGCTTGATGCGGCCGGTTGCAATCGTGCCGGCGTAACCGCGGAACATGTGGTCGGGGCGGTTCACATACTGCACCGGCATGCGGAACGAGCCGGTTTGCGCCTGCCTCGGTTCGGCGGCCTCCAAAGCCCGCAGCAAAACGGGGCCAGTGTACCAAGGCATGCGCGCGCTGGCCGTGGTGACGTTGTCGCCGTCACGGGCGCAGATCGGGATCGGCGTGATCCGGTCGAACTCCAACTTGCCCAACAGCGCCCGGAAATCATGGCGGATCGCGGTGAAGACGGATTCCTCGTAGCCCATCAGATCCATCTTGTTCACCGCCAGCACGACCTGCCGGATGCCCAGCAGTGAGGCGATGGCGGCGTGACGGCGGGTCTGCGGCAAGATGCCCTTGCGGGCGTCGATCAACAGGATCGCCAGATCGGCGGTCGAGGCGCCGGTGACCATGTTACGCGTGTATTGCTGGTGACCCGGCGTGTCCGCCAGGATGAACCGGCGCGCCGCGGTTTCGAAGAACCGGTAGGCGACGTCGATCGTCACGCCCTGTTCGCGTTCTGCTTCCAGGCCATCCACCAACAACGCGTAGTCAATAGCACCCTCGACCGTGCCGAAGCGCTTGGAGTCACGCTCCAGCGCCGCCATCGTATCGTCGGGGATGGTGCCGCATTCGAACAGCAATCGCCCGATCAGGGTGGATTTGCCGTCATCGACGCTGCCACAGGTCAGCACCCGCAGGACTGAATCAGGCATCAGAAATACCCCTCGCGCTTCTTGCGTTCCATGGAGCTATCGGAGTCCTGGTCGATCAGCCGGCCGGCCCGTTCGGAATCGCGTGTGACCAACATTTCGGCCAGCAGAGCGTCCATGTCGGTGGCGTCGGAGGATACCGCGGCGGACAGCGGATAACAGCCGAGCGACCGGAAGCGGACCATGCGATCGACCGGCTTTTCGCCGGGCAGGAAGCGCATCCGTTCGTCATCCACCACGATGATCTGGCCGCTGCGCATCACCGTCGGGCGCATGGCCGCGAAATACAGCGGCACCACGTCGATCTCCTCGGCCGCGATGTAGGACCACACATCCATTTCGGTCCAGTTGGACAGCGGGAACACGCGCATCGTCTCGCCGGGTGCCAGTTGGCCGTTGTAGAGATTCCACAACTCCGGCCGCTGCCGCTTCGGGTCCCAGGCATGGCCCGGCGCTCGGATGGAGAAAATCCGCTCCTTCGCCCGCGATCGTTCCTCGTCACGCCGGGCGCCGCCGATCGCGAAATCGTAGTCCCCGGCGGTCAGCGCCTGCTTCAGCGCATCGGTCTTCATGATCTGGGTATAGGCGCCGCCGTGGTCGAACGGGTTGATGTTGTCCCGGATTCCGTCGGGATTGGTGTGAACCCGCAGGTCCAGGCCAAGCTGGCGGACGGTGGCGTCGCGGAACTCGATCATCGCCCGGAATTTCCAGGTGGTATCGATGTGCACCAGCGGAAATGGCGGCCTGGCCGGATAGAACGCCTTGCGGGCCAGATGCAGCAGGACCGAGGAATCCTTGCCGATCGAATAAAGCAGGGCCGGCCGAACCGCCTGGGCTGCCACTTCGCGAAAAATCTGGATGCTTTCGGCTTCGAGGGTCGCGAGGTGCGCCCCTGGCCGGAACTTGGAATGGGAAGACGGCTTCATCTGATCCTTCTGGACTACGCTGAACCGGCCGTCGAACATGAGGGCGAACCGGGTTGAGGGGACGGTCGTTTCACGTTGGGCGTTATTCCAGGAATAGCCGACGCGGCGCAAGGTCAAAAGCATCGGTTTTATCGCCCGCCGTCGGCCGGACGAGCGTCCCCGGGCCGTATGGTCCCGACCGGGGCGGGACGCTCAGACCGTGTGTCCGCATCTGGCGGATTCCACCCGAAGCCGCCATGTGTGATTGCTATGACCCAGACATATCCCCTGTCCGACCATTTTGATGGGCGGCATTTCTTCAATCCTGGACAAAGCGGATTATCGCGCGGGCTGTGGCAGGTACTGCGCTGGCAAACGCAGAAGCGGCAGCGCGCTGTCTGGCCGTCGCGGTTGCTGGACCCCGATTACGCACCGCCGCTCACCATCGTGGAACCCGGTAGCGTCGCGGTGACCTTCATCAACCACGCCAGCTTCCTGATCCGTCTGCCCGGTGCGGTCGTGTTGACCGATCCGATCTTCAGCGAGCGATGCTCCCCGCTCTCATGGGCCGGTCCGAAACGGGTCCGAGCCCCTGGACTCGCATTGGAAGATCTGCCGCGTCCGGACGTTGTCTTACTGTCGCACAATCACTACGACCACATGGATCTTCCCACACTGCGTGCCATCCAGGCCCGCTACACCCCCCGGTTCATCACCACGCTCGGGAATGCCAAAACGCTGGCCAGGCTGGGCATCCAGGCGACTGAACTGGATTGGTGGCAGGATACAATCGCGGGAGCCCTGCGCATCACTGCCACGCCCGCTCGGCATTTCTCCGCGCGCACGCCTTGGGATCGCAATCGGACTCTCTGGGCGGGCTTTATGATTGACGCCGGCGGCGGTCGGGTGCTGTTCGCTGGCGACTCCGGGGCAGGGCCGCACTGGGCCGACATCAAATCCCGTCTGGGCGAACCCGCCGTCGCTCTGCTGCCGATCGGTGCATACGAGCCAAGATGGTTCATGGCCGCCGTTCACATGAATCCGGAGGAGGCCGTTCAGGCCCACCTCGCTTTGGGTGCACACAGGTCAGTCGGCATGCATTTTGGGACATTCCAATTGACGGACGAGGCGATCGACGCACCGCTGCACGCGCTGGACGTCGCGCGGCGGCAGGCAAACGTCGATACGTTCGAGACGCTGGGGTTCGGCGAGACGAGGACCTACACGCTGTAGCGTCATGCGATACTCCGTTGGGAGCAATGGCCTACCTGGTGTGTGGCATCACCTCTCTCGAGAACCAATCCATCCGTTCCAAGGTTCCTTCCAGAGTCGGAGCGCGGAAGTCGAAGCTGAGATGCGAGACACCAAGCTTCCGGTAGGCTTCGACGTCGTCGATCAGTTGGGCGGCGGAACCGGAGAACGGCATCCGATCGGCGGTATCGATCGCCGCCGCGGACTCATGCAGGCGGGCCACGAACGCGATGGTGATGTCGTTGTAGTCACGCCCCTCAGCTTCGGTCATCCGCTTGAGGTCATCCAATAATCCGCCGAACTCCAGGGGGCGCAGTTCGGCGGTGGCGACCGTGCCGATCGGGTGCCAGCCGTCGGCGTGGCGCGCGGTGCGGCGGAGGGCGACCTTACTGTGGCCGCCCACCCAGATCGGTGGATGCGGCCGCTGCACCGGCAGGGGTTCGCAGCGCAGCGGCCCGAAACTGTAGAATTCGCCGTGGTGTTCGACCGGTCCCGGGCTCCAGAGCTTCTTGTAAATCGCCAGATATTCGTCGCTGACGGCGCCGCGCCGGTCGAAATCGGCGGCGCCGAGTGCCTCGAATTCCTCGCGCAGCCAGCCGACGCCGATACCAAGGGTCACGCGGCCCTGCGACAGAACGTCGATGGTGGCAATCATCTTTGCCGCCAGCACGGGATTGCGGTGCGGCAGGATCAGCACGCTGGTGATGAAGCGCAGCGTCGATGTCCGGCCGGCGGCGAACGCCGTCAGTGACAGCGGCTCGATCGCGTCGCCCGTACTGGGGTGATTGCCACTGGCATCGTACGGGTATTTCGACTCGACCGCGGTCGGGAACACGATGTGATCGGCGATCGTGGCGGACACGAAACCCAGCCGCTCGCCATGTTCGGCAATGCCGACAATACCCTCGTGCGTCGCCAGGTTGCCCCGCACCGGCAGGCTGAATCCGTATCGCATCGGCTGTTTCCCCTAGGTAATTTCCACATTATCGGCCGATTTCGTGTGAATGCCAAACATCGCGCTTGCGTTTATGCTGCGCTGCACCATATGAACGAGAACGTTCTATTTCTCGAATTCGTGATCACAGGCCGCAAGCCAATGAGACCTATCGACCCGCATGAACCAACCCGTCCGAATGCCCCCGAGGGGACAGGGCTGGCGGCTTGGCTACCGGTGTTCGCGGCAATGGCCATTATGGTCACCGGGTGCCTGAGTACGTTCCTGGTCCTGCAACTGGATGAATTCCGGCCCAAAGTCGGCGATATTGTTGCTTTCAGGCCCGGATCGCAGGACGCGGATATGTGGCAGATGGCCATTCCCGCGACCATGGTGTCGGGGACGGGGGCTCCGCTCGCGGAATGCTCGCTTGACCCCAACGTGATCGCGGAAAAGGGCGGCAGTCTGGTTGTCGAAGGCAGTGTGGACCAGCCCTCACTGCAATATGTCGTTCACTGGGCTGGTGCCGAGACGGCCCGAACCGAGGGAAGCTGCGGAGTGTCCGCCAGTCTGCTGGTGTCTCGCACCGATCTGCAGCGGCTGGCAAACGCGGCAGGCGGGTTCGGGGTCGGGGACAAGGGCGTCGTTCACCAGTAATCTGGTTATATCGCTTTGCCGTCTTGTCAGGTTGGGCTGTCCGGGTAGTCTGGCGGAATGACCGTCGCGCCAACCCCGGTGTTCGAGGCCCTGATCGTTCCGCACAGGAGCCTGACTGGCGCTGGCGTCTCGGCCCTGATCGGTCTGCTTGCCTGCTTCAGCGTGGTCGTCGGGTTGCGCTTCGGCCTGTTGGGTGCATGGCCGGTGGCGTTGTTCAGCTTTTTGGAAATTCCCCTGGCGGTCGTGCTTCTGATGCTGAACATGCGTCAGGCACGGGCCAGTGAACTGATTATGCTGACCGCGGACGTCCTGACGGTCGTACGGACCGATCCAGCGGGCCGCCGAACGCACATCTCAATGTCCGCCGCCTGGTTGCGTGTCGATCTGGATGAGGATCGAGGCCTTCCGCATGTCGTGCTCAGCACGCATGGCCGACGCTGCGAGGTCGGATCCTTCTTGCACGAAGCGAACAAGGTCTCATTGTTCGAGGCGCTGCGCGATGCGCTGCACCGCGGCAGGAACCCGCTTTTCGACAATCCGCAATTACTTGACGGCTAAAAGCGCCGGATCGGCGAGAGGCAGCAGCACGAAATCGATGGTTCGGACTGCCGCCAATTATTGCCGTCACGCAGGCTGTAGCATTACCTTGCGAGTCTTAGCCGTCTCAAGGTTCAGCCGGACCCATCGACTTGATGAGGTCGAACACGCGCTTGCGCACAGACGGATCGGTGATGCGATAATAGGCGCGCACCAGTTCCAGCGTTTCCCGGCGGCTGAGTGTGTCGTCGCCGAACGGATCTTGCGCGTCGCTTCCGCCGCTGAGACGCCGTGATGGATTGCCGCCGAAATTGGCGGACAGACTATCGGGCATATCGTCGAAAAAGAAGCTGATCGGCACATCGAGAACCCGGGACAGGTCGAACAGGCGCGATGCGCCAACGCGATTGACCCCACGTTCATATTTTTGAACTTGCTGAAACGTGAGACCAAGGGCCTCTCCGAGACGTTCCTGGCTCATGCCGAGCAAAGTGCGGCGAAGACGGATGCGAGTTCCTACATGAACATCGATCGGGCTCGGTCGGTGTTCCCGCTCGCTGCCCACGACTTGTTCAGCGCCTGCCATAATTGTGTTGTCCTCTTGCGGTGGGCGGACCCTGTTCAGGTTCCCCGTCTATCGCGCCATTGGCGTTTTGGATCAAGCAACCGCTTAGAAAACTAGTGAGTTTCAGGAGAGTTTGCAACCAAAAATTGTCATCAAAGCGAAAAAAATATGTAAAGCAGTCATATATGTTCCCACTGGTATAAAAATCAGCACACTGGGCGAGAACAGTTTTTTCTCTGTAATAGTCCCATAATCAATGCCAGGCAGGCAGCGGCACCAGACCCTGCGAGGCCAAGCCGCGCATACAGCGTAACCGCGAGTTGTGGGGGCAAATGCAAGGCCAGTACGCCGGTCGTCTGCATGGCCAGCCGGCCAAGTTCATGGCCTCTGGCGTCGAATCCGGCGGATATGCCGGTGTTGGCGGCGCGTAGCAAGGGTAATCCTTCTTCCACCGCACGCAGACGCGCGGCCGCCAGATGTTGCCGCGGACCGGCGGAGTTACCGAACCAGGCGTCGTTGGTCACGTTGACCATCCATGCCGGCCGGTCGGATTCATCGACCACCTGATGGGAGAAAATTGCTTCATAACAAATCAATACCCCAACCGGAGGTACTCCGGGGATATGCAGGGTTTTCGGGCCGGGTCCGCTGGCGAATCCGCCGCCAGGAACCACCTGAATGCCCGGCAGCCAGTCCGGCTGATATTCCCCGAACGGCACCAGATGCCACTTATCGTAGATCGACTCGATCACACCGCCGGCGCCCAGCGCGAACAGGCTGTTGCGGGGGCGGTCGTCCGAGTCGAATCGCACTGATCCGATCAGCGCCTGTGCGTCGCCGGCAGCCTCGGCGATCGCCTCCCGGGCGGGTCCGTCGGTTTGCAGTTGGGCGGCGCTGGCGGTTTCCGGCCACACCCCAACCGCTGGACGGCCATCCGTCGTGGCGACCGCCTGGCGCGTCAGATCCAGATAGCGCCGAAAGATCGACACCATCAGCGCACGGTCCCATTTCTGGCCTTGTTCGACGTTGCCCTGGATCAGCAGGACCGTCAGGTCAGGTCCAGGCGGCATCGGTTGCTCGAGTCGATACAGGCCGAAGCTGACCCACACGGCGAGCATCGCCATGCCGCAAGCGCGCCAGGTCCAACTCAATAATGGCAGCGACGCCAGAAGAAGGGTCGCCAGGGTCATGCCGTGCACGCCAATCAGCGACGCGACCTGGATCATGATGTCGCCGGCACGCCCCGGAAACTCCCAGACGCTGCCAAGCGGGTTCCATGGGAAGCCGGAGGCGAAGAATTGGCGGGCCAGATCGGCGAGCACCCAGGCTCCGGCCAGGGTCACCACCGCGTTCCAGCCCGGACGTGCGTACCATGTTATGGCGGCGGGCACGGCGATGAATACCGCCAGGACCGCCGAGAGAGCTGGGACCGCGAACGGCACCAGCCACCAGAAGCGCGCGGCCTCGATCAGGATCGGTTCAGTGACCCAATATAAACCGGCGACGTGCAGCCCGATCCCGAACCACCACCCCCGGCGTGCGGCGATGGCCGGCCGGGGCGCGGCCTGGATCAGGCGCAGCAACACCGGTATCCCGATCAACAGTGCCGGCACGACGTGCAACGGCGGCAGGGCCAGGGCGGACATCACACCCGCCAGCACCGCCAACCCGTCGGCCCGCCAACCAAACGGAATCTTCACGGGGGTCGCGATTCGGCGCCACATCGCCTGACGGCTCAGCCCTGGTCCTCACGCGAGTCCCGCTCGTAGTGCTTATAGTACTTCTCGGTGATGAGGTCGCTCTGCACCACGACCGCGACGTCGGTGGTGTTGAACTGCGGATCGACCACCGCGCCGTCGCCAATAAAGCCGCCCAATCGCAAATAGCCTTTGATGAGCGGCGGCAGCTTGTTCAGGGCGGCGCGGGTGTCGATCTCATCGCGATCCAGCCGCCGCATCTCGATATAGCGGTGCGGCAGCGCCCGCGGCCGGATCGCGGCAGGGGCCAGGTGGTTATAGTAAAGGTAGCTCAGTTCGAGAGCCAGCACGTCCGTGTCGGTGCCAGGCAGGCTGGCGCAACCGAACATCAATTCGATCTTGTTTTGAAAAATATACGCAGCGATGCCTCTCCACAGGAGTTGCATCGCTGCCCGGCCGCGATAGCCGGCATCTACGCAGGACCGGCCAAGTTCCAGGATACCGCCGGGATTGGCTTCGATGCGGCTGATGTCGTACTCGTCGGCAGAGTAAAAGTGGCCGATTCGCGCGGCGGCCTCTCGCCGGATCAGCCGGTAGGTGCCGACGACGCTTTCCGGACCTTCTCCCAAAGTGTGATCTACGACCAGCAAATGGTCGGCGACGGTATCAAAGATATCGCGGTCGCGCTGTGTCGCACTGGTCGTGGCATCGGCCCGTGCTCCCATCTCCTGGTAGAAGACCCGGTAGCGCAGCGCTTGCAGGGCATCGATCTCATCGGCGTTGACGGCCAGCCGAACCCCCAACGTGCCGCTGCGAAGCTCAGCGAAGCCTTTTCCGGGTTGCAGTGGCAGCGCAATGGTCTGTTGCTGGCTCATCGGCTTGGTCCTTGGGTCGGGTCGCGGAGGGCTGCGGTGGAAGCGGGAATGGTCTCGTCTTCAGGCGGTGGTACCAAGCGGCCGGGCAGGACCGCGCCGCGGCGGCGGCCGAACAATTCCAGCCGCAGGGAAACCACGTCGAACCCCAGACGTTCGGCGATGGTATGCATCAACCGCTCATGTTCGAGGTCCTGGAATTCAACCACCTTGCCGGTTTCGACGTCGATCAGGTGGTAATGCGGGCCGTCCTCGGAAGGCTCATAGCGGGCACGGCCGCCACCGAAATCACGCCGCTCGAGAATGCCTTGTTCCTCGAACAAGCGAACCGTGCGGTACACCGTGGCGATCGAAATGTGCTGATCCAGCGCGGAGGCCCGGCGATACAGTTCCTCGACGTCAGGATGATCGCCAGCGTCCGACAGGACTCTCGCGACAACCCTGCGTTGCCCGGTCATCTTCAGGCCTCGTTCGATACACAGGCGCTCGATGCGCGATTCCATACGGTTCCTTGCGGCCGGTCGATCCGTCGGAGCTTCGGTTAGGAGAGCACCGCCACGCCCCGCATACAATGTCCGGGTAGCCACAGGGAAGTCCGGTGCCGAGCGGCGCCGGACGGTTCGGACAGCCGGCCCGGGGCTTTGATGCTCCGGGACGCCGAGAGGCATGCGTGGCCGGCCGTCGCCCGCAATGACGGCGACGTTACAGGAGTCCGATTTGCCAAAACGAACGGCTGTTGCGGATCAACGAGAAGCGGAGCGGTGGGTGCCCAGGCCAATCTGCTTGGCCAGTTCCGACCGCCGTTCGGCATAGTTGGGCGCAACCATCGGATAGCTGGCTTCCAGGCCCCATTTTTGCCGGTACTGTTGCGGTGTCAGGTTGTAGGATGTGGACAAATGCCGCTTCAGCATCTTCAGCCGCTTCCCGTCTTCGAGGCATACGATGTAATCCGGGAACACCGATTTGCGGATCGGCACCGCCGGCTGGGCCGGTTCCGCCGGGGTGGCGGACGCGGAGGCATCGCCAATATTCACCAATGCGTCATAAACTGAGCGGATGACGATTGGCAGGCTGTCCGAATCCAAATCATTGTTCGCGGCGTGTGCCGAGACAATTTGTGCGGTCAGCCCGAGGATGGTGGAGTCGACAGGGTTATCAGCCATTGGGGAGGACCTTTCTACGCGATATGCTATGGCTATATAAGAAGCCACCCAGCCGGTTCGCAACAGCGACTGGATAAATAGAATAAAATGGAATCGTGTCGGCAATGCAAGATGTAACCCGTGAAATCGACATTACACGCGACGTTTGTCCGATGACCTTCGTCCGTACCCGTCTGGCCTTGGATCGGATGGCTCCGGGCGAAACACTTCTGGTGCGGCTCAAGGGACAAGAGCCGCTGCGCAACGTTCCGCGCACCGCCGCGGAGCAAGGGCACGAGGTCTTGTCTCTGGAAACCGATGAAGACGGAATCAGCCGTTTATTGCTCCGTCGCGGCTTATAGCCGGCCGGCCCGATGGGTCAGGTTCGATCTTGGGAATCGAATCGCATGACCAGCGCGTCGGTGCTATCCGAATAATAGCGGGGGCGCCGGCCGGCCTGGATGAAGCCAGCCCGTGAATACAATGACAAAGCAGCAATATTCGCGACCGAGACCTCAAGAAAGACCGATTTTGCACCCATCGCCGCGGCGGTGGTCGTTGCTTGGGAAAGCAGAGATCGGGCGATGCCGCCCCGCCGAACCTCCGGTGTGACCGCCAAGGTCAGGACTTCGGCCTCGTCCGCCGCGAGGCGCATCAGGATCATCCCGCCCGATGGGTGCAGCAGGCCGAACACGCCCGGAAAGCCAAGCTGGAGGCTGAACACATCGCGACCCCAGGCATCTTTGGGGCTGAACGCGGAGGCATGGATGGCGGCCATGACGTCGATGTCGGTCTGTCCGGCGCGATACAGCATCGGATTAAAGCCCGGCCGGATCAGGGGCCGAGTTCGGCAGAGTCTTGCCGCCGGGCAGTTTGGCTTCCGGCGGATCGACATAAAGCGGCTCCGCCGCCAGCTTCCGGATCTGGCCCAGGAAGCGCTGTTCGGCCACAGCCGCGATATGCCGGCCGGTCGGCAACCTGGCGTCTGTCAGCATGACGTTTGAGCCTCGGGCGGCGAGGCGGCTCGCCACATCGGGAGCGGCCATGCCGGCGATCGCAACGGGGCCGCTTGTGGGCGGCAATTCAGTGAGCGCCAGCGAGAACACTGCCTCGCCGATTTCCAGGAAGATCCGGCCGCGCCGGCTGGTAGTGGCGCACCACAGGGTGCGGCGGCCCAGATGCGGCAGCGAATCGGCCAACGCCTCGCCCACCGTGACGGCAATGACCGGGACATTTGCGGCAATGCCGATGCCGAGCGCTAAGGCGACCGCGCCGCGGATGCCGGTGAAACTGCCGGGTCCGACAGTCACGGCGATCAGGTCAAGGTTCGCGGCCAGCAAGCCGGACGCCCGCAGGCAGTCCTGTGTCATAACAGGCAGGACCGAGGCATGGCCTCGGTCGATATCCTGGCGGTGGCTGGATATGACCGTGCCGCCGGCAACGATTGTCGCCGAACACCGTGCCACGGCCGAATCGAGGGCGAGTATGCGCATCGGCTGAAGCTAGAGCGGATTGGGAATGTCTGAAACCGCGATCTTAGCGGCGCCGTCGTGATCCGATCCTTGGCGGACCACGACGGAAGCCTTGATCAGGCCAGCATGCAGGCTTCGTCGAACGGCAGACGCGGCGAGCGGTCGAACACGCCGGACGCATCGCCGTGGCCGATGTTGACCAGGAAGTTGGAGCGCCAGCCGTTGTAGCCAAAGAAAGCCGCATCGACCTTGGTATTGTCGAAGCCCGACATCGCGCCGGCATCCAGACCCAGCGAGCGCGCGGCGATCATCAGGTAGGCGCCTTGCAGGGTGCCGTTGCGGAACGCCGTGGTCGCGGCCAGCGAGTCGTTGCTGGTGAACCAGGAAATCGCATCCGGATTGTGCGGGAACAATTTCGGCAGCTTCTCGAAGAATTTCGGGTCATAGGCGACGATCGCGGTGACCGGTGCGCTCATGGTTTTGTCGAGGTTGCCGGCGGACAGCGCGGGCGCCAGCTTGTCCTTGCCTGCCTTGGTGCGGATGAACACGAACCGGGCCGGGGAGCTGTTGGCCGAGGTCGGGCCGAACTTCAGAATGTCGTACAGTTCCTGCAACGTCTCATCAGAGACGGGTGCATCGGTCCACTTGTTGTGGCTGCGGGCTTCCTTGAACAGCAGGTCGAGACCCGCGGCGTCGATGGTCATAGGCGACTCCTGATATTGCGTTGCGGCGCAACGTGGAGACTGCGCCCGCCGCCGTCAATCGGCGGCGGGCAAATTCAGTGTTGCATCGGACAGCTGCTCAGGTCGCCACGAACCGTGCCTCGATATCCAGCGGCGCGGTTCGGTGTCAGCGATAATATCCTGGAGGCGGCGGCGGTGGCGGGTAATAACCCGGCGGGGGAGGTGGCGGCGGCGCTCCGGCCGGCTGGTAGCCGGGGATTTGATTGCCGCGCGCATACATGCACTGCGAATACGCCATGTCATAGCGCTGTTGCAGGCTGTATTGCGCGCGCTGCGACGAACCGGCCCCGACTGCGGTGCCCCCGACCGCTCCGACACCGGCGCCAACTGCCGCGCCTCGGCCGCCGCCGAACGCGGCACCGACACCGGCGCCCAGAAGCGTGCCGATGACGGCGGTTCCGACCTGCTGGTTGTTGGCCTGCTGCGCGCCGCCCTGAACCTGATCCGAGGCAAATTGCCTGCAGGTCGCCTGATCGCCCTGGAACACGTCGAACGGTTTGCCGGGCGCCGGCATCACGGCGACTGTCGGTCCCAGCGGTTCCGAGGCGCAGGCCGAGAGAAGCAGTACCGGCGCCAGAAGCACCACGGCGCATAAGCGATGTTTAGCCGAAGCCGGGTATTTGAACGATTGCATCGACAGGGCCCTTATCTGAACGGCGTTGCGGGCGCGGACGGTACGATCCGCCACGGCGTCTGACATCTTGGTACATAAGGATAGTAGCCCGCCGGCGTATCGCAACGGTACCAAAATCCCGTTGGCGCCGGACCAATCCGCGCCGGTTCGACGGGTCCGCCATGCCGGCGGGCCGCGCGATGTGGTTCGCGCAAATGCGGTTGCTTGTGCCAACGCATTTCATCGCTGCTGTACTGCATGCTGTCGGCCCGTGCCGAATGTGTGGTCGGCCACGGGGCCGCCACCAGTGCAACGGCGCAAAGGTACAGTCGCCACATGCGCATCGCCTCCTGTCAGTTCCGGAGGCCAGCATGGACGAGAGATCTTAAGAACGTGTTAACGCGGCTGAGAAAAATGCGGAGCCGCGGTCCGGTTTACCGGGACGGCTTATGCCTCGGCCGCCGGTTCCCGCCCGGCCTGCACCTTGTCCACCCGGCGGCCATCCATGGCGACAACCTCGAACCGCCAGCCACCGAAGACGATGCGATCACCGGCCCGCGGCACCCGTCGCAGCAACGCCAGCAGCAGCCCGGCCAGGGTGTGATAGCTGCCCTCCGCCGGCAGATCCGGCAGATGCAGGCGCGCCTTAAGTTCATCCACCGGAGTCATGCCATCGAGCGTCATGGTGGTTTCTCCTGCCGGATCGGACAGGCCCTCTTGGTGATCGGGACCCGAACCATCGCCGACAATAGCCTGCAACACGTCGGCGGCGGTAACCACGCCTTCGAAACTGCCGTACTCGTCCATCACCAGTGCGAGACCCAGCGCGTCCGATTTCAGCCGCTCCAGTGCATCCAATGCCGTAATTGTGTCGGGCACGATCATCGGTTGCCGCAAACTGGCGCCGATCGACAGCTCACCGCCGCCCAGGATCCGGTCCAGCAGATCCTTCGCCTGAACGACGCCGACCACGTTGTCGATCGACTTGTCGCACACCACCAAACGCGAGTGCGGCGCCGCCTTCAGTGCCGCCATGATCGCCTTGGCGGGCAGCGACCGGTCGATCCAGGCAAGTTCCGTGCGTGGTGTCATGATGGCGCGCACCGGCTTGTCGGCAAGGCGCAGGACACGCTCGATCATGTCGCGCTCCTCCATCTCCAGCACACCGCTCTGCTCGCCTTCGATCAGCAGCGCCTTCAGCTCTTCTTCCGTGACCGACTGGCGGGATACGCGTTTCAGGCCGAACAGCAGCATCACCGCGGCGGATGATTTGCCCAGCAGCCAGACCGCCGGTCCGACCACGCGCGATAGCATGGCCACCGGACCCGCCACGCGGCAGGCCATGAGCTCCGGTGCCCGCAGCGCGAGCTGCTTCGGCACCAACTCGCCCAGCACAAGTGTGAGATAGGTGGTGACGATGACAACAGCGGCCAGCGCCAGGCTCTCGGCAAACGTGGCGATTTGCGGAAAGGTTTCCAGCCACGCCTGTAGATGGGAGGCGATCCGGGCGCCGCCGAACACACCGGTCAGCACGCTGACCAACGTGATGCCGACCTGAACCGTCGGCAGGAAGCGATGCGGGTCGTCGGACAGAACCCTCGCCGCCGTGGCGCCCTTGATGCCCTTGCGCTCCAGCACCGCCAGCCGAGCCCGGCGCACCGACACCAACGCCAGTTCACTGAGCGAGAACAACCCGTTCAGCAGGATCAGCAGCAGAATAATAAAGATTTCGAGACCGATGGTCATGCGGGATTCCGGAGGGACAAGGCACGCGTTCAACGCGATGTAATGCCGTGTATCATATCCTCGGCCGTTGATCAGGGGTTCATGGTGCGGTGAACCGAGGAATAACGATGCCTGCCATTGCCACAATTTTGACCTTGCTGGGCCTGGTCCCGATGGTTGTCTTCGCGCTCGGTGCCGTCGGCCCCATGCCGGAGACGGCGGAACGCATGCTGGTGTCGCTGATCGATTACGCCGCGCTGGTGCTGGCATTCGCCGGCGGGGTTCATTGGGGGCTGGCGCTGCTGCCCGGGGCGGTGCGTCCGAGTCTGCGCGTGGGTGCTGGCGTTTTGCCATTGATCGTCGCCTGGGCCGCTTTGGTTCTGGCGCAATTTGTGGCGCCGTCGGTCGCGCTGGGTGTGCTGATCCTGGCCTATCTGGCGACAATCCTGACCGAACATCGCGCGGCGACGCGGTTGATGGTTCCGTCGCGTTATGTGTGGTTGCGCTGGCCGTTCACCCTCGTCTCATTGGTTGCGATGGTGATGGTTTTGATCCTGCATGGACTGGGTCAGACCATTGTATTCTAATAATTTCTGGTCAAAAATCGGCATTCATGATTTATTAACGACTGCCTGTTTATTGACCGGAGCCGCCGTTGTGACCTCGTCCACTCCCTCCGAATCGCCCGCCCGCACGGCCGACATCATCCCGTTTCCAGTTCGGCCGAAACCGGTCGCTGCTTTGCCGGACGACCGGTTGAACCGAGCGCTGGAGTCGTTGAACGCGGCGTTGGCGGAACAGCGAACGGCGGTTGCCAATTGGCGCGCGGTGCTGGGGGAGTTGAAGACGACCACGACCGGCCTGGACGAAAGCCTGCAACGCTATCGCTCCGACCTCCTGTCACTGGGAACCAGTGTCTCGGCACTGCACGTGAAGGCTCGGTCGTTGGAGGAATGGGCGGATGGTCTGGCGGCGGCGGAATAAAGAATTTTCGATATTGCGTGACTAGCCTTCGGCTGCTTCGTTGCGGCCGGAGGAGTTTTTCACATGTCCCAAGCCGCACTGATCCCACGCCTGCGTCAGGCCCGTGTTGTTCCCGTTGTGCGCACCAGTTCGGCGGATCACGCCGCCACCGCTGTCGAGTGGTTGCGGGCGGCCGGCATTCGGATATTCGAGATCACAATGACGATTCCGGGCGCGGTCGGTTTGATCGGCCGCTTGTCGCGTGATCCCGATCTGTTGATCGGTGCCGGCACCGTTCCTGACGCGGCGACGGCGCGGGCCTGTCTGGATGCGGGTGCCCGGTTCTTGGTGGCACCCTGGGTCGATCCGGCTTTGTCCGAACCCTGCCGCGCCGTTGGCGCCGCGCTGATGCTGGGCGCGCTGACGCCGACCGAGGTGAGGGCGGCTTTGGCGGCAGGGGCCGATGTCGTGAAGGTGTTTCCGGCATCCTCGGCCGGTGGCCCGGGACATATCAAGGCGTTGGCCAGCGTGTTCCCCGGCGTGGCGTTCTGCCCGACCGGCGGGGTGGAGCCGGGGAATGTCGCGGCGTATCTGTCCGCCGGTGCCGCGTTTGTGGGCATGGGCGGCGCGCTGGTGGATGAAAAACGCATCGCCGCCGGAGATCGGGCCGCGATTGAGGCCGCCGCGAAGGCCGTGCTGCCATGAGCGTCGATCTGCTGTGCATGGGCGAGCCCATGCTGGAGTTCAACCAGTTGCCCCCCGGCGCCGACGGGTCGCGGCATTATCTGGAAGGACATGGCGGCGACACCTCTAACGCTGCCATTGCGGCGGCCAGGGCAGGGGCCTCGGTGGGTATGATCACGGCGCTGGGCCGGGACATGCCGGGCGATAGTTTCATGCGGCTGTGGGCGCGCGAGGGTGTGGATACGGCCTGCGTGCTGCGGACTGATCGTTGCAAAACCGGCATTTACTTCGTCACTCACGACGACACAGGGCACCACTTCCAGCATTATCGCGCCGATTCGGCGGCCGCGATGTACGCGGTTTCAGATGTGCCGGTCGCAGCGCTCAAACAGGCGCGGATGCTGTACCTCTCGGGGATCAGCCAGGGGATTTCCGGCAGCGCGTGCGATGCGGTGTTCGCGGCGATCGATGTGGCGGTGCGGAATGGGGTGAAGGTTGCCTACGATACCAATTACCGGCCCGGATTGTGGCCGCCGGCGCGGGCGGCGGCGGTTATGCACGCGGCGATGGCGCAGGCCGATTACGCGATGCCCGGGGAGGAAGATGTACGGGTTTTGACCGGCCTGACCGATCCTGACGCGATGCTGGATTTTTACCTGCGGCTTGGCTCGAAAGTAGTGCTGCTGAAGATGGGTTCGGAAGGCGCATACCTGGGAACGGCGGATGCCAGGCTGCGCATTCCCGCGCACCGGGTCGTTCCGGTGGACGCCACCGGGGCCGGCGACACATTTTGTGGATCGTTTCTTGCTCGGATTCTGGCTGGCGACGGGCCGGAGGCGGCGGCGCGCTATGCCTGCGTGGCGGCGGCGCTAAAATGCTTGGGGTATGGGGCGGTTGGACCGATCCCAACGGCAGCAGCGGTCAGGGCTGCACTGACGGCGCAGTAGCCGAGGATCATATTGTCATGTCCAGGACCTATCCGGCTGGCTGAACGGGCGCGTGCCCTTCGCGGACCTGAAAAAGATTGGGCGGCAGATGGCGTGTCTCTTACGCGGAGGGTGTGGTGTTCACCCATTTAACCGGAAGATCGAGTGCCTCGGCCTGTTCCTGGACCCATTGCCGGCCCTCATCGGGGGAGGAGCAGAGGTGCATGGCGGGCTTGCGGCCCGTGAAATCCTCGTAAGCACCCGGCAGTGCGCCTTCTCCGACAAAGGCGGCGACGAATTGGTCGGTGCTGTTCGGTTTGATCCAGGCGAGGAGGCTACCATGTGGTTTCATGAGATCGGTGTGCCCTGCTGTATGACCCGATCGGTATAGACCTATGGCCAGGTTGTCGAGGGGTGTCACACGATTGACTTGCGCGGAGACGCGGCGCATGACGATGTCTCGCGCCGACTTTATCGCATGGCGCGGTGGCTGAGGCTTTGTGCCGTCGTCAGCACAATAGCCGTGCTTGCAGCCGTTTTGGTCACATCGGCGCTTCCTGTGACGATGTGGTCACGCGCCGCCAATCTCCAGGAACGGTTCGCGTGCTATTTCGTGGTGAGAAGATGTCCGCCGCCGAAACGGGACGCCAACGCCATGATCAATGCCTGCTCCGCGGTGGAAAGCGCGGAAACTTCGACATGCCGCCAATTCGCCTCGTAGAGGCCCAGCGCCTCTGAGCCGGTAATCGGCCGTGAGGGATCCCGGTTCCACACGAGGCGGGCCAGTTCCGGGTAGTCGGCAGGAATAACGGTGTCGATGCCTTCCATGACCGGATCATAACAGGAACCGCGTCAGGCTGGAAGGAACAGGCGCGTCCGCCTAATCCTGCGCGAATTCGCCCGATTTGCCGCCGGCCTTGTGGGTCACCCGCAGGCCCTCGATCCGCATCGACCGGTCCACGGCCTTGCACATGTCGTACACCGTCAGCGCCGCGATGCTGGCTGCCGTCAGCGCCTCCATCTCCACCCCGGTCTGACCGGTGGTGCGAACGGTGGCGGTGATCTCAACCGCGTTTGCCGCCGCATCGGCTTCCAGATCGACCTTTACGGATGTGATCGGCAGCGGATGGCACAGCGGGATCAGGTCGGAGGTCCGCTTGGCGCCCATGATTCCGGCCAATCGCGCCACGCCGAGCACATCGCCCTTCTTCGCCGAACCTTGCTGGATCATCGCCAGCGTTGCCGGTTCCATCACCACACGGGCGCGCGCTGTTGCGGTGCGCGATGTCACCGGCTTGTCCGAGACATCCACCATCGCCGCGTTACCCGATGCGTCGAAATGGGTGAATGCGCTCATCCGGGCGCCCCGTCACCGAGCAGCTCGCGGACGGCGGCTTCGACGTCGTCCTGGCGCATCAGGCTTTCGCCCACGAGGTAGCAATTGGGACCCACTGCCGCCAACCGCTGCAGGTCAGCGGTGTTGCGGATACCGCTTTCCGCGATCAGGAAGCGATCGGGCGGCACCAGCGGCGCCAGCTCTTCTGTTACCGCAAGATCGGTCTTTAACGTCTTGAGATTGCGGTTATTGATGCCGATCAACGACGTTTCCAGCAGCAGTGCCCGTTCCAGTTCCTCGTGGTTGTGCACCTCGACCAGAACATCCAGATCGAGGCTCATCGCCACCTGTTCCAGCTCGCGCGCCTGCGCGTCAGTCAGCGCCGCCATGATCAGCAGAATGCAATCCGCCCCCATCGCCCGGCTTTCGTAAACCTGCCACGGATCGAGCATGAAATCCTTCCTCAACACCGGCAGCGTCACCGCCGCTCGGGCTGCCTTCAGATGGTCAGGATCGCCCTGGAAATGCGTGCGTTCGGTCAGCACGGACAGGCAGGTCGCCCCGCCCGCCGCGTATGCCCTCGCCAACGCCGGCGGATCGAAATCCGGACGGATCAGGCCGCCGGAGGGCGACGCCTTCTTGATCTCCGCGATCAGCCCGTAATGTCCGGCGATCGC
The DNA here is from genome assembly GCA_903932145.1 of uncultured Rhodopila sp. GTDB lineage: Bacteria > Pseudomonadota > Alphaproteobacteria > Acetobacterales > Acetobacteraceae > Rhodopila. The sequence goes on along the minus strand of CAIZFE010000039.1, from coordinate 22,654 downwards.
GGCCTGCTTCAGCGCATAGCCGAACCCGCGGGTGGCTTCGTGGCGGGCCGAAATCTCCGACCGCAATGCGTCGATGCCGCGCGTGGCTTTGCGCACCGCCACGTCCGCAAGGACATCGGCGCTGATTGTCGCGAGCACATCCGGCATCGCGTCGTCCTGGTCGGCCATCTGATATTCCTGGCTTTAAGCTACGGTTACAGCGCTGACCCGCCGCAGGGTCTCCAACGCGGCGAAGGCGGCGCCGGATGCAATCGAATTCCGCGCGAGGGACACGCCCTCGCGCAAATCTCCGGCTTGTCCGGCTACGATCGACGCGGCGGCGGCATTCAGCAACACGGTGTCGCGATAGGCGCCCGGCGTGCCCTGGAGAACGGCTTCCAGCGCCGTGGCATTGAAGCCGGCGTCACCGCCCTGAATTGCGGAGATGGGGGAGCGGGTCAGGCCGGCGTCCTCGGGTTCCACGACAAAACTGGTGATCGAGCCGTCGCTCAGCGCCGTCACCTGGTTGGGGCCGGCGACGGTAAGTTCATCCAGGCCCATGCCATGCACGATCCAGGCTGCGTCATGCCCCAAAGCGGCCAGCGTTTCCGCCATCAGTAGCGTCCAGTCCGGGGAGAACACACCGGTCAATTGCCGCTTCACCCGGGCCGGATTGGCCAGGGGACCGAGCAGGTTGAAGATCGTGCGGGTGCCAAGCTCGACGCGCGGGCCGGCGGCGTGGCGCATCGACGGGTGATGGCGCGGGGCGAACAGGAAAACGCAACCGGCCTCGTCCAGGATCGAGGACAGCGAACCGATCGGCGCGTCCAGATTGACCCCGAGCGCGGTCAGGACATCGGCGCCGCCGGTGCGGGAGGACAGGGCGCGATTGCCATGCTTCGCCACCGGGATGCCGCAGCCGGCAATGACAAACGTCACGGCGGAGGATACGTTCAGCGTGCCCGCGCCGTCGCCGCCGGTGCCGCACACGTCGATCGCACCCGCAGGCGCCTCGATCGCCGTCATCCGCGCCCGCATGGCCCGGACGGCGCCGGTGATTTCGGAAACGGTCTCGCCGCGGATGCGCATCGCCATCAGCAGGGCGCCGATCTGGGCGGGGGTGGCCTCTCCGGACATGATGACGTCGAAAGCGTCTTCGGCCTGGTCAGCGGTCAGGGTCTCGCCGAGGGCCAGTCGGGCGATGGTGGGTTTCAGGTTGGCGGACATGGCTCAGGCCGCTTCAGCGGAGGCATTGGTGCCGCGCGCCAGGGCCAGGAAGTTCGACAAAATGGTGTGGCCGTGCTCGCTGGCAATGCTCTCCGGGTGGAACTGTACGCCGTAGATCGGCAGGGTGCGGTGGTGCATCGCCATGATCAGGCCGTCATCGGTCCAGGCGGTGGCGACGAGCGTGTCCGGAAGCGTGTCCCGTTCGACGATCAGGCTGTGGTAGCGGGTGGCGCGGAAGGGCGAGGGAATGCCAGCCAGGATGTCGGTGCCGGCGTGGGTGATACTCGCGACTTTGCCATGCATTGGTTCGGGCGCGCGGATGACGTTGCCGCCGAAGGCCTGGCCGATCGCCTGGTGGCCGAGGCACACGCCAAACAGCGGGATCTTGCCGGCGGCGGCGGCGATCAGGTCGAGGCAGATACCGGCGTCGGTCGGGGTGCAGGGACCGGGTGAGAGCACGATCGCCTCCGGCTGCATTGCCATCGCGTCGGCGACAGACAGTTTGTCGTTGCGCCATACCTCACACTGAGCGCCCACGTCGCCCAGGAAGTGATACAGGTTGAAGGTAAAGCTGTCGTAGTTGTCGATGAGAAGGATCATGGTGGCGCATCTTTGGTCCGCCGCCGCGCGGCGGTCAATCGGGCTCTGTCACGGCGCAACTGCGAGGGCGATTCTTCGCCAAATTCGACACCCTTCACCAGCCGCGCGGGGTCGGGGGTTTTCCTGCCCGGGTCGCCTTCCATTTTGTCCTGCAAACTGAGTATTTTTCAAAAATGAAGGACAAATGTTTTGATATCAACAATCTAGGATCGAAGATTAGGCCGTGAGAGCGGGCGGCACGAACTGGCGAGGGGATGTCGGTGTCAGACAGGTGCCCGCTCCGTAGGACGCTTCCACCCAACAAAAAGATATCGATCGATTGACATTATCCCGTCGTCCGCCCATGTCTTCGACCTCCATAGATGAGGTCAACCGGTGTCCACCGTCGTCAGTCATGCCAGGCGAGGCTCTCAGCAACGCGGCGATGACGCGCGCCGCCGGCTGCTGGACGCCGGGTTGGAACTTTTCGCCAAGGACGGCTTTGAGGGCACCAGCACCCGCGCTCTCGCCGAGAAGGCCGGCGTCAACCTTCCGGCGATCCCGTACTATTTCGGTAGCAAGGAAGGTCTTTACCGCGCCATCGTCGATGAGATTGTTCAGTATATGGACGAGCATCTCGGCCCGGTGTCGGTTCGGATCAACACCGAGCTCAGGGCGGGCGAAACCGCGCGCCGGGTTCTGGTCGATCTCCTCTGCGACGTGCTGCATGTTCTCGTCGCCCTGATGCTCGATGATGAGCAGGCCCGCAACCGCGACAACCGGCAGAAATTTTTCGCGCGCATGGAAGTCGAACCGGACGCCGCGTTTGAAGTCCTGCAGGCCGCGATGATCCGCAACGTCTTCGCCCCATGCTGTGACATTATCGGCCGGTTGACGAACCGCTTGGCCGACGATGAACAGGTCTTGCTGCGCACCATGACCATCATCGGACAGGTCAAAATATTTTGCGGCTGGGGCACAACCGGTCTGCTGCATTGGCATTCCATCAGCGATGACCACGTGCGGGCCGCTCAATCGGTGATCCGCGAACATGTCGAAGCCATCTTCGCGAGCTACCTCTCATGACCCGTCTGCCGCTGATCGCCCTTGCCCTCACTGTGGCCGGCTGTGAGGTCGGTCCCGACTTCCACTCCCCGGCCGCCCCAACCGATACAAGCTACACGCCGCTCCCGGTCAGGACCGCATCCGCCAACACGCCGGGCGGCGCGGCGCAGCGCTTCGTCACAGACAAGGACATTCCGGGTGAGTGGTGGGCGCTGTTCCACTCCGAACCGCTGGACCGCCTGGTCCGCCAGGCACTGGCCGCCAATCCGGATCTCGACGCCGCCAGGGCCGCGCTGCGTCAGGCGCAAGAGAACCTGTATGCCGGGCAGGGATCGCTGTTTCCAACCGCGAGTGCCAGCCTGCAGCCGCAACGCGCGCTGATCTCCGGGGCATCGCTGGGCGAACCCGGGCTCCACGAAACGCTGAGCGTCGTCACCGGCAACCTGAACATCGCCTACGCACCAGACGTTTTCGGCGGCACCCGCCGGCAGATCGAATCGCTCGGTGCGCAAGTGGATTACCAGCGCTTCGAACTGGAAGCCGCTTATCTCACCCTGACCTCAAACGTCGTCGTCGCCGCCGTGCAGGAGGCATCCCTGCGCGGCCAGATCTCCGCCACACAGGACATTATTAACGACCAGCAACGGGGGTTGGACCTCGTCCGCAGCCGTTTCGGGTTAGGCGGCGCTTCAAGGGCGGACGTTTTGAGCCAGGAAGCCGCGCTTGCCCAAACCAAAGCGAGTCTGCCGCCGCTCAAACACCAACTGGCGCAGAACCGGGACCAACTCACCGCTCTGGCCGGGCAGCTTCCGAGCCACGAGATCAGCCAGATTTTTGACCTGACCGGCCTAGTCTTGCCGGAAGAATTACCGGTGACCATTCCCTCCCGGCTGATCGAGCAACGTCCCGACGTCCAGGCCGCCGAGGCGCAACTGCACGCCGCGTCGGCCCAGATCGGCGTCGCCACGGCGAACCAATTGCCGCAGTTCAGCATCGGTGCGGCGGCCGGCTCCGCCGCCACCGGATTTGGCACCTTGTTCAACGCGGCCTCCGGCACCTGGTCGATCACCGGCGGGGTCACGCAGTCATTGTTCGATGCCGGCACGCTGCTGCACCGGAAGCGCGCGACCGTCGCCGCCTTCGAGCAAACCGCCGCGCAGTATCGAAGCACCGTCATCAAGGCCTGCCAGAACGTCGCCGACGCGCTGCACGCCCTGGAGACCGACGCCGACGCCCTGGCGGCCCAAAGCGCGGCGGAGCGTTCCGCCTTTGCCAGCCTCGATCTGTCGCGGCGGCAATACGGCTTCGGCGCGATCGATTACCTCACGTTGTTGAATGCCCAGCGTACCTGGCAACAGGCGAGAGTCAGTCTCGTCCAGGCCGAGGCCGCCCGCTACGCCGACACCGCCGCGCTGTTCCAGGCGCTCGGTGGCGGCTGGTGGCACCGCATCGACGTCGCCGACACCACACAAACGCCCTGACGGAGTCGCACCTTCATGATCAAGCGTATGATCATCATGCTGGCCGGAGTTGGCATCGTTCTTGGCGCCTTCTTCTGGTTCCAGAATTTCAAGGCCGGGATCATCAAGGGCGTCATGGCGTCGATGGCCAACCCGCCGCAGACGGTGTCCGCCACGACCGCGGCGCCACAGGATTGGCAGTCGCACATCCAGGCCGTCGGCACCCTGCGAGCGGCGAACGGCGCCGACCTGTCGTTGGAAGTGGCCGGCGTCGTGGATCAGATCGACTTCAAGTCGGGTGATGACGTCAAAGCCGGCACCGTGCTGCTGCGCCTGCGGTCAGACGACGACATCGCCAAACTGCACGCCTTGCAGGCCAGTGCCGATCTCGCCTGGGTGACCTTCGATCGCGACACCAAACAATACAAAGCCCAGGCGATCAGCCAGGCCATCGTCGATTCCGACCGCTTCAACCTGAAGAACGCCGTCGCCATGGCCGAACAGCAACAGGCCATGGTGGACAAGAAGGTGCTCAAGGCGCCGTTCGATGGACATCTGGGTATCCGATCGGTGGATTTGGGGCAGTTCCTGAATCCGGGAACGGCGGTGGTCACGCTCCAGGCGCTGGATCCCATTTTCATGGATTTCTATCTGCCGCAGCAGTCGCTGGATCAGATCAAGATCGGCCAGACCGTCGCGGTTCGAATTGATACCTATGCCGGGCAAAAATTCGCGGGCCAGATCATTGCCATCAGTCCGCTCGTCGATGCCAGCTCGCGCAACGTCATGGTTCGTGCCTCGCTGGCAAATCCGGATCATCGCCTGCTCCCCGGCATGTACGCGACCGTGGAACTCGATATCGGCAACCCGGAGGCGTTTGTGACGCTGCCGCAGACCGCGATTACGTACAATCCATACGGCAGCACCGTCTTCCTGGTGAAGCAGAACGGCAATGCCCGTTCGGTTGAGCAGAGCTTCGTCACCACCGGCGCCACACGCGGCGACCAGGTTGCTGTCCTGACCGGCGTGAAGGCTGGCGACACGGTCGTCACCTCCGGTCAGGTGAAACTCCGCAACGGCTCTCCGGTGATGATCGACAACACCGTGCAGCCGGCATCTGACGCCACGCCGCCGCGAACCGACCATTAGGGGAGGGGACCCGCCATGCGTTTCACCGATATCTTCATTCGCCGCCCGGTCCTCGCCTCGGTGGTCAGCCTGTTGATCCTGGTGCTGGGCCTGCGGGCGCTGGGCACGTTGCAGGTTCTGCAATACCCGAAGACCCAGAACGCTATTGTTACAATCAACACGATCTATTATGGCGCCGACCCCAACGTCGTCGCCGGCTTCATTACCACGCCGCTGGAAAATGCCGTCGCCCAGGCCAACGGCATCGACTACATGACCTCGACCAGCACCCAGGGCGTCAGCACCATCATGGTGTATCTGCGGCTGAACTACGACCCCGACAAAGCGCTGACCGAGATCAACACCAAGATCAGTTCGGTCATGAACCAGCTTCCTCCCGGAACGCTGCAGCCGGCGCTGACCGTCAAAGTCGGCCAGTCCATCGACGCCATGTATATTGGCTTCAACAGCGACGTTCTCGCCCCGAACCAGATCACCGACTATGTCACCCGCGTCGTGCAACCCAAACTGCAAGCGGTGCCGGGCGTCCAGACCGCGGAGATTCTGGGCGGCAAGAATTTCGCGCTGCGGGCATGGCTCGACCCCGACAAGCTGGCGGCCTACAGCCTTACCGCGGCGGACGTGTCGCAGGCGCTTGCCGCCAACAACTATATCTCCGGTCTCGGCAATACCAAGGGCCAGATGGTCCAGGTTGACCTGACCGCGTCCACCGACCTGCACTCCCTTGATCAGTTCCGCGACCTGGTCCTGAAGCAGTCCGGTGATGCCATCGTGCGGCTGAAAGACGTCGCCAATGTGTCGCTGGGCTATGATGACTACGACAGTGCGGTTGGCTTCGACGGCAAGCGGGCGGTCTATATCGGTATCCAGGTCGCCCCCGCCGCCAACCTGTTGGATGTCATCAAGGGGGTGCGCGATATTTTTCCCTCCATCCAGGCCCAACTGCCGACCGGCCTGGGCGGTCAGATCGTTTACGACTCCACGAATTTCGTCAGCAGCGCGATCAACGAAGTGGTCCGCACTTTGTTGGAAGCCTTGGCTATCGTAACCGCGGTCGTCTTCCTCTTCCTCGGCTCCCCCCGTTCGGTCCTGATCCCGGTCATCGCGATTCCGCTGTCCCTGATTGGCACCTTCACGCTGATGCTGATGTTCGGCTTTTCCGTCAACCTGCTGACGCTGCTGGCCCTGGTGCTGGCCATCGGCCTTGTCGTGGACGACGCCATTATCGTGGTGGAGAACGTCAATCGCCATCTTGAAGACGGTATGAAGCCGGTTCCGGCCGCGGTTCAGGCGGCGCGGGAACTCGGCGGCCCGATCATTGCCATGACGGTCGTCCTGATCGCTGTCTATGTGCCGATCGGTTTCCAGGGCGGCCTGACAGGCGCCCTGTTTACCGAGTTTGCCTTCACCCTCGTTGGCGCCGTCACCGTGTCCGCGGTGATCGCCCTGACGCTGTCGCCGATGATGAGTTCTCGTTTGCTCCGCCCGCACCAGGACGTCGGCCCCCGGGAGCGCCGTCTGATCGGTTTCATCGACCGGACGTTCGATCGCCTGCACCGCCGCTATATCCGCTGGCTGCGCGGCAGCCTGAACTTCCTGCCCGTCACCTCGGTGTTTGCGCTGCTGATCCTCGGCAGCATCTACTTCCTTTATAGCAGCGCAACGAGTGAACTCGCGCCGGAGGAAGACCAGGGCATCGTCATCACCGCCGCGACCATGGCGCCGAACGCCACGCTACAGCAGCGGGAGCTGTATGACCGGCAGATTTATGAAACGTTCGCCGGTTTCCCGGAGACGGATCACGTCTTTCAGCTTGATATGCCCGGCCAGGATATCGCGGGTATGGTGATGAAGCCCTGGGACCAGCGCACCCGCACGGCCAAGGTGTTGCAACAGGGTGTGCAACAGAAGCTGGCGGGCGTTGCCGGTGCTCAGGTCGTTGCGTTCCAGCCGCCTGCTCTACCGGGCAGTCAGGGCCTGCCGATCCAGTTTATCATTGGCAGCACGGAGCCTTTCTCGAACATCAACGACGCGGCACAGACATTTCTGCACGATGTTCAGAGCAGCGGTCTGTTCATGTTCGTCAGCACCGATCTGCGCATGGACAAACCGCAGACCATTGTTGAAATCGACCGGGGCAAGGCGGCCCTGTTGGGCCTGAAAATGAGCGATATCGGTTCGGCGATGAGCGCCATGCTCGGCGGCGGATACGTGAATTACTTCGGGCTGGATGGACGTTCGTACAAGGTCATCCCGCAAGTGCAGCAGCAATTCCGCCTCAATGCGAGCCAGTTGTTGGACTACCACATCCGCACGGCCAGCGGCGCCTCGGTGCCGCTGTCCACCGTTGCCAGCCTGCACACCCTGACCGCCCCGGAGTCACTGAACCACTTCCAGCAGATTAATGACGCGATGATCCAGGGCGTGCCCGCCCCCGGCGTCGCCATGGGGACTATCGTTACTTATCTGCAGGACCTGGCCGCGAAGGATCTGCCGCAAGGCTATTCGATCGACTATGGCGGTCTCACACGGCAATACGTGCAGGAATCCGGCGGTTTCGTGATGACCTTCACGTTCGCGCTGATCATCATCTACCTGTCGCTCGCCGCGCTGTTTGAAAGCTTCCGCGACCCGTTCATCATTCTGGTTTCGGTGCCTATGTCGATCGCCGGCGCGTTGTTCTTCGTCGGCCTTGGTCTCGGCGGTGCCAGCCTGAACATTTACACCGAGGTCGGCCTCGTTACGCTGATGGGCCTGATCAGCAAACATGGCATTCTGATCGTGGAGTTCGCCAACAATCTCCAGAAGGAAGGCGTGTCCAGGCGCGTCGCGATCGAGCAAGCCGCTTCCATCCGCCTCCGCCCGATCCTGATGACCACCGCGGCCATGGTGCTCGGCGTCGTGCCACTGATCACCGCCTCCGGGGCCGGTGCGGTTTCTCGCTTCAACATGGGGTTGGTGATCGCCACCGGTCTTTCGATCGGCACGCTGTTCACGCTGTTCGTGGTGCCCGCCGTCTATATGTTGATCGCTGAAGACCACAGCCGCCAACACGCCGAACAACCGGTGCACGCGGAGTAATCGAACTTTTGCACATTTTCGTCATGGCCCGGCTTGTCCGGGCCACCCGTGCCCTGACGGTGCCGCGATAGGTGGCCCGGACAAGCCGGGCCATGACAATGGGGGTGCCGACGGTATTACCAGCCGCCGGCCAAAGTCGCCTGCACTGTCTGCATGGCGATCACCGCCATGATGGGAATGCCCTCCATCGGTGAATCGCCCGCCAACCCATGCGCCACCAGCACCAGATCCCGGGATTTGGCCCGCAGTTTGGTGTCCGTGGCGGCCGCATACCATTTGGCCATCATTAGGAAGCGTTCCGCCCAATCGGCACGTTTCGACGGCAATACCTGTGTCAGGACCAGTCCGGTCATGCCCAATTTATCGGAGCGCGGCAGGCCGGCCAGAGCCTTCTTCACCTCTGGACCATCCTCAAAATAGGACGAAAAAGCGTCGCCCTGCGTCATCCACTCCAGTCCGCGCGCGTATCCGGCAGCGATGCCGGCCGCCGAACGATCCGCCGGGTCGAGGGCTTCGAACATGCTGGAAGCCTCGTCCGCTATATCCAACCGGCGGTCCTTCCATTCCGAACCACCGAGCAGCTCGGCCAATTCCAGCAGGGCGGCGGGGGGAACCGCGCCACGCGCGACCGACGTACCCAGCGCATGCTGTACCAGCGTATCGACGAAGGACCGGTCAACGCGGGTGCAGGCGGCCTCCATCTGCGCCTCTTTCAGCAGCTTGGTAATCTTGCCGCGCGACACTTCGAGATCGATCCAGGTGTCGATCACGCCGACGCCAAACCGTACCAGAATGCCGGCGAACAGCCCCTTTTTGCCGGAGCGGCTGGCGGCGAAAACATTCTGCGCCCCCGATCCGTCGATGGTGGAGGCGTAGAATTCCAGATCGGTTGCGGCCGCGGGCCATGCGCCGGTTTCCGTTCCGGCCACCCTGGCTTTACGAAGCGCCGCGTCGAGCGCCGCGCGATCACCAGGAGGCAACCAGTTGCGCAGGGCAATGGCCCTCCGCAAGGTGTCCGGTGACAGCGTATCCGGGTGCGCGGTTTGCTCCAGCGCCCGGGCCGCGTCGGAACGGACCTCGGAGTCGTCATCCAGCAACATGTACGGCACGGCGTCACGCAGGACCGCGTGCGGAGACAACGCCAACTCGGTCGCCATGAAGCCGCGTAGTGCTGTCGGCAGCACCGCGCCGGCATTTTGCAGCGCGGAGATCACGTCGAACGGCGACGTGACCATGTGCGCCAGTTCGTCCATGAAGCCGCGCAAGGTGCGCATCATCATTTCCGGCGGCGCACCGTCCGCATCGGGTTTGAAGCCCGAGTCGGCCAGCGCGGTCGCGACGATGTCCGATACCGGAACGCGGGCCTCGGTCAGGGCGCCGCACATCATGAACCAGTCATTTTGCGGAACGGCGCTGTCCTTGCCGAGGGCAATCAGCCGCTGCTGATAGGCGCCCAACATCTCATCCGCCCATTCCCAGCCGCGATCCTGGCGGTAGCGGACGAATTCCAACGCCAGCGCCAGCATCATCTGGTAGCCAAGAACCAGCTTTTCATCGCGTTTCGGCGCGCCCACGGCAGCAACCAACTGGTCGGTGATCACCGGCAGGACCTGTGGCGTCTGTTCCAGCCAGGAGCGGTCTTCGTCGTTGATGTCGGGTTCCCGGGCGCGGGCGATGCGCTTGGCAATTGCCTTCACGCGGTTGCGATCGATGCTGGTGGCGTCCGGCGGCTCCGTCGGATCATCGCCGATCAGCGGCGATTCGTCGTCGTCGTCCTCCTCCAGCGATTCCATGAAGCCGGCGAATTCCTCGTCATCCAGCGGGCCTTCGATTTCCTGGATCAACATCTCGACGCCGATTTCAACGTCTTCCAGGTCGCCTTTCAGGGCGGTCACCTTGGCTGGCTCCAGGGTTTCGTTTTCGAAACTCCAGGTGCCTTCCACGGTCGCGTCGAAATCCGGGTGTTGGATTACCACGCGGAATTGGGTCCAGTTCCGCAGCGCCTCGATGCGCAGGGTCGCTTCGCCCTCATCCGTGTCGATCGTCGATTCGTCCAGCAGAACGCTGCCTGACCCGGTTGGCCGGTTCTTCGACAGCTTCAGCTTGTATTCCTGTTCTTTATCCTCGTCGAAAAAGAAGTCGCTGAGCAACATCTCCGCGAGCAGGAACAGCGACTCGTCGATTTCCGCCCGAATCGGGTCGGTTGCCGGCGTGGTTGGTTTGGCCATGGTCTGCTCCCCTTAATCGACCAGGGACGCCAACTCCGCCCGTAAAGCGGGAATGCCGTCGCCGGTGTCGCTACTCGTCGTCAGTATGCGCGGAAACGCAGCGGCATGCGAGCGGGTGAGGGCGTCGGTCTCCCGGATCTTGCGCTCCAAAGCGGCGGGTTTCACGGCATCGGTTTTCGTCAGGATGATCTGGAAAGTCACGGCTGCGCGATCCAGTAACTCCATCACGTCGTGATCAGCCTGTTTGAACTCGATCCTGGCATCCATCAGCAGCATCACGCGGATCAGGGTAGGCCGGCCACGCAGGTATTCGAACATCATGCCCTGCCAGTCGGCCTTGATGTCCTTCGATGCGCGCGCGTAGCCATAGCCCGGCATATCCACCAGGGTCAGCCGGTCGCCGAGGTTGAAGAAGTTCAACTGCCGGGTGCGGCCCGGTTCCGACGATGTGCGGGCCAGCGAATTACGCCCGGTCAGGGCGTTCAGCAAAGACGATTTGCCGACGTTGGAGCGGCCGGCGAACGCGATCTCGGTGCCGCGCAGCGGTGGCAGTTGGTCCAGTTTTTGGGCGCCAAAGAAGAATTGGCACTCCGCCGCGAACAGCAGCCGGCCCTTTTCGAGCGCGGCTGCTTCTTCTTCCGGCGTTAGGTTCGGGCCAGCGACGGTTTCGCCAAATGGGTGCGGCGTTGAATCAGCCATTGTTGTCCAATCGACAGCGTGTTGTTCCAGGACCAGTAGATGATCAGGCCGGCTGGGAACTTCGCCATCATGAAGGTGAAAATGATGGGCATGAACTGGAACAGCTTGGCCTGCACCGGGTCGGGCGGCGGCGGATTCAGTTTTTGCTGCAGGAACATGGTGACGCCCATGATCAGGGGCCAGAGGCCCATGTGCAGCAGCGGGATATAGGCGGACGGGTCGAACGGGATCAGCCCGAACAGGTTGAAGATGTTGGTCGGATCGACCTGCGAAAGGTCATGAATCCAGCCGAAGAAGGGCGCTTGCCGCATCTCGATGGTGACGAAGATCACCTTATACAGCGAGAAGAACACCGGGATCTGCACGACCATGGGCAGACAGCCGGAGGCGGGGTTCACCTTCTCCGTCCGGTACAGGCCCATCATCTCGGACTGCATTTTCTGCGGATCGTCCTTCAGACGTTCGCGCAAGGCGGTCATCTTCGGCGCCAGCAGCTTCATCTTGCTCATGGAGCGGTAGGAGTAGTTGGCGAGCGGGAAGAACAGCGCCTTGACGGCCACGGTGAACACCATGATCGCAAGGCCGAAATTGCCGATCTGCGCGTTCAACCAATCGATCGCCTGGAAGATCGGCCGCGTCAGGAAGAAGAACCAACCCCAGTCCACCGCGTAGTCGAACATCGGAATGTGCAACTGCGCTTCATATTGCTGTAGCAGCGTCACCACCTTGGCGCCGGCAAACATATGGCTGATCGTGGTGACATCGCCGTTCGCGGGTGAGGTCAGCGTGTCGGTGGAGATATAATCGACCTGATAATGGTCGCCGTGGTCGTCCACATGCCGGAAATTGACCTTGGACGGGATGGCCTGGTCCGGGATCAGCGAGGTCAGCCAATATTTGTCGGTGATTCCCGCCCAGCCACCGGTCGTGGTCGCGTCGTAGGCGAGGCCGGCCTTCTTATCGCCCTCGGATTTGGCCTTGTCGTACGAGGTTTCCTGCAACGTGCCATCGACGACACCCAACAGACCCTCGAACAGGACATAATAACCCGAGACCGTGGGTTTGGTGTCGCGGCGGATGCGCGACCAGGGGAACAATTTGACCGGTTGGCCGGTGGCGTTCCTCACCGTCTGGCTGACCGCGAACATGTAGTCGTCGTCGATCGACATGCCGATCTGGAATGTCACGCCGGCACCGTTATCCCATGACAGGGTGACGGGTTTGCCGACGCCCAGCGACTCCGACGATGCTTTCCAGACCGTGTCGTTGTCCGGCAGCCTGATGGTCTCGCCGGCGGGAGCGGTCCAGCCGTACTGAATGTAATAGGGATGCTCGCCCGACCGGGGCTCCAGCAGGCGCACCAGCGGCGAGTCGGGGGCAACTTCTTCGTGGTATGTCCGCAGTACCAGGTCATCGAGCTTGGCACCGAGCAGGTTGATGGACCCTTCCACCTTCGGCGCGGAAATCCTGACGCGCGGCACATCCCTGGCTTCGGTGGCCGGGGCGGGCGGCACGGCGGCACCGGGCGTGCCGGCAGCCTGCTGGGCGTCAATCGTCTGAGCGATCTGCTGCGGTGGCGGTTTCGGTAGATGCGGGGCAACCAGTGTCTGGAAGCCCAGCAAAATCGCCAGCGATACCGCGATCGCCAGGAAAAGCCGTTTCTGGTCCATCAATGCCCCATTTTCGGGCCGGTCCCGGGCACGGGATCGACTCCACCTTCGTTCCATGGATTGCAGCGCAGGATACGCTTCGCTGCCATCGCCGTTCCTCGCGCCGCACCGTGCGTGCGCAGAGCCTCGACGGCGTATTCGCTACAACTTGGCCAAAACCGGCAGTTCGCACCGATGAATGGACGCAGGGTCCACTGATAGACACGTACCGCGGCGATTTCGACCTGAGCCGCACCACTGCTCAGCGCACTGGCGTTGAACGGGCTCGTCATACGCCGGTTTTATCCAGCGCGCGCCTGATATCGCCTTGCAGTGTGATGAAATTCCGCTTGCGGGTGCTGTCGCGGCCGATCAGCACCAGATCGAACCCGGTCACCGGCCGTTCGGCCAGCAACAGACGCGCCGCTTCCTTCAATCGCCTTCGCGTGCGGTTGCGGATAACGGCGTTGCCGACCTTCTTGGTCACGGTAAAACCGAGCCGCGCGGGCAATTGATCGTTGCGAGGCAGCGCCTGAAGCACCACCCCGCCGATCGCCGCCTTCCTGCCTTTTGAGGCAGCGCGCAGGAACTCGGCCCGCTGTTTCAGGCGGTCGGGCTTACGTTCCGTGCGGAAACCCGTCTGTTCCGTCTTTGCTGGCATCAACGGCGCACCAGCGGTTCGCGATTTAGGCGGATAGCTTCTTGCGGCCCTTGGCACGGCGATTGGCCAGGACGCGGCGACCGCCAACGGTCTCCATGCGGGCGCGAAATCCGTGCCTGTGCTTGCGGACCAGTTTAGACGGTTGATAGGTACGCTTCACGACTACTCTCCGAAACCAATTTGAACGGCGACCCTTGTGGCCGGTTCTTTTACAAGCAGTCCGGCGGGGCACCTGACTCGGCGTCCCGTCGGGAAGGCCGGCTTATATGGATGCCGGCCCGTTGCGTCAATCGCCTCAACGTCCCGGAGCGATCGCCGGGGACAGTGTGTCCCGAACGTCAGTGACCCTTCCACTCCGGCTTGCGCTTTTCGAAGAATGCGTCGCGGGCTTCTTTGGCGTCGTCGGACTTGGACAGTGCCACCGTCATGCCTTGCTCGAACCGGTACCCGTCGCGCGGCGGCATGTGCATCGTGACGTTCATCGACTGCTTGGCGTAGCGCATCGCCAGCGGGCTTTTGGACGCGATCTCGGTCGCCATCTTCATCGCTTCGGGCATCAACTGCTCCAGCGGCACCGAACATTCGATGACGCCGGTGCGATACAGTTCCTCGGCCGGGACGCGCCAGCCGGTGTAGAACATGCGCCTCGCGCGGGAGCGGCCGAAGAACTGCTGCAGCATGGCGGCACCGCCCATCAGGCCGATGTCGATCTCCGGCATGCCGAACACGGCGTTGTCGGAGGCCAGGATGATGTCGCAGGCGGCGACGAGGCCGAACCCGGCGCCGAGGGCAGGGCCGTTCACCGCGCAGATGACGGGCCTGGCGCATTCGTGGATCGAGTTGAACATTTCGCGGACATAGCGGTTGAACGCCCAGTATTCGCCGGGCGTATCGCCGGTCGGCCGCGCCTTCATGTCGGCGCCGGCCGAGAACATTCTGCCGAAGCCGGTCAGGATCACGACCCGCACGTCGTCGCGGTCGGAGAAACTGTCGAACGCGGCGATGATTTCCTCCCGAAACGCGGTGTTCTGGGCGTTGACCGGCGGCCGGTTCATCACGACGGTGGCGATGAAGTCCTGGACTGTGACCTCGATGAGTTGGGTCATGGTGGTTCCCTCCTGTTCTGTGTTGACAGGGTGGTGCCATAGGTTCGGTTCGGGGTCCAGAAGCGGGGCTGGAGGGGCCGCGCCGGCCGTTCAGCCGGGCTGGGAAGAGTCCCGCGGGCGCCTTACGTGACTTCCCGCGCCCATAGTTCCCAGGGGCGCTGCACCTGACCGTCGTTGGTTTCGGCGGCCAGGCGCGCCTCGGTTTCGGTTAAGTATTGGACGGGTCCGAGGCGCAACGCGTCACCTTGCAGGCGGGCGTTCATTTCCATGTAGATGGCGCGATACACGACCTGTTGAAGCGACGTGCCGACCACCGTGGCGCCGTGACCGCGCATCAGCGTCGCCGCCGCCTGTCCCAGGCACGCAGCGTGGGCGCATCCCAGTGCGGGAGAGCGGATCAGCATGTCGGTTTCGCCGGCGTCGCATCTGATGTCGAACACCGGCACGCCGGCGCCGAGAAAGCCGCTCATGTGATAGATCGGGCGCAGCGGGACGCCGGTGACGCCGAACGGGATGACTGACGGCGAGTGGTGATGGATCACCGCCAGGATGTCGGGGCGAACGCGGTAGATCTCGCTGTGGATGAACCGTTCCAGATAGGCGCGCGGGGCGTCGGGGGCGACCGGGTTGCCGTCGAGGTCGATCTCCATCAGGTCGTCGATGCTGACCAGCGCGGGGGCCATGCTACGGGCAATGATGAACCGGCCGGCGTGGTCGGGGTCGCGGATGCTGACATGGCCGAACCCGTCCACCACGCCGTGTTTCGCCAGGATGTGGTTGGCGATGACGAGATCGTCCCGCGCGGTGGTCATGCGGGGTGCCTTATCAGGTGGCCCAGCATGAACGCGGAAACCTGTTCGGGGAACTGGTCGGAGGGGTAGTGGCCGCCGTTCGGCAGTATTTCGAACTGGTATTGGGCGTCGATGTGGGCGCCGGTGCCCTCTGCGGCGGCCCTTCCCACCGTGTCGTCGTTGTCGCCCCAGATATACAGGGTGGGGACTTTCGTCGGGCCGACCGGCTCGTGCCGGACGCCGCGGGCGCGATACCAGGCCAGGGCGGCCTCCATCGCCACCGGGTTGCCGATGACGGACAGGTGGCGCTCGATCGCCTCGGGCGGGACGCCGTTCGCTTGCAGGCGGGTGCGGAGCCATTTCGCGTCGTCGGCCAGATTGTCGGGGCCGGCCGCCGGGTCGAGGAAGCGCGTGTGGTGGCCGGAGCGGCGTTTCTGCTCGCCATCCGGCAGCGCCAGCGCGGCGTTGAACGCCAACGGGTGGGGGCGGGAGAGGATGGTCAGGGAGGCCAGTTGATCGGGCGTTTCATCGGCGATCTGCCAGGCGAGGCTGGCGCCCCAGTCATGCCCAACCAAATGAAAGCGGCGGCCGGACGGGTTCAGCTCGGCGGCAATCGCGCGGGCGTCGGCCAGGAGATTGTCGATACGGTAGGCCGGGTGGTCGGTTGTGTCCGGCCTGGCGCCGGCGGCGTAGCCGCGCTGGTTGGGGGCGGCGGTGCGGTAGCCGGCGCGGGCGAGGGACTCGACCTGGGCGTTATACAGATACCGGGAGACTCCGAAGCCGTGCAGCATGAGCACGAGCGGACCGTCCGCGGGGCCGGCGACCGATACGTCGAACACCAGGCCGGGGGCGGTTTCGATGAGCTGCGTGGTGATCATGGCGGGACCCGGGGCTGGGGGAAGGGGGAAGGGGGCAGGACAAGACCATTGATCCCGGGGCCGGTCAACGCGGTTTTAGGTCCTGACCAGGCTGCCTTAAACGGTTGTTCGCTGGTCGCGCGATGTCAGCCGTGACCGGTCGTCAACGCTGCAGCGTTATGTGGATCCCATAGGTCTGTTTAGTCTCACCTTGATTAACGTACGTGACGCAGATTTGGTCTGTCCCCATGGGACCCTTGTAGCGCTTGATTTCCTGGAAGGTCCCCACGTCGGGACAGGATGCGGCAACAGGACAGCGAAAACCCGCCGGTGGCTGGGGCGGAGCCTTGATTTCCACGAAACAGGCGACCACCGCGATTGTCGCATTGCTGGGTATCTGGGGGCAAATCGTGCCGGCTTCTCCGGGATCAAGATGCCCGGCCGGAACGGTAAACGTTGGAGCCTCGGCGGTCTTTTCAAACGGACCGGTGCAGGTCAGATTATCCGCCGCCAGGGCGCAATGCGTGACCAGGCTCAGGGCCGTCGCAAGAGTGAGCAGCGTCTTCATGTTACAGCCTTTTTTTTGAGCGCGCATGCCATCGGCGTCTTGTCACGGCAAGACGTTCAGGATTCGGATCTATGTCCGAGCTGTAAACCATTCGGTGCCATTGGCAAACAATGGCGGCTTTTCCCGGCGGCGCACCGCGTTGCCGGGGGACTACACCATTTCGGTGCGGTATTTTGCCAGCAGCGAGGCGGTCTTCTTCCGCCGTTCGGCGATTGCCTCTGGCGTCAGCTTCGGCGGTGGCGCGGTGCGGCTTTCGACTAGATCTCCGACTTCGAGGAAGAATGCGTCCTGTCCGGCGGGGGTGCACAGGCACAGCATGCGGACGGCGGCGCCGGAGACGTTCTTGAAGGCGTGCGGCGCGTTGGCGGGGATGTTCAGGGTCGATCCGGCTTTTACGGTGGAGACGCTGCCTCGGAAGGTGAAGTCAAGCTCGCCTTCGAGGAGGGAGAACATCTCTTCGAAATCGTGACGATGCGGCGGCGGGCCGCCTCCGGCGGGGATATGCATGTCGATCAGGCAGTAGCGGCCGGCGGTTTGGGCGCCGCTGACGAGGATGGTGTAGGTGCCGCCGGCGACGGCGACGTGGCGGAGGGTCGGGCTGTCCGGGGTGGCGACGGTCAGCGCGCGGCGGGGGTCATCGTCGGGGATGGGCGCTGGGGGTTGGGACGGGGCGGGGTCGGTCATGTGGCGTCTCCTGCGGCGATGAGTGGGATAACGGCCGGGTCTTGCGGCGGGTTGCCGATGCGGTTGACAGATACCGGGAGACCCCGAAGCCGTACAGCATGAGCATGAGCATGAGCATGAGCATGAGCATGAGCATGAGCATGAGCACGAGCGGGCCGTCGGCGTAGGCCGGCGACCGAAACGTCGAACACCAAGCCGGGGGCGGTTTCGATGAATTGCGTGGTGATCAGGGTGTGGCGCGGGATCGGGAAGGGGTCGGGACAAGACCATTGATCCCAGGGCAGGTCAACGCGGGGGAGTAACAGGCTGTAAGTGATCCCATTTGCCTGGCCAATCCATGCGGCGAAGCAATCACTTCCTTTCGACCGAGTAAATGAAATGTCCCCTAGCAAATTTGCTTCGGATCGGTAAGAAGTCACATCGATCACGCGGAAATCTGGCTAACTGGCCAAAATCGAGCAGGATAGCCAATGTCGGATGCCCCGAAAGCCTTACGCCCACTGCACTTGCAAACGATCGACAGCCTATTCGCTGAACTGATCGGTGGCGCCAGCATTTCGGTTGGGGATGGAAATGCCGAGTTCCGCCTCGATAGCGGCGACAGCCGAGCAATCCTCAATTGGTACCGCTTAAACCGAAACAAATGGGCGGGAAACGTGATGACGTCGGACGTTGAGGCCTCGGTCTCGGCGATGCTAACCGCTCCGCCTTCCTTGCGCGTCCCGGACATTGTCACGCCCAAGGCGGGTCGTCGGATTCGCTTGGTGAAGGTGGTAGGCATCGCTTCGCCGGTGTACACGCATATGGCACGTTGGACGCGCCACCGCCTGACTTTGTTTTCGAGCCGCGCCAACCTATTACGCTATTCGACGGCTGGAACGGAGCAGGCAAAACTTCGCTTCTCAATACAATCATTTGGTGTCTCACTGGAGAAGTGCTTCGACCTCAGCGCCAGCCTGAAAGTGGCAAGGCGGAATTCAGCGGCCTTTTCGTTCGCTCAATCAACGGCAATGACGAAACCACCAGCCATGCACTGACGCCGGTGACCCCTCTGCCTAACCCAGCTTATTACGTTCCACCCATTGGCGTGCCAGTGCCGGTGGACACATGGGTCGAACTCACCTTTTGCGATCAGGATGGTGCTATTCTGCCTCCGGTAAGACGCACCCAGTTGCGCCCCGCGAAAGGTAAGATATCAGAGATGGAATCTGGCTTCGACACTTTGGGCGTCGATCCCATTGCGCTGCGGATTGGCACAATTATGCCCGCCCTACTCCAGTTCTTGAGGATCGGCAGCGCATCCGATCTTGGTCTAGCAGTAGCCCAATTGACCGGGCTTGCAGACATCTCCAGTTTGGCGAAGCATGCCACCAAGGCACGGGACAAACTCAGGGGCGAATTCCGGAAAGACCGCGAGCAGGAAATCGAAAAGGCTGATGTCAGCTTTCTGCAAGCACGGGGCGATCTACAGAAGCGAATCGACGAATATTCTCAAATGTCGCCGCCCGAACCGCTTCCGGCACCCTCGTTGGCTGGGGATCTGGAACAGAAGCTGGCGGCCTTGGAGGACCATTTTAATGGGCTCAAGGCTGAGGCGCTGACTGCGGCTCAAATCATTTTGGGCAATGCCTTCGATCCTTCTGATAAGAAAGCTCGCGATGATTTGGAAGCAGGCATCGGGCCGGCCCAAGGTCAGCTAAAATCACTGAGCCAACTCCCTAACGTTCGGCGTTCTCGCGCGCTCACGGAACTCAAGGAGACCGACTGGCAGGGCGTCGATGATCTGATCGCGCAGATGCGCTCGGAGGCGGGGGTGCTTGCGGAACTGGCTGCCACCCCTGAATTGGGGCGCCGTAAACAGCTCTATGCCCGCGTCGCCAGTTGGATGGCAGACTCTAAGGGCCACGATACCTCGTCCTGCGGTATTTGTAGTCGTTCCCTAGAGGGTGTGCTCGACCCTGTGACGCAGCGGGCGGTCTCAGAGCATCTGGCGGAAGTGGACGAGGCGGACCAGCACCTGCTGTCTCTGACGCAGCAAAATTGGGCTGCCGGTTGGGAGGGTATCCTTGCCGCGAAGTGCCCGGCTGCGTTGCAGTCGGAATTGGGTCGCGATCTTCCCGAACATCCCCGCGATCTGATCCGTGCAGCCTTGGTCAACGACCTCTTCGAAACGGAATCTTTCAGTACGACGCTCGCGCCCCTTAAAATGGGCGTCGGTTTGGTTTGTGATCAGAAATTAACAAAACTGCCTGCATTCACGGAGCCGGTGGTCGAGGTGATGCCGGCAGCGGTGGGTTCGGTGAGCGCGCCTCTGCTGCTCAGCATCAGACGTTTGGCCCGTGCGCGTGCTTTTACCCAGTGGCGCGCAATTCATTTTTCTGATGTTGGCGACGTGACAAAAGCAATCTTGCAGGGTCCCGTTGGTGATGCCGGCGCTATCACCGACATCACCCCAATCGGCCGCAAACTCGAAGCCCTCGCCACGATCGTCAAAGGCGTGGCACCACTCAATGCTGCGCTGGAACTCTGCCAGCGCATGGCAACCCAGCTCAAGACGCGCCGGGCCAAGGAAGCGCGCCTCAAACTTTATGGCCGGGCCGTCAACGCCTTGGACAGCGTCATCGAGTTGGGTTCGCTAGCGGAAAAGCAGGTTGATGGACTGCGCAAGCTTCTTCACGCTCGTGCGTTGCATTGGCGCGACCGCTGCTATCACAACGCCTTTGCGATGGCGGGGCATGCGCTGCGCGACACCGCCATGGACGCAAAAGGTGTGTTGGATATTCGGGTTGGGTTTGAGAAAGCCAGTGCGTCTGCTCAGCATATTTCGAATTCATCGGCACTGCGCGCCAGCTTGATGGGCTTCTTCTTGGCGTTTTGGGAGCACGTCCTGGCGGAGCGTGGAGGTATTGCACTACTAATATTCGACGATCCCCAGGATCTGCTCGATCACGATAATAAGGAAAGGCTGGCAGCCCTATTGCCAGAACTGGTCAAGCAGGGCGCCCAGATCGTGGTTGCCACCTATGACCGGTATTTTGCCCGGGCTGCTGTAGCGGCCGGGCGTGAACGCGGTATCATCGAACATCGCAGCGTGCATCCGGTAAATCCCTATCGGGATAAAATGATAACGGCATCCGCGGAGGAGGGATTAGACAGCAAGCGTGACGCCTGGGAGCAAGATAGAGATAAGGCGTCATTAGCCCAGGACTACGCGAATGAAGTTCGCGACTTTCTGGAGGCGCGCCTAGCGGACCTGTTTGACGATCCCGCTTACCCGGCTTACGCAGCACTCTCCAAAGCTCCTGCGCTGGCGAATCATCTCGACCATCTGCGCAGCTTAGTTCGAAATCCACCAGTCGCGTTGTTTAAGGGCAAAGCGGTCAAAGATTTCTGCGCCTGCAAGGCACTTGCGCAGGGTTCGGACTGCTTGAAGATCCTCAATGCGGCACATCACAACAAATCCTTGCTTAGTGCGGGTGATGTCAAAGCGGTCGCCGACGATCTCGACTTGGTGTGCCAGCTGGCCGAAAAGATGCACATCGCGTTTCGTCACTGGCGCTGGCGCGAGCCGCTGCTGGAGGCTGAGGCTCCGGCCAAGGTCATCCCCTTCAAGTCAGTCACAGCGCCCCCATTTAGGGTCTTGATCCAGCCCGATTTGGCGGCGTTCACTGCAACTTCGGCTCACGAGGGTACTCAGGACGCGGCGTCGGAGACCCTTGATGCGTCCTGGTTCGAGGATAAGACGCTATTCCTGGTACGAACGAACAATCTTGGATTTTCGGTGCCTGACGGCTGCATTGCCATCGCAGAAAGCAACTCCAGCGAAGGGCATGACCACGATCTGGTCATCGTTCGCCAACGGGGCCATCGACTGGCGCGGCGTTTGTTCCGACCGTCGAATAGTGATGAACTTACCCTTGCGGCGGAAGCGCCCGATCCGCGGACATCAAAGCCGTCTTTGCAATTCAACGCCGGGGATGTGGTGTTACACCGTATTGTCGGCATGTTGACGGAGGAGCCGCCTCCGCCGTCAGGCAAGGGCGAGGCAACTGAGCTTTCCTACGCGGCAAGCCTATCGCACATCAGGACAGCCTATCGAGTGCGTGAGGAAAGCGGAATTCCGCTCGTCTTGCCGGGACAAATCGTTCTGGGAGGCGAAATCGTCACCAAAAATCAACTCGCCGAGATGGAAGGTACGCTTATCGCCCTTGGTCTGGATGATGGCAGCAGCAACTTCAAGAGGATCGGCCAGCGAGTTCCGAATACTGGTGGCCGGCTATGGCAATTTGAAAGCGTGGGCGGATTGGGCCGTTCAGTTGTTGTTTCGTTGGTTGAGCCTGATGAGGAGAGTGATGCACCTCGGTTTCTTTGTGCACGCAGGGTTATTGGTGTACTGTATTTGGTTTGACCGTGCATTACGCCATGCTCATTGCGTGTTCGTGGATTCGTGTGGTCTCGATAACTATAATGAAATTAATGCTTTGTGCGGTGTCGGTGTCCGCCTATAAATATTTTGCGCAATCAAAAATTCCAATATCGACAATTATAAATAAATTATATCGAAATAAAAAATTTTGGAATTAATCGGCAGACGGCGAAGATGCGCCCGTCGTTACCGCGGCGGGCAATGCGGGGTGGGAATGCTTTCTTCCGCTCCTGGCTGGCTTGCACAAAATGCTGGACGGAAATTGGAGGGGAGCCAATCGTCAGCGTCGCCTCAGTGGCTTAGGGTAAGCGGTGCTCTGCCACCCTTGGGAACATGCCAGCGAGTCAGGGGGTTTGTTGGAGCGCCCAGGTCCACGGCATCAGTTCGTCGATACGTTTTTGAGGCCAGCCGTTGACGAGGCGTGTCAGCAAATCGGCAAAATAGG
>CAIZFE010000038.1 GCA_903932145.1 uncultured Rhodopila sp. | reverse complement strand
GTCGCATCACCGGGCGCGGCCATCGGCGTCCCCGCCTGTGCCGCCACGAAACCTTACACTTGCCATCACTGGGCTTCAAATATCCCGGGGGTTTGGGGGCAGAGCCCCCATGCTTGCGGGGTGATAGGACCGCAACGACAAGACGGTTGCTCCGTGGTTCTCCGCTGCCTCTGTGGTAAATCTTCGCTTGTTTTCGTTGCGGTGGCAGGTCCGCCCTCGGCGGCCAGTCACGTTGGGTCCGCCCCGCAATCCATAATACAACGCCGCCCATGAGCGCAGCACTGCAACCGGCAATGAGCCTGGAGGCATTCCTGGACTGGGAAGCCCGCCAGGAAACGCGTTACGAATTCGATGGGTTTGCCCCCGTCGCGATGAATGGCGGCTCCTGGGGCCATTGGGCCATCCAGCGTAATCTGATGGGTGTGTTGATCCAGGGATTACGCGGCCATCGCTGCCAGCCGTGCGGCAGCGGTATGAAAGTCCGCACCGCAAACGGCATCCGGTATCCCGGTGCTTTCGTCGTCTGCTCGCCCATCCAACCGGACGCTGATGTCGTTACCGACCCGGTCATCGTGTTCGAAATCCTCAGTCCTTCGACATCCACCATCGATCACGTCGATAAGAATCAGGAATACCGGGACACGCCGTCGATCCAGCGTTACGTCGTCCTGGAACAATCAAAACCCGCCGCGACGGTCTTTACGCGAGAGGGCACCGAATGGATCGGACGCCTGCAAATTGGCGACACGATCCTGGACCTGCCGGAAATCGGGATGACGGTGAAACTGCACGACCTGTAAGCTGGTGTTGTGGATACGCCAGCGTAGCACTTTGGTTCGAGAAGGCCCGCGTCAGACCCCCTCCAAGGCCTCCCGCTGCAATTCCAGCGCCAGCCATTGCTCTTCCGCCTTGGCCAACGAAGATGTCGCCGCATCCAACGCCTTGGTCGTGTCAGCGAACTTCTGCGGATTGCGCGCGTATAGATTTCCATCGGACAGCACGCGGTTCAAACGAGCGATTTCACGCTCGAAATCCGCCATGCGCGCCGGCAGCGTTTCCAACGCGTGCTTGTCCTTGAAGCTCAGCTTCTTCGCCACCACCGGCTTGCTGATGGAATCCTCGCGGGTGCCGCGCGACCGCCCGCCCGATACGCCGGCCGTTTGCTTCGCCGGGCCGCGTTGCAGCAGCATGTCGGAATAGCCGCCAGCGTATTCGATCCAGCGGCCATCGCCCTCGGTCGCGATCGTGGATGTCACCACGCGGTCCAGGAAGTCACGATCATGGCTGACCAGCAGCACGGTGCCAGAGTATTCCGCGATCCGTTCCTGCAACAGTTCCAGCGTCTCCAGATCCAGATCGTTGGTTGGTTCGTCGAGCACCATCAGGTTGGACGGCGTAGCGAACGCGACGGCCAGGGTCAGGCGCCCACGCTCACCGCCCGACAGCACGCCGACCGGGGTGTTGGCCTGCTCCGGCCCGAACAGGAAGTCCTTCATGTAGCTGATGACGTGCCGGTTCTGGCCGTTGACGGTCACCGTATCGCCGGCGCCGCCGGTCAGCACCTGCGACAGCGTCTGGTTCGGGTCGAGCGACTCGCGGCGCTGATCCAGCGCGACTTCCAGCAAATTGGTTCCGCGTTTGATGCGGCCGGTGTCCGGTTCCGCCTTGCCGGTCAGCAAATTCAGCAGCGTGGTCTTACCGGCGCCGTTGTGGCCGACGATGCCGACCCGGTCGCCGCGGATGATCCGCGCCGAGAAATCGCGCACCACTGTCCGGTCGCCGTATGACTTCGACACGTCTTCCGCCACAGCGACCAGCCGTCCGGACAGGTCTGCCTCAGCCGCCACCAGCGTGACTTTTCCCAGCGCGCCACGCTGTTCCTTGTGCTTCTTGCGCAAAGCGTGCAGGTCACCCAGCCGCTTCTGGTTGCGTTTGCGGCGGCCGGAGACGCCGTAGCGGACCCAGTCTTCCTCGGCCAGGATCTTGCGCCCGACCTTGTGGCGGTCGAGTTCCTCCTGCTCCAGCACCTGGTCGCGCCACGTCTCGAAATGGGCAAATCCCTGGTCCAGCACCCGGGTGACGCCGCGATCCAGCCAGACGGTGGAGCGTGACATTTTCTCCAGTAGCCGCCGGTCATGGCTGATCAGCACTATGCCAGATCGCATGCCGGACAGTTCGGATTCCAGCCATTCGATGCCGGGCAAATCCAGATGGTTGGTTGGTTCGTCCAGCAGCAGAATGTCAGGCTCCGGCGCCAATACCCGAGCCAACGCGGTGCGGCGGGCTTCGCCGCCGGACAGGCGCGACGGGTCCTCGTGGCCGGTCAGACCGAGCTGCTCCAGAAGGTAGGAGGCGCGGTAGCGCTGGTTGTCGTCGGCGTGGTCGAGACCGGCTTCGACATACTCCAGCGTTGTGGCGAACCCGTCGAAGTCGGGCTCCTGAGGCAGGTAGCGGATGGTGGCGCCAGGCTGGGCGAAGCGGCGGCCGGTGTCGGCCTGCACCAGGCCGGCGGCAACTTTCAGCAACGTGGATTTGCCGGAGCCGTTGCGGCCGACGAGGCAGACCCGGTCGCCGGTGGCGACGGAAATGCCGGCGCCGGCCAGCAACGGGGCGGCGCCGAACGTCAGGGCGATATCTTGGAGTGTCAGTACGGGAGGGGCCATGCGCGGTCCTCTACACCACATGGCCGACGGTTGGGAGCGTTCAAATCGGTCAATAGCCCCGATGTTAAAAGCCGGGCCAGTATCCGTCCGGCTGCGGCAGACGTGTCACCGTGATCGCGTCGGCAATGCTGAACCGGGTCAAATCCTCCCCGATCGTCAGCGGCCCGGACCAGTGCCGCCGCGTCTGGATCTCGATTTCGGCTGTCGGCACCTTCGGAAAACCGGGGCGAGCCAATTCTACGAAATGGGTGAACGCGGCCATGCGCGGTTGCGCCAGGGCGAATACCTGACCGGCTTCCTCGGGCGAGGTGTGATGTGCCGAGACTGCTTTGGCCTGCGGAAATCCCTCCAGCCCGGCGGGCGTTGTGCAGACCTCGTGGATCAGCAGATCAACGCCCTTGCCGTGCGCGATCACCCGCTCGTCATATTTTGTATCGCCGGAGATCAGGACCGAGTGCCCCGCATAATCGACGCGATAACCAACGGCCGGGCGGATCAACGGGCCATGGTTGACGGCGAACGAGGTGACGCGGACGCCGTCCTCGTCCAACACGACGCCGCCGTCCTCGGGGAATTCGCGGGCGACGATGCCGGTCGCGGCTTCCGGCGTGCCCTCGTCTGCCATGCGAATGCGGATGTCGTCGGCGTAAGCGGCATGCAGGTTGTCGCACAGGCGTTGCGCACCGGGCGGGCCGAACACCCGCAAGGACGTCTTGCGTCCGAAATACGGCGCCTGGATGAAGCCACAGGCCCACAGGTCCGGCAAGCCGTTGGTGTGGTCGGAGTGGTAATGCGTCAGGAATACCGCATCGATCCCGCCCAACGGCACATGCGCCTGATTCAGCCGGATCGAGCAGGCTCGGCCCGCGTCGAACAGCAGTCGAAGGGGGCCGGCTTCCACAAGCGTCGCCGGGCCGAACCGGGTGGAGGACAGTTGCGGGCTGCCGGTGCCCAACAGGGTGACGACGATGGTGCCCGCCGCCGGCGGAACCGCGGGTTGGGCTGCGGCTGGTTGGGTCAGACTGACGCCCCAGCCGATCGCCGCGGCGGCGGCGAACAGGTCTCGGCGCTGAAAATCTCCGGTCATGCGGCGGTCTTTCGTGTGGTGGCCAACGCTTCGGCATTGCCGACCATCGAGGCTAGCAGTCGTTTCGACCGGCCAGCAATGGCTCAGGCATCGGCAGGTCCGTTATAGGCTGCCCGCAGACCGGCGATATCCAGCTTCGTCATTCCCATCATCGCCTCCATGACCCGGCCGGCCGCGGTTCGGTCGGGGGCCTGTAGCATCTCACCCAGCGCGGTGGGCACGATCTGCCAGGACACGCCGAAACGATCCTTCAGCCAGCCGCATCTTTGCGGTTCGCCGCCGTCGGACAGCCTCTCCCAAAACTGATCCACTTCCGCCTGATCGGCGCATCGGACGAACAGTGACATCGCCGGGGAGAACGTGAAATGCGGGCCGCCATTCAAGGCGATAAAGTCCTGACCGGCGAGCGTGAAACTGGCTGACATGGCCTTGCCGCCGGTCCCGGCGGGGCGGTCGGTGGTGGCGTCCTGGCCGCAGGCCTGGAACGTGGAGACATAGAAGTCCGCCGCCGCTTCGGCCTGGCCGTCGAACCACAGGAATATCGCGATCTTCGACATGGGGTGTTGCTCCGTTGTGGTGGCACTGTCGCAAATGCGGGCGGCGCTGTCAGCCGGGTTCGGCGACCGTGCAACGCTGCTGCGGCGGCCGACGGCATGGCCGCGCGCGATACTTCGCCATCTGCGGCAGCGGCATACAGTAATAGTCTTAAGCGTGGCTTATTCAGTAAGGCTGCAAATAAACTGTTGGATTTTAACAGTCCGTTAACCTTTCTCGCCCATGATGCGACGGCCTGCCAAACATCTTACTTGCTTTCCGAAGGAAACCAGATCATGAATTACGTCATGAGCCACGTGGATTTCAACCCTGAGCTTGCGCCGTTCGGCACGCGCCTGCACATCGCGGCGGCGCCGGGTGTTTTCGACCATCCGCTGACTCTGGATCGTGAACCGGACGAAGACGACGCGAGGTATAACGCACGCAATGGGCTGCTGACCGCGTTGCTCGATTACGCCAAGGGCGACTGAGCCTGAGCCCATTTCGGGCAGGCGATTTTGTTTGGTCTCATTTTCCCCAGCGCGAGAACCCGGCCCATCCAGGGCCGAGGCATGTGGGTTATGTCGTCCTGACGGCCGATGCCGTGACCGGCGGCAAGGTGTTCCTATGCTATACGACCAGCCAGCCGTGGGTCGGTCCGCTGCCACTCGGGGTCTTCCGGGTCGATCGTGAGGCCGCGTTGGGGATGGGGCAGTCGCGGCCGTTCACGATTGATCTGCGTCGTATGGCGACCGTCCCGGTGACCGAGGCATGGTTTCCCGATTTGGGCCGACCGGACCATGGCATCGTCGGGCGGGCGTCCGAACGGATCAGATTGCTGTATGAGGCGGAGATGCTGGAGCTTGCCCACCGGTATCCCCGGAACATGGAGCATCTTGGGCCGGATCGACAGCGTTGACCGTCCACGCACGTTCGGTCGGCGAGCTTTTCGTCATCAGGGTCAGAGCATCGGCCATTCTGTTCGGGTCTGGGGTGGTGAAGCAGGGGCGGTTCGCGCGATGGATGTCGTGATACAAAGCAGCCATATCATTTAATGTGGTGCATACAGGTGTTGCGATGCCAAATGACCCGAGCCCCCCACAACAGACCTCGCTGCGGGATGCGTCCCTTCGAACCGCGCGGGAGCAAGGACTGCTCGGCCCCATGGACCGCGCCTTGGGCGGCCGCTTCCCGGAGGCCCCCGTCGAACAGGCGAAGCGTGTCAGCGGCATCGCCGAGACCACCGACCTGCTGACGTACGCGCTGGTCAAGCTCGCGCTGGAGGACGATTTCGGCACCAGGTTGCTGGCCCGCATGGGCCGTGTGCCGAAAGGCACCTTCGTTGCGGACTGACCTCGCGCGGTCGTTGCGGCGGAAGACGGTGGACCATTGGAACGCCGGGGGTACTTGAAGGAATGGGCGACATCCCGGCGCATCGCATAGGGGACGCCAAATCTGGAACCGATCGTCGTTCAATCAAATCGAGACCTGGCCCGCGCCACCTGTGCGCCGCGCCCGGACCACGCTATACAGGGCGCAGATTCATACCGAAGAGAAGGCGCGCTCCATGATCCGTCAACCGGACCCGAAGCCCGACGTGATGGCCCGACGCGACAGCATTGTCGCCGGCCTCCGCGCTCTGCTGCCCGAAACCGGCCTGATCGCCGAACCCCTGCGCCTGAAACCGTATGAGACCGACGGCCTGTCGGCCTATCGCCAGGTCCCGCTCGCGGTCGCGCTGCCGGAGACCACCGAACAGGTTGCCGCCGTCCTGCGCTTCTGCCACCAGAACGGGGTCCGAGTTGTCCCGCGCGGTGCCGGCACATCCCTGTCGGGGGGCGCCCTGCCGATGGAAGACGCCGTCGTCGTCGGCATGATGCGCATGAACCAGGTGCTCGACATCAACTACCCCGACCGCTGCGCCGTCGTGCAGGCCGGAGTCACCAACATTGGCATCACCAACGCCGTTTCCGCCGACGGGTTCTTCTACGCCCCCGACCCGTCATCGCAGCTCGCGTGCATGATCGGCGGCAACGTCAACATGAACTCCGGCGGCGCCCACTGCCTGAAATACGGCGTCACCGCCAACAACCTGCTCGGTCTGAAAATCGTCACCATCGACGGCGAGATCATCGACATCGGGGGCGCCCACCTCGACGCCGCCGGCTACGACTGGCTCGGTTTGCTTACCGGCAGTGAGGGCATGCTTGCCATCGTCACCGAAATCACAGTCCGCATCCTGCGCAGCCCGGAAGGCGCCCGCGCCATGCTTGCCGCGTTCAGTTCGAACGAAATCGCCGGCGGTGCGGTGGACGCAATCATCTCCTCCGGCATCATCCCGGTGGCGCTGGAATTCATGGACCGCCCGGCCATCCACGCCTGCGAAGCCTTCGCACACGCCGGCTACCCGCTGGACGCCGAAGCCATGCTGATCATCGAAGTCGAAGGCAGCGTCGAGGAACAGGATCGCCTGCTCGCGCAACTGTCCGAAATCTGCCAGAAATTCGACCCGATCAGCCTGAAGATCTCGCAGTCGCCCGAGGAATCGGCTGCGATCTGGAAAGGCCGCAAAGGCGCGTTCGGCGCTGTCGGCCGGATCAGTCCGGACTATTTGTGCATGGACGGCACGATCCCGACCAGCCAGTTGCCGCTGGTGCTACGCCGCATTCAGGAGATGTCGGACAGCTACGGCCTGAAGGTGGCCAACATCTTCCACGCTGGCGACGGCAACCTGCATCCGTTGATCATGTTCGACGCCAACAACGAAGCCAGCTTCCACGCGGCTGAAGACTTCGGCGCCGACATCCTGAAACTCTGCGTCGAGGTCGGTGGCTGCCTGACCGGCGAGCATGGCGTTGGCATCGAAAAACGCGACCTGATGCCGGTGCAGTTCCATGCCCATGAATTGCAACAGCAGCGCGCCCTGAAATCCGCCTTCGACCCTGATTGGCTGTTGAACCCCAGCAAGGTCTTCCCGCTACTCGAACCCGAGGCCGTTGAGTTGCCGCAAGCCGCATGACCACCGAAGACTCAATCGTCGCCCTCGTCCAGGACGCCATCCGCACCCGCGAACCGCTGTTGGTTCAAGGCAACGGCACCAAAGCCGGCATGCTGCGACCGGTGCAGGCGGCCAGAACCGTGTCCACATCCGGGTTGTCCGGGATCAACCTCTACGCGCCGAAGGAACTGATCATCTCCGCCGCGTCGGGCACGCCCCTGCCGGTGATCGAAAACGCCATGGCGGAGGCTGGTCAGCACCTGATCGCCGAACCGCCGGACCTGTCGGATCTGCTCGGCGCAAGCGGCAAACCGCAAACGCTGGGTGGCGTGACGGCCACCAATCTGTCCGGCCCGCGCCGGGTCGCCTGGGGGGCGATGCGGGACCACGTCATGGGAATCCGAGCGGTTACGGGACGCGCGGAGGTCATCCGTTCGGGTGGGCGGGTGCTGAAAAATGTCACCGGCCTGGATCTGTGCAAGCTCTTCACCGGCAGCCACGGCACACTCGGTATCATCACCGAGATCACGCTGAAGGTCCTGCCCGCTCCGGAAGCGACCGGCACACTGATCCTGCCGGGTCTTGATGCCGTGGTTGCGGTCCAGGCGTTATCAGCAGCCCTGGGGTCGCCATTCGGCGTATCCGGTGCCGCCTGGTTGCCGCCCGAAGCGGTCGCCCGTGTCCCCGGTCTGGCCGGCATCAACGGATCGGCCACGCTGATTCGCATCGAGGAATTCGCGCCGTCTGTCGTGTACCGGATTGGTCGCCTGAAGGATCAGTTAGCGGCATCCAATGCGATCACGCTCGACACGCCGGCCTCCCTGGCGGTGTGGAAAGACATCCGTGATGCGCGGCCGTTGGCTGCCGCGCCGGAGGATGCCGTGTGGCGGGTGTCAACGCGGCCGTCCTCCGGCCCGGGCGTGCTGGAGGCGGTTCGGTCCGCCGGTGTCGCCGGATTCCTGGACTGGGGCGGCGGTTTGGCATGGCTGGCCGGCCCGGCGGACACCGCGACCCATGCGGCGGTCGAAGCAGCGGCGCGCGCGGCGGGCGGTGTTTGGATGTTGGTGCGGGCCCCCGATACACTGCGAGCGACGGTTCGGGTCGTGCCCGATGAAGCCGCCCCGCTGGCGCGCATCACCCGGGGCGTGAAAGCCGCGATGGACCCGGCCGGCATTCTGAATCCCGGCCGGCTTTACGCGGGACTTTGAGGATGATCATGATCCCGGGCTGGATCGCCAATGTGATGTTTCTCGTTACCTGCTACGTTGCCGGGTATCAGCATGTGCAGTTCAACCGGGTGAACCCCGTCATGAATGTCCAGTTCTTCACGATGGCGTTTTCGCTGGTGATGGTGGTGATCGTCGCGCTTTACGACAAAACCGATCCCTGGCTGTCGCTTGTCTTTCTTCTTATCGCGGTGGGATGTCTGGGATTGACGATTCGTCAGCACCGCTTGATCCCGCCCAGAAAACCCTTCGAGTAGGCGGTCCATGCAAACGAATTTCACCGCCGAACAGCTCCGCGACCCGGAAACCGCCTCGTCCAACGCGGTGCTGCGGACCTGTGTCCATTGCGGCATGTGTACCGCAACCTGCCCGACCTTCCTGCTGCTGGGTGACGAGCTCGACAGCCCACGCGGCCGCATCTACCTGATCAAGGACATGCTGGAAACCGGCCGTCCCGCCACTGAAGAGGTGGTGCGCCACGTCGATCGCTGCCTGTCGTGCCTGTCCTGCATGACGACCTGCCCATCTGGCGTGAACTACATGCACCTGGTCGATCACGCCCGCACCTATATCGAGCAAACCTATCGCCGCCCGTTCGCGGAGCGGTCGTTGCGGTCGCTGCTGGGATTCCTGCTGCCGCGCCCGGCTTTGTTCCGCGCGGCGCTGACCGGCGCCCGTCTTGCGCGTCCGCTCGGGCGGTTGATCCCGGGCGAATCGATGCTGGCGCAACGGCTGCGCGCGATGCTGTCGCTGGCACCCGCGTCCGTGCCGGCTCCCAGTCCGGTGGAAAAACCGCGCGTCTATCCGGCCGAGGGCGTACGCAAGGCGCGCGTCGCGCTAATGACCGGCTGCGCCCAGCAGGTGCTGATGCCGCGCATCAACGAGGCGACGATCCGGCTGCTCACGCGGCTGGGTGTGGAGGTTGTTGTCTCCCGCGGGGCCGGATGCTGCGGCGCGTTGAACCATCATATCGGTCAGCACGACCGGGCGATGGGGCTGGCGCGCGCCAATATCGAGGCCTGGGCAGGGGAGAAAGGCCTGGACGCCATTGTCATCAACGCCTCCGGCTGCGGCACCACGGTGAAGGATTACGGCTTCATGTTCCGGTCTGAACCGGACGCGATCCGGGTTCAGGCCGAGCGGATCGCCGGCCTGACCGTCGATGTGACGCAGTTCCTGGCCCGGTTCGGCTATGCGCCGACGCGCGCGGCGCCCGGCCTGACCGTGGCGTATCACTCCGCGTGCAGTCTGCAACACGGGCAGGGGATCACGGCGGAACCGAAGACCTTGCTGAAGCAGGCCGGTTTTCGGGTGGTGGAACCGCGCGAGCCGCATATCTGCTGCGGATCGGCCGGCACCTACAATCTGCTGCAACCCGAGATCGCCGGACGCCTGCGGGATCGGAAGCTGGGCAACCTGAAGGCGACGAAACCCGACCTGATCGCCGCCGGCAATATCGGCTGCATTACTCAATTGTCGGGCGATGCGCTGCCGGTCGTGCATACGATCGAGTTGTTGGACTGGATGGCCGGCGGCCCGCGTCCGCCGGGTGTGCCCGCGTAGCATGGGGATGTGTCGGTCCTGGCAGGGGACTCTCTACGCGGTTGTGTTAGCGATCCTCTGCCTCGCCGCGCCGGTCCTGGCCCAAACCCCGAACGACAAGGGTGCGGCCACGGACAAACTGCTCGACGCGCTGAAAGCCGCGCCGAACGAGCAGGCCGCCGCCGCGCTGGAAGGCCAAATCGAACAAACATGGCTGCACGCGGGCACCCCGACGGTCACCTTGCTTATGAGCCGGGGGCTGCGGTCGCTGGAAGCGGGCCAGGACGATGAGGCGGTGGGCTCTTTTTCCGACGCGATCACCCTGCAACCCGAGATGGCCGAAGCCTGGCGTCAGCGCGCTCGGGCGCGGTACCACGCGGGCGATGTGAACGGGGCGATCCACGATCTGGAACAGACCGTGCAACTGGAACCGCGAGATTTCGCCGCGTTCCGCACCCTGACTGACATCGCCACCGCCAGGGAGGATTGGAAGGGGGCCTATGCGGCATGGCAGAAGGTCATGGAAATCGATCCTAAGACGGCGGGAGGGGAGGAGCGGTTGCGGCTGCTCAAGCGGAAGGCGGTTGGTGAGGATACGTGACGCGATTGGTTCTGCATTCCGGCGGTGTGGCCGGGTCGGTTCGGGTTGTGGCTGAATGCCTGAGCGATGGGGGAGGGGCCCCGCGCCGGATGAATGCGCTATGACTGCTGGTGGCAGACTCGGCATTTGAGGGCTTGAGGTTCCAGAAGTCCCGGGCTAAACAACCCTTCTTGGCCGATGTCCCGTTCGTCTAGAGGCCCAGGACAGTGCCCTCTCACGGCACCAACACCGGTTCGAATCCGGTACGGGACGCCAGGATTGTTGTGTATTTCTTAAATCTTCCTGGCAGACTTGCAGGAAGCGGTCCAGCAGACGCTGGAAGCCTGATTTCGGATTCACAGTCATGGGGTTGCGTGGCCCCAATCGCCCTTGGCGACCTTTCCCATCGAACGTCTAGCTGAAAAATTCCAGGTGACGCTTGCCGATTAGATGCTAGAATGACTACGATTTTCCGACAAATAATTCTGTGGCGCGATGGGCCGCACGTGGGGTTTCATGACGCAGATCGTTTTTGTCGGAAATTGCCAAATGGCTTCGCTTTGCGAACTCTATCGCCTCTTTAGCGAGGATACAATTAGTTCGGTAATCTCGTATCTACCATCCTACGAGCACTTGACGGAACAAGGCAGGGCATCTCTGGCGAAAGCTGATATCTTGATAGAGCAGGTGCTCGACCTGGCGCCGGCGATAGACCTCAAAGGAGTCGCCGCAGGAGCGCGGCGGCATTTTGTGCCTCTCGTGGCTGCGGGTTTTCTTTGGCCGTTCGCCGGCCCAGCCCATCCAAAAAATGCCCCTACGAGCTTCTTGCCGAGCGGGCCATATGGAAACGAGGTTGGCGATTCCTATCTTAATCGTCTCGTCCTGGCCGGGACTGATCCAGCGGATGCCTTTGTTCGGTATTCCTCTCTGGATGTCCGAAAAATAGTTAATTTAGATAGGCTATTTGAGATTTGGATTGACCGGCAGAGGTCACGCGATGAAATTTCAGGCTTTCGGATCGCAGACGAAATCGCCTCTCACTTTCGGACGGAAGCACTGTTTCGCACCCCGCATCATCCGAACATCCGAATTTTTCGGAGCCTCGCCACTCAGCTCTTTGAAAAATTGCATGTGAGCCCGGCTGACACTGACAGAATGACTCGCTCATTGAGCGTGTCTCCATTTCCGTATGATGCATTGCCAATCCATCCCGCGGTCAAAGATCATTTTGGGCTTGAGTTCTCGCGAGGTGATGACAGGTATCCCTTCCTCAATGAAGGTAGCTTCACATTCCACGAGTACGTGTCGCGATATATGACCTACGAATATAATGAATCGCTCGCGGAGGGAATTGCGATCTCAGAGCATGGTGCACCGGATCGCGCTGAAAAATTGCTGATGGCCGGGTTGCTAAAATCACCAACGTCAGCAATCGGCTATCTCTGTTTAGCACGAGTTCGGCTCAAGCAGGATCGCCTTGAAGATGCAGTTTCGATGGCCCGACAGGCTGCGATCTACGGTGAAGACAATCCCTATGTTTTTAGCCTGTTGGGCGACCTGCTGGGCAGGACAACGGACATCGGCGGGGCAGAGTTTGCTCTGCGGAGGGCGATCGACCTCAGGCCGTATCAACCGTATTTTGCCGACCAACTCATGGCGATTTTACGTCGAGATGGCAGACTGGAAGATATCAAGCCGGTCATCGAAAATATAATTCACTGGCTGCCTTATTATGATCCGCCCTATCACTGGCTTTCGTCTCTACTTTATCAGCTTAATGATACGGCTGCCGCCGAGGCCGCAGCGCTGAAAGGCCAGGCGTTGAGAACGGCTGTTCTTCAACGGGACGAAGAACGGGCTGTGGCCTGACAGCGAACGGCTTTACGGATGAGTTTGGCTGGATGCGCCGGCAAGCCCACAGATGCGACGAACAACGGGTATCAATAGCTCTGAGAGTGCAAGGTGGCCAGCATCGTTTGGATGCATGCCATCGTCGGAGTACTCCGGTAGATAGGTGCCGTCAAATTGGCCATTTGTTACCATTCCAAGAATTTTTGTGGCGTCGATGACGACTGCACCTGTTGCCTCCATTTCTAAAATCGTCCGCCGGAGGGAAAGCCAGTGTTTCACCCGCGGACCGGTCATATTCCATTTATCCCGAGGAAATGGTGTAAGAAAAATGGGCACGGTACCTGCGTCCCGGCAGAGGGATGCCGATTGAATAAGATGAGAAAGAAATGAATTCCCCGCAAAAGCGTCGGATGACCCGGCATCTGAATAGTCGTTGAAAGTCCATCCAGGCAACACTGCGAAGGCTGGTTTCACCTGCTTTATAACTCGATTGCACGCCAGGAATATTTGGTTTGTCGTCGCCCCTCCGAAAGCCGTGGACCAAT
This sequence comes from uncultured Rhodopila sp., assembly GCA_903932145.1. Classification (GTDB taxonomy): domain Bacteria; phylum Pseudomonadota; class Alphaproteobacteria; order Acetobacterales; family Acetobacteraceae; genus Rhodopila. The sequence goes on along the minus strand of CAIZFE010000038.1, from coordinate 118,304 downwards.
ACCCGAACGGGGTCGAACCAATGTTCTCAGCGCCAATCGACAGAATGGATCGAAACAGTAGATTTGCAAACTGGGTCGTTGTGCTCGTGCCCTGCTGGTGACTATCGCCTGCGATCAATCCAGTAAAGCCCGGCGCGTGTGTCAGAAATTGCACGCAGGCGACGGCTGTCCCATTGACCTGCAAATGCGCCAAATGTGTATTTATGTCCGTCGTGGTAGTTACTGCGTCGTGTGGATACCAGCCCGCACAATAATCAAAACCTTTGTTAAGCTCAGGCTGCCCCATGAAGGCGGCGAATGTCCCATTAGGCATAGTTAAGGTTTGGTTGCCCTCCAGAAGAGTCCGAATCATCAGAACGCTGACACCGTTTGCAGCGTCGGCTCGCGGCAGGCTCGACAGGGGCACCCAATCTGTCCATGTCCAGCGTGGCGCCGAAGTCTCCCCCGTCGCCTGATCAGGTGCATTGCCGCGCACAACGATTTCGGTTGGGGCGTCAATCGTCGTAACGATCCTGTCTGAATCAGCCCCTTCATTAACGAAGGTCAAAGAGGTCCATTTGGTATCGCCTGTCGGATTACAGTAGTCGGAAAAGGTCGTCGAAGGCGCGGCGATCGCTCGTTTGATTACAAAGGGCGTGGAGCTGATATTGGCAAAACCAAGGCGTACTGCGCAGAAGGCAGCCGGGCATCCCAGGGTCAGCATTTGCGTACCCGGGGAAATATCTGCAACAGGGTGTTTCAACAGCCAGCCAGACGGTGCCCAGGAAAGACGAGAGGACCGCCGCGCCAACTCTCGGTTCAACCTAGTTGCCTCGTCTTGCGGTCGCCCACACGACCAGCGGCACATCCGCTTCGGCCACCAGGCTGTGTTCCTCGGGGTTGAAAACGGGCCAATCGCCCAGGTTCGCGCTGACACAGGCCCTGTTGCCCCATGCGCCGACCTGAATGGATCCAAAACCGGCGTCTTCCAGAAGTGCGCCAAGGCCAGCCGGGGTCCATCGCCAATAGTCATTCGGCATGGGATGAATTTTGATCAGGAATGGGGTCGTGATCATAAACGTCCCCCCTCCGCGCAGCATACGGTGGATGTTGCGTGCGGCCTGAAGGGGGTACCGTATGTGTTCGAATACCTGCTCAGCGACGATAAAATCAAAATTGCCGGGAAGTCGATCTTTACAGACGTCAAATTCTGGCCAGTGGCAGCTTTGGTAGGATCGAAATCCAAATCCGGACCAAGCGTCTCCGGAAATTTCCAGTGCGTCAAGCTCCGACGGGCCAAGTTCCCTGACCAGCCTTTCGGTTTCGGCATTCATAACCGCGCGGCACCAGTGGTTGACAGTCATGACTTCTGAGTGCCTTCGATGGGGTGCCGATCGCCGGTGTGGCTCTCGCTGTGGTATCCAAACGGTGGAGGCGGCGTATCGTCCATCAGGACCTCCGCGCGCACACCGGGATTCGTATGATGCCAGCCATACGGCAGTGATCCGATATGCGCCAGTTCGCGGATCGCAGCTTCGCTGTCTGAATCGGCGCCTTGCTTGAGGACAACGATATTGCGCTTGAACCAGGATAGGGTAGACAGAGCCCGCATCGCGAAGGTTTCCTGCAACGATGGCAACCAACCCAGGGTCTCCCACTGGCGCAGCCATTGCTCAATCGGCAGATTGTTAATGTGTCCATGGCCCGGCTGCCCCGGTTCGGCTGCCGAAAATACAATTAATCCCCCGGCGTGAGCCCGTAAGGTCTCCAAGATGGTAGAGGACGCGTCGGGAGGCAGGTGTTCGGCAACTTCAAGGCACATCACGATATCAAACTTTCGGCCTAACGATAATGGCTGTGTCAGGTCGACTTTCTGATATTCCGTGTCACTCAGCATTGTAGCAGATTTTGGAATGCCATCGGCGCCAAAGACGTGCCTGACGCCGAGGTTCTTGAATAGAGTGAGATAGGCCCCTATGCCGCAGCCAACGTCAAGGATCGACTGGGGGCTGTATTTCTCAGCCAGATATCGAAATGGAGCCACGTCCGCAAAGGGATTTTCCCAATGCCACTGAGAATCGAAGGCCGTCTCGGCTTCCGACAGTTCCGTTGGGTCAGATGGGGGGGCTTGTCGGGTGAATGCTATGGGTGGTTCGTGCGCTTCCAATGTCGCTTGCCATGACTTCGCGACGAGCACCAATGGATCTGCGTATTGTCCGTTGGAATAGCGCCGTTCATAGCGATCCGGCGCGTCTCCGCGCATGACATCAATGGTCCAGTCGTATTCGTGGGTAGGTTGATCGGAGCGCATGCTCAAATCACATAGCATTTTGTAGTCGATAGGTGCCCCATTGATTGCCGAATAAAAATTGTGGCGCCAATGGTAGCCGTCACCTTTCTTCCCGGCGTGCGGGTCCTTGCCCAAATAGGCCATCCAGCCGACAATCGACTTTGCAATAAACTGCTTAATGCTTCGTAGCGGAAAATGATTAAGGTAAAGTCCCTCAAGCGGCAAACCAGTCACTAAACGCCCGGTAACCGCGTTGACGCCGTGATTACCCTGGGCAACGACAAGGTCGTGCCAATATTTTCGATCCAAACGCAGCACGGCATTATACCGTTCATGTTCGGCGGTGCGCCGCCATGGCATAGATCGGGGCGGGTCATTCTGATCAGGGACCAGATCAAATGGCGTCAGGACAAAGGTTCGCCATGGAATCTGGCCGTATCCCCCGACAGGTATGCGGGCAAGAGTTTGCTCGAACTCTGATCTGCTTTCACTGGAGATGAATTCATCAGCATCCAAAAATATAACGTAGTCTGCAAAAAATGCGGTCTGGCAGGAACGGAGTAATTTGGTCATCCGTTCGGACTGCGAATAGGCGAATTCGGAACATGACGTCACGATGACGCCGTCGATCTCTCGCATCAGATCGGTGAGAATTCGCCGGGTGTCATCGACCGAGCCATTGTCCAGGATAACGTGATGATCGACGAACATGCTGGTGTGCCGAACGAACGGCTCAATAATATCCTGCTCATTCTTGACCATCGAGAGAGCGATGATTCGCGGCGCGGCAGGCCCAATGTCCGTCCGATCGGATGGGGCTTTATCCCTGGTCGGTCCGTTGTCCAGCCGCCACCGATCATCGGCCTCGGATGCGCTTTGAATATCGCTCGTCATCGTGGGAGGCTTCCCGGCTGTGGAAAATGGCAAAATATCGGACCGAAGCCACCAATAATAATCGGCTTGTCCAAGCATCGATGGATTGGTCTGAGTGACGAAGTCCGCATCACGGGGTACGTGGTGTAAAGTTTCTCCATAACGAGAGCCGATGAATTCACGGACGACTCGGGTCAACGGAAGTAAATTCTCTGCCTCGTAGCCAACGCTCTCACTATAAGGTTTTTTTGCAAATTCGACAAAAGATCGAAAACCCGTTCCCGCCATGACCTGGATCGCGGATTCCGGCATGTCATGGCTTTGGATGCCGGGCGCGATCCATTCATCCGTGATCGTATTGATGTAGTGCTGCATTGTGCGGCTGACGATGAAGCCATCCGATTCGATATGGACAACCCGGTCGAAACCATGGGCCTCAGCAAACCGCGCGGCAAAGCAAAAGGAACGATACCAGCCAGGATACACCGTGCGGGCCTGTCGTCCCAGCCGCTTGTCAAATCGATAAATTGTAACGGGCTTGGACAGTGGCCCATCCGTCAGGCGATTTGTCACCCGGGTGTCCGGCCACGCCGGCAGAACCGGAGAAGCGTCATCAACCAGCAACACATGGTCATGTTCGACATCACCGCCGCGGATCGCGTTTACCCACAAGCGGTAACGGTTCGTCCAGAGAGACTCTGTTTCCGCATAAGAGGTGCAGAACACCAATGTTCTGCTCATCGCTCTCTCCAGCCCGGAAACGGCGAGACGCCCGCGATGCCTTTGTCGGTCAGTGCGATTGCCATGCACCCACGTTTCACCGCTCGTGCTTCTTCGTCGGTCAGCTCGTTGTTCATTGCGCGCGTCCACAGCGCCGCGAGCATCTCGCGGGCCGCACCGAGCAAGTCAGTCATTTCGTCGGGTTCCATGGGCGTGCCATTAGCGGATTGGCACGGCCCGGGAAAGACTCTTCTGGGCGTCGGGGCATGGATCGAACGCCCCACGTTCGATCCATGCGGCGCGGCCGCTCCGCCCGCCACGCTTCACAAAAGGTTGTGGCACGCATGATTGCGCCAACGGGCCGGTCGCGCCGGCCTAATGTCGCGCCACACACAGGACCGCGCTGGCCCGGCCTTTCCACGGGGCTGGTAGGGTTCGGTCTTTCGCGAATCGAACAGAGGATGCCCCATGATCAAGTTCGCCGTCGCTTCCGCCTTCCTGCTCGCGGCTTCGGCTTCGGCGATGGCGGCGCCTTTCTGTTTGGTGCTGCCCATGGGCGCGCCGCAATGCATGTATTACGACGGCGCCGAGTGCTCTCGTGATGCCAACCGCCAGAATGGCTCATGCCAAATTAACCCCACCGAAGTACATCTGCCGACCAGCCGGGTTGGCGATTACTGCCTGGTGATGACCGACGGGCGTACCACATGCGGCTATTCCGATCCCAGTCAGTGTTCTCGCGACGCGCTGATCCAAAAAGGTGCCTGCTCTCGCAGCTTCGGCGCGGGGCCCAAACAACTTCCGGATGCCTACGATCCGAACGCCGGGCGATAGGCCGCGCACCTCCGGAACGGCGTGGATGACGAATATGTCCGCCTTGGCCTCGTCCTGACAGGACAATCGGGGAGGGCGGCTGACATCCGGCGAAACGATTGGTTCGGACGATCACCCATGCGCTGCGGGCCGTCCCTGGTCATCGGCGCGAAGCGGGGGTACGCTTCCGACAGACGTCCATAGAAAGCATCGCCATGACCCGTATCTTCGCCGGAGCCGGCGCCTCCTCCTCGCCGAGCGGCGTCCCGACTGTCGGCGGCCTGTTCCGCCGCGAGGCCGGCGAGGGCGCGTGGGAAGCGCTGACCAACGGCCTTCCGGCCAACCCCGAGGTGCATGCCATCCTCGTCGATCCGAACAATGCAAACATCGTCTTTGCCGGCACGCAGGATGGTCCCTATCGCAGCACCGACGGCGGCGACAGTTGGGAAAAGCTGGCGTTTCCCGACCGGAACGTCATGATCTGGACGATCGCCATCCATCCGACGCGGCCGAATATCCTGTATGCGGGTTCGGCGCCGATCGCCCTGTATCGCAGCGAGGACTGCGGCGACACCTGGGTTCGGTTGCTCAACGCCACATCTCCCGGTCATTGCGAGCGCGCCGGCTTCGACAGCCGGGTCCTGCGCATCACGGTCGATCCCAACCGTCCCGACGACATTTACGCCGCGCTGGAAGTCAGCGGTATCATCCGCAGCACCGACGGCGGCGAGACGTGGGCGGACATGTCGGCCGAGTTGATCGAGCTCGCCGATCTGCCGCATCTGCACAGCAATGTCGGCGGGCGGCATTGCGGTCATCGTGAGGGGATGCTGGACTCGCACGCCTCCGCCATCAGCGCCGCCGCGCCGGACACGGTGTTTCTGGGGCTGCGCATGGGTTTGTTCCGTAGCGACGATCGCGGTGAGACGTGGTGCGATACCGAGATCGGCCGGTTCTCGCCGATCACATACTGCCATGACGTGATCGTTTCTCCGCACGATCCGCGTGTGCTGTATGCTTGTCTTTCGCCGGCCGCGGTCAGCGACGATGGCGCGCTGTATCGCAGTAACGATCTCGCGGAGACGTGGCAGCGGATCGACCACGGGATCAAGATGAATTCCACCCTGATGGCCGTGTCGGCGGACGCGTCCGACGCCGCCCGTATCTATTGCGTCACCCGCCTGGGCCAGGTGTTCGGGACCGAGGACGCGGGCGGGTCATGGCAAGACTACAAGCTGCCGGAAGGGGTCGAGGACGTTTACGCGATTGCCTGCGCCTGACGGGCAGCTTCCAGGAACTTGCTGACAAGACCAGGTCTTGGGCCTAGATAATATATCATGTCAGACGGTCTCTATGAACGCGATGTCCTGGTCTGGTCGCAGCATCAGGCCGACCTGCTCCGCCGCCTGGGGCGCGGGGAACGGGTGAACGACGTCGATTGGGTCCACGTCGCCGAGGAGATCGAAGACGTGGGGTTATCCGAACTGCATGCGGTTGAGAGCTACCTGACTCTGATCATGGTTCATCTCCTCAAAATTCAGGCGTCGCCGGATGACCTGGCCGTGGACCACTGGCACACGGAAATCGCGGCGTTCCAGGGCAACGCGCAACGCCGCTTTACGCCGTCCATGCGGCAAAGGATTGACCTAGGCGCCTTGTACGCCGATGCGCTTCGCCAAATGAGGATCGGCGACCGCCGCAACAAAATCCCGCGCCCCTGGCCAGACGCCAACCCGTTCACCCTGGACCAACTGCTGAACGCGGACCCGGACGGCCTGGTCCAAGGTCTTTCGCCCGCGGATCCCACCTGACACACACTCATACTTGCGCGTGGCGCGTCTCCGCCCGATACATCCCAGCATGAACGACACGACCGCACCCGTCTCCGAATCCGGCCCGCGCTACGATTTCACCTCCGCCGAACCCAGGTGGCAGGCCGCCTGGGCCGACCGTGCCTGCTTCCGCGTGGAGGACGTCCCCACCGACGGCAAGCCTAAATACTACGTGCTGGAGATGTTCCCCTACCCATCGGGGAAAATCCACATGGGCCACGTCCGCAACTACACGCTCGGTGACGTCGTCGCCCGCTACAAGCGCGCCCGCGGCCATGCCGTCATGCACCCGATGGGCTGGGATGCCTTCGGCCTGCCCGCCGAGAACGCTGCCCGCGAGCGCGGCGTCCACCCCGCCCAATGGACCTACGCCAACATCGCCGCCATGCGCACCGAACTCCAGCGCATGGGCCTGTCGCTGGAGTGGGAACGTGAGTTTGCCACCTGCCAGCCCGAATACTACCAACACCAGCAGAAGCTGTTCCTCGATTTCCTGAAGGCCGGCCTGGTCGAGCGCAAGGAAAGCTGGGTCAACTGGGACCCCGTCGATAACACCGTGCTGGCGAACGAGCAGGTGATCGACGGCAAAGGCTGGCGCTCCGGCGCTCCGGTGGAGAAAAAGCAGCTCAGCCAGTGGTTCTTCAGCATCACCAAGTATGCGCCCGAACTTCTCAACGCGCTGGACACGCTGGACCGCTGGCCGGAACGCGTCCGCCTGATGCAGGCCAATTGGATCGGCCGCAGCGAGGGCGCCAAGGTCACGTTCGCCGTCGCCGACAGCACCGAGACAGTGGAAGTTTACACCACCCGCCCCGACACCCTGTTCGGCATGTCGTTCCTCGCCATCGCCCCGGAACACCCCCTGGCAGCCGCCGCCGTGGCGCGCGACCCGGACGCGGAAAAGTTTGTCGCGGAATGCCGCAGCCGGGGCACCTCCGAAGTCGCCATCGAAACCGGCGAGAAGCTGGGCTACGACACCGGCCTGCGCGTCAAACACCCGTTCATCGACGGCGCCACCTATCCGATCTGGATCGCCAACTTCGTCCTGATGGAATACGGCACCGGCGCCATCTTCGGCTGCCCGGCGCACGACCAACGCGATCTGGATTTCGCGCGCAAATATAATCTGGACGTCACGCCCGTGGTGCTGCCGCCAGGCGCCGATCCGGTCAGCTTTGCCGTTGGCAAGGAGGCCTACACGGGTCCCGGCACCGCCTTCAACTCCGGCTTCCTGGACGGACTGGACGTGGATGCCTCCAAGCGCGCCGCCATCGAAAGGCTGGAATCCCAAGGCGTCGGCAAGGGCCTGACCAACTGGCGCTTGCGCGACTGGGGCATGTCTCGCCAGCGCTACTGGGGCTGTCCGATCCCGGTCATCCACTGCGACGCCTGCGGCATCGTGCCGGTGCCCGACGACCAACTGCCGGTCCGTCTGCCCGACGACGTGACGTTCGACCGGCCCGGCAACCCGCTGGACCACCACCCGACCTGGAAGCATGTCAACTGCCCGTCCTGCGGCCAAGCCGCGCGCCGCGAAACCGACACCTGCGACACCTTCGTCGATAGCTCCTGGTATTTTGCCCGGTATTGCTCGCCACATGCCGACGTGCCGCTGGTCAAGGCGGCGGTCGATCACTGGATGCCGGTGGACCAATATATTGGCGGCATCGAGCACGCGATCCTGCACCTACTGTATTCCCGCTTCTTCACCCGGGCGATGAAGGACACCGGCCACGTATCGGTCGAGGAACCGTTTGCCGGCCTGTTCACCCAGGGCATGGTCAACCACGAATCCTACCGCGCGCCGGACAATCGCTGGCTGTATCCGGAAGAGATCGAGAAGCACGCCGACGGCACCGTCACCATGCGGGAAACCGGCCAACCGGTCACCGTCGGCCGTGTCGAGGCGATGAGCAAGTCCAAGCGCAACACCATCGACCCCGGCGCGATCATCGCCCGCTACGGCGCCGACACCGCGCGCTGGTTCATCCTGTCCGACAACCCGCCCGAACGCGACATGGAGTGGACCGAATCCGGCGCGGCCGGCGCGTTCCGCTTTACGCAGCGCATCTTCCGCCTCGCCGAAGCATTGGACGGCACGCGCGCCGAGATGATGCCCGACGCATTCGGCCCGGCTGGCCGCACCCTGCGCCGAGCCACCCATCGCTGCATCGCCGCGGTCACCGAGGCTTTGGAAAACTTCACCTATAACGTCGCCGTGGCCCGCCTGTACGAACTCGCCAACGCCATCACCGACGGCGAGCGTGCGGCGCCGGAAGCGGGCCTCGCCTGGGCACGCCGGGAAGCGGTCGAAGCGCTCGCCCGCCTGTCCAGCCCGATGATGCCGCATCTGGCCGAGGAGATTTACGCCCGCCTGTTCCCTGACAGCGGGCATCTGGTGGCCGAACTCAGTTGGCCAGAAGCCGATCCTGCCTTGCTGGTGTCCGACAGCGTCACCATCGCCGTCCAGGTCATGGGCAAGCTGCGCGGCACGGTCGAGGTCGCGCCGAATGCATCGGCTGACATCGTCCTGGCCGCGGCGGAGGCCGACCCGAACGTCGCTAAAGCCCTGGAAGGCAAGCGCATCGTCAAGCGCGTGCATGTTCCCAACCGTATCGTCAACTTCGTGGTGGCCGGATGAAATCCCCGCTCGCACGCCGTCTGGTCTGCCTCGGCTCACTGGCCACATTGGCGGGCTGCGGGTTCCAGCCGGTCTATATGCCCACCGCGTCCGGCAAGGCCGGCCCGGCGCAGCGAGGGCTGGCCTCGGTCAACATCCCGGTGATCCCGGAGCGCCCCGGCCAGTTGCTACGGCAGGCGTTGCAGGAGCGGTTCGGCAATGATTCCGGTGGGCTGCCGGAATACGACCTGACAGTGTCGTTTTCCATCGCTGGCGAAGGCCAGGCGATTCAATCGACCACTATTGCCACCCGCATCAGGCTGACGGGCACGGCGAATTGGACCCTGGTCGGCAGAGACGACAAGCGAACCAAGCTGACGACCGGCACTGCCCGGGCGATGGACGGCGTGAACGTGTTCGATTCCCAGTATTTCGCGTCAGATCTGGAATCCGAGGCAAAGCAGCAAAGCATCGCCGAAAACATCGCCACCCAGATCGCGACGCAACTCGCTGTCTGGTTTCGCCAACAGGCGGCGAAACAGGCGGGATAGCGCCCGTGAAGCTCATGCCGGCCCAGATTGCGGCCTTCCTGCGCAATCCGAGGGACTGCCGGGTCGTGCTGCTGTTCGGCGACGATGCCGGTATGATCCGTGATCGCGCGGAAACCCTGGTGCGGGCGGTTGCGGGTTCCCTGGACGATCCGTTTTTGGTGACGGATCTGCCGCGCGAAGAGATCAAGCACCTGACCAACGAAGCGGCGGGCCTGTCACTGATGGGCGGCCGCCGGGTGGTGCGGGTGCGCGACGCGACCGATGCGGCGACCGAACCGGTGCTTGCGTTGTTGAAGACCAAGGCCGAAGCGTTGGTCGTACTGGAGGGGCCGGCCATGGCCTCCAAGTCCAAGCTTCGGACAGCGCTGGAGGCTGCCCCCGACTGCGCGGCCATTGGCTGCTACCCGGAGGAGGGGCGGGCGCTCGAAGAGACGATCCGGGAGACGCTCCGCGCCAACGGCGCCGGAATCGAGCCGGATGCGCTGACCTGGCTGACGCAGCAACTCGGGGCGGATCGGGCGTCAACACGCGCGGAACTGGAGAAGCTGGCGCTGTATGTCGGGCCGGGCAACCGGGTCGATCTGGACGCCGCGATGACCTGTGTCGGCGACCTGGCCGGGCTGTCGATGGACGACGCGCTGTATGCCGCGACCACCGGCGATGTCGCCACGGCCGACCGGGCCTTGGAGGCCGCTATCGCCGAAGGGGCCGCACCCGTCCAGGTCCTGCGTGCGGCGCTCGGTCATCTGCAGAAGTTGCATCGCGCGCGTCTGGCGATGGAGGAAGGCGGGATGACCGCCGGCGATGCCGTGAAGGGCGTTCGGCCGCCGGTGTTTTATCAGAAGGTCAGCGCCTTTACCCGGTCATTGAGCTTGTGGCCGGCCGCAACGCTGACGGCCGCGATGGCGGCATTGGCCGAGGCGGAACGCGGTTGCAAGCGCACCGGCTGGCCGGATGATGCGTTGTGCCGGAATGCGGTGCTGACACTGGCTCGGCGCGCGGTGGCGGCGTCTCGCACGGCGCGACGGTAGTGGAACATTGGGATTAATTGTATTTTAATTAGGACAAATTACGATTAAATAAACTTGTCTTCTCTCGGTCGGCATGCGACAAAAACGTACGTTCTCGCTTCGACTACACCTGGAGATTGCGATGTCCACCAAACGGCCGGAAGTTCAAAGCAGCCTCGATCTTGCGTTCACCATTCGCCAGCGCGCTTTGGGCGATGCAGATCTCGCGTCGATGCAGTTTGTGCTGGGCGAGATCGCGCCGGAATGGTCGGTGGAACTTCAGGGCATCTGTGCCGAGGAGGCCTCGCTGGTCCTGCTGCCCGAAGACGGTGATGATGAGAATGGCCCCAGTTTCGTGATCAGCCGCGAGAGTTACGGTTTCCGCCTGGACCAGGTGCACTGGGATACGATGACCGAAGTCGGCGTGTTCAGTTCGCTCTGTGGCGTCGTCGCGGCGTTGCGTCCGCGCCTGGCATTCTGCACCGCCATGGCCGTGCCGGCCGGGGTGACGCTGCATTAGTAATCGCATGGCGCAGACCAAGGCCGCTTGACTCGATCTCGCTTCGACCGCTTAGCGTCGCCGCTTGCCATGGGAGGCATGGACAACGCGGCAGCGTCACGCGTGGGGAGATAGACGAGACCAGCAACTACATGCGCGAATGTCTTGGTGCATGGTATCTTACGCCCAGGGCTTTGGATTGGTTACTTACAATCGCTTCGCGTGTCGCCGAGACGCAACGAGCAGGAGCTTCATTGCCTTAGCTGTTTTGTTAACGAAAATATTGAGGCGCGACTGGTTCGGATCTCGTGCGTGTTCGTCGGATTTTAGTTTCTGCTGTTGCTGTGCCCTAGTCTTGGGGGCAGGGTGACACCGAACAGCGGGACCCATGATGCGATTTCTGACCATTCCGACACCGCGCCACCGCACGCGGGCGCCGTTCCTGTTGCTCGTTGCCGTGACCGCCTGCGGCACACTGGGCATGCACATAATCATCCCTGCGCTGCCCGCGACGGCACGGGCGTTGGGCATGTCGATCGGCACCTCTCAGCTAACCATCACGCTGTATCTGATCGGCCTCGCGATCGGTCAGTTGCTCTACGGCCCGGTGTCGGACCGGTTCGGCCGGCGACCGGTCCTGCTGGCCGGGCTGTCGCTGTTCACCGTCGCCAGTATCGCGACCGCGCTCGCCCCCAATCCCGCCATCCTGATCGGCGCCCGCATCCTCCAATCCCTCGGCGGCTGCGCCGGCCTGGTGCTGGGCCGAGCGGCGGTGCGCGATGGCGCCACGGCGGACAAGGCGGCCGGTCAGCTCGCTTTGCTGACGTTGGTCATGGTCCTGGTGCCGTCCATCGCCCCGGCGGTGGGCGGCTATCTCACCGCCTATATCCATTGGCGAGCCAGCTACGTCCTGCTCGCGCTGTTCGGTGGTGTCACGCTGACGGCCTGTTTCCTGTTGATGCCCGAGACGCTGACCGAACCGCTGGCGCCGCGACGTTCGATGGTGACAGCCTATGCACGACTGCTGCGCTCATCGCGCTTTATGGGATACGCGGTGGGCGGCGCCTGCTCGACGACCGCGTTTTACGGGTTCATGTCGGCCTCGCCCTTCATCTTTGAGGCGCAGTTGCATCAGCCGCCGCAACGGGTCGGCTTGTATTATCTGTTGCTGATGCTGGGCGTCGCAGCCGGCAGTTTGGGAGCCAACCGTATCGCCGGGAGGCTGCCGATCCGCACTGCGCTGCGCATCGCCAATGGCCTTTGCATTCTGGGCGCGGCGCTGTTCGCGCTGGCGGATGTTAGTGACGCCCTGTCGGTGGCGACGGTGGTGGCTCCGGTGAGCCTGTTCATGGTGGGTGCCGGCATGGCGAGCCCGTTCGCCCTCGCCGGGTCAGTCAGCGTCAATCCGCAGGCGATCGGGGCGGCATCGGGGATGTACGGGTTCGTCCAAATGGGATACGGCATGCTTTGCACAGTCGTGGTTGAAACCTGGCATCCGGGGGCGGTGTATCCAGTCGCCTGCGTTTTGTTGGGGTCCGCGTTGCTGGGCCAGATGGCCATGTCGATGGCGGTGCGGGCGGAGCGCCGCCGCTAGCTCGGTCGTAAATTTTGTCCGGTTGTTTCATTGGGGCCAGCGCTCGCCGATGAAGGCGGTACGCCTGCTTCATCAAAAAGAACGGTCTGGCTCGTGACTCTTGCCTTAGTGGTGGGGAGGCTGGCTCATGCGATCGACGTAAGCAATGCCAATGGCGGAGATGATGAACAAAAGGTGAATGATGGCCTGCCACATCACGCCCTGGGACGTAAATTTCGCATGTTCCGTTCCAAGGGCGCCCGCTTCGATAAAGGTGCGAAGCAGGCTGATCGACGAGATGCCGATGATGGCCATGGCCAGCTTTACTTTCAGCACACCCGCGTTGACATGACTCAGCCACTCCGGAACGTCCGGGTGTCCGGCCAGGTTCAAACGTGACACGAACGTCTCATATCCGCCGACGATGACCATGATCAGCAGGTTCGAGATCATCACCACGTCAATCAGACCGAGCACCGCCAGCATGATCTCCTGCTCGCCGAAGCTGGAGGCGTTGAGAACGAGTTCCCACAATTCCTTCACGAACTGAAAGACATAGACGCCCTGAGCGACGATCAATCCGATGTAGAGCGGCAATTGCAGCCACCGGGACCCGAAAATAATAAACGCCGTGGCCCGCATCCCCGGGTGTCCGACAGAGGTTGTCTTGGTCGTGATGTCGAGCATGCTCATGTTCCTGGTTAGCTGGCGCCGCGGCTGTTGCCCGCGCGTATTCGATAGGTGGTCAATTCAGGCGGGCCAGCGCCTCGTCCAGGCGTGTCGTCAGCGTGTCGACTTTTGCTTCCAGACGGACCAGAGCCGCGGCGCCCTCGTCGTCTTTCATCATTTCCATCTCCAAAGCGGCCGCGATAATCCCGATGAACATGTTCAACAGCGCGTAGCTTGTTATAAATACGAACGGAATGAACAGCAGCCAGCTCGATGGCACGTCGTTCGTCAGCTTGCCCATCACCTCGGGGTCGGCACCATAATAGACCATGACCTCGTAGAGGCTGATGGCTGTCGATCCGAGGGTCCCGAAATGAACCGGATCAACGTCCCCAAACAGCGACGTGAACAGTATGACGAAGATATAAAACACCACGCCGATGATGATCATCGTCGTGGTCATGCTGCGCATCGCGACGAAAAGCCCGTCGATTGTCGCGCGCCCGTTCGGAATAAAAGACAGCAGCCGCAACAGCCGAACGGCCCGGAACGTCCGCAACGCCGCGAATGCCTGCAACACGGGAACGATCGAGACCGCGGTCACCACAATATCGAACAGGTCCCAGCCGCTCCGCAGCACGCCCGCCCGCTTGACCATGATTGTCAGCAACACATCCACAACCAGGACCACGAGGGTCAATCGATCGATAGTCTCGCACAACGCCCGCAGCGGGTGGTCGATCGAAACCCCGGTCAGGATGCCGAGGGTAATCGAATTGGCGAGGATCATTGCCCCCACCAGGCCGTTCCATTGCCGGGACGATTGAACGCGCTGGATGCCGCGCGAGCCGTACTGGCCCGCCCCGGCGGCGCCGGACGGGAGTCCGGCTGTGCGAGGGTCCGGGGATGCCAGCCAGCCCACTATTCTATGCCACCGCGCGATTGCCGGACGGATTCACCGATCCGGCTATCGCGATGGAACCGCCTGGTTTCCACCGCTCGGTCAGGCCGTCACGGCCGACTTCGCGATCTGCCGGGCAGCACGGACGCCCGATTGCAGCCCGCCCTCCATGTAGCCAGGGAAGGTGTAGCAGGAGTATTCGCCCGCGAACGTCAGCCGGCCAATGCCGTTATAGAGCGTGGGTCCGACCCGTGTGATGTCACCTGGAGCCGGGCAGGAGTAGCCGGCCATCGTCCAGGGGTCATTGGGCCAATCCATGAAGCGCGAATCGACAAAATTTTCGCCAAATCGCGGGTAGATCGACTGCATCTCATCCACATGCGGTTTGCGTCCGTCGGTCCTGTAGTGCGCGATCGCCGCGCGGGCCTGATCGCCGCCGGAGAACGAGACCATGCATACGCCGGGTCCCTTTTGATTATCCGTGCCTTCCCAGGTCTGGGAAATAAACCCGTCGGTCATCGCGTCTGCCCCAGCCGGCTTCCAGGCGTCACCGCGCAGGCGGGACAGGAACTTAACGTTCACCCCCATCTGCGGCGCAATCCCGTCCGGCAGCGCCGGTTGAAACTGGATTTTCGGCCATGTCGTCGGCGGCGCGGTCATCACGACGCGTTCCGCGGTCCATACGCGGCCGGTGATGTCCGTCACCTCTACGCCGTTTGCCATGGTGCGCAGGTTCGCCACAGGCGTGTTCAGATGGATGCGATCGGACCCGAAGGCGCGGGCCAACTCGGTCGCAAGCCGGTCATTGCCCTCGCGGCAACGATAAACTTCCGTTTCCGTCCAGAATTTTTCAAGCCCGCCGCCCTTGATCATGGCCAGCATGCCGAGCAGGCCCTGTTTTTCGAGTGGGGCGCCGTTATCCCCACCCAGATGGGCCGTGATGACACTGACCGTGTCCGCGGACGGGTTGTGATCGCGGACAAAGTCCAGCAGGCTGCGCGCGTCGAGCGCGGCAACGTTCTCGGTATTCCAGGGCGTCTCGGCGTTGACCGGGCGCGCGGCCTCGACCATGCCAGTGTAAATGGCATCGACCGCTTCGAACAGCGCCTTGATGTCCTTTTCCGGCAACCGGCGTCCGTTGACAATGATCGGCCGGAGTTCTTCCGCCGATTCCGACACCGGGCGCATGCCGAGGCCGAATTGGTGCGCGTAGTGGAGCCAGAGTTTGTGGTTGCTGCCGATCAGTTCGGCTCCGCCTTCGGCGACTTTGCCGGGAATCCAGGTCCGGTGCGTCAGAACGCGGCCGCCGACGCGACCCCGGGCCTCCAGGATCTGCACGTCGTAGCCTGCTTTCTTCAGCTCATACGCGCAGCTCAGCCCGGCAAATCCGGCGCCGACCACCACGATCCGGCGGCCATTGGGTGCCCCTGCCGCTGGCATGAGCGCCCGGGCGTCCGTGCCAACGGCCAGACTCGCAAGAGCGCCGCCCACCAATCCGCGGCGCGAGACCGTCAAGGCTTCGGGGCGGTAGCGCTTTAACAACGATTTATAGAGCGACATCGGGTGGACCTCAGGACAGGCGATTCATGGGAATGACAGGCTGACAGCAGTGGCGGGAGGGTCGATTGACCTGCCGGAGCAGCGTTCCGACAGGCGCCGGTTCGGATCAGCCATGCCTCCCAAATACGCGAATGATCTCAACCCAAGAATCAGTTTAGAACCTATATTATATCGAATCAGATAGGGATATTTTGGAGTAGAGTCAAATTTTTGTTATCAGCCATTTATTTCATTTTATGTCTTTGTCACTCAGTGGCCGCGTCCGCAATCAAGGCGGATAATATATTTCAAAATATTACTATTGTTTCATCGCAACCGGGATTTGCTGCGTTTGTTCGATGCGCCCCGGGGC
Source organism: uncultured Rhodopila sp. (assembly GCA_903932145.1). Classification (GTDB taxonomy): domain Bacteria; phylum Pseudomonadota; class Alphaproteobacteria; order Acetobacterales; family Acetobacteraceae; genus Rhodopila. The sequence continues at coordinate 102,062 of CAIZFE010000038.1, read as the reverse complement.
CTGGCTGACGCAGACAATCGCGGTTTGACCGTTCGGACAGGACCAATGAGCGCAACTGTTAAGCGAACCTCCGGTCGTTCCGGGCGTTGGGGCATCACGGGCACCGGTCCCGGAACGCCAACAGCATGGAAAGGAAGTCCCGATGACAGACAAAGCTGGCGCCGGCAGGTCATTCGACGACGATCGCGACGACGCTTTGAAGGATAGTTTTCCGGCCAGCGATGCGCCGGCCCGCTCGGGCGTGACCGGAATCGGCCGGCCGGACCAGCCTCCGCATCAGCGCCCCGCCGAGCCGATACCGACCGGAACACCAACCTCCGACCGGCACGGCACGGAAACCGCGCATCATCCCGAAAACGAAGAAACCTCCGCGAACGACTGAAATCGTAACCCGTTAGTCCGATAGAGCTGACTCTCGGATGGATTTTAAAGCGGAATGTGTGTGAATAAGCATCCGACCAAGGAGGCTCGATTCAATGCATTTCGCCAAAGGGGACGTTCCCGCCCGACCGCTGAAACTGCCAAGGCGGGTGGCGCTGGCCGGACTGGCCGCGCCGTTCGTGCCCCGCATGGCGCGCGCGGCTGACATTGTGTGGCGCGTCGGACATAGCGCGCCGACAGAGTTTCCCCTTCATGTGCGCCTGCTGGAAGCAGCGGCGACGGTTGCCACGAAGTCCGAAGGGAAAATGGCGATCGAGATTCATCCCAACAGCGAACTCGGCAGTCTGGTTGGCGTGATGGCCCAGACGCGCGCGGGAACGATCGATGGCGTGCCGCTGTCGAACCAATTGCTGTCGGCCAACCTCGCGGTCGCGGCATTGCCGATGGTTGGTTTCGCATTCGGTGGCTACGATCAGCTCTGGCGGGCGATGGATGGCGACCTCGGTCAATTTCTCAGGGACCAGGTGCAGCAACGGGTCGGACTGGTCCCGATGAATCGGGTTTGGGATTTCGGCTTCCGCCAGATCACCACCACCAGGAAACCCATCAATACCGCGGCGGATATCGACGGATTGCGACTGCGTGTGCCACCCGAAGCCGAATTCATAAAGCTGTTTCAGGCACTGAACGCACTTCCCCTGGCGATGCCGCTCAGTTCGATGGACCAGGCGATCAAAGACCATGTCATCGATGGCCAGGAGAGCGTGCTGGGATTGGTCAAGGCCGCATCGCTACCGGACACTCAATCGCATTGCGCGCTGACCAACCACGTTTGGGACGGTCAATGGATCTGTATCAGCCCGCCGTCCTGGATGAAGCTGCCAGCGAAACTGAAAGATATCGTGGCGGCCGCGTTCGACGAAAGCGGGTTGCATCAACGCCAGGACACCGCGTCCGGCGACGTCAGTCTGCGGACGGACCTGGAGGCCGCCGGGATGACCTTCAACAGCATTGACCCCAAGACCTTCCGCGAAGTCTTGCGCAAATCCGGGTATTATGCCGCCCTGAAGACAAAGATGGGCGAGGAGAACTGGGCCATACTGGAGAAATACTCCGGCCGTCTGGCCTGAACCGACGAGGCAATCCCGCTAGCAATGGCGGGGTTGCGGCGCAAAGTCCTTCATTTTGGCGTCCATGATGAAGTCGCCAAAATTCATCTTCATGTTGTCCGCCACGCCGTTTTCCCAGTAGCGCATGCCGACTTCATACGTCGGCGTGATCGCCGTCGGTGCGTGGTCGAAGAACGAGATATGCACCCGCGTGCTTGGAAGGCCCGCCAGGACCGGCCATTTGTTGGCGCCCGGCGTCTTCCAGTCCAGCACGACGATAAAGCTGTCCTCGACGCCGTTTTCGTCGGTGCCGTCAAACAATGGCAGCGTCACGAAATGCTTCTTGTCGCGGGCGGCGGCGATGATCGCCGAGGTGTGGGCCATCGGGAAAACCGTCCCGGCCGGCAAATTGCTGACGGTATCATGTGGCGTCGTATAGTGCGCGGACCCGGCGCCGCCCGCCTTTTGCAACACCGCCTCACCGTCGGTTTGACTGGTCACCGCCGTGTCGGTGGTCTGGCGCATGTGGAAACGGAACTTCAATCCGTCCTTGGACTCCCAGGTCGTATAATCCGAGGCCATCTCGATGTCCTGGCCATCAGCGTTGGTGATGGTCATGCGCAGCCGCTGTCGCACCGCCCAACCGTCGCAGGCGTCGGTCACCTCGTATCCCATGGTGCCACGGGCGGCGACCACGTCGTTTCCCTTCGCGGTGTCCATCGTCAGATTATACAGCGCCTTGTGCGCCAGCATGGCTGTCGGCGCCTGCGCCGCGGGTGCCGGAGCATTGGCCGCCGCCGCGGCGTGAACCGCGACCGAAGCGGTCAGGAGAAGCGCGCCGAGGACGGCGGGAAGGCGCATGAAGAACTCCGCTGAAACATCTGGGCGTTAATTGGTCGCATGACGAGGCAGGATAGGCAACGCGACCTGACCGCGCCACCGCTTAAGACCGGTGGAATGCCGCCTCAGCTACCCGTGACTTTGGGCTTCGCCGGGGGAAGTTCAATCTTCAGTGACAATTCCTTCAACCGGGCGGGCGGGATTTCCGCGGGGGCGCCCATCATCAGATCCTGGCCCTGCTGGTTGAGCGGGAACAAAATGACCTCACGGATGTTCGGCTCATCGGCCAGCAGCATGACCATGCGGTCGATTCCGGGCGCCGATCCGCCATGCGGCGGCGCGCCGTAGCGGAACGCGTTGAGCATGCCGCCGAAATGTTCCTCCACATGTTCCGCCGTGTAGCCGGCGATCTCGAATGCTCGGATCATGATGTCCGGGCGATGGTTGCGGATGGCGCCGGAGGACAGCTCGATGCCGTTGCAGACGATGTCGTACTGGTAGGCCTTGATGGTCAACGGGTCCTGGCTGTTCAGCGCTTCAAGTTCGCCCTGCGGCATGCTGAACGGGTTGTGGCTGAAATCGACCAGCCCGGTTTCCTCGTTCAGTTCGAACATCGGGAAATCGACCACCCAGCAAAAGCGGAAGGTGCCCTTTTCCAGCAGCCCGAGGTCGTCGCACAACCGCGTGCGAACCGCCCCGGCGAACTTTGGGGCGACGTCTTTCTTGCCGCCGACGAAGAACACGGCGTCGCCGGCCTTCAGGCCGCAAGCGACCCGGATCGCCTCGGCGCGGTCGGCTTCCAGGTTACGCGCGATCGGGCCTTTCGGGCCTTCCGCGTCGAACGTGATGTAGCCCAGGCCGCCCTGGCCCTCGGCTTTCGCCCAATCGTTGAGCTTGTCGAAGAAGCTGCGGGGATTGGCGCCCGCCCCCGGGGCGGGAATTGCGCGCACCACGCCGCCGGATGCGGTGATCCGGGCAAACAGGCCAAAGCCCGAGCCGGCATAGTGTGCGGTGACGTCGGTGATGCGCAGCGGGTTGCGCAGATCCGGCTTGTCCGATCCGAATTCCAGCATCGATTGATCATACGGGATGCGCGGGAACGGCGGCTTGGTGACGGTGCGGCCATCGGCGAACTGTTCGAACACCCCGGCGATGACGGGTTCGATGGTGTTGAACACGTCCTCCTGGGTGACGTAGCTCATCTCAAAATCGAGCTGGTAGAACTCGCCGGGCGAGCGGTCGGCGCGGGACGCTTCGTCGCGGAAGCAGGGCGCAATTTGGAAATATTTGTCGAACCCGGCGACCATCAGCAACTGCTTGAACTGCTGCGGCGCCTGGGGCAGCGCGTAGAACTTGCCGGGATGCATGCGCGACGGCACCAAGAAGTCGCGCGCGCCCTCGGGTGAGGACGCGGTCAGGATCGGGGTTTGGTATTCCAGGAAGCCCTGGTCGATCATCCGCTGGCGCACCGAGGTGATGACCTGCGAGCGCAGCATCATGTTCTTGTGCAGCTTCTCGCGGCGCAGATCGATAAAGCGGTATTTGAGGCGGATGTCCTCGGGGAATTTCTCGTCGCCCGCGACCTGCATCGGCAAGACCTCGGCGAAGGACTGCACGGTCATGTCGGCGACCTGCAACTCGATCTCACCGGTGGGCAGGCGCGGGTTAATGGTGCCGGCCTCGCGCATCACAACCTTGCCGGTGACCGTGATCACCGATTCCGGCCGCACCGCGTCGATTGCCTCGAACGCCGGGGAACCGGCGGCGAACACGCACTGGGTCAGGCCGTAATGGTCGCGCAGGTCGATAAACAGCAAGCCGCCATGGTCGCGCTTGGCATGCACCCAGCCCGACAGGCGGGCTTCGTTGGCGGCATCAGCGGCGCGCAGGGCGCCACACGTATGGGTGCGGTAGGCGTGCATGGTCAGGGTATCCCGTGGAAATTCGGCCGCTTACCGAGCGACTCTGTCAGGGGCGGGACAGAAGCCTTGGTGGCGAGGCCAAGTCAAGCGTTCGGTTTACCCGTCCCGGGATGAAGCACCTGCTGGAGATGCCTGGCGGGTTCGCGTTGCGACCGGCCGCCAATTATCACGAGCCGGCTCATCCGGGATCGCTACAGAACATCCTCAATCCGGATCGGCACCTTGCGGACCCGGACCCCCGTGGCGTGATACACCGCGTTGGCGATGGCCGCCGCGACCCCGACCATCGGCAGTTCTCCAATTCCCTTTACACCGAGCGGGTTGGAGTTCTTGTCGTCGTTTGGAACGATGATCGTTTGGATATCAGGCACGTCTGCGTTTACCGGCATCAGGTATTCGGCGACGTTGGTATTGACGATGCGCCCGGTTTCCTGATCCACCAGGGTTTCTTCGTGCAGCGCCATGCCGATGCCATAGGTGATGCCGCCAATAAGCTGGCTGCGCGCGGTTTTCGCATTCAGAATGTTGCCTCCATCGAACGCTCCGACATAGCGGCTGACGCGGATTTCGCCCAGGTCGGGATCGACGCGAACCTCGGCGAACTGGGCGCCGAACGCGTGCATCGAGAATTCTTTTTTCTCATCGCCTGGCTGCGTTTTCGCCTCGGCTTCGATGGGGCCGTGTTCCAACAACGTTGCCAGCGAAATCTGTTGACCGATGCCGACAACCTGCCCATCGCGCAGTTGCAGCCCATCGCGTGACTGGCCGCCCCAACCGGGTTGCGCCACTGCACGATCCTTGATTTTGTCCAGCAAGGCGCGACAGGCCGCCTGAACACTGGGCGAGACACTGGCGACGGTCATGGAACCGCCGGAAACCGGACCGGGCGGCATATTCGAATCACCCAGCTCGAAACGAATGTGATGCATGGGAATACCCAGTGTATCCGCCGCGACCTGAGTCATCACGGTGTAGGTGCCGGTGCCGATATCCTGTGTGCCACACTGCAAGACAACGCGGGCGTCTTTTTCCATGCGAATTTTCACCGCCGACGGCATGCGGTTGGTCGGATATGTGCTGGTGGCGAAACCCCAGCCGATCAGGATGTTGCCATCACGCATGGAGCGTGGCTCCGCCGAACGCTTCTCCCAGCCGAATGCACGGGCGCCTTGCTCATAGCACGCCCGAAGGGCCTTGCTGGCGAACGGCTTGTTTTCGTGCGGGTCGGTTTCGGCATAGTTCTTCAGCCGGAACGCGATCGGGTCCATTTTCAGCGCGACGGCCATTTCATCCATCGCGGATTCCAGCGCATAGACGCCCGAGGCTTCGCCGGGGGCCCGCATATAGGTCGGCAACGCCGCATTCAGGGCCACCAGGCGATGCGTTACCGCCACGTTGGGGCAGGCGTACAGCATCTCGGTGGCCAACGCGACGGGTTCGGCGAACTCCCCTAAGGACGGCCGCGACATGGACGAAAATCCGTCATGCCGCATGGAGAGCAAGGCGCCGTCGGCCGCCGCCGCGATCTTCAACTTCTGCACCGTTCTTGGCCGGTAACCGTTCGATGTGTACATTTGGGATCGGCTCAACACCAGCTTGACGGGCCGCCTGACGGTCCGCGCCGCCAGGGCTGCCAACGTTGCCGGCGGCCAGGTGTTGCCCTTCGATCCAAAGCCGGCGCCGACATAAGGACAGATCGCTCGGACGTTCGCCTTATCGATCCCGAACTGCCCGGCCAGCGTGCTTTGAACACCAGAAATGCCCTGGGTTGCCGTCCACACCGTCACCCTGTCGCCGTCCCATGCGGCAATCGTTGCGTGTGGCTCCATCGGGTTGTGGTGTTCAATGGGCGTTACGTATGTCGCGTCCATCTTCACCGCGCCGGTGGCGAAACTTTCGTCGGCGTTGCCTCGGGATGTGTCGGGAGGCCGAGCGCCATTCCGAAAATGCTTTGGCGGGTAGGCTTGCCCAAGCATAGCGTCCATTGATGTCGCGGCTTCGCCTCGCGTGTAGGTCAGTCGCACCGCGGAAGCGGCTGATTGCGCCTGTTCCAGAGTCTCGGCGACCACCAGTGCCACATGCTGACCGTTGAACAGGATATCCTTGTTCTGCAGCAGCGGGCCAGCGACCGCCTGCGGAACGTTTTCGGGGTGCGTCAGCTTACCCGCGTTGTTCGGAGTGATGATCGCCAGCACGCCCGGCATGTCTGAGGCTTCCTTCAGATCGAAACCGGTAATCGATCCGGCGGCGATCGTGCTTTGCACCAGCACCGCGTGGACCGCGTTCGGAACCCGGAACTCGGCGGCGTATTTTGCCGCGCCCGTCACCTTTGCTCGGCCGTCGATCCGATCGAGCGGCTGTCCAATCATTGCCATAACAGTCTCCCTCAGGCCGCAACGGTTTGCAGCGCGCGCAGGACCGCGCGCCGCAGCAGCACCAGCTTGAACGCGTTCATCGCAGTGGTTTTCGCCCCTTCACCGGCCCGCCCGGCCGCTTCCTGCAATGTCGCGGCGCGGGCCGGTTTGCCGGTCAACGCGGCCTCAACCTCTGGCAGGCGCCAGGGTTTCGTGCCGACCCCGCCGGCCGCGACGCGGGCCGATCGGATCGTGCCGCCGTCCATATCAAGGGCGACGGCGGCGGACACCACGGCGAACTCGAAACTCGCCCGGTCGCGGACCTTCAGGTACCCGGATCGTCTTGCCGCGGCGGAGGCTGGAATCGCGATGCCGGTGATGAGTTCGCCGGGCCGCAGGATGGTTTCGATATGCGGAGTATCGGCAGGAAGCCTGTGGAAATCGCCGATCGCGACTTTGCGGGTTCCGTTGCGTCCAATCAGCTCGAGTTCCGCATCTAGAACCATCATCGCGACGGCCATGTCTCCGGGATTGGTGGCGATACAATGATCGCTGACACCCAGAATGGCATGCATGCGATTTTCGCCGTTGATGGCCGGGCAGCCGGAACCCGGGACCCGTTTGTTGCAGGCGAACCCGGTGTCGCGGAAGTAGCCGCAGCGCGTGCGCTGTAACAGATTGCCGCCAACGGTCGCCATATTGCGGATCTGCGGTGATGCGGACGCCAGCAGCGCCTGTGACAGCACCGGCCAGCCGTGCACCACGGCGGGGTGGGCGGCGACGTCGCTCATGCGCGCCAAAGCCTCCAGCCGCAGTCCGTTGGGGCCGGCATGAATGCCGGACATCGGCAGCGGCTCCAGGTCCACAAGCTGCCGGGGCGTTTCGATGTCGTCCTTCGCCAACTGTAACAGATCGGTGCCCCCGGCAATGTATTTGGTCTGAGGTTCGGACGCCGCGGCGACCGCCGACTGGATGTTCGATGGCTGCGTCAGGGTGAATGCCTGCATAGTTCAAGCCCCCCGCGACGCGTGACGAATGGCGGCAATGATGTTCGGGTAGGCGCCGCATCGACAGATGTTGCCGCTCATCCACTCGCGTATTTCCGGATCGCTGCCGGCGTGACCTTCCTTGATCAGCGCGGCGGCGGACATGATCTGTCCGGGCGTACAGTAGCCGCATTGCAGCCCGTCATGCTCGATGAACGCAGCCTGTACGGGATGCAGTTGATCTCCGTTCGCCAGGCCCTCGATCGTGGTGATGTCCTTGCCCTGGCAGCGTGACGCCAGGGTCAGGCACGAAATCACCCGCCTGCCGTCCAGATGGACGGTGCAGGCGCCGCAAGCGCCCCGGTCGCAGCCCTTCTTCGTGCCGGTCAGGCCGGCGTATTCCCTCAACGCATCAAGAAGCGACGTCCGTTGATCGACGTGCAAGGTGAGCGCCCGGCCGTTCACCCGCAGCGAAACTGGAACGTCCGAAGTCTGTTTCTCTGACGCATCGGATGCGCGGTCGGCCCCGTGTGCTGGCGCCTGCGATAGCGCCATCCCTCCTGCCGCCACGACCATGACCTCTCGTCGAGTGATTAACTCGTCCATGCCTGAGCCTCCGCCTTCGTTTGTCGGTAGGTAGGCAGTGGTCCGGTGGCGGAACCTCACAATACGGTGCGGTGCCGCATTAAATTTTTGTCAGATATCCATAAGCTAATGCGGGTGTTTGGGCTTTTCTGAGTTGCGCCACCAGTTCCGGGTCGCGAAACCGGCGCGAGATGGCGGCCAGCGCTGCGACATGCGGTACGTCGGTTTCCGATGGGATCAGCAACGCGAAGACCAGTTGAACGGGTTTGCCATCGATCGCATCGAATTCGATCGGTTTCGATAACCGTATGAACATTCCCAGATAGGTGTTCAGCCCTTCCATGCGCGCATGCGGAAGGGCGAAGCCGCCGCCCAGGCCGGTCGAACCCAACTGCTCGCGTGCCGCCAGTGCGGCCTCCACGGCTGGCGCCTTGATGGCCGGCACGGTCTTGCTGAAGTACCGGGCGATCTCGGCGATCAGTTGCGTTTTGTCGCGAGACCGCGAATCCAGCAGGACCCGTTCGGGTGTGAGGAAATCTGTAATGTCCATGCGGAACGTCAGCCTTGATCGTTGATCCGTAACCGGTAGCCGACGCCGGTTTCGGTTTGGATGTGAACCGGCCGTTCCGGATCGGCTTCGATCTTCTGGCGCAGTGCTCGAATATAGATACGCAGGTATTGCACGTCGGTGTCGGCGGTCCATACCTCCTTCAGGATCATCTTGTGCGTCAGCACCTTGCCAGCGTGCTGAACCAACAGCCGGAACACCGCGTATTCCCGTGGCGACAGCTTCACCTCCTCACCGCGGACGGTCACAAGCCGGCGCACCAGATCGACCGTCAGATCGCCGCTGCGGAATATCGGTGTTTCGCCCTCCGTCTGTAACCGATGGCGCTGGGCGGCCCTGATTCGCGCCAGAAGTTCGTCGATGCCAAACGGTTTGGTCACGTAATCGTCGGCGCCCAGGTCCAGCGCATCGACCTTCGCGGCCTCATCGTTTCTGCTGGACAGGACGATGATCGGTATCGGCGACCCGGCTGCGCGAATGCGGCCGATGACTTCGGTTCCGTCGATATCGGGCAGTCCGAGGTCCAGGACAATCAGATCGGTGCCTTTGCGGCGGGCCACATCAACCGCCGGCAATCCGATTTCGAGTTCACTGACAACATACCCCTGGCTGGACAGACCGGCGCGCAGGAAGCGGCGAATCGCCGGTTCGTCATCGACAACCAAGACCCGAAGCGGTCCGGCGCTCATGGGGTTGTTTCCTCTTCCGGCAGCAGCGCGTTGATCGGGACGGGCAGGGAAATGGTAAACATCGCGCCGCGGCGGTCGGGCCGGTTCGCCGCGGTGATGGTGCCATCCATGGCTTCCACGAATCCGCGGCAGATCGCAAGGCCCAATCCGGTCCCGGCGCGTCTGCGATCCGTGCCGCCGGAGCGGTAGAATTTTTCGAAAATGCGATCGACATCATCGGGCGGAATACCGTCGCCCTCATCCATAATGCGCAGCGCGACGGTTTCGCCGTCATGCGTGGCGCCAATGGTGATTGTGCTGCCGGATGGCGCGTGTTTGGCGGCGTTGTCGAGCAGGTTGAACAGCACCTGCTCGAACAGCACCATATCCAGTGCCAGCATCGGCAGGTTGGCCGGCAGATCGACTTTGATTTCATACCCGGCCAGGATTTTGGCGGTACGTTGCAGCACCGCCCCGATCACGTCGGACAGTTCGATCAGGCTGGTTCGGGGTTTCAGGGCGCCGGATTCCAGGCGTGTCATATCCAGCAGGTTGCCGATGAAACGATTCAACCGGTCGGATTCCTCGATGATCGTGCCCAACAGCGATTCCTTGGTCGCGGCATCCAGGATGGCGTCCTGGGATCGCAGGCTGGTGGCCGATCCCAGGATGGAGGCCAAAGGCGTGCGCAGATCGTGCGAAATGGATGTCAGCAGGGCCGAGCGCAGGCGATCCGTTTCGACTTCAAGGCGAGCGAGGTGAAGGTCTCGGGCCAGATTGACACGTTCGATGGCCAGTGCGGCCTGGTCGGCGAGTGCGTCCAATAATCGCTGCTGATCCGGAGTCAGCAGCGGGCCGGGTTCGTCTCGGATGATGCCGACGACGCCTAATGGTCCCCGGCCGGTTCGTAGCGGCTGGAACAGCCATTTCGCTCCTGGAAGCGTATCGGAGCCGCGGCCGGCCACATGGTTTTTCTCCCATGACCATTTGGCCGCGGCGAGGTCCGCTTCGTCCAGCATATCCTCCGGCGGAAATCCGGCCCGAACGGCAATGGAACCGTCCGCTGGCAGCAACAGGACGACGCGGACCTTCAGCATCAGCGCGATCTGGTGCGCCGTGGCCCACAGCAGGTCGTCCAGCGTGATCGCCACCGCCAGCTTGCGGCTGAACTGATACAAATCGTCGGTCTGGCGAGCGCGCAACCGAGCGGAGAGGGCCTGACCTCGGACCCGGGCCGCCAGGTTGCTGGCAATGATCGCGACGACCGCGAAAAAGAACAGCGCGACGACGTTTTCGGGGTCTGCGATGGTGAACGTATAGATCGGCGGCAGGAAAAAGAAGTTGTATGCCAGCATGGCGACGAGGGAGGCAAACAACGACGGGCCTAACCCGTGCAAAACCGCGCCGATCAGGATCGCGGTCAGAAAGACCAGCGCAACGTTGGTGATGCCAAGGATCTGGTGAAGACCCATGCCGATTGGAATCGCCAACGCGACGAAAAGCGTGGTGACGACAAACGGCCACGCATCGAATTTTTGTCCGGTCTCTTTAGGCGGGCCAATCGGCGGTGCGTCCTGCCGTTCCACCGGGACGTCGATCACATGAATATTGATTCCGCCCGCTCGGTTGATCAGACGCTGCGTGATCGAGCCCAGTGTCCACTGCAGCCATCCCGGGCGATCCGACTTACCAACGATCAAGTGAGTAACGTTATTGGCTCGGGCATAGTCGATGACAGAATCCGCGACGTCCTGGCCGGGGATCAGCACGGGTTCCCCACCCAGCTGTTCCGCCAGCCGTAACGCCTCCACCGCGCTGCTTTGTTCCGAGGCGGTGGCGCGTGATGACCGTGATGTTTCGACGCTGATCGCGGTCCAGGGAGCCCGAAGCTGGTCGGCCAGACGTTTGGCATGGCGTACTGTGGCGGTGGCCTTGCGGCCGCCCTGGATGCAGACCAGCACACGCTCCCCGGCCGGCCAGGGGCCCTCGATCGCGTGGCTGCGCATGTAGTCAACCATTTGGTTGTCCACACGCTGTGCGGTGCGTCGCAGCGCTAGTTCGCGTAGCGCCGTCAGGTTGCCGGGCAGGAAGTAATTGCGGACGGCGCGTTCGGCCTGCGCCGGGACATAGACCTTGCCTTCTTTCAGTCGCTGGATCAGGTCTTCCGGCGTCAGGTCGATGAGTTCTATGTCGTCAGCGCGCTCTATGACTGAGTCCGGAACGGTCTCCCGCACGCGGATGCGGGTGATCTTGGCCACGACGTCGTTCAGGCTTTCGACGTGCTGGATGTTCAAAGTGGTGTAAACGTCGATGCCGGCAGCGAGCAGTTCCTCAACGTCCAGGTAACGCTTGGGATGCCGGCTGCCGGGCGCGTTGGTGTGCGCAAGTTCATCGACCAGCACGAGGCGGGGGCGGCGTGCCAGGATCGCGTCCAGGTCCATCTCGGTCAGGGTGCGATCACGGTAGGCAATGGTTCGGCGTGGCACGATTTCCAAGCCCGCCGTCAGCGCGTCCGTCTCCGCTCGGCCGTGTGTTTCGACGATACCGATAACGACATCGACATCGTCCCGCTGCCTGGCCCGGGCGGCGGAGAGCATTTCGTACGTTTTCCCGACACCCGGCGCGGCGCCGAGGAAAATCTTCAGGCGCCCCCGCTGGGACTTCTCCGCCTCCCTCAACAACGCGTCGGGCGAGGGACGCCTGTCGGTATTTGAGTTTTCACCCATTCAACTTCGAACCCACTTATGTTTCTTTGGCTGCATCCAATGCGAGGTTCAACTCTAGCACGTTCACATGCGGTTCGCCGATAAGCCCGGCAATTCGGCCGACGATGTGATCCTGCACCAGTTGGCGGACCTTGGCTTCCGGCAAGTTGCGGGCCTTGGCGACGCGCGGCACCTGGAACAACGCGGCGGCCGGAGAGATGTCGGGGTCCAGTCCGCTGGCGGAGGTCGTTACCAGGTCCATCGGAACCGGCGTGCCGGGGTTCTCAGCCGCCAGCTTGCCCGCGTCCTCTGTCACCCGATCCACCAGGGCCTTCGAAGTTGGCCCGAGGTTGGACCCGCCCGAATTGCCAGCGTTGTAGGGCGCCGGAATGGTCTTGGTCGCGTCGTTCGGGTCGGTGTCCGTGGTGGCTGACGGACGGCCATGGAAGTAAGTTTCGCCGGTGAAGTTCTGGCCTATCAAGGCGGAGCCGACGACCTTGCCGTTACGTTCGATCAGGCTGCCATTGGCCTGATGTGGGAACAGGGCTTGCGCGACGCCGGTCATGGCCAGCGGATAGGCGAGGCCGGTCAGGATGGTCATGCAGACGATCATCGTGACGGCGGGGCGGATATGTTGAAGCATGTTCACTACTCCTGAGAGAAAGTCAGGGACATTGGCCCCTGTTTCATGATCGGGCCAAGTCCTGCCATGACGCCCATGTAACGGACTTCGCGTTGGGCAGTCATGCCAGGCCCAGCGCGGTGACAGCCATGTCGATCAACTTGATCCCCACGAACGGCGCCACGATCCCGCCCAATCCGTAGATCAGCAGGTTCCGTCGTAGCAGAGCGGCGGCGCCGATGGGACGGTATGGGATGCCTTTCAGCGCCAACGGGATCAACGCCACGATGATCAGCGCGTTGAAGATGATCGCGGACAGGATGGCACTTTGGGGATTCCCGAGGTGCATCACGTTCAGCGCCTGTAGGTCCGGGTAAAACGCGATGAACATCGCCGGGATCATGGCAAAGTATTTTGCCACATCGTTAGCGATGGAGAACGTCGTCAGCGCGCCTCGTGTCATCAGCAACTGCTTCCCGATCTCAACAATTTCGATCAGCTTGGTCGGATCGCTGTCGAGATCGACCATGTTGCCGGCCTCACGCGCCGCCATCGTGCCGGTGTTCATCGCCACACCAACATCGGCCTGAGCCAGGGCAGGGGCGTCGTTGGTGCCGTCGCCGCACATGGCGACCAGTTTGCCCTGGGCCTGCTCGTCCCGGATCAACTTCAATTTAGCCTCGGGCGTCGCCTGGGCGAGGAAGTCATCGACCCCCGCCTCGGCCGCGATGGCGGCGGCGGTGAGCGGGTTGTCGCCGGTAATCATCACCGTGCGGATACCCATGCGGCGAAGTTCGTTAAATCGCTCGCGGATGCCGCCTTTAACGATGTCCTTCAGGTAGATAACACCGAGTAGCTTGCCGTCTTTCGCGACGGTCAGGGGCGTACCGCCGGCCCTGGCGATTTCCTCGGCCCGAGCCATCAGTTCCTTCACCGCCGCCTCGGCCGCGACAGCCGGGCGCAGCGCGGTCACGACGTTACCCATCGGGGCGCCAGCCGTTGGCATCTGCACCCAGTTCAGCACCGCATCGACGGCGCCCTTGCGGATGGACGAACCCTCGAAATCGATGCCGGACAGGCGAGTCTGCGCCGTGAACGGGACAAAATGCGCGTCCAGCGGTGCCATTTCACGGCCACGGATGCCGTATTTCTCCTTGGCCAGCACAACGATCGAGCGGCCTTCGGGCGTTTCGTCAGGCAAAGAGGATAGTTGCGCGGCATCGGCCAGATCGCGCGGGCTGACACCGGCCAGTGGATAGAACTCGGTTGCCTGGCGATTGCCCAAGGTGATCGTGCCGGTCTTGTCCAGCAGCAGGGTATCCACGTCGCCCGCTGCCTCAACGGCACGCCCGGACATCGCCAGGACGTTGAACCGCACCAGACGGTCCATGCCGGCGATACCGATGGCCGACAGCAGGGCGCCGATCGTGGTCGGGATCAAGGCAACGAACAGCGCGACCAGGATGACGACGGAGATCTGGCCGCTCGCGTAGGTCACGAAGCTGGGAATGGTCGCGACCGCGAAGACAAAGATGATCGTCAGGCCGGCCAGCAGGATGTTCAACGCGATCTCATTCGGCGTCTTCTGCCGTTCGGCACCCTCGACCAAGGCGATCATACGGTCGAGGAAGGTCGAGCCCTGGGCCGCGGTGATGCGAACCTTGATCCAGTCCGACAGCACCCTTGTTCCACCGGTAACCGCCGACCGGTCGCCGCCGCTTTCCCGAATGACGGGGGCGGATTCGCCGGTGATGGCGGATTCATCGATGGACGCAATGCCCTCGATCACCTCGCCGTCGGACGGGATCAGTTCGCCGGCCGCCACCAGCACGATATCGCCCTGGCGGAGTTCAGGGGCTGCAACCGTTTCTGTCCCGGTCGCGGTGACCCGAATCGCCATCGTGTCTGTGCGGGCGCTTCGAAGCGAGGCCGCCTGCGCCTTGCCGCGCCCCTCGGCCACCGCCTCGGCAAAGTTGGCGAACAGGATGGTGATCCATAGCCACAGGATGATCTGAAAGGTGAAGCCCAAATGGGCGCCACCGGTCAGCAGGTCGCGTAGGAAGATGATGGTGGTCAAGGTCGCCACGACCTCCACCACGAACATCACCGGGTTGCGGATCATCAGCCGTGGATCGAGCTTCTGCAGAGCCTGGCCAACGGCCGGAAGCAGGATGGCCGGGTCCAGCAGGCTGGATCTGGCATCGCGAGAGCGCGTTCTGGTTTCCATCGGAATATGCCTCAGAAGGTTTTGCCGGCGTGCAGCGACAGGTGCTCGACGATCGGACCAAGAGCGAGCGAAGGCAGGAAGATCAGGCCGCCGGTGATCAAGATGACGCCCACGACCAAGCCGACGAACAGGCCGCCATCTGTGGGGAAGGTGCCGGCGGAAGCTGGTACTATCTTCTTGGCGGCGAGAGAGCCCGCGATGGCTAGCATCGGTATGATCATCAGGAACCGGCCCATGAACATCGCCAGGCCAAGCGTCGAGTTCCAGAACGGCACGTTGGCGGACAGGCCGGCAAAGGCGCTGCCGTTGTTGCCGGTGGCGGAGACGTAGGCATACAGCGCCTCGGAGAAGCCATGCGGTCCGGCATTCGAAAGCGCATCGAGGCCTGGCTTGATCACCACCGCGAGCGCGGTGAAGCCCAGCATGGACAGCGGCAGGATCAGGATCGCCAGCATGGCCATCTTGACCTCTTTCGCCTCCAACTTCTTGCCCATGTATTCGGGGGTGCGCCCGACCATCAGTCCCGCGACGAACATCGCCACGATGACGAACAGCAGCATCCCGTATAGGCCCGATCCGACGCCGCCGAAGATGATCTCACCGAGCATGATGTTGACCATCGGGACCATACCGCCCAGCGGCATCAGGCTGTCATGCATGGACGTCACCGCACCGCAGGACGCATCGGTGGTGATCGTCGCGAACAGCGCCGAGTTGGCGATGCCGAAACGAACCTCCTTGCCCTCCATGTTGCCGCCGAACTGGTCGACGGGCAGGTGTGCGAGCAGAGGGTTTCCGCCGGCTTCGGACCAATACAGGGTCGTGACCCCGGCGAGGAACAACAGCCCCATCACCGCGAAAATCGCCCAGCCCTGACGCTGATTGCCGACCATGCGACCGAAGATGTTGGTTAAGGCTGCTCCGATCGAGAATATCAGCAAGATCTGGATCAGGTTGGTCAGGGCTGTCGGGTTCTCGAACGGATGCGCCGAGTTGGCATTGAAGAAGCCGCCGCCGTTGGTGCCAAACATCTTGATCACTTCCTGGGAAGCGACCGGTCCTTGCGCGATGAGCTGTTTGCCGCCCTCTAACGTCGTGACATCGGTATAGGCGGACAGGTTCTGCGGCACGCCCTGCCAGACCATGACCAGGCCGACCACGATGCAGACCGGCAGAAGCACGTACAACGTGCAGCGGGTCATATCGACCCAGAAGTTGCCGACACTTTTGGCTGAACGGCGGCTGAAGCCGCGGATCAGCGCCATTGCTAACGCGATGCCGGTGGCCGCGCTGAGGAAGTTGTGCACCGTCAGCCCCGCCATCTGCACCAGATAGCTCATGGTGGTTTCAGGTGTGTAGGACTGCCAGTTGGTGTTTGTTATAAAGCTGACCGATGTATTGAACGCCAGATCGGGCGACACCGGGTCGAGGTTCTGCGGGTTGAACGGCAGCACCGCCTGCAAGCGCTGCAGTCCGTACAGGACCACAAACCCCGCGAAGCTGAACGCCAGCATGGCGATCGCATAGGTGACCCAGTGCTGCTCTTCGGCGTCATCAACGCCGGACAGGCGGTAAAGGCCGCGTTCAAGCGGTCTTAAAACCGGGCTGAGTAGTGTTCGCTCGCCCGCGAACACGCGCGTCATGTAGCCCCCCAGCGGTTTGGTGAGGAGCGTGAGCAGAATGCAGTAAAGGGCAATCTGCAACCAGCCATTGATTGTCATGGAAGTTGGTTTCCGCGGAAAGGTTTTTTGCCACGTTCAAACACGGTTGGACGGCGCGTCATGTCATTTAGAACCGTTCTGGCCTGATCAGTGCAACCACAAGATATGCTAAGAGAAGGACGGTCACGAAACCGCCCAGAACATAGTCCAGGGTCATTTGAATTGCTCCTAGAGATGATCGCAGGCGTAGGCATACAGGCCACAAAGAGCCAGGAAGGCTGCGCCTGTCGCGAGGTAGATAAGATCAAGCATGTGCGGTGCTCCCGTGGTCATCAACCGATGCGCCGATCTCGGCGTTCGTTCAGTCCGATGCGTGAGATAGGGCGATGGGACTATAGAAACCATGCGCGTCGGTTCGCCCCGGTATAGGATTCCCATATAAGTGGCAGTGGACCTGCTCCGGCCTGATGGAAGCCTTATGCCATGGCGGTCGAATGGCATTGACCTCAGTCAAATGTTTCCAGGCCGGTGGCCGGTCGTTTGGGTGCCCTCTGGCCGAACATCCTGACAAGTGACAAGCTTCGGCCAACCAAAGAAGTGGGGAACGAACATGGTGACCTTGGGCAGCGGCGACTACATTTACGAATCGGTTGAGGACTGGGCAAAACTGCCCCCCGGCTGGAGTTTCAAGGAAATCGGCGGCATCGGTGTGGACAGCAGAGACAACGTCTATGTGTTCAACCGTGGCGAGCACCCGATGATCGTGTTCGATCGCGACGGCAATTTCCTGCGCGCCTGGGGCGAGGGCCTGTTTCCGCGCGCCCACGGCGTGTACGTGGCTCCGGACGAGACGTTGTGGCTGACCGACGACGGCGATCACACCGTGCGGCAATGCACCCTGGAGGGGAAGGTGCTGCTGACGCTGGGCACGTCCGGCAAACCGTCACCGTATATGAGTGGCGATCCGTTCCATCGGTGCACGCACACGGCGATGTCTCCCCAAGGAGACGTTTATGTATCTGACGGCTACGGCAATGCGCGGGTGCACAAATACACGCCCGACGGGCGGTTGATTTTGTCGTGGGGCGGCTCGGGTACCGATCCGGGCGAGTTCAATATCGCGCACAACATCACCTGCGATGCGGATGGCTGGGTGTATGTCGCGGATCGCGAGAATCACCGTATCCAGGTGTTCGATGGGAACGGGCGTTACGAGACTCAGTGGAACAACCTGCACCGGCCGTGTGGGATATTTATGCCTGCGGGGAAATGTCCGGTTTGTTATGTTGGTGAACTGGGGCCTGTGCAGCGGGTGAACCGCGATGCTCCGAACCTGGGGCCCAGGGTCACAATCGTCGATAATACCGGGAAGAAGCTCGCTCGGTTGGGCGGATTGTGCGCCGGGTTGGGGGTGGATCAGTTCATGGCACCGCATGGTCTGTGTGTGGACAGCCGTGGTGACATTTATGTGGGCGAGGTGTCCTGGACGCAGTGGCCGCAGTTGTTCCCGAAAGACCCGATGCCGGTAAATTTGCGGTCGTTACGGAAGTTCAGGAAGGTGGGGTAGGGGCCGGCGGAAGCTTTAGCGCCCGGTCTTGGGGACGAACGCCACGCCGGGCAACCCTTCAAAATGTGAGTCACACGT
The DNA here is from genome assembly GCA_903932145.1 of uncultured Rhodopila sp. Taxonomy (GTDB): domain Bacteria; phylum Pseudomonadota; class Alphaproteobacteria; order Acetobacterales; family Acetobacteraceae; genus Rhodopila. The sequence continues at coordinate 83,789 of CAIZFE010000038.1, read as the reverse complement.
CAGCAGGTCGGCCCCATGCAGCGACGCCGTCGCATAGACAATGGCATCTGCTGTGGCGAGCTTGTGTTGTGCACAGATCTCCCCCGCCGCCAGGGCTATCTTGGTGTCGAGAGGCACGATGATGCACTGCCCGGTAAAGGCCGCAACTCGATCGGCATTGGCCTCACCGACCTCTCGGTTGAGCCATTTGGCGAGTTCAAGCTGAACGATGGTCGGCACCAGCCATTCCTGTATCGGTGGGATTTCCGTCGCGATGGCCACGCCGGCGGCCTATGCGGTGAGCCACTCGATTTGGGCCGAGGTGTCCACGACCTGCATCAATAACGGTCTTCACGCTCCCGGTAATCCTCAGAGTTTGCCTCCTTGGCGATGCCAAACAAATCGTCTTTCGTTGGCACGGGAACCAGCAGGACACCAGCGCCCTTCGGGATGAAGGCAAATTGCTGACCCGCAGTCCAGTGCTGCGCGGTGCGCACAGCTTTAAGGATGGATATCTGGAATTTGGCCGATAGGGTGGCGGTGTCCGGCATTGTCATGCGTTTCTTTGATCGATCGCAGATGAGTAAGAATGTAGCATGGCCGACGGCGTTGGGGAACCTTTTCGTGCGGCGGGATCATGGATGCATACCCAGCGAGTTGCGCTTGCATCGAACAGGCAGTGACGCCGCTGCGGCTTGGTCGATGTGCAGACTTCCGAAGCGACTGTTAGCCCGGCCATTACGCCTTGAGCATTAAGGCATTACCCCGAGACGCGTCTGACCTTCCATTGGCGATTGATGGATGCCATCAAACATAACGACCGCGCGACAGTCTGTGGTCGCGTTGTCGCTTTCGCTATGCTTTTTATGGATTTCCGCCCCGGCTTCAGCGTGAACTATTTTCTCCCGGATTTTGGCAGCGGCATGCTTGCTTTCGATGCCCAAGAGCCCGGGTTCGAGGATTACTGGTCCTGGTGGTTTCGGGTCCTATTGCGTGGGGGCTTGCGTCGTGCAGCCCGGACTGTAACCGCCGCCAACCGTGCAATCCTTCTCCTTATCGTGATGATCATATGCCGTCAGCGTTTCGCCTTTGATTAGATTCTTGATTTGATAGATTTTTTCGTTCATTTTTTTTCGACTGAAGGATATCCAGGCAAACGATAAGTTTTTGGTCGGGGAGCCACTCGTTCGGGTCGATGAAGTCCTGCCCAGCGATCTGAAATTTTTTGCCGGACACTGTCACCATTTCGCCGGATCCGGCATAGCTTTTTAATATTTCTCTACTGCATTCCTCAGCATGCAGAGCTTGACACTGTCCGGCCAAACATAAGAGGGTAAGTATACCGGTTCGCATCTCGCTCCTCCAATGCACTGATGAGAGATATCAGTGGCCGTTTGGCACATCAAAATAACGGGTGCTCAGTCCAAATGCACCCGTCAACTATCCCAAGGACAATTGAGGCCCATACGGGTCATCCCACTTCATTAGACGGCGTCTCCCCAGCCAAAATCGCTGCAATACCCGACAGCACGATCCGGCCCATCGCGTCCCTCGTTTCTGTCGTGGCACTGCCTAGATGCGGCAGCAGCACGACATTCTCCAGCGTCAGGTAGTCCGGGTGCAACCGAGGTTCGCCATTATAAACATCCAGTCCGGCGGCGGCGATTTGCCCGCTGCGTAACGCGGCGATCAGCGCGGCGTCGTCCACCAGCGTGCCGCGCGCGGCGTTCACCACGACCGCACCCGGCGGCAGTTTCGCAATCCGTTCTTCTCCCAGCCAATGGCGGGTGCCGTCACCACCGGGAGCATTCAGCGACAGGAACTGACAAATCGGCAGAAAACTATCATCGTTGTCGTGGAAGATCGCGCCTTGCTCCAGTTCCGGCGGCAGGCGGGTCATGTCGCGGTAGTGGATTTCCATGTCGAACCCGCGCGCCATCCGAGCTATTTCTCGGCCAATACGACCCATGCCGAAAATACCCAGCCGCCGGCCGGAAACCTGGGTGCCCAGCAGTTGGGTTGGCGCCCAGCCGTCCCATTGGCCGGAACGCACCAGACGCTCGCCCTCACCGGCGCGGCGTGCCGCTGCCAGCAGCAGCAACATCGCGCACTCGGCGGTGGCGACGCTCAGCACGTCCGGAGTGTTGCACACCTTGATGCCGCGTGCTTTCGCTGCCGCGACATCGATGTGATCGTATCCGACGCTGAATGTGCCGATGACTTTCACAGATGTCGGCAGCGCCGTAATGGTCGCGGCGTCCAGCACGTCGCCCGGGCAGCACAGCACCGCGTCGGCGCCCTCCGCCCGCGCAACGATATCGGTAATTGCGACATCCGAATCCGTCAGTCGCGCGACGAAATCCTGTTCGGCCTGAGCTTCGATAGAGGCGGGCAGGCGACGGGTAACGAACAGGACGGGGCGCGACATGTTAGTCCTTCCAGAGCGGGTCGATAGCAGGCTTACCGGCCAAAACAGCGGCAATGTTGTCCAATGCTCGGAAACCCATGGCGTCGCGGGTTTCCTTCGATGCGCTGCCAACGTGCGGTGACAGGACAACGTTGTCCAGTTCGGCGAAACGTTTGTCGTAAGCAGGTTCCTCGCGGAACACGTCCAGGCCGGCCGCGAACAATTTGCCGGATTTCAGAGCGTCCAGCATGGCATCTTCGTCGATCAATGTGCCTCGCGCGACATTCACCAGCACCGCGCCGTCGGGCATCAAAGCGAACGCCTTCGCATCGATCATCTTGTCGGTCGCAGCACCGCCGGGGGCATGCACCGACAGAAAGTCGCAGTGCGGCAGCATCGCGTGAAAATCCGAGAAATATTCGGCACCCATTTCCAGTTCGGGCGGCAGCCGCGTGCGGCCGTGGTACATCACCTTCATGTCGAAACCGCGCGCACGCTGCGCGAACGCCCGGCCAATCCGCCCCATCCCGAGGATGCCGACGCGCTTGCCGGTCACGCGCACGCCCAGCAGGTCGCCCTGGCCGATGCGGTAGCCCCATCCTTTCCGCATGATCCGATCGTATTCGGCGCTGCGGCGGGCGGCGGCCAGCATTAGCATCATGCCGTGGTCGGCGGTGCATTCCGTCAGCACACCGGGGGTGTTGGTGACCGGCAGACCGCGTGCCCTGGCGGCGGCGACATCGACGTGGTCATAACCGACGCTGATAGTGGCGCCGACTTTCACGCTGGCGGGCAGCGCGGCAAAGGTCGTTTCATTGAACGGCAACGTGTTGGTGAACGCGATGGCGTCTGCCTGATGCGCGTTGGCGGCCTGGATCACCTCGGCGACGGTCATGTCATTGGCGCCCTCCGTGACGATCGCGTCGAATTCAGCGCGTGCGCGGGCGACCACATCGGTCGTCGTCAGGCAGGCCAGCAGCAGGCGAGGCTTCATTGTCGTCGTTTCCCTTGTTAGCGATATCACCATAGCGGAGGCTGCGCGTTCACCTCAATAGATCGTCGCCTTCAGGCGTTCGGGATAGTCGCGATCGTATTGCTCGCCGCCGACCTTGCCGGCGGTGATATCGGCCAGGATTGTGCCAGTGCTGGGCAGTGATTTTCGGCTGATCTGCTTGTCGGGGTTCCATAGTTCGGAGCGGACCAGCGCTTTCGGGCATTGGAAATAGACCCGTTCGGCGCGAACGACGATCACCGAACGCGGCAGGGTGCCCTTCAGCGGAAAACGCCTGATCAGATCTGGATCGATCGAAATAGAGGCTCGGCCGTTGATGCGTAATGTTTCGCCGACGCCGGGGATCAGGAACAATAGCGCCACGCGGTCGTCGCGGATGATGTTTCGAAGACTGTCCACGCGGTTGTTACCGCGGCGATCCGGGATCAGCACGGTCTTGTCGTCCGTCACCTGCACGAACGAACCGGCCGGATCGCCGCGCGGCGAGGCGTCCAGACCCTCCGGCCCGCTGGTCGCCAGGACCATGAACGGCGAGGCCTCGATCAGCGCGCGATAATGCGGATGGATGTAGTCGATCTCTTTCGCGATCGCCCCGGCGGGGGAATCGCCATACAGCGCGGTCAGGGTGGCCTCGTCCCTGATCAGATGGTCCGTGGTGATCGCGTCCATTGTCCCGTTCTCCCGCACCGGATTGACCGTTGGGGCATCTTCGCCCTGAATGTGCTGACGGGACAAGGAGGAAGCGATGTCTGACAAGGATGAAATCCGCGAATTGCTGGCCCGCTATTGCTTCGCGCTGGATGCCGACAGGTTCGAGGACATGGCCGCGCTGTTCACGCCTGACGGCGTTTGGGAGACCGCGTTCGGCACCGGGACCGGCCGCGCCGGGATCGTGGCTCAGGCGAACAGCATTGCGACGGGCGTTCGGCCGAAGCGGGTGCATTTGACAACGAATATCGTCATCGATCTGGACGGCGACACCGCGACCGCCAGGTCAAACTGGGTGTTGATTCAGAATGTGCCAGGCGGAGTGCCGATCATCGGGTCGGGCGGGGCGTATGCGGATCGGCTGGTGAAGGTCGATGGGCAGTGGTTCTTCCAGCACCGGACGATCGAGCGATATATCGTGCCGGCATAAGGTCGCCGGGCAAGGTAAAACGCGGAAGACATCCGCGATCGCGGTGTGTCAAGTTTACCGGATGAACGTCGTCCATCGCACGCCGCTTATGACCCGCGATGAGTTCCTCAACTGGGCCGAGGTCCGACGGGAACGCTACGAGTTTGATGGGTTTGAGCCGGTAGCAATGGCCGGCGGCACGGTCGGGCGTAGCCGCATTATCCGTAACGTTCATGCGGCCTTGCGGCCCCGGTTGAAGGATTCAGGATGCGAACCTCTCGGCCCGGACGCCGGGGTGGCGACCGTCGGCGACATCGTCCGGTATCCCGATGCGCTGGTGACCTGCACGCGGGCGAAGGGAACGGATCGCCTGGTTCCGGGCGTTGTGGTGGTGTTCGAGGTGTTGAACCCCTCGTCCGGCCGGGTGGACCGGATCGAAAAGCTGCTGGAATACCGGGCGGTTGCTTCCATCCGGCGGTACGTGATCCTGGAACACGCCAGCGTTGGGATGACCGTGCATGTTCGAACGTCCGGCGACACCCCCTGGATGACGACCGCCCTGACCAGCGGCGATGTCCTGTCCATGCCGGAGATCGGCATCGAGATCCCGGTTGCGGAGTTCTATGAGGGGACGGATTTGCCGGATTAGGTCTGACGGGGTGGGCACCGCTCCAGTCCCGCGAATGCCCCTTCCGTCAGGATTACGCGTGGCACTCAGGTGGCTCGCCCGTGTCCTCGCTTCCCGGGAGTTCAGCCATGCGCGGGCCTCTTGGGCCGGCACGTGCCGCCCGGTTTCTTCATAGGCAGCCCATGACGCCAAAGCCTTTTGCCGGAAGCATTCGCGGGCTTTCTCGCGTTTAACGTTTTGTTGGGGCGAACAGCTTCCCGGTTGCGACACAGATTTGTTGTTAATTGCCTGTGGGCGTGTAGCCCGTGCTGTTCTGGAAAACGTTGGGTTTTCGATAGATCGCCAGTATGATGGCGCCTTCGTCGGACTGCGTCGCGTGGAAAGACCCCACCTTCCGCCACACGAACTCGCCGGCGCGGCAGATGCCATCATGATCGTAGAACGAACCCTCGATCACATAGGACTGCTCGATCTCGGCGTGCTTGTGCATGGGCAGCGTCGCGCCGGGTTCCCATTTCAGGAAGCAGGTCATCTCACCCTTTTCCTTGTCCTCATAGAGCATTTTGATGGAGATGCCGGGGAACTGCGTCGGTGCCCAGTCAATCTCCTGCGGTTTGATGTAGGTCGAACCGCCAATGGTAGGTTGTGCGCCCTTTGTCCGGGCCTGTGCTGCTTCCATTGCTTTTCTCCTCTTTGTACGCTGTGCGGTCTTGTGAGTGCAAATCTAGCGAATTGACCTGAACGAATGTTATCAATTTCTGACTCCATCCGGGGACGCTTAAATCGCAATATCCTTCACAAATTTCGCTTTCTGGCCGCACGCGGCGATCAGGAACGCCAGATCCGTGCCGGTCGAGACATACCGTGCCCCCATCTGCACGAACTGCGTCATCAGATCGTCGCGCGAGGCCAGTCCGCCGACGCCGACATGCTTGCCAACTTTTGCCGCCGCCGCGATGCAGCGGGCGAAGGCGTCCTTCAGCCGGGGGTGATCGTATTGCCCGACGATCCCCATCTCGGCGCATAGATCATTACTGCCGATCAACAGCATATCGACGCCCTCGACAGCGATGATGTCTTCGACGTTGTCCAGTGCGGCGACCGTCTCCATCATGACGATCAGCGACGTTGCATCGTTCATCGCGGCGTTTGTCTCGGCCATCGGGAAGCTGCGGTAGCCATACTGCGACAGCGCCCCACCGGCGGAGCGTTGCCCGAGCGGAGGGAATTTGACCAGTTCGACCATGGCGCGGGCCTCGGCGGCGGAGCGGATGTGCGGGGTGATGACTCCCATCGCGCCGCCGTCCAGCACACGGCAAATATAATCGGGCGTGTTCGCCGGCACGCGCACTAGCGGCGTGATGCCGATCTGCTGGGCGCTGATGCATATCTGGCAGCAGGTGTCGATCGACAGCGTGTTGTGCTCCAGATCCACATACAGCGTGTCGAAACCAGCGGATTTCGCGATCTGAGCGATCTCGATCGAGCGCGCGAAGCGAACGGTCATCGAGGCCACGACCTCATTGCGGGCCAGTTTTTCCTTCATGTGGTTGCGCAGGATCGTGCGGATTTCGGACATGATTGGTTCCTCCTGTTTGGGCACTGTGGCGAATGGAGGGATTAGGTCAAGGCAGCCGGCCGCCGAATCGGGATGCGGCATTTGCGGTAGACCTATCCAATTGGATAATGTGACGCCGAGAACTTGAGGCCCCAAGGACATGGCAGCGGCGACTTTCGCCGACCCGGTGCTGACACGCTTTCGGTCGGACGTTGATCTGGTATATGGCAGTCGCGTTGAGCGGGTCGTCCTGTTCGGCTCGCGCGCACGCGACGATTGGCAGCACGACTCTGATTACGACATCGCTGTATTTGTACGCGATCCAGGGCAGCGGTGGGCCGAAATCGGAACATTAGCGAAAATAACGACGCAGATACTGTTCGATACCGGTGAAGTTGTGTCGGCCAAACCGTTTGCCGCTGGCGCTTACGATCTTCCTACGCCCTTGATGCACGAAATCCGTCGCGACGGAATCGATCTTTAAGGACCGGGACCGCAGGCTACTTGCGGAAGGCGGCACGATGCCTTGCCCATGCCGCAACAATATTGGCTGCCGGAGTAGCAGATGTCGCGGCCCGAGAGGCTTATGGCGGCGTTTCATGCGGCTGAGGCACTGATTTTCGAACGCCGGGACAGAGCGATGAAAACACATCGGGGTGTGCGGTCGGAGTTCTCCAATATCGCGCGCTTTGATCCCGAATTGGACTGGTTTTCGGTGATCCTGGCGAGCGGTTACGAATTCCAGACCGACGCAGACTATGGGATCGGCGAGGCGGCGGTGACCAGCCCGGAGGACGCGGTCAATGCGATTGCTTCGGCGAAGCGCTTCGTCGATGTTGTGGCGGCGAAACTGGGTGGCTCTAAAGCGAACGTCTAGCCCACTCGCCAACGCCCCCCAGCCCTGTATGCTCCGATCCACAAATCAAAAAACGTCCAGGACCGGAATGCCAGATCTCAGCCCACCCCACCCGCTGCTCGACGTGCGCGGCGTCACGCTCCAGTACAAGACCCGCGACCATCTGGTCACGGCCACCTACCGCGTCGATTTTTCCGTCCTCCGTTCCGACCGGTTCATTCTGCTCGGTCCATCCGGCTGCGGAAAATCGACGCTATTAAAGGCCGTCGGCGGCTACATGGCGCCGACCGAGGGGGAAATTCACCTGAAGGGCCAGCGCATCGTCAAACCCGGTCCCGACCGGATGATGGTGTTTCAGGAGTTCGACCAGCTTCTGCCCTGGAAGACCGTCCGTCAGAACGTGGTGTTCGCGCTGGAGACGTCCGGCAAGCTGAAGGGCAAGGCGGCCGACGAAAAGGCCATGCAGTATATCGAAAAGGTGCATCTGACGCGGTTCGCCGATGCGTATCCTCACACCCTGTCGGGCGGCATGAAGCAGCGCGTCGCCATCGCGCGCGGCATGGCGATGGAGCCGGATATCCTGCTGATGGATGAGCCGTTCGCCGCGCTGGACGCGCTGACCCGCCGTCAGATGCAGGAGGAGTTGCTGGCACTGTGGGATGAAACGAAATTCACGGTGCTGTTCGTGACCCACTCGATTCCCGAGGCCGTGAAGATCGGCAATCGCATCCTGCTGCTGTCGCCGCATCCCGGGCAGGTGAAGGCGGAACTCAACAGCCTGCCGGCGGATGCTGACAGAGCATCGATCGCGGCGCTGGAGGCTCGGATTCACGGGATGCTGTTCGCCGACCGGGTGGAGGAGGACGCGCATGTCTGACATTATTCTGAGACCGGAAATCGTCCAAACCCCCCGTGGGGCGCAGGATTTCGGCATCATCGAAAAGCCGCTGACATTGTTCGAACGCCTTTACAATCAGGTCTGGCTGCGAAAAGTCTTCCTGATCGTTGTCCTGATCATCCTGTGGGAGCTGTACGCCCGGCATCTGGACAACGAACTGCTGGTTCCGACGTTCACCGCGACCATTACGGCGTGGTGGGAGGGTGTCAGCTCCGGCGTGCTGCCCGACAGGGCCTGGGCGTCGTTGCAAGTGCTGGCAATCGGGTTCAGCACGGGCGTGGCGTTGGCGGGCATCCTGACGGTGTTGGCGATCACCACGCGAATCGGGACAGATTTCCTGGAAACCATGACGGCGATGTTCAACCCGCTGCCGGCGATCGCGTTGCTGCCGCTGGCGCTGATCTGGTTCGGGTTGGGAATTGGCAGTCTGGTGTTCGTGCTGGTGCATTCCGTGCTGTGGGCGGTGGCGCTGAACACCCACGCCGGGTTCCGGGGTGTGTCGCAGACGCTGCGCATGGTGGGGCGGAATTATGGGCTGTCCGGCCTGCCACTGGTGTTGAAAATCCTGATCCCGGCGGCGTTTCCCTCGATTTTGGCGGGTTTGAAGATTGGCTGGGCCTTCGCCTGGCGCACGTTGATCGCGGCGGAGCTGGTGTTCGGCGTGGCCTCGGGCAAGGGCGGGCTGGGCTGGTATATCTTCGAGAGCAAAAATCAGCTCGATATCCCTGAGGTGTTTGCCGGCCTGCTGACGATCATCATGATTGGCTTGCTGGTGGAAAACGTCGTGTTCCGCACGATCGAGAACCGGACGGTGCGTCGTTGGGGCATGCAGAATTAACAGGCTTGCGCGCGGGGAACCGACGGGCTAGGTAACGGCCCCGCCAGTTACCCCCCGGCGCTGTTGTAGCTCAGTGGTAGAGCACTCCCTTGGTAAGGGAGAGGTCGAGAGTTCAATCCCCTCCAACAGCACCATTCCCTTGCATGGGTTACGGCACATCGTGGCGCCCCGGTGGGGCAGGTCGCGCATAATCTCACGCAGTCAGTCGAGTTAGTCGACATGGCCTTCGTATGGCCACGTTTTCAATTTCCTCAAGACCCTCGGTTTGCGCTGAGCCGGAACTGCGGCATGATCGGACCCGGAAGAATAACGGGACCGGGAAATCCATCATGCCGCATGCTGCCCTTCGCACCATTTTCCCCAGCGCCGGTTGGTCCGCCGACCGAGCGGATTCGGTCACCTTTACGGGTGGCACCGATCCGATCCTGCCGACTCCGTTCCGGATCGGCGTGGCCGGCGCGGCCACCCTCGCCGCCACCGGTCTTGCCGCTGCCGATTTGTGGGAACAGCGCACCGGCCGCTCGCAAACCATTGCCGTCGATGTCCGTCAGGCGACGGCATCCCTACGCAGCGGCCACTATCTGAAGGTGGGTGACGGCGCGATCTCCGCCGGCCGCAATTCGATCATGGGCTTCTACCCGACCAAAGATGGCCGCTGGAGCTACGTTCACGCCAATTTCCCCAACCACCGTGCCATCGCCCTTCAGGTGCTCGGCTGTGAGGAAAGCCGTGAGGCGGTCACCAAAGCCGTCGCCAGCTGGAACGCCGCCGACCTGGAGGAAGCCCTGGTTGCCGCCAAAGGCGTCGGCGGCATGGTGCGCACGCACACCGAATGGGCGGCCCACCCGCAGGCGAAAGCGATCGCGGCTCTGCCGCTGATGGAAATCGTGCGGATCGGCGACTCGCCTCCGGAACCGCTTCCCGCCGGCGATCGTCCGCTCTCGGGCTTCCGAGTCGTGGACGTCACGCGCGTCCTGGCCGGCCCGACCTGCGCTCGCACATTGGCCGAACACGGTGCCGACGTGATGAAGATCAGCGCGCCGCATCTGCCGAATTTGGGTTACCAGGAACTCGACACCGGGCACGGCAAGCTGTCCACGTATCTCGATCTGCGTGAACAACAGAACGTCGATACGCTGCGTGATCTGGTGCGTCAGGCTGACGTGTTCTCCCAGGGCTATCGTCCGGGCACACTCGGTGCGCGCGGTCTGTCGCCGGAGGAACTGGCCGCAATCCGGCCCGGTCTGGTCTATGTGTCGCTGTGTGCGTTCGGTCATACCGGCCCGTGGGCATCGCGGCGCGGGTTCGACACCGTCGTGCAAAGCGTCAGCGGCATAACCGCCAGACAGGCCGAAATCGTTCCGGGCAAGACGCCGGGACCGCAATTCTATCCGGTCTCGGCGATCGATTACTGCACCGGCTACCTGATGGCGGCCGGCGCAATGATCGCCCTGAAACGCCGGGCGGAGGAGGGGGGGAGCTGGATGGTTCGGATATCCCTGGCGCAGGTCGGCAAATGGATCGTCGATCTGGGCGAGACACCGGCCGCTGCTCTACAGGGTGTTCCGGAAGAGTTTACCGAACAGGAATTGGCTCGTTGGTCGATTGAAAGCGACACCCCGTCCGGCCGTCTGCGGCATTTGGGACCCGTCGTGCAAATGTCAGAAACGAAGCCCCGGTGGGCGCGGTCAGCCGTTCCGCTTGGATATCATCCGCCGGTATGGCCCGATCGGGAATAAGCGGAATATCGGGATCAGTCTTCGACAATACTGGAAGTTAAGAAATATAAAATGGAACCACGATCTCCCACCCGCCGATTGAACGCCGACATTGCAGCCATCGTCGGGGCGCCAAGGCGGGGGGAGTTTACCGTCAACCGCCCGGCACATCCTTCGTTAGCATGGCGGGGTAGTTAACGTCGTAGCGTCCAGCGAGGATTTTCTCTTCATCCTCCATCCGCTCCTCATCGGGACCAGGACCCCGGGCGGACTTCGGGGTGTCGGATTTGGCGCTGATTTTCGTTCCAGGCGAGTCTGACATGTCATTACTCCCAGTAAAGGCGCCGATCTGGCATGCGAACGACTGTCGTCGTTGCGATAACGCCTGCCCGGGTCCGGCGTATCCCGGGGAGGCCAGCCATCAGGGTAGTAACCAAGCCTAGGCCGGCTTTTGCGCACTGCACAACAGATATTTTTAGATGGTAGCGGTATCACTCCGTAAGGCGGGGCTATCGCATTTGAGAATTCAACCCTGCCGGGGATCGTGCCCCGGGGCCACTTGCCGTGAGGCGTGCTCCAATCAGGAGCGTTGTTTCGCGGGGAGCAAGCAATCCAGTGACTATGAATCAATGATATCAAGGATGGCAAATGATGACCGGGCATCGCTCGCCGTTCGTACGCCGGAGTGATCGCAGGCGTTCGAACCTTCGCTACGCAGCCGGTCGCTTCCGAATCTTATCATTTGCCATCCTTGATATCATTGACTCTTTGACCGGTAGGTCGGCCAGATGCTGCCCCGATACCGCGCGCACCGGGGCCGTATGCACTGGGGTTCGGTTGGATGGAGGCGCCTTCATCCGCCTTCAAAAAATGCCTCCTTCGGCCGCTTCATAACGTGTCGTCGGCGGACCAGCCTTTGAAGTGCAATTGCCCTGCTCCGTAAGGCAGGGTCTGGCGGGACGATGCCGATCCTGCCTATCCTTCGCCCCAACCAACCAGGAGCGGCCAGATAATGCTGCAACGTCACAATCTGGCCGGATACGCGGCGTTCACGGCCCTGATTCTTGTGGTGGCCGGATGCAAAAAATCCAACCAGTACGTGCCGCCCCCGCCACCGAAGGTCAGTGGAGCCCGGCCGGTGCAGCAGAAGATCACCCGTTACCTGGAAGCGACCGGCAACACCGCCGCGGTGGCGTCGGTCGATTTGGTGGCGCGCATCCAGGGGTTTGTGCAGGCAATCAGCTATACGGATGGTGCGCCGGCCAGGACCGGTGACGTCCTGTTCACCATCGAACCGCTACCGTACCAGGCGAAATTGCAGCAGGCGCAGGCGGCCGAGGCGTCCGCTCAGGCCCAGCTCGTCAATGCCCAGACCAATTTCGCCAGGCAGGAATCGTTGCAACGGGGGGCGGTGGCATCGGTGCAGAACCTGGACGACGCGCGCGCCCAACGGGACAGTGCGCAGGCCAACGTGGCACAGGCGGCGGCTAACACCCAGCTTGCCGCCATCAATTACAGCTACACGCGGGTGATGGCGCCGTTCAGCGGCCGGGTGTCGGCGCATCTGGTGTCGATCGGCGATCTGGTGGGAACGTCCCCCACGAAACTGGCCACCATCGTGCAGATGCAGCCGATGAACGTCATCTTCAACGTCAGCGAGCAAGAAGTCCTCCGCATCCGCGGCAATGCCACCCGGGCGGGCCGTCGCGGCGAGGATATCAGGGCCATCCCGGTCGAGATCGGCCTGCAAGGCGAAACCGGCTTCCCCCATGCCGGCCACATGGATTACGTCGCGCCGATGGTCGATCCCGGAACCGGGACGCTGTCGGCGCGCGGGGTGCTGGACAACGCCGATGGGGTCCTGCTGCCGGGTTATTTCGCCCGCGTGCGGGTGCCGCTTGAAACCGGCATCGACGCGTTGCTGGTGCCCGACGCCGCGCTCGGGGCTGATCAGGGCGGCCGGTATGTCCTGGTCGTCGGCGCCGATCACGTGGTCGCGCAGAAGCATGTGACGACCGGCCCGATGCAGGGAACTCTGCGGGTGATCGAAACCGGCCTGTCGCCGGACGATCTGGTTATCGTCGATGGACTGCAACGCGCGGTGCCCGGCCAGACAGTGGAACCCGCCACGGTGGAGACCACGAGATGATCGCGAAATTCTTCATCGAGCGGCCGGTTCTCGCCAATGTTCTCGCGATCCTGTTCGTGCTGATCGGCGGGGTATCGCTGTTCAACCTGCCGATCGCTCAGCTTCCCGACGTGGTGCCGCCAACCGTCCAGGTCACCACGCGCTACCCGGGCGCCAGCGCCACCGACGTCATGAACACCGTCGCCCTGCCGATCGAGCAGCAGGTGAACGGCGTGCAAGGCATGCTGTATATGCAGTCGAACAGCGCCGGCGATGGCAGTTACGCACTGACCGTCACCTTCGCGATCGGCACGGATCTGAACTTCGCGCAGGTGCTGGTTCAGAACCGGGTCGCCAGCGCGATGGCCTCTTTGCCTCAGGCGGTGCAGACCCAAGGGGTCAACGTCCAGCAGAAATCGACGACTATTCTTGGTATTGTCACGCTGACCGCGCCCGGCGGGCGGTTCGACGGTCTGTATCTCAGCAACTACGCCGCGATTAATTTGCAGCAGGAGATGGCTCGGTTACCCGGTGTCGGCAGCGTGACGGTGTTTGGGGCGGGGCAGTATGCGATGCGCATCTGGCTCGATCCCGCTTTGATGCAGGCGCGCGCGCTGACCGTGAGTGACGTTACATCGGCGCTGCAACAGCAAAGCGCTCAGGTGACCGCCGGCCAGATCGGCGCTCCGCCCGCGACCGGGCAAAGTTTCCAGTACACGCTGAACGTGGCCGGCCGCATGACCGACGCGGTGGAATTCGAAAACATCATTGTCAAATCCGGCGCGAACGGCGCGGTTACCCGCATTCGCGACATCGGAAGGGTGGAACTGGGCGCGCAGACCTACGCGCAGGCCTTCACCTCCAACGGCAAACCGGCCGCCGGGATGGCGGTGTTCCAGGCGCCTGGCGCCAATGCGTTAACCGTGGCCAATGAAGTCCGAGCAAAAATGCAGGATTTGTCGAAGGGGTTCCCGCAGGGGATGGCGTACGACCTGCCGTTCGACACCACGAAGTTCGTTTCGGCCTCGGTGGATGAAGTCTATAAGACGCTGATCGAGGCCGGTGTGCTGGTACTGATCGTCATCCTGGTGTTCTTGCAGGATGTGCGGGCAACGTTGGTGCCGGCGACAACCGTTCCGGTCACCATCATCGGCGCTTTTGCTGCGATGGCGGCGCTGGGGTTCACCATCAATCTGTCCACGCTGTTTGCCATCGTCCTTGCGATCGGCATCGTGGTGGACGACGCGATTGTCGTCGTGGAAGGCGCCGCCCACCATATCGAAATGGGCCTGAGCGGGCACGACGCGGCGATCAAAGCGATGAATGAGCTCTTCGGTCCGATCATCGGCATCACGCTGGTGCTGATGTCGGTGTTCATCCCAGCCGCTTTTTTGCCCGGCCTGACCGGCCGTCTGTATGCCCAGTTCGCTCTTGTCATCGCCGCCACCGCGTTCATCAGCGCCATCAACGCCGCCACCCTGAAGCCGACCCAATGCGCGCTGTGGCTGCGCCCAACCGTTCCGCCGGAAAAGCGCAACCGTTTCTATCGTGGTTTCAACGCTGTCTATGGCAAGGTGGAGCGCTGGTACGTGCGGTTGGTCGGATCGATGACCCGCCGCAGTGGGGCGATGGTCGTCCTCGCCATGATCCTGATGGGCGGCGGGCTGTATGGCCTCAGCCGCCTGCCCACCGGTTTCCTGCCACTGGAGGACCAGGGCTACTTCCTGGTGTCGGTCCAGTTGCCTGACGGCGCGTCGCTCAGCCGCACGCAGGCGGCGATGGAGAAAATCCAGCACGCGGTCAGCACCGTTCCGGGCGTTCAGGACGTGGTCTGCATCTCCGGCATCTCGGTGCTGGACAACAGCGCGTCGCTGTCCAGCGCCGGCGTGGCTTATGTCGTTCTGAAAGACTGGAGCCAGCGCACCTTGGCCAGCCAGGGCCTGCTGGGCATGTATCAGGCGTTGACCGCGGCGATCGCGCCCATCGAGGAAGCAACGATCCTGGTCGTCCCGCCGCCCGCCATTCAGGGGATCGGCAATTCCGGCGGCTTTTCCATGCAGGTGGAACTACGGGACGGCAGCGGCGATTTTTCCAAGTTACAGTCGTTGACGCGCACGATCGTCGCGGATGCACGCTCGCAGTCGGGGCTGGCGCGGTTGAACACGACGATGCGAGCGGGCGTGCCGCAAATGGCGGTGGCGGTGAACCGGACGAAGGCGGAGGAACTGCATGTCTCGACCGGGCAGGTGTTCCAGGCGCTGTCCACCTATGTGGGGTCCAGCTTCGTTGGCCAGATCAACAAGTTCGGGCTGACCTTCCAGGTGTATGCGCAGGCTGATGCGGCGTCGCGGCTGACTCCGGCGGATATCGAGGCACTGCCGGTACGGACCAACGACGGGACGATGGTGCCGCTGGGCACGATCGTGACGATCACCCCGACGACGGGGCCGGCGCTGGTGCAACTCTATAATCTGTATCCGTCGGCCACGATCATCGGCTCGCCGGCCCCGGGATTCAGTTCGGGCGAGTCGCTCGACCTGATGGACCAGATCGCCCGCAGTGACCTGCCCGCCGGGACGGCATCCGAATGGACCGCGATGTCGTACCAGGAAAAAGCCGTCGGCAGCCAGATGTACGTGGTGTTCGGTCTGGCGATCCTGCTGGTCTATCTGGTCCTGGCCGGCCAATACGAGAGTTGGCTTGCTCCGGTGTCGGTCGTCCTTGCCGTGCCGCTGGCTCTGCTGGGTCCGGTTTCGGCGCTGACCGGCCTGGGAGTGGACAACAACCTGTACACCCAGATCGGCCTGATGCTGCTGATCGCATTGGGCGCCAAGAACGCGATCCTGATTGTGGAAGTTGCCCGTGAGCTGCGCCTGCTGCACGGCGCCTCGATCATCGACGCAGCGGTCGGGGCGGCGAAGGCTCGGTTACGGCCGATCCTGATGACGTCGTTTGCGTTCATCCTGGGCGTGGTGCCGCTGGTTTTGGCGACCGGGGCAGGGGCGAATGCCCGCAAGTCGATCGGGATATCGGTCTCGACCGGCATGCTGGCGTCCACCTGTCTGGCGGTGGTGTTCGTCCCCTGCTTCTTTGTGATCATGCAGCGGTTCGAGGAGTGGTTGGCGCAGCGCAAATCAACGGCTGCGGCGCGTGCGGCATAGTTGGCGGCCGCCGGATCGCCTGTAAGCGACCCGGTCGTCCCATAGCTGAGATTACCCGGCGCGGGTGATCTTGCCGGTGTGCGGGTCCATCGTGAATTTCGCGATGACGGACCCTTCTGGTGTCGTCAGGCTGAACCCGATCGGACCGTCGGTGGTGACCGCGACATTCGCCACCTTCCAGGTGTGATTGCCGTTCCACAGCAGGAACGCCTCAGCAATCTTCTGGACATCCGCTGGCGCCAACTGGCGATCCGCCTGACGGTAGATCAGGGCGAAATCGCGCGGATTGAACCGGCGCTCATGCTGCTCTCCGCGATGCCAGCCCATCATGCCGAACGGGCCGTGATGTGGATGCTCTTGCATCGCGGAGCCGTCCACCGGCGGACCCGGCGGCGGTGCCGGCTGGGCCTGCGACAGCACTGCCCCGGCGGCGATGCCACCGACCACGAATGCCGCTGTCGCCGCGAGTATGATTTTACGCATCTGCTGTCTCCATGACCTTTGATGGCGCATACATAGGCGACCTCAGCGCGTGGAAACCGCTCGATCAGAAGACGAATTGCAATGAAATGCAACTGACGTTCCAGTTGGCCTCGCGGCGTCGTATGTTACAATCCATGGACCAGACCCCACACATCCTCGTCATCGACGACGATCGCGAAATCCGCGATCTTCTCGCCCGTTTCCTGGAAAAGCAGAGTATGCGCGTCACGGCGGTGCGCGACGGGAAAGAAGCCCGGCGCGCGTGGCTGAACGGGCATTACCAGCTTGTCGTGCTGGATCTCATGCTGCCGGGCGAATCCGGCCTTGATCTGGCCCGCTGGCTGCGCACCCAGTCAACCATCCCCATCGTCATGTTGACCGCGATGGGCGACGAAACCGATCGGATCATCGGGCTTGAACTCGGTGCCGATGATTATGTGCCGAAGCCGTTCAATCCGCGGGAACTGCTGGCCCGTATTCGCGCTGTGCTGCGCCGGTCCGGGGATCAGACGGAGGTGAGTCACGACCCGACCGTCCGGGGTTACCGGTTTAACGACTGGACCCTGGAACCCGCCCGCCGCCGCCTGCTGAATCCTGAACAGGTAGAAGTCGCGTTGACCGGCGGCGAATACGATTTGTTGTTGGCGTTGATAGAGCGCGCCAATCGGGTGCTGACCCGCGACATGCTGCTGGATCTGTTGCGCGGGCGGCAAGCCGGACCGTTCGACCGCGCGATCGACGTCGCGGTCTCCCGTCTGCGGCGCAAGCTGGAGGATGACGGGCGGAATGCACAGCTTATAAAGACCGTGCGCGGGGGCGGGTATGTCCTGGCCGCGACGGTGGAGCGTGTATGAAGATTCGCCTTTGGCCCGGTAGCCTCGCCGCCCGGACGGCCTTCGTTCTGCTGCTGGGCCTGGCCATTGTCCAGGTCGCCGGCCTGACGATCCATGCGCTCGACCGGCTGGATGTGCAGCGGCTGGGCCAGGCCCGAGACATCGCGGTGCGGGTGGTCGGGCTTTACCGCACCATGGCGCTGACGGACCCGCCGCGCCGCGAGGCCGTGTTGGCTGACCTGCATCGTGGTCCGGAGTTGATGGTGACCTTGGGGTCCTCGCCGCCGCAGGTGGACCTGCCGGAGATGCCGCCGCAGGAGCAACGTCTGCTGCGGGTGAACATGAACCTGGTGCCTCTGGGCGCCCCGCAGATTCGCTGGAAAGAGATGGTGATCTACGGCGGCCATTACTGGCATCAGGCGGTCATCGGCCTACGCTTGTCGGACGGTGAGTGGCTGAACGTTACAGCCGAATTGCAACCGCTGCGTCCCTGGCATTCGCCGGCCTTTCTGTGGGCCTTTCTGTTGATGACCGCCGCGGCCGGGGGGCTAACCTTGTGGGCGGTACGCCGTCTGACCGCCCCTGTCCGCACCCTCGCCGAAGCCGCCGAGGCGCTTGGGCGTGACGTCAACGCGCCACCGCTGCCGGAGGATGGTCCAACCGAGGTCGCGATCGCGGCCGTCGCGTTCAACACCATGGCGACGCGAATCCGGCGTTTCGTTGAGGACCGGACGGAATTGCTGACCGCGATCGGCCATGATCTGCGCACGCCGATCACCCGGTTGAAGTTGCGCGCGGAGTTCGTGGAGGATGACGAACAGCGCGGCAAAATTCTCGCCGATCTGGAGGAGATGGAGGCGATGGTTTCCGCCACCCTGGCCTTTGGCCGGGATGTGCGGACAACCGAACCGGTCTCGCCGCTGGATCTGGCGGAATTGTTGCGGACGATTTTGGATGAGACGGGCGATGCCAACCCTGACCTTGTGGACGGGCTTCATTACGAAGGACCGGCGCATCTGACCGTTCGGGCGCGGTCGCTGTCGCTGAAGCGGGTGTTCGTCAATCTGATCTCGAACGCCGTGAATTATGGTGGATCAGCGACCGTGCGCCTGATCGATGCGGATCATCACATGATTGTGGTGGAGATCGAGGACGATGGTCCCGGCCTGGCCCTCGGTGATCTGGATCGGGTGTTTGAACCGTTCCATCGTGGCGAACCGAGCCGCAATCGGGAGACGGGCGGGGTGGGACTCGGGTTGCCGATCGCCCGGAATATCGTGCGCGCGCATGGGGGTGACGTGACGTTGGTGAACCGTCCAAAGGGCGGTGCCAAGGCGACCGTGACTTTACCGGTGTAGGCTTTCGCGTTGGTGCAATGCAAACCGACAATGACATGGCGCGCAACGCTCCTCTACATCCGTCTTGGCCCGGCTTGTCCGGGCCACCTGTGCCCTGACGGTGCCGCGATGGGTGGCCCGGACAAGCCCGGGCATGACGGATGGGACGCGAAAGCCGGTCTCCCGGCGGGTCGGTGTCATGCTCGCCGGCTGCTTCCATGCCTTGCTTGCGACCGCCTGATGTCCAGCGGTCACGCCCCGGTTGGCGCCCGCAGCAACGCCGTCAGGTCACGCACATTCGTCAGCGCCGCAATGCCCATCAGTGAGTCGAAGGCAACTTGCAGTCCCGCCCGGGGCAGGCTGCGTTCGCCGCAGTCCACGAATTTCGTCCACAGTTCCGCATGCGTCATCGGATCGCCAGCCGGTCCGCGGCTGGGATAGTCATCCAGCCTGGAGGCGAAGCGTTGCCCGTCGGTTGTGACCACGATGACCTCGGTGCCCCAGTCCTCTGGCATATCCGGGTGCGGATGCGCGTCGAGACGCTGCATCAGGGCGCGCACCGTTGGGTCGTATGGCGCATCGCCCTCAAAATCGGATAGCTTGACGGACCGGTCGGTCAAGGCGCGGGCGACGCAGTATTGCATGCTGAATTTGGCGGCCAGCGGTGTTCTTGGATTCGGATTGTCGGTGTGCGGCAGCCGGCGATGATGCGGCATGACCGTGACGCTGGCGATGCGATCCGCCGTCAGATCGTGGCGGGTCGCGAGATCGATCGCCCGCCCGATCGAGGGATGCGTGCTGCCGCAGCACGGATAGGGTTTCAGGCCGGGATCGCCGGCGCCGCCGCACTCGATCGGGCTGTACCAGCCATCCAGGATGCGGCCGGTATCATAGGTGCCGGGGCCGTTGAAAACGTCGAGGAAACCCTGTTTGTGCTCGAAGGCGCCGGGGCTGGCGGTGAAGCCTTCTTTGGCCATCAGCGCCGCGAACAGTCCGTCGCGGATGCCGTGTCCGACGTGCAGCGGCTTGGTCATGGTGCCGAAATTGGCCTTCAGACCGGCGGCGAACGACGCGGCCATGCCGAGCGCGATGGCGGTATGCTCGATGGATAGGTGCAGCAGGCGGGCCGCCCCGGCGACCGTGCCGAAAATGCCCAGCGTGGCGGTGGGGTGCCAGCCTTTCTCGTAATGATGGTGATGCACGCCGCGACCGATCCGACAGACCGTTTCGAAGCCAGCAACATAGGCTGTGACGAGGTCCTGGCCGGTGCTGCCGAGCATTTCGCCGAGGGGCAGCAAGGCGGGGATGAGCATGACGGAGGGATGGCCACCCATCGAGCCCACAACGTCGTCATAGTCCAGAGCGTGCGAGGCGACGCCATTGACAAGCGCGGCATCCAGCACGCTGGTGCGCCGGTTGGTGCCCAGAATTAGGGCCGGGCCGGGGGAAGTCGCGATCCCCGGCACCCGCAGCAGGATTTGCGGGCCGTCCTCCTGAATGCCGGCCAGGGTGCAGGCGACCGTGTCCACGAAGGCACTGGCGGTCCAGTCCAATGCCGCCGGGTCGATGTCCTCGAACCGCAGGGCGTGGATGCGTTCGGCGATCTGTGTTGCCAGGGACGTCATGGACTATTCCGCCGCGGTCGCCAGTTTATCGATAGCAATGCCTTTGCCGACGCCGGCGCGCGTCTTGTACGGGGTCGTATCGATGTCCTCCAGTTCGATCTCCCGGCTCAGGACCTTTCGCTTCCATTCCTGGTGTTCCGGTTCCTTGGCGGTGAATTCCGGCATCACCTCGGACGCGAACATCTCCAGGCTTTCGCAGATATGCGGATGGCTGTTCTTGCCCGCCTGATTGAGCAGGATGATCTGATCGACATGCGACGTTTCAAACCGTCGCAGCTTCTTGCGGATTGTTTCGGGGGATCCGATCAGACCGCCGGTCAGGGCTTTGTCCGCCAGTTCCGGGTTGGCGATCTTCCATTTCAGGTATTCTTCCCACAGGCTGACCGTTCCGGGTGCCGCGCGTTCGCGATTGCGGGAGTTGCTATAATACGCCAGCGAAAACTGGAAGAACGTGACCCCATCGGCGCGACGGCGCGCTTCCTCGTCCGTCTCGGCGCACATGAAGTAGCTGACCATGGCGATATTACAGTTGGACTGATAGTCTGCCAGCTTGTTTTGCCGCAGCACGAACGAGTTGTAGTAGGCATGCACCCAGGCGTTCGCCATGTCCGCCGACAGGAACTGAAACCCCAGCGCGCCGATGCCGCAACGGCCGGCCATCTCGATCGTTTCCAACTGAGAACAGGCCACCCATAGCGGCGGATGTGGTTTCTGGATCGGCTTCGGCAGCACGTTGCGCAGGGGAAATTTAAAGTAAGGGCCGTCGTATTCCCAGCCGCCGTCCTTGAACATTGGCAGCACGCAACGCACGCCGTCCTCCCAGACCGCCTGCTTGTCCTCCATCTGACGGCCGAACGGTCCCAGTTCGGTGATGCTGGCGCCTTCGCCCATGCCGAATTCGACGCGGCCGTTGCTGACCAGATCGAGGCAGGCGACTTTCTCGGCCACGCGCGCCGGGTGGTTGGTGGTCAACTGGATGATGCCGTGACCCAGGCGGATCTGCTTGGTGCGCTGGCTGGCGGCGGCGAGGAAAACCTCCGGCTGCGGGGAGTGGGAATACTCCTCCAGGAAGTGATGCTCGACCTCCCAGGCGTAATGATACCCCAGCTTGTCCGCCAGTTCGACCTGGCTCAGCGCATTCTGATACAGCTTGAGCTCGGTGTCCGGCTCCCACGGCCGCGGACACTGTAGCTCGTAAAATATGCCGAATTTCATGGATCGCCCTCCAGCGGTCTTCCTACTGGTGAGTATCCTAGACAGACCCGGCGGGGAAAGTCGATATCACGGGGTTCCGTGCTGGTCGCGCCAGCGCAGGAAGTCACGGAACAGGGCTTCCCGGCGTTCGTTGTTCATGCCGGTTATCGTCTGGCCGGATTGGTTCAGGAACACATCAAACGAAGGCCGCAGTGTGGTATCACCGGTCTGATCTTTCCTCAGCAGCGCCAGGACCTCCGGGTAGCGTGTCCAACCGGGAATCTGGGTTGCCAGACTGACTTCCTGCCATTTGGGATGAAATCCCGGGTGGCGAAACTGGTCGAAACGCTCGAATAATGTATCGACAAACCGATTGACCCGTTTCGCCCGCGCGGTGTCCGAAGGGGTCCCCAGCGTGATCAGCACCGAACCGACCGAAACGGTCTCGACCGGAGGGCCGGCGGGAATCAGGTTCGGATAGTATTGCCGTTCCAAACTCGTGGGCACGTAGAGATCGACCAACGGCGCGGTTAATGGAATGGGTACGAAGTGCAGACCGGTTCCGGGCTCGATCTCTTGCAATGCCGGAACGGGCCGGCCGCCGACCGCAATCATCGCCGCGATTTCTCCGTGGCGCAACCGTTCCAGCGCAGTCATTTGATTGTCATGCGTGATGTTCGGGACAACATGGAAACTGTCCAACAAGGCGGAAGCGGTTAGCTCGGTTCCACTTCCCAAAGGACCGATCGCGACCACTTTGCCGGTCAAATCGCTCAGGCTGGTGATATCCTTGCGGGCCAGGATATGGATCTCCTCCTGAAACAACTTGGCGATGTATTGCACGGACCCTTCGCGCGGTATGGACCCGTTCTGCATGGTCTGTGTCAGGCTGTCGGTATGGACGATCGCCACATCGACGCCTTTCAGCCAGATCAGATCGGCGATGTTTTGTACCGACCCGCCGCCCAGCATGGGCAGTATCCGCAGCCGGTCGCCGTCATCAAGCACCCGGGCGATCTCGGCCGCGATCCGTGTGTCCGTGCTGCCGGGCCCGCCCGCGATCAGGCCGATCGTCGCATTCTGTGCCTGTGCGATCCGTACCGGATCGGGTTGCTGCGCGGGCGCCGGATTGGCCACCAACGCGATACCAGCGGCCACGGCCGAAACCATGCGCCTATGATGCGGCATCGATATATCTCCCCCTAAAACCAATACAACAATGAACCGTCGAACCGGTCGGAGTTCGTTACGAATGTAGTAAATATCGAAACGATCCTGCGCGGTTTTGCTGAACGACGCTGCGCCCATGCTTTTCGATTCGGCAAGATGCGGTAGAATGGCGGAAACGGCCTCCGTCCGTGGAAATCAAGGAGAAGTGTATGACCGGCTACCCACTCACGCCCGCTCTGTTCGGCAAGGACGCCATCGCCGAGGACACGGCGAAGCTGAACGAGGCGATGGTCGGACTGATGACCGGCCTTCCGGAGTGGTGGAACGTCGGCGCCGAAACCACGCGGGAGGGCCGCCGTCAGGGCAAGGGGCCGTTCCCGAAGGCGATCAAATCACCGCGCGCCCGCACGATCCTGATCACCGGACGCGATGGCAACGAGATCGCGCTGCGGGTGATCGCACCCGCGGTGGTGCGCGGCGTCTATCTGCACATCCACGGCGGCGGCTGGGTTCTGGGTGGGGCCGACCTGCAGGACCCGATGCTGGAGCGGATCGCTGACAAAACCGGCCTCGCTGTTGTCAGCGTGGAATATCGGTTGGCGCCGGAAGATCCGTATCCGGCGGGGACGGACGATTGCGAATCCGCCGCCGCGTGGCTGATCAAGCATGCGAAGGCCGAGTTTGGCTCCGACGTTCTGACCATCGGCGGCGAGTCAGCGGGCGGCAATCTCGCGGCGGTGACGGTGCTGCGGATGCGGGATCGTTACAGCTACACCGGATTTCGTGGCGCGAACTTCGTCTATGGCGTGTTCGACATGAGCATGACACCGAGCCAGATGGCGTTCGGCAATCGGCGCCTGGTGTTGCGGACGATCGATATGCAGCAGTTCTACAATGCGTTTTTGCCGACAACGACGGATCGGCGGGTGCCGGATATTTCGCCGCTGTATGGGGATCTCAAGGGGCTGTGTCCGGCGCTGTTCAGCGTTGGGACGTGCGATGCGTTGCTGGATGATACGCTGTTCATGCATGCCCGCTGGATGGCGGCGCAAAACGATTCGGAACTGGCAGTGTATCCGGGCGGAGCGCACGGTTTCACGCTGTTTCCGAACCGTCTGGCCGACGAAGCTGGCGCGCGGTCGGAGGAATTTTTGCGGAAGGTGACAGCGTAATACGAGCATCGCGTTGATGCCGACGTCCGCCCCATCGTCATGGCCCGGTTTGTCTGCGCCATGACGATGGGGCGCTTCGCGGCTCATCCGCGTTCATCTCTGCTTATCCGTGTTCATCTGCCTTAGAAAACTCTTCCTTCGCACGCCTCTCGGCCTGCCAGGTCCATCAAAAAACGCGATCCGCCTGCGGGGCATGCACGTCAGGGTTGACATGTATTAACGATAATGTTAGTAATGCAGACATGGAGCATACGGCGCCACCCATGACCCGACCGGCCACGCCCGATCCTACGCAGGACCGAGCCGGCCGTACCATACCGGAACGCCTCGCCGGCCTGCTGCATGTCGTTCGGGTCTTGCTCGGCCACGGCCGCCGCCTTGTTGAGACGGTGCCGGAGCGCGCCGCTAACGTGGAATTCGCCGCTTTGGCCGGGGTCTGGGGCACTTACACAATGCCGACCATCCTCATTCGGCTCCAGCGCGGCATCCTGCGCGCCATGGCGTTGGAGCGGTATCTGCTCGCCCGCGCCGCAAAAGGCCGCGAGATCGGACTCGTGTACCAGCGCGAGCGCACGCCGGCCAAGCCGCCAGCCGAACCGTCAGAAGGGGCGGCGGAGGGGGCGAAAGACGCCGGGTCGCCGGGTGGCCAGGCCAAGCCCGGCCCTGAAGAGATGGCGCCCAGGCGCCCCGCCTTCGATCCGGACGATCTCCGTATCCCCGGGCCCGAGGAACTTGACGCCGAGGTGCGCCGCCGCCCGCTCGGCCGCACCATCCTCGCGATCTGCATGGACCTCGCGGTCATTCCGAGTTTCTGCACTGGCACTTTCTGGAACCAGATATCCGACACGCTCATGAACTACGGCGGCAGCTTCACGACCCTGTTTAAAATCCGGGAACACCGCGAGACATCGTTTCAGAAAGAGCGGGACAAGAAGCCGGACACCTGGGGGTTTGCCTGGAGGCACCCGGGACCGGATACCGTCCGCCAAGTGCTGGGGTACATGATCGGTGAGCCGCCAACGCTGGACCCGTTCGATCCGTTACTGGCCACCGCCCCACCCTGACTAACATCCTCCCGGGATCTGCGTCGAACCCTCTGAGTCCGGGGGCGCACGCGCACGCGCGCGCCGAAGCATCATCGGGATCGGGCGCTGCTGTAGTGATGCGCGGACCGTTTTGCGTTCGTGGTTTCAACTGATTGCCATGGCATCCGCATTTGATCCCCTGGCTCCGTGCCCCTTCGCGATACTCGTGCTGCCTTCGTGATGAATTTTTCCTTGTTTCCCGGCCTGTGCGTCCGGGGTCCGCGATCGTCAAGGGGGCGGGCGGTTTGCGGTGGCAGTCAGTAAAATAAGGAAAGTTTCATCACGGAGGCAGCACGAGGATCTCGAAGGTCCACAGAGGAGTCTATTGTACCAGCGGCGGCTGATGTCGACTCTTGCCCCATCGTCATAGCCCCGGCTTGTCCGGGCCATGACGATTGGGGGCGAGAGTCGGCATCAACGCGGACCGGTATGACCGGCCGCTATTTTTCATGCTCGCGTAATTTCGTTACGCCGGTCTGTAAGAAGACTGCATATCCGTAAACGGTTTCGTCAGGCTGGTTCCAGCAGACGTAGCCGCGGCAGTCGTGCGGCCGAGCCTCATAGACGCCGCAGCGGTGGTCCTCGGTCAGGAACTGGCAGGTTTTGAAGCCTTCCTTGATCCGCTTCTCACCCTGGTTCGTGACCTCGACGACGTGCCGTTTTTCGAAATCCGCGACACTGATCTTCAGGTGTTTGGCCAAACGCCGCATATCGTCGCGGCTGACGCGGACGTAGCCCGCCATGCGACAGCACAGGGCCGGGCACTTCAGGCAATCAAGACGCTCATGCGATGTCATCCGGTATCATGCCCCCGACATCCAAGGCGAGCGCGCGATGCGGCTTCAGGTCAGCTCCTCGGTCTTGAAATCGGCCGGAACGATGATCTCCAGCACTTCGCAGTCGGCGGAATAGTCCAGCACTGTGTGTTTGATGCCGGAGGGTTGCAGCCAGCAGCTTCCGGCGGACATCATTTGCTCACCGTGGCCTTCGAATTCGTTCTTCATCCATCCCTTGAGGACGTACACCAGTTGCAGGTCGGCCTGATGCAGATGGCGCTTGCGGACGTCGTCGGTGCAGGGGGGAATGAACCGGATTACATGCGCCTGGCAGAGGGCGCCGGTTGCCGCGGCGATTCCCAGGTCGCGGTATTGGGCGTAGGGGCGCAGGCCGTCGGCCTTGAAATCGGCCTCGTTCAGATGGCTGACGGTGAAGGTCTGCAGCGGCACGGCGGCGGACGCGGCAGGTGCTTTGGCCGCCGCGGATGGCGTTACGGCTGATGTTGCCGCGGGCTTATGGGGCACTGGCGCCTGGCGGCCGCGCCGGGCGGTTGGGATCGGCACCGCCGTTCGGACCTTGGGCCGGCGAGGGGCCGCTGTTTTCACAGCGACGGTTTTCGATGACGATGCGGCCGCGGCAACCCGGCTGGTGGGGGCTTTTGCCGCAACAATGGTCTTGCCAGCGGTCTTTTTCGGGGTTGCCTTCGGCGGGGCGGCGGTCTTCGCGGCCAGCTTCACCGGGGCGGCTTGCTTCTTCGCGAAGCTTGTCGAAACGGGCGCCTTCTTTGATACCGCCAGTGTGGTTGCAGCCACTTTCTGTGTTGTGGCGCCTTTCGTCGAAGGCTTCCCGCCAGCTTCCTTCTTGCCCGCCGGTGCGTCTTCCTTTTTCGCGGCGGCAGCCATGGCCTTCGCTCTCACAACCGGCGCTGGTTTGCTCTTGGCTTTAGCAGATCGCCCGGTGCTGGTTGTGGTGGCTTTGGCCATGGAGGCTTCCTCGTCATACTTTTCGGTTGAAAACAGTATCGACGCGATGACACCTGTCTTTCAAGAGGGTGTCACAAAGCTGATGGCCGATGGGCTGCCAACCGAGACCCGCACCCCGGTCGGAACCAGGTCGCCGCTGTCCTGCGCGATATCGAAAATCGTGATCTCGTCGCTGTCCTGGTTGGCGGCGTAGAGCTGCCGCGCATCCGGTCCAAGCGTGAAGAACCGCGGCCGTTTGCCGCCGGTCGGGACTGTGACGGCGTAGGTCAACCGGCCGCTGACCGGCGCGATAACGAACCGCACGATGCTGTCCTGGCCCCGGTTCGAGACATACAGATACCGTCCGCAGGGCGAGACCACGATCTCGGCCGTCGTGTTATGCCCCGTGTGACCGGATTGCAGCGTCGAAATCACCTGCACTTCGGCGGCCCGCCCCGCGACCCAGTCGAACACGGTGACCGTCGAGTCGAGCTCGTTATTCACGTACAAGACCGGTAACGATGGGTGAAAAGTCGTATGCCGTGGCGCGGCACCCGGTGCCGATGCGATCGAACCCTGTTCGGTGGGGCGGAGGTTGCCGTCCTGAAACCGAAACAGGTACGTGCGGTCGAATCCCTTGTCCGGGACGATCACGAACTGTCCGGTCGGGTCGAAGATCACCGCGTGTGGATGGGACGAGGATTGCTCTTTCGGGTTCGGCCCGGGGGTGCCTTCAAGCTGGACCGACTGGCTCACCGGCAGCAGGTGTCCGTCTTCGCCAATCGGCATGACCGCGACGGCGCCAGAGCCGTAATTGGCGATGACCAGGAATTGTTCCGTGGGGTCCAAGGCTGAATCGACCGGGTTGTTGCCCTGGCAGTCCATCTGGTTGAGCAGTGTCAGCATCCCGGTCGCGGTATCGACGGCAAACGCGCTCATCAGATTGCGTCCGCCATGCACGCAATACATCCGCTTCGAGTCGCGGGTCAGAGTGAACAAAGCCGGGTTTTCCAGGCCGCCGATGGTCTGAATCAGGCTCCAGGCGCCATCGACCGGATCGACCCGATACGCTCTGATCCCGTCGCCCCGGCCGTTGCGGTCAGGCGTGGTGTAGCCACCGACATAGGCAAACATCGCGTATCTCCCGTTGATGCATTGGTCTGGCGCCTGGCGCCTTATTCCCGTCATGACCCGATTGCGTGTTGC
Source organism: uncultured Rhodopila sp. (assembly GCA_903932145.1). Taxonomy (GTDB): domain Bacteria; phylum Pseudomonadota; class Alphaproteobacteria; order Acetobacterales; family Acetobacteraceae; genus Rhodopila. The sequence continues at coordinate 55,645 of CAIZFE010000038.1, read as the reverse complement.
CGTCGAGAGTGCGGGGCCTGTTGGGTGGGTCGTGCCGCGTCAGGAAGGCCGCAGGTTTTTACCACGGAGACAGGCTTAGGATCACGAAGGGCCACGGAGAAGGTAAGAAATGGCGCTCCGCGCGGCGGACACGCCGGCAGCCAGGAACGTGCTTTGAGTTTTCTGCCGGGCATTTCGTGACATCAATAAAGTCGCTGCGTGGCCGATCACCGAGTGCCTTCTCCGTGGTCCTCCGTGTTCCTCAGCCTGCCTCCGTGGTGAAGTCTTACTTGCTGGCCGGTGACCAAACGCCGCCAACCCAGGAAGTCACGTCGCCTGATCCAGGATAATCTCGGCCATCGCCGGGTCGTCGCACACCGAACCATGGAATTGCACCGCGAACCCCGCGTCCCCCCGAGCGGCCTGTTCGGCTGCGATCAGGGTTGGGATGTCGTCGCGCACATGGCCACCGCTGCCGGCGAAAAAGCCGATCACCACGACCGGGTGGGCGCGCAGCCCGGTCAGGACATCGGCAACCAAGGGGGGTTCCTCCAGGCAGGCGTACTCCACACGCGCGAACAGCTCCGTCGCTGCGACCCTTGATGTATGGCGATGCAAGGCGAGGGTTCGGCCCGGGGCGCTGGACGAGCCGTGACCGACCACCAGAACCGCAACGTGGCGGGAGGCAACGCCCAAAACGTCGCAGGCGGCCAGGGCCTGACGTTCGATCAAACCCGCCATGCCGTCGTGGACGCCGACCGGCGGACCGATCGTCACGTCTCGCCCGCCCAATGTTCGCGGCACCGCGACACGGGTAAAATATCCGTCCTCCATGAAGAACGGCACCACCCTGATGCTGCCCGCCCCGAGTTCGGCCAATGCATCCGACACCGACGGAGCGCCGTTCAGCAGACCGACCGCCACAGGGGCGAATCGATTGGACTGGCGCAGCGCGGCGGCGTGACGGTGGATCGCGGCGGCAGCGTCCGGATAGCGTGCCGATCCGTGGCCAATTAGCAACAAGGTGTCGTGCGCGGACACGGAAGACTCTCCACAACAGGCTGTTAGATGATCCCGGGGGGCTTGCCGGTTTGCCCCGCAGGGTAATCTGAAGCACATAAGCCTGGATTAACCAAAAGACAGTCGGCAAGGAGCGGACAATGGCGGACGACCTACCCCAACGCGAGGCGATGGAATTCGACGTCGTGATCGTGGGCGGCGGCCCATCCGGTCTGTCGGCGGCGATCCGGCTGAAGCAGCTTAATCCAGACATGGCGGTTTGCCTGGTGGAAAAGGGCGGCGAGATAGGCGCCCATATCCTGTCGGGTGCGGTGATCGAGCCGCGCGCGCTGAACGAGTTGATCCCGGACTGGAAAGAGAGGGGCGCGCCGCTGGAGACACCGGCCGGCGAGGACCGCTTCCTGTTTTTGACGGAAACCAGATCGTTCAAGCTGCCGACTCCGCCGCAGATGCATAACCACGGCAACTACATTGTGTCGTTGGGCAACGTGGTGCGCTGGCTGGGCCAGCAGGCCGAGGAGCTGGGCGTCGAAATCTACCCCGGTTTCGCCGCCACCGAACTGTTGGAGGAAGATGGCCGCATCGTCGGCATCGCCACCGGCGACATGGGCGTCAGCAAATCCGGCGAACCGGGCGGCAATTTCCAGCGCGGTATGGAACTGCGCGCCCGCTACACGCTGTTCGCCGAGGGCTGCCGCGGCTCGCTGTCCAAGCAGTTGATGGACCGGTTCAACCTGCGTGACGGCCACGATCCGCAGACCTACGCGATCGGCATCAAGGAACTGTGGGAAATCCCCGCCGCCAATCACAAGCCGGGCCTGATCGAGCACAGCCTCGGCTGGCCGCTGGATCGCGCGACCTATGGCGGGTCGTTCCTGTATCATTTCGGCGAGAACCTGGTCTCGTTCGGATTTGTTATCGGGCTGGATTACAGCAATCCGTGGCTGTCGCCGTTCGATGAGATGCAACGCTTTAAGACGCATCCCGATATTCGCAAACATTTCGAGGGCGGCCGTCGCATCTCGTACGGCGCCCGGGCGCTGAGCGAGGGCGGCTTGCAGTCGTTGCCTAAGTTGAGCTTTCCCGGTGGGCTGCTGATCGGCGATGCGGCCGGCTTTCTGAACGTGCCGAAGATCAAGGGCACCCACACCGCGATGAAGTCCGGCATGCTGGCGGCGGAAGCGTTGGCGGAAGCGCTGGCCGGCGACCATCCGGCCGAGGTGACGTCCTATTTCGACAAACTGCAATCGAGCTGGGTGTGGGAGGAACTCTCGCAATCCCGCAACATCCGGCCGGCCTTCGCGAAATTTGGCATGTGGGGTGGCCTGCTCTACAGCGGGCTGGACACCTATATTCTGCGCGGCAAGGCGCCCTGGACGTTCCATCACCCGCATGCTGACAATGAGACATTGGTCGATGCCGACAAGGCCCCGCGCATCGTTTACCCGAAGCCGGACGGCGTGCTGACGTTCGACAAACTGTCGTCGGTGTTCATCAGCAACACGGCGCACGAGGAAGACCAGCCGGTGCATCTGCACCTGACCAACCCCGCCGTCGCCGTCGATCTCAACTGGAACAAATACCGTGGCCCCGAGGCTCGGTTTTGTCCGGCGGGTGTTTATGAGTTCATCGGGGTGGAGGAGGGGACGCCGCGGTTACAGATCAATGCGCAGAACTGCGTGCATTGTAAGACCTGCGACATCAAGGACCCGTCGCAGAACATCAACTGGGTGCCGCCCGAGGGCGGCGGCGGGCCGAATTATCCCGGCGGGATGTAGACCTCGGCATTTTATATCGTTATTGCCGGGCTGCGGCCCGGCAATCCGAACCAGCCCGGCTACGACGATAATTCCCGTGTTTCCGTCATCGCAGCGCCATGCTTCAGAAGGCTCCATATCTCCCGCCGGATCTCCAGGAACGCCGCGCTGGTCTTGATATCCTCGTTCCGCGGCCGGCCGAACGGCACCGCGATATCCCGCTGTATCCGAGCAGGCCGGGGCGACATGACGATGATCCGGTCAGCGAGGTAGATCGCTTCCTCGATACTGTGCGTCACGAACAGCACCGTCTTGCGGTCATCCTGCCAAATCCGCAGCAATTCATCCTGCATCAGATCCCGCGATTGCAGGTCGAGCGCCCCGAACGGCTCATCCATCAACAGGATATCCGGCCGCACGGCCAGTGCGCGTGCGATGCCGACACGCTGCTGCATCCCGCCCGACAGTTGGTGGGGGTAGGACCGGGCGAAACCGGTCAGGCCGACCATTTCGATGTAATGTGCAGCGATCTCCAGCCGTTCCCGTTTCGGCACGCCCTGCATCTCCAGACCGAACGCGACGTTTTCCTGCGCCGTCCGCCAGGGAAACAGATCGAACCCCTGGAACACCATCGCCCGGCCCGCTCCTGGCCCGATGACCGGGCGGCCGTCGATCTCAATTGTGCCGCTGTCGGGCTTGTCGAGCCCGTTCAAAATGCGCAGAAACGTCGATTTCCCACAGCCGCTCGGTCCGATGATCGCGACAAATTCCTTGTCCGCGACATCGAGCGACAAATCCTGAAAGACCGTCAGCCCGGTGCCGTATCGACGGGTCAGGCCGGTCGTGCGCAGTTTCGGTTCGGTCATCCCAGCCGCTTCTGGGCCTCGGCCAGGAAGCGCGGCTCGATCAGACTATCGAAGCTGGCACCTGGTGAAACAATTCCGGCTTTTTCGTAGATCGGTATCAGCGTGTTGAAGGCGGCCAGGTCCAGCGGCATCGGTTCCGGAAACGCCTTTATCTCCTTGGTCAGCAGCGTCCATTCGTCGTGGATACGGTCGTCCGGCCAATGCGCCGCGTCGCGGTCGTTGCTATATTTGCGAAACATGCCGGCGAACCAGGAAAAGTCGTTGGTCGCGGAACGATTGGCGCGCAATTGAGCCTCCAGCACATCGACGACGACACGCTGGTTGTCGGGGTTCTCCAGCCATTTGCCGTTGACCGCCCAGACTTCGTTGGACCAGAAATCGTATTCGGTCCAAGGCTGGATCAGCGGTTTGTAATTGCCTTGCAGGGCCACGTCGTGCGCCTGATCGGCATGGATCGGCACCAGATGCACGCGTTTGGCCATCAACGCCCGCATCCGCGCCGACGATCCGCCAAGGGCGACAATATTGACTTTGGTGATGTCGATGCCGTGCTTCATCAGAACGCCCAGCAGCAGGGCGTGGACGGTGTCTCCGGGCGTGTTGATGCCGCAGACAACGTCCGGTTTGGTTAGATCCTGCAATGAGGTCACGACATCGGCGTTGGCGGCGAACACAAGGTCCACACTGGCATAAAACTGCCCGACGATTTTCAGGTTGGCGCCCGCATTGGCGGCGGCGGCGATCGACGGCGTATCGGCATCGACAATGTCGGGACCTCCGCCGACCAGCACCTGCGTGATGTTGGCCTGTTTTTCCATCCGTGTCAGGTCGATCGGGGCATAGTCGCCGATTTGTTGCAGTATTTCGCGAACCGCAACGTTTCCGGGGACATGAATGCCCGCGACATTGGCGTTCGACATCACCTTCAAGGTACGCCGCGTACTGCCGAAGCTGACACGGCTGCCGAGCGGAGTGGTGAACGCGGCGGCGATGGCGGTGCGGCGAGTCAGCATGGGTGTCAAACCGGTACCCGGTGTTCGGGAGGATAGCGGAAACTCACCCGCTTCATCAGGCGGGAATATTCGCCGGGAAACGGGTCCCGGCGATGCATCGTCGCGCTGTTGTCCCACATCACCACATCACCGACCGACCAGTGATGCTTGTAGATCAGATCGGGCTTCGTCATGTGCGGCAGCAGTTCCGCCAGCAGCGCCTGGCTGTCGGGTTCCTCTAACCCCTCCACCTCGGCTGTGTGGCTTGGACTATAATAGATCGCCCGGGTGCCCAGCAGCGGATGCGTGCGCACCAGCGGATGCGGCGAATCCGGCGCGCGCTTCAACTGTTCCGCGCTCATCGCCAGATCCGGGCGCCCGGCCGCGTCGCGCCGGTTGTGCCGGTCCACCGAGTTAACGACGCGCTTGCCCTCAATCTTCGCCTTCAGCACCGGCGGCAGCCGGTCATAGGCAGTTGCGAGGTCGGCGAACCACGTATCCCCACCCTCCGGCGGAATTTCCTGGCCGAACAGGATCGTCCCGAAGGTCGGCTGCGGCATGTAGGACTGGTCGATGTGCCACTGCGCCTCGCCGTCGCCCAGCACCCCGATCGCGCGGCCGTCCTCTTTCTTGTTGGAGACGATCATCACCTCGGAATTCTCGCGGGAATGGTAGGTGGAGCGGACGTGGATCTCCAGTTCGCCAAATCGCCGGCCGAATTGCATCAGCGCTGCCTCGGTCAGGGTCTGACCGGGAAACACCGCGACCTTGTGGTGCAGCCAGGCATCCTTGATCACGTCGAAATCGGCGTCGGCCAGCGGTGCGGCCAGATCGACGCCGGTGATCTCCACACCCAGGGTATGGCCAAGCGGACGGATGTTCATTGGGGCAGTCCTCCTTGCTCTGAATGGTGCCGCAAAGCCGTGTCGGGGGCTAGTGCGGCCGAAGGATGGTGTCTCCGATTTGGCATTCAACAGGGCAGTCGCCGAAGGCCGGAAGCGCACCCGGAGGCGAAACGCGGCGAGATCGGAATGAAACAAGGGCGATATCATAACTGCGGCGGGATATAATCTGAAACTGTACAGTTTCGGTATTATCTTGCAATAATACATTGCATGTCCGGACCATAAACGTGATCGCGTTTTCGTGAGAATCCCTTTTCCATCTAACGAAATCGTGAGGTAAACAGTTCGTGTTTCCTCCCTGAACTTGCCGCGGGGGTTCGCTCCCGCGGCGCTCTTTTTACAGAGCATTTCACTTTGGGAGGATCATGTCGGAGACGGATGATCCCCATGCAAGACGATATTATCCAATACGAATTCGCCACAGCAACAATAGCGGCCTCATGGCAGCCCGTATCGTTGTCCGCGGCAAAGCCCTACCTGAAGGCGATCGGCCTCGTAACGACCATGCTGTTCGTTTGGGCCGGACTCTGCGCGATCTGACCGGCTCGGTCGATCCCGCCAATACAGACCTAGACTTCGCCTCTCCTCTCATCAGCCAATGGAGACCGATTTGTCCTCTGTCGCAACACAACACTCCTACCGCGTACTCTGGGCCCAGGTGGTTCTGCAGGCCAAGGCCGACCTCGAAAACGAGCCGATCGGCTCCATTCTGTTCAATCAGGCGGCGGCCTTCTTCGTGAGCCGCGGTGAATGGGCGGAATCGCGCGCCATCGTTGCCGATTGCCTGGAAATCCATCCTGATGAGCTCACCCGCAGCGGTGAACGCTGGATCGCCGAACGGCGGCAGCAGGAGGGCCTGGCCCCTGAACCGGTGCAGGCGCCGCGACCGAAGACACCGCTGGTGCTGCCGCGTTTGGAGGCGATTCCCGCCCCGACAGCGGCCAGCCAACGCCTTGCCCGCAAAAACAGCCGCCGCACGGTCAATCCGTTTCAGATGAAGCCGGTCTCGGTGAACCTGTGACCCGACGGCGCTGATCATGACGACAGCCTGATGATTGTCAGGCGATCAATGCGGCGACGCGACCAAATTGCAGCCAGTGATCTATTTGTATGTCCCCACCATTTAATCAAATGCTTTGATCGTCCGCGTGGCAGGGAACCAGCGCTTTCGGCATCTGGCCAGGTCGTCACACGCGCATCAGTTCCGCCCGGCAATGATGCCGGGCGGAACTGACAGCGGACTGTTTGGGGCCGTGGGACGTGGATTTACTGTTTCATGTGGTGCATATGGCCGCCCCGATCTTCATGGCCGCGGAAGACAGTATCCGCATTCTTCTTTTGGTCGTCGGACATCGACCCGTATAACGTCTGAAATGCGGTGGCGAGCTTCTGCATGTCGTCGGCGTGCTGCAGGGCGACCTTGGCATAAGATTGCATGTTGTCAGCGGCATTCATCGACGCGAAACCGGTGCCGCGCTGTTCCAGCGTCTGGTTCATATCATTGGCGTTGTCGCGCATGACCTGCGCGAACTGATCCCACGGGGCCTGCTGCGCCGGCGTGATCTGCAATTGAGCGTGCAGGTGCGTGATATGGCGTTCAACCCGGTCTGCCGGCGACATGGTCTTGGCCATCGCCGGTTTCGCCTTCTGGGCCGTCGCCGGGGCGGCCGATTGCGCTGGCGCCTGGGCGAATGCGCTGACCGGCATAGCCATCGCCGGCAGCAGCAGGGCGGCCACCAGTGCGGCGGCGCGGGAAGTCGTCTTGATCGACATGTTCAGTCTCCGTGGGATTGTCGCGGCGGGTCGGATGGAGTTGTCAGGTCGTTTAGTTAACGGCCGTAATACACCGGTGGCGGTGGTGCATAATAAACGGGCGGCGGCGGAGCATAATACACCGGCGGCGGCGGATAATAGACAGGGGGAGGGGCGGCCACGACCGCGCCGCCGATCAGGGCGCCGATGCCGAGACCCAACAGGGCGCCGCCAATGATCGCTCCGCCGTCACCGCCACGGCCGCCACCGCGGTCGTAGTGTCCTCCTCTGTCACGCCCGTCCCGAGGCTGAGCCGCCGCCGGGAGTGCAAGCGGGATCGCCAATGTGGCGGCAAGCGCAAAAGCGCCGAAGGCGCGGTTCATCGCTAATCTCCTTTTACCATACGGACATACCGGCGTTGGATCGAAGTCCTGGCGCATGATGGCCGTTCATACAGCTCTGTTTCCGAAGATGCCGCATTGACCGCGATCAACGGCACTCATCATCGAAACACAACAATCATATGGGCATTTGATCTTTTGTTTACAGGAGACGCGATTGTAAAATCTTGCAACTTAACCGTCCGGGTACGAAATCGTCCCTGGTGTCACTTCGTGCCGGGAGCCACGATGGGTCATAGATGATACGTCATGCGATTCGGCCGCCTGTCACGCGTTGGCCGGCGCTCACCGGACGTTATGGCGGTGTCGAGGCACTGCCTCCCGTTTGCCAGGGCGCCAAACCATCAGCCAGGCGCCCCAGTCCATGGTTCGCCAGCAACCCGATCCCCATGATCGCCACCAGCAGCGCGAGCATGCGGGCGGTCGAGATATCCATGCTCGCCTCGTTCAGCATGCCGCCGATACCGGATACAATGAACAACTGCGCCAGCACCATCGACCGGATCGCGTGGACCAGGCCAATCCGGGCGCCGGCCAAAAGATACGGAAACAGTGCCGGTAGCATGATCGTTCGGAAAGCCTGCAGGCGGGATGCACCAAACGATCGCCCCACGTCCAACCATCGCCGGTCGATCCGCACCGCGCTCTGGTAGGTCGTCAACGTCACATACCAAACCGACGACAGCACCACGACCGCCACCACGAACCACCATCCGGTTCCGACCAGCAAGATCAGGATCGGCACGATGGCGGCGACCGAGGTCACTACGAACAGGCTTACCCAAGGGTGGATCAATGCGTTCCAGACCGGCGACCGGCCCATCAACGCGCCCAGCGGCATGCCGATGCAGCAGGCGATCACGAACCCGACCAGGGCCGGCGCCAGCGACACCCAGATTGTCGTCAACGCCGCCGCGTCGCCGGCCAGCGCCACCAGTTCCACCGCCACCGATGACGGGGGCGCCAGCAGTGAATCCCCCCAATGCCGGCCAGCGATCTCCCAGATCAGCAGAAACAGCGCGACGCCAGTTAGCCTCAGTAACAGCGTCATGGACGTTCCCAACGCAACACACGCCGCTCCACCCACAGCAGCATCTGCTGCACGGCCAGTCCGATCAAAGCGACGGTGGCGATTATCGCCAGCATCCCGGCGGTGTTAAAGCGGGCGGCGCTGTCCAGCAGCAGCTTGCCCAGATTGGCGGGGGACAACAGCAACTCGGCGGTGATGACCCCGGCGACCGCGCGCACCAGGCCGATCCGCAACGCGGTGGACAGGAACGGCAGGCTGGCGGGGATCAGCACCGACCCGATCATGCGGACCCTGGGTGCGGAGAAACTGCGCGCCACATCCAGCAACCGGCGGTCGATCGTTGCCGCGCCCGTGGCGGTGATCGTCAGCATTTCGAAGAAACACATGATGACGACGATGGCGATCCGGGAATGCGCGAACAGGCCGAACCAGACGATCAGGAACGGGATGAAAGCGGCCGGCGGGATGGCGTAGATGCCGGTCAGGATCGGGTGCAGCATCTCGCGCACCCAATAGACTCGCCCCATGGCGAAGCCAACGGGCAGCGCGACCACGGCAGACAGGGCGAATCCGGCCGCCAGCGTCGCCAGCGATCCGCCGATCGCGACCGGCAGCGCCATCGTGACGGTCTGATGCCACAGATAACTGAACGCGGCCGAAGCGGGGGAGAACAGCACCGGCGGCGACAGCCGGCCAATCAGCTCCCACACCGCCAACCCGGCGACGACCGACAGCACGGCGATGAAACGGGTCCCGATCATTCCGCCAGACTGCGTCAGGTCCCGGCGGGAGGCAATCAGGCCGCGATCAGCCCCAGTTTCGTGCGAGCATCGTCAGGGATCGGAACCGGCCTCTGCACCCCGCGTTCCACGAAAACATGGACAAAGTGTCCCTCGGCGGCGGCGGTATCTTCGTCATTGCGAAAGATGCCGATCTCGTACCGGACAGAGCTGCGCCCGATACTCGCGACCCGAATGCCGACGTTGACCCGATCCGGGAATGCCAGGGAAGAGTGATACCGGCAGGCCACCTCGGCCACCACGCAATGGACCGGTCCGTCCAGCAAACCGACCACGTTCTCGGTCATTTCGTAATATGTGACGGCCGTATCGAAGAATGAGAAGTAGTTCACGTTGTTCACATGCTGGAACACGTCATTATCCATCCACCGAGTGGTGATGGCATGAAACCAGCGGTAATCGGCTCGGTGTCCGGGTGGTTGACGGCTCATCGTGGGCGGTATCCTGCAAGAAGGGCTTTGATTTCCTCCATTAGCCGAGCGCTGGATCATTGGACAGCGCGGGCTTCAGGCGCTACAGGGCGGCGCCCGTTCGGAAAGGACTGAAGTGCCGTATCGCCCGAAAATCTGGATGTTGTGCCTGCTGTCCGGGATTCTGACGCCTTTTGTCGCATCAGCGCATGCCGTCCTGGAAGAAAGCGCGCCGCCCGCCGGGGCCTCGGTCAGGCCGGGAGATGTGGACCTTAAATTCCGCTACAACAGCCGAATCGACCGGGCACGGTCGCGTCTGACGCTGATCCGGCCGGACCATAGCCGCGAGACGGTTTCCATCACGGCGGATGGTCCGCCCGACATCATCGCCGCGCATCTGGATCTGACTCCCGGAGCCTACGTCGTTCGCTGGCAGGTGCTGGCGGTGGACGGCCATATCACCCGGGGTGACGTCCCCTTCACCGTTACGGCGCCCTGACCCATGGAACTGCTCGTTGATCTGTTCGGCTACCTCTCGATCATCGTCCATGGGCTGACGATCGTCTCGCAATCGATGGCGCTGGGCGGGACCCTGTTCCTGGTGTTCCTGGCCCGATCGCTTGGCTCGCGCCTGGACCGATTCGGGATCGCCGCCGGCACCGCCCGCATCGCCGGATACGCCGCGTTGGCGTTGCTGCTGTGTGAGGCCGCTGCCGTGGCCCTGCAAACCGCCGTGCTGATGGAGACAGTCGGTCTTGGTTTACGGAATGTGCTGGGCGCGGACTTCGCCGTTGCCGGGCTGGTGAAGACGGCGGCCGCCGCCGCGATGGCCGCCGCCTTGTTGGGACTGCGCGAACGGGCGCCCGTCTTACCGCTGCTGGCGTTGACCCTGATCGAGCTTGCCGCCGCCACCCTGACCACGCACGCCGCCGCCCGGCTGGACAATAGCGAGTGGCTGCTGGTGGTGGAGGGCTTGCACCAACTCGGAGCCGCCATCTGGATCGGCGGCATTCCGTGCTTCCTGCTGACGCTGGCCCGCATCAATGACGGCGTGACGTTCCGGCTCGTCGGCGCCCGCTTCTCGCGTATGTCGATGGCCGGGGTCGCCTGCATCCTGGTCAGCGGCGTCACCATGAGCATGATGTATATTGGCAGTCTGCAAGGCTTCTATGGTACCGCGTTCGGCGTCATGGTCGGCGCCAAGATTGGCATGTTCCTGATGCTGCTGGCGCTCGGTGGCATGAATTTTCTGCTGGTGGAACGCCTGCGGTCCAACCCTGGTACGTCGGTCAACCGCTTGCGCCGGTTCGCCGAGGTGGAGTTCGGCATCGGCATCGCGATCTTCTTCGCCGCTGCATCTCTGACGTCGGTGCCGCCCGCCGTCGACCTGACGCAGGACCGGGTGAGCTGGCAGGAAATCGTCGAGCGTAACACCCCGGAATGGCCGCGCCTGAGCAGTCCGGACCACGACGTTCTGGCATTGCCGGCGTTGCAGGCCAAATTGGATGCTGAGGCTGCGGCGCAGAAGGGCGCGCCGCAGGTCGCGTTTATTCCGGGGGCAGGGGATCTGCCACCGCGCAACGCGGACGACATCGCCTGGTCGGAATACAACCACCATTGGGCGGGCCTGTTCGTGGTCGCGGTCGGGTTGCTGGCGTTGCTCAATCGGGCCGGGCTGCGCTGGGCGCGGCATTGGCCGCTGTGTTTTCTCGGTTTGGCGGTGTTTTTGTTCTTTCGCTCGGACCCCGAGACATGGCCGATGGGCGACATCGGCTTCCTGGAAAGTTTTCGCGATGTGGAGGTGTTGCAGCACCGCTTCTTCGTGCTGTTGATCGTGGTGTTCACATATTTTGAGTGGCGTGTGCGGGCTACGAACTGGACCAATCGGAACGCCGCCCTGGTGTTCCCGCTGCTATGCGCCGCGGGTGGAACGATGCTGCTGACGCACAGCCACGCGATTGCCAACGTCAAGGATCAATTGTTGATCGAATTGACTCACACGCCGCTGGCCCTGGCCGGGATCGCGGCCGGCTGGGGGCGCTGGCTGGAGATCCGGTTGAACCCGCGGGAGAATCCGGTCGCGTGGCAGATTGCCGGCTGGGTTTGGCCGGCCTACATCCTGTTCTGCGGGTTGCTGTTGTTGTCGTATCGGGAGGCTTAGGCGGTCGCGGATCGCCGCGTGGTCCGATTGAGCCGGACCTACGTCGCGTCCTCCAGGATATCCGTAATCGCCCGTTCGAGATGGCGTAGCGTATTGCAAACCGAAACCAGATTGCAGAACGGCGCGTACCGATACATGTCGGAATCGCCGGTGCCCCACGCTGATTTATATTCGGGGTTCAACCAGATAATCCGTTTCGATCTTTGCGACAGCCGTCCGATCACGTCCGTCCGGGGATCGGTGCGGTTGCCGCGTGCGTCACCCAGGATGATGACGGTGGTCTTGTTGGTCACGTGACGCATCCAGCCGTCTTCGAAGTCGGCGAATGAATTGCCATAGTTCGACGACCCGAATCCGATCAGCGACATGATCTTGGTGATGGCTTCCTCGACCGGTTCCTTTTCCAGAATTTCCGAGACTTCGATCAGCGACCCTGCGAAGGCGAATGATCGAATATCCGACAGCGCTTCATTGATTGCGTACATGAACATCAACAGGAACTGCGACATCGCGGCGACGGAGCCGGACACGTCGCACAGCACCATGACGCGCGGCTTCTCGATGCGTTTTTGCTTCCAGACGGTAATGAACGGAATGCCGCCCCAGCCCATATTCCGCCGTAACGTCCGGCGCGTGTCGAGTTGCCCGCGTAGCCGCCGCCGTCTGGTCTTCGCGTAGCGCGCGGCCAGTTTCTTCGCCATTTGCCGGACCAGGACACGCATCCGGTCCAGATCTCGTCGTTCAATATTGGACAGGCGAGCGGATTTCAGCAGTTCCTCGCGGAATTTTTCGGTATCGCCCTTGGCGAACAGCAACAGGTTCCGTTCGACAAAGTCACGAATGGAATCCCGCAGCGCTTCTATCCGCCCGTCCAGAAACTGCGCTCGGCCCAGCCCTTCCGGCGTGCCGGTCTGGCGCATCGCCTCCATGTCGCGCTCCAGCGCGCGAAGGCCCATGCGGTCGAGGATACGGCGCGCGTAGAGATTTTTCTGTGTGAAGAAGCGGATGTTTTCGATACCGGCTTCTCGCGCGGCTTGCTCCATCGCGGTTGCCAATGCGGCACGGTCATCGTTGGCCAGCAATGAACCGAGCGACTGGCCGCCCTGGCCGCCCATTCCGTCGCCCCCCGATCCGTTGGAGGGGCTGGAGAACGGGTCCTGCTCGGAATCCTCCGCGTCTTCTTCGGGTTCGGCCCTGTCGGTACTGAATTCGTCACGTTTGAAATAAAGATCGAACGCTTCGTCGTACAGCGCCTTTTCATCGGGCGTTTTCGCCAGCACCAGACCGAGCGTGTCCTTCAACACCGTCCGGTCCTCAAACCCGACGATGTCCAATGCGCGGGCGGCATCGATGCCCTCGGCCGCCGAAACCTTCAGGCCGGCGCCGCGCGCGACCTGGAGGAACCGGCGTAGAGGCTCGCTGGCAGGGGCCGCGATCATGCGACCCCGGCGTCCTGCCTTGCCTTGTGCGTCAAACAGGCGAGTTGTTTGCCGGCCGACTCGATATCCGCTTCGAACTTAAGCAGCACATTCAGCGTATCGCGCACCATATCGACATCCAGCACCGACACATGCAGCAACAACATGATCTTGGCCCAATCGATCGTTTCGCTGACCGACGGGACCTTTTTTAGGTCCAGCGCGCGTAGTTGCTGAGCGAAGCTGACCAACTGTTTCAACAGGCGCCCATCAATACCGGGGACGCGGGAGGAGATAATTTTCGCTTCCAGCTTGTCATCCGGGAAACCGATATGCAGGTGCAGACAGCGGCGTTTCAACGCATCGCCCAGATCGCGCGTGCTGTTCGATGTCAGCAACACGATCGGCGGCACGAGGGCGTGCACCGTTCCAATCTCGGGGATCGTCACCTGATAATCCGAGAGGATTTCCAGCAGGAAAGCCTCAAACTCCTGATCGGATTTGTCGATTTCGTCGATCAGCAGCACGGAACCACCGGGTTCCTGCAACGACCGCAGCAGCGGCCGAGGCTCCAGGAACTGGTGCGAAAAGAACACGTCGCCGAATGAGTGCAGCTTATCCAGCGCGGTCGCCAGATCGTCCGCGTCGCCGATGACGGAGTTGATCTTGTCCTTGAGGATTTGCGTGTACAGCAACTGTTTGCCGTATTTCCATTCGTACAATGCCTTGGACTCGTCGAGCCCCTCGTAGCACTGCATCCGGATCAACGGCAGCTTCAGCCACGACGCGACCGACTTTGCCAGTTCGGTCTTGCCGACGCCGGCCGGACCCTCGACGAGGATCGGCTTCTGAAGGTGGTGCGCCATGTAGATCGCGGTCGAGATTTGGCGATTGGCGATATACCCGGCCTCACTCAGGCCCTGTTCGACAGCGTCGATCGATCGCAGGGGCTCAATCCCCAGCGGCAGCGCATCGTTCACGTCCTGCTCCAAGCTACTGTTCAGTAACCGGATCGCATCGCTGGGAAGGAATGTCAAACTATTGGAAGGCCAGGGCTCTGCCCTGGACCCGCAAAGCATGCCCCTGCGAAGGCGGGGGGCCTTGGCCCTTTGATCCCGAGGACAAGGTGATATGGGATGAAGGGGGCTGCCGAGGCGTTTGTAACGTCTGTGTCGCCCCCTTCATCCCATATCACCTTATTATTTGGTTCCAAGGAGCGACGCTCCTTGGTGGGGGTCGGGGCAAAGCCCCGATCTTCCTACAATTCGATCACCCCTCCCCGCAGCCCCTTTGTCACCGCCTCCGCCCGGCTGGTCGCATCCAACTTCGTGAACAGGGCCTCCATATGGAATTTCACGGTGTGAACCGAGATCCCCAGCCGGCGCGCCATTTCCTTGTTGCTAAGGCCCTCGGCGATCAGTCCCAGGACCTCCCGCTCCCGGGGAGTCAGCAGCGGCATATCCTCCGCCGGCGCGAAGCCGCGTGGTTCGGTCGCGGCGGTGGATCGGACCAACAGACCGGCGAAAACCGCCCTTAGCGCGGCATCCAGTTGCGCCGTCGTCGCATCGGGCGCCAGCACGCCGGCGGGCGAACCGGCCGGGGAACCCGACGTGAGTGCGACAACCGGCGCCTCGGCCTCTTTCGGAAGCGGCGAGGACATCCGGTCCAGGTCGCACAACTCCACATCCGGGATTTCGTCGGTCAGGACGTGTCCGGCCGCCTCCAGCATCGCTGTCAGACCCCGGCGGCGAACCGGGTCGGTCGCATGAACGCGAATGCGGAGGCCGTTGCTCATGCCTGCGGACGAGCGGCAATCGTGACGGCGATGGTCTGCACAGCGCCAGCCCGCAACAGCCGCAGAGCCACGCTTTGGCCGATCCGATCGGGACCCAGCGAGGCGGTCAGCGCGCGCGGCCGGCCGGCGGGCGTTTCATCGATGTCCAGCACGATGTCTCCGGGCATGACGCCGGCCGTTTCAGCCGGACCGCCCGTCACCAGCCCAACCACCATCAGCCCGCTATCACGTTCGGCGGTCTGACGAAAACTGTCGGGAATCATCACCGGCTGCAGACCAATACCGAGCCAACCTGTGGCGACGCGGCCGTCTGTGAGCAGGGGATCGACGACGCGGGCCAGTGTCGCGGTAGGGATGACAATGGTCCGCCGCCTTGGGCCGGAGGTGGACATACCGATTAGACCGCCCGCCAATGACAGAACGGGGCCGCCCTCGTCCATCCCGAGTCGTGTATCCAGACGGATCAGGGCATCGATCCGGCCGCCCGCCATGCTGTGCCAGGCGTCGCCCAACGCATGCACCATCGCCAACCGCCCGGTTGCGCGCCCGCCGCCATCACCTCCAACCAGCAGAGTCAGGTTGCCCACGCGAAGCCCATCGGCGGCTTCGGGTAAGGCACCATCCAAAGCCGTTTCCAGCTTCAGGACCGCCACATTGGTGCCCTTGTCCCGCCCGGCCAGCGTCGCGCCGACCGTTTGGCCGCCGTGCGAGACCTGAATTCCCGCAACGTCCTCGGGCAGCATTTGCTCGGACGCGACCACGACATCCGGCCGCCACAAAATCCCGCTCGTCGGCCGCTTGCCGGTGTGAACCGCCACCACGAACGGCGCCGCGGCGGCGATCCGGTCGGCCAGGTCAGACGAAAACTGTTCGATCATATCCATACGTCGATACCTCCTTGGATAGCCTTACCTTGCCCCGGGGCGGACGGGCGCGGCATCGGTTGGATGACCGGGACAAAGCCCCACCAGATGGCCGGGTTCCGAGAAGATCACAGTCTCCCCATTTGGGCGACGAAAGGACAACTTCCATGCCGCTCGATGCATTAGACCAGGAACTCGACCCGTATTCCGAGCAGGTGATCCACGCGTTCGACCGCGTTGGCCCCGCTGTCGTGCATATCACCGCGTTCGCTAAGGACGGCCGCCCGGCGGGTCAGGGATCTGGCGTTATCTTTACGCCCGACGGATACGTGCTGACCAACAGCCACGTTGTCGGCAACGCTGGCCGGTTGCACGCCAGCCTGACGGACGGCCAGAGCTTTGAGGCGACCCTGATCGGCGACGATCCCGCCACGGACATCGCCGTCGTGCGACTGTCAGGCACCGGCCTGCCGCACGCCGAACTCGGCGTGTCCGCGACCCTGAAAGTCGGGCAACTCGTCGTCGCCATTGGCAACCCGCTCGGCTTTACCTGCACCGTCACCGCCGGAATCGTCAGCGCGCTGGGACGGACGCTGCGCACCAGGGCAGGGGGGCTTTTGGACAGCGTCATTCAGACCGACGCGCCGCTGAACCCCGGGAACTCTGGCGGCCCGCTTGTGTCCGGGGCGGGCCGGGTGGTCGGAATCAACACCGCGATGATCGGACCGGCGCAGGGGATCTGCTTCGCCATTGGCATCGACACCGCGATCTGGGTGGCGACCCGGCTGATGCGGGATGGCCGGGTCCGGCGGTCTCGTTTGGGCGTGTCGGCACAGACCGTCCCCATCGCCACGCGGGTGCGTCGCTTTCATGGGTTGCAGCAGGCCACCGGTGCGATGATTGCCGAGATTGTCCCGGACGGGCCGGGGCAAGCGGCCGGCCTGCAGGCCGGGGATGTGCTGGTGTCGTTCGACGGAGCCCCGATCACCGGCGTGGACGATCTGCACCGCACTCTGACGCAGGAACGCGCCGGCGTCGTGGTCCCGGTCGGCCTGCTGCGCCGCACGGAACACCTGACGCTGTCCGTCACGCCGGTTGAAATCTGAATGTTGCCGCCGAACATAGTCCGAAACAGAGCGTTTCTATCCTGAGAGCCAGGGCGCCGTTATCGTGTGACGAGACAACGCTTCGGCGTCCCATTCAGGAGGTAGCCATGCCCGACACCGACACCATCGTCCTGTTCCATGCGCCCAACACCCGTTCCAGCGGCACCCTAACTCTGCTGGAGGAACTAGGCGCTCCATACGAGTTGCGCGTGCTGAACATGCAGGCGGGCGAGCAAAGGCAGCCGGCGTTTCTGGCGATCAATCCGATGGGCAAAGTCCCGGCGGTCCTGCATGGCGACGTGCTGATAACCGAACAGGTGGCGGTTTATCTGTATTTGGCGGACCTGTTTCCGGAAGCCGGGCTTACACCGCCAGTGGGCGACAAGCGCCGGGGACCCTACCTGCGTTGGATGGCATTCTATGCCGGGTGCTTTGAGCCGGCGGTGGTGGATCGGGCGATGAAGCGCGATCCCGCTCCGGCCGCGATGTCGCCTTACGGCGATTTTGAAACCGTCATGGCGACCTTGAACGCTCAGCTTTCCGCCGGCCGGTTCATCCTTGGGCAGGCATTCTCGGCCGCCGATGTGCTGTGGGGTACGGCGTTGCAGTGGACGACGATGTTCGGCCTTGTCCCGGAATCGCCCGAGATCAAGGCTTACATCCAACGCGTCACCGGCCGTCCGGCCGCGATCTTGGTTCGGGAAAAGGATGCCGCACTGGCCGCCCAGCACAAGATGTCCTGACAATGGAACGGCGCTGAGGCGCTGAATTGGTCCAATCGTTTTGGTCGAAGCCGGTGGAAAAGAGGAGATCAATTTTCACCGGAGCCAAGACGATGGCCGATTCCAGCTTTCCCGTTTCCGACCTTACCCGGCTGCGGCGCCGGCACGAGCGTGGCCGGTTCGATAAGGCGACGGTGTATGACATCCTCGATTCCGCGATGTTGGCGCACATCGCCTACGTGGTTGACGGCCAGCCGTTCTGCACGCCGACGGGCTTCTGGCGGGAGGGCGATTGCCTGTACTGGCATGGCTCCTCCGCCAGCCGGATGATCCGTAAGCAGTCCGCCGGCCTGCCGGTGTGCGTGACCGTGACCCATCTGGACGCGCTGGTCCTGGCCCGCAGCGGATTCCATCATTCGGTCAACTATCGCTCCGTGATGGCGTTCGGCACCGCCCGGATGGTGACCGACGCCAGCGAGAAGCTGCGACTGATGGATGCATTCGTGGATCGGCTTTACCCCGGGCGCTCCCGCGACATTCGGCCGCCGACCGAGCAGGAGGCGAAGGCGACGGGGTTCGTGATGATGCCGATCGATGAGGCGTCGGGGAAAATCCGGTCAACGCATGTTGCGGACGACGAGGACGATTACACATTGCCGGTCTGGGCCGCCCGCATTCCGGTGCGGCAGACGCTGGGTGAACCGGAACCCTGCCCGCGTATGGTGGCTGGCAGCGCCATGCCGGACGATCTGGCGATTTTCCAGGGCGGTCGTGCCTTGGATGAAACCTTATTGGAGGCGTACCACACGACCTACCCGGCTTGATCGCTCGGTTTGACATCCCGGGACATGCGCGGATGGCCAGTTTTATGGAACGTGACGTAAACCTGATCGCCAGCGCGCCCAACGCCAAAGGCGTCACATTGACTCGGAACCACGCAATCGATCATGTGACCTCGCTTTGTCTATAGTCAGTCCTATAGGGGCATTCAGTCTTCCACCGGGTCGGGATCGGTCGTCTAGCCATGCTTCTTGTCGTCGATGCCGGCAACACCAACATTGTGTTCGCGGTTCATGATTCCTCCGGCTGGCGCGGCGTCTGGCGCATCCGCACCGATGCGCAGCGCACATCCGACGAATATGCGGTCTGGCTGAACAGCCTGCTGACCCTGTGCGACCTGAAGCGGGAGCAGATCAACGCCGCCGTTATCGGCACCGTCGTGCCCGCCGCGCTGTATCATCTCCGCCGCCTCTGCCGCGATTGGTTCAGCGTGGAACCGCTGATCGCTCGCGCATCCCTGGACTGGGGGTTCGAGATCAAGATCGACAATCCCAACGAGGTCGGCGCTGATCGTCTGCTGAACGCCATGGCCGGTCACAGAAATTTTGGCGGGCCGATGATCGTTGTCGATTTCGGTACCGCTACCACCTTTGATGTGGTAGACGCGTCTGGTGCCTACCTTGGTGGCGTGATCTGCCCTGGCATAAACCTGTCCCTTGAGGCCCTTCACCAGGCCGCCGCCCGTCTGCCACGCATCGGCATCGGCAGGCCGCAATCGGTGATCGGGCGCTCCACCGTCCCCGCGATGCAATCGGGTATGTACTGGGGTTATGTCGGCCTGATCGAGGGCCTGCTGACCCGGATAAAAGCTGAATTCGGCGGCCCTATGAAGGTCGTCGCAACCGGCGGTTTGGCCCCTTTGTTCGCCGAGGGAACACTTATGATCGAGCACATCGAGCCCGATCTGACTTTGGATGGCCTGCGGATGTTGGCGGAGCGCAACCCAGCGCCCACATTACCCCGGGAGAGAACGCGATTGATTGAACACGAATAACGGAACGAAACTCGAATTATGGACTCTGAAACAGGCGAACTGGCCTTCCTGCCACTAGGCGGGACGGGCGAAATTGGTATGAACCTCAACCTGTATCGCTGGCGCGAAGCAGGTACCGAAAAATGGCTCGCCGTAGATTGCGGCATCGGCTTTGGCGGCAGCGAACTTCCCGAGGTCGAGGTGATGATGGCCGATCCCGGCTTCATCGCGGATCGCAAGGACAAGCTGGTCGGGCTGGTGATCACCCACGCGCATGAAGATCACATTGGCGCGGTTGCGTGGCTGTGGCCGCGGCTGAAATGCCCGGTTTGGTGCACGCCCTTCGCCGCCGCCGTGCTGCGCCGCAAGCTGGCCGAGAATGGCCTGGCCAATCAGGTCAAGGTCAACGTCGTCCAACCCGGCGGCAGCTTCGACATCAAGCCGTTCGCGCTGCGGTTCATCACCATGGCGCACTCGATCCCCGAAGCACAGGCGCTGGTGATTGACACCCCGGCCGGTACCGTGTTGCACACCGGCGACTGGAAGATCGACGCCAATCCGCTGATCGGCGCCCCGACCGATGAGGCGGCCCTGGCTGCCCTCGGTGAAAAGGGCGTGCTCGCAATCGTGTGCGACTCCACCAACGCGATGGTCGAAGGTCACTCCGGCAGTGAGGCCGACGTGCGCCGCAGCCTGTCCGCGCTGATCCGCGATCTGCGCGGCCGGGTTGCCGTCACCTGCTTCGCCAGCAACGTCGCCCGTATGGAATCGGTGGCGCTCGCCGCCCGCGATGCCGGCCGCAGTGTCGCCATCGTCGGCCGTTCGCTGCGCAACATGGACGCCGCTGCCCGCGAATGCGGCTACCTGAAGACCCTGCCGCCGTTCCTGACCGAGGACGATATCGACGACGTGTCCGATGACAACATCCTGATGTTGATCACCGGCAGCCAGGGTGAGGATCGCAGCGCGCTGACCCGCATCGCCCGTGACGACCATCCGCGGGTTTCGCTGGGGGAAGGCGACACCGTCATCTATTCGTCCCGCATGATCCCCGGCAATGAACGCGCCATTGGCACCGTGCAGGACAATCTGGTCCGCCGTGGCGTCCGGCTGATGACCGACGACGACCATCTGGTGCATGTTTCCGGCCATCCGGCCCGCGATGAACTCCGCCGGATGTATAAGCTGGTGAAGCCACGCTATTCCGTACCGGTGCATGGCGAGTGGCGGCATCTGTCCGCGCACGCTGAACTGGCGCGCGAAGCCGGCGCCACTCCGTTCATGATGGAGGATGGCGACATTATTACTTTGTCGCCCGGCCGTCCGGCCATCACCGACAGCGCTCCCGTCGGCCGTCTGGTTCTGGACGGCACCCGCCTGGTGCCGCTGAAGGGCGAAGTCATGTCCGCCCGTCGCCGCATGCTGTTCAACGGCATCGTCGTTGCCAGTGTCGCGGTCGATCAAAGCGGCAATGTGCGTGGCCGGCCGAAGGTCACCGCTCCCGGTCTGCTGGACCCCGAGGATCCCGAAACCGATCGCGTCGCGTCCGACTTCGCCGATTCGCTGCAAAATCTGCCGGCCAACCTGCGCCGCGACGATGTCGCTCTGTTGGATGCCGCCAAATCAGCGCTGCGGCGCACGCTCGGCCGTAAAATGGGCAAGCGCCCGATGGTCGATGTGCATCTGATTCGGGTCTGATACGAGCCGGTGCCGGCTCTGGTCTCCAGCCGTCATGGTTCGGCGTGTCCGGACCACCTGGCGCGGCACCGTCGAGTCACGGGTGGCCCGGACGAGCCGGGCCATGACGGCTGTGCAGTAGCAGTGCGTCAACCCCAACGCTGATTGGTCTGACAAACTATGAACTGGTTCACCGGGATTGTTCTGTTTCTGATGATCTGGTGGATCGCTTTGTTCGCGGTCCTGCCCATCGGCACGAAGCCGGTGGCGCACGCCGACGACAAAAGCGGCTGGCGCGGCGCGCCGGAGCGGCCGCGGATCATGAAGAAGGTGATTGTTACGACGGTAGTTGCGAGCATTCTTTGGACCGGCAGCTATCTGCTGATCACAAGCGATTTGATCAGTTTCCGTCACGGCATGTTCGCTGAATCAGACGATTGATCGCTTGTGCGATCTTTTTTGTTCCGCTACCCCGCCTCGGACTGACAGAGGATTGTGTCCTCGGTCGTCCGGGCGGATGGCGTTTCCTCCCCAAACCTGGGCTGCCTACTGGTCAGTAAGCGGCCCGAGGTCTTGTTAACCAAACTTACCGCCGCTGTCACGCTGTATTGTTGTTTTTTGGAGCGGTAACGGAAAGTTTATTGCGAAAATCTATTGTGCAACGCACCAAAATTACAATTTAGATCGGTTTTTTGATGCTGCGGCGCAACGCAGACTTTGCCTGTGCGATGGATGATCGCAGATGGCGTGATATGAGGCACCGAACAGCCTGGTAGCGGGACTCGGCTAAACGCGTTACGACCTCTTCCCTCGACACTGAAAACGGAATTCCCTCGCGATGCGTCTCTCCAGCGGTTTCGTCCCCACGCTCAAGGAAACGCCGAATGAGGCGCAGATCGCCTCACACCGGCTGATGCTGCGGGCCGGTCTGGTGCGTCAGACCTCGGCCGGCATTTATGCCTGGCTGCCGCTGGGGCTGCGGGTCCTACGCAACATCGAAAAGATCGTGCGGGAGGAACAGAACCGCGCCGGGGCACAGGAAATCCTGATGCCAACGATCCAGCCGGCCGACCTGTGGCGCGAGAGTGGGCGGTATGAGGATTACGGCAAGGAGATGCTGCGCATCACCGACCGGCACGAACGAGACATGCTGTACGGCCCGACCAATGAGGAAATGGTCACAGACCTGTTCCGCCAGTCGGTCAAAAGCTACAAGGAACTGCCGCAGATCCTGTACCACATCCAGTGGAAGTTCCGCGATGAAGTCCGGCCCCGGTTCGGCGTCATGCGCGGCCGCGAATTCCTGATGAAGGACGCGTATTCGTTCGATCTGGATCAGGAAGCCGCCGTTGTCAGCTATCGCAAGATGATGCTGGCTTATATGCGGACCTTCCAGCGGATGGGCCTGAAGGCGATCCCGATGGAGGCCGACACCGGCCCGATCGGTGGCGACCTGAGCCACGAATTTATCATCCTGGCCCCGACCGGGGAGAGCCAGGTCTATTTCGACGCGGCGTTCGAGGAGATCGATTACCTCGGCGCCGGCAGCTTCAGCCACGATAAGCCCGAGGATTTGGCGCGCTTCTTCACCGAGATGACCACCCACTACGCCGCCACCGACGAAAAGCACGACACCGCTCGCTGGGACAAGGTCGAGAACAAGCGCGAGGGCCGGGGAATCGAGGTCGGCCACATCTTCTATTTCGGCACGAAATACACGAAGTCGATGAATGCCACGGTGGCCGGCCCTGACGGCAAGCCGGTGCATCCGGAAATGGGCAGCTACGGCATCGGCGTGTCGCGCCTTGTCGGTGCGGTGATCGAGGCCAGCCACGACGACAACGGCATCATCTGGCCCGACAGCATCGCTCCGTTCAAGGCGGCGATCCTGAATCTGAAAGTCGGCGATGCCACCTGCGATGCGATGTGCGAACAGCTATACGCGGCACTGGGCGACGACGCGCTCTACGACGACCGCACGGACCGGGCCGGCGCGAAATTCGCCGAAGCCGATCTGATGGGCCACCCCTGGCAGATCGTCGTCGGACCGCGCGGCGCCGCCGCTGGCATGGTCGAACTGAAACGGCGTGCCACCGGCGAGCGGGTTGAGGTGACGCCGGAAGAGGCGCTGAGCCGGATCGGCTGATGTTCGGTCCCTTCGAACGGATGGTCGCCGGCCGCTACCTGCGCGCGCGCAAGGGGGAGCGGTTCGTCTCCATCATCGCCATCTTCTCCTTGGTCGGCATCGCGCTTGGTGTCGCCACGTTGATCGTCGTCACGTCGGTTATGAGCGGCTTTCAGGTCGAACTGGTGTCGCGCATCCTGGGGGTGAACGGCCACATCACGGTGGAGGCCTATGCCGGCCAGAAGCTGACCGACTATCCGCCGATGGTGGCGAAAATCCGCTCGCTGCCGGATGTGTCTTCGGTCACGCCGGTGCTGGACGGCCAGGCGTTGCTGAGCAAAGAAGGCGGAGGGTCGCGCGGCGGACTGGTGCGTGGGATCGCGCTGGACGATTTGCGTGCGCTGCATCCGATCAGCGACCATATCGTCAACGGCAGCCTGGACGACTTTACCGGGGACGATGCGATTATCGTTGGCGTCGGATTAGCGACGACCTACCGCCTGCAACTCGGTGCCCCGCTGACTGTGATCTCTCCGGACGGCGCGGCGACGGCGTTCGGGACGATACCGCGCGTGCGCGCCTACAAAGTGGTGGCGATCTTCGATGCGGGCCTCAGCGACTATAACAACAGCGTCGTGTTCCTGCCGCTGCCGGCCGCGCAGGTGTTCTTCCAGAAGCCCAACGCGATCACCGGGATGGAAATTCGGCTGAAGGACCCCGATCAGGTCAACAGCGTGGGGCGGGAGTTGCTGCCCTTGATGAAGGACCGTCCGGTCTATGCGCGCGACTGGCGCCACGCCAACGACACCATCATCGGCGTCCTGCAGGTGCAGAAAGACACCATGTTCATCGTTTTGGGCATGATCGTCCTGGTCGCCGCGTTTAACGTGGTGTCGTCGCTGATCATGCTGGTGAAGGACAAGCGCGCCGACATCGCGGTGCTGCGGACAATCGGCGCCAGCAGTTCGTCCATCATGCGCATCTTCCTGATGTGTGGTGCCTTTGTCGGAGTCAGTGGCACAATGATCGGCACCATCATCGGCGTGCTGTTCTGCTGGAATATTCACGGGGTGCAGCATTTCGTGGAGCGGATGACCGGTGGCCGGGTGTTTGACGCCTCGGTATTCATGCTGTCCGAATTGCCGAATGCCATCGACTGGGGCGATGTCGGCCGTGTCGTGGCGCTGGGCTTGATTCTGTCGCTGCTGGCGACGGTGTATCCAAGCTGGCGGGCCGCGAGCACCGACCCGGTGGAGGCGTTGCGGCATGAGTGATCCGTTGGTCCTGCGCGCCGTCACCCGCGTCTATCGCGGCGATGCGGGGGAGTTGCCGGTGCTGCAAGGCGCCGATTTGACGGTTCGAGCGGGCGAGATCGTGGCTCTGGTCGCCCCGTCCGGCTCGGGCAAGTCCACGTTGCTGCATCTTGCGGGGCTGCTCGACCGCCCCGACGGCGGTTCGGTGATGATTGAGGGCCGTGATGCAGGCGGGCTGCCCGATCTGGCCCGCACCGCCATCCGCCGCGACACCATCGGTTTCGTCTATCAGTTCCACCATTTGCTGCCCGAATTCACCGCGCTGGAGAACGTCATTCTTCCGCAAATGATCGCCGGCGCGTCTCGCCGGGCGGCGGAGGAGCGGGCGCGGTCGTTGCTGACGACGTTCGGTCTGGCGTCTCGGTTGGGGCATCTGCCGGGGAAGCTGTCCGGCGGCGAGCAACAGCGGGTCGCGATCGCGCGTGCGCTGGCGAACGGGCCGAAGCTGCTGTTGGCGGACGAACCCACGGGCAATCTGGACGTGGCGACGGCCGAGCGCGTGTTCGCCGAATTGCTGGCGATCGTTCGCGATCACGGCGTGGCGGCGCTGATCGCAACGCATAATCCCGATCTGGCGGCGCGTATGGACCGGACGGTGACGTTGCGGGATGGGCGGCTGGTTTAGCGGACGTTCCCGTCCAGAACTGACTGGTATGACGTATCCCGTGTCGTATGATCGTGCAACGATTGGTGAAGGATGTACCATGCCGCGTGGAATATTGTTCTTGCTTGTCGTGCTGTTCCCGATCCTGGCGTCGGCCCAACCCATGACCGAGCATCACATGATGGCCTCGGGAATGCACATGCCGGAGGCGGCGATGCCGACCCGCCCGGGGCAAAGCGCATTCGCCGCGATTCAGGAGGTTGTTCAAATCCTGGAGGCAGATCCGGCGACGGACTGGAGCAAGGTGAACATCGACGCGCTGCGGCGACACTTGATCGACATGGACAATGTCACCCTGCATGCCGAGGTGGCGAACCAACCCATCGAGAATGGCATGACCTTTATGGTGTCAGGGGCGGGCGAGATCAGGGAGTCCATTCAAAGAATGATAACGGTGCATGCCACCGCGATGAATGGGATTGAGGGATGGCAGTTCGTTGCCGTCACGACCGAGACGGGGGCGTCGCTGACGGTCACAGTGCCTTCGCCCGATATCGAGAAACTGCGAGGACTGGGATTTATCGGGGTTTTGACGCGCGGTATGCACCACCAGATGCATCATCTGATGATCGCGCGAGGCGGTGATCCGCATCACTGATCCGGGGCGGTTTTGGGTTTGGTTCGGCGTCCGCGCGAGTGAGATTTACTGTGAAAAGCAACAAATTTTACTGAGATAATCTGGATTGTTCTTTCGAATTGATGGATCCGTTTGCGGTCTCAGTGAACTGCACGCAGAACGTGCCTCCGTTGTCTTGGCCCGGTCCGGCATGACTGTCGGGAACACGGGCACATGGCCCTGGCTTGCCGGTAACGGCGAAACCGGACACCATCGGTCCAACGGAGGATCACGAATGACGTCTCGAAAACCCAGCATCGCGATTATTGGCGCCGGCATCGGCGGCCTGACCGCGGCGGCCTGCATGCGCCGCATCGGCATAGACGTGCGTATTTACGAGCAGGCGAGGGGGTTCACCCGGCTGGGTGCCGGCATCCAGCAGGCGCCGAATTCTATCCGTGTGCTGTATGCGCTGGGTCTTCGCGACAAACTGCTGGCGCAGGCGTTCCAGCCGGAAACCAACGACTCCCGTGATTATGACACGGGAAAGCTGACAAATTCACTTCCGCTGGGGCGGTCCGTGCTGGACCGTCACGGCGTGCCATATTTCCTGATGCACCGGGGCGACCTGCACGCGATGCTGGCCGAACTGGTGCCGGCCGATGTGATCCGGCAGAATCACAAGCTGGCTGGCCTGGAGCATCTGCCCGATGGCAGCGTGCGCATGACCTTCACCAACGGGGAAACCGCCGAGGCGGACGCTGTGATCGGCGCGGACGGCGTGCATTCGGTGGTGCGCGAGTTCATGCTTGGCAAGGAACAACCGCGTTTCACCGGCCGGGTCGCCTACCGCACCGTGTTCCCGACATCGTTACTCGGCGGCATGATGCCCGATCCGTGCGTCAAGTGGTGGGGACCCGATCGCCACATCGTCAGTTATTACGTCAATCCTCGCCGCGACGAACTGTATTTCGTGACCAGCACGCCGGAGCCGGAGTTCGGTGTGGAATCCTGGTCCGCCAAGGGCGATTTGGCCACCTTGCGTGCGGCTTACGCGGATTTCCATCCGCAGGTGCGTGCCATCCTCGCTGCCTGCCCGGACGTCCACAAATGGGCGCTGGTCGAACGTGATCCGCTGCCGACCTGGGTCGAAGGCAACGTCGCGCTTCTGGGAGACGCCTGCCACCCGATGACGCCGTATATGGCGCAGGGCGCGTCAACCTCGATCGAGGACGGGGCGATCTTGTCGCGCTGCCTGGACGGCGTGGACCGGGACGGCCTGCATGCCGCGCTGCTGCGATATGAGGCGACGCGCAAGCCGCGCACGTCTCGTATTCAGCAGACATCGGCGCAAAACACATGGTTGAAGGAGCCGCACGACGCCGACTGGGTGTATGGCTATGATTCCTGGACGGTGCCGTTGGCGGGGTGATCGATTCTACAGATTGGGGCGCTCGCGCCCCGGTCTGGCAATGGACGGATGGTGGGCGCGACAGGGATTGAACCTGTGACCCTTCGCGTGTGAAGCGAATGCTCTACCGCTGAGCTACGCGCCCATCCGTCGCCCCGATCAGGGCGTCCCCGCACCCAACGATGCGAAGGCGCGCTTCCTAACCCGTCGCCGGACGCTCTGCAACCCCGTATTCCATTATCTGGCCAAACCTTTGGTTGCTATTGGCAGATGCGCCATGTCCCCCGGTATCGAACGTTGTTCAGCTCGGCCGCTTTTCACGGCGAACCGGTTTTCGGTTGAGCCTCGCGCCGGGATAGGGTACCCCCCTAGGGATGACCCATACCATCCGTGAGAAGCAGAAGCTGCTCGCCCGCGTCCGGCGCCTGCGCGGCCAGATTGAGGCGATCGAGCGCGCCCTGGAGGGCGAAGCCGGTTGCGAATCAGTGATGCACCTGATCGCCGGGGCCCGCGGCGCCATGGCCGGGCTGATGGCAGAGGTTGTCGAGGACCATGTCCGCACCCATCTCGTCGATGCCGAAATGCACCCCGATGCGCTCAACACCGACGCCGTCGAGCAATTGCTCGAAGTCGTCCGCACCTATCTGAAATGAGACCGCACATGGAAACGTCCGCATTGGACTCTCACAGCCATGTCTTCCTGGGCGAGGGGCACGAACACGCCGAACGCCGCACCTGGTGGGTGATCTGGCTGTGCACCGCGATGATGGCGCTGGAGATCGTTGGCGGCCTGCTGTTCGGTTCCATCGCGCTGGTCGCGGACGGATTGCACATGAGCACGCATGCCGGGGCGTTGTTGTTGGCAGCTTTGGCGTATCGCTACGCCCGCAAGCACGCCACCGATGCGCGGTTCACCTTCGGCACCGGCAAGCTGGGTGATCTGGCGGGTTTCACCAGTGCCATCGTGCTGGCGATGATCGCGCTGCTGATCGGCTGGGAGGCCATCAGTAGGCTGCTCGCCCCGGTGCCGATCGCGTTTGCTGAGGCCATTCCGATTGCCTGCCTCGGACTGGGGGTCAATATCGTCAGCGCCTGGATGCTGAGCGGCGGCCATCACCATCACCACGGGCACGGCGGGCACGGGCATGGGGAGCATGTCCATGACGACACCCACGCGGTCGATCTCGGCGGCGCTGAACCGGTGCGGCTGGAGATCCATGAGGATGGCGTCCCGGCGCGCTTCCGGGTTCGCACGGCGATCCCGGCGGCGGAGTTGACAGCGGAGACGGTGCGGGCCGACGGCTCCCGCCAGGTCTTCGCCTTTGTCCGGCATGATGGGGTGTTGGACAGCGTTGACGAGATCCCCGAACCGCATGACTTCACGGTCAATCTGCGCAACGGCGCGGGCAGCGCCTCGGTGCGGTTTCGCGAGCACGCGCACGCGCATGATTCGGCGCATCGGGACAACAACATGCGGGCGGCGGTCGTGCATGTGATCGCCGATGCCGCGGTGTCGGTGCTGGTCATCGGCGGGCTGCTGCTCGCCAGGACGTTCGGCTGGCTGTGGCTGGACCCTCTGGCCGGCATCATTGGCGCGTTCGTCATCGCGAGTTGGGCCTATGGCCTGGTGCGCGACACCGGGCGTATCCTGCTGGACATGAACCCTGATCAAAATCTGACCGAACGATTGCGGCGCGAGATCGAAACCGACGGCGACCGCCTGACCGACCTGCATGTCTGGCGGCTGGGCCCGGGGCATTTGGGCGCTGTGCTGTCGGTTACGACGGCGGGGGGCCGCGGACCGGAGGATTATCGCTCTCGGCTGCGGCATTTCCCGTCGTTGTCGCACGTCACTGTCGAAGTGCATTCGCTGTGACCCCCGAACTGACGACGCGACTGCAAGCGTTCGCGGCACTGCTGCTGCGCTGGAATGCTTCGCTGAACCTGATCGCCGCGAAGGACGCCAACGTGCTGTGGGACCGGCATATTGTCGATTCGTTGCAGCTTGTGCCGTTGATGCCAGAGGGCGTGACACGGGCCGTCGATCTGGGGACCGGCGGTGGATTTCCGGGACTGGTGCTGGCGATCGCCACGGGCGTGCGTTTCGACCTGATCGAGTCCGACCGGCGCAAAGCGTCGTTCCTGCGGACGGCGGTGCTGGAGACCGGTGCGCCGGCCACCGTGCATTGTTGCCGGATCGAGGATGCGACAGTGGAGCCGGCCGGTCTGGTCACCGCGCGCGCCTTGGCGCCGCTGCCTCGGTTGTTGCCGCTCGCCGCTCGGTTTTTAACCGATGACGGTGTGTGCCTGCTGATGAAGGGGGCGAAGGTGGAGGAGGAACTGGCGGCAGCGGAGGCCGATTGGGCAATGACCGTCGGACGCGTGCCAAGCAAGACGGGTGTGGACGGGGTGGTGCTGCGGATCACGGACCTGCGGGCGCGTTAGGCGACCCGTCTTTCCGAAACGCTCCGATTGGTGTTTGCTTCGTCACGGCCCGTCCGTAAACTACGATGGCATCTCGCTGCGAGAGCCACAGGCCCTTCCCATACCCGTCATGGCCCGGCTTGTCCGGGCCACCTATGCCCGCTCCTGCCGCCACAGGTGGCCCGAACAAGCCGGGCCGTGCCGGTAAGGAACTGGTATTTACCTGACGCGGTTGTTCTTGACCGTCGCCTCAGGATCCGGCCCCGAAGAAATCCAGCCGCGTAAACAAGGTGTAGTTCGCCTCGAAGACCATAATCCCCACGAACACCAGCACCGCGACCGGTGGCAGCAGGATCGCACAGATCAGCGTTCGCCGTTCCCAGGCCATGTGCATGAAGATCGCGACAATCAGCCCCGCTTTCACGAGCATGAACAAAAGGATCAGGAACCAGCGCAGGTAGCCCTGAAACCCGAAGTAGTCCACGAGATAGGAGCATGTGCTCAGGACAAACAACCAGAACCAGACCACGAGATACAGCCTGATCGGATGTTGTTGACCCTCCGCATGAGGGATTGCCTGATTATTTGCGATTGCCGCGTGTGACATGCGTTCCTCACCAGAGATAGAAAAATGCGAAGATGAACACCCAGACCAGATCGACGAAGTGCCAATAGAGACCCATGATCTCAACGTTTTCGTAGCGGCCCTTCCGGCTGGTAAAGAAGCCGGGCTTTTCATTGTCGAAGTCGCCACGCCAGACCTTGTGCGCGGTGATCAGCAGGAAAATCACACCAATCGTCACATGGGTGCCGTGGAAACCGGTAATCATGAAGAAGCTGGAGCCGAACTGCTCCGCACCCCACGGGTTGGCCCAGGGGCGCACACCTTCCGTAATCAGCTTGGTCCATTCAAACGCCTGCATGCTGACGAACGCGGCGCCGAAGAACGCGGTCAGGAGTATCAGGGCGACCGTCTTTTTGCGATCGCGGCGGTATCCGTAATTGACGGCCATCGCCATCGTGCCGCTGCTGCTGATCAGGTCGAACGTCATGATGGCGATCAACAGCAACGGCACCGGCTTGCCGCCGATTTCCAAAGCGAAGACCTCGCTGGGATTGGGCCAGGGGATCGTCGTGGACATCCGTACCGTCATGTAAGACAGCAGGAAGCAACTGAAAATAAAGGTGTCGCTGAGCAGAAAGATCCACATCATGACCTTCCCCCAGGATGCCGTCTTGAAGGCACGCTGGTCGGAGGCCCAATCGGCGGCGAATCCCTCCCATCCGTCGGGGCGCGTCATGGAGTCTCCCATCGGGTTTGTCATCCTCGCGTCCCCTTTAAACGACCCATGTTCGGCAAATTACAATGATATTGTCCGCCCAGCCGGTCAATAAAGCCAAAATAATCAGCCAGACCAGGAGTAGAAAATGCCAATAGACTGTGCATAGCCACACGCTCAGGCGCAATCGGACGATCCGTACCTCGCCCCATATTTTTGACAGCGTTCTGCCCAGGGCGACCAGACCGCCCGCTACATGCAGTCCATGAATCCCGGTCAACAAGTAAAAGAACGCGTTTCCAGGGTTGCTCGCGGCAAAGTAACCGGCATCGACGAGCTGCCGCCAGACCAGGATCTGCCCGGCAAGAAAAACAAGCGCGGATGCGGCGCCAAGCAGTAGTCCGTCCCGGACCACGTCTCGGTGGCCATGGCGTGTTGCGATCTGCGCGCATTGCAACGCAATGCTACTAAAGACGAGAACGCCTGTGTTGAACCACAACAACCGCGGGGTCGGCATGGTTCGCAAGACCGTGCCATTTGCCGGGCCGATTTCGATGCGCATGAAGTAAGCACTGACCAACAGTGCGAACAGGCAGCCGGAAACCGCCAAAAATATGCCTAATCCAACCTTCGCCGTTGGGGTGGACGATCCGTCCCATGCCTGGATGTCGCCGACCGATCCGACATCCAGCCAGGGTTTTGTCATGAGCTGTTGTTGCGACAGCCACCATCCCGCGATGATCCCGATAACGGCCAGGAACAGGAGGATGACGCTGATGAGGCGGTTGCCAGTGAGCAACAGAGCGAAGTTTGTTTACTCGGCCCAGTAGCAGTCCACATTGAGGGCGGCTCTCGCCTCCCGTCGTAATGGCCCGGCTGGTCCGGACCACCAATGCCCTGGCGGTGCCGTGATCGGTAGCCCGAACAAGCCGCATTGGCGTCAATATAAATGGCGGAGAAACAATATTTTTCCACTGGACGCGGCTTTATCCTCTCCGTCATGGCCGGGCTTGGCCAGGCCACCCACGACTTCTTGTGCCGACCCAACCAAAGTCGTGGGTGGCCGGGCCAAGCCCGGCCATGACATATGGGTAAGTCATCGCCATCAAACGCCTTAAGTTGACGCCT
The DNA here is from genome assembly GCA_903932145.1 of uncultured Rhodopila sp. GTDB lineage: Bacteria > Pseudomonadota > Alphaproteobacteria > Acetobacterales > Acetobacteraceae > Rhodopila. The sequence goes on along the minus strand of CAIZFE010000038.1, from coordinate 23,277 downwards.
GAGCGGACGCGCCGGACCATGGCGGAAGATGAATGGCAGTCCATCAACGTCGGTGCGGGCTGGTATAAGCATCTTCTAGCCGACCTTGGCGAAGGCTGGCTGATTTTGCGGTATGAAGTCCTGTTCCGCGCCGGGGACGCTGTAATCGTACGGCCAACGATAGACGACCGGCAGTTCCTTACCCCAGTTGCCATGTCCGGGGGGTGTTTGTGGCGTCTGCCACTCCAACGTGTTGGCGCGCCAGGGATTGGGACCGGACTCCTTACCTCTGGACAGGCTCCAGAACAGATTGAACAGGAAAACCATTTGCGCGGCGCCGACGATCAACGCGGCGACCGTGATAAAGACGTTCAACGTCGCCGCCGACGGCGGAATGAAGGCCGTGTCACCGAGTTCGTAGTAGCGGCGCGGCACGCCCAGCAGGCCCAGGTAGTGCATCGGGAAGAAGATCGCATAGGCGCCGACAAACGTGACCCAGAAATGAACTCTCCCCAATGTCTCATTGAGCATGCGGCCCGTGACTTTGGGATACCAATGGTAGATGCCGCCGAACACCGTCATGATCGGAGCAACGCCCATCACCATGTGAAAATGCGCGACCACGAACAGAGTGGCGGACAGCGGGACATCGACCACAACGTTGCCGAGGAACAGACCGGTCAGCCCGCCATTCACAAATGTAACGATAAACGCCAGTGCGAACAGCATCGGCACGGTCAGGTGAATATCGCCGCGCCACAGGGTCAGCACCCAGTTATAGACCTTGATGGCAGTCGGGACCGCGATAATCAGCGTGGTCGTTGCGAAAAAAAATCCGAAATACGAGTCCATGCCGCTGACATACATGTGGTGTGCCCAGACGATGAAACTGAGCGCGCCGATCCCGACGATCGCCCACACCATCATCCGGTAGCCAAAAATGTTCTTTCGAGCATGCGTGCTGATCAAATCGGAGACGATGCCGAAAGCGGGCAGGGCGACGATATAGACCTCGGGATGGCCGAAGAACCAGAACAGGTGCTGGAACAGGATCGGGCTGCCGCCGCTGTAGGTCAGTTGCTGCCCGAGTTCAACAATGGAGGGCATGAAGAAGCTGGTCCCCAGCATCCGGTCCAGCGTCATCATGACGCAGCCGACAAACAGTGCCGGGAACGCCAGCAGCGCCATGACGGTCGCGGTAAAAATGCCCCATACCGTCAGGGGAAGCCGCATCAACGTCATGCCGCGGGTGCGGCATTGCAGCACCGTCACGACGTAGTTCAGACCGCCCATGGTGAAGCCGATGATGAACAGAATCAGCGAAGCCATCATCAGGATGATACCCCACTCATGCCCCGGGGTGCCCGACAGGATCGCCTGGGGTGGATACAGGGTCCAGCCAGCGCCGGTTGGTCCACCGGGGGCGAAGAAGCCGGCCACCAGGATCAGCACCGCCAAAAGATAGATCCAGTAGCTCAGCATGTTCACATAGGGGAACGCCATGTCCCTGGCGCCGACCATCAGCGGAATGAGGTAATTGCCGAAGCCGCCGAGGAACAGGGCGGTCAGCAGATAGATCACCATGATCATGCCGTGCATGGTGATGAACTGATAGTAGTTGTCGCTCTGAATCAGGGAAAACTCACCGGGGAATGCCAGTTGCAGCCGCATCAGCCAGGACAACACCAGGGCAACCAGCCCGATCGCCATGGCCGTCAGTGAATATTGGATCGCGATGACTTTGGCATCCTGGCAAAACACATATTTCGTGAGCCAGGTATGGGCATGATACAGTTCGACCTCAGGGACTTCCGCGGGTCCGATGGAGCCAACGGTGTCGGCTGTTACTTCGCTCATTTCAATACGCTCCTCACTCGGCCCCTCGGCGTACGGGATCTTTGCTTTACTTGGCCGGCGTCGAAAGCTGGGCGAAGGTTTGCTGCTTCCCCAGCCACGTCTGATAATCGCTCTCGGTATCGACCACGACTTTGCCGCGCATCTGGGGGTGTCCGACCCCGCAGAAGCCCGCGCAGAGTATTTCGAATTCACCGGTTCTGATCGGCGTAAACCAGAACCGCGTGACCATGCCCGGCATCAGGTCCATCTTTGCCCTAAATTCCGGGACATAGAAGTCATGCACGACATCCACGGAACGCAGCAGCACCTTGACCGGCTTTCCTACCGGCAGATGCAGGTCGTCACCAACAATCACGATATTGTCTTTTCCGTTGGGATCGTTCGGGTTCACGCCTAACGGGTTATCGGAACTGATGTATTTGACGTCGGATGTACCGAGCCGGCCGCTTTTCCCCGGCAGGCGGAAAGCCCAGTTCCACTGTTGGCCCACGGCCTCAAATTCCGTGGCGTTCGCTGGGACCGTGACGAATTGGCTCCATACAAACAGGCCGGGTGTCAGCATCGCTGCGACCCCCACGCCTGTTACGATCGCCAGCCACCATTCCAGCTTTTTGTTCTCCGGTTCATAGGCGGCCTGACGGCCCGGTATATGGCGGAACCGGAAGACGCAGTAGGCCATGAACAGGATGACGGCGGTGAAGACCACGCCGGTGATCCAGAACGTGATCGCTATCGTTGCATCGATGTATTGCCAGTTGGAAGCGATCGGTGTCAGCCACCAGGGGTTCCACAGGTGAAACGCCACCGAACCGACGGCGATCAGGACCAGTGCGATGACAATGGGCACTTCTCACCTCCCTTTTTGTGCGGTCTCCTGCCGCCGGTAGGCACGTCACATCAGGTTACGGCGGTGGCACCACCATCCTGCGGTACAGGTGCCATGAGGCATGCCCGAGTACCGGAAATGCGATGACGAGGCCGATGAGTAAGGGGATAGAACCGAGTACCAGACTGGCGGCAATGATCAGTCCCCAGGCCGCCATCGGGACGGGATTGGTCAGCGCGGCGCGCACCGAGGTTCTGACGGCGACCTCCACGCCAACCTCACGGTCAAGCAATAGAGGAAACGCAACGACGCTGATCACCAGAACGACCGCGGCGAAAACGAAGCCGACACCACCGCCAATGATCATTAATTCGTGGCCCGCTCGGGTCAGGAAAACGTCGTGGGCGAAGCTGGTCATGGATTCGGGCGGCTGCGGTCCCAGTGTCAGATTATAGATTGCGTAGGCGGTGTACTGCCAGAACAGGAAGATAACTGTCAGCATAAGGCCGAGCAAAAGGATCGCGCCGATCGACGGAGAACCGAGGACGCGGAATACGTCTGTCCAACCGTTACTGATCCCCAGTTCGCGCCGGCGGCTCATTTCGTTCAGTCCGACGCCGGCGAAGGGGCCGAGCAGGGCGAACCCGGATGCAAGCGGAAACAGCATGGGTAACAACGCGTGTCCGGCGACCAGGCTTGCCAACAGGAGTCCGACCACGGGATAAAACGCGCAGAGGAAGACGACGTCGGTTCGTTCCGCACCGAAATCTTCAAATCCAAGCGTAATGACTTCTTTCAGGTCGGCGAGCTGGATTCGGCGGACGATCGGCAGCGGGCGGTGGGCCGCCTCCTCAGTCGGGATGATGCCGCGATTGACCGCTTCCACACCGGTCACCGTGTGTCTGAACTGATCGATGCCCCATTCAACCGGGTTTCGAATAGACATGAACGTATCTCCCGAACCTTTGGTTCGGCGGGTCGTGAGCCGCTCCCGACGCTATATCCAATGCAGCCGGTCACGAGAACGTCGATTCCGCTGGACTCCGGCTGGTAGCCCCAATGTTGGGTTATGTCCAGTGATATTGTCACGATAGGAAATGGGAAAGTCCGTGTGTCAGTCTTCAACCCTTCCGACCGGTGGTCATCCGGGACATCATATTTTCGTTATGCCGGTCGGCTCGCTTCGGTTGCCCGGTGCATGATGCTGGCCGCTGGCATCCGCCTTGCCCCGACAAGAAACGGGATGCTTTCACTTCGCCGTGCCGGTACTTGTAGTTTGGTATAAACAGCATCAGTGTGACGGGGGCATCATCGCAGCCACGAGACAAATACGATGATCAGGGGTGAGGAATGGTCCAGCTAAGCTGACATAATCTGGAACTTGCCGGGATCGTTTATTTAACATTCGACGGTGGGAAAGCGATCGATGTCGCTGGCAAGTCGAGGGATCAGTCTGCCCCGGGGAGGTCACGCGGTCTGGCACGCCAGTATCGCGGATTTTTTTGCCCTGATGAAACCGCGGGTGATGTCGTTGGTGGTGTTCACCGCGCTGGTCGGGCTGTTGATCGCGCCCGGGCACCTCGATCCAATGCGGGGTGGCGTGGCGCTTCTGTGCATCGCGGTCGGGGCCGGCGGTGCCGCGGCTCTCAACATGTGGTACGACGCGGATATTGACGCCATCATGACCAGGACCGCGACCCGTCCCATTCCCGGCGGCCGGATAGCGCGGTCGGATGCTTTGATATTCGGGATTGTCCTGTCCACCGTTGCCGTTGTTGTTCTGGGCGCCGTGGCGAATGGAATCGCGGCGGGATTACTTTTATTCACCGTCTTCTTTTATGTTGTCGTCTACACACTATGGTTGAAGCGCCGGACGCCGCAGAATATCGTTATTGGCGGCGCGGCCGGCGCGTTGCCTCCGGCGATCGGGTGGGTGGCGGCGACGGGGCAAGTCGGGGTTGAACCACTCGTTTTGTTTCTGATCATCTTCCTCTGGACGCCGGCGCATTTTTGGGCGCTGTCGCTCAATCATGCTGATGAGTATGCCCGCGCCGGTGTCCCGATGTTGCCGGTCGTGGCGGGAAAACCCGCAACAAAGAAACACATTCTCATTTATAGCACGGTTTCGCTGCCGGTTGCGGTGATGCCCTGGATGCTCGGTTTCGCGGGACCGGTCTATGGTGCGGCCGCTTTTATGCTTGCAGTCACGCTGACCGGGTTCGCGGTTCGATTGTATCGCAGCCATGGCACGGACGAGGCGAAATCCGCCGGCCAGATGTTCGCGTTTTCAATCGTCTATCTCTTCCTGATTTTTTGCTTGCTGTTGGCCGACGCTGTGCTGACCCGCGCCGGCGCACTATAGCCACCCTACCCAAGTCTAACGATGCCCGCCTCGGCCATTGCCTCGATCTCATCCGCCGCGTATCCGGCGGATGCCAGCACATCCCGGGTATGTTCCCCCAGTCCGGCGGAAAACCCGCTGACCTGAACGGGAAGCCCGGAGAACCGGAACGGCGGATTGACCACCTTGAACGAACCGCCCTTGTCATGAACCTCGGCCAACGCGCCGCGATGGGTGAGTTGCGGGTCGGCCAGAACCTCTTTCACCCGGCGATACGGGGAACTCGGTACCCCCGCGACATCGAACGCCGTCTGGCATTCCGCGGTGGTCAGTTCGCCAGACCAGGTTTCCAGCAGATCGATGAACACGCCCCAGTTGTTGCGGCGGTCGCCATAGCGGGCGAAGCGCTGGTCGATACTCCATTCCGGGTGGCCGGCGCCGATACATAGCGCCTGAAACGTCTTCTCGCTGGCGACGGCGGGCATGATGTAGCCGTCCTTCGTCTTCACCGGCCCGAACATCGGCCGTGACGGCGGCGGGACATCGAATTGGGCGGTCTGCACCTCCCCCACCATCAGCGTCAGCATGGTTTCCAGCATAGACACGTCGATATGCTGGCCGACGCCGGTCATGTGGCGGTGTGCCAGCGCGGCCATAATGGCGCCGAATGCATACGTGCCGCTAACGATGTCGGCAATATAGATGCCGCAATTGTCTGGCCGTTCGCGTCCAGGCTGGTAGGCAAGATGCGCCATATCGAAGCCGGACGCCGCATGGATCGCCGGCGCATAGGCCGCGAGGCCAGATGACGGGCCGGTCTGGCCATAACCGGAGATCGAGCAATAGATCAGCTTCGGATTAGCCGCCGCCACTGTTGTGTAATCCAGCGTGAACCGCTGCATCACGCCGGGGCGGAAGTTTTCCACCAGGAAGTCGCTGGTGCTCACCAGGCGCCGGACGATTTCTTGCGCCTGAGGCCGTTTCAGATCGAGCACGATGCTTTGCTTGCCGGCGTTGAGCTGCCCGAAGGACGAGGACGCACCATCCCGCAACGGCGGCCGCGAGCGCATCATATCGCCCTCGTCCGTTTCGATCTTGATCACCTCGGCGCCGAGGTCGGCCATCATCCGGGTGCAATACGGGCCGGCGATCGTGGTGGTGAAGTCCACCACCCGCATGCCGTTCAAGGGGCCAGTGGCCATGGGCGTTTCTCTCCGGATACCGTTGCGATTGCGGACGGCGCCGACGGTGGCATGCCCTTATGACGAATTCAACACGTGGGCTGAAGCGGGACTCCGCCGGCCGCTCCGATTCGACTTGCGGTTGGTTCCTGCCTAGCGTGGCGGCAGCCAACAGAAGCTGACAAATCGGGAGACCTACAGGATGACGCACCGCCGTTATTGGATCTATTTTTTACTCTTTGTGTTCAACGTCGTCTGCTACCTCGACCGCATCAATATGTCGGTCGCGGGCCGTTCGGTGGCGCAGGAGTTCGGCCTGTCGCCGGTGCAACTCGGGTACCTGTTCTCGTCATTTTTGTGGGCATACGTGGCGATGATGCTGCCCAGCGGCAAGCTGGTGGACAGTTTCGGGGCGCATCGGTTGGCCGCCGCCGGCGCCGCGTTCTGGTCGATCGCCCAGATGCTGACCGGAGCGGCGACGGGATTTGGCACCATGATCCTGGCGCGTCTCGGACTTGGCGCCGGGGAAGCCCCGACCTTCCCGGTCAGCTATCGTTCCGTCCGCGATTGGGCGCCCTATACCGAACGCGGACTGGCGGTCGGTCTGATCCAGGCCGGCACCTTGTTCGGCCCGGCCCTGAGTGCCCCGCTGGTGGCGTGGCTGATCTCGTCCCTGTCCTGGCGCTGGTCGTTCGTCATTACCGGCGCGGTGGGTTTGCTGTGGGTCGCGGTGTGGATGGCGTTCGTGTCCACGCCGGAGAAAACAAGCTGGATCCCGGAACCGGAACGCCGGCACATCCTGGCCCAGCGTCACGGCAATGAACCGATGGCCGGCCATAGCGGTGTCGGATACCGCGGTTTGCTGCGCTCCCCGTCGATGTGGGGATTGGCGCTTTCGCAGGGCTGCGCTGTGTATTCGGTTTATCTGTATCTGAGCTGGCTGCCGAACTACTTGCAAACCGAACGGCATCTGTCGATCGTGAACTCGGGCTGGTTTACGGCGGTGCCGTTCATGGTTGGCGGCGTGGTCATTATCCTGACCAACTGGATCGGCGATCGAATCCTCACCCCAAAAACGCTGCCGACCGGCGCTCGGCGGATCGTCGTCGTGACGTGCCTGCTGTTGTGTTCGGTCGGCATGGCGATCCCGTTCGTGGACTCGCTGACCGCCGTGGTCATCCTGACGATCCTGCCGGTCAGTTTCGGCGGCACCGCGAGCGCGACCAACGCGGCCCTGGCCAACGATCTGTTGCGCTCGCAGGCTGATAGCGGCCGGGCGTTTGCGTTCATGGTGCTGGGTGGGAACGTGTTCGGGCTGCTGGCGCCGATCGTGACGGGTTATATCGTGCAGGCGACCGGCAGTTTCTCGTCGGCGTTTGTGTTGGCCGGGGCGTTGTCGCTGATCGGCGCGGTCGCGTCGTTCACCCTGACGCGGCATACGCTGGGGGAGGAGACTCCGGTCGCGGTGGGGGCGGTGCGCGTAGCGGGGTAGGGTGTTGGGCCATGGCTTACGGTCATGGCCCGATCTTCTGGTTCCTATCGGCTGGCCATTCCCATTGTCCGAACCGGACTGCGATCCGCACTAGCACCATAGCCGCCAGCCGACGCCGCCAGTTCGTCGAGTTGCGGGCGGTCCATCAGCAGAATCGCGTCAGTGCCGCAATCGTCGCCATCATTACTTGTCAGGCGGCCGGCCCAGTGAACCCGAAAATCGGCCTCCGCATCGGTCACCTGGCTTTCTATCATGAAGCTACCGCCGAAACGGCTCATGACTCGCGGTTTCAAAACGCAGGTGGACTTGTCTTCACGATGCACGGCGATGCCAGGTCCATCGGTGCCTCGATCGGACGCAACAAACGCAATGATGTGCCCGATCTCCGGCGCACTGTTGAGGTAAGTGCCGAGCGCATTGCCGCCGGCGCCTGCCGTCATGACAGCCGCCGCGCCGGCAATCGCGGGTAAAAGGGCAGCCAGGGTTTTCCGATTGGGGGTACGCATGCGTCTCTCACCGGTAGGGATGACCCGGCGAGTACACTAAATCGTGAAAAGCGATCCAGGAAAAAATTAAACCGACGAAGCAATGATTCGCGCGAGCGATTCGTCACGTCCCAGTGCCGCTAACGTGGCATCGATCCCCGGGCTGATGGTGCTGCCGGTCAAAGCCGCGCGTAACGGTTGCGCCACCTGACCCAGCTTCCGTCCGGTGCGTTCCGCGAATGCGCGCAACGCCGCATCGATTGCCGGCACCGAGAAATCGGTCTCCGACAGGGCCGCCGCGATCTCCCGCAGCATCAGGCGCGCCTCCGCCGTCAACGCGGCGGCGGCTTTCGGTTCCATCGGCAACGGCACGACGCGGGCCAGGAAGGCGGCTGAGTCAGCCAGTTCCACCAGTGTCTTTGCCCGCTCCTTCAACGCCGGGATCAGCGCCCTGATCCGCGATGCCGCGATGCTGCCGAGCGACAGATCGGTGCGGTGCGCCAGCCGCTCCAGCACGTCGCGGGTCAGCCGGTCGTCATCGGCCTGACGGATGTAGATACCGTTCAGGTTGGTCAGTTTGAGGTAATCCATGCGCGACGGGCCGCGATTGACATCGACCACGTCGAACAACCGGATGGCTTCCTCGCGGTCAAAGACCTCCAGATCGCCATGCGACCAGCCCAGCCGCATCAGGTAGTTGCAGAGCGCTTCGGGCAGGAAACCGTTGTCGCGGAACTCCAGCGCGAACTGGGCGCCGTGGCGCTTCGACAATTTGGTTCCGTCAGCGCCGTGAATCAGCGGGATGTGGGCGAATTGCGGCAGGTCCCAACCCATCGCGCGATAGACCTGGATTTGCCGGAACGTGTTGGTCAGGTGGTCGTCGCCACGGATCACATGGGTGATTGCCATGTCGTGGTCGTCCACCACCACGGAATGATTGTACATGGGTGAGCCGTCGCCGCGCAGGATGATCATGTCATCCAGTTCGATATTGGCGACGCGGACGGTGCCTTGCACCAGATCCTCCAGCACGGTTTCGCCGTCGCGCTGGCTTTTCAGCCGAACCACCGGGGTGACACCGGCGGGCGCCTCGGACGGATCGCGGTCGCGCCAACGTCCGTCGTAGCGCCAGACGCGTTTTTCAACGCGGGCCTGTTCGCGTTCGGCGGCGAGTTCGGCGGGCGTGCAGTAACAGTTGTAGGCCTTGCCCTCCGCCAGCAACTGGCGGGCGATGTCGGCGTGGCGGCTCATGCGGGTGGACTGGAAAACGGTCTGGCCGTCACGCTCCAACCCCAGCCAATCCAGGCTGTCGATGATGCCTTTGGTGGCTTCGTCGGTGCTGCGTTCGCGGTCGGTGTCCTCGATCCGCAGCAAAAATTCGCCGCCGAAATGGCGGCTGTAGAGGTAGTTGAACAGCGCGGTGCGGATGCCGCCGATGTGCAGCGGGCCGGTGGGACTGGGTGCGAAGCGGGTGCGAACGGTCATTCGCACGATCTAGCATGCGCGTTTACCTTTTGTAGAGGGTTGCGGGCGTAAACTGTTCCGCATGAGGCTGATCGCCACCCTGAAGACCGCGCTGGATCGCTGGCTCGACACCGAGCGGGAGCGGCTTGCGGTGTGGCTGCCGGTGTTCATGGGGGCAGGGGTGCTGGCGTATTTTTCCCTGCGCTTCGAACCTTCGGTGTGGCTGGGACCGGCCGTGACGGCGCCTTTTCTGGGTGTGGCGTTGTGGTGGCCGGGTGCGCGTTGGCTGTTCGGGCCGCTGGCCGTCGCGGCGTTGGGGTTCTCCGCCGGGCAGATCGCCACGGCGCGGGCGCCGCCGATCGAGGCGGATCTGCCGGCGCATGCGGTGGTCGTGACCGGCACGATTCTGGCGGTGGAGGCATTGCCGGACGGTCGCCGGATCACCATCCAGCCAGCCTTCCTGGACGACGCGGCAGTTCCGCTGCGCCGTTCGGCTCGGGTGCGCCTACAAAAAAAGGACGATGGCGCGCTGGAAACCGGCGATTCGGTGAAAATCCGGGCGCTGCTGCGGCCGCCGCCGATGCCGTCATATCCGGGAGGCTGGGACCTGCAACGGGATGCGTTTTACGCCGGCCTTGGCGCGTCCGGGTACGCGCTGGGCAAGGCGGAGCGAACGGCGCAGGTGGTGCCGTCCGCGCCGATGCGGTTCGTGCAGCGGCTGCGGGAGGTGATCGCGGCGCGCGTCACGGCGGTGATCCCGGGCGCGGCGGGGGCAGTGTCGGTGACCCTGCTGACCGGGGCGTCGATGGCGATCCCGGAGGCGGATCACGCGGCGTTTCGCGACTCCGGACTGGCGCATTTGCTGGCGGTGGCGGGGTTGCATATCGGCATCGTCATGGGGTTCGCGCTGGCGCTGTCCCGCTTTGCGTTTGCGCTCAGCGAGCGGGCCAGCCTGTTCTGGCCCACGAAGAAGCTTTCCGGCATTTGCGCCCTGGCGGCGGGCGCGGCCTACATGGTGCTGACCGGCATGCATGTGCCGATCATTCGCAGCTTCGTCATGGCGTGCCTGTTTACCATCGCGCTGATGGCGGATCGCCGCCCGTTCTCGTTGCGCGGGCTGGCGCTGGCGGCCTCGGTGCTGATGGTCCTGGCGCCGCAAGAGGTGCCGGGCGTGTCGTTCCAAATGAGCTTTTCCGCCGTGCTGGCGCTGATCTCCGGTTATGAGGCGTTGCGTCCCTGGCTGCGCCGGCTGCACGGCGCGGCGTGGCACCGGCGGTTTCTGTCGCATCTGGTGGCGCTGGCGCTGACCAGCGCGCTGGCGGGGACGGCGTCGGCTCCGTATGGCGCCTATCATTTCGGGCGGGTGCAGATTTACTTCATCCTGGCGAATATGGTGGCGGTGCCGCTGACCGCGCTGTGGGTGATGCCGGCCGGGCTGATCGCGTTGTTCCTGATGCCGTTCCATCTTGAATCCGTCGTTCTGATCCCGATGGGTTGGGGGGCTCGGGCGATCGTCTGGGTGGCGAACACGACCGCCGGGTTGCCGGCGGCGACGTTTGCGGCGCCGCATATTCCTGTGTGGGGACTGTGCTTGTTCTCGTTCGGACTGGCCTGGCTGGGCCTGTGGCAGACACGGCGACGGCTGGCTGGGATTGCACTGATGCTGGCGGGTTTGGCGTCGCCTTTGTTGGATCGTCCGCCGGATATGCTGGTCTCGGCTGACGGGCGGTTGATCGCGGTGCGGACGCCGGCGGGTGCGTTCCTGCAAATGGGGCAGGGGGGATCGAAGTTCACCCGCGATGCGTGGCTGCAATACTGGGGTGGCGGGTCGTTTCTGCCGATGCCGGGTGTCGCTGCCGCGACGGCGGATGACGGAAAGCCGGTGTCGCTGCGCTGTGACGCGGATGCCTGTTTGCTGAGGCCGTATGCGGATCGTCCGGGCGCGTTGCTGGCGCGCGGCGCCCAGCATCCGCAATTCTGCGATCAGGTCTCGATCATTGTGTCGGCCGAACCGGCGCGCGGGCTGTGTCCGAAGCCGTGGCCGAAGCTGGTGGACCGGTTTACCGTGTGGCGCTACGGCAGCACCGCCATCTGGCTGGATGCCGATGGCGCGCGTGTGATCACGGATCGGGCGGAGCGCGGGGATCGCCCGTGGGTACCGGCGTTGCCGAAGCCGCGGGAAGCAGCGGTTCCGATGCTGCCGGCGGCGGCGGTGGATTTTCCCGGTGAAGCGGTGCGGTGACGAGGGGGGCACCCGGGTTCACCCGATGACCCGGATCGGAACGGCAGCAGGGCAATCGCATTGGGAATTCTCCGGCATTGCTGCGCGCCGAGGCTAAGGGATAGCGCCAATCAAATAGGAAATTGGAACCACAGATGCACGCAGATAAGGCAAACAATCCCTTTCGTCCGGGTGCATCTGTGGCTGCAAATGGCTTACTAAAGCACGCGATATCCGGCCTATCGTGGGTCGGTTTTGCCATGCGATTATCTATGTACCGCAGCGATTGATATTGACTTATTTCCGATATCAATCTATCATTTGGGGAATCAAAATTTCCTTCCCGCCGCGCCCGGCCATCGATTTTTTCACGCACAAGTATTTCCAGCGCGTGTTCGAAGATTCGTCTCATAATATGGGGTAAATTCCCATGACGTGGCTTTTGAGACGCGGGTGAGCGGCGGCCGTGGGTCTGCGGGGCCAGATGGACTACCGAAAACCCGTGTTGCCCTGTGGCGCAGGATTTTTGGCGGCCGTGCCGGGGCAAATGCAGGGCGAGGTCATGGGATGAAGCGGATGCCGATCCAGGCGGCCAAACATCCTAAGAGTCCGACGATGATCGGCAGAATGTAGAAAGCGAACAGTTGAAGATCTGTCATTGGCGAAGTTCTCCAAGAACGCGCTGCGCCAGAACGTGTAGCATGATCGCGATTATGAGCCATATGACAACTCCGCCTGCCACGTTGGTGAGGCGTGCGCCCGCGGGATTGTAAAAGAACGCGGCTGCGATCGGAGCGGCGATGCCTACGGTGAAACTGGATCCGGCCATCGTATTCAACAAGGTCGCCAGCAGCGTGATCCGGGCATTGTGGATCATGTTCATGTCGCGCCGCCACCCGTTCGCGCCGAATGGCTGATCTGGTCGTCCATGCGCACCTTCATCCTCGTCATTTGGCGCCGGCACATTACCACGCCGAGGGGCGGGTTCGGTAATGGTCGTCAGGCCCGGTCATATGATGCCACCACCGGAACCAATTCCATGCCAAAGTCCAACACTTCGCGCACCATGTAAACGACAACATCGTATGCGCCAGAGGACCGGTTGGCCAGGAGCGTCAAATGACGTGCCCAATACGCACCTTAGCGAAAAAGCCCGCCATGACGAAAGCGGCGTCCCGGCTCCCAGCTTGCCAATCGGCCCTCAGGCGACGACCATGGGCTGACAACGCGTCCGATATGAAAACCAGAAGGGAGCGCCATCATGCGCCTAAACCGTTTACGTGCCCTGCTCACCGCCAACGCGCCATCGATCGGCACGCACCTGCTCTCGACATGGCCGACGCTGGTGGAGTTGGTCGGGCAGGCCGGCAACTATGACTATGTCGAATTCACCGCCGAATATTCCCCCTTCGATATGCATGACCTGGACAACCTCGGCCGGGCGTTGGAGCTGAAAGACCTGGGCGGCATGATCAAGGTCGAGCAGACCCAGTGGACGCATCAGGCCATGCGGGCGATCGGCTCCGGCTTCCAGGCGGTGCTGTTCGCCGACCTCCGCACGGTTGAGGATGCTCGGGCCTGTGTGGCGGCGGTTCGCGCGGAAACCCCGGGGTCCGGTGGCCGCCTCGGCGTCGGCATGCGGCGCGATGTCGGCACTGTCCGGGAAGGCGGATCGCCGGCCTATGTCGCGGCCCTGGATGAGGTCGTCATCGCGGTGATGGTTGAAAAGCGCGAATGCGTTGAGGACCTTGACGCGATCCTGTCGGTCAAAGGCATCGACATGGTGCAGTTTGGCGGTTCGGATTATGCGATGAGCCTGGGTGTCACCGGCCAGCGCAACCACCCGGACGTGAAGCGGGCGGAGCGCCAGACGATCGAGATGGCGCTGGCCAAGGGCCTGCACCCGCGTGTGGAACTCGGTGATATTGCCGAGGCGGCACCGTACCTCGAAATGGGCGTGAAGCATTTTTGCATCGGCTGGGATGTCCGCATTCTGCACGATTGGTGGCGCGTCAACGGCCAGGGCATGCGGGCGATGCTGGCCAGCGGATCGTCAGCGGAGAAGGATGGCTCCGTGAAGCAGGCCGCGGCAACCTATTAGCCGTGGCTGAGCGCTCGTATGCAGGTTGGGATGCGAGCGTGCCGCCGCGAACCGGGCAAACCTGCGGTTGAGCCCAATCAGGATGGCCTGCCGACAGGCAGGTCGCCCCGCGTTGGACAGTTTGAGTCATTGTCGGCGGCCCGCCGGGAACCATATTGGTATTCGGATTGGTGCCCCGAAATGAAAGAATAGGCTCTCGGTTTGGGGTTGACCGCGAGCTAATGGCGGGCACCGGCTTGGAAACTGGGTAAGCGAAGTGAGCAATCCGCAACTTTACGGTCAGGACTTCTACGCCTGGGCAAACGAACAGGCCGCATTGCTGCGCGCGGGGCGGCTCTCCGAGGCGGACATTGAACACATCGCCGAAGAGATCGAGAGCATTGCCAAACGCGAGAAGCGCGAACTGGTCGAACGTCTGACGACGCTGCTGGTGCACTTGCTAAAATGGCGGTTTCAGCCGGCTTTCCAAAGCAATAGCTGGCGTCTGACAATCGAAATACAGCGCGTGAAACTGGACTATTATGTGGCGGAAAGCCCGAGCCTCAAACACAGCATCGAAGAGACCATCAAGGCGGCTTATGGTTTCGCCATCCCGGGGGCCGTAGGCGAGACGGGCCTGGATCGCTCTGCTTTCCCCCTCGTCTGCCCCTGGTCGTATGGACAAATGATGGACCTGAATTTCTTTCCGGAGGCGACATAGCGTCGCCCGCCACCCACCAGGTGCTCCCTATAGCGCTCCCCCATCTCACCTTTCCGCGTTCGGCATGGTCGCGCGGGCGACATCCGTGTATAGGCTGGCCGCTTCGAACCAATCGCCCGCCCTTTGCCTGACGGAATTCGCATGAACGACGCAGTGACCGATCCCCAGCGCGACTACCGTGACACGGTGTTCCTGCCGCAGACCAGTTTCCCCATGCGTGGGGACCTGCCGAAGAAGGAGCCGCAGATCCTGGCGAAATGGGACGCCATGGACCTGATCGGCAAGATCCGAGCGGCCTCGAAGGGGCGGCCGTTGTTCATTCTGCATGACGGGCCTCCGTATGCGAACGGCCACCTGCATATCGGCACCGCGCTGAACAAGATCCTGAAGGACGTGGTCAACCGCACCCGCCAGATGGCCGGCTACGACGCCAACTACATCCCCGGCTGGGACTGCCACGGCCTGCCGATCGAATGGAAGATCGAGGAAGAATACCGCGCCAAAAAGCGCGACAAGGACGCCGTTCCGGTGCTGGATTTCCGCGCCGAATGCCGCGCCTATGCGGATCGCTGGATGGGCATCCAGGCGAAGGAATTTCGGCGGTTGGGGGTTGAGGGCGACTTTGCCCACCGCTACGCCACCATGGATCTGCCCTCGGAAGCCGCCATCGCCGGGGAAATCTGCAAGTTCCTGCTGAATGGCTCGCTGTATCGCGGCTTGCGCCCGGTGATGTGGTCTCCTGTAGAGAAGACCATGCTGGCGGAAGCCGAGATCGAGTATCACGACCATACCTCGGTCACGATCTGGGTTCGCTTTCCGGTGGTGACCGCGTCCATCCCCGAGGTAACCGGCGCTGCGATCGTCATCTGGACCACCACGCCGTGGACGATGCCGGGCAACCGCGCCGTCGCCGCCGGGGCCGAGTTCGATTATGCGGTCATTCAGGTGGGTGCCGTGGCTGACGGTTCCCTGGCCGTGACGGGTGAAAAGCTCGTCATCGCAGAAGCTCTTTTGGCGACTGTGTTGAAGGACACCGGCATCGAAACCCACACCGTCCTGGCAGTGGTCAAAGGGGCCGACCTCGCCGGCACGATCATGGCGCATCCGCTGCGTGGCCAGGGCTACGAACAGGACACGCCGCTGCTGTTGGGCGATTTCGTCACGACCGAGGCGGGCACCGGATTCGTCCACATCGCGCCCGGCCATGGCGAGGACGATTTTATCCTGGGCCGCGCTAACAGCATCGAAGTGCCGGAAACCGTCGCCGATGACGGCACCTACTACCCGTGGGTGCCGCTGTTTGCCGGCCACCATGTCTATAAGGCCGCCGATCCCGTGTGTGCGGCGCTGACGGGCGCCGGCAATCTGCTGGCGCGTGGGAAAATCACGCATTCGTATCCGTGTTCCTGGCGCTCCAAGGCGCCGCTGATCTTCCGGGCGACGCCGCAGTGGTTCATCCCAATGGATAGCGAGCACGCCATCAGGGAAAAAGCGCTGGCCGCCATCGCCGCCACGCATTTCGTGCCGGACCAGGGGCGGAATCGTATCGGCTCCATGGTCGCGTCGCGCCCGGATTGGTGCATCAGCCGCCAGCGCACCTGGGGCGTGCCGATCACCGTGTTCGTGGAAAAACGCACCGGCCAGCCGCTGCGTGATCCCGCCGTCGTCGCCCGCATTGTCGAGGCATTCGAAGCCGAGGGCGCCGACGCCTGGTACTCCTCGCCGCCGTCCCGCTTCCTGGGCAACGACTACGATCCGGACGCTTACGAGCAGGTGAAGGACATCGTCGATGTCTGGTTCGAATCCGGCTGCACCCACGCCTTCGTGCTGGAAAAGCGTGGCCTGCCGTGGCCGGCGGATTTGTATCTGGAAGGGTCGGATCAACATCGCGGCTGGTTCCAGTCCTCGTTGCTGGAGGCCGTCGGCACCCGCGGTGTCGCGCCGTTCAAGGCCGTCCTGACCCACGGTTTCGTCAATGACGAGAAGGGCCGGAAGATGTCCAAGTCCCTGGGCAACACCACCGCCCCGGACGAGGTCGCCGACAAATACGGCGCCGACATTCTGCGGCTGTGGGTCATGTCGTCGGACACGACCGAAGACCTGCGGATCGGCCAGGAAATCCTGAAACAGCAATCCGAGCTGTATCGCCGGTTACGCAACACGCTGCGCTGGGTGCTGGGAAGTTTGGACGGATTCACCGAAGCCGAACGCGTGCCGGTGGCAGAGATGCCGGAGTTGGAACGCTGGGTGCTGCACCGTTTGTCGGAACTGGACGTAAAATTCCGCGCCGCCGTGCAGTCCTACGACTGGACCGGCGTCTATCCGGACCTGCATCATTTCTGCGCCGTCGATCTGTCCGCGTTCTACTTCGATATCCGCAAGGACGCGCTGTATTGCGACCGGCCTGACAGTCTGCGCCGCCGCGCGTCTCGCACCGTTCTGGATTACTTGCATCGGTATCTGTGCACATGGCTCGCCCCGGTGCTGTGCTTCACAGCCGAGGAAGCCTGGTGCGCCCGCTTCGGTGACGACACCAGCGTGCATCTGGAGCTGTTCCAAACCCCGCCGTCAGACTGGAACGATCCGGCGCTGGCGGCGAAGTGGGAAACCGTCCGCACTATCCGCCGGCGCATTACCGTGCCGCTTGAAGAATGCCGCAAGACGAACGTGATCGGATCGTCGTTGCAGGCCGCCGTGGAACTGCCGTTGAACCCGGACCACGCCAACTTACTGGATGAAGCCGCATGGTCAGAGATCGCGATCGTCTCCTCCGTACGGATCGTGCCGGGCACGGACGAACCCCTGTCGAAGGTCACGCCCGCCTCCGGCGAGAAATGCGCCCGTTGCTGGAGAGTGCTGACGGAAGTGGGGTCAGTCGCCTCCCACCCGTCACTGTGTCTCCGATGCTCGGACGCGGTCGAGTCCGGTCTGACGTGCAAACCGGCGTGACCCGGCCGAACTTCCTGCCGCTGGGGATCATCGCCGGGCTGATCGTGCTGGCGGCGGATCAGGCCAGTAAATGGTGGGTGCTGAACATGCTGGATCTGCCGTCGCTGCGGCAGGTGGTGCTGTTGCCGGTGCTGAACCTGACGATGGTTTGGAACAAGGGCGTCACCTTCGGCCTGCTGAACGGGCTGGGTGACTGGGGCCACGTCGTGCTGGCGGTCGTCGCCCTGACGGTCGTCGTGGCACTCGGGTTCTGGCTGCGCAAGGCCGAGAACAAGGTGGTCGCGCCGGCGATCGGAGCGATCGCCGGCGGTGCGATCGGCAATGTCATCGATCGCGTGCGCTTCGGCGGGGTGGTCGATTTCATCCATGCCCATGTCGATACGCGGTGGGGCGATATCTCCTGGTATGTGTTCAACTTGGCCGACGCGGCGATTGTCTGCGGTGTCATCGTGCTGGTGATCGAGTCGCAGTTCTCGTCGCGGCGGCCCGCGCCGGATTACCCGTAGGACGACGCGCATTCGTCACGGTTCGGCCCAACCCCGCCCGTCATGGCCCGGCTTGTCCGGGCCAAGTCTCGCGGCTCCGTCAGGGCATAGGTGGCCCGGACAAGCCGGGCCATGACGGGCGGGCCCCCGGCCCATGACGCGCCAGACCTCCCGCCGCTTCTACCCACCCTGCACATAACGCCGCGTCAGGATCCGCAGATGATCGCGGAAATGCGGCCGCAGGCGCTCGGTCCACGGCGTTGACGCCGCATTCTTCCATTCAGCACCCGCCGCCACCTCGGGTGATTTCAGATGATACAACGCGAGATACCGGTGCGTGCCTGTCGGGTCCCTGAACCGCCGGGCGGACAGCACACCGGAGACAGCCGCCAGCGCGGGAATATGCTCGTTGTCGTACCATTCGTTGAACTCGGCATCGTGTTCCGGCAACACGTTCATCGCATTCACCAACACGCCACCCGCACCCGCCGGGCTGTCGGCATTGCCGGGCAAGGTTTGCTCACCGTCGAAACGGATCAGCCGGTTGCACATCGGGCCGACGCGCTTGGACCAGACCGACAGGTTTTCGAACGCGATGGCTTTGTAGGCCTCGCTTTGCAGCACCGCGAGGCTGTCCAGATCGTAAGTAGCGACGGCTTGTTTGGGATTGGCGACGCTGATCCAACGCTCGCACAGGCCGAAGCCGGGGACGCGCCGGCGCTCCGGGATGTGCTCCAGATCGTACCAGTCGTGAAATTCGTCCTCATGCGCATTCGTGAAATCGAACGCGACCAGCAGAATGCCCTTGGCCATTATGTCCTCCATTGTTCAGGTTGCGATATCATCCAGTTCCTTGCCCGCATGTTCGGGCGTAAACCACCAAACGCCAAGAGCCATGCAGGCCATGGCCGCCGGGATCAGCAGGAACGCCGCCGCGAAAGACCCGGTGCGCTGCTGCAAGCCGACCGCCAGGAACGGCCACAGCACGAAACCGAACAGCCACGCCACCGACCAGGAAAATCCATTGCCCACCCCGCGGATGCGCGTCGGATACAGTTCCGCTGTCAAAATCATGCTCGGTCCCCAGAAGCCGAGGAAGCCAATGCTCCACAACAGCCCGTAAACCCACAGTTCGGTGTCGGTCGTCGCATAAACCCAGAGCGTAATAAACACCGCGCCTTCCGCCAGCATGACATAGAACGCCGGCTTGCGGCCGAAACGATCGGAGATCCAGCCCGACGCCAGCAGTCCAAGGAACCCGACCAGTCCCCACCAAATATAGAACGTCCCATACTCGGCGGTGGACCAATGCCGTTCCTGTGACAAATACAGCGGCATCCAGCCGCCAACGGTGCCGTAAATGGTGGTGGAGCAGCAGGCGATGAACGTCGCGACGCCCGTATTGCGCAGCATATCCGGCAGGAACAACTGCCGCAGCGGGATTCGTTTGGCTTTGTTGACCCAGTCCTGGTCCTCGGTTGACAGCCGCAGCCCGCTGGCCTGGGCGCGGGCGATGCGGGCCTTGCGGTCCTGCATGCGTACCCAGTAGGGCGATTCCGGACATTTCGCGCGCACATAGACCGCGATCAGGGCGACCAATGCGGGCACTGTGAACGCGACCCGCCAGCCGTAGCTGGAGATGAGATAGGTGGCGATCACGCCTGCCAAAGCGGCGCCGAAGCACCAGGTGCCGCGGTTGATGCCGATGACGCGGCCGCGCAGACGCGCCGGCCAGGTTTCCGCCACCAGCATGGAACCGAGCGACCATTCCCCGTTCAGAGCGAAATTGACGACGCAGCGAACGGCGACGAACGCCGCCCAGGTTTGGCAGATCGCCAGCACCGGCATCATCAGCGAGAACAGCGCGATGTTGATGGCGAGCAATGTCCGTCGGCCGTAACGATCCGCCAGCCAGGGCCAGGCGAACATCCCGAAAATGCCGACCAGCAGCGCAAGCTGTAGCCCCGACCGGTATTCCGGAACGGTCAGCCCGAACTCCTTGACGATCAGCGGCGAGGCGAGGGCGAAAATCACCCCGTCCATGCCGTCAAATCCCCAGCCGAGGCCGTTGGCAACCGCGATGTGGATATGCGTGGGCGTGACGCGTGTCTGGTCGGATGCGGCGCGAAAGGCGGCGGATTCGCGGTATCGTTCTTCAAGCGAGCCAGGCTCAACGACCGCGAGGTCGGCGATTGCGGTGGCGCTCATGGGTTGTGACGCTCCTTGTTCCCCTGGTTCGGCTTTTGGGTCTGCCGATGTGGCGGAGAGTAGATAGGCTTCAAAGCGATTGGGCAAATCGGGCGGTCCGGGAGCGGGGCCGGCGAACATAAAGAACCACTAAGGTGACGCCAGGGAATAACCGCGTCAGATGGAAATCGTTTCCCCGTCGTCATGGCCCGGACAAGCGGGTGTTGACTCGAAGGGCGGGCGAAGTCCCGGCTCCGCCATTCACCCTGTATCCGGCCATAGCGCGCACGAACGCGCCCCCGGAATCAGAGGGTACGACACACGTTCGGGGACTGCGAATCAGGGAGGAGCGGTGGCCCGCAGCGGATCGAACGGGTCCAGAATGGGAACCTCGCCGATCAAATATCCAATCACCTGCCGAACCGTCTCCAGTGGCGGGTGCTTCCAGGCAAAGTTCCAGGTTTCCGGTTTCTTGTCGCGCTCTTTCTGAAACGATACCTCGCGGTGCGCCCGTATCTTAAACAGCGTCGTGAAACTGCCGCCGTAGAACTGGAGCGTATCGGATATCTGGTTCCAGAAATGGCCGGTGCAGAAACCGGGGATGACGGCGAGGTCCATGCAGATCGCGAGGATAGTACGCCCGAACGGACGGCGGCGGACTTCGACGTCGAGTTCCTCGGGCCCGGGGATACGGAGATCGTCCGGATCGAACGAGGGGCGCTTGGGTCCGGGCGCGTCTTGCGGCTCCGTTTGCGGTTTGGCGGGCGGTTTCGCCGTTCGTGCGGCCGGCTCCCCCTCGTGCGGTTCCGCTGCCGGCTTGGCCTGCGTGCGCTCGCGCGCATACACGTATGCGATCTCGCGGCCTTTTGCGGCGCGGGCGAGCAGGTAACGCTCCAACGCCATCGCCCGCAGGATACCGCGTTGTAGCCGGGCGAGAATGGTCGGAAGCATGTAGGTCCCCCAAACGCCCGCCAGCGTCGCGAATTCCACGTTGGCGGCGCGGTCCGGGACGATCTCAACAAGGCGGCGGCCGTGGCCGAGCAGGACGCGGACGACATGCAGCAGGGCGGCGAGACGTTCCGGTATGGTGCCGCCGGCCCGATCCTGTGCGGGATCGGGCGGGGCAGGCCGGGTCATGCTTGGCGCCGTATGCTCCATGTCTGTAAAACTAACAAATAAGTTTTTATATGTCAACCCTGGTGTGCATGCCGTGCTGGCACGCTCGCTGATGACCGATGGCGACCGGCAGGGCGGCGGTTGGTGGTGGAGCACGGCGGATGAAGGATCTCCCGGGCCAAAGGCTCTAACGTCCCGGGCCTGTGATCAGCACCCGAACCCGCCTCGATCGTCTTGTTGGGGTTGGGAGTGTCGGGATTGTGCTTTCAAGCGCTCTCGACATCACTACCCTGTCCTGGCGTCGCGCTTGACCTGCGGGTCCCTGGTCTCCATGACCAGAGCTTTCGGTCGGCGCCGTTCTCCAGGCAATGCCCCGGCCCTTTGGGGGCTTTCTGTTTGACAGTCTGGCTGAAACCGCCACAAGAGTAGTCATTGCGCACATGCGAAGGCAAACCGCGCCCGGTTGGCCCGCGTGGAAGGGAATACTCGAATATGTCAACCTTGAAGGCCCTTCAATCCCATCACGCGACACTGCCGGTACAGGTGCTGCCGTCATTGACATCCTTGCGGGTGTTTGCGGCTTTGGCGGTTGCCGTTCACCATACGCGGGCCGCCTGGGCTCACACGGCCACGGTTGATTTTATGGGACAGATCGGCTGGCTGGGTGTCTCGGTTTTCTTCATATTGTCCGGTTTCATACTGATGTGGGGATACGACCCGGCCATGGCGGATCGGCAGTTCATCTTGCGCAGGATGATCCGGATCTACCCCCTCCACATCCTGTGTCTCATGTTTTCGCTGATGTGCTTCGCAGTCCTGGGCACGCCGCTGGCCGGCTACGTTGGGACGCCCTACGGCACAATCGCGAACTTTCTGCTTTTGCATGATTGGTTGCCGGGGCATCCCGAGGTCCGCCAGGCGTGGAACGGCGTGTCGTGGACCTTGTCGTGCGAACTGTTTTTCTACCTGTGTGCGCCGTTTGTGTTTCGCCGGATGCTGCGACAACAAACAATCGTCCCGTATTTTTATCGTGTATGCGCGGCGTGGGCCTGCTTGATGGCGTTTTGCATCGTTGCTGCGCTGCACCACATGGACGCTGAACTGGATTTCATCGCGTTTAATCCGGTCCCGCAGTTTTTGGGATTTCTGCTGGGTGCGTGCGGCGCGCAACTTCTCCGCCAAGGATGGCGGTTCAATTCCTGCAGCCTGTCGCTCGCGCTGATGTTTGTGCCACTCATGCTGTATTGTCAGTTTGTGCCGGAGGCCAGTGGGATCAGATACGGTGCCGTGATGATCGAGCTGATCACCCCCGGCGTATTGCTGCTCATTTTGTCGATTGCTCAATTGGATATCAGTGGACAGGTTAGCTGGATGCAGGCCCGAGTCCTGGTATTCCTTGGTGAGTCGTCCTATGCGCTGTACATGACGCATGCACTGTTCCTTGGGGCATTCACGATCATCAGGAACCGTGTGTTTCCGATCTCAAATGGTTCGCCGTTATGGGGAGAGGTCATGACGGTGCTTTATCTGGTGTGCGTGTTGTTGATTTCCGCGGTCACCCATATGTGGGTCGAACAGCCAATCCGCCTGTATCTGCTGACCCGGTTCGGCGTCCGTCGGCCGCGGCAATCCTGACGGTCATTGCGATAATCATTGTCTGACGGACGAGATACAGTGGCTACGACATGAAGCCGATGCACGCCCGCTCTCCCCCCTCATCGTCATCGCCCGGCTTCTCCCGGCGACCTATCTCTTGACGGTGCCCACGTCAGGTTGCCCGGACAAACCGGCCATGACGAAGGTGGAATAGCCGTACGTCAGTCTCCACGTGGACTGGTATAACGCGCGAAATTCACTTCGACGGGGCCCGACGGCGGCCCTACAGCATACGCG